>OZ244139.1:4800000-6302723 GCA_965216205.1 Acidimicrobiales bacterium | reverse complement strand
AGGCCCAGGTGGTGCAGCTGGTGGAGTCGACCCTCGACGAGCACGGGCCGATCGACCTGTTCGCCAGCAATGCCGGCGCCGGTGCCGACGGGGTGCTGACCGACGCCGCCAACGATCAGTGGCAGTTCCAGTGGGACCTGCACGTGATGGCCCACCTGTACGCGGCCCGGGCGGTGCTGCCGTCGATGATCGCCCGGGGCGAGGGGTACCTGCTGAACACGGCATCGGCCGCCGGGCTGTTGGCCGCCATCGGCTCCGGTCCGTACACCGTGACGAAGGCGGCGGCGGTGAAGCTGGCCGAGTTCCTGGCCATCACCCACGGCGACGACGGGATCAAGGTCTCGGTGCTGTGCCCCCAGGGGGTGAACACGGCGATGGCGCCGAGGAGTCTCGGCGACGGACAGACCGACGGGATCATCGAGCCCGAGGCCCTGGCCGAGGTGGTCGTCGAGGCGATCCGAGAGGAGCGGTTCCACGTGCTCCCCCATCCCGAGGTGGCCGAGTACGTGCGGCGCAAGGCCGACGACCCGGACCGCTGGCTGCGAGGCATGCGCCGGCTCCGAGCGCGGGCACTGGACCTGGCCGATGGCTGACCAACGGACCACCGATCAACCGACCGCCGATCATCCGGCGACCGATCAACCGATGGCCGACCACGAGGCGGTGATGAAGGCGTTCAAGCGGGCCTTCGCCAAGGCCGACGAGGACGGCCTGGCGGAGGTCGTCACCGACGACTTCGAGTGGCACATGCACTGGTACCTGCCCGACGATCCGCAGCCGACGGGGAACGTCGCAACCGGCGTCGATGCCGTGATGGCCGAGATCGCGTGGCGGGCAGCCAACTGGTCCGAGGTGCGCTTCGACGGGGTAACCGAGGAGTATGTCGACGACCTGGTGGTGCAGACGTTCCGGATCTCGGGTCGTGACCACGCAGGCGATCGGTTCGAGGTCGACGCCGTCGACCTGTACCGCATCGCCGACGGTCGCCTCACGCTGAAGGACACCTACTGGAAACGACCGGCTATCGCCGGGGAGGAGCGTTGACCATGGCGGAGGGACGACTCGACGGGCGGGTGGCGCTGATCACCGGCGGGGCACGGGGCCAGGGCGCAGCTGAGGCGAAGCTGTTCGTCGACGAGGGGGCGACGGTGGTGATCACCGACGTGCTCACCGAGGAGGGCGAGCGCACCGCAGGTGAGCTGGGCTGCGACTTCCTCGAGCACGACGTGGCGTCGGAGGAGCGGTGGGCGGAGGTGGTGGCCGAGGTGGTCGACCGCCACGGCCGGCTCGACGTGCTGGTCAACAACGCCGGGATCCTCTACGCGGGCCGGCTCGTCAACACCCGCACCGAGGACTGGGACCGAGTGATCGCGATCAACCAGACCGGGGTGTTCTTCGGCATGCGTGCGGTGGCGTCCGTGATGACCGAGCAGGGCAGCGGCTCGATCGTGAACATCTCGTCGGTCGCTGGCCTGGAGGGCGTGTTCGGGTCGATGGCGTACACCGCGTCGAAGTTCGCGGTGCGGGGCATGACGAAGGTGGCGGCCAAGGAGCTCGGCCCGTCCGGGGTGCGGGTGAACTCCGTCCATCCCGGCATCATCGACACCGTGATGACAGCCGACTTCCCCAAGGAGCGCATGCTGCGGTCCGTCCCGATCGGCCGCGAAGCCGACCCGTCGGAGGTTGCGGCGGTGGTGCTGTTCCTCGCCAGCGACGAAGCGGGCTACTGCACCGGCCAGGAGTTCGTCGTCGACGGCGGCATGCATCCGTAGAACGACCGGCGAACCGAGCAGTAGATCCTTGCTGCGTCACTGATCGCCGTCGCAGGAATGCGGAAAACTCCGCACAACCAACCTCGCCGTTAGGTCAGAATTTACCCAACGGCTAGCGTCGGGGTGGAGACAAAGGCCGTGGCGAAGGGGACACAGCCATGCGGAAGCCAGAGGCCGCTCCAAGAGCGGAAGGCCAATGGCTGGGCCGCGCTCCCACCCATCGGCGGGAGCTTCTCGGGCGATGGGACGAGACCGACAGGCTCGAGGTCGCTGTGGATCGAGCCATCGTCGGCCTCGCCTCAGCCGTGCTCCTGATCGGCCAAGCCGGCATCGGGAAATCTCGACTGCTCGATCATCTGGCAGGTCGAGCGAGCGATCGGAGCGTGCCATTCCACTTGGTGCGGTGCGAGCGGGGAACGACTGACCTCGACCATCTCTTCGAATCGCTCGCTTGGGTCGACAGCAGCAATGGCATCAGCGGCCGCGATCCTGCAAAGCTGCTCGCACCGTCGGACGTGATCACCCTGGACCGACTGCACGCCCACACCGCGGAGCGGTCGTCCCGCGAGTCGACACTGGTCACCACGAAGGCCGTGACCAGCCCGATCGTGGTCGCGTTCGACGACCTGCACACCGCTTCGGCCGCCGTTCACGAAGTCGTCGATGCGCTCGTCCACCAGCTTCGGGAGCGTCCGTCGATTCACCTGCTCCTCGCGATCAGCTCCCGCCCAGTGCCAGCGCGGAGCCGAACGGGAGAGACGATCGGCGAGCTCATCGCTTGCGAGTCGTGCTCGACGCTCGAACTCTCGCCGCTGAGTTCGGCGGATGAGGCGGAGCTCGTTCGTCGACTTCAACCGGCGGCCAGCGCCGCGTTCACGGGAGCCGTCCGGGCCTCCGCGCAGGGCAACCCCCTCCGGGTCGAGGCGGCCGTCAGGTTGTTACTCGATCGCGGCGTCGACCCGACCGCCACAACCGTCGATCAACAACATGCGTCCCCCCTCCTGTTCGGCGCTGGCGACGACGACCCGGTAGCAACCTGGATCTCCGCGTTCGCCGAACCCATCGAGACGCTGCTCGAATGCCTCGCGGTCTGGCACGAGGAACCGACCGTCGAGCAGCTCGCCCTGCTGACCGACCTCCCGTTGGCCGACGTAGACTTGGCGCTGTCCGAAGCTCTTGCGAGGGGCGTCGTCGCCACCGACGGCCAGCGGTTCTGGTTCGCGCACAGTTCCTACGGCGAGCTCGTCTACAACCGCTCGACGCTGCTGAGACGCCGCCTGCTCCATCAACGGTGCATGCAGATCCTCGATCGGCACGCCGGCGACCTCGACGGCCACGGCTGGCTCGCGTTCGGACGACACGCTGCCGCTGGCTCGCCGGACACGCTCGAGGCCGGCCGAGTTCGCGAGATCTACAGCCGGGCGGGAGTCGCAGCACTGGACACCAGCCAGTGGTACGAGGCAGCTCAGTTCTTCCGCCTGGCGCTCGACCACTGGAGCGACGACGAGTCACCGAACGACACGACGCCCGACGATCGGGAACGAGCTCGGTTCCTGTTTCATTGCGGGCTGGCCCACTACTTCGATCACGACCTCGCCAACGCCGCCAACGCACTGCGCGATGCCGCATCGGCAGCTGAAGCTGCCGGCGACGAGGAACTCCTCGCCCACTCGCTGATCGTCCGCTTCCGGGCCCTGAACTCGATGCGTCACGAGGCCTACTTCTCACCGGCTGACCTCGGGGAGCTGAATCGCTACATCGAACAGGCATCGGACGACGATCTCAAAGCGATGGCCCTGGAAGTCGTGGCGGAGGCTCACATCACCGCAGGCGATCTGGACGCCGGGCGCCAAGCAGCCGACGCAGCGTTCGCGACGGCCCAGGCCGGCGCCACCCTCCGGACACAGGCCATGTGTGCCTATGCGCTCGGCTACGCCGATCTGGTCGCCTCGTCGCCGAGGGCGGCGGTTGTTGCGCTGCGAGACGCTGTGGCGTTGGCCGGCGAATCGGGCGACTGGTACTACCGGTCGGCGCTGACCGCCCGACTGTCGTACGGGCTGCTCGCGTCGGGCGAGCTGGCCGAGGCTGAGCACATCGCGACCCAAGCTGCGACAGAGGCGAGGAATCGGGGCGAGCACTCCGGCCAAGCGCTCGGTGACACCGTCCTGTCGGCGGTGAGCATGCTCCGTGGCGACTTCGCCACCGCCTCGAGGCTCAGCCGGTCCGCGGCGGTGGAAGCCCGGCGGGCCGGCTACGACGGCGCCGGCTTCTTTCTCGGCCCAGTCGATGTCCTGTCGGCCCACCACCGCGGCGACGTCGATGAGGCGTATGCGGCACTCGAGCGCTGGGACGGGTTGCCTCGCGGGCTGCATCGAGCGCTCCGACACCTCGTCGAGGCATCGTCTCAGGGAGCCCGCGGGCGGCGAATCGACGGGAACGGAGACCGGTCGAAGCGAAACCAGGTGTCGGCGGCAATCCTCGCGCTCGAGGTGCAGCGCGCCCTGCTGGAGAACGACGTCGATTCGCTCCGAGCATCGTCTCACGCCATCGACGAGTACCTCAGACTCGGCGTGTCGTTCACCCCGATGGCGCCGCTCTCGCTCGAGCGCCTGGCGGCCGAGGCTGATCTCGCGCTCGATCGACCTGACGACGCGGGCCGGCGTCTCTCCCGCACGTCCGTCATCCTCGGCCACCACGAGGCCCACACGGAGTATGCGCTCGTCCGTCTGGCCCAGGCGAAGGTCGCGGCGGCGACGTCGTCCACCGACCAGAGCCGCGTTCACGCTGGCGAGGCCCGAAACCTGGCCGAGCGGCTCGGGTTGCGCACCGTTGCCGCTGAGGCGGAGGCCCTGCTGGGGTCAGGGGTCGACGATCTCGCCAACGTCCAGCGACGAGGTGGGTCGTGGACGGTGATCCTCGTCACCGACATCACCGGTTCCACCCGCGTCAGCGCCGAGCTGGGCGACCTGGCGTATCACGATCTCGTCACCGCGCACCACACGATCGTCCGCCAGGCGTGCGCCGCCCACGCCGGAAACGAGATCCATGACAGCGGCGACGGCCTCTACTTCTGGTTCCAGGAGACCACCGACGCCGTCGAAGCCGCCCGCGAGATCCAGCGGGCGACGACGCTGCGACGAGCCTCGGGCCCCAGGCTCGAAGTAAAGGTTGCGCTCGCCGGAGGCGAGCCGCTGTTCCGGGATCGGCGTCCGTACGGCCTCGTTCTGAACCGGGCGGCCCGAATCGTCGACGAGGCGACGGGCGGCCAGATCGTGCTCGACGAGCCGACCACCAACACGTTGCCGGCAGAACTGGTTGCGGAACGGTGGAAACCGCGCACCTTGCGCGGAATCGGCCAGCACCCGATCGCCGTCCTCAGGCAAGGGCAGGTCGACCGCAGCCGAAAAGTCATACCGCTGAGAAAGAGGTAACCACATGCCCGTCGGATTCGTCTGGAGCACCGGCGTCCACGAGGAGCTGGCCGCGATCGAGGAGCTCTTCAACCACGACCTACCCGATGGTGACGCCACCTATCGATCCGCACTCCAGCGCTTCGAGACCCAGATGACGACACCCCTCGGAACCGACGGGGCAGCCGGCTTGATGGACGCGGTCGGCGAACTGCTCGCCGTCGTCAACGAGCAGCGCCGGGCACAGGGCGTCGCTCCGCTGACGGTGCGCATCGACGACGACACGCGAGCAGACCTCGCTCCCCCGATGCTCGAGGGCATTCACCGAGACTGGTTCACAGAAGCTTGCATGTGGCGATTCGACGCCACCCGCTCACCGGAGCAGATGCACGAGATCATGCGGTTGACGGGGGCGGAGATGGCAAGGCGGAGGCTGGCCGGCGGCGGCCCGGTGGCAATGTTGGCCCAGTGCGAGCACGACGAGATGCGCGTTCGGTTCGCCCGCGGACCCAACGATGATCGGGCATATCGCGTGTGGGTGTACACGCCGGCGAACGCTGGCTGGTTGTCCGAAGGTGCGCTGCCCAACGACGTCATCATCCAGGAGCTGCAGCAGCTCGCACAACGGTACGACCCGGACGACCTCGACGACCCGACACGCGATCGGCTCCTGAACGACATCGTCGCGATCGTCAACCGGGCGTCGATGACCCTCCTCCCCTACCAGGATGAGGGGGTGCCGTTCCACTTCGGTGGCGGCTTCGAGAGACCTGTCGAGAAGGCGGGCTCCGCCGTACCGCAGACCGTGCCTTCCGGCACCAGGGAGCCCGGCGTCTCGCAGCCGCCGAGCGAGGCCGACCAACCAAGCGGCGATGGCACGGTCGACCTCGAGATCCGTTGGATCCCATCGGGGCAGCAGGCCGAATGACCGGTGTCTACTCGGAGTTCCCCATCCGGTGGTATCCGGACGAAGCCATTCCTCCGCCACTGGAAGAAGACCTCCGCGGCGTGCAAGCCAACATCCTGCATCCCCACCACCGGTCCGCTGTCGTTCACCTACTCCTCCGTGTCGAGGATCGCCAAGCGGCCAGACAGTCCCTCGCTGAACTGTCGGTGACCAACGCCTTCGTCGAGGCGAAGCGGGTCAGCGCTGAGGCGGCCAACGGAAACCATCACGCGAACCAACACGTCTGCCTGTGCTTCTTCACCGCTTCCGGCATGGAGGCCCTCGGGATCAGCGACGTCGTCCCGGCCGTTCACGAGGCCTTCCGTCGGGGGGTCAGCCAGCGCTACCGGACCGATGATTGGGACCATGGATTCGTCGAGGTCGACGCCATGGTGTCCATCGCAGGCCCCGACCCCGTCGCGGCGCTCGACGAGGCCGACTCGATGCGCGGGCAGCTGAACGGCCTGACGCTCATCCGCCAGGAGGACGGAGGCCGCCTTCCGGGCGGGCGTGAGCACTTCGGCCACGTCGACAACATCAGCAATCCCCGCTTCTTCGCCTGGGATGTCCTCCAGAACCGACCACGGCACCACTCGAAGCCACCTGAGGCGTGGTACGAGGGACGTTCGCCGAAGATCGTCCTCGTCGAAGAGGACGCCCACGCCTTCGGCAGCTTCTTCGTGTTCCAGAAGCTGAAGCAGGACCGGAACGCGTTCGACCAGGCCTGCTCGGGCCGCGATCCCGACATCATTCGAGCGAAGCTCATCGGTCGGCGACGAGACGGCACCGTCATCTGGCGGGACCGCAGGCCAGGTGAGCAGCGGTACAACGACTTCAACTATGAAGACGGACGACACAGTCACGTGCTCGATGGCCAAGTCCCCCACATCCAGGTGGTCAACCGCCGCAAACCAGACTGGCCGTTGATCGTCCGACGTGGCATGCCCTACGGCGACGGTGTCAATGGTGGCTTCGGACTCCTGTTCGGCGCCTACATGGCGCAGATCGAGGACTTCGAAACGATCGAGGACGCGGCCCGTGCGGCAGGCGATCCGATGATCGCAGCGGCCGGGAACGAGGTGGTGCGGCTCCGAGGTGCCGCCTACTTCTACGCACCATCGCCACCCCTTCTGCAGAGCCTGTGAAACCCTGAGCCGCAGAGCATCGAGAGGTGCCTACGTGCCCCAATGCTGGCCGCGCTCAGCGAGCCGTCGTGGCGCTTCGCCAGATCTCCGGGTGGAGCTCGTGCGATGAGCGGTTCGGGTCGAGCTCCTCGATGCGGTCGGTGAGCGCGTCGAGCCTGGTCTTCGCATCGATGTAGCTGCGAAACGCCGTCGATGCCTCAGCCTCCGCGGCGGCAACCCGGTGCTCCAGGCGGGCGCGGTCGTCGTCGTTGGCGAGCTCGAGCTCCATCCTCGCCTGCTCGGCCGCCACGAGGAGCTGAGCTGCCCGGGTATCGAGCTCGGTCACCCACTGGCGGGTCTCGGCCTCCCGCTCCGTCGCCTCGACGAGCTCGCTGAAATGCGAGTCCCGCTCGACGCTCAGATCCAGCTCCTCCACCGCGAGCACGAACACGGCGATCGGGAGGCTCTCGACCAACAGACCGATCGAGGAGCCGAACGGGCCCATCGGCCGTCCCCGCCGTACACGTAGCGGTGCGAGAGCGAGCGTGGCGCCACCGAGAGCGTCGGCGAAGGCGGCCGACGTGGAGTCGACCTCGACGACGTCGGCGGAGATTCTCGCTTCAGCCAGGATCGCGGCCACCCGGTCGGGCTCGGCGGGGTCCTCGCTGACCGGGACGTAAGCGGTCACGCTCGCCTCTTCCCACTCTGGATCTCGGGTGCAGAGCCATGCGAGGAGCGTGATGAGCTGCCCGACCTGATCGTCGGACCACCACAGCGAGATCTTGCGATCGGCGGCAGGCGTGGCCTCGAAGCGCTCCCAGGCGTGGTCTTCGACCGCGATGACCGCCACGTTGGTCCCCTCGCGGGCGCATCCCCGGAGCATCTGGCCGTAGCTCTCGCGATCGAGATCGTCGCCTCGGAGGTCGCGCACGCCGAAGACCGACAGGTTGGGTCGCAGGTCGCCGACTCCGTGGCTCTGCACGAGCGTGGGAATGCCGATGTCGACGTCGGAGACGGCTACGACCCGGGCGTAGCTGCCGGGCGACACCGCTGCCAGCTCCGACTCGAGATCGGCCTCGATCTCCACTGCCTGTTGTCGGAGCCGTGGGCTGGTTCCCTCCAGCAGGCGGATCGCGGTGGTGTAGCCCACGTCGCCCTCGATCCACGATGCAACCTGCAACATGCGACCCCTCGACACCGGATCCCGAGGGACGAACACCAGCGAATGGGGTCGCCAGTCTCGACTACCCAACGGCTCGAGCGACATGCGACGAAGGTGCTTCCGGGCCTGGCTGTAGTGGTAGGCCGCTGCGCTGTCGCTCCACCGGTCGGGCACGTCGCGCCGCCGCAGGTAGCTGTAGAGCGCGGCGAGGACGATTCCAGCCAGGGCTCCAGCCAACGGATTGATGGCCAGGATGGCACCGCCACAGGCCACGGTGCCGGCAAGGCTGGCCCGGCGGTCGTACCAGCGGAAGCGGGGTCGGAACGACGTGCTCCCTGCCTGGATCTCATACAGCGTGGCGTAGTTGATCATCCCGTAGCTGGCCAGAAAGAACATCGAGATCACGGGCGCGATCGCGTTGAGGTCACCCAGCGCCACGGTGGCGAGGGCGATCGTGGCCGACAGGAGCGTGGCCCGCCGCGGGTTGTTCGATGCCCCGGCTCCGGCGGCGAAGAGCTCGAGTCGGGGCAGCACCCGGTCTTGGCCGAGCCGCTGCAGAACTCGGGGGCCGCCGAGCGTCGAGGCCAGCGCGGACGAGATCGTCGCCGCCAGCACCCCGACCAGGATGGTCGGAGCGGCCAGCGAGAGGTCGCCCATGACCGTCGTGGTCTGGTCGACCAGAACCGCCGCCGGAGCCGCCCCAGCGAGAAGGAGGAACGCTGCCACGTACACCAGCGTCGACACGGCGACCGCGGCGAACGTTCCCCGCGTGATCGACCGACTCGGCGAGCGGAGGTCGCCCGACATGGCGACCCCCTGACTGAAGCCGGTGACGGCAGGGAAGAAGATGGCGAACGCAGCCCAGAACTCGACGCCTCGGCTCGAGCTGTCGACGTTGTTGACGAGCTGGGCTGAGTCGAACCGGCCGACGACGCCGAAGAAGAACGAGACGAGCGAGACCACGAGCAACGCGAGCACGATGTACTGCAAGCGGGTGGCGAGGTCGGCGCCGATCAAGCCGACGGCGAGAAGCAGGAGGATCGTGCAGGCCGCGATCAACTGCACGACGCGTCCACCGTCCCACCCCGCCGCCCCCGCAATCGCCTCGGCGAAACCGATGGCGTAGAACGCGATCGACACCGAGATCGCGAGGTAGAGCACCACACCGACCGCCCCGCCGAACTCGATCCCGAGTGTGCGGGAGATGAGGTAGTACTCGCCCCCGCCCTCGATCCGCATGTTCGTCGCCACCGTGGCCAGCGAGATGCTGGTCAACACCGACACCGAGGTGGCGAGGGCGAGGATGACGAGGGCACGGACGATACCGACACTGCCGACGACGAAGGGCACCCGCAGGAAGAGCACGAGCCCGAGGATCGTGAGGATGCTCGGCGTGAAGACGCCACCGAACGTTCCGAGGCCAGCTCCGCCCTCCACGGCCTGCGAGGTCGACGGTGGCGCCGCGGCGACCTGGCCGCGACGTCGACGGATCCGTGCCATCGCTGGCCAGCGTAGCTCGGCTCAGTCGTTCGCCGGTGACGTCGCGCCCCGCCGGGTTCTCGGCGGCGCCCGACGCCCGCACCCGCACGAAGTGTCTGACACCGGTGTGCGGATGTCAGCGGTGCTGGTCGATGAGGATCGGGTTGCCGTCGGGGTCGGTGATGACGAACGAGGCGGGGCCGGCGTCGCTGTCGCCGGTGGTGTCCTGGTCGGTGGGGATGCCGGCGGCCTCCACCGCGGCCTTCAGCTCCCGCACGTCGGTGAAGGTGTCGAGCTCGTCGCCCGGGCCGTCCCAGCCGGGATTGAACGTGAGGATGTTCCTGTCGAACATGCCCTGGAACAACCCGAGGACGGTCTTCCCGTTGACGAGTATCAGCCAGCTCTCCCCGTCGCCCCCGGTCGCCTCGAAACCGAGCTTCTCGTAGAAGGCCCGGGAGGCGGCCAGGTCGGCCACGGCCAGGCTGACCGAGAACGCGCCGAGCTCCATACCGCTCATTCCAGCCCCCTCATTCCAGCCCCCTCATTCCAAGACCCTCATTCCAGCCCCCTCATTCCAACACCTCGGCAGCAGCGATCTCAGCGATGCGGTCGCCGTCGTAGCCGAGGATCCCGGTCAGCACGTCGAACGTGTGTTGCCCGAGCGTCGGTCCGCCGTGGGTGATCGACGCCGGTGTGCGCGACAGCTTGAACCGGGTGCCCTCCACGTGGATCGTGCCGTGGTCGTCGTGCGCCACCTCCACGAAGTGCTCACGGTGGGCCAGCTGGGGATCGCTCGCCAACAGCTCGCTGTTCTGGACCCGGTGGGCTGCGACCCCGGCCTCCTGGAGGGACGCCTCCAGCGTCGCCCCGTCCTGGTCGCCCGTCCACGCCGCGAGCAGCCCCTCCAGTTCATCTTCGCGGTCCTTGCGGGCCGAGAGGTCGAGGTCGGCCAGAGCGGCGTCGAGCCCCGCCAGCTCGGCGAGGGCCCGCCACTGGTCGTCGTTCTCGCACGCGATCGCGATCCACAGGTCGTCGCCGGCGACTGGCAACACCGCATGAGGGGCCATCGACGGATGGCGGTTGCCAGGTCGGTCGGCCTCCCGTCCGTTCACCACCTGGTCGAGCACGGCCGGAGCGAGGAACGAGATCGATGCCTCGGCCTGCGACACATCGATGTACTGACCCTCGCCGGTGCGGTCGCGGTGCTCCACCGCGGCGAGAATGGCGGACGAGAGGAAACGGGGCGAGATGTAGTCGGTGTAGGCGCCGAAACAGCCGGCCGGATCCCGATCGGGCCACCCGGTGAGGGTGTAGAAGCCCGACAGCGACGCCCCCATCGTCCCGAACCCGGCCAGGCTCGACAGCGGGCCGCTCTGCCCGAACAGGCAGCTCGATGCCATGATGATGTCGGACTTGACCGCCTTGAGGTCCTCGTAGCCGAGCCCCCACGCCTTCATCGCCTTCGGCGAGAACGACTCGCAGACCACGTCGGCCCAGCGGACGAGATCGAGCACGATGTCACGAGCCTCCGGCTTCGACATGTCGATCGTGATGCCGAGCTTGCCGGCGTTCATGTTCTGGTAGAGGCCGCTGTTCTCCGCTCCGCCCTCGTCGTTGAGGAACGGCTGGATCGTGCGGGCGGTCTCGATCCGGTTGGCCGACTCCACCCGCACCACGGTGGCGCCGTTGTCGGCCAGCACCCGGGTGGCGGCTGGGCCGGCCATCACCCACATGAAGTCCAGGACCTTCAGCCCTGCGAGCGCGCCGCTGCTGTCACCGTCGGCGTAGGGGGTCGGGGCAGCTGGTTCGGCCGGGGAGCGGGACGAACCGACGATCGCCTCGGTGTCGGCACCGATCGCGGGCGGCGGCTCGTCGATCACCATCGGGGTCGCGGAGAACTTGGCGAACGGGCCGGGGAAGGTGACCGATCGGTCGACGGCCGGCACCTCGATCTCGCGCCAGAAGTCGCGGGCCTGATACTGGTCGGAGGCGACCACGTCGCCGACGGTGGCGACGGGCACGATCAGCAGCCGTTTCTCCAGTGCCGCCTCGAGGAGCTCGGCCTTCGTCTTGGTCCTGGTGAACTCCTCGGCGACGTCCTGGATGCGGTCGTACTCGTTGAACGGGATGCGTCCGGTCTGCACACCCTCCACGAAGTTGAACCAGTCGATCTCGAGGTCGGAGTCGTCGCACATCCCCTCCTCGTGGATCCAGTCGAACAGCCGAACACCGAACGGGCCGATCGCCTCGCCGAACAGGATCGTGGTGGACACGTAGCCATCGGCTGCCTGTGACCGGAGCCGGATGTGGAACGGGCCCAACCGGGCGCCACCGCTGACCCGGGTTCCCTCCGGCGAGTTGTAGAGGTGGGAGAGCGACGTGGACTGGGTGGCCTGCAGGATCGCCTGCTGGGCCGACACGTCGATGTGTTGGCCGAGTCCCGAACGGTTGCGGTCGTACAGCGCCACCATCGTGGCCGCCGCCGCCTCGGCGGAGGCATGGAGGAATGCCTGGTCGAGGGGGATCCGCACCGGCGGGCGGTCCTCGTCGCCCATCAGCTTGAGCTGCATGCCGGCGCCGACGATCGTCAGGTCGGTCGCCCGCCAGTCCGCCTTCGGCCCGGTCTGCCCGAACGGGCTGATCGACGTGTAGACGAGGCTGGGGTTGATGGCGAGCAGGTCGTCGGGGCCGAGGCCCCGGGCCGTCATGGCCCCGGGATCGTCGGACTCGATCACGACGTCGGCGCCCCGGGCGAGCTCCTTCAGCGCCGCTCGACCGTCGCCCGAGTCGAGGTCGAGCGCCACACTGCGCTTGCCGTGGTTGTACGACCAGAACCACAGCGAGTGCTCGGGGTCGCCCTCGTGCCCTTCGGTGAACGGGCCGAGCGAGCGGGACGGCGAGCCACTCGGCGGTTCGACCAGCACCACCTCGGCCCCGAGGTCGGCCAGCATCCGACCGGCGAGCTGACCCCGATCGTTGGACAGATCGAGTACTCGATACGACGACAACACGCCTTGGTCCTCCCTTGTCGACCCACCGGCCCTGGTCGCGTCGAGACTGCCGGTGGAGTGGAGAGCAGTATCGCGGGTGGAACGACGGCTAGCCAGCGCTTCGGATCGACGCCGCACGGGTCCCGACACCCTTTCGACGTCGCCCGCGATTTCGCGCATGATGGACGGCGACGCACGCACGGGACGATCGAGGAGGATCCATGGACACCGAGTACTGCAAGGTCGACAAGGCCGATCACATCATGACGGTCACGCTCGACCGGCCGGAGCGACTCAATGCGCTCCACCCGCCGGCGAACGTCGAGCTCGGCGAGGTGTTCGACGACTTCGCCGCAGACGACGAGATGTGGGTGGCCGTGATCACCGGCGCCGGGCGCGGCTTCTCGGCCGGCAACGACCTCCGCTACCAGGCCGAAGGCGGCGAACGGGTGCCGACACCTCGTGGCTTCGGGGGCCTCACGTCACGGTTCGACCTCACCAAGCCGGTGATCGCCGCGGTGAACGGGGTGGCGATGGGCGGTGGGTTCGAGATCGCCTTGGCGTGCGACATCATCCTCGCCTCCGAAGAGGCCAAGTTCGCGCTGCCGGAACCGAAGGTGGGCCTCGCCGCGCTCGCCGGAGGGCTGCAGCGACTCCCCCGTCAGATCGGGTCGAAGCGGGCGTTGAGCATGATCCTGACCGGACGTCACGTGTCGGCGTCCGAGGGCTACGACCTCGGCTTCGTGAGCGCGGTGGTGCCGGCCGACGAGCTGATGGCCACCGCCCAGGACTGGGCGCAACAGGTGTGCGCCTGCGCCCCGCTGTCGATCCGCGCCAGCAAGGACGTGGTGTACCGCAGCCTCGACATGCCGTCGCTCGAGGAGTCGATGAAGACGAAGTACGACTCGGTCGCAGCACTCAACAAGAGCGAGGACTTCATCGAGGGCCCGAAGGCGTTCGCCGAGAAACGGGCCCCGAACTGGAAGGGCCGCTGATCCTCTGCTCCTCAGCGGGGCCAGGCGAGGGGGAAGTACGGGTGCTCGAACTCCGCTCCCTCGCCGAGCTCCCGCTGCAGGCCGGGGAACTCGGGTCGGGTCGGCCACGGACGCTGGCCGTAGCGGGCGTCGTTGCTGAGGTAGCGGAGCGACAAGACCCGGCGCCGACCGTCGTGCACGTGGCCGGGCGCCGAGTGGACGATCCCGAAGTCGTAGAAGAGCACGTCGCCGGGATCGAGCGCCCAGCGCCGGATGTCGTACTGCGACCGGTCGGCGTCGATGTCGGGGATCTCGGCCACGGTCCCGTCGGGGAAGTGCTTCCCGTGCTCGGCGATCAGGTCGGCCGAGACCCGCCAGGGACCGAGGTGGGAGCCGGCCCAGAACTCCGGTGACCCGTCCTTGGGGACCGGGTCGATCGGAATCCACGCGGTGATGCCTCGGCCGTGCACGTTGTAGTGCGGCTGCTCCTGGTGCCAGACGCTGGTCTCGTCGCCGCCGGCTTCCTTCACCAGCGAGTGCTCGTGGTAGAAGCGGGCGGTCGGGGAGTCCATGAGCTCGGCTGCGGTCCTGGCGGCAGACGACCGGAGGGCGATCTTGCCGAGCTCGTCGATCTCGGCCCACCGGGCGACATCCTCGAAGACGTGTCCTGGCTCGTCGGCTCTGCCGGTGGCGAGCGACGACGGGCCATGATCGGCGAGGACCTTGCCGATGCCGACGGCGATCAGTTCGAGCTCGCTCGACGAGATCAAGCCCCGCACGACAACAACACCGTCTCGTGCAAACGCAGAGACCGCATCATCGGAGATCATCGCTCGTTCTACCTCGACCTAGCTGCCAGCGATCCGCCGCGATCCTGACTCATCGACCTGCACATCCCCCCATTCGCCGGCCGGCCGGCCAGGGCTCCGGGAGCTGATCGGCCGGCTGGAAGCGTTCGGGCTGCTACGAGTTCCGCCCCGTTGCGGTCACGCACCCTAGATCGTGGAGGTCGGGGACACCCGACAATCCCCGAAAAGACGCGTTCTCGACATCGTGACCAGGGACCGATGGGCAGTTCCGCCCGATCGGGCGGGCGGCGCTTCGGGCCACGGGCGACGGTGACGAGAGCGGGCATTCCTTCCAGTCCACCAGCGACTGCGGTGGCTGACAAAACCGCTCGGTGGGCCGACGGGGCCAGACTCGGTGGGGTGGATGCGTTGTCGCTGGCCGAGCTCGACGCCCGATCGATCGAGGTGGAGTCGGTGCTCGACGTCACCGATGAGATCGACCGGTGGTGCTCCGGTCCCGACTGGGTCCTGCCGGTCCACGCAGGGTTCGCCCCCGACACCGACACCGTCGTGCTCGATCTCAGCGGGAGCCACGGCGGGGGCTTCGCACTGCTGGCCCGGTACCGCCTGGCCGACGGACGGCTGATGCTCGGCGGTCTCGAACCGCTCTGGGGCTTCGCCTCGCCGCTCCTGGGCGCCGACATCACCGCGGTCACCGACCTGCTGGCCGACCACCTCGCCGAGACCGCGTGGGACGTCGTCGTCCTCCCCGGCATGCCCCTCCCCCAGAGCAGGACCGCGTTCACCCCCCGGGTCGTCCGCTCCCTCGGCGGGCTCGGCCAGATCAGGATCGGCGAGGGCATCACCCGCCAGGTGGCCGACCTGACCGGCGGCTACGACGCATGGCACGGGAGGCGGAGCCGCACGTTCCGTCGCAACCTCCGCCAGGCGACCGAACGCGCCCGACGGGAGGGCGTGACCTTCCACGACGTCGCCGACGACCCGGACGTGTTCGAGCGGATCCTCGACATCGAGCGCCGGTCGTGGAAGGGGGTGGACGACAGCGGGATCACCTCACCGGCGATGCGGGCGACGTACGCCGCCATGACGGCACGGCTGGCCGGCCGAGGCCGGCTCCGGGCCCACGTCGCCCGATGCGGCGGCGTCGACGTCGGCTACATCCTCGGTGGGGTTCGAGCGGGACGGTACCGCGGACTCCAACTGAGCTTCGTGGAGGAAGCGGCGTCGCTGTCGGTGGGTCACCTCCTCCAGGACCATCAGCTCCGGCTGCTGGCGGTCGCCGGCGAGGCGCGCACCTACGACCTCGGCATGGACCTCGACTACAAACGACGTTGGGCCGACGAGTCGGTCACGTCGTTCACGATCGTGGTGGAACGGGGCGTGGCGGCGGAAGCTCAGCGGTAGATTTCGGCTGTAGTTTGGATCGTCATGATCGACATCGGACGGATCGGAATCTGGCAGGGGGTCCTCGACCGCCAGCCGGCGGCAGCGGTGCGCGATGCGGTGGCGGAGCTCGACGATGCCGGCTGGCCCACGCTGTGGATTCCTGAAACCGTCGGCCGAGACCCCTTCGTGGCCGCCGCCATGATGCTGGAGGCGTCATCGAACCTGAAGCTGGCCACGGGGATCGCCTCGATCTGGGCTCGGGACGCACTCACCACCGCCAACGCGTCGCTCACATTGAACGAGGCGTATGACGGTCGCTTCCTGCTCGGGCTGGGAGTGAGCCACCACACACTGACCGAGTGGGTCCGCAAGCACGATTACAGCAAGCCGCTCACCAAGATGCGGGAGTATCTGGAGCGGATGGATGCGTCGAGGTTCACCGGAGTGGCGCCAGCCGAGCCACCGAGCCGGGTGATCGCCGCGCTCGGCCCGAAGATGCTGGCCCTCTCCGCCGAGCTGGCCGACGGCGCCCACCCCTACTTCGTGCCGGTGGAGCACACCCCGATCGCCCGGGAGGCGATCGGGCCCGACAAGCTGCTGGCGGTGGAGCAGATGGTCGTCCTCGAGACCGATCCGGCGAAGGCGCGCGACATCGCCCGGAAGCACATGAAGATCTACCTCGGCCTCCCGAACTATGCGAACAACCTCGTTCGCCTCGGCTACGACGAGGGCGAGATCGCCGACGCCTCCGATCGGGTGGTCGATGCGATCGTGGCGTGGGGCACGATCGACGACGCGGTCACCCGCGTGGAGGCCCACCGCGATGCCGGCGCCGACCACGTCTGCGTGCAGGTGCTGCTCGACGACACCGAGCGGATCCCGCTCGAGGAATGGCGCCTCCTCGGGGAGGCGCTGTTGTGAGCGAAGCGAACGGAGCCCTGATGAGGTCTGGGGGCGCAGCCCCCAGCAAGAGCCAGTGAACGTCGACGCCGGCACGATCACCTGGCTCGTCATCGGGGCGCTGCTGCTCGCTGCGTTGGCGGTGGTGATCGACCGGGTCAACTTCCCGCAGAAGCCGTTCCGCCCGCAACGGATCGAACCCGGCATGGGCCGCGCCGTCCGCGACCGGACCGGGGCCCACATCGTAGAGGTCTCGCAGGAGGAGTGGGACGAGTCGGAGCGGCGGAGCCGGGGCACGTGGCCGAGTTGGATGAAGCTGTCGACCCCGGGGGCGGATCGAGCTTCCGGGCCCAACGGGCGTGACGTGCCCGACTGGCCGGATCAAGGCGGGGAGCGTAGAGCGACGTGAGCGGTGAGAACGGGCGACCAGGATTCGTCGCGGCCGTCAAGCAGATCCCGGGGCGGATCAAGGTCCACAACGTGGTCGTGACCGCGGCCGGCATCGCGTTCTTCGGTCTGCTGGCCCTGGTACCGACGCTGATCGCCGTGATCTCGGTCTACGGCCTGGTGAACCAGGGCAACGAGGGTGAGATCAAGCAGCAGATCGAGGACGCGGCCGGCGCCCTCGACGAGTCGACCAAGGAGTTCGTCAGCGACCAGCTCACCAGCATCACCACCAGCGACGGCAACGTCGCTGCGCTCGTCTTCAGCATCCTGTTGGCGCTGTTCTCGGCGTCGGGGGCGGTGCAGAAGATGATGGGCACCATGGACATCGCCTACGAGAGCGAGGAGGGCCGACCGGGGTGGAAGGTCCGGCTCTTGGCCTACGGGTTCACCCTCGGCGCGGTCGTGGGAACGGTGTTGATGGTGACCGCGATCGGGGTGATCCCCGCGGTGCTCGACTCGGTCGATCTCGGCGCTGCGGCCAAGGTGGCGATCCAGGTCGTGCAGTTCCCGGTGCTCGCCGTGTTGATGGCGTTCGCGCTCACGGTGCTCTACCGCTACGGACCAGACCGCGCGCCGAAGACCCCGTGGCGCAACCCGGGCGCGTGGGTCGCGACGGGCCTGTGGGTCCTGTTCGCCGTGCTGTTCAGCGTGTACTCGTCGCAGATCGGTGCGCTACCCGCCTCCTATGGTCTGCTCGGCACGGTCGCGGCGCTGATGATCTTCCTGCAATTGACGGCGATCGCGGTGATCGTCGGTGCCGAGTACAACGCGATCGTGGAGGGACCGCCCGAGGCCCGGGCGGGGGCGACCGAGGCGGTGCAGCCGCCGTCGGAGCCCCTCAGCTTCGGCAAGGCGATGGCCGGCCTCGCCGCGATCTTCGTCCTCGGTCGCGACTGATTCGAGCTCTGGCAGATCCCGCGCGCGGCCGACGTGCAAAACGCTGCCAGTGCCGACAACCACCGAAATTTGGCAGATCTCGTGCGCGGCCTGCGTGCAAAACACTGCCAGAGCCAACAACCGATCGGATCTGGCAGCAACGCCGCTCACCCCCCCGTGCAAAACGCTGCCAGAGCCGGCAAACGGCCAAACCTGGCAGATCCTGCGCGCGGCGTGCGTGCAAAACGCTGCCAGAGCCGGCAAACGGCCAAACCTGGCAGATCCTGCGCGCGGCGTGCGTGCCAGACGCTGCCAGAGCGAGGGGGAGCGAGGGGGGTCAGGCGCGCATGCGTTCGCCGCTGGGATCGAAGCGGGGGCGGCGGAGCCTCGTCGCTGGGCGGCGGACGCCGAAGACCTCGATCTCGTAGCCCCGACCGTCGCCGTCACCGTCGGGCGGCACCTCGGCGGCGACGTAGCCGGCGGCCATCGATGCTGCGCTGTGGTGGGCGTAGCCCCCGGAGGTGATCCAGCCGACGACCTCGTCGCCGAACCAGATCGGTTCGTCGCCGATCGCGTCGGCCTCCTGTCCCGGTTCGACCCCACGGTCGTCGTCCAGGGTGAAGAAGGCGAGGTGGCGGGACGGTCCAGCGTCGCGGGCGGCGAGCACAGCGTCGCGCCCGACGAACTCCTTCCCGGTGCGGACCGTCCAGCCAAGGCCCGCCTCGTCGGGGGTGTAGATCGGCCGATACTCGGTGGCCCAGGCCCCGAAGCCCTTCTCGAGGCGGAGGCTGTCGAGGGCCCGGGACCCGAAGAGGCGGAGGCCGTGGTCGGCACCGGCCGCCACGAGGAGGTCGAAGACCTGCCGCTGGGCACTGGCCGGCATCCACAGCTCGTAACCCAGGTCGCCCGTGTAGGAGATCCGACCGACGAGGCACCGGTGCATCCCGAGATGGCACGGCCGGAAGTCGAGGAAGTCGAACTCGTCGGCACCCACGTCATCGTCGGTCACCGAGGCCAGCAGAGCCCTCGAGCGGGGCCCGGCGATGGCCAACCCGCACAGCTCGGGCCCCAGCGGCCTGACCGTGACGAGCGGCTCGTCGGCCCCGCGTGCCCGGAGCTGGCCGTCGAACCAGCGTAGGTGGTGGCCCTCGGCCGCTCCCGACCCGAAGATCAGGAACGACTCGCCGCCCGACCGGCCGCTCAACCCATCGCCACGCCCGCCGAGGCGTTCGGTGCCGAGGGCGGCCACGGTGAAGTCGCCGATCAGCCTGCCCGCCGGGTTCAGCATCGGGGTCAGGACCAGCCGACCGGGTTCCGGCATCGTGTTGGGCAGGAGTCGATCCAGCCACGTCCGAGCCCCCGGACCGGTCACCTCGTACTTGGCGAACCCGGTCGTCTCCATCAGCCCGACCGCATCCCGGACGGCGGCGACCTCCTCGGCCACCACCGGGAACGCGTTGGATCGTCGCAGCGTCACATCCTCCACCGGTTCCCGCCCGGCCTGCTGGAACCAGAGGGCGGTCTCCAGCCCGTAGCTGGCGCCCCACACCGCGTTGGCGGCGGCGAGCCGGTCGTGGATCGGTGACGTGCGGAGGGGCCGGCCGGCCGGCAGCTCCTCGTTGGGGTAGGCGATGCGGAACCGCCGCCCGTAGTTCTCGCGGACCTTGGCGTCGGTGTAGCGGGGCGTGGCCCACAGCCCGAATCGGGTGACGTCCATCGCCCACACGTCATGGCCGGGGTCGCCGTCGGTCATCCAGTTGGCCAGCGTCATGCCGACGCCGCCCCCCTGGCTGAGGCCGGCCATGACCCCCGCTGCGATCCAGTGGCCGGGCTGGCCGGGGATGGGTCCGATCACGGGGTTGCCGTCGGGGGTGAACGTGAACGGCCCGTTGATGATCTGCTTGATGCCAAGCTCGTGGAAGATCGGGAAGTGGGCGAAGCCGACCTCCAGCGACTCGGCGATCCGGTCGAGATCGGGGGTGAGGAGTTGGGCCCCGAAGTCCCACGGGGTCTCGCGGGGTGACCAGGGAACGCCGTGACGCTCGTAGGTGCCGAGGAGGAGGCTCTCGCCCTCCTGGCGGAGGTAGATCTCGCCGCCGAAGTCGACCGCGTGGAGGCCCTCCCGACCCGAGCTGGCGTTCCAGTCGCGGATACCGGGGACGGGCTCGGTGAGGAGGTACATGTGCTCCATCGCCAGGATGGGCAGCTCGAGTCCGCACATCCGCCCGACCTCACGGGCCCACAGCCCACCGGCGTTGACGAAGTGCTCGCAGGTGATCGTGCCGGCGTCGCCGCAGTCAATGTCCCATCGACCGTCCGGCCGTCGGCGGATGGCCTGGGCCCAGGTGTTGCGCTCCACCTCCGCCCCCGCCATCCGTGCCGCCTTCGCATAGGCGTGGGTGACGCCGGAGGGGTCGACATGGCCCTCGAGCGGGTCGTACATGGCACCGACGAAGTACCGCTCGTCGAGGTAGGGCAGCAGCTCCTTCGCCTCCGCGACCGAGATCATCTCGGTGTCGACGCCGAGGTACCGACCGCGGGCGTGGGCGTTGCGGAGCCAGTCCATCCGCTCCTCGGTGTCGGCGAGCTGGACCCCGCCCGTGAGGTGGATGCCGCAGTCCTGACCGCTGATCTGCTCGATCTCCCGGTAGAGCTCGATCGTGTACTTCTGCAGCGCGGCCACGTTGGGGTCGCCGTTGAGGGTGTGCATGCCCCCGGCGGCGTGCCAGGTGGAGCCGGCGGTCAGCTCCTTGCGCTCCACGAGGACCACGTCGGTCCAGCCGTTCCGCGTCAGGTGGTAGGCCACGCTCGCCCCCACCACCCCGCCGCCGATCACGACGGCCTTCGCTTCGGACTTCATCTCGCCTCGCTCTCGCTCGCGGTCGGGGCAGCCGGGACCGTCGTCGGATCGACCCGGTCGACGGCTGCCGGATGAGGGTTGGGCCGCCCGCCGAGCGCCTCGTCGGCTCCTGGCCGGTCGCCGGGCGGGATGGCGTCGGCCAGCGGCCGGTCGGCCACGAAGTGGTCAGCCAGGATGTTGTGGAACCGGTGGAGCGGCTCCTCGAACCGGGCCACGAGCGGCCCGGCCCGCTCGACTGCGGTGGCGAGACCCCGCTGGCTGCGCTCGACGATGTCGATGTCCTCGCCGTTCACCTCGAGCCAGAACCGCCGGAGGGCGGCGAAGCCATCCACTCGGTCGGCCTGGTCCGGCCGACCGGTCGACTCGCGTCGCGTCGGCGGGTCGAGGGGCTCGGGGAGGAGCCAGGTGCAGGACTCGATCGTTCGACCAGGGCCGTCCGGTTGGAGGCGCATCACGAAGACGTGGTTGGGCAGGATCGACAGGACCACGTTGGGGAAGATGGCGATGTGGCGGCCGCTGACGCCGTCGGAGTCGTCGAGGCCGCGCTTCGGAGGAAGGCCCAGCCAGGTCGAGCCGTCACCATCGGTGACCGGCGTGGTGGTCTGCCCGCAGTACATGCCAGACCCCTGGTAGCGGTAGTGATCGTCGACCCGGGACACGGTGGCGAGGCCGGGATGGACCCACGGCAGGTGGTAGTACTCCTGGAAGTTCTCCGTGATCAGCTTCCAGTTGGCCGCGATCTCCACCTCGAGCTCCGTCGGCCACCACCCACGACTCGAGGCCGTACCCGGCCAGTCGTGCCGGCAGGTCGCCGAGCCACACATCGAGCGATGGGGTGGTGGGATCGAGGCAGGCGAACAGCAGGCAACCGGCGGTCGCCACCCGTACCGGATTCAGCCCGAACTCGGCCTTGTCGAAGTCGGGCCGGGTACCGGCGTCGAACTTCGGGGTCGACACGAGCGTGCCGTCGAGCCCGTACCCCCATCGGTGGTAGGGACAGCGGATGGTGCCCCGGACACTGCAGTCGCGGTCGACGAGCTCGGTGCCGCGATGGCGGCAGGAGTTCAGATGGCCGTGGCGAGCACCGTCGCCGTCGACGGTGATCAGGATCGAGCGTCGACCGACCCGGCGGACCAGCACCGTTCCCGGCTCGGTGGCCTCGGCGGCGAGCCCGACGCACACCCAGGCCCGCTCGAACACCCGCTCGAGCTCGAGGTCGTGCACCGCCTGGTCGGTGTAGAGGGCGGGGTCGAGACCGCGGGCCGTCGCCAGCGGGCGGCGGGTGGCGGCCCACGCCGACGGCGAGGTGTAGTCGACCGTGTTGCTCATGTGGCACCTCGTGGGGTCATGCGGCACCGCCGCCGAGCAGGGCCGACAGCTGTCGGGCCCGATCGATGAGGAGCTGACCGAGGCGGTCGGCGTCGACGTCGGACCGGGGGAACCGGTAGCTGGGGCCGTAGACGTAGAGGGCGGCGACGGCCTCGCCGGCGGCGGCGTCGACGACGGGGGCGGCCACGCTGCTCAGGCCGTCCCGGTAGTCGCCGTGGCTCCAGCAGAGGCCATCGGAGGCGGCCCGCTCGACCCTGACCCGCACGCTGGCACCGTCGACCTCGGGCCTGCCGGCGAGGTACTGGGTGAGACGGGCCGGGGATGACGTGGCCAGCACGACGAGCCCGGAACCGCCCTGGTGCAGCGGCCAGCTCCGGCCGGTCCAGTCCTCGGCCTGCACCGGTTTGGGGGTGGCGACCTGGGCGACGCAGTGGATGGTGTCGCCGATGGGGAGGCACAGGCCGGCGGCCTCGTCGCTGACATCGGCCAGATCGGCCAGGTGCGACTGCGCGGCCAGCTCGAGCGACTGGGTCGCCGGCTCCGCCGCCTGAGCAAGGGCCACGATCGTCGGACCGATCCGGTAGGTCCCATCGGCGGCCCGGGTGACGGTGCCCGCGTGCTCCAGCGTGGCGAGGAGCCGTCCGGTGGTGGAGGTCGGTATGTCGATCCGCCGGGCCAGACCGCTCAAACCATCGGGCCGGTCGGCGATGGCGCTCAGCAGGGTCAGGGCCCGGTCGATGCTCTGGACCGTTTCACGCACTACCAGTAGTCTTCCCGCATGCTGGACATCTGGCAAGTCATTCCCGTATCGCGGGAAGCGGGAACCCTGTGGCGGCCCGACGAGCGGGGCCTTGCGTGAGCGCCCTGGCGGGACGGACGGTGGTCATCGTGGGCGCTGGACTGATGGGTTGCACCATCGCCAACGACCTGGCCCGGCGGGGTGCCGACGTGACCGTGGTGGAGCGGGCAGCCGGGCCGGGACTGGGCTCGACGTCGGCGTCGAGCGCGATAGTGCGCTTCCACTACTCGACCGACTCGGGCACGGCCCTCGCCTACGAGGGCCTCCACTACTGGCGGAACTGGGCCGACCACATCGGCTTCGAACCCGACGACGGCCTGGTTCGGCTGGTCACCACCGGCATGGTGGGCCTGATCGATCAGACCGGACACGCCGAGCGCTGCAAGCCGATCCTCGATCGGCTGGGGATCCCCAACGAATGGTGGGACACCGAGGAGCTGCAGCGACGCCTTCCCTACCTCGACGTCGGCGAGTTCTGGCCACCGTCGCGACCCGACGACGACGGCTTCTACCGGGAGCCCTCGAGCCGGCTCCTCGGCGCGCTGTACGAACCCGAGGCCGGGTACGTGACCGACCCGATGCTGGCCGCCCGCAACCTGCACGACGCCGCGGTGGCAGCAGGGGCGACGTTCCGGTTCGGCTCGACCGTCGCCCGGATCCTGGTCGACCCGGCCCGCGGGACCGGGGAGGCGGGCGGCGCCGGCGGCGCGACGGCCGCAGCCGGTGGCTCGAGCGGGGCGAGCAGAGCTGGCGGAGGCGGCCGACGGATGGTCGGTGTGGAGCTGGCCGACGGGTCGACGGTGAATGCCGAGATCGTGGTCAACGCCGCTGGGCCCCACTCCGCCGCCATCAACCGGCTGGCCGGGCTCGACGGCACCATGGCCATCGCCACCCGACCGCTGCGCCAGGAAGTGCACGTGATGCCGGCCCCGGCGGCGCCCGAGCCGGGCGGTTTGGTCCCGGCGCTGGGCGACGGCGACAGCGGCTTCTACTACCGGCCCGAGGGCTCCGAGCACCTCCTGGTGGGCAGCGTGGAGCCCGACTGCGATCCGCTGGAGTGGCTCGACGATCCCGACACCGTCGACGAGTCGCTCGGTCCGCAATGGGAGGCGCAGACCCTCCGGGTGGCCCGGCGGATCCCGGAGCTCGGCGTGCCCCACGACCGGCGGGGCCTCGTCGGCGTCTACGACGCGTCCGACGACTGGATCCCGATCTACGATCGCACCGATCTCGACGGCTTCTACGTGGCGATCGGCACGAGCGGCAACCAGTTCAAGAACGGCGGGCCGGTCGGGTTCCTCATGGCGGAGCTGATCGAGGCCGTCGAGTCCGGCCACGACCACGACGTCGACCCGCTCGTGATCACCGGCCCCTACTCGGGTCTGCCGATCGACCTCGGCACGTTCAGCCGGAACCGGTCGATCAACCGGGACTCGTCGATGAGCGTCCGCGGTTGATCATTCGCTCGGGGCGCCACCTTCGGCGATGCGACGTGCGACGAACTCGCGCAGCTCGGCCTCGATGGCCGAGTCGATCGGCGGCGGCTCGTAGGCGTCGAGGAGCTGCCGGGCGATCCGGTTGGCTCGGGCCGCGGCGTCCGGGCGACCGGCTTCGGTCCAGGTCTCCCAGTTGCGCCAGTCGCTGACGAGGGGCTCGAGGAACGCGTCGGTGTAGCGGGCCTGCGTGTGCCCGGTGCCGAAGAAGTGCCCGCCGGGGCCGACCTCGGCGATGGCGGCGACCGCTTCGTCCAGCTGGCTCCGGGCGGCGTCGATCGGTTCGAGGAACGTCGCGACCATCTGGAGCAGGTCGGCGTCGAGCACCATCTTCTCGAAGCTGGCGTGGAGGCCGCCCTCCATCCACCCGGCACCGTGCATGACGAGGTTGGCGCCGCCCATCACCGCCCCCCAGAGGGCCCACACGCTCTCGTAGCCGGCCTGGGCGTCGACCGCGTTCGAGGCGTTGACGTTCGACGAACGGTACGGGAGCCCGTATCGCCGCGCCAGTTGTCCACCGACGATGGCGGCCTTGGCGTACTCCGGCGTGCCGAAGGCCGGCGACCCGGAGCGCATGTCGACGTTCGACGTGAAGCCGCCGTACAGCACCGGGCTCCCGGCCCGCACGACCTGGGTCAGCGCGACCCCGGCCAGCGCCTCGGCGTTCTGCTGCACCAGCGCGCCGGCGAGGGTGATGGGGGCCATGGCGCCGGCGAGGGTGAACGGGGTGATGCACACGATCTGGTTCCGGGCCGACAGCTCCAGCACACCGGTGAGCATCGGGGTGTCGTAGCGGAGGGGTGAGCTGGCGTTGATGACGCTCCACAGGCTCGGCTCGGCATCGAGCGTCTCGTGATCGACGCCGCGGGCGATGCGGACCATCTCGATGCCGTCCAGGTTGCGCTGCCGGCCGAGGCTGTACACGTGGAAGGGCAGATCGGTGAGCGTGTGGGCGTCGTAGGCGCACACCAGGTGCCGGATCGCGGGATCCCGGTCGACCGGCTCCACCGGGTAGCCACCGACGACGTGCACCGAGTTGAGCATCTGGGCGAGGCGGAGGAGGTCGCGGTAGCCGCCCTCGTCGCCGGTGCGGCGATGACCGTGCAGGTCGACATACATCGGGGCGCTGGCCACCGAGGCGTTGGTCAGGAACGAGCCGCCGATCCGCACGTCCCGCTCGGGACGCCGGCCGTGAAACGTGAACGCCGACGGTGCCGTCGCGATCGTGGCCATGACCATCTCGGGGTCGAAGCGAACCCGCTCCTCCTCGACCGTGGCTCCCGCCGCGGCGAGGAGGCGACGGGCCTCGGGGTGGAGCATGTCGACGCCGACCTCGGCCAGGACCCGGAGCGACGCCTCGTGGATCGCCTCGAGCTGATCGTCGGAGACGGCCCGAACCGGTTCGAGGGTCATGGTGGCCTGGACGGGCGGACGCTGGCGGGGGACGGTGGGGATCGCACGCCGCCCCCGACCTCGACGCCGGCGCGGCACCCCCGGGGCCCGACCCTCCTCGGGGCCGTCAACCGTGGTCATCGGCGGAGAGTAGCAGCCGCCTTCGACCGCGACCGGCCCACGGTCCGGCGGGCGGTCGGGCGGTCGGTCCAGTTGCGGGGTGGTGGTCAGTTGCCGTCGGGAGCGGGGGGTGCTTCGGGCTGGGCGCCGGGGATCTCCACGGCCAGGCCCTCGATGGCACCCTCGGCGCAGGCGAGGATCGACTGGCAGATGCCGGGGACGTCGGGGGCCGACAGCACCCGACCGGGGTCGAGATCGTGGGGCTGGTAGACGAGGCTGGCCACCCCGACGACCTTGCCGCCGCCGTTCAGCAGCGGTCCGCCCACGAAGAGGGAGCCGACGGGGGCGGTGTGCTGGAGGCCGCTCCTCGACTGGTCGAGCAGCACGCCGGGCGACGCGGTCGCCCCTTGGCCACCGACGCCGCTGAGGGCGAAGGTGCGGGACCCGATCGATGCGGTCTGCTCCTCGGCGGTCGCCAGCACCAGCGGCGGGATCTCGGCGTCGACGACCACCACGGCCACGTCGAGCTCGGCGTCCCAGCTCCAGAGCTGCCCGCTGAGACGCTGGTCGTCCTTGACCAGCTCGATCGGGGGGTTCGGGGTGGTCAGCGATGCCACGATCAGCGAGTGGCTCGTGACGAAGGCCGTCCCGCCGTCGTGGGCGGCGACGGCGAACGCGGCGCCGTTCACCGGCTTGCCCTCCTCGTCCCGCGTCTGGAGGTGCCACACGGATGGCCCGGCGGAGGCCGGGAGGCCGATCACACCGTTGGCGTCGTCGACGTAGTCGCCGAGCGGTGACAGCTCGGCCCGGATGTCGTCGATCGCCTGCAGACGAAGCTCGTCGATCGCTCCGGTGGCGTCGCTGAACTGCTGGTCGAACCCGTCGACGAACCGGGCGACGGTCTCCTCGTTCTCCGCCAGCCGGGTGTCGTAGTAGGCGTAGAACGCGGCGCCGCTGAACGCCACCCCGACGCCGAAGGCGAGCAGCATCGTGGCGATCCCGATCACGCTGCGGGGGAGCACCCGGTGCCGGAGCTTCGGCCGGCCGGGGCTGAGCGGCACGAACCCCCGTCGCTCGAGCCGGCGGAGCGACCACGCACGCCGGGCCCGTCGGGCCGGCGGTACGAACGGGGCGACACCACCGAGGGCTCGCCGACGGAGCACGCGGCGCCACGGCGATCGGCCGTCGCCCCCGACCGTGTCGGAGGCGGCCCGTCGCCGCGCCACGGAGCTGGCGCTCCCGCCGGAGCGGGCCACGGCCCCCGAACCTGTGCCGCCGCCGTCGGTGGCGCCGCTGTCGGACCGACCGCGGTCGGTGGACCGGCGGGCGGGAACGACGACATCGGCGGACCGGGAACCGCCACCGCCGACCGTGGCGGTACGAGTGCCGGTTGTCGCGCCGGAGCGGGAGCCGGCAGCGGTCCTGGAAGCTGCGCCGCTGCGGGAGCCGGCAGCGGTCCTGGAAGCTGCGCCGCTGCGGGAGCCGGTAGTGGTCCTGGAAGCTGCACTGCTCCGGGAACTGCTGCTGGCAGTCCTGGTGCCCACACTGCTGCGGGAGCCAGCAGCGGTCCGCTCACCAGCGCCGGTGCGAGACGAGCCGGTCGTGGTCCTCGTGCCGGTGCGGGAGCCGGCTGTGGTCGTGGTCCTGACGCCGGTACGCCGGTCGACTCCGGTGCGGGAGCCTGCCCTCGCGCCAGGATCGACCGTGCGCCGACCGCTGTCGGTCGAGCGTCGAGTGGAACCGACGGCCGAGTTCGTCCGCTGGGTCGGCTGCTGCGTCGAAGGGGTGCGCCCCCTCGCGGGGGAGGTCGAGCTGGACATCGGCTACTCCGTTGGCGGTCGCGACGCGGGGGCCGCGGGTGTGGGGGTGGACGGTGGTGGATTCGACGGCCCGGGGTTCGACGGGTCGATCGGGGCTGGGGTGACAGGCGGGGCGGTCGTGGTGGTCGTCGGTTGCTCCGGGCGGGGTACCACCGGTCGCTCGTAGCTGTCCTGCTGCCAGCACGGCTGTCCGCCACAGTCGTCGGCGAGGGCGGTGGTCGGTCGTGGCGAGCGGATGATCGTCTCCTCCTTCGGACGGATGACCTCCACCTCCTCGGCGGTCTGCGCCAGCGGCACCAGCGCGGCGGGCTCCGCGAAGGGAATCGGTTCGAGGCCCTCGTGGGCGGCGGCCATGACGTCGCGCCAGGCGATCGCCGGGTGGGAGCCACCGGTGACGGCGCTGACGCCGTTGATGCCCCGCAACGACTCGAGCCGGTCGGCGTGCCCCATCCACACCGCGGTCGCGAGCTGCGGGGTGTAGCCAACGAACCACGCCGCTCGGTACGCCTGGGCGGTGCCGGTCTTCCCGGCCACCGGACGATCGAGGCGGGCCCGCTTGCCCGTGCCGTTCTCCACCACGTCGACCAGCACGTCGGTGACGTTGTCGGCCACCGCCGGGTCGAGCACCGGGATGCCGGTGCGGTTCCGGTTGTCGACGAGCACGTTGCCGTCGGCGTCGATCACGCGGGCGATGCCGGTGGGCTCCTGGCGGACGCCGTGGTTGGCGAACGTGCCGTAGGCCGACGCCATCTCGAGCGGCGACGACTCTGCCGCTCCGAGCGACAACGACGCACCGTACTGGCCGTCGGGATCCATTCGTTCGAGCCCGAGGCGCCGGGCCAGCTCGACGGTGTCCTCGATCGTCACGTCCATGACGAGCTGGGCGAACACGGTGTTGACCGACGCCGCCATGGCCGAGCGGAGTGTGATCTCGCCTCGGTCGGCGTAGTCGTAGTTCGAGATCGTGCACTGGTCGCCGGAGCAGTTCGGTGCCCGCCACTGGGCCGGCGCCGGGTAGGTCGTCTCGGGGCCGGTTCCCAGGTTGAACGCAGCGGCCAACACGATCGGCTTGAACGAACTGCCGGGCTGGAAGCCGGTGGAACCGCCCGTGGCCAGGTTCACCTGGCTGAACTGGTAGTCGCGACCGCCGACCATGGCCAGCACGTGCCCGGTCTCGGGCACCAGCGACACGAGCGACATCTCCACCGGGTACTCGGTGTTCTCCAACCGCTTCGCCACCGCCTGCTCGGCTTCGGCCTGCAGGTCCGGGTCGATGGTGGTCTCCACGGTGAGGCCGCCCTGGTACACGAGATCGGGTCCGAATCGCTCGAGGAGGTCCTGCTCCACCCAGTCGACGAAGAACTGGTGGTCGGTCGCCCCGTTCGCCGGGCGCGGGGCGAGCACCGTCACCGGGCCGCCGGGTCGCTCATCGCTCTCGGCGAACCAGAGCCGCCTCGCCAGCTCCCGATCCAGCTCGTCGCGGGCCAGGTAGCCCTGATCGGCCATCGCCTGGAGCACGAGCCGGCGCCGGCGCTCGGCGCCGTCGAGGTCGTTGCGGGGCGACAGCCTCGTCGGCGCCTGAACGAGTCCGGCCAACGTCGCCGCCTCGGAGACGTCGAGGTCGGTCACGTCCTTGTCGAAGTAGACCATGGCGGCCGCCCCGATCCCGTAGGCCCCCTCACCGAAGTACGACGTGGTCAGGTAGCCGAAGAGGATCTCCTCCTTCGGCATCTGCTTCTCGAGCTCGATCGCCAGGAGGGCCTCCTCCACCTTCCGTTCGAGCGTCTGCTCCCGCGAGAGGTACACGTTCTTCACGTACTGCTGGGTGATGGTCGAGCCGCCCTGGGCGACCTCGCCGAGCTCCAGGTTGGTCCTCGCCGCTCGGCCGATGCCTTCCACGTCGACACCGTTGTGCTCCCAGAACCGTTGGTCCTCGATGGCGATCACCGCGTCGTTGACCACGTCCGGTATCGCCGACGGTGTGACCTCCACCGTCCGGTCGAACCCGCGGAACGTCGCGATCTGCTGGCCGTCGGCGTCGAGGACGATCGACGGGACCGCCGAGACCATCGGTCGCTCCTCGGGGAGCTCCCCGGCGGGGAGCGGGGCGTAGAGCAGGGTCCCGGCGGCGGCGGCGAGCATCACCGGCGGCACCACGATGGCGGCGATGACGATCCCGACCGCCACCCGGAGCGCAGCGCTGACCCGGATCGCCCACCGGTCGGCGACCTCACCCATCGGTCGAGCCCCTCGAGTTGGCACCGCCGGCCGACGTGGGCGGTGACGGTCTGGTGGTCGTCGGCGATCCTGCGGTCGAGCCGTCGGCGGCCTGCCCACCGGTCGCCCCATCGGCTGGCGGGGGCGGCTCGGTCGTGGGGGGCGGGGGGAGCGGGATGCAGGCTGGCAGGGAGAACGGGTGGAGCCGCTCCGGGTCGGTCGGCGCTTCCCGCACGTCGGCGCTGTGGCGCACCGTGACGCTCGGCTGGCCTGCGGTCTGGCATCGGACGGTGAAGCGGGCGACGCCGTCGGCATCGGTGACGGCCGCCGGTGGGGCGGCGGTGACCCCGCCGGACGGTTCGAAGGCGACGACGGTCTCCGGGAGCCCGACGACGACGACCCGACCGTCGGTGTCGACCTCCTGCCTCGTGATCGAGATCGCCACGGTCCCCCCGAGGCCGACGTAGATGGGGCCGCCGTCGATCAGCTCCACCCGCGGGTCGGTCTGGATCTCCTCGAGGGAGAGGTCGGTTGGCCGGTTGCTGCCCTCGTCGAGGAAGAACACCTGGGACCCCCGCATGGCGAGGTCGTCGTGGGCGGCCCACGACCACACCCGGTAACGGCCGCCGAGGAGCCGTGCGGCCGTCCACCGGCCGGCGGCGTCGGACACGATGTCCTTCGTGACGGTGCCCTGGCTGGTGTGACGCTCCAGCCGAATGGTGGCGGACGACACCGGACCGTCGGGTCCGGTGACGACCCCGGTCAGTTGGGCGGTCCCGCCGTAGATGGGCGGCGGCTCGACCTCGGCGGCCGGCGGCGCGATCGGTCTGGGCGACCCTCCGTCGGGCGAGTCGTCGCCCTCACCGGTACCGGGCTCGTGGGCGGCGCCGGCGAGGGCGACCTCGGTGGCGAACACGTCGGCGATCGCGACCCGGCGGGTGTCGGGTGAGGCCACGACCTCGTAGGGCGACGGACCGATCGGCGAGAGCTCGAAGGTGAGGTCGACACCGTCGAGTTGGATCTCGGTCGCGACCCGACCGTCGTTCCGGTAGGCGTCGATCACGTGGTCGCGTTCGGTCCACATCACGATCAGCGCCGCGGCGACGAGCGCTCCCAGAATGGCTTTGACGACACGCACGACCGGCCAGTCGGCCGGACGCGACGAGAGCTGAGCCTTTTGGCCCAGCTCTCGTGGTCCGAACTCGCCGGCTGCTGAACGTTCGGCCTAGGCCGAACGTTGCGCCTGACTATTCGTCGACGTCGATGAAGATGCACTCCCCGGGGCACTCCTCGGCGGACTCGATCACACGGTCCAGCCCATCCTCGGGAACGCGGGCCATGCCTTCGGCTCCGGCAGGGTTGGCAACACCGTCGAAGAGCTTCTCGGATCCGAAGTTCTCGGCCGCTTCCTTCACGTAGTAGAGGCCGTCGTCCATGCCAAAGAAGACGTCCGGTGCGATCTCGGCACAGAGCCCATCGCCCGTGCACAGATCCTGGTCGATCCAGACCTTCACCATTTTCGCTGCCAGCTCCTCATGTTGCCCTGGTTCCGGTGCGCCTCTGAGGCGCACTTCTGCAGTCTATCGGCGGGCGATCACGTTTCGAGAGGTCGGGTAAGGTCGAGCCACGTGAACGACCATGTGGACGATCCGGCGAATGATGCGGGCGGGGCGGCAGATGCGCCGGCCGATGAGCGAGCGCGTGCGATCGCAGCGTTCCCCACCCGGTTCGCCCGCACCGCCCGGTTCACGCTCGGCAGCCCGCGCAACCTGCGGATCGTCGACGAGGGTCGCCGCCTGCTGTTCTGCCGGTCGAAGGCCGGCGACGACGCGGTGCTGTGCCTGTGGTCGTGCTCGCTCGACGACGGGCAGGAGGAGCTGCTCGTCGATCCGGCCGCCCTCACCATCGACGACGACGGCCTCCCGCCGGCCGAGCGGGCGAGGCGGGAGCGGGCGAGGGAGAGCGCGTCGGGCATCGTCGCCTACTCGGTCGATCGGAGCGGGCGGCGCTGCTGCTTCGCGCTCGGCGGCGCGCTGTTCGCCGTCGATCTCGACGACGGCGAGGTCGCCTCGCTCGCGACCGACGGCGTCGTCTTCGATCCCCACCTGTCGAGCGGGGGCGACGCCGTGGCCTACCACTCGGCCGGCGCGCTCCGGTTGTGTGTCCTGACCGCCGACGGAACGAGTGAGGACCGGAATCTCCGCAGCGACCCCGATCCGTTGATCAGCTTCGGTCGGGCCGAGTTCGTCGCAGCGGAGGAGATGGGCCGATCGCGGGGCTTCTGGTGGTCGCCCGACGGGTCGTGCCTGCTGTCGACCAGGGTCGACGAGCACCCGGTCGACGAGCTGTGGATCGCCGATCCGGCCCATCCCGAGCGACCGCCCACCGCCGTCAGGTACCCGGCTGCCGGAACCGACAATGCGTCGGTCCGCCTCGAGCTCGTCGACCGCGACGGCCAGTGCCGGGAGGTCGACTGGGACGACGACGGCCGGTTCGAGTACCTCGTGGACGTCCGGTGGGAGCGGGGACACGATCCGCTGCTCGTTCGCCAGACACGTGACCAGCGGACGATCTCGGTGGCCGAGCTCACCGCCGGGATGGGCGACGGCGCCGAGGGGCGTGGTTCCGACGGCGGGGGCGAGCCGACCGTCGACGCGTCCGCGCTCGACGACACCGTCCCCCTCCGGCTCAGCGAGCTGCGGTCGATCACCGACGACGTGTGGGTCGAGCCCCAGCCGGGCGCACCCGCCCGCTCGTCGGCCGGGCTGCTCACCATCGAGGACCGGGGGGCCACCAGGCAGCTCCTCCTCGACGGTGGTCCCATCAGCCCGGCCGGTCTCCAGGTCCGCTCGATCGTGGGCGTGGCTGGCGACGCCGCCGTGGTGACCGCCTGGACCGATCCCACCGAGATCCACCTCTTCTCGATCTCGCTCGGCGACACCGCTCGGGCCGACGGGCCCACCGCTCGGCAGCTCACGACCGACGCCGGCGTGCACAGCGCGGTCCTGGCCGGTTCGACGATGGCCGTCAGCACCGCCGTTCCGGACCGGCCGGGAACCCGGACCTCGATCCATCGACTCACCGCCGATCGAACCGAACCGGTCGGCGTCGAGCTGGCCGACCGCTCGGCCGATCCCGGGTTCCCCGCTGCGCCCCGGTTCACCGCGCTCGGTCCCAGCGAGCTCCCAGCCGCGCTGTTCCTGCCGACCGACCACGATGGTGCCACCCCGCTCCCCGTGCTGCTCGATCCCTACGGCGGCCCCCACGCCCAGCGGGTCCTGCGCTACCACAATGGTCATCTGACGTCGCGCTGGTTCGCCGAGCACGGCTACGCGGTGCTCGTGGTCGACGGGCGGGGCACGCCGGGACGGGGTCCAGCGTGGGAGCGGGCGGTGTGGGGCGACCTCGCGAACCCGGTGCTCGACGATCAGATCGAGGCGCTCGACGCCGCCATCGACGCCAATCCGTTCCTGGACCGGTCCCGGGTGGCGATCCGGGGGTGGTCGTTCGGCGGCTATCTCGCGGCGTTGGCGGTGCTCCGCCGCCCCGACCGGTTCCACGCCGCGATCGTGGGGGCGCCGGTGACGAGGTGGGGCCTCTACGACACCCACTACACCGAGCGCTATCTCGGCCACCCGGCCCACCATCCCGAGCACTACGCAACCAGCGACCTGTGGGTCGACGGGGACCGCGGTCCCGAGCTGGCCCCGCTGGAGCGGCCGATGTTCCTGATCCACGGGCTCGCCGACGACAACGTGGTCGCGGCCCACACCCTCCGGTTCAGCACCGCACTCCTGGCCACCGGGTCGCCCCATCGGGTGCTGCCGCTGTCGGGCGTGACCCACATGACCCCCCAGGTGGCGGTGGCGGAGAACCTCCTCCGGTTGCAGCTCGACTTCCTCGACGAGACGCTGAAGGCGTCGGCGACGAGCGCGCCGTGAGCACCGGCCCGGAGCAGGATCCCGCGATCGACGATCTGGCCTCGCTGACCCCCGATCTGGCGTCGCTCGGGTGGAACGACGAGCTCGACGACTGGGCCGCCGGGCTCGACACGACCGACGGCGACGACGCGACCCGTCCGCTGCTCGGCCGGTTGGCGAGGGTGAGCCGCGGCTTCTCGGTGGTGTTCACCGGTGGCGACGCCGTCCTCGCGGCGTCGAGCAGCGAGCGGTCCGACCTGCCGGCTGCTCCTGCCACCGGCGACTTCGTGGCGGTGGCGGTCGACGAGGTCGACGGCCCGGCGATCGTCGCGATGGCCCCCCGCTCCAGCGCGCTCCAACGCCGGGCTGCGGGCCGGGTGCCCGAGCCGCAGACCCTCGCGGCGAACGTCGACGCGGTGTTCGTGATGCACGGCCTCGACCGGCCGATGAACGTCCGGCGGCTCGAACGGCTGCTCGTGGTGGCCTGGGACAGCGGCGCCGAGCCCGCGGTGGTGCTGACCAAGGCCGACACCGTCGACGACGAGGAGCGGGAGCGGACGATCGCGGTGGCAGCGAAGGCGGCGCCAGGGGTCGACGTGGTCGACGTGTCGGTCACGTCGGGTCGCAACGTCGATCAGATCGCTGCGTACTTCGAGGGGGCCAGGACGGTGGCGCTGATGGGGTTGTCGGGGATCGGCAAGTCGACCCTGGTGAACGCGCTCTCCGATGGGCAGGTCCAGCGGACCGGCGAGGTCCGGGCGGCCGACCGCCGGGGCCGGCACACCACCGTGACCCGCGACCTCATCCCGCTACCGGGGGGTGGACTGGTCATCGACGCCCCCGGGGTGCGGGAGATCGGCCTGTGGCAGGCCTACGACGGGCTCGAGCGGACCTTCCCCGCCATCGCCGAGGCCGCCACGGCCTGCCGGTTCGCCGACTGTGGCCACGAGGCCGAGCCGGGCTGCGAGGTGCGGGCCCAGGTGGAGGCGGGCGGTATCGATCCCGATCGGCTGGCCCACTGGCGAGAGTTGCAGGCCGAGCTGGCGCTCCAGGAGACCCAGCTGGAGGAGTTCGCCCGACGGTCGGAGTCGCGCGACCGGGCCGACGTGGAGGACGCCCGGGACCAGGTCCGTCCGAACACGAGGTCGCGCCGGCGATCGGGGCGTCGGGGTGGGCGCCGATCCGGCCGGGGTGGCAGGAAGCGCTGACCGGTAGCGCCCGGCCTCCTGCACGGGCTGCGCCCGGCCGGTGGCCGGCCCCCTCCCCCGATCGGACGGGCCGCTGAGCCATACTCGTGGGGTCTGGACGCGAGCGTCCGGAGGAGAGCCCGATGCCGCAGCGACGTTTCGAAACCAGCCGTTCACCCCGACCGCTCCGCCGTCGCGGCGCGGTGTTGGTGCTGGGGTTCGCCGTGGCTGCCGGGCTCGGGGCGTGCGGTCGTTCCGCCCCGATCGACGCCCTCCCCGAGGGTGACGGCGATCCCGACATCGCCGGGGTATCGGTCACGAGCCCGGACGCCGTCGTGGAGACCGAGCCCACCACCGAGGCGGAGCAGCGGGACCTGGAGACGACGATCACCGAGGAGGCGACCCCCGAGCCGTCGGCGAGCTCGACCTATGTGGTGCAGTCGGGCGACACGTTGTCGGGGATCGCCACCACGTTCGGCATCACCGTGGCCGAGCTCGCCGACGCCAACGCCCTGGCCGATGTGAACTCGATCACCCCTGGCGACGTGCTGGCGATCCCGGAGAAGCCGGTCGAGGTGAGCGTGGTCGACACGGGCGAGACCACCACCCCGACGACCACGCCCGACTCGACGACGCAGCCGTAGGCCGCCGAGACCGACTACGGACCGCTAACCCCGGCTCACGTCGACGGTGGCGAGGTCGTCGACGACCACCCGCTGGATCGGGCGGGCTGCCCAAACGCCGGCCCGGAGGCTACAGGCTGCGACCGGTCGACCTGTGGACCGATGCCATCCCCCGATTCCCGCCAGCAGCTCCACCCCAGGCGAGAGCGCGTAGCATGTGGGCGTGACTAGCCACGACGTCGTGATCGTCGGCGGTGGGATCGTCGGGCTCGCGACGGCGTGGCGGCTGACCGCCGCCCGCCCGGACCTGGAGGTCGTCCTCCTCGACAAGGAACCGGCCCTGGGGGTGCACCAGACCGGCCACAACTCCGGGGTGCTCCACTCCGGGATCTACTACAAGCCGGGATCGAACAAGGCGCTGACCTGCCGGGCCGGACGGGCGGCCATGATCGAGTTCTGCCGTGCGAGCGGGATCGACCACGAGATCTGCGGCAAGGTCATCGTCGCCACCGAGCACGAGCAGGTCGAGCGGCTGAACGCCCTGGAGGCTCGGGCCCAGGAGAACGGCGTGACCGCACGGCGGATCTCCGTGGGTGAGCTGGCCGAGCTCGAACCGGAGGCTGCCGGCGTGGCCGCCCTCCACGTGCCCGACGCCGGGATCGTGGACTTCGGTGCCGTGTGCCAGGCCCTCGCCGCGCAACTGATCGACCGCGGCGTGAAGATCCGCACCGGGACCGAGGTGGTGGGGATGGCCGAGAGCGACCGGGGGGTCCGCGTCGACCTCGCCGCCGCCCCGTCGATCAGCACCGACCTCGTGGTGACGTGCGGCGGTCTGCACAGCGACCAGCTCGCGAGGACCGTCCAGGCCGACCTGCCCGAGCGGATCCTCCCGTTCCGGGGGGAGTACTTCGAGCTTCGGGAATCGAGCCGGGACCTGGTGCGGAACCTGATCTACCCGGTGCCGGATCCCCGGTTCCCGTTCCTCGGGGTGCACCTCACGAGGATGATCGGCGGTTCGATCCACGCCGGCCCCAACGCCGTCCTCGCGCTCGCCCGCGAAGGCTACCGCTGGACCGACATCGACGTTCGGCACCTGGCCGAGGTCGCCTCGTTCGGCGGCTGGTGGCGGTTGGCCGGTTCGCACTGGCGGACCGGGCTCGGCGAGTACTACCGCTCACTGTCGAAGCGGGCGTTCGTGCGGGCGCTGCAACGGCTGGTGCCGGCGCTGGAGAAGGACGACCTCGAACCGTCGCCAGCCGGCGTGCGGGCCCAGGCGGTGTCACCCGACGGCTCGCTCCTCGACGACTTCGTCTGGTCGGAGACGGCGCGGGTGGTGTCGGTGCTGAACGCGCCGTCGCCGGCGGCGACCGCGTCGCTCGCGATCGGCGAGCGCATCAGCGAGCGCGCCCTCGCCCACCTGTGAGGTGACGGTCCGCGGCGTGCGCCGGTGCCGGACCTACTGGATCGACGGACGGCGGCCTGGCTGGGCCGCGAGGCGGAACGCGCGGAGCCACCCGGCCGGGTCGAGCCCGGCGCGTCGGGCCCGCCGGTCGGAGTCGGCGATGGCGGCCCGGCCCAGCACCGCGGTGGCGAGGTGGATCAGACTTCGGGTGGGCTGATCGTCGGTCTCGGCGATGAGCACCTGGGCGTCCTCGAGCGCCCGCTCGCAGCCGCCGTCGTCGCCGAGCTGGAACCGGACCGTCGCCCGGGCGAGGAGGGCGAAGACCCGGTCGAGATACGTCGACAGGCCAACGAGCGCCCGCTCGATCAGCCGCTCGGCCACGTCGGTCTCCCCTCGGGCCGCAGCCACCAGCGCGCCGACCGCGGCGGCGAAGTTGCCGAACTGGTCGGGATCGGAGGCGTCCACCCACAGGAGCTGGCTCGCCGCTTCGTCGACGGCGCCCCGCTGCAGCATGGCCAGCGCCAGCGACACGATCAGGTCGGCCTCGCCGACGACCGCGGGGTCGTCGTGGAGGCCCTCGTACCGGGCGGCCCACCGGATCGCCCGGTCCGCCTCGCCCAGCCGGGCCGACGACGCGCAGTTCGTGACCACCGCAACCCGCCGACTCTCGGGGTCGCCGAACGCCTCGGCCAGCGAGAACGCCTCGTCGAGCAGTTCGACCCCCTCGTCGATCCTCCCGAGCGCCACCAGCGCCTGGCCCTCGATCGCCCGGGACTCGATGGCGAGGGTCGAATCGTCGAGTAGTTCCCCCACCGTCCGCGCCTGCTGGGCGAGGTCGTAGGCCGACTGGGCCCGGCCGGACCAGAGCTGGAGCGACGCGTCGAGGTTGAGCGTGATCGCCTCCGCCCACGGGTCGCCGCGGCGCTGGGTCTCCGGGAGGACCATGTCGATCAGGAGGCGGGCCTGCTCCCAGTCGCCGGTGTGGAACGCCACCCACGCCTGCACCCCCTGGCTCCACACGAGCCCGCCCTGGTCGTTGAGCTCGTCGAAGATGTCGATCGCCTCGTCGGCCAGCGAGCTCGCCTCCAGCACCCGACCCCGCCGAAAGGCGTGCCAGGCGAGGCTCTGCAGCGCCCACGCTTCCGCTCGCCGGTCACCGGCCTCCATCGCCACGGTGCGCGACCCGTCGAGGGCCTGCCGGGCGAGCGAGTCGTCGGAGCGGAGCATCTCGGTCATGCCGAGGAGGCGGAGGGCGAGGGCCTGCTGGTCGGGGACGCCGAGGACCGCCATCCGGTCGGCGGCCTCCCGGAGCCGGGCTGCGGCCCGGTCGAGGTCGCCCGCCTTCCGGTCGACCTCGCCCTGGGTGAGCACGACCCGGGCGACCACGACGGGGTCGAGATCCACGAAGCCTTCGAGCCGTTGGAGATCCGCTCGGGCCCCCGCCACGTCGTGCACCTCGGCCCGGGCCCGAGCACGACCGAACAGGAACGTGGCCGTCGACCGGTCGTCCTGGGCGAGGTCGATACCCGACTCGAACCATCGGGCGGCGTCGCGGGGAGCGCCGACATCGAGCGCCCGTTCGCCCGCCTGCTCGAGCCAGAACAGCGCCCGGCTGATGGCGTCGGCCCGATCGACGCCGGCGACCTCCGGCAGCTCGGTGCAGAGGTGGGCCGCGGCCCGGAAGTGCTCTGCGATCGCCACCACCACCGAGTTCCGCACCTCGCTGGAGGTTTGCTGCTCCTCCAGGTAGCGGGCGATGTTGTAGTGCTGCTGGGCCCGCAGCGTCTTGGTCAGCCGGCCGTAGGCGACATCGCGCACGAGGTTCGACACGAACCGGTAGCGGGTCCCCGACGTCTCGAGGAGGTCCTTGTCGACGAGGCCGGCCAGGAACGTGTCGATCGACGTTACGCCGTGGGCCTGCTTGGCGAGGGTGGCCAGGCCGTCGATCGGACCGGTTCGGCCGAGCACCGCAGCGTCTTCGAGGAGGGCCCGCTCGCCGGTTTCGAGCGCGTCGAGCCGGGCGGCGACGATGCCCCGGAGCGTCGCCGGCAGCTCGGCCGGTTCCAGCCGGTGGTCGTCGGAGTCATCGTCGATCAGGTAGCTGCCGTCCTTGACGACCAGCTCGGCGAGCTCCTCGAGGAAGAACGGGTTACCGCCGCTCCGGTCCACCAGTTGGGCGGCCAGGGTGTCGGGCAGGTCGACACCGACCTGCCCGAGCAGTTCGCGGGCGGCCTGATCGTCGAGCGGGCCGAGCTGGATCGCCGACAGACCATGGCGGCCGCTCGGCAACCGGTCGTGCTCGGTGGACCGGGCGGTGGTGAGGAGGATGAGCTGCGACCGGGCCAGCTCGGTGAGCACGTGGTCGACCAGCTCCCACACCACCTCGGCGGCCCAGTGCATGTCGGACAGGACGATCACGACCGGCCGCTCCGCGAGCTCCGCTTCGAGCACGGTGGTGAACGCGAGGATCACCTCGGAGCGGTTGCGTTGCCGGTCGCCGCCCCGGAGCGGGGTCTCGTAGCCGAAGGCGTGGAGGAGGGCCGTTGTGTACCGATCGATCGATCCCTCCGGGCCGTCGATCAGGTGCTCGGTGAGGGCGGCCCGGAGTGCGGTGTCGGCTGAGGCGGGGGTGAGCTCGTCGGGGAGGTCGAAGAGGTGGCGGACGAGGTCGGCCACCGGCCACCACACGTTGGCTTCGCCGTAGGGGAGGCAGCGCCCGTCGATCACCCGGGCCCCGGCGTGGGCGGCCATCGACGCCGCCGCCTCGTTGACGAGCCGGGTCTTCCCCATGCCCGCCTCACCGAACACCACCGAGAGCTGAGCCCGTCGACCGTCGACCGCGAGACGGGCCTGGGCCGCCAGGAGCTCCAACTCGTGGCGACGACCGACGAACACGTCGCCGTGCTGGCGGTGCACGCCGGGCGGGCGGATGGCCTGGATCGCGACCCACGCCTGGATGGGCGCCTCCCGACCCCGGGCGGGAAGCGAGCCGACCGACCGGTAGGCGATCGCCTCGACCGTGGCGGCCCTGGTGGCCTCCCCCACGAGCGTGTCGCCCGGCGTCGCGAGCTCCTGGAGCCGGCTGGCGGAGTTCATCACGTCGCCCATGGCCGTGTAATCGCCGCTGGCGGTGGTGGTTCCGACGAGCACCTCGCCGGTGTTGACGCCGATCCGCATCTGCAGCTTGGGCACGAGCTCGGAGGTGACGCTGTCGAGCGTCTGGTGCATCCGCAGGGCGGCCCGGACAGCCCGCTCGGCGTCGTCCTCGTGGGCCACCGGCGCCCCGAACAGGGCGATGATCCCGTCGCCGAGGACCTTGTCGACCACGCCGCCGAACACCGTGATGTCTCGGGCGAGACGTTCGAACGCCCCGTCGATCAGGTGCTTCACCCGCTCGGGGTCCATGTGCTCGGCCAGCGCGGTGAAGCCGGCGATGTCGGCGAACAGCGCCGTGACGACGCGCCGCTCCTCGTCGGCGACGCTCTGGGCAGCACCGCAGGTAGAGCAGTATCGGGCGCCGGGCACGAGATCGAGCCCGCATGATGCGCACATCATCGCCCCACACTACGGCCAGCGGGGTCCGGCGCGCCGCACGCGGCAACCGGTGGGCCCGGTGGCACCCGCGGGTCCTCCTCGAGGATGACCCCTGGTCGCCGCTGTGGGCGATGACAGCCCTGGGCCGGGTCGGTAGCGTTGCCATCGTGAGGGCACCATGACCAGGACCTTCGGGACTCGACGGCCGACCGCCGTCGAGGGTCTGCTGGCCGGATCCGGGCTTACGTGCCCGGCCTGGGTCCGCGACCGACCCTGGCTCGCCGACACCGTCCTCGCCCTGGTCCTCGCCGGCGGCACGCTGGCGACCATGGCGAACCTCGAATCAGCGTTGAACGAGGACGTCGTGGCGACGCCGTCGAGCCTGGTCGACTGGCTGGTGGTGCTCGGCCCGGCCGGCTTCGTGCCGATTCGGCGGCTCACCCCGACCGTCGCGGTGGTCGGTGGTGCGGTGATGCAGATGACTTCGTGGAGCATGAGCCTGCCCGACAACTACGTCACGATGACGCTGCTGCTCTACACCGCAGCGGCCGCCACCAGCGTCCGCAGCCAACGGGCGGCGATCGCCCTCACCGCCGTGCTGTCGCTGTTCACGCTGGCGGGGGTGCTCGTCGGCGACGCGCCGTTCTACGCGTTGCCCCTCGTGGCGCTGATGAGCGCCGCCGCGGTGGCGATCGGTGGGACCATGCGACGGCGGGAGGCGTACCTCGAGGCGGTCGAGGCCAGGGCGATGCAGGCGGAGCGCTCCCGTCTCGCCGAGGGCGAACGGGCACGCAGCGAGGAGCGGAACCGGATCGCCCGGGAGCTGCACGACGTGGTCGCCCACGGCCTGTCGGTGGTGGTGGTGCAGGCGGGGGGTGCCCAGCGCACCCTCGACCGGGACGCCGAGGCCACCCGGGACGCCCTGCGGCGGATCGAGGAGACCGGGCGGACCGCGCTCCGGGAGATGCGGCACGTCCTCTCGGTGATCCGGACCGACCCGGATGAATCGTGGCGCCCCGCACCGGGGCTGGACGGGCTGACCGAGTTGATCGAGGATCTCGCCGAGACCGGGCTCGACGTGACGCTCGCCGAGCGGGACGAGCGCGATCGAGGACGCGAGGGCGAGCCGGGGGACATCCGCGGGAACGGCAACGGAGACGGCAACGGCAACGGTGTGGGCCGTGATCGGCCGGGGCGGGACCTGCCGGTCACCGTGGATCTGACCGCGTACCGCATCGTGCAGGAATCGTTGACGAACGTCCTGAAGCACGGGGGCCGGAACGCCCGAGCGTCAGTGGAGATCGTCCACACGCCGAGCTCGCTCGACCTGGCGATCATCGACAACGGCTACGGGGCGGCCTCGACCGACCAGGGCGGGCACGGGCTGCGAGGCATGCAGGAACGGGTCGAGGTGTTCGGTGGCGAGTTCTCGGCCGGCCCCAGGCTGGGCGGAGGATTCGCGGTGCGGGTCTCGCTCCCGCTCGACCAGACGGCGGCGACGTGATCCGCATCGGGATCGTCGACGATCAGGAGCTGGTGCGGACCGGCTTCCGGATGATCCTCGAGTCGGAGCCCGACTTCGAGGTGGTGGGCGAGGCAAGCGACGGGCGGGCCGCCCTCGACCTGGTCAGGGCCCGCCGCCCCGACGTGGTCCTGATGGACGTCCGGATGCCCGAGATGGACGGCGTCGAGGCGACCAGCAAGCTCGGGCCTGGGACCGATACGAAGGTGATCATCGTCACCACGTTCGACCTCGACGAGTACGTGTTCGCCGCCCTCCAGCACGGCGCCAGCGGCTTCCTGCTGAAGGACACCCCAGCCGATCAGCTCATCGCTGCGATCCGGGTGGTGGCCGACGGTGAGGCGCTGCTCGCCCCGTCGATCACCAAGCGTCTGATCGAGCGGTTCCAGACCACGGAGCCCCCGGCCGGGACCAGCCGGGGTCGGGAGCTGATCGGCAGCCTCACCGAGCGCGAGTCGGAGGTGCTGGTGGAGCTCGCCCAGGGCCTCTCCAACGCCGAGATCGCGGCGAAGCTGTTCGTGAGCGAGACCACGATCAAGACCCACGTTGGCCGCGTGCTCACGAAGCTCGACGTGCGGGACCGGGTCCAGGCGGTGGTCATGGCCTACGAGTCGGGGGTGGTCCGCCCCGGCGCCGGCTGAGGCCCACCACCGGTACCGGGCTCGGGCACCGGCTGGCAGCGGGGGCACCAGTAGGTGCTGCGGGCGTGGGGGCCGTGGCGACCGTACTCGATCGGTGTGGCGCACCGCCGGCACGGTCGGCCGGCCCGACCGTACACGGCGAGGCCTCCGGGGACCGTCGTCCGTGGACCGGGTCCGAGATTTGCTCGTAGCTGGCGGTGGGCGACCTCGGCCAGGTGACGCCGCGTCGAGGCATCGACCGTCCCGATCGGGGTCTCCGGATGGAGGTTGCAGGCGAAGAGCACCTCGCTCTTGAACACGTTGCCGACGCCGGCGAACAGCCGCTGATCGAGCAGCACGGTCACCACCGGTGTGCCGGGAGTGGCGAGGAGGCCGATCCTGGCGACGACCTCGCCGAGGTCGGGGTCCTCCGCTGTCAGGTCGGGCCCCAAGCGCTCCGGTCCCGCCCGCCTCGGATCCATCGGCGGCCGCCCTCGTTCGGTGGCGCTGGTATCGGGGCCGTCGGCGGCGCGGCCGAGCGCACGATCGAGCGCGGCGGTCGACCGGAGCTCGGCGTGGGGAGCGGCGAAGCAGACGGCGATCCACGCATCGGTCTCGATCACCACCCGTGCGGTGCTCCGCCCCCGACGCCACCGCTCGCCTCGGCGGTACAGGTGCCAGCTCCCCGTCATCCGCATGTGGGTCTCGAGGGTGGTGCCGTCGTCGAAGCGGATCAGGAGGAACTTGCCCCGGGCGGCCACGTCCTCCACGACCGTGCCCCGCTCCGGCGCGTGGACGCCGAGTCGGGGACCCCGGTAGCCGACGATCGCCCGACCGGCGAGGGCGGCCCGAATCCGGCTGGCCGCCCGGTGGATGGTGTCACCCTCGGGCACGTCCCCAGTGTGCCGCCGCGACGAGACGTGGACGTCGTCGAGTGTGCAACGAAACGCTCTGCAACGTCACAACTGCATGACAGCCCACTCTCGACAGGCCCGAAGCACCGTGTCCGGACCCGATCGGATGGGGAATCGACACCATCACGGATCTTGCTGTTTCAACCTGCATCTACAGTGATCGGGTGGACATGCGGGGAGGGCGCGATCTGGCGGAGCGGTCGGCGTACCGACTGCCACCCCGCACCCCGACCGCACCTCGCCGCCAGTCGCTGATCGATGTCGCGCTGACGGTGGCGCTGTTCGCCGTCGGCGGCAACCTCCTCGTATGGCGGGCCCGGATGCTGCCCGACGTCGGCCCCGCCGGTTGGGTCCTGTTTGCGGTCGAGGTCGTGCTCGTGGTCTGGATGTCGCTGTCGGCGGCGCTCTTCGCCGGCCGGACCGATGCCGAGCGCCGGCCGCCGGCTCCAGACCCGCTGGCGACGATCGACGTCCTGATCCCCGTGGCCAGCGAGCCGATCGAGCTCCTCGAACGGACGATCGCCGCGGCGAAGGCGATCGACTGGCCGGTTCGGGTCATCGTCTGCAACGACGGGTGGATGGCCGGGCGGGCCGACTGGCGCGCGGTGGAGCAGCTCTGCGCCCGCCTCGGGGTGGAGTGCCTGACCCGGACCACCGGGCCGAGAGGCAAGGCTGGCAACCTGAACAGTGCGCTCCGGGTCTGCCGAAGTGAGGCGATCCTCACGATCGACGCCGACCACCAGGTCAGACCCGACGTTGCCTGGCACCTCCTCGGCTGGTTCCGCCACGACGAGGTCGCGTTCGTGACCACCCCGCAGGAGTTCGAGGGCAGCCGCCGCGACGTGTTGAACCCGACCGAGCCGGTCTTCTATCGAGCGACGCAACCCGCCCGCGACCGGCACGGGCTCGCCTTCTCCACCGGCAATGGGGTCCTCTACCGGCGGGAGGCGCTCGTGAGGATCGGTGGGTTCTCCGAGTGGAGCATCGTCGAGGACCTGCACACGTCCATCCGACTCCACGCCGCAGGCTGGAAGAGCGTCTTCCATCCCGAGCCGGTCACCGTCGGCATCGCGCCGAAGACCGCCGCCGAGTACGCCCGCCAACGGCTGCGGTGGTCGACCGATTCGCTTCTCATCCTTCGCCACGATCCCCCGTGGCGAAGGCGTGAGCTGAGCTGGCGGGCGCGAGTGCACTACACCCACACCCTGCTCTCGTACCCGGTGGCGATGGTGCAGTTACTGCTGCTGCTCGGACCGCCGGCGTGGATCCTGGGCCGGCTCAGCGTGTTCGCGAGCGACGCGGGCTGGTCGTCGCAGGCAGCCCACATCGCGCCCTGGTTGCTGGTGCTGGGCGTCGTGCTCATCCGATGGGCCGGGGTCCGCGGCGCGATCAGGTCGGTCCGGCTCACCGCCGCCCTCTTGCCGACGGTGTTCTTCGTCGCCGCCGCGAGGACGTTCCGCGCCCATGTCGCTCGAGGATCGGTGACGGCGAAGTCGAACCTCCCGAAGATCAATGCCCTGGTCTTCATCGGTCTGTTGTTCCCGATCGGCCTGGTGGCGACGATGCTGTTCGCAGTGGTCGACCGCCGAACGGGCGGCTCCGACCTCGCGATGGTGTGGGCCGCGCTCCTGGCCGTGCTTGCCATCGGCCCGCTGTCGCGGATCGGGATCCGTCACCGCTGGCCGGCCGCGTTGCAGACCGTCGTGGCCACCCTCGCCATCGCCCTGGCGGCCGGATCGGTGGCGGTGACCCGCTTCTCCTGGGAGCCTCCGACGGGCCTGTACGCCTCGTTCGCTCCCTACGACCCGACGCTCGTCGACGCACGCTTCGAGACCAACGAGCTGGGCGACACCGTGGTGGTGGGCCCGGCGATCCTCCCCGACCCCGACTCCCGGTCAGGACCCGAGCCCGGGTCCGACTCCGATCCCGGGGCCGACCGGGACGTCGCGGCCGGCGCCGAGGACGAGGCGTCGGGCGGTGCGACGCTCGACGCCGGCCCGACCCGGGCTGCGGCGGCCGACGGCATCTACGTGGGGTTTGCCTCCGATGCGCTCCCCCACGATCTGGCCGACATCGACCGGTGGGCCGACGAGGTGACCACACCCCAGGTGGTGCACTGGTATCAGCAGTGGGGCTCGGGCGACAGCCGCTTCCGCGGCGACTGGCTGGCCGAGGTGGCTGACCGTGGCATGGTGCCGCTGGTGTCGTGGGAGGCGTGGGCCAAGCCGGACGGGTCCTATGAACTGGCGGAGCAGGACCTCGGCAACATGGCCGCCATCGCCCGCGGCGACCACGACGACTACATCGACTCGTGGGCCGAGGCGGCGGCCGACTACGGCGACCCGATCCTCCTCCGCCCATTCCACGAGATGAACGGTCACTGGTACCCGTGGTCGGTCGGTGTCAACGGCAACACCGCCGAGACCTACGTCGCCGGGTGGCGTCACGTCGTCGACCGGTTCCGGGCGGCGGGGGCCCACAACGTGAGCTTCGTCTGGTCGATCAACACGCTGGCCTCGTTCGACGAGGGCCGGGGCGTCGAGGCCGCCTACCCAGGCGACGACTACGTCGATTGGGTGGCCACCTCGGGCTTCAACTGGGACGACTACGACCCTGCCTGGTCGTCGTGGGTGACCGCCGAGTGGGTCTTCGCCGACACCTACGAGCTGCTGGCGTCGTTCGACAAGCCGGTCATGTTCGCCGAGATCGGCACCGGCACCAACGGCGGTGATCCGGCCGCATGGGTGACCGACGCCATGGACTGGTTCGCCGATCTCGACCAGCTCGGTGCGATCGTGTGGTTCGACCGCGGCTACGACGGTCGCATCGACTTCGAGCTCGAGCCCGCCCAGCAGGCGGCGGTCGACGCTGCGGTTCGTGCCCCGGACAGCCGGTTCAGCCCACCGCTCCGGGTCGAGCAGGCCGACCGGTAGCCACCGCTCACTTCGTTCACAGACTCCTGCTGGGGGCTGCCGCCCCCAGACCCCATCTGGCCCACCGAAGCATCGGCGGCCCCGTTCACTTCGTTCACAGGTCGAACCGGTAGACCGTGCCCGAGTCGTTGCCGACGTAGAGCTGGTCACCGACCACGACGGGCGAGGACAAGCCGAAGATCTGCTCGCCCTCGAATCGCCAGACCTCGCTCCCGTCGGCTGCGATCACCGAGATCAACTCCTTGCCGTGGGTTCCGAACACGACCTGGTCGCCGACGAGGACCGGGCTGCCCTTGATCTGGGTCTCGTCGGCGTAGCCCTCCCGCCACCGCTCCCCGAGCGAGACCCGGTCGACCGCGAACAGCTCGCCGAGATCGTTCCCGGCGATCACGAAACCGTCGTCGGTGAGCACCGGGCTCGTCCCGACACCGGCCGAGGTCCCGAACGTGGCGACCTCCATCCGATCGAGGTCGACCCGGTTGAGGAAGCCCTCGTCCTGGGCGCTCGTTCCCACCCAGACCTCCTGGCCGCTGCCGTTCGGGCGGTCGACCACCAGGGGGATCGAGAACCACACGCCGCCCTGGAGTCCGATTCGTTCGATCTGGTCGCCCGTCGAGGGGTCGAGGAGGTAGAGGCCACCGTCGGTCGACCCGACCACGATCACCTCCCGATCCTCCAACCCGGCCGTCACCGGGGTGCTGTTGATCCTGCCCTCGGTGGAGAATGACCAGCGGGGTGTGCCGTCGGCGATGTCGAGGGCCGTCACCGCGCCGTCGTCGTTGCCGAACACGAGCAGCTCGTCGGTGGCGAGGGCGCCGCCGCCGATGCCGGCTCCGATGTCCTGCTGCCAGATCACCATGCCGTCGTCGAGGTCGAGGGCGTACATCGAGCCGTCGAACGATCCGATGTACACCACGCCGTCGACGATGAGCGGGTTGGCGTCGACACTGCCGCCCGTCTCGAACGTCCACGCTTCGAGGCCGGTGGCGGTGTCGACGGCGTACACGGTGTTCGTCACGTGGGCGCCGATAACGAGCACGCCGTCGGCGACCGACGGGCGCGACGCCAGCGAGCTGCCGGTCTCGAACGTCCAGGCGACCTCGGGTCCGACGTCCACGTCGGTCGTGGTGGCGGTGGTCGCGGTGTCGGCGGTGTCGGGTGTGGCAGCGGTGTCGGTGGTCGCGGCGTCGGTGGTGGCCGTGTTGGCGGCATCGGTGGTGTCGGTCGTGGCGGCGGTGTCGGTGTTGCGGGCGAGGTTCCACCAGCCGGCGCCGAGGGCGACCACGAGGATGACGCCGAGCAGGGCGGCGAGCAGACCTCGACGCCTGGCCGCCGGCGCCCCGGCCGACGCGTGCTCCACCGAGCTCGACGTCGGCAGCTCGCTTCCCGGTTGCCCGTCCGTGCCCGGCGGCCCCGGTCGCCGGTCCGTTCCCAGCTGGATCTCCTGCGCTCCAGCCCGGGGTCTGGGCGGTGGCCAGGCGTCCGGTGACGGTGGGCTGGTCGACACGGTCGGACCGCTGGCCGGCCCGGTTCCGGGCCCGCTTGCGGGCGCAGCACCCGGGCCAGGCCGGTCGAACACCTCCGTCGGCGGAGTGCTGTCGGGCGGGGGAAGCGGTTCCCCTGTCTGCTCCACGTTGGTCACGGCCGCCGACCAACCCGGTCGGGGCGAGCTGTAGTCTGCCGGTTCGGCGCTGCTCAGCGAACGGATCCTGGCGAGCTCCGACATGAACTCCGCCGCGGTCTGCGGTCGCTCGTCAGGGTCCTTCGCCAGCGCTGCCCGCAGGAACGCCCGGAGCTGCTCCGGGGCGGCGTCGGGCGGGAGCTCGGGAATCGAGTGCTCGATGATCCGGAACATGTAGGCGTGCTGGGAGTCGGGCTCGTCGATGTCGAACGGCGGCCGACCGCCCAGCAGGCAGTAGAGGGTCGACGCCATCGAGTACAGATCGGACCGCTCGTCGCGGGTGTCGCGCCCGGAGGCGAACGCCTCCGGCGGGCAGTGGGCGAGCGTGTAGGCGACCTGCGAGGCCGTCGACTCACGGATCGCGGCAATCCCGAAATCGGTGAGCTTGGGCACGTCGTCGGCGAGGAGGATGTTGGCCGGCTTGACGTCGCGATGGAGGATGTCGCGGTCGTGGGCGTAGCCGAGGGCGGTCGTGGCCCCGAGCACGTAGTCGATCGCGTCGGGCCAGGGCACCCGTCCGTGCTCGTCGACCAGATCCTGGAGGGAGCCGCCCTCGACGAGCTCCATGACCAGGAACGGTGCGCCGTTGGCCGTGTAGCCGGCCCGGAACGGCATGATCACGTTCGGGTGCGACGAGAGCTGACCCATGATCTCGCGCTCGCGGGCGAAGCGCCGCTGCCCGGCCTCGTCGAGGCTGTGCAGGAGCTTCACGGCGACCCATCGGCGAAAGCCCTCGTCCCAGGCGGCGTAGACCGTGCTGAAGCCACCGGTCCCGATGACGGTAAACCGGCTCAGCTCGTCTATGCCGAGATCCACCTCGCCTGGCATCTGCCCCTCTCGTGCGGCGCGTCCCGTGCCTCGATCCGGATGACGTCTCCCGAGGCTACACGCTCCCCCGCCACCTCGTTCCGGCCATCCCCCGTGAGGATGACCTCGACGATCCGAAATCCTCACTGCGGGCGAAGCGGGCCGACGGGCCGGACGCCTACATTCCAAGCGGGGTGATCGTCCAGTCGACGAGTGCCGTGCCCGCGATCGCCATGAGGGACAGGAGAGGCTCGACCATGAACCAGAACGCAGGACCAACCGCTTCCACCGAAGCGCCGCCCCCCAGTCCGGCTTCCGATGGCTCGACCGGGACCGTTCCCGCCGCGCGAGCTGTGGCTGCGTCGAAGGTCTACGGGTCTGGCGACACCGAGGTCCACGCCCTCCGGAGCGTCGACGTCGAGTTCGAGCGGGGTGCGTTCACTGCGATCATGGGACCGTCGGGTTCGGGGAAGTCGACCCTCATGCACTGCATGGCCGGTCTCGACCGGCTGACGAGCGGGGAGACCTACGTGGGCGACACCGCGATCTCCACGCTGTCCGACAAGCAGCTCACCGAGCTCCGGCGGAACAAGGTGGGGTTCATCTTCCAGGCCTTCAACCTGATCCCCACGCTGACGGCAAAGGAGAACGTCACCCTGCCGATGGATCTCGGCGACGGGGTGCCAGACGAGGCGTGGGTCGACGAGGTCATCGCCACCGTGGGGTTGGCCGACCGGATCACCCACCGGCCGAACGAGCTGTCGGGGGGCCAGCAGCAGCGGGTGGCCGTCGCCAGGGCGTTGGCCACCCGACCCGAGATCGTGTTCGGTGACGAACCCACCGGCAACCTCGACTCGACCACCTCGGCCGAGATCCTGAGCTTCATGCAACGGGCGGTGCGGGAGCTCGGGCAGACGATCGTGATGGTCACCCATGACCCGAACTCGGCCGCCTACGCCGACCGGGTCCTGTTCCTCGCAGACGGGGAGATCGTCCACGAGCTGGGCGGCCCCACACCCGATTCCGTGCTCGACGCCATCAAGGGCCTGGGGGGCTGAGCGATGGTGAAGCTCGTGTGGCGGGGCATCGTCGCCAACCTCGGTCGCCTGGTGCTCACCCTCATCTCGGTCGTGCTCGGTGTGGCATTCGTGTCCGGCTCGTTCGTGCTGGCCGACAGCCTCCGCTCGATCTTCAACCAGATCGGGGAGGACGCGTTCGCCGGTGTCGACGCCCAGGTCCGGGCGGTCGAGCCGGAGATCCAGTCGTCGCAGACCCAGCTCCTCCGCTTCGACGAGTCGATCGTCGGCGAGATCGAGGCCCTCCCCGAGGTCGAGTACGTCGAAGGTGGCATCTTCGCCTTCGAGCAGACCTACAGCGTCCTCGACGACGGCGAGCCGAACCGTCCCCTCGGTCCACCGGTGTTCACCTCGTCGTGGGGCGGGCCGAGCCCGGTGTCGAGCTTCACGATCGTGGAGGGCGAGGCGCCTTCGGGCCAGCAGGTCGCGCTCGACGCGGCCCAGGTCGAGTCCGGCGGGTTCGCCGTCGGCGATCAGATCACCATGGCCATCCCCACCGGCGAACCGGAGCAGTTCGAGCTGTCGGCCATCATCGACTTCGGTCAGGGCGGCACCGCCGGCGCCTACTTCAACCTGTTCGACCTCCCGACCACCCAGCGGGTCCTCGGGGCCGGGGCCGTGGTCGACTCGGTGGTCATCAGCGCAACCGACGGGACCGGTGAGGAGAAGCTGCTCACCGAGATCGGGGCGCTCCTGCCCGACGACCTCGAGGTCGTGTCGGGCGAGACCGTGATCGGCGAGCAGCAGGACGCCTTCGGTGAGGTCGTGAGCATCTTCGGCAACGTGCTCCTCGGATTCGCGATCGTGGTGCTCTTCGTGTCGACGTTCATCATCTACAACACGTTCGCCATCCTCGTCGGCCAGCGGACCCAGCAGCTCGGCCTCCTCCGCTCGGTCGGGGCCAGCGCCAACCAGATCCGCTTCATGGTGCTGTTCGAATCGGTGATCATCGGGATCATCGCGTCGATCGTGGGGCTGTTCGGCGGGCTCGGCGTCGCCTGGCTCCTCAAGCAGCTCTTCAGCACGGGCGGCAACGCGTTCCCCGACGGCCCGCTCGAGCTCCAGCCCCGCACGATCGTCGTGGTCATCGTGGTGGGCCTGGTCGTGACGGTGGCGTCGGCCCTGATCCCCGCCCTGCGGGCATCGCGGGTGGCGCCGCTCGAAGCGGTCCGGGGCGGGGGGCGGAAGGAGCGGAGCATGACGTTCCGGCTCGTCGCCGGGGCGGTGGTGCTCCTCCCGGGCCTCGCTGCGCTCGGCATCGGCATGTTCGCGAGCGTCGACGACACGGCCGCCCGGCTCAGCCTGATCGGGCTCGGTGCGGCCCTCACCTTCATCGGGGTCTCGATGCTGAGCGCACTGTTCGCCGGTCGAGCGGTCGCCGCGATCGGACGGCGACGGTTCATCCCGTTCGCGTCGTTCTACGGCGGCGTGATCCTGATCGTCCTCGGCGTGTCGATGGTGCTGTCGACCCTCAATCTCGTGTTCCTGGCGTTCACGGCCGACAACTTCCTGCCCCAGGGCGTGCTGTGGCTGGTGGCGGCTGCGCTGAGCGCCGGGCTGGGGGTGGTGTTCGTGCTCGCCGGGGGACCGACGATCGTCGACGGTGTCCGACCCGCCGGCGTGCTCGCCGACCGGGTAGCCGAGCGGCTCGGCAAGGGTGGCCCGGCGCTGCAGGTGATCGCCGGCGGGGTCGTGGTGCTGCTGGGGATGATCGTCGCCGGTGCGGGCTTCGCCCTCCTCGGCCTCGGGTTCGTGGCGTCGGGGGCGCTGGCCAGCCTCGGGCTGTTCGTCGGCGGGGTGGCCTTGGCCGTCGTCGGGTACGGGGTCGCCCTGGTCGGCGTGGCCATGGTGGTGATCGGCCTGCGCGGCGGTCAGGCCCGGGCCGGTGCCTCCAAGCACTACCTGGTCGGCACCGCCCAGCCGAGTCTGATCCGGTTGGCCCGTGACAACGCCAGCCGCAACCCCCAGCGGACCGCGGCCACCTCGACCGCGCTCATGATCGGGCTGGCGTTGATCACCGGCGTGGCGGTGTTGACGGCGTCACTCCTGGCCACGTTCGACGAGTTGCTGGAGGAGGCGCTCACCGCCGACCTGTTCATCTACGAGGAGAACCAGCAGCTCCCGTTCTCGCCGGCGCTCGTCGACTCGCTCGACGGCCTTCCCCAGACCGAGTCGGTGGCGGCGTTCGCACCGATCGAGGCCCGGGTCGACGACGAGATCGTCGCGGTGTCGGCGTTCGACACCGCCACCGGCGACACCGTGGTGAACGTCGACGTGACCGACGGCGTGGCCGAGATCTCCACCGGCGGTATCGGCGTCTTCACCGACGTGGCCGACGAGCGGGGCCTCACGATCGGGTCGCTGGTTCCGGTGGAGTTCGAGGACGGCTTCGCCACCGACCTCACGGTGGAGGCGATCTACGCCGACCAGAGCATCGCCGCCACCGACTGGATCGTCAGTCGCGAGTTGAGCGAGCAGCACGTGGCCGACCCGTCGGTGTCGTTCATCGGGGTCACCTTCCCCGAGGGGGCCGATGTGGAGGCGAGTCGGGGTGCGGTCGAGGACCTGACGGCCGACTTCCCCCAGCTCATCGTGCAGGACAACACCGAGTTCCAGGAGGAGGTGTCTGGCCAGATCAGCCAGTTGCAGATCGTGATCAACGGGCTGCTCGTGCTCTGCCTGGTGGTGGCGTTCTTCGGCATCGTGAACACGATGGCGCTGTCGGTGCTGGAGCGGACGAGGGAGATCGGTCTCCTCCGGGCGGTCGGCATGACCCGCGATCAGCTGCGGTCGACCATCCGGTCGGAGGCGCTGGTGGTGAGCGTGTTCGGTGCGCTGCTCGGTGTGCTGATGGGACTGCTGCTGGGCTGGGCGGCGGTGGTGGCGATCCCCGACAGCTTCATCAGCAAGGTCGGTATCCCGTGGGCTCAGCTCGCGATCTACGTGATCGTCGGGGCGGTCATCGGCTTGGTCGCCGCCTACTTCCCCGCCCGCCGAGCCTCCCAGCTCAACGTGCTCGACGCCATCGCCCACGAGTAGCCGACTGGCGCACACCGGTGCCAGACACTTCGTGCGGTGGTGGATCGACACCCGCACGATGTGTCTGGCACCGGTGTGCGGTTGTTCCGTGGGGCGCGATCGACGATAGTGACCCGATGCAGACACGTACCGAGACGATCGACTCCCCGAGCGGCCCGATGGGCGTCTACGCCGTGCGACCGGACGGGGACGGGCCGTTCCCGGTCGTGGTGTCGTTCCATCACGGGCCCGGTCTCGAACAGGGCTCCAAGGACACCATGGCCCGGATCGCCGAGTGGGGCTACTACGTCATCAGCCACGATCGGTATCACCGGGCCGAGCCGTGGTACGTGATGAAGGACCGCAGCGACGACGAGATGAAGAAGATGTTCGGCCTCATCATGGAGACGAGCGAGGCCGACGTGGCCGAGGATCTCGGCGCAGTGCTCGACTGGCTGCCGTCGGAATCGGCGGCGGACGCTGACGGACCGATGGCCTGCATCGGCTACTGCATCGGCGCCCGCTCGGTGCTGTGCACGATCCGCGACCGGGGCGACAAGTTCCGAGCCGCCGCCGGACTCCACCCGTCGTTCTGCACCACGGACGATCCCGACTCGCCCCACCTCGCCGTCCCGCCCTACACCGGTTCGCTCTACATCGCCTTCGGGTCTGCCGACACGATGCAGCCTGCGTCGGACAACAAGCCGCTCATCGAGGCGACCAACGCGTTGGAGAAGGGCGAGGCCGAGATCCATGAGGGTGCCGACCACGGGTTCGGGGTCCACGGCGACTCCTACCACGAGGCGGCGGGCGACCGGTCCTACGAGCGGATCAAGCCCATGTTCGACCGGGAGCTGAAGGGCTAGCGGCGGCGGGCCACGGGCGTCAGTCCCGCTGGCTTATCCCCACGATGTAGAGCGCAGCGATCACCGCCATGACCACCGCGGGGGCCCAGTCCTTCGGGCCGTCGCCGGCCTGACGGTGGTACTGGATCGCGCCGATCATCGTCACGATCAGACCCAGCGCGGCGAAGAAGCCGAACCATTCGAGGCTCCGGTCCTCGCTGACGATCCCGATGAAGACGCCGAGAGCGCCAGCGATCTCGGCCACGCCGATCCCCTGACGGAGCTTCTCGTAGCCGAGGCGGTCGGCCATCTCGATCGCCATCTCGTTGCCGATCAGCTTCATCCCGCCGGTGATGAGGAAGCCGACCGTCAACACCAGTCCGCTGATCCATGCAATGGCCGCCATGGGTCCAGACGGTAGTGCGACGGGTGCTCGTCGCGTCGGCTGGCCCGTGCCTCGAGCACCGTGTTCGACGGGTTCCCGCAGCGGCGAGCTACTCGGCGGGCGTGCCGCCAGCATCGGAGGTACGTCTGGTCCTCGCAACGACGGAGATGATTCGGTGCAGACGTGACTTGTAGCCGCCGGCCTCCAAGAAGGTCTCGGACGGGGTCAGCCAGTTCTTCAGGACTCGACGGCGGCCCGGCCACGGCATCCCGTACACTTTCGCAAGTTTGAGGGCGACCGTGTCCAGATCGGGCCGGTCGTACGCTCGACGGAGGATCCGATCGAGCGCTTGGTCACCGGTCTGGCCGACGGCGATTCGCTCGTCGCCGACGACGGCGACGGAACGGGCTGTGATACGAGCGACGAGATCGCTCACGCCGACCTCAGCGAGAAATCGCTCGGCCTCCCGGCGATCGGCGTCGCTTGCGCTGTTGACGATCCGGTAGAGGTCGCCGAGCGAGGAGAGGGTCCGATGATTCGGGAACGACAGGGCGAGATGACTTGCCGCGTGGCCGAGACGGCCACCCCGGCTCAATGCCCGAAACCGGTTGCCTGCCACTTCGAAACCCACCGCAGTGGTCCACCAGTACTCGCCGAGGTCTCGACCAGCGGTGTGCGGTCTGGTGTGCAGGTCGACCGACAGGCCGCTCGGGAGCCGCCACGCTCCTCCTTTGTCCATGAGCGTCGTCGCCTCACCAGGGGGCGAGAATCCTGCTTCGAGGAGGGCGTTGCCGGCCTCCTGGTACGCCGCCTCGCGTACAAGGAGATCGACGTCGGCAGCTTGCCGCAGGGTCCCGGGAGGATGGTCGAGCTGGCGGGTCGCCATCCCTTTCAGCACCAGGAAATCGATGCCAGCCTTGTTCAGGATCGAGCCCGAGGTGATCAGCAGACGTTCCAACTCGAGCCCGAACAAGGCCAGCCCGATCGAGCAACGGGCGATCCTGGCCTGTTGGTCGGGGTTGAGCCCAAGCCAACCTCGCTGTGCAGCCTCGATGAACTGCGGCTCGAGGCGGTGGCGACGGACCCGTTCCGCCAACTGGCTCAGCTCGCCGTCGGGAACGCGAGGATCATCCCGCGGCGGTGCGCCGACGAGCAGGCAGGCGACCACGTCCGGGCCGTAGGGCTTCTCGGCCAACCACGGATCGAAGAAGCGCAAGGCGCGGCGCGACGAGGTCGAGTGCGCCACAACATCGGCACTCATCGACGGTCGGCCGGGGCGGCGGTCTCCCGCTGCACTAGCTGGGCCATCTCGGTGGCGATCTGCGGGCTGAACGGCGGTCCCCACGGAATGGTGGCGTTCCAAACCGGAACCTCGTTCACCAGTCGGCTGAGTGTGGCGAAGTCGTGACGCAACACACCAGGCTCGGTCCAGCCGTGGACGCGAGGAAAGGCGAGGAGGGTCATCAGGGCTCCCGACGGCTCGAGCAGGTCGAACGTGAGCGAGCGCCGGTCACGAGATGGTGATGGAACGACGATGCCGCCGAGGGGCCAGCGCCCGTCGCCGACTGCATCGGGAGCGAAGGCGAGACGTCGATCGGCGGTGCTTCGCACGTTGGCGTTCGTGACGGTCTGAGCGATCTCGAACGCCTTCTCCCGTAGGCGGAGCTCATCCGATCCCCCGATACAGGTCGGTGGATCTTCACTGGTGATCGCAAGCAGATCGTCGGCTACGAGCTTGGCACCGGCGACGCACAGGAGCGCAGCGACCGTGGACTTGCCCCGTCCGGACTGTCCGACGAAGGCCAGCACCCCGTCATCGATGGCAACGGCGCTGGCGTGCAGGACGGTTGTTCCCCGCAGGTTGAGGAGGATGGCGCTGACCGTCCCAGCCAGCACGATGGGGACGAGATCGGGGCGATCCTCCTGAGGGAAGACGGTCACCTTCGCGCAGTCGGCGTCGATGACGAAATCGCCACAACCCCGGAACCAGGCTCGATAGCCGTCGCGGCAGCGTTCGACCACGTACCAGGCGTCGCCACCCGCGCCGAGCGAGGCGATCGGCGCCTCGCCAGAAGGGGGCGGGGGCGCATCGGTGGCCTCCCCCCAGCTCACGTCGACGTCCCAACTGCCCGCCGGAAGCGCCGGCAAGGCGAGCTCCACCTCGGAGCGGATGCGGAGGCCGCATTGCGCATAGTGGAAGCGATCGGGTCCGCTCATGTCTCGATGCCCTGCCCAATCTCGCCGGGACCGTGCTCGGCGTCCAGAACCTGATCCTGGAACACCAGGTAGCGGCCGATGCTCTCCAGCGGTCTGCCGTCGACCTCGAGCCAGGCGTGAGCGGCGAGATTCCTGGCGGACGGGTCCATACCGATTCGAACGACCGGCTTGTGGCGCCGGATGAGGTGGCCACCCACCAATGCTTGTCGTAGACATGGGCCGGCGCTGAAGGGCCACGACCTCGCGACACGTCGTGCACATCTCAGCTGGCGGATCGTCCTCTCCGGCAGTTCGTCATCGCGGACTCGTTGCGCCGCTCGATCCGCTGCTCTCGTGACGATCGGGCAGCCCAGGTGGCGGCCCACCTCGGCGGGCGAGCGCCATCGGATCGCGATCTCCACGACCACCAGCAAGACGGCTGCGTGAAGTGTCGTGGTGAGGTCCCGGAGCGGGAACCCACCCAGCCGGCGAGCGAGGTCTGCGGGTGTGCTCGCTCGTTGCGCAGCTGGCGACATGGCGGCGCTAGTCGAGCAGGAGGCCGCGGCTCTGCAGATCAGCGAGGAAGGAGGCGACGTCCTGCTCGGCGGTCGAGCCATCGACATCGAAGTTCTCGACGAGGCATCCGATCAGATCGTCGACAGTGGAGGACTCCGCCAACCGCTCCCAGAGGAGACGTCCGCTCCCGTTGATGCTGAGGTAGACCGAGCCCTCGAGGTCGAGGACGACGAGTTCGTCGCCGACGACGTGCCAGGTGAGGTCTTTGCTCCGCAGCTGCACGTTCCGCTCCGCCCCTTCTCGACCGCGTCGACCCTCCGAGGGAGGTTTCCCCTCCTGGTACCGTAGCTTGGTGCACCGTGGCAGCCTCTATGCACTCTCCCCTATGGAGATCGCACTTGGATGGGTCTTCGGGCCCTCCGCCGAGGCACCACTGCCCGTCTTGCGTGACGTCGACCCGCGAGCCGCTCTAGAGGACGTCGTCCTTCGCTCGCTGCGGCGGCCGCCGTGCGGTGTCATGTTCTCGGGCGGCCGGGATTCCTCGATGATCTTGGCCGTCGCCACCCACGTGGCTCGCCGGGAAGGCCTGCCCGATCCGATTCCCATCACCGCCGCCTTTCCCGGGGCGTCGCGCTCCCAGGAAACGAGTTGGCAGGAACTGGTCATCTCGCATCTCGAGATCGACGACTGGCAGCGGTTCCACTTCGGTGACGAGCTCGATCTCATCGGCCCGCTCGCCGCTCCGCTCCTTCGAGCGCATGGCGTCATCTGGTCGGCGATGATTCATGTCGACCAACCGTTTCTCGCCTTCGCCGCTGGGGGCTCACTTCTGACCGGTGAGGGTGGCGACGAGATCCTCGGTTCTGAGGCGCATCGGATCCACCCCGTGGCGAGGGCTCGCCGACGCAAGAGGATCTCCGGCCTCACCGAGGCGAAGTCGGTGGCCTATGCGCTCGCTCCTCCTCGTCTTCGGATCGCTCACCAGCGTCGGCAGGGACGGCCACAACCGTCCCCATGGCTCCGAGGGCAGGCGCGCGATGCGCTTCGTGCGGGCTACGCGTCGTTCGAGCGGTCGCGGCCGCTGCCGTTCGCTGCGAGTGTCCGGGCGGTGGCGAGAGCCAGGGGAAGCACATTGTTGGCCCGGAATCGGACGGTTCTCGCCCAGCATCGCGACGTCATGCTGTCGAGCCCAATCCTCGACGAGACCTTCGTGGGTGCGTTGGCGGGCCAGGCGGGCGTTTTTGGCCTGGGGAGGCGACGCGAGGTGTTGCGCCTCCTCGTCGGCGATCTGCTTCCGGACAGGGTGCTCGCTCGACCGACCAAGGCCTTTTTCGACCAGGCGTTCCTCGGTGACCGATCGAGGGCCTTCGCCGAATCGTGGTCGGGTCGTGGGCTGGACGACGAGCTCGTCGACGCCACGGCGCTGCGGGCAGAATGGCTGTCCGAGCGACCGTCGGGCCTGACCTTCCCACTGCTCCAGGCCGCGTGGCTGGCGAGCCAGGCGGTCGAGTCGAGCGGTGGGGCAGCGGCGAGATCATCGGGTTCTGGTGGCTGAAGGACGCGGTGACCTCGAGGCCGTGGCGGTTCGCCGCGGTGCGCCCACACCGCTCGAGCGAACGCCGGGCGCGGCGGAATCGGGCAGCGATGGCGCGCAGGGCCACGTTTCGAGCCTGCGAGTCCTTCGCCTCGCCTGGACGCTGGTCTGGACCTCGGGCCGTGGAAGCCTTCTCGTCATCCTGGCCGCCACCGCAACGACGTCGTTGGCGCTGGCCGGGCAGCTCCTGGTGGGCCGGAGCCTGCTCAACCTGCTCGCCGGATCGGACGAGGTGTCAACTGCCGACCTGGTTCCGAGGCTGGTTGCGCTCGGTGTGCTGCTCCTGGCATCGGCGATGAGCCAGGCGTTGGCCACCGAGTTGCGGGTTCCCCTCGGCGAGGAAGCGCAGCGCAAGGCCATGAACGACATCATCGACGTGGCCACCGAGGTGAGCTTGGAGGACTTCGAGCAGCCTGAGTTCCACAACCGATTTCGCTTGGCTGCCGCCGGCGCCAGTGGCCGTTCGTCGCAGATCGTGTTCGGGTTGGTCAACATCGTGTCGACCCTGATGATCGCGTTGGGTGTCGTGCTGGTGCTCGTCGCAGTGGCTCCGATACTGGTGCCGATATCGATCGCGGGCTATCTGCCGATCGCCTACGTGAACCTTCGCAACAATCGGGAACGCTACGAGCTGGAGCGAAGCCTGACCGAGTTGCAGCGCGAACGGTCGTATCTCGAGTTCCTTCTCACCGCGCGGGAGGCGGCCACCGAGACCCGCGCCTACGGGCTGCGCGGGAAGTTGCGGGGGTGGCACTCCGAGAACTGGGACGTGCGGCTGAGCCGGCTGCGTATCCTGGTCCGCCGCCGACTGCTGCTGAGCGGTGTCGGGTCGAGCGTGACGACCGCTGTTCTGATCGGCACGCTGTCGGTGGCCGTTGCGCTCGCGGCGCGAGGTTCGCTGTCGTTGGGCGATGCCGCTGTCGCCGTCGTCGGCCTGCAGCAGCTCTCCAGCAGGTTGCGGGGCGCCGGGAGCGCGTTCAGCGGAATCCACAGTGGCATCACGTTCATGCGTGACTTCCAGCGTTTCCGAGACGAGCTTCCGTTGCTGCGCAGGGCACGGCCCACGAATGCGCCGCCGACGCCGCCCGACATCGTCGCAGCTGACGCGCTGAGCTACCGATATCCGGGCAGTACGGAGGATGCCGTGCGGTCGGTCTCGTTCGAGATGCGTCGCGGGCAGATCATCGCTGTTGTCGGAGCGAACGGCTCCGGCAAGACGACTTTGTCGAAGTTGATCTGTGGCCTGTTGCCAATCGAGCGGGGAGCTGTTCGCTGGGACGGCGTCGACATCGCGACGTGTGACCCGGAGTTGGTCAGATCGCAGATTGCGCCCGTCTTCCAGGACTACCTCCCCTACATGCTGACGTTGCGGCAGGTGGTCGGGCTCGGCGACGTCACCCGCATGAACGACGAGGTCGGCATCATGAAGGCGATCGAGGAGGTCGGCCTTGGGGAGCTGGTCGAAGCCCACGACGCGGGCCTCGATGTTCGACTCGGCAAGATGTACACGGACGGGATCGATCTGTCGGTCGGACAGTGGCAGCGGCTCGCGATCGCCCGTGCCCTCTTCCGTGACGCCCCGATCCTCGTTCTCGATGAGCCGTCGGCGTCACTCGACCCCAGGGCCGAGGCGGAGCTCTTCGACCTGTTGCACTCCTTGTGCACCGATCGGATGGTGCTCTTCGTGTCGCACCGCTTCGCGACCGTCCGTTCGGCCGACGTGGTCGTGGTCCTCGACCACGGTGCGGTCGTCGAGATGGGTCAGCATGACGAACTGATGGAGGCGGGCGGGCTGTACCGGGAGCTGTTCGAGGTCCAGGCGGCCCGGTACGGTTTCTGACCAGCACGGCTGGCGGGATTGGGTCCCACTGGCCCCGCCGAAGCAGGGAACATCGGCCCCCGATCGTGCGGTTCGTGTCAGCTGCCGTAGACGATGTCGTAGCCGGGGTCACCGTCCGGATCGACCGAGACACTGACGCCGTGATCACCGACCACGACGAGGAAGTCCGCCCAGACGAAGGGGTTGCTCCCGCTGGTCAGGTCCTGGACGCTGCCGAGCTCTCGAATCGCGGGCGCTTCGTAGGTCATGCTGGGGTTCCCTCTCCGGAAGTGGTCTCGCTGGAGTCAGCCGCCGAAGCTGTCGCCCATCAGGACAACCGCCCTCGCCCTCACAACCGCCCCGCAGCATTGTGTCGCAGCCGATGACGTGCAGCAACACGATCGTGCTGGGTGGATGTCCTAGCGGCGCCCTGCCTCACATCCCCGAGCGCACATCCCTAGGCTCTCAGCCATGGGAGCTGACGTCACCGATGGGCCCGCGTGGCGGGCGCTCGCTGTGCAGGCGAAGACGATGGACGGGGTGCACCTCCGCGACCTGTTCGCCACCGACAGCGGCCGGGCGGCCCGCTACACGGTGGAGGCGGCGGGGCTCCTCGTCGACCTGTCGAAGAACCTCATCACGGGTGAGACGCTCGACACCCTGTCGGCGCTCGCCGACGAGGTCGGCCTCGGGCCGGCCCGCGACGCGATGTTCCAGGGGGACCGTATCAACACCACCGAGGACCGGGCCGTGCTCCACACCGCGCTGCGGCTGCCCCGGTCGGCGTCGCTCGTGGTCGACGGGGTCGACGTGGTCGTCGACGTCCACGAGGTACTCGACCGCATGCGGGCCTTCGCCGACGACGTCCGCTCCGGGGCCTGGACCGGTGCGACCGGTGAGCCGATCCAGGCGATCGTCAACCTGGGTATCGGCGGCTCGGATCTCGGCCCGGCGATGGCCTACGAGGCGCTCCGACCGTTCAGCCGCCGCGACCTCACGGTCCGGTTCGTGTCGAACATCGACCCGGCGGCGATCGGCGAGGCGCTGGTCGATCTCGACCCCGCCCGCACGCTGTTCGTGGTGGTGTCGAAGACGTTCGGCACGATCGAGACGCTCACCAACGCCCGCACGGCCAGGGCATGGCTGACCGACGCCCTGGGGGCCGACGCGGTGGCGAAGCACTTCGTTGCCGTGTCGACCAACGGCGAGAAGGTCGCCGACTTCGGGATCGACCCGGCCAACATGTTCGCGTTCTGGGACTGGGTGGGCGGCCGGTACTCGCTCGGGTCCGCCGTCGGCCTGTCGCTGATGCTGGCGATCGGGGCCGACGGGTTCGCCGAGCTCCTCGCCGGCATGCGGGAGCTCGACGAGCACTTCCTGACCGCGCCGTGGCGGGAGAACCTGCCCGTCCTGCTCGGGCTGCTCGGTGTCTGGTACACCGATTTCCTCGGGGCCTGCTCCCATGCGGTGCTCCCCTACGCCGAACGGCTCGCCCGGTTCCCGGCCTACCTCCAGCAGCTCGACATGGAGTCGAACGGCAAGTCGGTGGACCAGGACGGGCGCAGGGTCGGCGCCGCCACCGGCCCGATCGTGTGGGGGGAGCCGGGCACGAACGGGCAGCACGCCTTCTATCAGCTGCTCCATCAGGGGACCCGGCTCGTGCCGGCCGACTTCATCGGGTTCGTGGAACCGGAGGAGGCGATCGGCGACCACCACGATCTCCTTATGGCGAACTGCTTCGGTCAGACAGAGGCCCTCGCGTTCGGGCAGACGCACGACGATCCCCACCGCACGTTCGACGGGAACCGGCCGACGACCACGATCCTCGCCCAACGGCTCGACGCCCGCACCCTCGGCCGGCTGATCGCGCTGTACGAGCACCGGGTGTTCACGATGGGCGTGATCTGGGGCATCAACTCGTTCGACCAGTTCGGCGTGGAGCTGGGCAAGGTGCTGGCGACCGCGATCGCCCCGGAGCTCACCTCGTCCTCGGCGCTCGAGCACGACTCGTCGACCAACGCCCTGATCGAGCGGTACCGGGCCGGCCGGAGCCGGTAGGTCGCCTGCCGCTTCTCGCTCCTCCCCGCCCGCAACCCGCGTCCCACTACTTGGCGACGATGATCTCCACCCGCCGGTTCTGGGCTCGTCCGGTCGGGTCGTCGCTGCCATCGGCGGTGGTGTTGGGGGCGATCGGCGTGGTCTCGCCGTAGCCGACGGCCTGGATGTCCTGGTCGGCGGGGATGCGCTCCCGGAACCACAGCGCCACCGCCGCCGCCCGACGCACGGACAGGTCGTGGTTGTACTCGGCGGTGCCGACTGCGTCGGTGTGACCGGCGATCTCGATGGTCCCGCCGAAGCCGCGGTCGTTCACGGCGGCGAGTATCTCCTCCAGATGGTCGACGGCCTCGGGCCGGATGTCGGCCCGATCGAAGTCGAACAGCACCTGCCCCGAAACCGTGTAGATGGTCTCGTCGTCGGTCTCCTGCACCTCGACGTCATCGCTGGTGATCTGCGGGAGCTCGATCGTGACCGCTTGGGGGAAGCGGATCACCGGCAGGTCCGGCGCCTCGGTGATGTCGATGTCGATGTCGGAGGCGATGATCGCCGGGATGGTGAAGTCGGGCGCGTTCAGGTCGACGTCGGGGATCGTCACCTCCGACAGGTCGATCGAGGAGCCGGTCTGCTCCTCGATCAGGTCCTCGGCCGTCCCGCACCCGGTGAGACCAAGCGCGATCGCCACACCGATCAGGGCGACGGCGAGCCGGCGACGCGGCGGTCCGTGTTGATGTGGACGAGGATGTTGGCGTGGGCGTGGGCGGCGGTCTCGCCGCCCGATCGTGGTCGGGGGATTCGAGCTGAGCACGGGCAACTCCGATCGCGTGTTCGACAAGAGTACCGGCCGACCTGGAGCTGGATGGATCGGGCCGAGCGCCACCGGGCGTCCGAGCCGTCGGGACCTCCTACGGCGCTCTGCCGGCGACCCAGGCCCGGTGGAACGCTGCGAGCTTCTCGGGATTGCGGACCGCGTGCGAGGCGGTGAGCTTCCCGTCGACCCAGTTCCCGACGTGGAGCATGTAGGGCTCGCCGTCGGTGGTGAAGTACAGCCCGAACTGGCCGTTGGCCCGCACGAGATGTACCTCGCCCCCCTCGACGGCTCGGTTGGCCAGGCCGAGGAACAGCCGAGCCACCCGGTGCCTGCCGATCACGGGGGCGCGGGCTGCATGGTGGTCGGGGCCGCCGTCTGACAGGTGGACGACATCCTCGGCGAGATACGACTGGAGGGTCTCGACGTCGCCCTCGATGGCGGCCGCCATCACCCGCTCGGTGAGGGCGACCACGTCGGCGGTCTCGGGGGCGTAGCGGGGGCGGCCTTCCCGGACGTGGTCGCGGGCTCGTTTCGCCAACTGACGGGTGGCTGCCGGCGAGCGCTCGATGATGTCGGCCACGTCGGCCAACGGGTAGCCGAACACGTCGTGGAGGATGAACACCGCCCGCTCGAGGGGGGAGACCCGCTCGAGCACGGCGAGGAACCCGAGCGACAGCGACTCGGCGAACAGCAGCGCGTCGGCCGGTTCCGCATGACTCACCGATGTGCTCCCCACGTCGGGCTCGCTGCCGATCGGGTCGGCGAGCCACGGACCCACGTAGGTCTCGCGACGACGCTGGGCCGACCGGAGCCGGTCGATCGACAAGCGGGTGGCGATCGTGGTCAGCCAGGCGGCCGGGTTGTCGACGGCGTGATCGACGGCGCTGAAGCGGAGCCAGGCGTCCTGGACGACGTCGTCGGCGTCGTCGGGCGTGCCGAGCATGCGGTAGGCGATGGCTCGGAGCCGGGGCCGCTCCTGCTCGAAGAGCTCGACGGGGTCGGTCATGGCCGCCACCGGTTCACCGTGACACCGACAGCGGCGCTCGATCGACCACGGCGAGGGCCTCTCGGGCAGCGGCCTCGGCGCTGGCCAGGACGGCGTCGGCCAGATGGCCCTCCGGGCCGACCCAGTCGCCGACGATGAACACATCGGGCCGGCCGGAGTCGGTGACGGTCGGTCGACCGGCCAGACCGCCTGTCGACGGCGTCGCCATCGCCGAGACGGTGACCAGCTCGTGCAGCTTCCGTCGCATCACGACATCTTCGCGCCGAACACCGGCGTGACCGACGAAGCGCTCGATCGCGTCGGGGTCCGGCTGGTCATCGGCGGCGAGGTACTGCACGGCGGCGGCGTGGTAGCTCCCGGCGGGCGCCAGGTCGGCGACGGCGGAGTGGTTGGAGAAGTAGAACGGCTGGTCGCCGCCGATCACCACGTTGGCGGCTGGCGGCCGGCGGAGGCCGTAGTCGATCCCGCTGATCCTGGCCGGCGGACCGACACGGTACGCACGTCCCAGCAGCCGACCGGTGGCGTCCGGTCGGCCGGCGGCCACGATCACCGCCGATGCATCGGGCAGGCTCCGGACGGGCTCGCCAACGTCGATCCGCACGCCCGGGGTGGTGCTCAGCTGGTCGACGAGCGACTGCCAGCCACCGTCGAGGTACAGCACGCCAGGGCCGAGCGCCGCCTGGAGCTGGGTGATCGCCACGTCGGCACTGAGCTGGTCAGGCTGGTTGACGTAGGTGGCCAACCGGACGATCGCCCGCAGCATCAGCGTTGGACGAGTGCGGCTGACCATCGACGCGATCCACTCGTCGACGGTCAGGTGGGCGTGGTCGGCCGGGACGAGTTTCGGCAGACGGGCGAGGGCCCGGCCGATCTGAACCTTGTCGCGCCCGCCCAGCGCTCGGGTGCGGAGCAGGGTGAGCGGGTCGATCGGCCCGACCTCGGCGCGATCGTCGAACACCACCCGCCCCTTCGCGGCCGGTCTGCCGCCGCGGAGCTCCACCCCGAGGTCGGTGAGCACCCGTCCCGCCGCCCCGCCGAAGTAGAGGGCGTGGGGTCCGTTGTTGCAGGTGAAGCCATCGCGGGTGACGCTCCGGGCCTGACCGCCGACGGTCTTGCGGTGCTCGTGCACCACCACCGATCGGCCGGCCCTGGCCACGAGTGCGGCGGCGGCCAGGCCACCGAGGCCGCCACCGACGACCGCCACGTCGGGTCGTCGGCTCGCCGCCGTGTCGGACGATGGGGAGATTCCGTTGGTCTTGCTGCTCATATCTACTCGACGAGACAGCCCTCCCGAAAAGTGACACGGTGGCGCGAGAGTCCCAGCCGACCGGGCTCAGGGCCGGAGGATCGGACCGCGGTAGCCAGGCTTGAACCCGCCGGCCACGAGGAGGTCGGCGACCTCGGGATGGTCCGCGATCGGTTCCCCGTCGACCTTGCGAACCTCGATCGTCCGGAGCTGATCGGCGAACACGAGCCCGGCGAGCGCCGTCACCCAGCCGTCGTCGTCGGTGGCGCCGGCGAACAGGTTGAGGCTCCGACCGCCCCGCTCGAGGTGGACGAGCGGTACGCCGGCGCGGAGCACCACGAACGCGCCGGTCGCTCGGTTGGGACGACCCTCGCTCGGCGGCCAGGGAATGGCCGCCCCGTAGGGTTGGGCGGGATCGCAGGCGGCGAGGGCGATCGGTTCGGGGGGCTCGTCGTCGATTCCGGTACGCCGCTCGTCGCGGAGCCGGTCGACGGCGCCGGGGAGGGCGAACTGGGCGGCACCGAGGCCGGCCACGAAGTAGCCGCGGCGCACCTGCCCCCGATCCTCCATCTCCTTGAGGATCGGGTAGACACCGGCGAACCCGCCCTCGGCTCCCTCGGCCAAGGCCATCTCCCGGGTGAGCACACCGTACCGTTCCAGCAGCTGGAGCGCCCTGGTCGTTGCTGCCTCGGTGGGGGTGACCGCCGGTCGGCGCAGCGGCTCGACCGGGGCCCATCGGCCAGTCCCCGTCGGCGGACCCAACCGCGACAGCGACCGCATCGCCGGCCGCCGACCAGCCCTTCCGCCGCGGCCGGATCGGCTGCGACGTCGACCGCCTCCCCCGGCACCGCCGCCGACGAGGGCTCGGAGCGGGGTGAGCGAGTCGTTGGTGACCTCGCCGGCCCACACGAGATCCCACAGGGCGCCGACGACGGCATCGTCGGCGTAGTCGCACCCGGCCGCCTGGGCCGCGGCGACCAGGTCGGGCCAGAACGACGCCCCCCGGTCGGCGAGGTGAGCCCGGAGCGCCTGGTGGAGATCGCCGGCCGGTGGGTCGTCGGGTTCGGGGACGAGGGCCGGGGCCTGATCGCGCCAGACGAGCCGGATCCTGCCGTCGCCGGCACCCAGGGGCTCGGCGCCGACCCACACGATCTCGCCGGCGGCGAGGAGCGTGTCGAGGTCGGCGGGGGTGTAGGCGGCGATGCGGGCGGGGAGGACCGACGATTCCAGCATCGACGCCGGCAGGGCCGCCCCCTGCAGCGCGGTGAGGACCTCGGCGAGTCCATCGACCCCCTGATGGCGGGAGCCGACGTGCTGCCACGACGGGACGAAACGGGCCAGCACGTCCTGCTCGACCGGCTCGACCTCTGACCGGAGCGCGGCGAGCGATCGCCGGCGGAGCACCCGGAGCACGTCGGTGTGGCACCACTCCCGCTCCACGCCGTCGGGACGGAACTCGCCGCGGACGACTCGGCCCTGGCGTTCGAGGTCGTCGAGGGCCGCCTTGGCCCGGTCACGGTCGATGCCGAGGGCCGCGGTGACGTCGTCGAGGAGGAACGGGCAGTTGGTACGGGCGAATCGGGAGACGAGATCGATGAGCGGCTCGTCGACCGGGTCGGTGAATGCCGCCGGCAGACCGGGCGGCAGGGCGACGCCGAGGGCGTCCCGCAGCCGCGAGGCGTCCTGGGCGGCGGCCACCATCTGCTGGCCGGCGACGGCGACCGGGATGATCCGCCGCTCGGTCAGGAGCTGGGCCACTGCCCGGTCGGGGTCGATGCCCCCACCTCCGTCGACCGTCGCGACCCGGACGCCGATGGCGTCGACGGTGAGCGGACCGAGCCAGCGGAGCAGGTCCTCCACTCCATCGACGGTGGTGGCCCGCCAATCGTCGGCGGTCCGCTGCAGCTCCGCTTCGAGGCCGGCCATCACCTCGGGATCGAGCAGCTCCCGGAGCTCCTCGGCTCCGAGCAGGTCGCGCAGCAGCTCCCGATCGAGCGACAGCGCTGCGGCCCGTCGCTCGGCCAGGGGGGCGTCGCCCTCGTACATGTACTGGGCGATCCAACCGAACAGGAGGCTCTGGGCGAACGGCGACGCCGAGTCGGTGTCGACCGGTACCACCTTGATCTTGCGGGACCGGATCTCGGTGAGGAGCTGGCGCAGCGCCGGCACGTCGAACACGTCGTTCAGGCACTCCCGGCTGGTCTCCAGGAGGATCGGAAAGCTGGGGTACTTGGCGGCCACCGCCAACAGGTCGGCCGCCTTCTGCCGTTGCTGCCACAGGGGCGTGCGCCGGTCGGGGCGGCGGCGTGGGAGCAGCAGGGCTCGGGCCGCGCACTCCCGGAACCGGGCGGCGAACATCGCGGAGCTGGGGAGCTGGGTGACGAGGAGCTCGTCGAGGTCGTCGGGATCGATGGCGAGCTCGTCGACGGGGAGCCGGTCGACCGCTTCGGGGAGGCGGATGACGATGCCGTCGTCGCTCCACATCAGCTCGACGTCCCACCCCCACTGCTCCGACAGCCGGTGCTGGAGGGCCATCCCCCACGGGGCGTGGACCTGGGCCCCGAACGGGCTGAGAATGCAGATCCGCCAGTCGCCGATCTCGTCGCGGAACCGCTCGACCACGATCGTCCGGTCGTCCGGCACCCGACCGGCCACCTCCCGCTGCTCCTCGATGAAGGCGAGGAGGTTGTCGGCGGCGAGCTCGTCGAGACGGTGCTGGGTGCGGAGGCGCTCCATCGCCCCGTCTCGATCGAGGGCGGAGATCTCGCGCACGAAGCCACCGATCGCCCGCCCGAGCTCGAGGGGACGGCCCGGCCCGTCGCCGTGCCAGAACGGCATCTTGCCCGGTTGGCCGGGGGCGGGGGTGACCACGACCCGTTCGTGGGTGATGTCGTGGATGCGCCACGTGCTGGCGCCGAGGAGGAACGTCTCCCCCGGTCGGGACTCGTACACCATCTCCTCGTCGAGCTCGCCCACCCGGGTACCGTCGGGGAGGAACACGCCGTAGAGACCGCGGTCGGGGATGGTGCCGCCGCTGGTGACGGCCAGCCGTTGCGCCCCGGGACGGCCCCGGACGACCCCCTCGACCCGGTCCCAGATGATCCGGGGTCGGAGCTCGGCGAACTCGTCGGACGGGTAGCGGCCGGCGAGGAGGTCGAGGGTGGCGGTCATCGCATCGTCGGAGAGGTCGGCGAAGTTGGCGGCGCCTCGCATGACGGCGGTGAGGTCGTCGACCGGCCAATCGTCGAGGGCGCAGGCGGCCACGATCTGCTGGGCGAGCACGTCGAGTGGGTTGCGGGGGTAGTGGGTCTCCTCGATGAGGCCCTTGCCCATACGGTCGACGACGACGGCCGCTTCGAGCAGGTCGGCCCGGTGCTTGGGGAAGAACTTGCCCCGGCTGGGGGCGCCGACCTGGTGCCCGGCCCGGCCGATCCGCTGCAGCCCTCGGCTGACCGCCCCCGGCGACTCGACCTGGACGACGAGGTCGACGGCGCCCATGTCGATCCCGAGCTCGAGCGACGAGGTGGCGACGAGGCCCTTCAGGTCGCCCCGCTTGAGCCGGTCCTCGATGACGAGCCGCTGCTCGCGGGACAGCGAACCGTGGTGGGCCATCACCAGCTCCTGGCCGGGCACGGCGGGAGACGTTCCTTCGGCCTCTGCCCCTCGCACGTCGGCCGGGTCGTCTGTGTCGTCGTCATCGGCGGCGGTTGCGGCCAGCTCGTTCAGGCGGGTGGCGAGCCGCTCGGCCAGCCGGCGGGCGTTGACGAACACGATCGTCGACTGGTGCTCCTGCACGAGATCGAGCAGGCGGGGATGCATCGACGGCCAGATGCTGCGGCGGACCGGGCCGGCAGCGGCTGGGCCCGACACGGGCTCGTCGATCGTCTCGCCGAGACGGCCCATGTCCTCGACGGGGACGATCACCTCGATGTCGAGCTCCTTGCGGACCCCGGCGTCGATGATCGTCACCGGCCGAGGCCGAAGCTGCTGTTGCGGTCGTCGTCGCTCCTGATCGCTGCCGTCGCCGGTGTGGTTGTGGTCGTCGCGGCTGTCGTGCCCGCCGTCGTCGACGCTGTCAGGGGCGCGGTCGTCGCCGCTGCCGTCGCCACCGTGCCGGACCTCGTAGCCGCCGAGGAACCGGGCGATCTCCTCCAACGGGCGCTGGGTGGCCGACAGCCCGATCCGCTGGGGACCACGACCGTCCCGGGCGGTGTTGTCGGTGATCCGCTCCAACCGCTCGAGCGAGATCGCCAGATGGGCGCCCCGCTTGGTCGCGGCCAAGGCGTGGATCTCGTCGATGATGACGGTCTCCACGCCCACGAGGGTCTCCCGCACCCGCGACGTGAGCATCAGGTACAGCGACTCGGGTGTCGTGATGAGGAGGTCCGGCGGGTCCTTGGCGAGTTGCCGGCGCACGTCGGCCGGCGTGTCGCCGGTGCGGAGGGCCACGTGGGGCTCGTGGAACGGTTCGCCGAGCCGCTCCGCTGCGAGCCGGACGCCCTGCAGCGGGGCCCGGAGGTTCTTCTCCACGTCCACGGCCAGGGCTCGGAGCGGTGAGATGTAGAGGATGCGGGTGCGGCGATTCTTGTCGTCGGGTCGGGGTCGGGTGGTGAGCTGATCGAGACCCCAGAAGAAGGCCGTGAGCGTCTTCCCGGATCCGGTGGGGGCGAGGATCAGGGTGTGGTCGCCCGACGCGATCGATGGCCACCCCTCGGTCTGGGGCGGGGTCGGCTCGGGGAAGGTGGTGGCGAACCATTCCGCCGCCGGCCGACTGAACCCATCGAGCACACTCGACACCACCCCTCCAGGCTACGCCCACCCCAGCACGTCGGTGCCAGGCACTTCGTGCGGGTGTCGGTCAGGTGCCGGCGAGCTCGGCCACGACCGGGGCAAAGGCGTCGAGCTCGTCGGCGCCGACCACGATGTAGCTGAACCCGTATCGCTCCCGGCGCTCCCGGAGATCGTCGGCGATCTGGGCCGTCGTGCCGATCAGGGCCAGCGGCGACGCCAGCCCCTCCTCGATCGAGATGTTCATGGCCCCCGACAGTGCCTCGGCGGTGGCCTTCCGGTCGTCGGTCACCTGCACCACGAACGTGCGGACCTGGAGCTCGATGTCGTCGAACCGATCACCGGCGCCCTCCCGCACCCAGTCGACCTTCTGGGCGTAGCGGTCGGCAGTGGCGTCGATGGCTGTGTCGGCGTCGATCACGCCGGACGACATGTTCGGGTTGACCCCCACGATGTCGGCCAGCCGACCGGCCGTGCGCAGCATGCGAGGCCCACCACCACCGATCAGGAATGGGGGGTGGGGGCGCTGGTGCGGCTTCGGCAGGGCGTCGAGGCCGTCGATCGTGTAGTGCTCACCGTCGTAGCTGAACGGGCCATCGGCGAAGAGGCCCCGCAACACCTCGACCGACTCGACCATGCGGTCGATGCGTACGCCGGCCGGGTCGTGGTCGATGCCGGCCTGCTCGTAGTCGGCGGCCATCCAGCCGGCACCGATGCCGAGCTCGAGCCGACCGTCCGACAGGAGGTCGAGCGTTGCCGCCTCCTTGGCGAACACCACGGGGTGGCGGTAGTCGTTGCACCACACGAGCGCGCCGATGCGGAGCACCTCGGTGGCGTCGGCGGCGGCCATCAGGGCGACCGACGGCGCGAGCTGGCCGTCGAAATGGTCGGGCATCGTGAGGACGCTGTATCCCCGATCCTCGATCTTGCGGGCGAGCTCCACCCACTCGGCCCGGCTCCCGGCCGTCGGGGTCTGGACACCGAATCGAAAGGGTCGAACCATGGCGTCGTAGCCTACGAGCGCCCACGCCCACCCACCCCGATCGTTCCGGCGGACGTTACGCCCGCTCGTCACCGTTCTGGCGGACGGAGGTCTCGGAACTGGGAGCTGGGTCCGCCGGAACGGCAGTCGGTGGGCCGTACGTCCGCCAGAACGGCAGCGACGCAGCCGCCGAGCGGCGACGACCCCCGCACGATGTGTCTGACACCGGTGTGCGGCCCGGAGGGCCGCCGTGTGCGGCGGTGGATCAGGTGAGGAGAGTGGGGAGGGCGCTTGCGTGGACGATGGTGAGGCGCTTGGTGGCGCGGGTGCAGGCGACGTAGAGCGATCGGGCGCCCTGGGGTTCCTCGGCGAGGATGGCAGCCGGCTCGACCACGACAGAGGCGTCGACCTCGAGCCCCTTCACCAGGTGGATCGGCACCACCGTTATCTGCCGGTCGAGGCCGTCGCGGGGCGCCCGTCCCACCGGCACCCCGGCCGCCTCGAACCCGGTCACCACCTCGTCGTAGATCGACTGCGGGCAGATCACGGCCACGTTGCCGGTGTCGCCGACTGCCGCCTCCTCCGAGGCAGCCGCCACCACCGTCTCGACCAGGTCGGCCTCCGATGGGGCGGCCACGAACCGGGGCTCGTCGCCCTCCTGGCGGACCGACACCGGCGGTTTCAGATCCGGCGCCGCCTCGGTGAGGATGCGCCCCGCCAGCTCCATCGCCGGGCCGGGGATCCGGTAGCCGACGGTGAGCTCGGCCAGCGACGGCGGACGCCGCTCGGGCAGGTGCTCGAGGATCTCGTCCCACGAGTTGTGGGCCCACGCCCCCGTCGACTGGGCGATGTCGCCGACGACCGTCATCGACCCGTTCAACGACCGACGCGTCAGCATCCTCAGCTGCATCGGCGACAGGTCCTGCGCCTCGTCGACCACGATGTGCCCGTAGGTCCGGAAGTCGTCGTCGGCCTTCCGCTTCGGCCGGGGGCCCAACACCTCGCGGGCCTCGTCGAGCACGGGCACGTCGTCGACGGTCCACACGACCCGACCGGCATCCATCTCGTCCTCCCACGGCCGATACAGCGCGGCCCGCTCGTCGTCGGTCATCTTCGACGACGCCGAGGCGATCAGCGCCCGCGACCCGTACAGGTCGTGCAACAGCTCGGCCGGGGTCAGGACCGGCCACATCCAGTTGAGCGCCTCGGCCACGATCGGCGAGCCATGCGTCTGCTCCTTGATCGCCTCCGCCGACATGCCGTCGGGATGGTGCTCGGCCAGCGCATCGTAGAGCGACGCCACCACGAACTTCCGGGCGGCATTGTGGGTGCGGTAGCGACGTCGAGCCTCGGTCACGATCGTCTCGCTGACGCCGACCGGCACCCGCACCCGGCGCACGCCGATCCCCACGACGAGATCCTCCCGCCACGGGCGCTGTCGGTCGCGCAGCGCCCGTCGGACGAGGTTGACCATGCGGAGGTCGCCCTTGATCCGCGCCGCGAGCTGCCCATCGCGCCCGGCGACCCGAACCTCGCGCACGAGGTCGGCCAGTACGGCCATCTCGATCCCCGCCTCGCCGAGCGACGGCAGGACCTGCTCGATGTAGCCGAGGAAGAGCCGGTTGGGGCCGACGACCAGCACGCCTTGGCCGTCGAGGGGGAAGCGGTGGGTGTACAGGAGATAGGCGGCCCGGTGGAGGGCGACGACGGTCTTCCCGGTACCCGGCCCACCCTGGACGACGAGCACGCCGGGCAGCGATCCCCGGATGATCTCGTCCTGCTCGGCCTGGATCGTGCCGATGATGTCGGTCAGCCGGCCGGTGCGGTTCTCCTCCAGGGCGGAGATCAGAGCGCCCTGGCCCCGCAGCTCCCGACCGTTGATCGTGACCGATCCCGACGCCGCAGCCTCGCCGAAGAACTCGTCTTCGAGGGCGAGCACCGTGCGACCCCGGGAGGTGAAGTGGCGACGCCGGATCAGGCCCTGGGGATCACCGCCGGTGGCCCGGTAGAACGCCTCGGCCACCGGGGCTCGCCAGTCGACGATGAGCGGCTCCTGGGCCTCACTCGACACCGCGATCCGACCGATGTGATAGCTCCCTCCTCCGGCCTCCTCGAACTGGTCGATCCGGCCGAAGCACAGCGACCGCTCCCCCAGCTCGAGCTGGTTGAGCCGGTTGGCGATGTTCTCGTTGATGACCTCCCGCTCCCAGCGGGCTTGATTCGTGCCACCCCGTCCGACTTCGACCATGTCCTTCAGCCGGAGCGCTTCGTCTCGTGCGTGTTCGAGTCGCTCGTAGGCCAGGTCGATGTGGGCTTGCTCCGCTGCCAGCTCGGGATGTGTGTCAGTCACCGCTCTCCTGACCGAGGGGGCATCCCATCCTACGGGCTTTCGCCGGAGCTGAGAACCCCTCACGGCCCCGCCCGACCTGACCTGGGGTCGAGCGCGGCGGATAGCGTGGAGCGGTGAGCGCTTCCACCCCAGACCACGCGGTCGACTCGATCGACCCGTCGGCCACCGCCACCGCCGCCGACGGCGACGACACCGCCGACCCGACGACCCCGGCGCTGCTCCGGGCGATCCGGCAGGAGCCGGGTCCACGGGTGCCGGTGTGGTTCATGCGGCAGGCCGGACGCTCCCTTCCCGAGTACTTCGCAGTGCGGGGCGAGGGCACCATCCTCGACGCGGTGTCGGCGCCCGACCGTGCGGCCGAGATCACCCTGCAGCCCGTCCGCCGCTACGGGGTCGACGCGGCGATCCTCTTCTCCGACATCGTCACTCCGGTGTGGGCGAGCGGGTTCGGGATCGACATCACCCCCGGTGTGGGACCGGAGTGCGAGCACCCGTTCACCTCGGCCGCCGACCTCGACCGACTCCGTCCGCTCGACCCGGCCGTCGATCTGGCGTTCCAGACCGAGACGATCGAGATCCTGGTCAGCGAGCTGAGCGTGCCCCTCATCGGCTTCGCCGGAGCCCCGTTCACGCTGGCCGCCTACATGGTCGAGGGGCGCCCGTCGAAGAACCACGCGAAGGTGAAGTCGCTCATGGCGTCGGAGCCGGCGCTGTGGTCGGACCTGTGCGACCGCCTCGCCGACCTCGCCATCACCACCCTCACCGCCCAGGTCGAGGCGGGGGCGGCGGTGGTGCAACTGTTCGACTCGTGGGCCGGGGTCCTCCACCCCGACCACTACCGCCGCTCGGTCGCCCCCCACAGCGAGCGGATCCTGGGAGCCATGGCCGACCTCGGCGTGCCGACGATCCACTTCGGCACGAACACCGGCGATCTGCTCGATCAGTTCGCCGACGTCGGGGCCGACGTGGTCGGTGTCGACTTCCGCACGAGACTGGCCACCGCGAGGGAGCGGACCGGCGGCCGGGTCGCCCTGCAGGGCAACCTCGACCCCGCGTTGTGCCTGGCGCCGTGGCCCACGGTGGAGGCCGAGGTCCGGCGGGTGCTCGCCGACAACGGCGGCCACCCCGGGCACATCTTCAACCTCGGTCATGGCGTGCTCCCCGAGACGAACCCCGAGATCCTCGAGCGGGTCGTTGCGCTGGTCCACGCCGAGGGCCGAGCCGAGGCGCTCGTGTGATGCCTGCGGTGGCGGGCGGCGACCGTCGGGCGGTCGTCGTCGGCGGTGGGATCAGCGGTCTGAGCGCAGCCTTCGATCTGCGCCGGGCCGGGTGGGCGGTGACGGTCCTCGAGGCGGGCGACCGCTGGGGCGGCAAGATCCTCACCAGCCCGGTCGGCGACCGGCCCGTCGATGCGGGGCCCGACACCTTCCTCGCCAGAGCCGAGGCCGGCCGGCGGCTGTGCGCCGACCTCGGGCTCGATGCCGAGCTGACCAGCCCGGTGGCCCCGGTGCCGGCCTATGTGGTGGCCGGCGGCACGCTCCACCCACTGCCGACGGGGTCGATGCTCGGCGTCCCGACCGACCTCGACGAACTCGCAGCGTCGGGTCTCGTGTCGGCCGACGGGGTCGCTGCGGCGGCGAGGGATCTCGAGCTTCCGGCCACGCCGCTCGACGGCGGCGACATCTCGGTCGGTGCGCTCTGCCGGGCCCGCCTCGGCGACGAGGTCACCGACCGCCTCATCGATCCGCTGCTCGGCGGGATCAACGCGTCCGACATCGACCGCCTCAGCCTCACTGCGGGGGCTCCGCTGCTGGCCGCCGCCGTCGGCCGGTCGCCGTCGCTGATCGAGGGACTCCGGGCGCTGCGACCGACGGCTGGCCCGACCCTCGGGACGGCCGAGGCGGAACCGGTGTTCTTCGGTCTGCCCGGGGGGATCGCGAGGATCATCGACGCCCTCGTCGAGGCGCTCCTCGACCCCGATCCCGCCTCCCGCCCTGGCCCCGAATCGGGCTCGACGGTCGGAGCCGGCACCGGCGCGACCGGCAACTCCGGTGACTCCGGCGTCGCCGGCGGCTCGGGAACAAGTACTGGCGGATCACGGGGATGGGGGCCGGTCGCCGACCTCCGGCTCCGGGCGCCGTTGGCCACGCTCGACGATGCGGGTCCAGCCGACGCGGTGATCGTCGCCACGCCGGCCGATGCGGCGGCCAAGTTGTTGGCGCCGGTCAGCCCGACGGCGGCCGACGAGCTGGCCTCGATCGAGTACGCATCGGTGGCCCAGGTGACGGTGGAGCTGCCGTTGTCGGCACTCGATCGGGAACTGGACGCGTCGGGGATCCTCTTCCCCCGGGTCGATGGCACGATGATCACGGCCTCCACCTGGTTCAGCACGAAGTGGGCCCACTACCGGCGGCCCGGGACGGTGCTGATCCGACTCACGTCCGGCCGGTTCGGCGACGACCGACCGGCCGTGTTGACCGACGAGCAGCTCGCAGCCACCCTCCTCGACGAGCTTTGCTCGGTGGTGCCGATCGACGGCGAGCCGACCGCCACCCGGGTTCATCGCTGGCAACGGGCGTTCCCCCAGTACACGCCGGGTCACGGCGCCCGAGTCGATCGGATCGAGGCCGCCCTCGCAGCCGACGCCCCCCACGTGCAGGTGGTTGGCGCCGCCTATCGGGGCATCGGCATCCCCGCCTGCATCGACGGAGGCCGACGGGCCGCAGCCTCGGCCGTCGCTCGATGACGGACGCCGGGCCGACCGACGGGCGGCTCACCGTCGATCGGCCTGATCCGACCACGGCGCGGACGGCGGCTCGATGACGGTCACGGCGCCGGAAGCGATGACCGGTGACGGGCCCGGTGCCGACGGACGAGCGCAACCGCGACGGATGATGGTGGTGCTCGAGGCGATCGTTGCCGGGTTGGCTATCGCGGCGTCGATGCCGCCATGGGGCTGGTGGCCGCTCGCCTTCGTCGGGATCGCCCTCCTCGATCGCCTGCTCGCGGATCAGCCCTGGCCCGTCCGGTTCCGGCGGGCGTGGCTCGTTGCCTCGGCATGGCTCTACCCGGCGATGGTGTGGATGTACGACCTCACGCCCACCTACCTCGGAGCGGCCGGCTTCCTCGCCGCCTACTACGGCGTGGCCGCCGCCCTCACCCCGGGTGGTCGGTACCGGCGATTCGTACTGCCAGGGGCGATGGCCGTGGCCGAGCTGGCCCGATGGTCGTGGCCGTTCGGCGGCATCCCCCTGGCCCACCTGGCGATGAGCCAGGTGGAGACCCCGCTGCTCGACCTGGCCAGGGTCGGGGGGCCGTTGCTCGTGGTGGTGGCGGTGGTGGTGCTCGGGCAGGCGCTCGCCGCACTGGCTCGACGGGAGCCTCGCACCGCCGCTCTCGGGGCGGGGGCGGTGGCGGTGCTGCTGGTGGCGGCGCTCGCCCATCCCCGATCCGAGGTGGTCGACGAGATCGACGTCGCCCTCGTCCAGGGCGGCGGTCCGCAGCGGACGAGGGCGTCGTCCGACCAACAGCCGGTCGTGCTCGGGCGCCACGTTGAGGCGAGCCGGCTCATCGACGGTCCGGTGGACCTGATCGTGTGGCCGGAGAACGTGGTGAACCCCGGCCGGTTCCTGACCGAGCCCGACGCCCGCCGCCTCGTGAACGCTGTCGCCGCCGAGCACGACGCGAGCGTGCTCGCCGGGTGGTTCATGCGGGTCTCGAACGAGCACACCGTCAACTACCAATCGACGATCACGCCGGACGGCACCGAGATCGACCGGTACGACAAGGTTCGCCTCGTGCCGTTCGGCGAGTACGTGCCGCTGCGGCCACTCGTCGAGGTGTTCAACGACGAGATCCCCCGCCTCGACGTGCTCCCGGGTGAGGCGGCGCCGGTGCTGGAGACCCCGGTGGGCCCGGTGGGGGTGGCGATCTCGTGGGAGGGCTTCTTCGAGACCCGCAGTCGTCATGCGGTGCGGGAAGGCGCCCAGTTGTTGACCAACCCCACCAACGGCTCGTCGTATTGGCTCACCCAGGTCCAGACCCAGCAGATCGCGTCGAACCAGCTGCGGGCGGTGGAGAACGACCGTTGGGTGCTCCAGGTGGCCCCCACGGGGTTCTCCGCCGTCGTCGATCCCGACGGGGATGTCGTGCAGCGAACCGGCATCAGCGAGCGGGCGGTGCTGCAGCACCGGGTGGCGTTGCGGGACGGTCGGACGCTGGCGAGCCGCGTCGGCTTCTGGCCGGTACTGGCCTACGGGCTGGTCGCGATCGGGCTCGGGCTGGCCAGTGCCGCGGAGTCGAGCAGGAGGAGCGTGCGCTGATGACACCGGAGGCCGGCGAGCTCATGACCGAGACGCTCGACTTCGGGCCCGGGCGAGACGTCACGGTCTACGTGCCGACCGATCCGCCCGAGGCGGTCGTGTACGTCGCCGACGGGGCGTGGCACGTCGCCGGTCTGTGTGCAGCGCTCGAGAGCGCCGACGGGCCTTCGACGATGATCGTGGGCGTGCACGGGCTCGGCGACGACGATGCACGACTGCAGGAATACGTCCCGGGCTTCCACCCCGAGCGCTTCGAGGCCCACGAGCGGTTCTTCGTCGACGAGGTGAGACGTTGGGTGACTCGGAGGTTCGGCGCTGCGTTGCCAGCTGAGCGGACCGCGGTGTGGGGCGCGTCGCTCGGCGGCGAGTTCGCGCTCGCCATGGGACTTCGTCATCCCGACCTCTACGGAATCGTTCTCGCTGCGTCGCCCGGCGCCGGCTACCAGCCGCCGGCGGTGTTCGGGAGCCCGCTCCCCCGCGTCTACCTCGTGGCCGGGACCGAGGAGCAGTTCTTCCTCGACAACGCAACCCGGTGGGCAGACGCGCTTCGTGCGACGGAAACCGAGGTGGTGATGGCGACGAGGACCGGCGGCCACGGCGACGCGTTCTGGACCGAGGAGTTCCCGCTGATGGTCGCCTGGGCGTTCTGACCATGGCCTGCCGTCCGGGCCGCCGGGCACACCGGTCGTGATGCCGTCGACGACACGCCATTCCTCCGCTGCTCAACCTGGGGCTGCTACTCGCGCTCCGGACCACCGCCATCATCGACGAGCATGTCGTCGAGCACACGGCCGATGTGGGCGAGAGCGGCACGCTCATCGAGCCGCTGGGCGGCGGCCTCCGCTCGTGACGCTGCGGCCTCGGGATCGCTGGCGACGATGTCGACGGCGTCCGCGATCATCTGCTTGAAGCCGGGCCCCTCGACGCCGAGCAGGCCGGTGGTGTCGAAATGTCCGAGGATCACGGCGGCGTCGACCAGGCGACCTGTCGCCACGGTCAGGTTGACGAACTCGATCCCCACCATTGCGACGCCCGCCATGTAGTCGACGTCGACCAGCTCAGCGACATACGCCCGGAGGATCCGAGCCGCCTCGCGGTGGCGGCCCGCACGGGCTGCGGATCGGGCCGACAGGGCCTCGCTGGGCGAGTTCGTCCGCGGCGGCACGTCGATCGCCATCGCCCGGGTCCAGAACCGCTCGGCCCCCTCGTTGTCGCCGACGAACGCGGCGGTGGTCCCGAGCAGGAACTGCGTCCAGCCGAAGATCGACGGCGGTCCGTTCACCTCGAACCAGGTCGCCGCCTCGTCGAGCGCGGCGATGGCCCCGTCGCTGCGGCCGGCCATCATCATGGCGGCACCGCCGAACATCTCGAAGAGGCGCGCACAGGTCTCGTCGCCCCGCCGCCGCATCTCGGCTGCCGCCAGCGGCGCGACCTCCAAGGAGGCGACCGCATCGTCGACGACGCCGAGAAGGTAGGCATGGCGAACGAGGACATGGTCGGGATCGCCGTAGCCCTCGAGGAGCTCCCGGAGCTGCTCGCGGCGCTGGTTCATCGAGTAGTGGAGCGCGGCCCACACGAGGCAGAGCGCTCGGAGCTCGTCGTCATCGGCGGTGGTGATGGCCAGCAGCCGCTCCACCCAGCCGCAGACCTCCCCGTACCCGCGGCGGATGAACAACTGCAGTGCGATCGGCTGGATGATCGACGTGACCACGGCCTTGTCTTCGACCGCCAGAGCCCATTCGACCGCGGCGCGGACGTTCGGCCACAACTCGACCAGACAGGCTGCCGCCTCGAGCTCGTCGGGGCTGAGGAGCGCGGCACCGATCGTCTCGACTTCGCCTGCGACGTACCGGGCGTGGCGGCACGCGACGTCGTCGGCGTTGCCCTCGTCGGCCAGCAACTCGGCCGAGAACTCGCGCATCGTCTCGAGGAGTCGGAATCGTCGGCCCGAACGGCCGGACTCGACGATGACCATCGATCGTCCCACCAGATCGTCGAGCGCCCCGTCGATTGCAGTGGCTGGCAACCGGTCGTCGACAGCGACCGTCTCGACTGCCCGCAGGTCGAAGTCGCCGGCAAAGACCGAGAGCCGACGGAACAGGTCCTGCTCGAGCGGGGTCAGGAGATCGTACGACCACTGGATCGTCGCTCGCATGGTCCGATGCCGCTCGACGCTGCGTCGGCGGCCGGAGGACAGCAGCCTCAGACGATCGTCGAGGCGGTCGACGAGATCGGACGGTGTGAGCGTCTTCGCACGGGCTGCAGCGAGCTCGATCGCCAGCGGCACGCCGTCGAGACGACGGCAGATCTCCTCGACCGCGGATCGATCCGCTTCCGGGTCCACGGGGGCGTTGGCAGCGCGGGCCCGATCGAGGAAGAGCACGACCGCCGCCTCTTCGATGGCCAGCGGGCCGACCGGCAGCAGTCGCTCATCGGCGACACCGAGACCCTCCCGGGACGTTGCCAGGATCGCCACGCGGGGACAGCCGGCGTTGATCGCCGCGACGAGGTCTGCGGCGCCGTCGACGATGTGCTCGCAGTTGTCGAGCACGAGGAGCAGCTCCCGAGGCTGAAGGTGATGGACGATCGCCTCGATGTCGGTTCGGCCGGACCGCTCGACCACGTCGAGCACGTCGGCGACGCTCCGAGCCACGTCGGTGGACGCCGCCACATCCGACAGCTCCACGAGATAGGCCCCGTCGGCGAGATCGCCCGCCCGCTCCCGGGCGGCAGCGAGAGCCAGGCGGGTCTTGCCGATGCCGCCCGGACCGACGAGCGTCACGGCCGGCGCCTCGATCAGCGCTCGTCGCACACCTCGGAGGCTCTCCTCGCGCCCGACCAATCTCCCGGTACGCCGGGGGAGGTTCCCTTTCCGGGCCGGTCTGCCGGCGACCGGCGGGTGGTCGCCGCGACCGAGCTGGAAGAGAAGTAGGTCCGCGTCGCCCTGTTCGAGCTGAACGTGGCCGACCTCGTGGAGATCCACATGGCCGATCAGGCCTGCCGTCACCTCGGAAACGAGGATCTGGCCACCGTGGGCAGCGTCGGCGATGCTCGTCGCGAAGTTCACGGGTGGACCGAAGTAGTCACCGGTACGCTCCTCCGCCTCGCCGGTATGGATGCCGATCTGGATCTGGAGCGCTCGTCCGTGGGGCCATGTCGCGGCCTCGACTGCCTGCTGGTGCTCGACGGCCCACCGGGTGCTGTCGGCCGCCCGATGGAACGCCAGCCCGATCGAATCGCCACCGGTCGAGAACACATACCCGTCCTGGGTCGTCGCGATCTCACGAACCAGTGCTTCGTGACGGGCCACGATCTCGGCCATCACCGCGCGGTCAGCGGTCCACAGCCTCGCCGCCTGCTCGATCTCGATGAACGCGAAGGTGACCGTCCCGGTCGGCGGGGACGACACCGGCGCAGCTCTGGCCGGGGCGCCGAGCACCTGATCGTCCTGCCCGAGAATGCTCGACTCGAGCGAGCGAAGGCGTGCCCCGGGCTCGACGCCGAGTTGTTCGACGAGATGGGTCCGAGCCCGCCGGTAGGCAGCAAGCGCATCGGCTTGCCGACCGGTTCGGTACAGGGCCGTCATCAGCAGCGCCCACATCTCCTCCCGGAACGGGTGCTCCATCGTCAGTTCCGTGAGAACGGCAACCGCCGAAGCCGGGTCGTGCCCAACCAAGCGCTCGAGGTCGGCCTCCACGGCACCGAGCCACTGCTCGACCAGACCGTCGACCGCGCCCGCCAGACCGGGAGCGTCGAGCCCGGCAAGTGGGGTCCCGACCCACTCGGCGAGCGCATCATCGATCCGACCGGTAGCCAGCTGACGCTGGAACCGCACCACGTCCACCGCGTCCGGATCGATCTGCAGCCGATAGGCAGCACCCACCCGCTCGATCGAATCCGGCCCGAGCGCCTTGCGTAGACGTGCGGCATAGGACTGCAAGGTCTTCTCGGCCGTCCGGGGAGCTTCTTCGCCCCAGACGAGTTCGATGAGGCGGTGGACCGGCACGGCCGACCCTGGCGAGAGCGCCAACGCCGCCAGCAGCGCCTGAGCCTTGGCCGGACCGACATCGATCGGTCGACCGTCATCGGTAACTGCACCGACCCCACCGAGTAGACGAATCTGCATCGCTGCCGTGCCGTCCCTCCGCTCGGTGGTCGCGCCAAGCAAGCTTCCCACAAACCGATCGTCAACTCGGCCGGTGGTGAGCCGGTTGTGTTCCGGTGGAGTCCTCGGATCGTCCAACGGGTGATCGTCAACCGTGGTCCGGTCGTCGTGCCACCGTGCTCGTGCATCGTGGCGCCATGACCACACATCAACTACCTCGCTCCGGTCGCATCGAGGCCCGGGGGCTCTCCAAGCGCTACGGCGACCACACGGTCCTCGACGGGCTCGATCTGACCGTGGAGGATGGCACGGTACTGGCGTTACTCGGCCCGAACGGCGCCGGGAAGACGACGACCGTGTCGATCCTGACCACCTTGCTCGCTCCCGATCAGGGGACCGCAACGGTCGCCGGCGCCGACATCGACACCAACCCGAACGAGGTTCGGCGTCGGATCGGGCTCTCCGGCCAGTACGCCGCCGTCGACGAGAACCTCACCGGTTTCGAGAACCTCGACATGATCGGCCGGCTCTACCATCTCGGTCGCCGAACGGCTGCGTCACGCAGTCGCGAGCTCCTCGAGCGCTTCTCGCTCGTCGAGGCCGGCGAGCGACCGGTCAAGACCTACTCGGGTGGCATGCGGCGCCGGCTCGACCTCGCCGGGGCCCTGGTGGCCGAGCCTCCGGTGCTGTTCCTCGACGAACCGACGACCGGACTCGATCCTCGTTCCCGCAACGAGCTCTGGACCGTGATCGACGAGCTCGTCCAGCGCGGACGCACCGTGTTGTTGACCACCCAGTACATGGAGGAGGCCGACCAGTTGGCCGACAGGATCGTCGTCATCGACCACGGGCGGCGGATCGCAGCGGGAACCGCAGACGAGCTCAAGGCGGCCGTGGGTGGCGAGCGGATCGAGATCACCGTTCCCGATCCCGCCGACGTCGAGGTCGCCCGATCGATCGTCTCCCGCTTCTCGACCGAGGAGCCTCTCGTCACCGATCGGAAGCTCACCGCACCGGTCGTGGGTGGGACCACGGCACTGGTCGCTGCGCTCCGAGCTCTCGACGCTGACGGTGTCGCAGTCAGCGATGTCGGGCTCCGCCGTCCCACGCTCGACGACGTCTTCTTGGCCGTGACCGGTCGGATCACCCCGTTCGGGCCACCGCTCCATCGGGGGACCGGCCCGTTCGAGGAGGCGGCGTAATGGAACGCTTCGCATTCGCAGTTTCCGACGGCGCCACCGTGGCCCGTCGCAACATCATCAAGATCACCCGCATGCCTGAGCTGTTCGTGGCCGTCATCGTCATGCCGCTCGTCTTCGTGCTGCTCTTCGCCTACGTGTTCGGAAGCGCGATCGAGATCGAGGGCGGGTCGTACCGCGAGTTCCTGGTCGGGGGTGCGTTCACCATGACCCTGACGTTCGGGGCCACGTTCACCGGACTCGGCCTGGCCGACGACCTGCAGAAGGGCATCATCGATCGGTTCCGCTCCCTGCCGATGTCGCGAGGGGCGGTCGTCATCGGCCGCACGGCGAGTGATGTGATCTACAACGTGGCGTCGATCGTCGTGATGGCCGGCGCGGGCTACCTCGTCGGTTGGCGGATCCGCAACGGCATCGGCCATGCGGCGATCGCGTTCGGCCTACTGCTCGTGTTCGCCTACGCCTTCTCGTGGGTGATGGCCTTCCTCGCCCTGACGGTCCGCAGCGTCGAGGCGATCAACAACGCATCGTCGCTCGTGATCTTCCCGATCACGTTCATCGCCAACACGTTCGTCCCATCGGACGGCTTCCCGACCCCGCTGCGAATCTTCGCCGAGTGGAATCCCGTGTCGGCCGTGGCCAGGGCGGCCAGAGAACACTTCGGGAACATCCCGGCGGGGGCGCCCGAACCGTCGGCCTGGCCGCTTCAGCACGCAACGCTCTACACCCTGGGCTGGGTGGTCGTCATCATCGCCGTGCTCGTCCCGCTAACCATCCGGAAGTACGAGCAGGTCGCCGCCACCAGGTAGGCGAAACCGCACGAAGCTCGTCGGCGCCGGGGCGGCTTCATCCGAGGCCGCGGACCTGTGGGTCGCGAGCTCGACCGACGCCCGGTGCGGGCCCGGCGCCTGTGCCGAAGGGTCCGCAGACCGGGCGGGCGATCGCTCCTAGTCTCGCACCAGGACGAGAGGAGCCGACGATGCGGGTGATGGACTGGAACATCGAGCACATGAACTCGTGGTGGACCGGTGGCCAGGACCCGGTGCTCCGAGATGTGTTCGCCGGCAACAACTTCTCGCCGTCGATCGGCGACGTGGTCGGCCTGGCCGAGCGGTGCGGGCGGGTGATCAGCGGCGTCGACCCCGACGTCGTGGCGCTGCAGGAAGCCGCCGGACAACCCGAGCTCGAGGAGTTCTTCGACCGGTTCGTCGATGGGCCCTGGACGATTCTCCGAGGCTCCGGCGGAGGGCAGGCGCTCGCCGTCGCAGCCCGCACCGACCGGACCGCGTCGCTCGCTCCGGGACCGGGGGCGATCGGGGGCATCGACCTCGCGGCGGGCATCCTCGCCGATGTCGACGCCGACGGCATCGTCGCTGCGCAGAAGTTCGCCAGGACCCCGCAGACTGCGCTGGTCGGCTTCGACGGCCACGAGATCCTGATCGTCAACAACCATCTGAAGTCGAAGTTCGTCAACGACGGCGAGGCCCTGTTCAACGCCGGCGGCGAGCAGCGGCAGGCGTTCTTCGCCGGCGCCCTGTTGGCCCGTCGGAGGATCAGCGCCGAGGCCTACCGGATCCGGCAGTTCCTCGACGTCATCCTCGTGGCCGACCCGCAGCGGCACATCGTGCTGACGGGCGACCTCAACGACGGTGCCGGCGCCGACTTCTTCGAGGAGCGCTTCCTCACCCACTCGGTGGTGGACCGCATCTTCGGGTCGGTCTTCTTTCCCAGGCGCCACTTGACCCACGTGCTGTTCCACTCGCCGGGCTTCGACGTCACGGTCGACTTCACCGCCCAGTTCCACGACTTCGTCCTCGACGCCGACATGGACCTCGTCCTCGACCACATCGGCCTGTCACCGTCGCTCGCCGAGCTCGCCTGGACCGGTCGGGTCGCCGCCGACGAGTACGCGGCGGAGGTCCTCGACGACCAGACGGTCACCACGAACGGCCTCCGTGAGCGGGACCGACTTCCGTCGGACCATCGCCCGGTCGTCGCCGACATCCCCCTCTGAGCCGCTCGCCCACCGTGTTCGCGGGCGAAACCGGTCGACGCCGACCACACTCGCCCGCGAACGCTCGACCCGACGACCGGGAACCCCAGCCGACATCGGGCGAAACCGGTCGACGCTGACCGCCTTCGCCCGCGAACGCCGAGACGGCGGCGCGGCCACCGAGGACGAGGGCGCCGAGGACGAGGAGCAGGCGGCGGCAGCCGATCAGGTGTAGATCGACTCCCAGTCGAGCTGGTCGTCGGGTGGCAGGTCGGCAGCGAAGTCGGACAGGAGGTCGAACAGGCGCTGACCGCGCTCGAGGCCGAGTTGTTCCCACACCGGCAGGTCGAGCCGATCGGTGAGGTCCTCGATCCGTTGCCGGCCGGCCCTGCCGGCGTCGGTGATGGCGCCGGCGTGGTCGACCCAACCCCGCATGGCGAGCCTGGCCAATGCGGCCTCCTCGTCGGCCTCGGTCCAGCCGGCCTCGTCACGGATCCAGTCGCGGGGGGCGCCACCGGCCGCGACGTGCGACACGACCGACTCGCACCCGTCGAGCCCCTCGGCGCACAGCGCAATGAGGTGGTTCCCACTGCGGTACTCCCGCAGCACGGTGCAGCCGTGCCACAGTTGCAGGTGGGGCTCCGCCGGCCACGGCAGCGATGCCCAACCGGCGTGGATCGTGCGGCCGATCGGCTCACAGCCGGCAACGGCCGCCGCCACCAGTTCGGCGGCGTTCGCCATCTCGTCGCTGGCGATCCGATCGCCGTACACCCGGCGCAACGCCCGATCCATCCCCCGGTAGCGGGCATCGAGCACCGCGCCGCGGGACGAGAACCGCCAGGCGTCGGGGATGGCCCGCTCGATCCGGGGCCTGTTGTAGTAGAAGAAGGTGGAGGCGACGATGTCGGGTCCCACCTCGCCGACCGGGGCGATCCTGGTGGCGAAGTAGTTCATCCAGAACCCCTTCAAGCCAGCCGTAGTCCCCTCCTCCCGCACCTCGGGGGCGAGGTAGCAGAGCCCGTGGAACCGCTCGACCGCCTCCCACATGACCCGACTGATGGCCGGGTCGATCCGGGGCATGCCCGGGATCGGCGAACCCGATCCGGAGCCCGAGCTCGACCCGGCGGCGCCACGGTCAGCGGTCACGGAATCCCTTCCCGGCGAGGATCTTCGGCACGCACTTCTCCACCCTGGCCACTCTGGTCTCGGCTCGCTTCGCCCCCGAGATGTGCAGGTTGTACTCCCGTCTGCGCCCAGGGGTCAGGCCCTCGAACGCCGCCCGCAGCGCCGGGTCGGCGTCGAGACGGGTCTGGAGCGCGTCGGCCAGTTCCTTCTCCGGGGCGGGGCCGACCTCGAGGCCGGACCGCTCCACCTCGATCGCCCTCCCCACCAGCGCCTCGACGGTGCCGGCCAGCTCGGTCACTGCGTCGACCGAAGTGAACTCGATCCGCCGCGCCGACCGGGAGTTCGGTCCCTGTGCCACGAGCACACCGTCCGGGTCGTCGAGCAGCGCTCCCTTGAAGAACATGAGCGCGAGGAAGCCCTTCATCTCCTGGAGGATGGCGATGTTGCCCCCCTCGAAGCTGTAACACGGCTTCCGCCACTTGATGGCCTCGGTCAACCCGCAACCGCGGAGGATCGGCCGGAGTGCCGCCATCTCGTGCGGCCACCCATCGGACCGCTCGATGTAGCTGTCGACCTCGGGATCCATGGCTGCCGTACCCGTCAGATCTCGCCTCGTCCGCCGGCCCGCCAGTAGAGGCCGGTGGCGGCCGAGGCCCAGATGGCATCGATGATCGATCGGCCGAGCGAGTAGAGCACGGCCACCGCGGCGAACCAGCCGACGCCGGGGGTGAGGTCGGCCCACCGGATCTCGTCGAGCGTGTCGATGTTCTGACCGCCGATCAACAGGTCGCCGGTGGAAACGTCGATCTGGAAGAGATCAGCCGCGGCCGAGCCGAAGAAGGGCTGGAAGATGGCGTTGAAGATCCCCCACAGCACCGACAAGGCGACCCCCACGAGGAGCAGCCGCCCGAACACACCCCAGAACCGGCCCTTGCTCACGGCGGCCGACGCCGAGAACGGGTTGGTACCGGGCGGCCCGACCGCCAGCGCGGGGAAGAAGAACGCCAGCTTCGTCCACAGCCAGGCCCCGAACACGAGGCCGAGCAGCCCGATCGGCAACACGAGCAACGCCACCACCGGATTCCCGTCGCCGTCGCCGTCACCGACCGCGACGGCGAGCACGGCCGAGAGCGCCACGGTGAACACGAGCACCATGACCGCCACCAGCAGGCCGAGCACGATGCTCCACAGGATCGCCCGGGGCAGGCGGCGTAGCGCCGTTCCGAGCGACGAGCCGAGCGACTGTGGCTGCCCGCCATGGGCCGCGTACAGCTGGTGGTCGGCGCCGAGTCGCCCGACGAGCGCGGCGAGCAGCCCCAGGATCGAGACCGCCACGAGCAGCGCGAACAGCCCGAAGCTGAAGCCGGCGATCTCGAACTCGAGGTCGCTGTCGGGGTCGAGGTCGACGACGAGGCCGGACAGCAACCGCTGGCCGAGTACGGCGACGATGGCCGACGCCACCGCCGGGATTGCGAACAGGAGGACCACCAGCGGGCCGATCCTGGCGATCAGCCTCACGAAGATCGACGACAACCACTCGCCGACGTCGCCGAGACCCGCGCCGGTCGGCACCGCGCCACCCCAGGGTGCGACGCCGGGATCGCTCGTGGTGCCGAGCCCCGGTTGGCCACCGCCGCCGAGGCTGTCGAGCGACGGCGGACCGGACGGAACCGTCCACTGGTCGGCGAAGCCGCCCTGCCCGGCCACCTGCCCCGCCGGCCCGGTGCCCCCGACCGGCTGACCACCGCCGAGCGGCTGGCCGAACTGGTCGGTGCCGGCCGGAGACCAGTTCGGGTCACCGCCTTGGAACGGACCGGGGAACGTGTCGGTTTGGTCGGCGGTGGTGGCGAGCTGCTGGGTGGCATCGGCCTGGCCCTGACCGCCGGACCCGACCTCACCGGCTGCGGGCGCGATCGAGTCGGTCCACACGGCCCCGTCCCAGTAGCGAAGCTGGGCGGCGTTGTACGGATCCGGGTACCAACCGGCCGGCGTCGCAGAGCTCACGGCGTGAGGATAGGCAGGCCCCGTCACCCGCAGCCAGCGGCAGCCGGCATGGCCGGTGGGATGTCGAGCTGGATCGTGACCGGGCCATGGTTGACGAGCCGCACGTCCATGTCGGCGCCGAACGAGCCGGTGGCGACCGTCAGAGCGAGTCCCCGGAGCTCGTCGATCACCCGCTCCACCAGCGGTTCCGCGATCGCCGGATCGGCAGCGTCGCTGTAGCCCGGGCGGTTCCCCCGCCGGGTGTCGGCGTAGAGGGTGAACTGGCTGATGGCGAGCACCTCACCGCCGACATCGAGCACGGAGCGGTTCATCCTCCCCTCGTCGTCGGCGAAGATCCGCAGCTTTGCCAGTCGCTGGGCGAGCTTGACCGCCTGTTGCTCGCCGTCGCCGTGGGTGACGCCGATGAGGGCGCACAGCCCGGGGCCGATGGAACCGATGACCGCACCGTCTACGGTGACGGAGGCCTCGGAGACTCGCTGGACGAGGGCACGCATCGAGGGTCGAGTGTGCCCGGTGATCGTCCAGATCGCTCGGGAACCAGCGCGTGGGATCCTCCAGGGCGGGAACCATCCAGAGCCTTACAGCGTTAGCCTGCCGCCCACGGCGCGAACCCCCCGAACCGAAGAGATCAGCGATGCCACATTCCGAACCCCCCGATGAGCAGCCCCTGCGGCTCGCCTATCTGTCGTACCGCTCCAAGCCGACCGTCGGCGGCCAGGGGATCTACACCCGGCACCTGACAAAGGCGCTGGCCGATCTCGGTCATCACATCGAGGTCTTCAGCGGGCAGCCCTACCCCGTGCTCGACCAGCGGATCACCCTGCACGAGCTCCCGAGCCTCGACATCTTCAACGACCACTTCCCCGGCCGGTTCCCCGCCTACTGGGAGATCAAGTCGCTCCCCGACCTGCTGGAGGTAACCCAGTACTCGGCCGGCACGTTCTCCGAGCCGTTGGCGTTCAGCTACCGGGCGTACCGGGCGCTGAAGGAACGGCGGGCCGACTTCGACATCGTGCACGACAACCAGTGCCTCGGGTACGGCATCCTCGCCGTCGATCGGATCCTCCCGACCCTGGTGACCCTGCACCATCCGATCACGGTCGACCGCAGGCTCGAGCTCGCCGCCGCCCCGACCATCCGCAAGAAGCTGAGCACCCATCGGTGGTACAGCTTCGTGCGAATGCAGGGTCGGGTCGCCCGGCGCATGCCTCGGATCGTGGTCGTATCCGACAACTCGATCGACGACATCCACCGCGACATGGGCGTGGACCGCGAGCGGATGCGGCTCGTGCACGTCGGCGTCGACCCCGACCTGTTCCGACCCCTGCCCGGCGTGCCGCGGATCCCGGGACGGCTGATCACCACCGCCAGCGCCGACGTGGAGCTGAAGGGCCTCCGGTTCCTGCTCGAGGCGATGGCCAAGCTCGCCACCGAGCGCGACGTGAGCCTCACCGTGATCGGACGGGCCAAGGAGGGCGGGCGCTCGGCCGAGCTGATCGAGCAGCTCGGCCTCAGCGATGCGATCACCTTCGTGAGCGGTGTGCCCGACGAGCGGATCGTGGAGCTGTACGCCGAGTCGGAGCTCGCGGTGGTGCCGTCGCTCTACGAGGGCTTCTCGCTTCCCGCCGTCGAGGCGATGGCGACCGCCACCCCCCTGGTGGCCACGTCGGGTGGCGCACTCCCCGAGGTCACCGGAACCGACGGCGAGACCGTGCTGCGCTGTGAACCGGGCGACGTCGACTCGCTGACCACCGCGCTGCGCCGTGGCCTCGACGACCCCGACCTGCGGGCCCGGATCGGTCACGCCGGTCGGGAGCGGGTCAGCACCATGTACACGTGGCGACAGACCGCCACGAACACGGTCGCCCAGTACCGCGAGGTGCTGGCGATGCGGCGCGACCGGCGCGAGCACGCCACCGCACGAGGCCGCCTACCGATCGCCCGGACCTGATGCTCACCGTCGACTACGACCGGCTCGGGCTGCGGCCGGGGATGCGGGTGCTCGACCTCGGCGCCGGGTTCGGCCGGCACGCGTTCGAGACGGCCCGCCGCGGGGCACACGTGGTGGCGGTCGACCTGGCCGCCGACGAGCTCGTGGCCACCAGGGACACCTTCGCCGCGATGTTCGTTGCCGGCGAGGCCACCGACGTCGCCACCGCGGTGGCCCAGGCCGATGGCCGGTGCCTCCCCTTCGACGACGGTGCCTTCGACCGGATCATCGCGTCCGAGGTGCTCGAGCACGTGGCTGACGACCTCGGGGTGATGGCGGAGCTCCACCGGGTGCTGGCGCCGGGCGGCCGGCTGGCGGCGACGGTGCCGTCGACGATTCCAGAGCAACTGTGCTGGTGGTTGAGCGACGAGTACCACGCACCGAAGAGCGCCGGCGGCCACGTCCGGATCTACGCCGTCCCCGAGCTGCACACGAAGCTGGCGTCGGTCGGACTCGCCCCGGTCGACAGCCACCGGGCCCACGCGCTCCACAGCCCGTACTGGTGGCTGAAGTGCGCCGTCGGGATCGACAACGACGACCATCCGGCGGTGAAGGCCTATCTGAAGCTCCTCACCTGGGACATCACCGACGGCCCGAAGCTGACCCGCGTGACCGAACGACTGCTCAACCCGGTTCTCGGCAAGAGCTACGTGGTCTACGCCGACCGTGACCCGGCAGCGGTGACGAACGGCCGGTCGGCGTGAGCACCCCGTCGGTCGACGGTGTGACCACGGCGGCCGAGCTCGAGGCCACCGGCGACACGATCGCCGAGCTCCAGCTCCCGAGCGGGATGATCGAGTGGTACCCGGGCGGCCACGCCGACCCGTGGAACCACGTCGAGTCGGCGATGGCGCTGAGCACGGTGGGCCGGACGGCGGAGGCGGAGGCCGCCTACCAGTGGCTGCTCGACGTGCAGCGACCCGACGGCGGCTGGCACAACTACTACCTGGCGGACGGGGTCGAGGATCCGAAGATCGATCTCAACTGCGTCGCCTACGTGGCCACCGGCGCCTGGCACCACTACCTCACCACCAAGGACACGGGCTTCGCCGAGACCATGTTCCCCGCGGTGGAGGGGGCGATCGACTGCGTCCTCGACCTGCAGACCCGCCGAGGCGAGGTGCTGTGGGCCCGGACCAGCGATGGCCATCCGTGGAGCTATGCGCTGTTGACAGGCTCGGCGTCGATCGGGCACAGCCTGCGCTGCGCCCTCGACCTGGCCGAGCTGCTCGGCCACGACCGGCCGGTGTGGCGCGAGGCCCGCTCGAGGCTGGTCGGCACCGTGGCCGGCGTGCCGGCGGCGTTCGAGCCGAAGGATCGTTGGGCGATGGACTGGTACTACCCGGTGTTGACCGGGGCGGTCACCGGCGAGGACGGGGCGGCCCGGCTCGCTGCCCGGTGGAGCGAGTTCGTGATGCCCGACCGAGGGGTCCGCTGCGTGTCGGACCGGCCGTGGGTGACCGCAGCGGAGACGTGCGAGTGCGCGATTGCCCTGCTGGCGGTTGGCGATCGGCGGTCGGCGATGGAGCTGTTCGAGTGGGCGCAGCTCCATCGGACCGCCGAGGGCAGCTACGACACGGGGATCGTGTACCCCGACGAGGTGCGGTTCCCCGAGCGGGAGCAGAGCTCCTACACCGCAGCCGCGGTGATCCTGGCGGCCGACGCACTCGACGGCTCCAACCCCACGAGCACCCTGTTCACCGACCACACCGACCACTGACCGAATCACGTCTGGCAGCGATCCGCACCGAGAGCGCGCACCACCGCTGCCAGAGCCGCCAACCGCCCCACCCACACCACCCATTGGCAGCGATCCGCACCGACAGCGCGCGCCACCGCTGCCAGAGCGGCCGGGAGCGGCCGGAACGGGTGAAGGGGGTCGGTCGGGTGTGCTCAGGTGCGGCGGAGGATGCGGAGCGAGCCGGTGGCGGCGACGTCGGTGAACCGTCCCGACGCGATTGCCGGGGCGTAGATCTCGTCGTGGGGGGCTTGGCCGCCGTCGGCTGGCTCGGTGAACACGTCGTGGATGGCGAGGAGGCCGCCGGGGGCGACGTGGGGTGTCCACAGCTCGTAGTCGAGGCGGGCCGGTTCCACACCGTGGCCGCCGTCGATGAACAGGAACGACAGCGGCGTCGACCAGTGGCGGGCGACGGTCGGGCCGTCGCCCACGAGAGCCACCACGACCTCCTCCAAACCGGCATCGTGAACGGTGCGGCGGAACACGGGGAGGGTGTCGATCCGCCCAACCGCCGGATCGACGAGGTCGGGCTCGTGCCACTCCCACCCGGCCTGGTTCTCCTCCGAGCCGCGATGGTGGTCGAGGCAGTAGAGCACCGTGCCTGCTCGACGCGCGACGGGCCCGAGGTAGCACGCCGACTTCCCGCAGTAGCTGCCGACCTCGAGGAACGGGCCGAGGCCCGGATCGGCGGTGGAGGCAGCGGCGGCGAGGGCGGCGCCCTCGCCGTCGGGCATGAACCCCCGGGCCTGGCGGGCGCGCGTGAGCTCGTTGGGCGTCAATCCGCCTGGCCGCTGCCCGCCGGTCACCGCACCGGCAGGCCGTCGCGCGTCGCCCGGCGGGCCGACCGCTCGAAGATCCGGTTGAGCACGAGGAACTTCACGACCCACACCACCAGGTAGCCGGCGAGGCTGCCGGCGGCCACCGCAAGGCTCGACTCGAACAACCGGTCGGCCCCCTCGGCCAGGATGGTCGACACGATCAACCCGAGCAGTGCGAGCGTCCAGAACGGGATGATCTCGGCCCGTACGCTGTGGGCCCCGCGGACCGACCACACCCAGTGCCGGCTGAGGAGATAGCCGGGGATGGCGGCAAGCACCGCGGCGAACACGTTTGCCGCCCCGCCCGACCAGCCCCAGACCGCGTGGGCGAGGAGGAGCAGCGCCTGGTGGTTGACGACGTTGACCGCCGAAACGACGACGTAGCGAACCGCCACGGTCAGGCGGCGGGAGGCGGCGGGGTCGGGGGGAGGGTCCTCGCGGCGTTCGGATGCGACGTCGACCACCGGTTCGAGGGTAGCGGCCGCAGTCCCGGAGCAATCGGCGGCGCGTACCGCCACACTTGGCCCCCATGGGTCCCGCCCCCGCCCCGATCGCCGTTCTCGTCATCGCCCTCCTGCTCCTGGCCGGGTGCAGCGACTCGACGGACGATCCGGCCCCCGGCGGGACGACCGCCGGCGACCTGACCGGCGACACCGGCGCCTCGACGACCGGCGACGGGAGCGGGTCGGACACGACCTCGGGTGAGGGGGCCGGCACCTCGACGGCCGACGACACCGACAACGACAACGACGGCAACGGCAACACGGACACCGACGACGACGCGGTCCTGGCCGACGCGCCGGGCCCCTGGGTCGACACGGTCTACGCCCTCGAGCCCGCCGGGTCGCTCGCCCAACCGACCTCGCTCGCCACCCGGCCCGGGAGCGAGCACCTGTGGGTGGCCGAGCGGGACGGAAGGGTCCGGCTGATCGAACGGATCGTGGACGAGGACGGGGGCACCGAGCAGTTCGTCCAGACCACCCAGTTGGTCGTCGACATCACCGACGAGGTGAACCCCGAGGGCGAGGGAGGCCTCCTCGGCATCGAGTTCTCCGCCGACGGCGGCCTGCTCTACCTGCACTACACCGACAACGACTTCACCAGCATCGTGTCGGAGATGCCGATGGGCGACACCACCGCCGACCGCGGCGCCGAACGGATCCTGCTCGAGGTGCCCCAGCCGTTCAGCAACCACAACGGCGGCGACCTCCACCTCGGTCCCGACGGCCTGCTCTACGTCGCCCTCGGCGACGGCGGCAGTGGCGACGATCCGCTCGACAGCGGCCAGGACACTGACACCGTGCTCGGCGCACTGCTGCGGATCGACCCGAACCCGTCGGCGTCAAGGCCGTACACGATCCCCGCGGACAACCCGTTCGCCGACGGCGGCGGTGCCGCCGAGATCTGGGCCTGGGGCCTCCGGAATCCCTGGCGGTTCTCGTTCGACACCGCCACCGGCGATCTCTGGATCGGCGACGTCGGTCAGGGCCGGGTCGAGGAGATCGACTTCGTCGCCAATGGAGGCGACGGGTCGCCCGGCCGAGCCGCGAACTTCGGGTGGAATCGGATGGAGGGCAACGAGTCGTTCACCGGGGACGAACCTGCCGATCATGTCGGCCCGATCCACACCTACACCCACGACAACGAGCGGTGTTCCGTCACCGGCGGTCACGTGTACCGGGGCCCGCTGACCCCCTCGCTGAGCGGCGTGTACCTGTTCGCCGACTTCTGCTCCGGGGAGATCTTCGGGCTCCAACGGCTCAGCGACGGGTCGGCGGCGGTGGCGGCGCTCCGCCTCGGTCGCGAGCCGGAGAGCGTGATCTCGTTCGGGCAGGGTCCCGACGGCGAGGTGTACGTGATGGAGATCAACGGTCGGATCTCCCGGATCCAAGGCCCCGATGTGACCCTCGAGACCTCGCTCTCGTCGCGCTGAGGGTGGACGCCTACAGCTTGTAGCGGTAGACGTTCGTCTCCCTGGCCTCGAAGCCGAGACGCTGATACAAGCGGTTCGCGGCCTCCCGGCTGGGCCGTGAAGTGAGATCCACGGTGGTGGCCCCGAGGGTTCGGGCCCGCTCGATCGCGTCGTTGTTGAGGGCGGCGCCGACACCTTTGCCTCTCCCCGCTTCGTCGACCACGACGTCCTCGATCCAGGCCCGGATACCGGTGGGGATCGGGAACACCACGAGGGTCAGGCTCCCGAGGATGACCCCCTCGTCGACCGCGATCAGCAGGATCGACGAGTCGGACTCGACGATGCCGGTCAGGAACGCCCGATCCGGCGGCGGGTTCGACGACGACAACTGGGGGATCAGCCGGGCGAACGCGTCGACCAGTTCGTCGGTTACCTCGGTGACCTCGATGATGTCCACCCGGTCAGTATGGCCACGTGACCGAGCCGGGCGGCGGCGAGGGGAACCGTTCCCCATGACACCCGAGAGGTCCGGCGAGGCCGGCAACGCTAACGTGGAGATGTGGATTCAATCGAGTGGGTGGCCGACCGGCCCGAGCTGCGAGACCCGATACTCATCGCAGCGTTCGAGGGTTGGGGCGATGCCGGCGACGCGGCGACCACGGCCGCCCGCCACCTGCGGGACCGTCTCGGCGGGGAGCGGTTCGCCACGATCGATCCCGAGCCCTACTACGACTTCGCCACGACCCGTCCGTTCGTCCGCCTCGAGGGCGACCAGCGACACATCGACTGGCCGGCCAACGAATTCGCCGCGGTGAAGGTGCCAGCCGCGAAGCACGACCTGATCATCCTGAGCGGGATCGAGCCCCACCTCCGGTGGAAGACGTTCACCGGGCAGATCCTGACGATGATCGACGAGTTCAACGTTCGGCTCGTGGTGTCGCTCGGCGCGCTCATCGCCGACGTGGTCCACTCACGGCCGGCGACGGTGTACAGCTCCGGCTACGACCCCGAGCTCAACGAGCGGCTCGATCTCGAGCCGTCGACCTATGAGGGCCCCACCGGGATCGTCGGCGTGCTGCACGACGCGCTCCGCGTCCACGGCATCGGATCGGTCTCGTTGTGGGGCACGATCCCCGGTTACGTCCCCAACGCCACCTCCCCGAAGGCGGCGCTCGCCCTGGTGGAGCGGGTCTGCCAGTTGCTCGATCTGTCGGTGCCGACGACGGCACTGGAGATCGGGGCCGCCGCCTACGAGCGGCAGATCTCCGAGCTCGTCGAGGACAACGACGAGACCCGGGAGTACGTGGCCCAGCTCGAGGAGACCTACGACAGCATGCGTCCCGAGTCGGGGGCGGCGCTGATCGAGGAGCTCGAGGAGTACCTCCGCGACCGCTAGCTGTAGCTATCCAGGGGTGCTGCCGCGCCAGATCGGGTTGCGGGGCTGGTCGAACAGGAGCTCGTGGGCGTCACCCCGGATCGCCCGGAACGCGAGGCCCGACCACTGGTCGCCGCTGGCCAGCGGCGACGGGAGCTCGTCCTGGGCGAACCAGCCGACGTCGAGGCACTCCTGGGGATGGGCGGCGAGCTCACCGCCCACCGCCCGGCAGTGGAACACGATGCTGTACAGCGGGATCCGGCTGAAGCCGGCCCGGAGCCCGTCGATGATGGCGAGTGGGCGCAGCACCTCGCAGCGGATCCCGGTCTCCTCCCACACCTCCTTCACCGCCACCTCCGACGGTGAATAGCCGACATCGGCCCACCCCGTCGGGTACAGCCACACGCCGGAGTCGGCCCGTTGGATCAGCAGGAGCCGCCCGTCGTCGTCGCCGACCACCGCACCGATCGCGACCTTCGGTGTCACGTACCCGGCCACCCCCGAACCGACCGACCGGAGCCACTGGTGGCGGGCCTGGTCGGCCTCGATTGGCGCCACCGCCGCTGCGGGGTCTGCGGGACCGACCGGGTCGGAGGCGGCGCGGATGTCGGCTGCGATCGCGAGGATCTCCTCGTAGCGCTCGGCCTCGAACTGGTTCTCGGTGAAACCCAGCCCGGTCCTGGCGATCCCGGCCAGCGCCTCGGACCAACGAACCAAGTCCTCGTCAGAGCTCATGGCATGATCCTGGCCCGACGGTGGGCCGGTTCCCAACCCTGTGCCCCGTGCATCGGCGGCAGCACCGATCGAGTCAACGCGGTGGCTGTGGGGCCACACCGGCGGGCTCCTCGCGGCCGAGGGCCTCCCGGACCGCGAGATCGATCTCCCGGAGCAGGTCGTCGTCGGCGGCCAGCTTGGCGCCGGCCGCATCACACACGTAGAAGCTGTCGACCGCCTGGGGCCCGAACGTCTGGATCTTGGCGCTCCGGATGGTGAGCCGGAGCTCACTCAACGCCTGGGTGATCCAGTAGAGGAGGCCGAACGTGTCGGCGGCGTGGACCTCGACCACCGTGGCGAAGTCGGAGATGTCGTTGTCGATCACCACGTCGTGGCGAGGCGGCGTCGCCGACAGGCGGCGCCGGTAACGGTCGTGGTCACTGGCCCGTTGACGGACGCGGGCGGTGAGAGCCAGCCGCCCGTCGAGGGCCCGGTCGGCCCGATCGATCACGCGGTCCCAATCGACCACGCCGGAGGTCGGTGGTTGGAGAGTGAGCTCGCAGGCGGCCATCCCGTCGCGGGAGTGGGCCATCGCGTCGAGCACGTCGTAGCCGCTCAGCGCGACCACCCCGGCGATCCGGCTGATGAGCCCCGGCTCGTCCCGGGCGACCACCGTGAAGGTGGTGTCCTCGCCGCGCAGCACGCGCTCGCGCTCGGCCATCGCCTCGACCAGTTCCGGTGTCGGGAAGTCGGACACCGCGACCTCGGCGGGGGCACCACCCTCCAGCACGTAGGAGGTCCGATCGACGAGGTCCTCGAGCAGTCCAGCCTTCCAGGTGCCCCAGGCCGACGGACCGGTGGCGATCGAGTCGGCTTCGGTGAGCGCGGCGAGGGTGGTGAGGAAGTCCACCGAGTCGACGGCGGCCGCGACCGCGCTGATCGTGCCCGGATCGCCGAGGTCGCGCCGGGTGGCGACGTCGGGGAGGAGGAGGTGGTGCCGGCACAGGTCCACCAGCACCCCGACCTCGTCGTCCGGGTACCCCATCCGCGAGGCGATGCGGCCGATGATCTCGATGCCGACCTCGGTGTGGTCGCCGGGGAATCCCTTGCCGATGTCGTGGAGGAGCGCACCGATCACCAGCAGATCGGGCCGGTTGACCCGGTCGGCGAGGGCGGCTGCGTTGGCCGCCGCCTCGCAGAGGTGACGGTCGACGGTGAACGTGTGCATCACGTTCCGCTGCGGTCGGCAGCGGACCGCTTCCCACTCGGGGAGGATCCTGCTCATGATCTCGAAGTGGTCGAGGTCCTCGACGACGCCGATCGCGGTCCGTCCGGCCAGGAACAGCTCTGCGAAGTGGTGTCGTGCGTCGGCTGGCCACGGCTCGGGGAGGGGCGAGCCGGTCTCGGCGATCCGCTGCAGGCTGGCCCGGCCGATCTGGCGCTCCGCCTTCGCTGCGGTTGCCGCGAGCCGGAGCACGGCGACGGGGTCAGCGGCGGGATCGACGCTGTCGGTCAGCTCGACCCGGCCGTCGAGGAGGCCGAACTCGGTGGGAATCGGATAACCGATGGCGGTGGCCCGACCGACTCGCCCGGCTCGACGCTCCCAGGCCGACCAGGCCTCGTCGCTGCTCCAGGCGATCCGCCGGCTGGCGTGGGCGAGGCGGACCATCAGCTCGTGCCCGTTCGGCTCGCCCAACTCGGCGGCCACGTCGTCCTGGACGTCGAGCGAGAGCACATCGCCCGCCCTCCCGGCGAGGCGATGCAACTCCACCCGGGCTCGGAGCAGGAGCTCGGCCTCGGCCACCAGTTCGCCGGCGAGCCCCTCGGCGAACTCGTCGCTCACCGTCGACGCCCAACCGAGCGCGTGGACGTCGCGCAGGCCGCCCCGACCCTCCTTGAGGTTGGGCTCGATCTGGAAGGCGGCGTCGCCGTGACGCTCGTGGCGCTCGTCCACGGAGTCGGCGAGCTGTCCGAGCAGGTCCGACTCGTTGGCCTTCCAGACGTCGACGGTGGCGACCTCGAGCTGGTCGAGCAGGTCCGGGTCGCCGGCCACGAGGCGGGCGGTGAGGAACGCGGTCGCCCAGTGCAACTCCTCGGCGGCGAGCGTTCGGGCCTGATCGATCGTGACCACGGCATAGCCCATCTTCAGGCCCCGGTCCCACACCGGGTACCAGAGCGCTTCAGCAGCATCCGCGTAGTCGTCGAGGTCGGCGTGCACGAGCAGCACGTCGATGTCGCTGTACGGGCAACGCTCGCCCCGGCCATAGCCACCGACGGCCACGAGCGCGAGACCCGGCTTGTCGCCGAGCGTCTCGCCGTAGACGGTCTCGAACCACCGGTCGGTGGCGTCGCTGTGGGCTTCGGCGTAGCGGTGTCCGTGCAGGTCGGGGTCGACCAACAGTGGCCGGTTGGCGCGGTTCACCGACCGGTCACTCGCCCCGGTCGATGGTGGGCGCCGAGGATGCCGACGCCGACGCCAGGATCGAGTCGAGCCGTCGGAAGAACACCGACCGCGGCATGACCTCGTGGTAGCCGGCCGCGGTCGCTGCCGCCTGCGCATCGCTGTCGACGTGTGGGCCGAACCCGATGAGGCGGATCCCCGGCAGGATGAACGCTGCCGGGTCGGGGCAGCGGTCGAGGTCGACGATGAGCACCGTCGGCGAGCGGGCGACGACGTCGTCTGGTGACTCGACGAAGGCGACCCGACCGCCGAACCGGCCTCGGTCGAAGAGGTTGGGTACATAGGCGGCGATCGTCACGGCTGTCCTCCATCCACTCGTCCACCGCCGTCGATGTCCACTGCCTCGCCCCGCTCCCGCTCGACCTCGCCACGGGCCTTGTGTCGCTTGAGGTGGAGGTGCGCCTTCGCTGCGCCCCACACGAGGCCGGCGTCGTGGACCCGGGGCCCGAGATCGGCGAACGCAGCCGGCGCGATGGCGTAGACGTCGTCGGGATTGATGCGGACGTCGTGCCGGTCGCGGTTCACCGTCGGCACGCCGGCGTTGGCGAGGATCTCGTTGGCGTGGACGACCGCGGAGCGGATGATGCTCAGCGGGTTCGTCCACTGCTCATCGATGTCGAGCGCGAGCAGGTCCCGGAGGCGAGGGGTCACGTCACCCCTCGCCCGCCGGCCAGCGTCGGCCGCCGCGGCGGCGAGCTCGCTCGTGACCGGGCCCGGATGCCGTTGTTCGATCGCCGCTTCGAGCCACGGCGCGAGCGCCTCGTCGACGGCGGTGACCAGTTCGGCGGCGTAGCGGTCGATGGTGGCCAGGTCGTCGTCGATGAGGATCACCCCCCGAACTCGGCAGCTCGTCGGATCGACAGCTCGATTCGACGCCGCTTCTTGTCGACCGAGAGGATCTTGACGCCGACCTCCTCGCCAGGGGTGACGATCTCCTCGGGGGCCGACACGCGGTACTCGGCGAGCTCCGACAGGTGAACGAGCCCTTCGACCTCGCCGAGGGAGACGAACGCACCGAAGTCGACGAGCCGGCTCACGGTCCCGGTTCGGACCTCCCCCACCTCCAGCTCGCTGAGCGGGTCGGGGCGCATCTTGCGGAGCGAGAGGCTGACCCGCCTCTTCTTCGGCTTCACGTCGAGGACGAGAACGTCGAGCTCGTCGCCGAGCGAGACCACGTCGGCTGGCTTGCGGACCCGGTGCCACGACAGCTCGGACAGATGGACGAGCCCGTTGACCCCACCGATGTCGACGAAGGCGCCGTAGTCGGTGATCGAGGTCACCCGTCCCCGGCAGGTGTCGCCCGGCGACAGCGAGGCGAGGAGCTGCTGGGCCTCGGCCCGCTGGGCCTTGAGCAGCAACGACCGTCGGCTGAGCACGAGCCGCTCGCGTCGCGGATCGCACTCGAGGACCTTGAGCTCGAGCTCCTGGCCCTTGTAGGGCGTGAGGTCGGCCACCGGCTCGAGCTCGAGGTGGGAGGTCGGCACGAACCCCCGAACGCCCACGTCCACCACGACACCCTTCGCCCCGGTCGACGTGACGGTGCCGGTCAGGGTTTGGCCGGCGTCGGCCAGTTTCTTCATCCGATCCCACGCTTGCCGCTTCAGCGCCCAAGCGCGGCTCAACACGACCCGTCCCTTGGGATCGTCGCGAGCCAGCTCGGCACCGAACGCCCGGTCGCCGACCGACAGCACCGAGGTCGGGTCGTCGTTGCCGTCGCTGAAGTTGCGACGGGAGATGACCGCCGGCCGGCCATCGTCGAGCGTCAGCTCCACCTCGTCGGCGCTGACCGCCGTGACCGCCCCTTCCAGCACGCGTCCCGGCGCCTTCTGCGGTCGCCGAGCAGCCCCGGGCGTCCCTGCCCCGCCCGGCGCCACTGCCGGCGGTGGTTCCACGGGCGGCGTGGCGGCCGCCGCTGCCGGCTCGGCCGGCGCCGGCTCGGGTCTCAGGGGCGGCTCGACGGGCGGCGTCGCTCGAGGAGGATCTGCCGCCGCAGCGGGCGCGGCCTCGGGGGCCGGAGCCGGCTCGACGGGCGGCCTGGCTGCAGGGGGATCGGCCGCCGCAGCGGGCGCGGCCTCGGGGGCCGGAGCCGGCTCGACGGGCGGCCTGGCTGCAGGGGGATCGGCCGCCTCAGCTGGCACGACCTCGGGGGCCGGAGCCGGCTCGACAGGCGCGGTCGACTGGTCGTCGACGGGGTCCGGTGTCGCCGGTTGCGGGTCCGTGGGGCCGTGATCGGCGGCGGCAGCGGGCTCGTCGGGCCGCGGCTCGTCCGCATGGTTCATCCAGCCAGGGTACGCAACCCGGCCGGAGGTCTGCGACATCTTCCGCTCGCCGAGGGTTCCACCGCCAACCGGCGTCTCGCCGGTCGGGACCCGGCCCTACACCGTCAGGCGAGGCCGACCTCGTCGAGCACCGCATCGGGCCCGGCCACCATGCCGGTGTAGAACGGCCCGAACTCGGCGAACACGGCGGACGCCTCGTCGAAGCGCATCGTGTAGACGACGTCCTTCAGATCATCGGGCTTCTCGGCGAACAGCGTGACGCCCCACTCGTAGTCGTCGACGCCGGTCGAAGCGGTGATGAGCTGCACCAGACGACCGGCGAACTTCCGTCCCGACGCCCCGTGCTCGTACATCAGCTCCTTGCGGCGATCGAAATCGGTGGTGAACCAGTTCTGCCCGACCTCCCGGCGCTTGCTCATCGGGTAGAAGCACCAGGCCGACTTCCCCTCCGGCGGGAGCTGGGGGTAGAGGCGGGCCTGCTTCATCTCGTCGGGGACGCCGGCCGCGTACTCCGAGACCTCGGTGAGCGAGAGGTAGCTATCGACGAGGTCGAGGCCGGCCGCGGCCAGCCTGGTCTGGAGGCGGCGCAGGGCCCAGAGGTCGTCGGCGAGGGCCATCACCGCAACATCGGCCTTGTGGCCGAGCATGGCGACCGTCACCACCTGATGACCGTCGGCCTCGGTCTCCTGGATCGCGTCGAGCACCGCCTCCCGGTCGGTGATCGGTCCGACCCTCCAGAAGAGGTGGAGGACTCCGAGACCCTCGCTCGGGGCGGCGGGCGCGACGCCCGTGCCGTGCTCGTCGCCGACGTCAGTCTGTGCGGACATAGGGCCCCGAGTGTAGGAGGGATGACCTCCTGATGGTGAGGTCGCCCCTCGCTCGTCCCCGCCTCATCAGTCGGGCCAGGACAGGACCATGTCGCGGCCGAAGGACGTGGCGTTCCAGTGGCCGGTGAGCGACCGCAACCGCTCGTGCAGGGCTGCGGCCATCTCCTCGGTGGCCCGATCGGGGACGACCCGACGGAGCAGTGCCAGGAGCTGGTCGGGCTCGGGGCCGGTCCGCAGCATGGTCTGCACGGGACCGGCGAGCGACTCGGCGATGCTCATGTCCGGCCCGTCGAGTCCCGATCCGTCGAGCGTCCCGCCCCTGGCCACGCAGCCCCACACCCCGTCGGTGAGTCCGAGCTCGAGCTCCACCGCGAAGTGGGCGAGATCGTGTCGGAGGAAGTCCTTCGAGCTCAGCTCGACGGTATCGGTCGAGCCGTCGCTGCGCTCGACCGACACCGTGTGGCGATCGTCGGCGAGCTTGTGGAACGTGATGATCATCGGCGGGTCCCGACCTGCTCACACGAGGGTGTCGGGGCTGTACAGGTTGGCCGAGCCGTTGCGGGCGAACCCCACGAGGGTGAGCCCTGCCCTGCGGGCGGTGGCAACGGCGAGGGCCGAGGGGGCCGAAACGGCCACGAGGGCGGTGAAGCCGGCCGCCCATGCCTTCTGCACCATCTCGAACGACCCTCGGCCGCTGACCACCAGCGCCAGGTCGGCGGCGGGGAGGCGATCGTCGAGCAGCAGCCGGCCCACAACCTTGTCGACCGCGTTGTGGCGGCCGATGTCCTCCCGGATCGTGATCGTCTGTCCCGACCGGTCGATCGCCGCCGCCGCGTGCACGCCGCCGGTGGTGTCGAAGAGCGGCTGGGCGTCGGCCAGTGCGTCGGTCGCGGTGCGGAGGAGGTCGAGATCCCACGGCTCGTAGCGACCGAGCACCCGCAGCCGTTCGGTGAGCTCGGCGATCGCGTCGGCGCCGCACAGCCCGCACGACGAGGTGGTCGAGCCGAGGCGGGGCGTGGGAACGGGGGCTCGACCGCCGGTCTCCACCATGACCACGTTGAAGTCGCTGTCGACCGGGGCGCCCGTGCCGCAGTACCGCATTCCGGTGATCGGCATCCCCGCGAGGCAACCCTCGCCGTGGAGGAATCCGGCGGCGAGCTCGAAGTCGTGGCCCGGGGTGCGCATCGTGGAGCTCACCTGGACATCGTCCATCCAGATGGCCAACGGCTCCTCGACGATCACCTCGTCGGGCCGTCGACCGTTCGCGTCACCGTCGAGGCGGCGTGCGAGTACCGACTCGGTACGGGAGCGGACCACGAAAAAATCCTAGAGCGGCGCCGACGAGTTCTGCCTGTCGGGCGCACCTTGGTCGACGATTCTGCCGGTTGGCTGCCCCGACTATGGCGCCTGCCGGCAGGCAGAACGAGCGCCGGTGGTGCAGCGGACAGGCAGAACGGTCAGATCCGCCGAAGGGTGGCAGCGAGATGGTGCGTCAGCGGTTGGCCGACGGCCGCCATCGCCACCTCGTAGCGGAGCTCGTCGCCATCGTGCACGAACCGACGGTGGACCTCGGTGACCGACTTGGCGGTCGGGGTGCCGTGCACGGTGGTGGTCCGCAGGTCGAACACGCCGTCGGCGATCGTGCCGACCAGCACCTCGACGATCCCCGTCGGGTGGGCCATGACCACCTCGAGCCCGCCCGCGTCGGTGACCCGCCAGTAGCCCGTCTCGGCGTGGAGCGGGAGATCGGTCGACGCGTGGCGGGTCTTCTGGCCATAGGCGAGGAACGGCTTGCCGACGTGGCCGAACGTGACCTCCTCCACGTAGGAGAAGTCGTCGATGGTCGGATACGAGCCGGAGCCGGTCCCCCGCCACGTGCCGACGAGGTCACCGATCGGAGCCAACTGTGGATGCAGCTCGGTCACGGTGAGCCTCGTCAGCGGTGGAGCACGGTGGCGGGTGGAGCGGTGCCGGGATCAGAAGTCGTCGAAGTCGTCGGCGCCGCCGCCGGCCTCGGACGACTCGGTGATCACGGCCTCGGTGGTGAGGAACAGCCCGGCGATCGACGCCGCGTTCTCCACCCCCGAGCGGGTGACCTTGGCCGCATCGACCACACCGCACGCCTTCAGGTCCTCGTACACGCCGGTGGCGGCGTTGTAACCGTTCCAGCCTTCGAGGCCGCGGACGCGGTCGACCACGACCCCGCCCTCCTCGCCGGCGTTGACCGCGATCTGCGACAGCGGCACCTGCAGGGAGCGGGCCACGATCCTGGCGCCGGTCGCCTCGTCGTCGCTGAGCTTGTCGGCTGCGGCGTTGACAGCGTCCTGGGCCCGGAGCAGGGTGACCCCGCCACCGCACACGATGCCCTCCTCGATGGCGGCCTTCGTGGTGCTGACGGCGTCTTCGATGCGGTGCTTCTTCTCCTTGAGCTCCACCTCGGTGGCGGCGCCGACCTTGAGCACTGCGACCCCGCCGGCGAGCTTGGCCAGGCGCTCCTGGAGCTTCTCGCGGTCGTAGTCGGAGTCGGTGTTCTCGATCTCGGCCTTGATCTGCTCGATCCGACCGTTCACCTCGGCGGCATCGCCGCCACCTTCGATGATCGTGGTCTCGTCCTTGCCGATGGTGATCTTGCGGGCGGTGCCGAGCAGGTCGAGGCCGGCGTTCTCCAGCTTCAGGCCGACCTCCTCGAGAATCACCTGGCCGTCGGTGAGGATCGCCATGTCCTGCATCATCGCCTTGCGGCGGTCGCCGAAGCCGGGGGCCTTGACGGCGGCGACGTTCAGCGTGCCGCGGATCTTGTTGACCACGAGGGTGGCCAGCGCTTCACCTTCGATGTCCTCGGCGATGATCACGAGCGGCTTGCCGGTGCCCATCACCGCTTCCAGCACGGGCACGAGCTCGCGGACGGCGGAGACCTTCGAGCCGACGAAGAGGATGTAGGGCTCCTCGAGCTCGGCCTCCATGCGATCCTGATCGGTGATGAAGTAGGGCGAGATGTAGCCCTTGTCGAACCGCATGCCCTCGGTGAACTCGAGTTCCATGCCGAAGGTGTTCGACTCTTCGACGGTCACCACACCGTCCTTGCCGACCTTGTCGATCGCATCGGAAATGAGCGACCCGATCGTGGTGTCGTTGGCCGAGATCGACGCGACCTGAGCGATCTGCTCCTTCTCGTCGACCTCGACGGCGGTGGCCCGGATCGCCTCGACGGCTGCTTCGGCCCCGGCGGTGATACCCCGCTTGAGCGACATCGGGTTGGCCCCGGCGGCGACGTTCTTCATGCCGTCGGTCACCATGGCCCAGGCGAGGACCGTCGCAGTGGTGGTGCCGTCACCGGCGACGTCGTCGGTCTTCTTCGCCACCTCCTTGACGAGCTCGGCGCCGATCCGCTCGAGCGGATCCTCGAGGTCGATCTCCTTGGCGATCGACACGCCGTCGTTGGTGATGGTCGGTGCACCCCACTTCTTGTCGAGGACCACATTGCGGCCCTTCGGCCCGAGGGTGACTCGGACGGCGTCGGCGAGGGTGTTCATGCCGGCTTCCAGCTTGCGGCGGGCGCTGTCTTCGAAAGAGATCGTCTTCGCCATTTGGTGGCGGCCTCCAGAAGGTCAGATTCGTATGGGAATGAGAGTTAGCACTCTACCGTTGAGAGTGCTAATTCCACGGTGCGTCGCGCTCGAATCGCGCCGATCCGCAGCGGGTGCCATGGGCTACGGTTGGACCCATGCAGTCGGAGCTCGTGCGGCCGAAGATACCGATCCTGATCGTGCTGATCGTGGCGGTCGCGCTGGGCGTGATGCTGCTGTTGCTCGCACAGGCGGCGATCGCCATCTTCCTCGGCATCGTCCGCACGATCATCATCCTGTGCGGCTTCGTGGCGATCGGCTTCGTCGGCTTGTGGCTCTGGCGCCGCGGCGCCTGACCGCAAGCGATCGAGGCCGGCCCTTGCGGGATCAGCTGCCGTTCCGGTCGGCGAGACGACCCGCGAGGTAGTCGGCGAGGACGAGCTCGGTGAGCGACACCGGCTCCGCCAACGCCCGGTCGATGCCGTACCGCTCGGTGAGCGACACCACCTCGATCCCGGCCGGTAGCTCCACGTCGACATCGCGGTCGCCGACGACCGCCAGAACGGGGACCTCCTCGTCGCCAGCCCAGGCGGCCACCCCGCCGACCACCTTGCCGTTGAACGACTCGCCGTCGAGGAACCCTTCGCCGGTCACCACCGCGTCGGCCTCCGCCAGTCGCTCGTCGAGCCCGACGTGCTCGGCGATGACGTCGAAGCCGGACTCGATCCGACCGCCGAGCGCGAGCAGGCCACCGGCCAGCCCGCCGGCGGCGCCGGCGCCAGGCACCGAGCCGACGTCGACCCCGTAGGTGTCGCGATAGACCTGGATCAGTCGTTGCAGGCGTCGCTCCAGCATCGCGACCTGTGCCGCCGTCGCTCCCTTCTGCGGTCCGAACACGCTTGCGGCATCGGTGAACCTCGTGCGGACATCGGTGGCGATGACCAGCTCGATCTCCTTGAGCCTGGCCGCGGTCGGCATCGCCCGAACGGCACCCCACCCGCCGTCCGTCGTGGCCGAGCCACCGAGGAAGACCACCACCGTCCGCGCCCCCAGCTTCACCGCCGCCGAGATCAGCTCCCCGGTACCGGTGGTGTCGGCGGCGAGCGGGTCGTTGCCGTCAGCGCCACCGGCCAGGGTCAAGCCCGATGCCGCCGCCATCTCGATGTACGCGACCCTGCCGTCGAGTCGCCAGCCGGCGGAGACGGGCGACCCGAGTGGGCCCGACACCTCGCTCGCCTTGTTGGGACCGCCGACAGCGTCGAGCGAGCCCTCCCCACCGTCGGCCAGAGGGACGGTCACCGCGGTCCAACCGACACGGGCGGCAGCCCGGGCGCCCGCCTCGGCGAGCTCGAGGCTCGTCGCCGTTCCCCGGAACTTGTCGAATGCCAGCACGACAGTGCCGGCCGATGCCGTCACGATCAGACCTGTATCAGACCATCCTCGCCCACGACAACAATCACGTCGGCGTCGTGGGTCTCGTTGATCGGGGGCGTTGCGGGGTCGAGCGGCTCGACGACGGCCGCCGGGTCGACCGAGTAGGCACCGGCGATGTCCGCCGCGGCGGCCTCGAACCCAGCCGTGTAGAGGATCTTGGACGGTCCGAGGAAGTTGGCATTCCGAGGGGCGAGGACGTCGTAGCCAGCGTTCTGGAGGACGGCCGATCCCCGCGCTGCGATCCCCTTCGCTCCTGCGCCGTTGAGCACGAGCACCTTCACCTCCCCCGCCGGCACCTCCCCCGCCGGCACCGCGCCCGGCGACCCATCGCCGGTGGAGTCGCCGGTGGTCGCCTCGCCACCGGTGTCAACGGTCGAGTCGGTGGTCGGGTCGGCGGCACCGGTCCCGTCGCCGTCGTCGGCGCTCGGCGATGCGGGGTCGGTGCCACCATCGGCGGCGTCGACCGTGGGATCGCTCTCCGCCGTGGCGCCACCGATGTCGTCGGCCGCTCCCTCCGCTTCACCCTCGGTGGCGGCGTCGGCGCCGTCGCTGCCGAGGCTGGCCGACTCCGACGCCCCGGCCACGACATCACTCCCGGCGGCCGACTCGACGTCGTCGCTGAGGCCCTGGGTCACCACGAAGGCGCCCACCGCGACCGCCAACACGATCAGGATGAGCCCCCGCGTCAGCTCGACCCGTCGCCCGCTCAGGTGCTCGTCGCTGTCGTTGGTTGCCTGCATGGTCACCTGGCACTCCAGATCGGGGGGTCATACCGCGGCGGCGCAACCGACAAGCCTACGGATCGCGCCAGCCCGATTCGAGGACCTGGCTGACGTTACCCGGAGGTTTCCTCCCTCGTCGGCGATGACGGCCGCCTACACTGATTCGCCTACACCGATGGCGTCTACTTGCAGACCGGCGTCGGTTGCAGCTCGGCGAGATCCGTCGACACTCCTGCCCGAATAGCTCAGTTGGCCAGAGCGCTGCTCTTGTAAAGCAGATGTCGTCGGTTCGAATCCGACTTCGGGCTCCTCGGACCTCGTGCTCCGCCGCTCAGCCGAGGTCGACGAACACCATCCCATCGACCGGTCCGGCCTCGATCGAGAGCTTCAGGTCGTCGAGATCCGCCTCGGGTATCTGCCAGCAGAGCTCACCCTCGATCGCCTGGCCCGGTTCGAGGTCGACGCTCTGGTCGAGCTGCTCGCCGACGCCGGGGCAGCGGGCCTCGTCGCCGAACAGGACGAGCGACGAGCCGATGGCCGCCATCTCGAGGTGGCTGACCGGCCCGGGGGTGGGGCCTTCGCGATACGTGACGCGCACGGTCGTCGAGGCCAGGATCGAACCGTCGGGCGGAGTTGCCGCCCCGCGCTGGGCCACGAGCTGCTCGGTCCGATCGCTCGCCGGTTCGACGATCTGGATCACCCAGCGTCGCTCGGCGTTGGAGGCGGCATCCGGGTAGTAGATGATCGCACCGCTGCCCGCCGGGTACGGCTCGCTCAGTGAGCCCTCACCTTCGATCGCCAGTGCGGCCTGGGCGTCGAACGCCCCGGTGGTCTCCTCGCGACCGAACACCACGAACGCCAGCACCGCCACGAGGATGGCTCCGACCACCGCAGCCGCGCCCACCATCGGCCACGACGAGCGGGCCGGTTCACCGTCGTGGCGGTGATCGTGGACTGCGTCCTCGGCGTCCAGGTCGTCACCGTCCGGAGCGAGGTCACCGTCGAACCCGAGTTGGTCGGCGTCGAGGTCGGCATCGACATCGACCGGGTGGTCGTCGACGACGTCGTGCCCGTGCTCGACCGGCAACTCACCGAGATGGAAGCCGGAGACCGTCGCTGCAGCAGGCGCGGCCGCCGCGAACGTCTCGCGCTCGGCATCGTCGGCGAGCTCGACTTCCTCGGCATCGCCGTCGAACCCGTCGTCGAGCAACTCCGTGGCAGCGAGGTCGGCTGCCAGCTCGCTCTCGTGGAGCGCATCGACATCGGCATCGAGCTCGGCATCGGCATCGACGTCGAACGTGGCATCGGCATCAGCATCAGCATCATCAGCATCGGCATCAGCATCGAGTACCGCATCAGCATCGAGCTCGGTATCGATATCGAGCGTGGGCTCGACCTCGATCGTCGGCTGGGTGGCAGCGGTAGCGGCGAGGTCGGCTGCCAGCTCGGCCTCCGACGCTGCGTCGGCGTCAGAGGTGAGATCGGCGGGTGCCTCCGCAGCCACATCGGCGACCGGCACGTCGAGCAGGGCCTCGGCATCGGCCTCTGCGTCGGCCTCTACATCGGCTTCTGCGTCGGCCTCGACATCGGCTTCTGCGTCGACATCGAGATCGGCATCGACATCGGCCTCTGTATCGAGGGTTGGATCTGCGTTGGCCTCCTCGGGCTGGGTCGTCGCCGCGTCGAGCGTCGCATCGATGTCGACGGTTGCGTCGACGGCGCCCTCCGGATCGGCGAGGGCGTCGGAGGCGATCTCGGCAGCTCCGTCGATCGTGGCGTCACCGGCGTCGGGCGCGGTACCGACGCCGGGCGTGACCGGCTGTGTCGTCTCGGCGTCGACGTCGTCAACCGGCACGTCGCGGGGGACGGCCCCGTCGTCTGCCGACGGGGGCGCATCGACTGCCTCCTCGAGCAGCTCCTCGTCGTGCACCTCCTCGTGGACCGGTTCGGCCGCGGTCCCATCATCGACGGATTCGTCGCCGCCATCGACCTCGCCACCATCGACCTCACCGCCATCGACCAGACGGTCACCGGGCTCGGAGTCGGAGATGTCGTCGAGCACCTCGTCGAGGTCGATCGCGGGCATCCCGTCCGAGCCGTCGAGGCCCGGATCAACACCGAGATCGTCCGACCCGTCGAGGTCGACGACGAGGTCCGAGAGATCGTCGAGTCCGGAGATCCCGTCGAGGCTCGGGTCGGAGCCGAGATCGGACGGGCGGAGACCGGCCGCTTCCAGGTCGGCGCTGCCCAGCTCGATGACGCCGGCGTTGTCCGTCCCGTCCCCATCGCCATCCCCGGCGGCGAGTCGCTCGTACTCGAACCCGTCGTCGGTGTCGACGGTGGCGAGGTCGTCGCCACCGTCGCGGTCACCGTCGTCGCCCGCTCCCGAGTCGATGAACACGTCGTCGATCGATGGCAGTTCGTCGTAGACGGGCCGCTGCGACTCCGCCAGGAGCCGGTCCTTGGAGGAGCCCCCGATCAGGCCCGAGCCACCAGCCGGAAAGATGGAGGTCCGCTCGACCTCAGAGAGCAGGTCGTCGCCGCCATTGTTGCCATTGGAGTCGCCCGGCCGATCGCCTCTCGGCCCATAGCCTTGCGGCCACCACTTGCCGTCATCGGCTTGATACCACCCGTCGGGTGGTGGCCATTCGTACAGGTTGTCGTCCCAGGCGGTGTAGCTTGCCTCGTTCACGCCAATCCCCAGTCTGCGGCGAAGGTAGCCGTGGTCACTCCCAATTCATCAACTCACATTTGCCGCTCGACGTCGGACCACCTCAAAGCATGCGATCGCGGTAGCTGCGGAGACGTTCAGGCTGTTGAGGCCCCCATGCAAGGGTATAGCAACCAGGATGTCGACTCGTTCTTTCACCAGGCGCGACAGACCACGACCTTCGGCTCCCAGCACCAAGGCCACGGGATCGTCGTCGGGAACGGCGTCGAAGAGCGACCGGCTGCCGCCCGCGTCGAGCCCGATGGTGGTGATCCCGGCATCGCCGAGCTCGGTCAGCGCCGCAGGGATGCCGCCGACGACCGCCATCGGCAGGTGCTCGATGGCGCCGGCTGCGGCCTTGGTCACGGTCGGGGTGAGGTGCACCGATCGATGGCGGCCCAGCACCACGCCGGTCACACCAGCGCACTCGGCCGTGCGGAGCATCGCCCCGAGGTTGCCAGGGTCGGTGACCCCGTCGACCACGAGGAGGAACGGCGCCCTCGAGCCGGCGGCCCGCGTCAGCTCGCGGAGAGGCACGTCGGGCAGCACACCGGCGCGGGCCACGACGCCTTGGTGCGAGCTCGTCCCCGCCTCTGCCGACAACCGCTTGCGACCAACCGTCCGGATCGGTATGCCCAGCTCGGCCGCGAGCCCCGTGATGTCGTCGATGATGTCGGCCCGATCGAGATCGTCGGCCAGGAAGACCTCCCGCACCGACCGCCTTCCGGCGAGCAGGAGCTCCCGCACCGCCTGCCGTCCTTCGACCTGGTCGCCGCCCAGACCCCGGGGTGACGATCGACGTCTGCCGGCGCCCTGACCCCCTCGCCGGCTGTCGCCGACCCGGCCACCGCTGCGACCACCACCCTGGCGGCCGCCCGAGGCGCGACGGCCGCCACCCCGGGAACGGCCGCCCCTCGATCGATCGTTCATCGCTCACCACCCTCCGCCCGGACCCGTCGAAGCAGGGCGATCGCGAAGCACTGGATCCCGCCCGACAAGCCTTCGATACCTTCGGTCCGCTTCCCTTTCACCGTGATCGGGGCGTTGGCTGCATCGGACAGCCGCCGTTGCATCTCCTCGCGGTGCGGGGCGATCTTCGGGGCGTCGAGCACCACCGTGCAATCGACGTTGACCACCTCCCATCCGAGACGGGCCACCGCTGCCGTCGCGGTGCGGAGCATCCCGATGCTGTCGGCCCCGGCGGAGGCGGGATCGTCGTCGGGGAACAGCGAGCCGATGTCCTGATGGCCAGCGGCGCCGAGGATCGCATCGGTGCAGGCGTGGGCGATGGCGTCGGCATCGGAGTGGCCGACCAGACCGATCGCATCGGTGAACGTCACGCCGCCGAGCACGAGCGGCTTGGTCGATCCCGCCTCGGCGAAGGGGTGCACGTCGAAGCCGTGGCCGACGCGGAGTTCGAGGTGGTCTCGGTCAGCGTCCATCGAGCAGTACCTCCGCGACCCGAAGATCGTGTGGTTCGGTGATCTTCAGATTGCTCGTCTCGCCCGCGATCTGCACGACCGGCCGTCCGAGCTGGTCGACGAGGGTGGCGTCGTCGGTTGCGTCGCCCTCGAGCCGATGGGCTTCCCGCAGCACGTCGACATCGAAGCCCTGAGGCGTCTGCACCGCGACGAAGCCGGAGCGGTCGACGGGGCGACCATCGACCGTCCGCAGGCTGTCGGCCAGTGGAACCACCGGGATCACCGCCGCGGCCCCGTCGCGCAACGCGTCGACGACCCGGCGGCACAGTGCAGGGCTGGCCAGGGGACGGGCCGCATCGTGGACCAGCACGTGGGTCGCGTCGTGCCCCACCGCCGCCAGGCCAGCTCGGACCGAGCCCGACCGGCTCGCGCCCCCGGCGACCACAGCCGCCGCCACGCAGTCGACCTCGTCGACAAGCTCGGCCGGCACGACCACGACGACCCGGTCACACACCGAACCGACCGCGGCGACCGAGTGGTCGAGGACGCGCCGATCCCCGAGTGTCGCCAGTTGCTTCAGGCCGCCGTACCGGGCGCCCGAACCGCCGGCCACCACGATTCCCCAGAGGTTCACCGGGTCGGCCGATGGGTCGGGAACACCTGCGATCGGTCCTGCCCCGGCGGGGCATCGATCGCCTCCTCATGGCGCGTTTCGTCGGACGGAGGCGGACGCCGACCCGTAGCGAAGCTAGGTTGCATCCCCATGGTCGACATCGAGCAGCTTCGGTCGGTTGAGCTCTTCCGTGACATGGACGACGAGGCACTGCAACTTCTCGCGGTCGCGAGCACGAACCGGAAGCTGGCGCGGGGTGACGTGCTGTTCATGGAGGACGACGAGCCTACCGAGCTCTTCGTGGTCACGAGCGGCAGGATCGCGATGGTGAACCGATCGATCGACGGGCGGGAGTCGGTGCTCGCGTTGATGGAGGCGGGCGACCTGTTCGGTGAGATGCCGCTGTTCGACGGACTGAACCGATCGAGCGACGGTCGGGCGCTCGAACCATCCGAGGTGGTGGTGATCCCCTATGCCCCGTTACGTCGCCTCTACGCCGACGAGCCCGATCACCTGTGGCGGGTGGTCGAGCTGCTGTCCACCCGGCTCCGTGCGATGGACGGCGTGCTCGCCGACTCCGTGTTCCTCGACGTGACCGGGCGGACAGCGAAACGCCTGCTGGAGATCGCGGGCGACGCCGAGGAGTTCTCGCTGCCCGTCACCCAGGAGGAGCTCGCAGGCATGATCGGGGCCAGTCGGGAACGGGTGAACAAGGCGATCGCATCGTTCATCAAGCTCGGCTGGATCGAGCAGCGAGACCGCCGCTACCACATCCTCGACCGAAACCAGCTCGAGGTCCGCTCCCGCTGAGAGCCGGTCAGGCTCAGAGGCGGCCGAGGATCGACGACTCCGCCAGGCGCCCGGCCCCTTCCTTGAGGCTGACGGCTCGGCCTGCACTGACCCCCTCGACGGACTCGAGCTCGGTGGCGGTGGCCCGCAGGATCCTGCTGAGCGATCCGAACTCGTCGATCACCCGCTGCACGACCTTCTCGTTGACCCTCGGCAGCTTCGACAGCAGCCGGTAGCCGCGGGGTTCGACGTTGGTGTCGAGGTCGGCCGACGAGCCGCCGAGGCGGAGGGTCGAGATGAGGAGCTCGTCGTCGAAGAGGGCTTCGTCGTCGAGACCAGCGAGCGAGTCCATGGCCATCGCGAGGTCGATCCCGGCGTCGCCGACGTAGTCCTCGATGAGGAGGCGGCGGTCGTCTTCGACACCGACCATGAGCTCCTCCAACTGGAGTCGAACGAGGCGACCGTCGGACCCGAGCTCGACGAGGTTCCGCTCGATCTCGTTGGCGATCCGTACCACCATCTCGATCCGCTGGATCACCTCGACCACGTCGCGCAACGTCACGAGGTCCTCGACCTCGAGGGCGGTGAGGTTCTGGGAGACCACGTCGAGCCGGGCCCGGAACCGCTCGAGGGTCTGGATGGCCTGATTAGACCGCTCCAGCAGTCGGCTCACCGACGACAGGGGGTGCATCTGGTCGCCGAGGTAGACCTGGATCTCCTTGCGCGACTCGGACACGGCGACCGTCGGAACGTGCAGGGAGCGCGCCACCCGTTCGGCCGTGCGGTGGCGGGTGCCGGTCTCGGAGGTCTGCACGTTCGGGTTCGGCACCAGGTGCACGTTGGCCCTCGCGATCCGACTGGCATCGTCGGCCAGGATCATGGCGCCGTCCATCTTGGCCAGCTCCGACAGGCGCTGGGGGGTGAAGGCGGCGTCGAGCAGGAAGCCGCCCGAGCAGATGTTGAGCACCTCGGGACCGTCGCCGATGACGATGAGGGCACCCCGGCCGGAGAGCAGGATGCGGTCGAGCCCGGTCCGCAGGGGCGACCCCGGGGCGACCAGTGCCATCGCCCGTAGTAGCGCGCCCTCCACACGGCTCTCCATGTGGGCATGGTAGACGACCGGCGGGCGGGGTCGGACCGGTCGTGGCCGACTACCCATGGGCGATGGCGTCGTTCACCAGCGGCCAGGCCCTCGGTGGCCGCTCGACCCGGCCGGTACCGGCCGCGGCGACTCCCGGCCGCTCGGTGTGGATCTGCCCAGGTCAGGCTGCGCGCGGGCGCCGCCGGAGGTTGTCGAGCGCCTCGGCCACGGTCGGTGAGCGGAGCAGGGTCATGCCGGCGGGACCCTCCGGGGCCGATGCGGGCACGATCGCCGTGCGGAAGCCGAGCCGGTAGGCCTCCTGGAGCCGGAGCTCGAGACGGGCGACCGAGCGGATCTCGCCGCCCAGGCCGATCTCGCCGCATGCCACCAGCTCGGGCGGTGTCGGGTCGTCCCGGAGCGACGACGCAAGCGCGACCGCCAGACCCAGATCGGCGCCCGGTTCCGTCACGGCCGCCCCGCCGGTGGCCGACACGAAGATGTCGTTCCCGGCGAGCGACCAGTCGGCCCGTCGGGTGAGGACCGCGGTGACGAGGGCGAGGCGGCGGGTGTCGATCCCCTGCACGGCGACCCGACCCCGGTCGGGTCGCACGTCGACGGTCAACGCCTGCAGCTCGACGAGGACCGGTCGGCAGCCCTCGAGGGTCGGGACCACGACCGAACCGGGGAGCCCCGGCTGGCGGTCGGTGAGGAACCGGCCTGACGGGTCGTCGACCGGCCCGAGGCCGGCGGGCGTCATCGCGAAGAGGCCCACCTCCGAGGTGGGCCCGAAGCGGTGCTTGACCGCCCGCAGGTAGCGCAGCTCGCCGGCCCGGTCGCCGGCGAACGAGAGGACGGTGTCGACCAGGTGCTCGATCACCCTCGGCCCGGCCAGCGCGCCGTCCTTGGTGACGTGGCCGACCATCATGACCGACGACCGCAGCCGCTTGGCCGCCACCACGAGCCGCTCGGTGACGGCGCGGAGCTGGGCGACCGATCCGGGCGAGCCGTCGAGGTCACCGGCGCGGATGGTCTGGATGGAGTCGACGATCACCAGGAACGGCTGGACCTCCTCCATCGCGCCGATGATGGCATCGACCGAGGTGTCGTCGATGACGGCCAGCGTCGGCGGGAGGTCGGCGGTCGAGCGGCGGACGTCGGCATCGGCGAGCCGGCGGGCCCGGGACGCGATCTGGGCCGGTGCCTCCTCCCCCGCCACCAACAGGACCGTGGCCCCGCCCCCGCTCGCCGCGAGCCCCGCCTGCAGGGTGAGAGTCGACTTGCCGACCCCCGGCTCCCCGCCCAGCAGCGTGACCGATCCCGCAGTCAGTCCGCCGCCCAGCACCCGATCGAACTCGTCGAGACCGGTGGGTGACGGCACCGTCGTGGCGCTCACGAACTCGTGCAACGGCTGGGCGGTGGCCGCCGCGGCATGCGTGCGGGCTGCCCGGGCCGACGTCGACGGGTCGACCTCCTCGATCGAGGCCCAGGCATCGCAGCGCGAGCAGCGACCGGACCACGCCGGCGATTCCGCACCGCAGTTCCGGCAGACGAACGAGCGACGTGAACGAGCCATGCGGTCGACCATAGAACCGACCTGTGACATCGAAGATCAGACCCGCACGATGTGCCTGGCACCAGCGTGCGCAGGCACCAGCGTGCGCAGGCGCGGCCCGGAGGACCATCGTTGGCGGGATGGGTCAGGTTGGGATGACGGTGCGGGGGCCGGTCCGGTCGTCGCTGAGGGCGTCGAAGCGGCGGATCAGCTGATGCCCCCTGGTCGACTCAGCGTCGCCGTCGGGGGCGAACCATGCCGTGGCGAACCCGAGATCCCGGGCGCCGTCGAGCACGTCCAGGTCGTCATCGACCACGAGGATCGCCGCCGGCGGCTCACCGGTGGTGCGGCGAAGGACCTCGAAGATCGAGCGGTCGGGCTTCCGCACGCCGACCACGCCGCTCACGACCCACGGGTCGATGAGATCGGCGAGGTTGTGCGCGTCCTTCAGCCGGGCCGCCCACGAGGCCGCCTCGTTCGTGATGCACGCCACCCGCACCCCCCGACCCCGCAACGACCGGAGGTACTTCACCACACCGGGGGTGAGCTGGAGCTGGGCCAGGTAGTCGGTGTCGAGGGCCTCCGCATCGCCGTTGACGCCGATCGCGGTCCAGAACTGCCCGGTGGTGATGCGGCCGAGCTCGAGAAGGCGGACCCTCGCCTCGATCTCGTCGTCGGTCGCCGTGGCCGCCCGCTCGCGGGCGAACGGGATCAGTACCCGACTGGAGTCCTCGGCCCGCCGGTACAGAACACCGAGTCCGTCGAGCGCGACCACCCGCGGACCGACCGGCTGCTCATCGGGTTGCGCACCAGGGCCGGGGACACGGGAGCTCGCGGCCTCGTCGCCCGGCGACGAGACCGGCGACGTCGTCGGCGGATTCTTCGGCTTCGGCGGCGAGCTCCGACGCCGGTTCGAGCGTCGACGCCGTTCGGGGAACAGCACCCGCAGCAACTGCGCGAACAGCACCACCCCGGCCAGCACCGCAGCCACGACCGCCACGCCTCGCAACGCCAGCGGGACGACCTGGCGGGTGGCCGACTCGAGCTCCAAGTCGGTCACGTCCGGCTCGCCGAGCGACGCCGTCCACACCGCCACCGGGGCGGTGGCGTCGACCTCGGTGGCCGACTCCGGGGCCTCGCCCTCGAGCTGCCCGGGGAGCGCCACCTCCATCCGGAACAGGACATCGTCGGCGGTGGCGCCATACGACGCCGCGAGCTCACCGACCGACTGGCCGAGTGCCCGGTCGAGCTCGGCATCGCTGAAGCTGTCGAGCCCGCCGTTCGTGTCGAGGGTGCCGACGACCCGGTAGTCGACCCTGGCGAACGACTTCGAGCGGAACAACCGGAAGTTGCGGAACACGCCATCGTCGCCGGTGATCTCCCGCATCACCTCGGCGAACTGCTCGGTCGTGCCGAAGTCCTTGCTGGCGGTGACCACGGTGGAGCCGTCGTCACTCCGCTCGGGCCGGCTGACATCCCAGCCGCTCCGGAGGAGGTCGGTGAGCGGCAGGCCATCGGCTTCGGTCTCGAGGTCGAGGAGTGCCTCCGACGCCTCGGCGTCGAGCCGGGCCACCGCATCGACGACACCGGAGCCGTCCTCCTCGACGGTCACGCTCACATCGACGTCAGCCTGGCAGGCGGACGCCGCGAACCCACCGAGCGCGAGGAACAGCAAGGTCGCCAGCGACCGTCGCCGGCCCCTGATCCTCTCGACCATTCCCAAACGCACCGACCCAACTTAGTGCCGATGCGTTTGGAACAGTCCAGAAGTTCCAGCCGCTACCCCAGGCCGCTGTTCGGCGGCTCCTCGGGCTCGCTACTCGCCGGCTCTGTCGGGCCTGCGGCCCTCGTCGCTTCGAGTAGTGAGCACTCTCGGAGCGTCGCTACTCGCCCGTCTCGGCGAGCTCCGGGGTGGGAGGCGGCTCGAAGCCCTCGTGGGTGGTGAAGCTCAGCGTCTTCTCGCCGTCGTCGTCGGCGACGTCGACAACCACGATCTGACCGGCCCGGAACTCCTTGTAGAGGAGCTTCTCGGACAGGACGTCCTCGATCTCCCGCTGGATGGCTCGCCGCAGCGGACGGGCCCCCATCGTGGGGTCGTAGCCCTTGTCGGCCAGGAAGTGCTTGGCCTCGGTGGTGAGCTCCAGGCCGATGCCCTGGCCTTCGAGCTGCTCGACGATCCGCTTGATCATCAGGTCGACGATCTCGGTGACCTCTTCCCGGCTGAGCTCGTGGAAGACGATCGTCTCGTCGATCCGGTTGAGGAACTCGGGCCGGAAGTGCTGCTTCAGGGCGTCGTTGACCTTCTCCTTCATCCGCTCGTAGCTGACGGCCTCGTCGCTCTTGGCGAACCCGAGGCTCGACTTGCGGAGGTCCTGGGTGCCCAGGTTCGAGGTCATGATGAGCACGGTGTTGCGGAAATCGACCGACCGGCCCTGGCTGTCGGTGAGGCGCCCCTCCTCCAGGATCTGGAGCAGCGCGTTGAACACGTCGGGGTGGGCTTTCTCGATCTCGTCGAACAGCACGACCGAGAACGGCTTGCGTCGCACGGCCTCGGTGAGCTGGCCACCCTCCTCGTAGCCGACGTAGCCCGGGGGTGACCCGACGAGACGGCTCACCGTGTGCTTCTCCATGTACTCCGACATGTCGAGCGTGATCATCGAGCTCTCGTCGCCGAAGAGGAAGTCGGAGAGGGTCCTGGCGAGCTCGGTCTTGCCGACGCCGGTGGGGCCGAGGAAGATGAACGATCCGGACGGCCGCTTGGGGTCCTTCAGACCCGCCCGGGTCCGGCGGATCGACTGCGACACGGCCCGGATGGCGTCCTCTTGGCCGATGACCCGCTTGTGCAGCTCCTCTTCCATGCGGAGGAGCTTCTCGGTCTCCTCCTCGGTGAGCTTGTAGACGGGGATCCCGGTCCAGATCGACAGGACCTCTGCGATCGATTCCTCGTTGACCTCGTCGAACAGGTCGACGCCCGAGGCCTTGATCTCCTCCTCCATCTCCTCGCGGCGGGCGAGGAGATCCTTCTCGGCATCGCGGAGGCGGCCGGCCTCCTCGAAGTTCTGACCCTCGACCGCTTCCTTCTTCTTGCTGACCACCTCGGCCAGCTCGTTCTCCAGCTCCTTGAACGCCGGCGGCGTGGCCATGCGCTTGATGCGGAGCCGCGAGCCGGCCTCGTCGATCAGGTCGATCGCCTTGTCGGGGAGGTGCCGGTCGGAGATGTAGCGGTCGGCGAGGTTGGCCGAGGCCACGAGCGCCTGGTCGGTGATGGTGACCCGGTGGTGGCTCTCGTAGCGGTCGCGCAGCCCCTTCAAGATCTCGATCGTGTGCTCCACGGTGGGCTCCTCCACCTTGATCGGTTGGAACCGCCGTTCGAGCGCCGCGTCCTTCTCGAGATGCTTCCGGTACTCGTCGAGGGTGGTGGCGCCGATCGTCTGGAGCTCACCGCGGGCCAGCATCGGCTTGAGGATGCTGGCGGCGTCGATCGCACCCTCCGCCGCACCGGCGCCGACGAGCGTGTGGAGCTCGTCGATGAAGAGGATGATGTCGCCCCTGGTCTTGATCTCCTTCAGGACCTTCTTGAGCCGCTCCTCGAAGTCGCCCCGGTAGCGGCTACCGGCCACGAGCGCCCCGAGGTCGAGGGTGTAGAGCTGCTTGCCCCGGAGGGTGTCCGGCACCTCGTCGGCCGCGATCTGCTGGGCGAGTCCCTCCACGATCGCGGTCTTGCCCACACCGGGCTCGCCGATCAGGACCGGGTTGTTCTTGGTGCGCCGGCTGAGCACCTGCATCACCCGCTCGGCCTCGCGGGCACGGCCGATGACGGGATCGAGCTTCTTCTCCCTCGCCTGTTGGGTGAGGTTGCGGCCGAACTGGTCGAGGATGAGCGACCCGGATGGCGCGTCCTGTCCGCTGCCCCCGGTGGTGCTGCTCGCCTTGCCCCCCTCCGACGGCGCGCTCCCCGACCCGGCGGGGCCGGAGTAGCCCGAGAGGAGCTGGATGACCTGCTGGCGGACCCTCGACAGATCGGCCCCGAGCTTCACCAGCACCTGGGCGGCGACACCCTCGCCCTCCCGGATGAGGCCGAGCAGGATGTGCTCGGTGCCGATGTAGTTGTGGCCGAGCTGGAGCGCCTCCCGGAGCGACAGCTCGAGGACCTTCTTGGCCCGGGGGGTGAAGGGGATGTGACCGCTGGGCGACGAGCCGCCCTGGCCGATGATGTCCTCCACCTGGCTCCGGACGGCCTCCAACGAGATCGACAACGATTCGAGCGCCTTGGCGGCGACGCCCTCGCCCTCGTGGATCAGGCCCAGGAGGATGTGCTCGGTGCCGATGTAGTTGTGGTTGAGCAGCCGGGCTTCCTCTTGTGCAAGCACGACGACCCGTCGTGCACGATCCGTAAAGCGTTCGAACATGAAGTCCTCCCGTCAGGGGTCGGTAGGAGCAAGAGCTACCAGCCTACTAGTACTGACATCGGTTGTATTTCCGGGAATGGCCCCGGGACAGACGTCACAGCGACCAGATGGTGTCCGATCGGCACCAAAGGGCCGGTTGCTGAGTACAGGTGCTCGCACAGATCCGACGTCGATGATCAGAAACTAGACCGGCGCCTGCGGGGGCGCCCCATCGAGGACCGGCGGAGCCGGGAGCGCGGCCGCGGTGGCGGGGTTGGCACGCGGGCTCGGCGGCGGCGCTTGGTTGGACCCAACGCCGGTCGTTTCGCCTACCGTGTAGCCCGTGGCGTCCACTCCCCTCGCATCGCTCCCGACCGCGTCCGACGACTCGGCCCGTATCGAGGCGTGCCTGCTCGAGACGGTGCGGGTCGAGGGCGACCCCTACCTGTCCGAGATCGCGTCACACCTGATCAGGGCGGGTGGAAAGCGGCAACGGCCGCACTTCACGGTGGCGGCGGCCGCCACCGTGCTCGACGACGGGGTCGCCGTGGCCGACGACGTGATCCGGGGCGGGGTGGCCGTCGAGCTGGTCCAGGTGGGATCGCTCTACCACGACGACGTGATGGACGAGGCGCAGATCCGGCGCCAGGTCGACAGCGTCAACGCCCGGTGGGGCAACCTGCGGGCGATCGTGGCCGGCGACTTCCTCCTGGCCAAGGCGTCCGAGATCGCGGCGAGCCTCGGGGTGGAGGTGGCCGGGCTGCTGGCTCGCACGATCGCCGACCTGTGCCGGGGCCAGGTGGCCGAGTTGCAGACCCTGTACGACCTGAACCGCACCGAGGACCAGTACTTCCCGTCGATCGCGGGGAAGACGGCCAGCCTGTTCGCCGCCTCGACCAGGATCGGCGGCATCGTCATGGGCTGCGACGACGCAACCAACGACTCGTTGGCCGAGTTCGGCCGCCTGTACGGCATGGCGTTCCAGGTGGTCGACGACATCCTCGACGTCGTCGCGACCGACGAGCAGCTCGGCAAGCCGGCCGGCAAGGACATGCTGGAGGGCGTGTACTCGCTCCCGGTCATCTACACCCTGCGCTCGCCGGCGGGACCAGCCCTCCGCGACCTCCTCGTCGACGGGCTCGACGAAGCCGACCGGCACGGGGCGATCGAGATCGTCCGGGATGGGCAAGGGGTGCGCGAGGCACTGGCCGTCGCCGCCGGTTTCGTCGAACGGGCGGAGAGCGAGATCCTCGCCATCGCCGACAACGAGGCCGCCCACGCCCTGGCCGGCACCGCCCGTCAGTTGCTCGACGCGGTCGCCGCCACCCACACCTGACCACTCAGCGCTGGCAGATCCCGCGCCCACCCTGGGTGCAGATCGCTGCCAAACCCAGCGACCGATCGGATCTGGCAGATCCCGCGCCCACCCCGGGTGCAGATCGCTGCCAAACCCAGCCCGCCACCAGCTCTGGCAGCACCGCCGCTCCCCCCCCGGTGCAGAAGACGGCCAGAGCTGAGGTCCGGTTGGGTGAGAAGGCCTGTGGCTCACCGGGGACGCTGGCGAACCTACGATGGGCGGCGATGACCCGCGCCGTCCGAGACGAGACCCGACAGGGCCGGTTGACGATGGCCCGGGTGTCGCCACCGACCCGCCGAAGCCTGCTCAAGGGGATGATCGCCTACCGGTGGCTGACCATCGCCTGGGCGGCCGGGGTCTTCACGTGGGAGGTGGTGTGGCGACGGGAGTCGGACGCCGTGGCCGACGTGGCCCACCCGCTCGTGGGCTTCGCCCTGGCTGCAGCGGCCGTGCTGTTCACCGGTGCGCTCACCGTGCAGTTCAACCGCGATCCCGACGTGCTGCTCCGCCCGTCGTTCGTGCTGGCCGAGATCGCGCTCGCGACCACCATGCTGCTGGCCGACACGTGGGTGTTCGGCTCGAGCGACCACCCTCAGACCCTCCCCTCGGTGTGGGTGGTGGGAGCGGTGGGGGCAGTGGCGATCGCCGGTGGTCGGCGAGCGGCCGTGGTCGCCGGTGCCGGAATGGGCTTCGCCCGTTACGTGGGGCTCGCGCCGCTCACCGGGATCCGGGAGTCGCTCTTCCGGGGGCTGTCGACGACCGTCCTGCTCGCGGTCAGCGGCTGGGTGATGGGCTATCTCCTCGAACGGTTGGCCGAGACCGACCGCTTCATCTCCGCGTTCCGAGCCCGCGAGGAGGTGGCTCGTACACTCCACGACGGGGTCCTCCAGACCCTCGCCGTCATCCAGCGCCGGAGCACCGATCACGAACTGGTGGACCTCGCCCGGAGTCAGGAGCACGAGCTGCGGGACTACCTGTTCGGGGCGACCTCGGTCGACGCCGACCTCGCCTCCGGCCTCCGGGCAGCGGCGAGACGGGCGGAGGAGCGGTTCGGACTGCGGGTGCAGGTCGTCGCCGCTCCCGACCTGCCCGACGGGTCGGACGACGTCATCCAGCGCCTCAGCGCGGCGGTGGGTGAGGCCCTCACCAACGCAGCCAAGCACGGCGAGGCCGCCACGGTGACCGTCTACGCCGAGCCCGGCGACGACGGCAGTGTGTTCGTTTCGGTGAAGGACGATGGCGTCGGCTTCGACCACCACGCCGTCGCGGAGGGCGAGGGCCTGAGCCGTTCGATCCGGGGGCGGTTGGTCGAAGCCGGTGGACGGGTCGAGGTCGACGGTCGACCCGGCCGCGGAACCGAAGTGAGGATGTGGCTGTGAGTACCAAGGGCTCCAACTTCAAGAGCACCGTGACGGTGGTGCTGGCCGACGATCACCCGATCTGGCGCTCCGGGGTACGGGCCGACCTCGGCGAGAACTTCCACGTCGTCGGCGAGGCGAGCGATGCGAAGGAAGCGGTGGAGATCATCACCCGCACGAAGCCCGATGTGGTGATCTGCGATCTGAACATGCCGCACGGCGGCGGACTGAAGGTCGCCCGGGAGTGTGGCGAGCTGACCAACATCGTGATGCTCACCGTGTCCGAGGCCGAGCGTGACCTCCTCGATGCCGTCGCCGCCGGCGCGTCCGGCTACCTCGTGAAGTCGACGCCGCCCGACGAGCTGCGGGAGGCGCTGTGGAAGGCGGCACAGGGGGAGCCGGTGTTCTCCCCGGCCCTGGCCAGCCTGGTGCTCGGCGAGTTCCGGCGGATGAGCAAGGACGCCGGCGGCGTGCAACCCCTCTCCGAGCGGGAGCGGGAGGTGTTGCAGTACGTGGCTCGGGGCCACTCCTACAAGGAGATCGGCGAGGAGCTCTTCATCTCCCCCAAGACGGTGGAGAACCACGTGCGCAACATCCTCGGCAAGCTCCACCTCAATCGGAAGCAGGAGCTCATCCGCTACGCGCTGGAGCACGGCATCGAGTAGCGACGAGCTCACACCGGCCGTTCACGGTGCGGGTGTTCCGGCCGATGGAGCGAGCATGAGCGATCTCTCCCCCATCTCGTCGCGGCTACACGCGATCGAGGCTCGAGTGGCTCAGCTCGAGCAGGCGTCTCGGGCTGGCGGCGGGAACGCCCGCCTCGGGTTCGGCCTCGCACTGCAGAACGCTGCGATCGATGCCGCGGTACCGGCGAGCAGCACCACCACGACCGACCCGGCGGCGCCGGCCACAGCCGGTCCCACGGTGCTCTCGTCGCCGGCGGTCACGCTCGGGGCGACACCGGCTTCGGCCCCGGCCGGGCCGGCGGCAAGCACCGCGGCGGTCGGCTCGACGTCCCCCGCTTCAGCGGCATCTGGCTCGACGGCCGTGACGAGCGCAACCGCTGCACGGCCGGACTCAGGGTCGGACTCGGGGTCGGTCTCGGGCTCGGGGACTACGGCGACGGTCGACCCCGTCGACCAGCGCCCCGACCTGACGCCGGCCACGGTCCGGTCCGGCTCGTACGGCCAGCTCGAACCACCGGCCGAACTGCTCGCGTACGGCAACGGTCGGATCCCAGCGAGCGCGCTCACCCCGATCGGGGACACCGGCCACCTCCTGTACGGTCCCGCAGCGGCTGCGCTCAACGCGCTCATCACCGACGCGACGGCGGCGGGGGTGACGGTGGGGGTGACCGACAGCTACCGGTCCTACGATGCGCAGGTGGATCTCGCCCGCCGGAAGGGCCTCTACAGCAGGGGCGGTCTCGCCGCCTCGCCGGGCACCTCGAATCACGGGTGGGGCTTGGCCACCGATCTCCGGCTCGACGGTCCCGCCCTGGCCTGGATGCGCGACAACGCGTGGCGCTACGGCTACGTGGAGGACGTGCCCCGTGAGCCGTGGCACTGGACCTACCGGCCAGACCCGAACTGAGCGTGCGACGCCGCGACGACCGGCCGCGGCCGGTCAGCTACCGGTCGAGCGCGGGCTCCGGCTGGGGTGGTCAGCTACCGGTCGGAGGGCGGGGTACGCCGGGGCTCGGGCGAGCGCCTCGGGGAGCCTTGGGCCTGGGCAGGTCGGGCATCGTCGTCGGGCCCGACTGCGACGCCGCCCGGTTCGCGGCCTTGATCTCCGCCGCGACCTCGTCGCGATGGATGACCACGTCTCGAGGGGCCTTGATGCCGAGTCGGACCTGATCACCCTTCACCTCGATCACGGTGACGATGATGTCGGAGCTGATCACGATCGACTGGTTCGGCTTGCGGCTGAGAACGAGCATCAGGCGGACACCAGCGGTTCTCGTGTGCCGTATGACGAGCTGTCGAGCACGACCTGTCGACCGCAGCGTTGCCGGGTGTTGACCACGACAGGGCCGAGCAGGTTGGCGGTCAGGAAGTCGGGCTGTGCCTCCTCCGACCGGTGCACGGTCAGGAGGAGGAAGACCTCGGCATCGACGGGGCTGTCGAGCGCCAGTTCACTGATCGTCGCATCCGGCACGTCGATCTCGTAGTCGGGGAAGAACCCCCACGGTCGAACGACGAGGAACGCCACGTCCGGTTCGTCCACGCTGTGGAGCCAGAGGTAGTCGTCGTCGTCGGGCAGTTCGATCAGCACGTACGAGCGCGAATCGGCGAAGCCGAGAAGTCCCGGACCGAAATCGATGATCTCGTCGCTCGTGAGCTCGAGCGTCCCGAAGCGGGTCGATTCGACGATCACAAGGCGACCTTACTGGCCAGGATCGGCCGGACCGTGGTCCTCGGACGGGTCGGCGGGATTGCCCATGGCGTCGCCATCTGCATCGTGCTGCGACCCCTCTGAACTGGGTGTTTCGTCATCCGTGGCCACCTCGCGCTGGTCGGCCGTGAACCGGTCGTACAGTGCACCGAGCGCAAGCGAGCCACCCACCGAGACCAGTACGGCGGCCACGAACCAGGCGAGGCCGAGCTCGAACGCGATCCGACCGGTCGCGGCGCCGAGGAGCGCCCGGTGGCCTGCCACGAGCCCCACGAGCAGGCCGGCACCGACCAGGCCGGCCTCGGTCTCCGGTCGGTTGCGCCCCCCGACGAGTTGCACACGACGGTCACGGCTGGCCATCGGTCACCGGGTCACCGGCCCCTGGCGCCGAGATGACGATCGTGCCCTCGATGTCGGTCGAGTGGAGTCGCTGCAGTGTGTCGATAGCGGGCGCCTGATGATCGTCGATGACCACGATCTCGTCGGCCCCGAGGTTGCGGAGGCACTCGACCTCGACCCCGAGCCGGTCCCCGAGCCCTGCGTCGACCACGACGATCCCGCCCTCACCCTCGACGGCCCAGTCGAACAGATGGCGGGTCACCGCTTCGAAGTGCCGGCCGACCCGATCGGCGGGCAGGTCGACCGTCTTGGGCTCCAGAGCGACCACGACGAATCCGGCGTAGTCGTGGTTCGGCCCGACGAGCAACCGCCGAGCCACACCCATCGCCGCATCGACACTCCCGATGATCGCCGTCAGCCTGCTGCCGATCGGGGAGACCACGGGCGAGGGATCGCTCGGACCAGCGACGAGGGGGCTCGACGTGGCGGCCCACGCCTGCTCGACCACAGGCTCCAGCGGATCCGACGCCCAGACGACGTCGACCGGCAGCGCGTCGACCGGCGCCCATCCGACTGGCAATGTCTCGAACCCGACAGAAGCGACGGGTGCCTGCTCGACCGGCGATGAGTCGACCGGCAGCGCGTCGACGGGCAGCGCGTCGACCGGCAGTGCGTCGACGGGCAGCGCGTCGACCGGCAGCGCGTCGACCGGCAGCGCGTCGACCGGCAGCGCGTCGACCGGCAGCGCGTCGACCGGCAGCGCGTCGACCGGCAGCGCGTCGACCGGCAGCGCGTCGACCGGCAGCGCGTCGATCGGAGCCCACTCGACAGGAGCGGTCGCCGAGCGATCGGTTTCGGCGCTGGCCGGCTCGTCGATGACGCCGGTTGAGCGCTCGACGACCTGTCGGCGCAGAGCGGACTGGACGGCCGATGTCTCGGCCATTGCCGCTGGGTCCTGGTCGCGGGTCGGAACGGAGGCCAGCTCCGCGTCGAGCACCTCGCCGAAGCGGGCGGGCCTGTTGATCGGCTGACCGGCGGAGTCGTCGTCGTGTTGGCGGATGCTCACCCGCTCGAGGGTGCTGATCGCCTCCGCCCGCTCGAGCAGCGCGACCGAGATGTTCCCCGCATCGCGTTCCGACCGAGGTGAGGTCGGGTTCGACCCGGGCGTCGCCGCCGGCTCCGACCCGACCACCTCGATGGCGCCGATCGGCGCCATGGACGACGCAGCGGGAGGTTCCTCGGCCACGGGGACCGGGGCGGAGGTGCGGTCCTCGGCCGGCTCCGCAACCATCACCGGCTCGGGGACCACCGTCGGCTCAGCGACGGTGACCGGCTCCGGAACCGCCATCGGCTCGGCGACGGCGACCGGCTCGGGAGCCACCACCGGCGCTCTGGACGGCAACGGCGGGGGAGGCGGCTCTTCCGGCGCCCGGGTTGCCGGGGCGGCCACCACTTCGTAGGCCTCCTTGGCGAAGAAGCCGGCGATGCCGCCTGAGCGAACCCGATTCGCCTCGACGATGCTGGCCTCGGCACCAAGTTCCCGTCGGACCTGGTTCAGCAGCGCACTCAGCTCCGGCCCGGTGTAGCGATGGCGACCCGGAGCTCGGGGTCGGTCGGCGTGCGGCCCGGCGTCTGCCCCGACTCCGTCGCCGAGCCTGGGCAGTCCAGGCGAGGCGTCGATCGGCCCGCCGTCAACGAGCTCAGGCTCGACCAGCGCAGGCTCGACGAACGCGGTGTCGTCGCGCATCTCGTCGGCTTCGGAGGTGGGAGAAGCATCGGGAACGATGGTTGCGGGGGTCATGGTGTGATCATCCTCGTGTTCTGTGGGAGGCCGGCGGTGTTGAGGGCGACGTGGCCCTGGGTCTCAACTCGCACCTGCGATCCGAGCTCCTCCATCGAGAGGACGGGGGCGTGGATCTCGGTGAGAGCGAGCAGTCGTCGAAGTGGGCGTCGAAGGGTGCGGGAGGTGAGCACAACTGGGTTGAGTCCTCGCTGCTCCACCTCGTGGACCTTGGCGCGGAAGGCCTGGATGACGTGCTGGAGAACGTCGGGCTCGAGTTGGAAGTCGAGCCCCACGGCGCCTTCCCGCAAGCTCGCGAGCAGGTCGTGCTCGAGCAGCGGGTCGATCGTGACCACCGGCAGCATCCCGTCGGCCGTCGCGTTGCCCGCCGAGATCGATGGACCCAGGGCCGCTCGAACCGATTCCGTGAGGTCTCGGATGTCGCGGGTCAAGCGCCCCTGCTCGCCCACCACGTCGATGATGCGCACGATGTCGCGGATCGGGACACCCTCGGCGAGGAGCTCCTGGAGCACCCGCTGCAGCTCGGCGATCGTGAGGTCGCTGCCGATGAGCTCCTCGACGACCGCCGGATCGGTCTGACGAACCAGCTCCACCAGGTCCTTCACCTCCTGCCGGCTCAGGAGGTCGGGGGCGTTGACCCGCACGACCTCGGCCATGTGGGTGGTGATGACCGACGAGCGGTCGATCACGGTGGCCTCGCCGGTCTCGGCCAGCATCCGCTGCTCGATCGGCAGCCATTTCGCTGGCAGCCCGAAGACCGGTTCGGTCTCCACCGCCCCCGGCAGTTGGTCGAGGCGGTCGCTGATCACGAGGACGTGACCGGCCGGCGCCCGCCCCCGGGCCATCTCCACGCCGTGGACCATGATGGCGTACTCGCCGGGGAGCAGGTCCATGTTGTCCCGCGTGTGGACGGCCGGGATGATCAGGCCGAGCTCGAGGGCGAGCTTGCGGCGGAGGGCACGAACCCGGTCGAGGAGGTCGCCGCCGACCGCCGGATCGACGAGGTCGACCATGTCGACGGCCAACTCGAGGCCGAGCGGTTCGGGCCTGATCTCGCCGGCGAGCATCTGCGGATCGTCCGGATCGATCGGCGGCTCGGCGTCCTCCACGATCTCCACGCCATCGGCGACCGCACTGCGCTGCCGGAGCCGCCGACTGACGAAGATCATCGTGCCACCGACCATCGCCAGCGGGAGGAACGGGAGACCGGGCGCCACGCCCAGGCCGAGGACGGCAATGCCGCCATACCGGAGGGCCTCGTGCTGCGCCCCGATCTGGGTGGCGATGTCGGTCCCGAGGTCGGCGTCGCCAGCCGCCCGGGTCACGATGATGCCGCTGGCGATCGAGATCAGCAGCGCCGGCACCTGCGACACGAGCCCGTCGCCGACCGTGAGCGTCGAGAAGTTGTCGATCGCCTCGGCGAACCCCATGCCCCGCTCGACGACGCCGATCACCATCCCGCCCAGCAGGTTGATCACGGTGATGAGCACGCCGGCGATCGCGTCGCCCTTGACGAACTTCGAGGCGCCGTCCATCGCACCGTAGAAGTCGGCTTCCTGGCTGATCTCCTGGCGTCGGAGCCGGGCGGTCTCCTCGTCGATCAGGCCGGCACCGAGGTCGGCGTCGATCGCCATCTGCTTGCCGGGCATCGCGTCGAGCGTGAACCGGGCGCCCACCTCGGCCACCCGGGAAGCGCCGTTCGTGATGACGACGAACTGGATGATCACCAGGATCAGGAACACCACGAGACCGACGACGATCGATCCTCCCACCACGAACGACCCGAACGCCTCGATGACGCCGCCAGCCGAACCGGTGGTGAGGATGAGCCTGGTCGAGCTGACGTTGAGCGCCAGCCGGAACAGCGTCGCGATCAGCAGCAACGACGGAAACGACGCCATCTCCAGGGAACGGCTGGAGAGGATCGTGGTGAGCAACAGGGTGACGGCGAGGGCGATGTTGACCGACAGCAGCAGGTCGAGGACAGGCGACGGCAGCGGGATGATCATCAGCGCGACGACGCCGACGATCAGGGCCGAAAGCAGACCGCCACCAGCGCGATTCGCGAACACAGCACCTCTTCGAGCTACCGGCCATCCATGGCGGGGAGTCGGACCTCCGTGGTCCTGGCCACCAATCGGCGTCACCGTCGTCGATTCAAGCCACCGATCCCGGGTTCTGGCGGACCCGGCGCCCACTCATACCCGTTCTGGCGGACCCAGCGCCCTCCCAGACCCGTTCTGGCGGACCCAGGTCCCGCTGCCGGCAGCTGGGTCCGCCAGAAGCCGGGATCGCGGCAGTTGGGTCCGCCAGAACCCGGGATCGCGGGAGCTGGCGGGCAGTCAGGAGGGGGCGGAGCGGGGGAGCTTGCTCGGGGGGATCGACACCCGGCCGGTGACGGCGGCCGGGTTCCGGCGCTTGCGGAGCACGAAGGCGAGCACGATGGCGACGGCCTCGAAGAACGCTTCGGGGATCGACTCACCGACGTCGACCGACGCGTGCAGCGCGCGGGCCAGCGGCGGCGACTCGACGACCGGCACCTCGTGGTGGGTCGCCCGTTGCCGGATGCGCCACGACAGCTCGTCGGTGCCCTTGGCCACGACCGTCGGGGCTGAGCCGTCGTGGTCATAGGCCAGCGCCACCGCATAGTGGCTCGGGTTCACGATGACTACGGTGGCATCGCCGACGGCGCTGAGCATCTGGTTGCGGCTCAGCTTGGCGTGAGCCTGTCGGCGCCGGTTCCTGACCACCGGGTCACCCTCCGCCCGCCGTTGCTCGTCCTTGATCTCCTGCTTCGACATCTTCAGCTTCTTCATCGCCTGCTGTCGTTGGAAGGCGTAGTCGGCGACGCCGATGACCGACCCGACCAGCGCGGCGATACGAACGACGAGCAGGATCTGTTCGATGAGGAGGTCGGCGGAGGTGCGGAGGTCGAGTCCGGCGGTGAAGAGGTGCCGGTTGACGGCTGCGGTCAGCACCGTCGAGACGAGCAGCGCGAGCACGAGCAGCCGAGCGACCGCCTTGACGGTCTCCATGATGCTGTGGGCCGAGAACAACCGCTTGAAGCCGGTCTTGGGCGACACCCGCTCCCACTTGGGCTTCACCGGGTCGACGCTGAGCACGAAGCCACCCTGGAGCGCCATCCCCACGATCGACGACACGAGCACGAACCCGAACAGGAAGCTCAAGCCGATCGACGCCGAGGCGGCCATGCCCACCGCCGCCTCGAGCGCAGGTCCGGTCTCGCCGCGGCCGGCCACGTCGAGGGCGAAGTCGAGCCGCCGATCGAGCCCGTCGAGCACGCGACCCAAGGTCGACGGGAGCAGGAAGCTCGCCGTGAGCAGCGTGACCCACTGGACGAGGTCGACCGACCTCGGGATCTGCCCCTTCTGCCGGGCGTCCCGAAGTCGCCTCGGTGTGGGCTTCTCGGTCTTCTGGGCGGAGTCGGCCACCGGTCAGCCCTCGATCAACGACGAACCGAGCCGGAGGGCGTCGTCGAGCAGGTTGCCGGTGGCGTTCACCAGCAGCGGGAGACCCAGACCGAGCACGAGGAAGAGCACGAGCGACTTCACACCGAATCCGACCAGCATGATGTTCAGCCGGGGGGCGGCCCGGCTGGCGATACCGAGCGCCACCTCGGTGAGGAGGAGGGCGGCGAGCACGGGGAAGCCGATCTCGAGCGCAGCCACGAAGAGCTGCCCGGCCGTCCTGGCGAGCGCGGCGCCGAGTGGCGCGGTGGCGACTGCGCCGATCGGTGCTGCCTCATAGCTGCGGATCACCCCCCGCACGATGAGGAGGTGACCGTCGAGGCTCACGAGCAGGGCCATGCTGACCAGCTGGTAGAGGCGACCGACGGGGGCGAGGTTCGACTGGGTCACCGGGTCGTAGAGGGTGCTGGCGCTGAGGCCGCTGCTGAGGTCGATGATCGACCCGGCGACCTGGAACGCCGACAGGAGCAGCAGCACGAAGAAGCCGAACACCAGGCCGGCCAGGACCTGGGTGGCGATCGCCAGGACGAGCGAGGGGATCTCGGGTGGCGGCGTCGTCTCCGGCCCGACGCCCGACGCCAGCAGCAGGCCGATCGACACCGCGACGGCCAGCCGGACCCGCACCGGTACCAGCCCGCCGTTGAACGGCGGGGCGACCAGCAGCGTGGCCAGGATCCGGGTCGACGCCAGTAGGAAGGTGAGGACCGCCTCGGTGCCGATGGCGAGCTGCACGGCCGACCGCCCCTACAGGAGCTTGCCGGGGATGCTGCGGATCAGCGTCTCGGTGTAGGCGACGATCTCCTGGAGCATCCACGGTCCGCTGATCACGATGACGATCCCGATCGCCACGAACTTCGGGACGAACGAGAGGGTCGGCTCCTGGATCTGGGTGACCGACTGGAGGAGGCCCACCGCCACGCCGACCACGATCGCGGCGAGGAGGATCGGGGCGCCGATCCTGACCCCGACCCACATGGCATCGGTCACGATCTGCATCACATCGGCTTCGGTCATCGACGCGTCCTCCGAGGTCCGGTCATGCGTAGCTCGCGAGCAGGGTCTCGACGACGAGCGACCACCCGCCGACCATCACGAACAGCAGCAGCTTGAACGGGAGCGACACGAAGACCGGGGGCAGCATCATCATCCCGAGCGACATCAGCACGCTGGCCACCACGAGATCGATGATGAGGAAGGGGATGAAGATCACGAACCCCATCACGAACGCCGTCTTCAGCTCGGACAGCACGAACGCGGGGATCACGGTGGTCATCCCGACGTCGTCGATGGTGCCCGGCCGGCCGCCGGGGGTGGCGTCCATCATCAGGTCGAGCTCTGCCGTGCGGGTGTTGTCGAGCATGAACTTCCGCATCGGCTCGGTGGCCACCTCGTAGGCCTCCGCCTGATCGATCCGACCGTCGAGGAACGGTTGGAGCGCGTCGTCGTTGACGGCCGACAGCGTCGGCGCCATGACGAAGAGCGACAGGAACAACGACAGGCCGATCACCACCTGGTTGGGCGGCACGCCTTGCAGGCCGAGTGCGTTCCTGGTCATCGAGAGCAGCACGACGATCCGGGTGAAGCTCGTCAGCATGATGACCAGCGAGGGCGCGAGCGACAGCAGCGACAGGCCGACGATCAACAGGACGGTCTGGCTCGGCTCCTCGTTGCCGCCGATGTCGATCGTGATCCCGCTGCCGTCGTCGTCCGCAGGCGCACCGACCGGTGGCACGTCGGGTATCTCGATCCCGGGTTCGGGCACGTCCGGTGGCGGCTCGACGCCCTGCGCGGCGGCCGGACCCGGCGTCGCCACCAGCACGACGACTGTGGCGACCACTGCGATCACGGCTGCGAGCGACGCTCCGGCGAGCAGCGATGCGACGCCGGCAGCGATGCGGGTGGCGACCGTCGACCGGTCACCGGCGCGCCGACCACGTCGCGTTGGCGGAGCGTCTGCAGGCATGGGACGACCTTCCGGGTCCCCGAGGTCACGACCGGCGAACGGTCTTCTCCCGGAGCGCGTCGACGAAACTCATCCGTGGCCGGCTGGGCGTCGAAGCCCGTGGCAGGCGCGTCCGTGCGCTCTGCAGGTCGATGATCCCGGAGTCGTTGCTCCCCGAGTCGACGCCGATGCCGACGCCGAGGTTCTGGTCTGGGTTGGGGGCGGCGTCGGTTGACGGGGCGCCATTCGACCCCGACCGGCGATCGATCGCCGGGTCGGCGACGAGGTCGTCGCCCTCGGTCAGGAGCTGGACGCCGGTCTCGCCGACGCCGATCAGCAGGTGGCGGGTTCCAGCCCTGACCACGGCCACGCCGGCGTTGCGGCTGAGCTGCCGCCGCTCGAGGATCTCCAGGGGAGCCGCCGGGGCACTCCCGACCGCGCCGGTGAGGAGCGCGCCGAACCGGCCCCGCCCCGCTCGGGCGAACAGCCACAGCAGGCCCCCCACCGCTGCGAACGAGAGCACGATCCGGACGACGTTCATGAGGTCACTGGCTGGGCGGGGCCAGGATCTCGATGATCCGCACGGCGTACTCACCGTCGACCACGACCACCTCGCCTTTCGCGAACAGCGTCCCGTTGACGAGAACGTCGACGGGGGCACCGGCGTTCCGGTCGAGCTCGACGACCGATCCGATGCCGAGGCTCATCAGCCGTGCGAGGGGAAGCGCGGTCTGGCCGAGCTCGACGGTCACCTCCAGCACGACGTCCTGCAGGAGACCGAGGCCAGTTGCGAGCCCGAAGGATCCGCTGGGGGCCGAGCCCGGGGTAGCCGACTGGCCGCTGGCGGCCGACGGCACCGGATCGGGTTGGGCGACGGCGCCGCCGCCCGCAACCGCACCGTCGGCGCCATCTCCGCCGATGGTGCCGACCGTGGTGCCGTAGCCGACGACGGCGCGCCGGTCCGCGTGGCGGGCGACGACCCCGATGATCTGGTCGCCGGAACGAATCGCCAGCAGCTCCAAGGGGTGGGCGACGGTGGCGGTGAGCTCGTCGAGCGAGTTGATCGACACCGCGCTGGCGGGCGCCAGGTCGAGGTTGGCGGCCTGGATCGCGGCGACCGTCAGATCGAACGCATCGAGGCCGTCGCCGGCGAGCACCGCAGCTGCGATCCGGGCGGGCTCCTCCGTGCCGGCTGGGGCGAAGCCGACCGCAGACAACGGCGCGCCCTCGAACGACGGTGGATCGGCGCTGGCCGGAACGAGGACGAAACCTCGATTGGCGAACTCCTGGCTGAGCTGGTCGTCGCCGGTCGACCCCGACGCCTCGTCGGCTCCGGTCTCCGATTGGCTTGCTGTCATCGTTTCCTCGTTCACCGGTCCGCCTCTCTGACTATCGGGGAGATGATCTCTGCGATGAGCCTGTTCCCCCGCTGCCCGGGCTTGACCTGGAACAGGGCTGTGTCACCAGCCAGGGCGATCAGCTCGGCATCGACGGGCACCCGGGTCTTGATCACGTCGCCCGCGCGGAGCTCGACGACCTCCCGAGCGGTGAGCTCGGCCGTGCCGACCCGCACCGCGAACTTCAGGGGCACCGGGCGGAGGGCGAGGGGTGCGAGCGGGCTCGGCTGGACCGGGACCACACGCTGATGGCCGGCCAGGCGGGTATCGACCACGTCGGAGAACCGTTGCAGGGTGGCCAGGTCGAACGCGATCACGAGTGAGCCCCGCTCACCACCGACCTCGACGCTGAACCCGAACGCGACCAGATCCTTCGACTCCTCGTCGTCGTCGGCCCGGAACCCGTCGCGGCGACTCCGTTCGGGGGTGGGAGCCGACGGCCACTCGGCCGTACCGATCCCGGCACCGTCGATGAGCAGCGTCCTGCAGGCAGCCTCGATACCGGCCGCGCCGATCAGGTCCAGAACCCGAGCCTCGATCGAGGTGAGCGGTCGGGCCTCGATCTCCGAATCGGGCGGACCTCCCAGGGCGCCGCCGATCAACGAGAGGGCGAGCCTGAGCTCGGTGGCGATCGTGCCGCAGACCACCCCGGCGATCGTGAGGGGAACCACGTCGAAGTCCGCTTGGTCGGTCGGTGTGCCGTCGGCGCTGACGAGCACCGAGTCGGCAGTGACCTCCCGAGGTGGCTCGGCGTCGACCGAACAGTCGGGCACCCACTCGCCGATCGCCGCCTCGATATCGACCGCGATCTGCCGGCCCGCCTCGCGGTAGAGCGCGAGCTTCTCGTCGCTCAGCTTGCTGGGCGCGCCGAACTCGTACACGACCGGACCGCGCGCCGGAACCGCGTCGGCCTCGGCGACATCGGCCTCGGCGACATCGGCCTCGGCGACATCGGCCTCGGCGACATCGACCTCGACACCAGCGTTGGCATCGGCCGCAGCCGTCACGCGGTGCTCCTCACCACACGTACCTCACGAAGCTCGTATCGGTCCGGTGGGAACCATCATGAGCGGTCGTCGCCCGGCCGCCGCCAGACGCTGCCGCACGCTCGGCCGCCGGCTCCGGCGAGAATCCGCTCAGGTCGGCGCCTCGCCGCTCCGATGTACGGGCGGATGTGTCGGGTTCGCGGGCCACAGCAACGGTGACGGACGGTGAGCGGCTGACGCCCGACGAGGAACGCCTCGTCGAGGAGAACCTGCCGCTGGTGCATCACATCGTCGGCCGGATGACCCAGCGGTTCCCCGCCACGTTCAGCCGGGACGATCTCGTACAGGCTGGCGCCCTCGGGCTGATCGAGGCCGTCTCCCGCTTCGATCCCGACCGTGGGTTCGCCTTCTCCACCTTCGCGGGCCGCCGGATCGAGGGCGCCGTGCTCGACGCGCTCCGTTCGGCTGACTGGGCGGCGCGGTCGGTGCGCCGGTCGGAGCGGCACATGCACCAGACCGGGGATGCACTCGCTGCCACCCTCGGCCGCGAGCCGACCGACCGGGAACTGAGCGCTGCGATGAGGATCGAGCTCGACGAGCTCCACAAGCTCAAGGCCGACCTGGCCCGCACCCACCTCGCGAGCCTCAACCGCCCATCGTGGCCGAGCGGTGCCGGAACCCCCCGCTCCGAGCTCGACGTCGCCGACGTCGACCAGCCGATCCCCATCGAGACACAGGAGATACAGCGCGAGCTGCGGGCGGCGCTGGAGCTGCTGCCCGAGCGGCACCGCACCGTGGTCGTCGGCCACTTCCTGGAGGGACGCTCGATGACCGAGCTCGGGCATCTCCTCGGGGTCACGCAATCGCGGGCGTCGCAGCTCAAGCGGGAGGCGCTGTCGATGCTGCGTTCGGATCTGGCATCCACCCTCGAGGGCTCGGAACCGGTCCGCTCATGATCGTCGATCGCCGGCCGACGCTACGCACCATGGGCTCGGTCAGCGCTCCCCTCTCCATCGATCGGTACCGGCAGCTCGCCGAGCTGCTCTGGAGCTACCGGACCTCGTTGCGCCGGGTCGAGGTGCTCCTGGAGGCCCAGATCCTCTTCGCCGGAGCGGGAAGGGACGGCAACCTCGCGGTTGTCGCCGAGCTCCTCGACGAAGCCGCGTCCGCCGTGGAGGCCCTGGATCGGCAGCGACAAGCCCTGCTGGCGCCACTCGCCGGGCAGCCTCCCGGCGAGGGGTCGACGCCTGCGCTCACCGACCTCGCCGAGTCGGCCGACGACGTGTGGGGTCCACTCATCGCCGACCACCAGAAGAACCTGCGGTCGTCCGTCGAGCGGATCCAACTGCTCGTCGACCAGAGCCGGCACACGATGGGAGCCACCCTCGACCGGATCGCCCAGGTGACCAACGGCATCTCCGAAACACCCGTGACCGGCTACGACCGGGCTGGTCGAACCGTGCGGCCGGCAGCGCCGGCCCTGCTCTTCGACGGTCAGGCATGACCGCCCGGGAGCAGGAGGTGGACGGGCAGCCAACCCACGAGAGAGGGACCGAGACATGAGCGATTTCGCGGCCCTGAACACTGCGACCACCGGCCTCCACGCCCACCAGAAGCGGATCGAGGTCATCGGCGAGAACATCGCCAACATGGAGACGGAGGGCTATCACCGCCAGACCACCATCCTCAGCCCGATCGAGACCTACCGGGCTGGGCTCTTCAGCGGGACTGAGCGGCAGCACGGCGGCGTGACTGCCGAGGTCACCCGCCGCTGGGACCAGTTGCTCGACACGAACGCCAAGCGGGAACGCGGCCGGTCGGCCAGCCTCGAGGTGCAGGCTGCGGATCTCGCAGCGGTGGAGGCGGAGCTGGGCACGCTCGGTGAAGGCCTGGCGACGCAGCTCCAGGATCTGTGGAACAGCTTCGACGACGTGGCCAACAACCCGGACGACCTGGCCGTGCGCAACGTGGTGCTCGGCAAGGCCGAAGCGGTGGCGGCGGGTCTCCGTCGACAGGGTGCCACGCTCGACGACCGCCGGGCCATGACGATCGACCGCCTCCATGGCCTGGTGCATCGGGTCAACGAGCTCTCGGCCCAGATCGCGGAGCTCGACGAGACGATCGTGGCCGGTACGGCCACCGGTACGGCCCCCAACGGTGCGATCGACGAGCGCGACCGTCTCGCCTCCGAGCTGATCGGGCTCACCGGAGCCGAGATCACCTACGACGAGCTCAGTCAGGTCAGGATCTCGATCGACGGCTACAACCTCGTCGGCGACGGCCGGCCGGGGGTGCTCAGCGTCGACGACGTGAGCGACCCGGCCCTCACGCCGTTGGGGTATGAGCGGGCGGTGCTACGTGCGCCGTCGGGACGGGAGCTGTCGCTGCGGGCCGGACGCGTCCACGGCACGCTCCACGTCGCCAACGTGCTGCTCCCCGAGCAGGTCGTCGCGCTCGACAACGTCGCAGCCAGCACCGTCTCGATCGTCAACGGCCTCCACCAGCCGGGCGCCGGCCTCGACGGCGTCACCGGACGGAATCTGTTCGACCCGACCGTCACCCGGGCGGTCGACATGGCGGTCTCGGCCGATGTGGTCGGCCAGCCGGAGCGGATCGCGGCGTCGGACGGCTCGGGTGTGCTCGACAACACGGTGGCGCGAGCCATCGCCGACCTCGGCACCGATCCGAACAGCCCGTCGGCGATCCATGCGAGCTTCGTCGCCGAGCTCGGTGGCCTCGTGAACACCTTCAACAGCCGGGCCGACATCGCCCGACTGGCATCGGACCACGCCGAGGACGCACGACAGTCGGCGGTGGGGGTCAACCTCGACGAGGAGCTGGCCGACCTCGTCTCGGCCCAGCGGGCCTACGAGGCATCGGCCCGCATGATCACCGCGGTCGACGAGCTGCTCGACACGCTCATCAACCGCACCGGCATCGTCGGCCGCTGATCGGAGGGAACCACCGCATGGATCGCATCACCACGCTCGGCAACACCAACGCCATCAACGACTGGATCAGCAGCGCGAGCCGGACCGCGGCCGACTACCGGGAGCAGGTCGCCACCGGCGTCCGCTTCGACGTCGCATCCGGCGACCCGATCGACGCGGCAACGCTGCTCCGCAACCAGCGCTCGCTGGATCGCCTCGAACAGCTCGGCCGCAACCACGCGAACGCCCGGCTGTGGCTCCAGACCGGCGACACGGTCCTGCAGGACGCGGTGACGTCGCTCACCCGTGGCCGGACGCTGGCCGTGCAGGGCGCGAACGGCATCAACACCGTCGAGGCCCGCAACGCCATCACCGGCGACCTCCGGGCGGTGGCCGACGAGCTGCGCTCGCTGGCCAACGAGACCATCAACGGGCGACCGATCTTCGCTGGCACAGCGGCCACCTCGCAGGCCTACGACGCCGCCGGCAACTACCTCGGCGACGCGGGCCAGGTGGTCCGCAACGTCACCGAGACCGACTCGTTCGCGGTCGCTGTCACGGGGCCCCAGGTGTTCGGGGTTCCCGACGCCGGCAACCCGTTCAACGGCACGATGTTCCAGATCGTCGACGCCACCGCCGACGCGGTCGCCGCTGGGGACGTCAACGCGGTCCGCCAGGGGATCGAGGCGATCGACCTGGCGATGGGTCGGGCCCAAGCCGAGCTCGGCAGGATCGGGAGCCTGTCGTCGCGACTGGAGGCGCTCACGGCGCGGAACGAGAGCAGCCAGATCGCCATGAAGTCGCAGATCAGCGACCTGCAGGACGTCGACCTCGGCGACGCGATCGTCCGGCTCCGGGCAGCCGAGACCAGCTACGAGGCGACGCTGTCGGCCGCCGCCCGCAGCGTGGGCCGCTCGCTGCTCGACTTCCTCCGGTAGCCGCCAGTCCCACGATCGCAGCCCGTCGCTCACACTCCGGCGCGGGGTGCCGACGATAGGTAGCAGGCGAGCCGACGGCCCACCGCAGCGAGACGAGCGGGCCACGACGCCGAGACGGGCTCCCACGGGACGGTGGAACAGATGATTGTGGTCAGTCGGATCAACGGCGAGCGCTTCGGCATCAACGCCGAGCACATCGAACGGGTCGAGGAGACACCCGACACCGTGCTCACCCTCCTCGACGGCAAGAAGTACATCGTGCGGGAGTCGCTCAGCGAGGTGCTCGACCTGGTCGTCCAGTACCGGGCGCGTATCCTCCACATCTCCTATGCCGAGCTCCCGCCGCCGGCGACGGCCGATGTCGGCCTGCGCCTCGTGCAGGACCCGCACGATGCCGCCGACGGACCGGTCGGCCGGAGCGAGACCGTCGACATCGACCCGGGCGCGGGGACGCACTGATGGATCCGGCGACGATCATCGGGCTCCTCGTCGCGTTGGGCGCCGTCTTCGGGGCGCTGTTCATGGGGGGCCTCAATCCGATCGGGATCTTCCTGGCCGACATTCCGTCGATCATCCTCGTGTTCGGCGGCACGGTGGGGGTCACGATGGCCAGCGGCACGATGCCGGCCACGATCAATGCGATCAAGGTGTTGATCAAGGCGTTCACCGGCGGGGCGGTGCCCGACTCCACCGACGACATCAAGCTGCTGGTGGAGTTCGCCGACACCGCACGCAGGGAGGGCCTGCTGGCCCTCGAGCCCCGCCTCGCCGACATCGACGACCCCTTCTTCAAGAAGGGGATGGAGATGGCGGTCGACGGCACCGATCCCGAGCGCCTCCGCGAGCAGCTCGAGATCGACATCGAGAAGACCCAGGCCCGGCACAAGTCGGGCGCCCAGTACTTCGTGACGATGGCAGGCTTCGCGCCGGGCATGGGCATGATCGGAACGGTCATCGGACTCGTCGACATGCTCGGCAACCTCGACGACCCGTCGTCGCTCGGACCGTCGATGGCGGTCGCGTTCCTCACCACCCTGTGGGGCGCATTCCTGGCCAACTTCATCTTCAACCCGATCGCCAACAAGCTGAAGCGGATGTCGGCCGACGAGCTCGCGGCGAAGGAGATCGTCCTCGAGGGAATCCTGGCGGTACAGGCCGGCAGCAACCCGCGGGCGGTGGCCGGCATGCTCGCGTCGTTCCTCCCGCCTGCGACGAGGGAGGGCATCACCGAGGCGGAGAAGAGCGCGTGATCACCACCGGGCCTGCATCCCGGTTGCGACGCGGACGGTGAGCCGTGCCTAGGAAGCCGAAGGCCGTCGAAGAGGACGAGGGCCCGGACAAGGCGTGGATGGAGAGCTACGCCGACGCGATGACCCTGCTGCTCGCGTTCTTCATCATGCTCTTCGCCTTCGCCCTCGTCGACGAGACGAAGTTCTTCGATTTCAAGGTGGGCATGGTCGCCGCGCTCGGCGTCTCCGACCCGTTCAACGAGCAGGCCGACAGCCTCCTCGAATCCGGGACGGGCATCGCGCCGACCCTCGGGATGGCGACGATCAGCAGCGAGTCGTACCGGAACGAGATCGAGACCAGGGAAGCGGAGCTGGAGGCGGAGGGCACGGTGACCGCCGAGAACGTGGAGGAGGTCCGCTCGCTGCTCGAAGCGAGGTTCGAGGAGCGAGGGGTCGCTCCCTTCGTTGCGGTCGACATCGACGACCGGGGGGTGGTGATCCGCTACGACGGCCAGGTCCTGTTCGAGAGCGGTTCGGCCGACATGGGCACCGACAGCGACGCGCTGCTCGCCGTCACCAGCGAGGTCCTCGAGCTGATCGACAACCCGATCGACATCGAGGGCCACACCGACGATCAGCCCACCGGTCGGCTGTGGATCTCGAACTGGGAGCTGTCGGGGGCCAGGGCCGCGGCCGTCACCCGGTGGATGATCGACTTCGGCCGTCTTCCACCGCGCCGGCTCGCCGCCGTCGGGCTCGCCGAGACGAGACCGGTCGACACGAACGAAACCGTCGAGGGGCGTGCCGCGAATCGGCGGGTGGAGGTGGTGGTGCGGGTCGACGGGCTGATCGACAGCGACGTAGACGTCATCAATCCGATCGACGATCCGATTGGAGACACGAACGTTGCCGAGGGCGCTGTCGTTGCCGACGGCGTGGATCTGAACCCCGATGTCGAGGAGTCCTGAGAGTGGCGAACACGAGCGATGACGATGACGACGACGAAGGTGGCGGCAAGAAGAAGATGATCGTCATGGTCGTCGGCGCCGTGGTGGCGCTCGGCGCCGTCTACAACTTCGTCCTGAAGTCGGACCCGCCACCGCCCGAGGAGATGGCGATGGTCGACGAGGAGCCGATCGAGGGCGAGATCATCGAGCTCCCCGAGATGGTCGTCAACCTCCAGGACGCCGACGTCACCTACGTGAGGATCGGGGTGGCGTTGATCCTCGAGGAGGGGACGCTCGCCGCCGACTTCGAAGCCGAATCGGCCATCGCGAAGGACATCGTGCTCGACACGATCTCCTCGCTGCAGGCCGACGACCTGCGGAGCAATCGTCAGACGGTGAAGGATGATCTCTCGATGAAGGTGCGGGAGGCATACGGCGACGAGAAGGTCGTCCGGGTCCTGATCACGTCGCTCGTCATGCAGTGAGCCCGCTCACCGCCGCATAGGCCGAACGGACCAATTGCGCTCAGCTCCTACTACCGACCGGGAGCAGGCCGACACTTCGGCTACCGACCCCGGTCGGTGGCTCCGAGCACGGAAGGTCGGAGTGAATCCAGACAGAACATCTCTCTGAGGAAGGAACCGCGAGAGCATGCGTATCAACAACAACATCATGGCGTTCAACGCCAACCGGAACCTGGGCGGCAGCAACATGCGGCTCGGCAAGAGTCTCGAAAAGCTCTCCTCCGGATTCCGGATCAACCGAGCCGGTGACGACGCCGCAGGCCTCGTCATCAGCCAGAAGCTCCGGGCCGAGATCGGCGGCCTCAAGCAGGCCGCCCGCAACGCCCAGGACGGCATCTCCTTCGTCCAGACCGCCGAAGGCGCACTGGCCGAGGTCCACAACATGCTGGGCCGGATGCGCGATCTCGCCGTCCAGGCCGCCAACGACACCAACGACGCCGAGGCCCGAACCGCCATCCAGGCCGAGATCACCGCACTCAACGCCGAGATCACCCGGATCGGGACCGACACCACCTTCGCCGGCGCAGCCGTGTTCGGCACCGCGGTGGCTCTCCAGGTCGGCTCCGAAGGGGCCGGCGGCGGCCAGATCACCGTGGCCGCAGCAGCCGCGCCGGCAGCGGTCGCCGGCACGGTCGACACGGCGGCGAACGCCCGGACGATGATCGAGTCGATCGACACCGCGATCGGCACGATCTCCACCACCCGTGGTGCCCTGGGTGCAACCCAGAACCGCCTGGAGTCCACCATCAACAACCTCCAGGTGACCACCGAGAACCTGGCCGCATCGGAGTCCCGGATCCGCGACACCGACATGGCCGCCGAGATGGTCGAGTTCACCAAGAACCAGATCCTCCAACAAGCCGGCACCGCCATGCTCGGCCAAGCCAACGTCGTTCCCCAGTCGGTCCTGAGCCTCCTCCAGTAGGAAGCATCTCAGGCCCCCTGAGGACCGACCCCCACCGGCGCCACGGATGGTGAACCGGTACGTCAGCCACCAAGTCTCTCTCTGAGGAAGGAACCGCGAGAGCATGCGTATCAACAACAACATCATGGCGTTCAACGCCAACCGGAACCTGGGCGGCAGCAACATGCGGCTCGGCAAGAGCCTCGAAAAGCTCTCCTCCGGATTCCGGATCAACCGAGCCGGTGACGACGCCGCAGGCCTCGTCATCAGCCAGAAGCTCCGGGCCGAGATCGGCGGCCTCAAGCAGGCCGCCCGCAACGCCCAGGACGGCATCTCCTTCGTCCAGACCGCCGAAGGCGCACTGGCCGAGGTCCACAACATGCTGGGCCGGATGCGCGATCTCGCCGTCCAGGCCGCCAACGACACCAACGACGCCGACGCCCGAACCGCGATCGGGAACGAGATCACCGCACTCAACGCCGAGATCACCCGGATCGGCGCCGACACCACCTTCGCCGGCGCAGCCGTGTTCGGTACCGCCGTCAACCTCCAGGTCGGGTCGGAAGGCGGCGCCGGAACCAATGACCAGATCACCGTGGCCGCCGCCGCCGCGCCGGCAGCGGTCGCCGGGAACGTCAACTCGGCCACCGATGCCCGGACGATGATCGAGTCGATCGACACCGCGATCGGCACGATCTCCACCACCCGTGGTGCCCTGGGTGCAACCCAGAACCGCCTGGAGTCCACCATCAACAACCTCCAGGTGACCACCGAGAACCTGGCCGCATCGGAGTCCCGGATCCGCGACACCGACATGGCCGCCGAGATGGTCGAGTTCACCAAGAACCAGATCCTCCAACAAGCCGGCACCGCCATGCTCGGCCAAGCCAACGCAGTACCACAGAGCGTCCTGAGCCTCCTGCGATAGGGGCGGACGGTCACACCCAGTAAGGACGATCCATGACCTTCATCGACGGCATAGCCAGTGGCCTCAACACCACCGAGATCATCGATGCCCTCATGGCGGTCGAGCGATTGCCCCAGCAACGGGTGGCGGCTCGCCGCGACCGGAGCCGGGAAGCCGCCGAGCTCCTCGGCTCCATGCGGACCAGTGTCAACAACCTGCGCAACTCGGCCGCGGATCTGCGGTTGGGGTCCGGCTGGGACCGGCTCGTCGGCGTCTCGTCGCACGAGTCGGTACAGGTCGAGGCGACGTCCGGCGGGTTCACCGGCTCGCTGACGTTCCGGGTCGACTCGTTGGCCACCACCAACGTGATCTACGCGAACGACACGGTCGCCACGCTCGACACGACCCTCGCCTCGGGTGCGACCCTGGCGGAGGAGGTGGCGCGGATCAACGGCGACCAGTCGTTGAACTACGCGGCGGTGGCGATCGACACCGGCAGCGGCTACCGCCTCCAGTTGGCGGCCAAGGAGGGCGGGTCGGGCTCGGCGGTCGTGGTGGACAGCACCACGGCCGACAACCTGGCCGGACTCGGTGGGTCGTCGACCCTCACCGACGGGGCGGACGCCCAGATCACCTTCGACGGCACCAACCCGTACAGCATCACGTCGTCGTCGAACACGTTCACCGGGATCATGCCCGGGGTGAACGTGTCGGTGTCGGAGGTGACGACGGGGCCGGTGACGGTGACCGTCGAGCACGACTACGAGCAGTTGGCCGACAGTGTCAGCGAGCTCGTCGACCAGTTCAACGAGCTGAAGTCGACGATGGCGGCCGCAACGAAGGTCGACCCGAACCTCGAGACGCAGGTGCCGCTCGCGTTCAACTCGAGCGTCCGGCGGGCGGAGCAGGGACTGCTCGACGCGTTCGTCGACCTGGTGGACGACAGCCCGCTCGACACGGCGACGCTGGTCGGGGTCAGCCTGGAACGGGACGGCACCCTCAGCTTCGATCGAGATGCGTTCATCGAGGCGGCCACCGAGGACATCGACGGGGTGACCCGGCTGTTCATCGCACCCACGGAGGGCGACTCGCCCGGGATCCTCGACCGGCTCGTCACCGCGTCGGACAATGCCGCCGCCTTCGGCACCGGCATCCTCTCCAACGCGGAGGAGGCCGAGAAAGCCCGGATCGAGAGCTTCACCGAGCAGATCGACGCCTTCGAAGCCCGGTTGGAGCGCAAGGAGATCCAGCTCCGCAACACCTACACCAGACTCGAATCGGCGCTGGGCTCACTCAACAACCAGTCGAACTGGCTGGCGGGCCAGCTCGGCGCTCTCGGAACCAACGGAAACGGGAACTGATGTACACCGAGCTGGCGAAGCGGTACCACGACGACGGGATGGCGGTCATGTCGAAGCCGCAGCTCATCGTCTCGCTCTACGAGCGGCTGCTCACCGACCTCGATCGCGCCGGCACGGCCCTCGTCGGCACCGACATCGAGCAGGCCCACAACGCGCTCGTCCACGCGCAGGACATCGTGCACGAGCTGAACCTGGCGCTCGACCTGGAGCGGTGGGCCGGGAGTCAGAACCTCCGTGCGATCTACAACCACATCGGCTCGCTCTTGATCGAGGCGAACGTCACGAAGTTGCCGGACCCGGTCCGACAGTGCGTGGACCTGCTCGCCCCGCTGCACGAGGCGTGGCAGGAAGCCGCCGCCACGGTCTCCGCCGAGCGGGCCGCGCCGGCCACGCCTGCGACGGCCGGCGCTGGCACCGTTCGGGTCTCCGGATGAGCGCGGCGGTGGCTCCGGTCGACGAGCGTCGACGGTGGCGGGCCGCGCTCGACGCGTTCGCCGCCGGCCTGGCCGACGCCCGACAGGTGATCGCCGACAGCGAGTCGCCGAGCGGCCGAGCCGCCGCCAACGGGTCGGGTACCGCCTCGAGCCTGGCCTGGCCACCGGGTGAGCTACCGGCGGTACCGATGCCCGACGACCTGCGAGCCGAGGCCGAGTCGTTGCTCCAGCAAGCCGACGTCCTCCGCGACGAGCTCCTGGCGGCCATGAGCCGATCCCGACCGACCGGCCGGCGCAGCACCCATCCGGTGGCCGCCAGCCCCCGCTGGTCCATCCGCCTCTAGAAGCGTCCCGGTCGCCCGGTTCGATGCTCATCGAACCGGCGGGCCGGTCACGATAGCCTTGCCAACGGTCGGCAGGGAGCGAGAGGCGTGGGCGAAGCGATCGACCTCGGCATCGAAGGACTGACCGACTACAACGAGATCGGGCGTGGCGGATTCGCGGTCGTCTACTCGGCTCGTCAGGCCTCGTTCAATCGGACGGTTGCGGTCAAGGTCCTCGGTGCCCTGGACGAGGCCGGAACCCGTCGGTTCGCCCGCGAACAGCTCTCGATGGGCGCCGTGGAGAGCCACCCCAACATCGTCACACCGTTCAACTCGGGCTTCACCAGGCCGGACGGCAAGCCCTACCTCATGATGGAGTATCTGGCTGGCGGATCACTCCAGGATCGGCTCGACCGAGGCAGCACCTCGGATCCCGGCGAAGCCATTGATCTGATGCTGCCCATAACCTCAGCTCTGGGCCACAGCCACCGGTCGGGCGTGATCCACAAGGACGTGAAGCCGGCGAACATCCTGATCTCTCGCGAGGGGGTTGCGAAGCTCAGCGATTTCGGGATCGCGGCCATCCATGAGGCAACCGCCACCGCCGCTGTCGCCTACTCACTCTCGTACACACCACCCGAGACGTTCGACCATGCCGATGGACTCGATGTCAGAGATGAACGGTCGGACCTCTACTCGCTCGCCGCCACGCTGTATGCGCTCGTCACCGGCCAGCCGCCGTTCACCAACGACGCCAACGCGTCCCCAGCCGCTCACATCGCACGCATCGTCAACCAGGCGATAGCACCGACAGGCCAACGCGAGCTCGACGAGTTCTTCGCTCGTGCGATGGCCAAGCATCCGGGCGACCGCTACCCGTCGGCCGACGACTTCGCTGACGCTCTCCGCCGAGCTCACCCCGACGGTGGGCCGGTCCGTGAGCCGCTCGACCGCACCGAACCGGCGTTGGACATCACGCCACGAGCGTTGTCAGCAAGCCACGATGAACGGACCGGTCCCTCCCCGGCCGCCGTCCGTCCAGACGCTGACCCGACCGTACCGGCGCAGGTGGCCCACGCTGGCGACGACGTCGTCACCGAGCTCGCGGGACCGCGCACGCCGCCCAGAGCCGATCGCCGGAGATCCCGCGCACTGGTCGGTACGGTCGTCGCGGTCGCGCTGGCGCTCGGCGCTGCGGGGGTACGACTGGCCTTCTCCGGTACCGATGCCGACGATACGCCAGGAGATGACGCTGCCTCGATCGAAGAACGGGACACGGCGTCGACGGCCACAAGCGCTGCCGCAACCGACGCGCCGAACGTCAGCACCACCAATGCCAGCGCGACCGACGGCAGGCCTGCCGACGAGGTTCCCCCCGATACCGGCGCTGACACCGCCTCGGCGTTCGAGCCAGACCCATCGTGTCCGCCGCAGCAGGGGGCCGAATCCAGGCGAACGACATTCGACGCGGCGCCACCGATGTGCATCGACCCCAACGGGACATACCTCGCATCGATGACCACCAACCTGGGCGTGATCGAGTGGGAGATGGACGCCTCCCTCGCCCCGCTGACGGTCAACAACTTCGTGGTCCTGGCTCGCCATCGGTACTACGACGGCACGACGATCCACCGCGTGGTGGAGGACTTCGTCGTGCAGGGCGGCGACGCCAACGGTGATCCGCCAGGTACCGGGTCCCCCGGCTACCGGCTCGCCGAGGAGCCACCGACCAGTAGCTACACGATCGGCTCGGTCGCGATGGCGAAGACCGCCGAGCCGAACACGACCGGCTCGCAGTTCTTCATCGTCACCGGGACCGCGGGCACAACACTGCCACTCGAGTACTCGAGGCTCGGTGTCGTCACCAGCGGGCTCGAGACCGCTCTTCAGATGAACGTCGTCGAGACGGATGAAGTGGACTCACCGTTGCAACCGATCGTGATCGAGTCGGTCGTGATCACCGAACGCTAGGCCACGCGCCCCATTTGCTGACCGAGCTGCTCAACAGAGCATGGTCTGCGACCGACACTGGGAAGTGAGCCCGGAAGCTCGCCACATCAGACGCCCAGGGACGGGCGACGGGATCGGAGCCGCGCGTCGGTTCGGGGTCCCCTGAATCCTCCCGAGGAGCGCCCGACGTGATCATCTCCGATCTGACGACGCAGAGCCTGGCCCACGCGCTGCGGGGGCTCGAAGCGCAACAGCAGGCCCACGAGCAGAACATCGCCAACGTCGAGACGCCGGGGTTCCTGGCGCAGCGGGTGAGCTTCGAGGGGTCCCTGCGACGGGCGATCGAAGCGGGTAGGCCGGAACAGGTCCAGCTCGCGACCACGACGTCGACCGAGCCGACCCGGATCGACGGCAACAACGTGCGGCTCGACCACGAGCTGACCGGTCTCGCCGAGAACGCGCTCCGCCACCAGTTGGTCACGACGGCGATCAACCACCAGTACCGGCTGATCCGCACCGCGATCGGGCGCTGACATGTCGGGGCCGTTCCACTCGCTCTCGATCGCCTCGTCCGGCATGGACGTCTACCAGACCTGGCTCGACGCCGTGTCCGACAACGTGGCCAACATCAACACGATCCGGGCCACCGATCAGGTCGCCTACCAAGAACGGTTCGTGGTTGCCGCGTCGGTGACCGAGCGAGGCGGCCGACCGGGCGGGGCGCGGGTGGCGCGGGCCGAGTTCGGGAACCCCGACGGACGGATCGTCTACGACCCGCTTCACCCCCTCGCCGACGAGGAGGGCATGATCCGGGTCCCCGACATGGACCTGTCGGACCAGATGACGCACCTCCTGGCGGCCCAGCGGGCCTATCAGGCCAACGTCGCATCGTTCGAGCGGGCCCGCGACGCCTACCTCCGGGCCCTCGAGATCGGAAGCTGACGATGATCGATCCCGTCGGTTCGGTGAACGTCGCGGGCGGCCTGGGGAGCGCCGGCTCCGCGGTCGACCGGGCCCGCCAGGCGAACGAGCAGCCCGGCGGCTTCGTCGACTCGGTCGGCGAGGCCCTCGCCGGCTTGGGGGCGGCGGAGACCGCGGCCGACCGGGCCGCCCTGGCGGGCGCCACCGGTGATCTCACCTCCGTGTCCGACTACATGATCGCGGCGACCGAGGCGCAGCTCGTCACCGAGGTCACCGTGGCCGTTCGTAACCGCGCCATCGAGTCGTTCAACGAGATCATGAGGATGCAGGTCTGATGGCGGACGGCGGCCTCGAGGTCTTCACCGGCGGCAACCCGCTCGACTCGGTTCGCCGGATGGCGACCGGTCAGAAGGTGGCGTTGGCCGGAGCGTTCCTCGCGGTCGCCGGTCTGGTGTTGCTCGTGAGCCGGATGGGGGCCGATCCCACGATGGGGATCCTCTACTCGGAGCTCGAGCCCGAGGCGGCGGCGGCCATCGTCGACGAGCTCGACAGCCGCGGCATCGACTACGAGCTGACCGATGGCGGTCGGGTGGTCTGGGTGCCGCAGGACCGGGTCGCCAGCACCCGGCTCGATCTCAGCTCGGCGGGGCTGCCGTCGTCGACGAGCGGTTGGTCGATCCTCGACAGCCAGGGGATCACCTCCTCGGAGTTCGATCAGCGGGTCGGCTTCCAGCGGGCGATGGAGGGGGAGCTCGCCGCCACGATCTCGGTGATCGACGGTGTCGCATCGGCCAATGTCCACCTCGTCATCCCCGAGCAGGATCTGTTCGTCGACGACGAGATCATGTCCTCCGCATCGGTCCTGCTCCAGATGGAGAGCGGCCGGACGCTCACCGCGGGTCAGGTCCAGGCGGTGGTCAACCTCGTGGCGTCATCGGTCGAGGGGCTGGAGGCGAAGGAGGTGACGGTGACCGACGGCTCCGGCCGGCTGCTGGCCGGGGGTGACCCCGACGGGGTCGCCGGCATGGAGACCGACAACCAACTGGCGCAGGCCGCGTCGTTCGAGAACGACCTCGAGCGTGAGCTCGACCGGTTGCTGGCCGCGGTGGTCGGATCCGGTCGGGCGGTGGTGAACGTCACCGCCGACCTCGACTTCGACGCCGTGCTCACCACCGAGGAGCAGTTCAGCGAGCCCCTCACCGCGGACGGGGCCACCCTCCCGCAGGCCGAGACGACCCGGTTGGAGAGCTACGACAACGGTGACGGCGACGACGAGGGCGTGACCGACATCGAGACCCAGATCCTCGAGGGTCCCGACGCCGAGAACAACGGTCGGACCAACTACCGGCTCGACGAGCGCGACGTGTCGTACGCGTTGAACTCGGTGGTGACCAGCACCGAGAAGGCGCCGGGGACGATCCGCTCGCTGTCGGTCGCAGTTGCGATCGACGAGGCCGTCGTCGATCCCGCCAGGCTGCCGGAGATCGAGGCGATGGTGGGTGCTGCGGTCGGTGCGACCCCGGCTCGGGGCGACGTTGTTGCCGTCACGCTGCTGCCCTTCGATGTGTCACTCGAGGAGCAGGAGGAGGCCGAGGCGGCCGAGGCCGAAGCGGCGGCCGCCGCAGCGTCCGGTGGTGCCCTCTCGCTGATCCGCACGATCGGCGCCATCGTGTTGGCGTTGGTGGTGCTGGTGTTGGGCCTCCTCCTCCTCCGACGAGCCGGCCGCCGGCAGGTGATCGACAGCATCGAGCTCGCCGAGCTCGGCACCCAGGAGCTGCCCGAACTCGGCGGGGCGAACGCGGAGAATCCCGAGCTCGGCGAGACGGCCGCGCTCAGGGCGGGGACCGAGGACGACCTGCTGGACCTGATCGCGAACCAGCCCGACGACATCGCAGCGGTGCTCCGCCAGTGGCTGTCGGAGCCCGAGGAGGTGCCGAGGTGAACGCAGCGCCAACCCTGCCCGGCGCCAGGAAGGTGGCGATCCTGATCCTCCGCCTCGGGGTGGAGAAGGCGGGGCCGTTACTGTTCGGGCTGAAGAAGCACGAGGTGGCGGCGGTGGTCCACGAGCTCGCGTCGCTCGGGTCGGTCGAGCTCGCCACCGGGGATGCGGTGCTCAACGAGTTCATCGTCGAGGCGACGGGCGAGCCGCCGCTGCCGTTCGGCGATGCCGAGCTCGCCCGCCTCTTCCTCGAGGAGTCGCTCGGCGATCGGGCCGCCCGGGAGATCCTCAGCGAGATCGACAGCACGGCCCCCACGGTGCCGTTCCAGTTCCTCGATCGCCTGGAGCCCGAACTGGTGGCGGCGAACCTGGAGGGCGAGCACCCGCAGGTGATCACCTTGATCCTGTCCACCCTGAGCCCGGCCTACTCCGGAGCGGTGCTCGAGTCGCTCCCCGACGAGGTGACCGCCGCGGTCGGGGTCCGGCTCGGCGTTCTCGACAAGGTCTCGGGCGACGCGCTCCGCGCCGTGGAAGTGGCGTTGGAGGAGCGGCTCCAACCGGTCCTCGAGAACCGGTTCGTCACCGCTGGCGACGGGATCGAGACGCTGGTCGAGTTGTTGGGCACCCTGCCCAAGGAGAAGCGCGAGACGATCCTCGAAGCGCTCGAGAGTCAGGACAGCGCCCTCGCCGAGGAGGTTCGGGCCCAACTGTTCGTGTTCGCCGACATGGTCCTCATCGAGGACCGGCAGATGCAGCTCGTACTCCGCCAGGTCGATGCGAGCATCCTGCCGCTCGCGCTCAAGGGCACGAGCGTGGAGGTGCGGGACAAGTTCCTCAACAACCTCTCGTCGCGTGCCCGAGAGGACCTCAGCGACGAGATGGACCTGCTGGGCTCGGTCCGGATGGCCGATGTGGCCGACGCCCAGACGTCGATCCTCGCGGTGGTGAAGTCACTCGAGGACGCCGGCGACATCGTGATCAACCGGGGAGGCGACGACTTTGTCTCCTGATCTGGTCACCGCGGAGACGGGAGGCGAGGCGGTCGGGGCGACCGTGCTGCGAGGCCCCGGCCTCGCCGAGTTGCCGGTCGTCGATTTCGTGCACCCGTCGACGCCCGTCACCGGCCGTCAGGCCGGCTCGTCGGCCGCCGAGGGGATGCCGATGGCCCACGGTGGGACGTCTCGCGGACTGGGCACCGCCGGGAATTCGGAGGCCAACTCCGAGCCGAGCCCGGACCCGGACCCGGCGTCGGTGGACGCGGATGCGGATGCGAACGTGGCGCTCGACGCCGCCTACCGTTGCGGTTGGGCCGAGGGCCAGGCGGCCCTGACGAGCGCCATCGATGACGCAGCGAGAGCCCGCGAGGCGTTGACCGAGGCGATGGCCCAGTTGCGCTCGGCGGTCGAGACCCACCGTTCGACCACCGACGAGCTCGCCGTCGACCTGGCCATCGAGATCGCCCGCCTGATCCTCGGCCGGGAGGTCTCGACCGCCGCCGACCCTGGTCGAGACGCCCTCGTCCGGTGCCTGGCCGAGGTCGACCCCGCCTCCCCGGCCACCATCCGCCTCAACCCGACCGATCTCGGCGCTCTCGGCCAGATCGAGGACGTCGCCACCGGTCGAGCGGTGGAGCTCGTGGCCGATCCCGCCGTCGAGTCTGGCGACGCTGTCGCCGACCTGTCCGGCGGGCGCGTCGACGCCTCCGTCGCCGAAGCGCTCCTGCGCGTGGCGAAGGCGCTCCGGTCATGACGGCCCCGACCCTCGACCGGTACCTGACACCCTCGGTGGCGGCGGCGGCCCGACCCGAGCGCATCGGTCAGCTCGACCGCATCGTCGACGAGCACGCCGAGGTGACCGGCCTCCGGGCCGCCACCGGCGACGTCGTCCTGATCGGTGACGACCGGGAGCTCCAGGCCGAGGTGGTGGCGGTCGGCTCCGACCGGCTCACCGTCGTGCCGTTCGGCTCGCTCCACGGTTTCCGGGTGGGGGAACCGGTTCGCACCTCGGGAGCCGGCATCAGAACCCCGACCGGCCGAGGCCTGATCGGCCGGGTGCTCGATGGACTGGGCCGTCCGATGGACGGGAACGGTCCACTCACCGATGTGGGGTCGGAGCCGCTCCGCAACGACCCGCCACCGCCGCTCGAGCGGCCGCTCGTCACCAGCCAGTTGCAGACCGGGGTGAGGATGATCGACGGGCTGCTGTCGATCGGCAACGGCCAGCGGGTCGGGATCATGGCCGGATCCGGGGTCGGCAAGTCGAGCCTGCTGTCGATGCTGCTGCGGGGCACCGACGCCGACGTCACGGTGCTCGCCCTGGTCGGCGAGCGGGGGCGGGAGGTGCGGGAGTTCATCGACCACGACCTCGGTCCTGCGGGTCTCGCCCGCTCGGTTCTGATCGTGGCCACCTCGGACCAGCCTGCCCTGGTCCGCCGCAACGCGGCGTTCCTCGCCACCCGGGTGGCCGAGAGCTTCCGCGACGACGGGGCCGACGTGCTGCTCCTCATGGACAGCCTGACCCGCTTCGCCATGGCCCAGCGGGAGATCGGGCTGGCGGCGGGCGAGATCCCCACCGCGAAGGGCTACCCGCCATCGGTGTTCGGCCTCCTTCCCCAACTGCTCGAGCGGGCGGGGACGTCGGCCTCGGGATCCCTCACCGGCTTCTACACGGTGCTGGTGGAGGGCGACGACATCCACGACCCGATCGGTGACACCGCCCGCGCGATCCTCGACGGCCACATCGTGCTGACCCGTGAACTGGCGAACGCAGGTCACTTCCCCAGCATCGATCTGCTGCAGTCGGCCTCCCGGGTGGCCAACCGCGTCACCAGCGAGGCCCACCAGCAGCTCGCAGCCGAGTACCGGCGCCTCGTGGCCACCGCCGACCGGGCCCGCGATGTGGTGGAGCTCGGCATGTACAAGGCGGGGAGCGACCCGATGATCGATCGTGCGCTTGCGCTGGAGGGGTCGATGGCGGCGTTCGCCCAGCAACCGATCGACCAGCTTCAGCCGCTGGCCAGCACCTGGGCTGATCTCGCCGCCATCCTCGCCACCGAACCAGCGGCGGTGGCCGGTGATGACGCTGGCCGAGGAGGTACGGCATGAAGCGGACGGATCGGCTCCGCCGAATCGGCGACATCCTCGAGACCCAGGAGCGCAGCGCCCGCCAGGCGATGGCCCAGGCGAACGATGAGCTCCGGCGCGCCTCCGAGGCCGTGGAGGTCGTGCTCGAGCAGTGCGGTCGGGTCCACCCACCCGGCGACAAGTCCAGCCAGAGCTCGGACCCGACGCTCTCGGCTGCAGCGTCGGCTGCGATCGTCGAGTCGGGGCTTCGAGAAGCGAGCGATCGGGCAGCCGTTCGAGATGACGCATGGGAAGCCGCCGAGGAGCGGCGCCGGGTCTGGCAGCGAGTGAACAGTCAGTACGAGGCGGTCGGTCGGCTGGCCGAACGCAGGACCGAGGAGGCCGAGGTCGAGATGCGAAAGCGCAGCGGCGACGAGCTCGAGGACGTGATCAACGCCCGCGGGTCGCGAACCAGACACCCGAACCCCGACGGGGAGGATCGGCGATGACGGCGCCCCTGGTACCGTCGCCGGCACCCTCGACCCCAGCCGGCGCGCCCCCCGACGCGGCGGCGCCGATGCGGCCCTCCTCGACGGGGGCACGAGTGTTCTCCCCCGTGCTGTCGAGGGCGCAGCTGCGCCTCGAACACCGACCGGAGATCCGACCGCCGAGGTCGCCATCGGACCGTCACGAGGGGCGGGCGGTCGATGGCTCCGGGCGGCGCCACGACGACGGCCCCGGCTCGGTTCACGACCGCAGGCAGCCGACGGCGGATCGTCACGAGCGGGACACCGATCGGTCGGCCTCGAACGACGAGCGGCGCGATCGTCCCGTCGATCGCCACGACCGCTCGTCGGGCGAGCCCGACCAGACCGACCTGGCCGACCCCTCGGCGAGCGACACGACCCGAGGCGAGTCGGGACGGGAATCGTCGACACCCGACGGCTCGCGATCGGGAGAACCGGCACGACAAAGCTCGGCCCGGCGAGACTCGACATCGGGAACGTCAGCCCACGAAGACTCGTCGAAGGTAGACCCGACGCAGGGGGACTCGGCGCAGGAGGTCTCGGCACAGGAGGTCTCGGCGGGGCTGGGCGGCGCGCTCGACGATGCGTCGGCCGAGGTGCTGGACCTGCCGGTGGAGGCCGGCGGCGAGAGCGACGATCACGGCGGGGAACGGGTCGACCGGCTCGACAGCAGCCACGCCGTACCGTTGTCGACCAACGAGGCGGTCGACGACGCCCCGGCGCCATCCCTCCACGACGAGCTGTCAGGCCCCGAGCTCGACGGGACGCAGGCGATGGGATCCTCGACATCGACCGGCACCGTGGCCGCGACCGACGCCACCCCCGGGTCGGCCACCGCCCGACAGGCGATCGCTCCGACCGGTCCCGCCGCCGACGGTGGTCTGGCGGCATCCGAGCTCGCGACCACGGCGACGGCTCCCTCCACCGATGCGGGACCGACCACCGTCGCCGGCCACGGGACCGGGGACGCGGCAGCCGAGCGCGCGGACACCGACAGCGAGCACGCGGATCCCGTCGGCGCGCAGGCAGCCGATGGCGCTGGTTCCACCATCGATCGAACCCGAGGGCTACCCGGCGCGGCGGCCCCCGGCGTCGGACAGCTCGAGGAGGGGGCGCCGTCGTCGGACCCGGCGTCGCAGCCCGACCTCACCGGCGGCGCCACCGCCAACCCGATGGCCATGGATCCGGCGACCGAGCCGTCGGTGACGGTGGGCCCACCGAGACTCGAATCGACGCCATCCCCACCCCCATCCGCGACCGGCGCCAACCTCGGTGCCGCCCTCGATGGCGTGGCGGCGCCCGGTGACGCTGCCTCGCCGAGGGTCGACGCCAGCCCGTCAGCATCCCTCCCCGCCACAGCGGGGCTCGGTGACGACCAGGCCGACGAGCTGTGGGCCCAGGTACAGCGGGCGCTGCATCGCGTCCGTACCGGACCCGACGGGACCGAGCTTCGCCTGCGCCTCCATCCCGCCGAGCTGGGAGAGCTGCTGGTGCAGGTCAGGGCCCAGGGTGAGCACCTGAGCGTCCGCCTGGTCGCCTCGTCGGCTGCGGCCCACCAGGCCCTCGTGGCCGATCAGCAACGGCTGGCCGAGGAACTGGCGGAGGCCGGCTTCGCCGACGGCTCGGTCGACGTTGGGGAGTGGGGCGCCGGAGCATTCGGCGGCGACCGCCCGCCCGGACGGCACGGGGCGACCCCACCGCGCAGCCCCGCGGTGTCGTCGGCCGCCGGCTGGCCCGCGGCGTCGGCCGACGACCGGTCGACCATCGACCCGTCGCGACCCGGACGCCGCCGAGCCGGCCTGGTCGACCTGGTCCTGTGAACCGAACCACCACACGAGCGAGAGCGGGTAGGCACCCATGATCGAATCCACCACCGGGCTGGCGACCCCCGTGACCGTCGGCCCCCAGACCCCATTGTCGGACCTGACGATCGCCGACGACCTCGGCATCCCGGAGGCCAACGAGCTCGACCGCGAGGCGTTCCTCAAGCTCCTGGTCGCCCAGTTGCGCTACCAGGACCCACTCGACCCGAACGATCCGGCCGACTTCATGGCCACGACCGCACAGTTCACCACGATCGAGAAGCTGGAGGAGCTGACCGAGCAGGGGGCCAACAACGCCATCGTCACGGGGCTGAGCATGGCGAGCTCGCTCGTCGGTCGCACGATCGCCTATGTGGGCATCGACGACGTCGCCCGGACGGGCGTGGTGAGCAGCGCTGCGGTGGTCGGTGGCCAGGTTCGACTCCAGACCGCCGATGGGCCGGTGTCGCTCACCGACGTCACCGCCATCGGCTCGGCGGCCGACGGGTTGCTCGACCTCGTCGACACCGAGACGCACGACCACCCCGACCCGGTCGTTCCCGACGGGCACGACCACATCCATGATCCCGCCCCGACCGGGGCGACGGAACCGACCAGCCTGACAGAAGGTACACAACCGACCGATCCAACCGGCCTCGTCGCTGACGAGCCGGCGGCGGCACGAGCAACACAGGAGGACGAAGCATGATTCGTTCGATGTATTCAGCGGTGTCGGGGCTTCGTGCCCACCAGACGATGATGGACGTCGTCGGCAACAACATCGCCAACGTCAACACCCACGGCTTCAAGAAGTCGGACGCCATCTTCCAGGACGTCCTCAGCCAGACCATCAACGGCGCAGGGGCCCCGACCGAGACCCTCGGCGGTACCAATGCGGCGCAGATCGGTCTCGGCGCGCAGGTCGGGGCGATCGCCCAGAACCTCGGTCAGGGTGCGCTGCAGAACACCGGCCGCGACCTCGACCTCGCCCTCCAGGGAGACGGCTACTTCGTCGTCGACGAGAGCGGGGCCCAGCTCTACACCCGCGCCGGCTCGTTCTTCGTCGACGCCAACGGCAACCTGGTCAACATCGACGGCGGATTCATCCAGGGCTGGACGGCCGATCCGACCGGGGTGCTCACGACGAGCGGCCCAGCGGATCGGATCACGATCCCGGTCGGGGCGCAGGTGGCGCCGATCATCACCTCCGAGGTGAACCTCGGCGGCAACCTGCCATCGGAGGCGGTCGTCGGCACGACCCAGGTGTCGAGCCTGGCCGTCTACGACAGCCAGGGCGCCCAGATCGATCTCGAGCTCACGTTCACCAAGACCGCGGCCAACACGTGGGAGCTCAGCGCGACCTACGGTAACCCGCCGACGGCGCTGGTCGTGAGCGACTCGACCCTTACATTCGGCGCCGACGGGCGGCTGGTCTCCCCGGCCGACTTCGATGCCAACATCGCCGCAGGGTCGATTCCGAACGTCGGTGATATCTCGCTGACCCTGGGCGGAACGGGGATCGCAAGCGAGGTCACCCAGCTCGCGGCCAACGGCTCGGTCTCGGCGATCACCCAGGACGGCTCGGCCACCGGTCAGCTCATCGGGGTGAGCGTCGGCCAGGACGGCGTCATCACCGGCGCCTACAGCAACGGGCAGGTCAAACCGATCGCCCAGGTTGCGATCGCCACGTTCGCCAACCCCGAAGGGCTCGAACGGGTCAGCGGTACGAAGTTCCGAGCGTCGGTCAACTCGGGGCTCGCCCAGCTGGGTGTCGCGAGCACCGGTGGCCGGGGTCAGGTGGCTCCCGGCACCCTCGAGATGTCGAACGTGGACCTGGCCGAGGAGTTCACCACCCTCATCAGGACCCAACGTGGCTTCCAGGCCAACTCTCGGGTGATCACCACCTCCGACGAGATGCTGCAGGAGGTCGTGAACCTCAAGCGGTAGTGATCGACGAGGGGGACGTCACCTCCTCGCCTGCACAGGATGCCTGCCGTGACCTGAGCGTGTTCAGGTCCTCGCCACCTGGATCACCGTCGCTCGGCGATCGACGATGAGCACGCCCCGACCCGGTGGTAGGGGAAGGCCGGGTCTGATCGTGACCGCGACACCGGTGCTCTCGTGCACCTCACGTCCGGACTCGGGTCGGAGGTGGAGGAGCGGACGGGTTCGTCGGAGCTGCTGGACGAACGGGTTCGGACTGTAGGTGGCGGTGCTCGTCGTCGCTGCCAGCCAACCGATCCGAGCGTCTGCGACGCTGGCGAGCGGCCCTTCGAGCTCGGGGCGATCGAGCTGGTCGAGGTCGTCGATGACGAGCCTCGGCCGGTGACCGCGCCCCGGCGTCACCACCGACTCGACGAGATCGGCGAGGGTCGTCACCACGTCGCCGATCGGGCCGAACGCCTGCCGGTGGAGTCCGGCGACCGACGCGACCGGAGAGCCGGCGTCGTCGCCGATCGCCCAGACCTCGACGCCGGCAGCCACCAGTTGGTGACCGATCGTGGCGAGCGCAGTCGAGCGCCCGGCGCCAGGACCGCCGACGACGACGAGGTCGCTGCGGGTGAGATCGACAGCGACGACGTCGCCCGGCGGCGCGAGATCGGCGACGCCGATGCGTACGACATGGGGCGATTCCGACCTTGGGGGGAGCGAATCGAGGCGGACGTCCATCGCGAGCGCCTCGGTGACGAGCCCCGGCTCCCCCGTTCGGCCCGATCGACGCCGAGGGCCCGGCGGGCGATCGGCGGGGCCGGGCGGCGGAGCCGCCGGTTCGGGGAGCGGTTCAGGTGCCGGTTCGCTGACGGCGATCTGAACCTGGGTCGTCGCGGTGAGGAAGCCCCGGCCGGGCACCAGGTCAGCGTCGTGGAGCGATCCCGGAAGACCGTGCTCCACGAAGCCGGCCGGTTCCGACTGACGGAGGACGATCCGGTTCGTGAGCGACGACAGCACGCCGGCTCGCACCGCTGAGCGCCTCGTCGCGGTGAGCGCAGTGTGCACCCCGAGTTGGCGACCGTCGGTGATCGCACGGTTCAACTTCTCGAACCACGGGTGGAGGGCGGCGGTGGTGCCACTTCCCTCGAAGGTGGCGGCCAGGTTCCCGTAGTCATCGATCAGGACCAGCACCGTCGGTTCCCCATCGCGGGGAGCGGGCTGGCCGAGGCTGCGCCGTCGGGCCCGTCTGTCGTGTGTGGTCCGGTCGAGCAGGTCGATGATCCGGGTGACGGCCTCGAGATCGTCGCCCGAAGCCACCTCGACGCACTGCCGGAGATCGGCGATGTCGCCGAGATCACCGGAGCCGAAATCGAGCCCGACGACGGCGAGCCGTCCGGTCCCCCGGTCCTCGTGGTCGAGGGCAGATGACACGGCGAGGGTTCGCAGCGCCGTGGTAGCGCCGGCACCACCGGCGCCGAAGATCCCCAGACCGCCGGTTGACAGGTCGACGGTCGCTGGCCCTTGGTACTGGTTCCCGGGATCGTCGACGAGCCCGAGCACCACCGAAGCCATCATGGGGGCATCGGTTCCGGGATCCCGATCGCCGACGCCCCGGAGGTCCGCCGCCGTCGGTCGCGCTGCCGCTCGCGCGTCGGCGAGTGGGACGGTGGCGGGAAGCTCGTCGCGCCATGGCCGGCAGGGAACGAACCCCGGGTGGTTCGCGACCGCAGCTGCGGCGACCGCGTGCAGGAGCTCGTCGAGCTGCGTCACTCGCTGGCCGGGGGCGGAGGGGGCCGGGACGGACGCGGGACGGTGTCGTTCGAGCAGCGGTCGGACCTCGATGGCGTCGTCTGCCGCGGTGTCGATCGCGGGGGCGGCCGACCACGCCGACTGGAAAGCGACGGGGTCTGCGGGGCCGAGCCGCGCCAGTGCTCTGCCTCGCGCCCCGGTCGGGATGGACGCAGCCTCCCGGCTGCCGACGAGGCTCGACGACTCGGTTCCGTCGAGCATCCGCAGCGCGATGCGCAGGTTGGTGTTGGCGAGGATCTGGTCGTTGACGACACCGGCCGGCCGTTGCGTGGCGAGGAGGAGGTGGATGCCGAGGCTCCGACCCCGCTGGGCGATGTCGACGAGTCCGGCGACGAACTCGGGCACGTCCTGCACGAGGGCTGCGAGCTCATCGACCACGATCAGCAATGCCGGTGGGGCCGATGTCGGGAACGTCGCCGCCAGCTCGCCGAGATCCTTCGCCCGGCCGGCGAGCAGCGCCATCCGGCGATTCAGCTCCGCCTGGAGCGACCTCAACGCCCGACGGGCCAGGAACGAGTCGAGGTTGGTGACGCATCCGACGGTGTGCGGTGCACCGAGGAACGGATCGCTGGATGCACCGCCCTTGTAGTCGACGAACAGCACGTTGACCCGGTTGGGGGGATGGGTTGCGAGCAGGGAGGCGACCAGTGAGATCAACAGTTCGCTCTTGCCGGACCCGCTCGTCCCCCCGATCAAGCCGTGCGGCCCGTGGGCGACGAGATCGATCGTGAACGGACCGTCGGCGGTCAGGCCCAGTGGCAAGGTCAGTGAACCGCGGGGTGCGAGGCGCCAGCGATCCGCCACCCACCCGTGGTCGAACCGTTCGACCTGCATGGTCTCGGCCAGCGTTGCGACTGTCGGCAACCGGGCTGCGGGTTCCAGGGCCGCCGGATCACAGCATGGGGCCAGTGCTCTGGCGAGTCGATCCGCGCCGGCGACGGGCAGGCGGTCGATCTCGAGTCGATGCTCGACGTGCGGCTCGTCGTTGTCGATCAGGAGCGAGGGTGCCCCGCCGAGCAGGGGCTGGCAGTGCACGGTCACGGTTGTCTGCCATGGCACCTGGTCGGCTCGGTCGGCCAACCACAGCACGTGGATCCGGGCGGCCGTGGCGGCGTTGAGCAGTGCGCTGACGAGTTGCGGGTCGGAGTCGGTCGTGCTGTCGAGAACCAGGAGGATCCCGGGTCCCGACGCGACCCGCCCAGGGTCGCTGGTCACCCGCCGATCGGCGAGGCCCACCAGATCCTGCAGCAGACGGCGGGTGTCGGGGCCGACGGCGATGCTGGCCTCGCGGAGCGGCGACCCGCGGTATGCGACGTGTGGCAGCCATCCGATCCATTCGAGCAGCGGATTGGCCGGGTCGCAGGCGGCAGCGATGACGAGGTCGGATGGGGACTGGTGACACGCGACCTGCGCCACGATCGACGCCGTGAGCTCAGCGGTGTCGGCTCGCTCCCCGACGAGGGCGACGATCCCCGCCGAAGCCAGATCGACCGTGACCGGTGCCTCGACGATGCGCCGATGGTGGTCGATCGCGGCCGCCACCTGTGCCCGGAGCTCACCCGCACCGCGGGTCTCCGCCTGGACCTCCACCAGCGAATCGACATCACCGAGCCCCAGCCGCACGACCAGCCCACCGTCGCGGCTCGGCACCCGGGACCAGAGGCGAGGCGGATCGGCAACGGCTCGCTGCTCCAGGGTGGCGAGGTCGGGAGCGAGTGCGAGGCGACGACGGTGCTCCGAACGGACGGCTGCGTCGACCTCGGCCGCCCGCTCGGTCAGGCGGGCTTCGAAATCGGCCAGCGCGGCGCCGAACCTGGCCTTGTTCCGCCGCCTGGCCTCGAGGTGGGCGGCGCCGGCCATGACCGGCGCGAATGCGGCGAAGAGCAGCATCCGGGGCGAGTAGAGGACAGCCAGGGTGACGCCCAGCACGACGGGAGCCAGCGCGACGAGCAGGCCGAAGCGGGGCGGTTCGGGCCGTTCGGGCACGTCGCCGAGCGGTGGGAAGACCACGGGTCGAAGCGGCTCGGCGGGCTCAGCGACCCGATGCACCACGACCTCACCGGGTTGCTGGTCACCACCCGATCTACGAGCCGTGGCCACCTCGGTGACCCACTCGCGGCCTGCCGGCCCGCCCGGCTCGCCTCTTCCGACCAGACCCGCCGGCTTCCGCGGTTCGCCCGGCTCGACCCGTAGTGTGGTGGCGCCGAGACGGATGAGGTCCGGGGGCGCCACGTCGATCGGCGCCCCGTCGGTCGGGACGCCGTTGACGGACACGGTCGAACCGTCGAGCGAGCGGACGGTCGCCAGCGGCGCGGCCGGTCCGGAGTTGCGTCCGACTCGTCGCTCCGGCTGGCGATCGCGAGCCGAGACCGGGTCGACCCTGAGCGCGCATCGGGTGACGTTCGGGTCGTCCAGGACGAGCTCGCAGCTTCGGTCGCGGCCGACCCGAACCCCGGACTCGAGGGCGCACCGCCGACCGACGTCGGTACCGGAGGCCACCACCACGGCCGGACCCCGACGCGATCGGGACCGGTGGTACCGGCACCGTCCGGCGTCGCTGGGCCGCCCGCCGACGGTGGCGAGCACCAGCCGCTCACCCGAGCGCAGGCCGAGCTCGGTGACGACGACCGCAGGCTCGAGCGGACCCGACGGCGCTCCTGTTGGAGGCTCGGGTCGGTGGAGACGGGCCATCCCCATCGGCTTCGAGCTCGGGCCCGAGCCCGAGCCCGAGCCGACGTACGCAGCCAGCGCCGCGGTCAGGTGCGCCACCGTGTGCTCGCGGCCGACGCGCACGCAGACGTCGACCGTGGGCCGCAGCGGGGCCGGCGCCGAGACCACCCGCGATGACCACGTCTCGCCGATGGCATTCTCGACCCGCAGGAGGAGCTCCACGTCGGTCACCGCCGGTCGTCGGCCGATCAGGCGGCACCGACGCCGGCAGCGTCCGCAGCCAGGGTGCCGTTCTTGGCGTTCGTGAGGAAGTCGGCGATCTGGGCGACGACGTGGTCGAGCACACCGGTCAGTCGCTCGGTCTGCAGCGGCACCAACACCCGCTCGGCGTGGTCGCGGGCCTGCCCCGACCAACCGGGCGAACTGGCGGTTGCTCGGGGAATCGCGTTGAACGCGGCCTGGTTGTCCGCGAGCAGCGCGACGATCGAGGCCTGGGCGTCGGGCAGGTCGGCGCTGAGGAACGTGTCGAACGCGCCGACATCGATCCGGTAGTCGTCGCTGGCCACCCCTGGCGGCGACGGCAGCTCGAGCGGCCGGGGGGCGTAGACGAACTGGACGTCGCCGGCGCCGAGTGAGTGGGCGATGTTGGACGTGACCGCGGTGACCGCAGCGGCGAAGCCGCTCATCGCCTCGTCGATCGCGGCGACCGTGTCGATCGCCAACCGGACGAGGCCTGGGTTGAAGACGGTCTCGGCGTCGGGACCTTCGTAGGTGAGGCTGAACGCTCTGGCGACCAGTTGCTGGAGCCGCTCGTTCACGCGGGCGAAGATCGCCATCGCCTCGGTCTCGTAGCCGTCGATCGCAGCCTGGCTGGTGCCGATGATCTGTTCGGACATGTGCTGCTTCCCTTCGCATGACCGCCGGCAGGTGGCGCGGGCGGTTCGACGTGACGGGAGCAGATACTCCGAGATGACTACATACTACTGACGCTTACTGAAGATGCAACTCATTGCTGCTCATTTCCTCACCTGTCGTCGGGATTCACATCGAGGCCGATGTCGAGCACCGGGGCCGAGTTGGTGATCGAACCCGACGACACGAGATCCACACCGGTGCCGGCATAGGCGTCGAGGCTGTCGAGGGTGATCCCTCCTGAGGCCTCCAGCAACGGTCGACGGCCGCCGGTGTCGGCGGCCCACGCGTCGGTCGCGGCCACGAGCGTCGGCAGTTCGGCGGGGGTGAAGTTGTCGAGCAGGACGATGTCGGCGCCGGCATCCAGCGCCTCCATCAACTGCGCCTCGGTCTCCACCTCCACGTGCACGGTCCGGCCGGGCCACCGCCGCCTGGCTTCGGCGACCGAGGCGGCGATCGTGGTGCCGAGCAGGTGGTTGTCCTTCAGCATGAGCCAGTCCGACAGGTTGCCACGGTGATTGGCTGCACCGCCGGCTCTGACGGCGGCCTTCTGCAGCGAGCGGTACCCCGGGATGGTCTTGCGGGTGTCCCAGACCGTGACCCGCCCGGCCGCCAGATCGACCCACCGGGCGGCGTTGGTGGCGACCCCCGACAGGTGGCTGAGGAAGTTGAGTGCGGTGCGTTCCGCAGTGAGCAGGGTGGCGAACGGACCGGACGCCGTGGCGAATCGCTCACCCGCTGCCACGCGGTCACCGTCGGTCTTGTCCCAGGTGACCGTGAGGCGCTCGTCGACGACGGCGAACGTCTCCTCGACGCACTGGCAGCCGGCCAGGACGCCGTCGGCACGAGCGCCGAAGTGGGCGGTGGCGATCCTGGCCGGGTCGATGAGCGACGAGGTCAGGTCGCCGAGCGGGGTCAGATCCTCGGCCAGGGCCCGCTCGACGAGAAAGCGGACGTCGGCCTTCGGTACCTGCAGATCAACCCGGATCGTTGCCGTCATGACCGAGGAGACTACCGGTCGACCGTCCACCGCTCGCCCGTCGACCAGCGATACTGAACCGCCATGGCCCCCTATCGAGAACCGGAGTTCCTGCCGTGGGACGGCCGACGGGTGCCGATGACGTTCCTCGCCGGGTACCTCGGTGCCGGCAAGACGACCCTGCTCAACGAGTTGCTCGCCGTCACCGACCGCCCCATCGCCGTCCTCGTGAACGACGTCGGCGACGTCAACATCGACGCCGCGCTGATCCGCAGCCGGAACGCAGACACCATCGAGCTCACCGACGGCTGCGTGTGCTGCAGCCTCAGCGAGGGCTTCGCCATGGCGATCGACGGTCTCCGGTCCCGACCCGAGCCGCCCGACCACGTGGTCGTGGAGCTCAGCGGGGTGGCCGAGCCGGCCAGGGTGGTGCCCTGGTCGGGGTCGGCCGGGTTCAAGCTCGACGGCGTCGTCACACTCGTCGATCCGCTCCACGTCCACGACCGCCTCGACGACCCCCTCACTGCGCACACGATCATCGGTCAGCTCACCGACGCCGACCTCGTGCTGCTCACCAAGCTCGACATCACCGGCGAGGCCACCGCCGCTCGGGCCGAGCGCACGGTGGCCGAGCTGAGCCCCGGCACACCGGTCGTGGGCGCCGATCTCGCCGCGGCGGCGTCGCTGCTCCGGATCGGCGGGCGGCGAACGACCACGGCGTCGGTGCCGACGCCGACCCTGTTCGACCGGCACCAGACCACCACAATGCCCCTCCCCCGCCCCACCGACGAGGCCGAGCTGACCGCGCTGCTCGACGCGCTCCCGGTGGGGGTCGTCCGGGCGAAGGGGATCGCAGAGGGTCGGGACGGGCGCCGGCTCGTGATCCAGGTCGTCGGCCGCCGCCGTTCGATCACCCCGCTCCCACCGGCCGAGATCGAAGCACCGACCGACCTCGTCGTCATCTCCCTCCCTTCGCCCTGACCCCGCCCTGGCAGATCCAGCGCGCACTCCCCGTGCAAAACGCTGCCAAACCCCGGGACCCCGCCGCCCTGGCAGATCCAGCGCCCACCCCCGGTGCAAAACGCTGCCAAACCCGGGCTGAGAGGGTCTGGCGGGGTCGTGGCATGATGGTCTGGCTCGCAACGAGGACGAGCGCGAGGAGAGGAGCCTGCGGTCGATGCAGCGCGAAGCGATCGCCCCGGGGATCCGTTCGACCGGCATGTCCCTCTCGCAGCGCCTGTTCGCTGCGACCGCGGCGGCGCTCACCATCACCATCGGGGCGATCGCGATCGGCGGTATCCCGCTCCTTGGCGGATTGGGCGTGGCCTGTCTCCTGGCGCTCTGGCTGCTGCCGGGCGGCTCGCGACGGTATCTGTTGCGACGCGCCGCTCGGGTGGGCGGCACCGTGTTCGTGGCCATGGCCATCATCTGGTTGCTGGTGCACAACTACCCCGATGCGTCCCGCCAGGACGAGACCGGGGTGGTTCCGGCCATGGTTCGCTACGTGTCGTGGATCGGCGATGTGGTGGCGGGCGAGATGGGCGACACGCAGTACCAGGAGACGGTCGAGGAGGGGGTGAGCCGGACGATACCGATCTCGCTGCAACTGCTCGTCTACAGCCAGCTCATGGCGCTGCTGATCGCGATCCCCGGCGCCATCGCCGGGGCCCAGTACCGAGGTAAGGCGGTCGACGTGGGCTTCCGGGCCATCGGGATGCTCGGACTCGCCGTGCCGATGTTCGTGAGCGGGCTGCTGCTCATGTACTTCTTCGGGGTCGGCGAGATCGACCTGTTCGGCCTCTCGTGGGGGGTGCAGTGGTTTCCCACCGGCCGCTACATCCCGATCGCCAACGGGGTGTGGCGACACATCCGGTCGATGATCCTCCCGTCGTTCACGCTGGCCCTCACCACCGCCGCGACCTACCTCGTCCTCCTGCGATCGGAGATGCTGCAGCAGCTCCTCGCCGACCACGTTCAGCTCGCACGGTCGAAGGGTGTGCCGCCCTCGGCGATCGTGCGTCGGCACGCCTTCCGACCCGCAGCCCCGACGCTGGTGGCCGCGATCGGGGCCCAGTCGGGGATGATCCTGGGCAACATGCTGATCGTCGAGCGGATCTTCCTGCTGCCGGGCTTCTCCGACTACGTGCTGATCGCCATCGGCCGCCGCGATGTCATCGCCATCGCCGGCTCACTGTTCGTGGTCGCCGCGATCCTGGCGGTGATCAACCTCTTCGCCGACGCCCTCCTCCTCGCCGTCGACCCCCGCCTCGAGGGTTGAGCGGCCGACTCCGGAGCGCCGGGCCGCGCACTCAGCCGCTGGTGGGGGTCGAATCGGCCGGGGCCGGCGCGACGCCGACGGCATGCTCGGCGGCCGTGACGATCCCCCGTCCGGTCGGCCCCATCTGCCGGCCGAGGATCCGCTCGACGACGGTGATCGCCTCGAAGGTGATCGGCACCATCTGGGTCCACCGGAGATAGCCGGCTACGAGCCCCGCGAGTCGATCGCCGACCTCCTCCATGTGCAGGAGCAGCTTCTTGTCGGCGCTGAGCAGGTTGTGGAGCTCGTGGTAGATCTGCGGGAGCGCCGTGTCGAGCGGCACGCTCGGGGCGAACGGCCAGTGCTTCCACGGCATGCCCAGCTCGTCGTAGCTGTGGAGGTTGTGGTCGGACGGGATCAGGGAGATCACAAAGCTGAAGCCGCTCTCGCGGATCCAGATCACCTCCTCCTGCCGGCGAACCCGGCGGTGGTTGGCGCCGTAGCCACCGGGCCGCTCGCAGATCGCGAGCTGGTCGGAGATGATCCACTCGAACTGCCGGGGCTGGATGCCCTGCGCCCACTTCCCTTTCGCCATCATGCACTCCTGGACTGCGTTACGCCTGCGGGTACGGTCGCCGCCTGTCGCGCCTGAGAATCGCCTCGGATCCAGCCCATTGTCAACCCGACCCATCGTAGGGGTCCGGTCACACCAGACCTCGCCGCTGGGTGGTCGACCCAGGGCCGCTCGGCGACACGGATCCGGTGCTGTCCGCCTCGATCAACCGGAGGACACCGTCGGTCCGGACGAGGCGGCGTCGACCCCGGAGCTCGCAACCGGTCGCCTCGTGGCGGACCACGGCGAGGACGCGGTCGAGCTCGGCCGACGACGGCGGATGGCCGAGGTCGTCCCGCAGCCACCGCCTGAGCGCAGCACGGACGAGCCCCTCGGGCTGGGTCTGGAGGAGACGGGTGTCGGTGGGGTCGAGCCCCCGGGCGAGCTCGTCGAGGTCGTTTGTGAGGCGGCGGGCGAGGTCGGCGGTCCGGCAGAGGAGGGGAACCGGATCGCGGCCCCCGATGTCGGCCAGAAGGGGCAGCAGTTCGAGACGGACCCGGTTGCGAACGAAGCGGGGATCGCGGTTGCTCTCGTCGTCGACCGGGTCGAGGGCGAGCGTGGTGCACAGAGCCACGGTGTCGGCCCGGCGGAGCCCGAGGAGGGGATGGGGAGGACCGGGGCGCATGGCGGCCAGGCCGGTCGGCCCCGACCCGCGGAGCAGGTTGATCAGCAGCGTCTCGGCCTGGTCGTCGGCGGTGTGCCCGGTCAGGGCGTCGGGCCCCAGCACCTCCCGGCGGGCCAGCCGGGCCCGCTGCTCGAGGTCGGGCCCCGCGGCGACGTCGACCCGCTCGGCCCGGAACCCGGCACCGAACCGGTCGGCGGCGGCTGCGACCACGGCGGCTTCGTCGCCGGAACCGGGTCGGAGGCCGTGATCGACGTGCACCGCGGTGACGTCGAGGTCAGCGGCCACCGCCAGCACCAGCAGGGCGAGGGAATCGGCGCCGCCGGAGACCGCGCAGACGACCGGCGTTCCGGGCGGGGGGAACGCGCAGCGCCCGAGGAGTGGGGTGACGGCGGTGTCGGAGATGTTCGGAGGGCCGGGTTCGTCCTCAGGCACCGGCTGGGGTGCGGATCCGGTCGATCCAGAGCTGCGGCTCACGGATCTCGTCGATCGAGGGGAGGGCCTCGGGTTCGGACCACACGGTGTCGAACAGTGCGCGCCCGCCCGCCGCCTCGACCGCCCTGACGAAGCTCTCACCCTCCTCGTACTGCGCCAACTTCGCTTCGAGGCCGGTGAGCCGCTGGATGATCCTGGTGAGCGGGCTGGCGTTCTTGCGCCGCTGGCTCATGACCCGGGCGAACCGGGCCTGGCTGGGGATGCGGTCGACCGTGGCCCGGTCCATCGTGATGTCGCCGTGGCCCTCGAGCAGGCTCATGAGCCCCGACACCTTCTTCATCGTGGCCCGCTGCTCGGGGGTGCTGAGCAGGGCGGTGATGCCGCCATCCTTCAGGGGCGACCCCTCGCCGCTGCGGGCTTCGGCCACGGCGTCGCTGAGGGCGTCGAAGAACTTCTTCGGATCGGGTTCGACGGAATCGAGCAGCTCGTTGACGAGCGACAGGAAGTAGGGTCGCAACCAGGGAACACCGGTGAACTGCGCCCGGTGGGTGCACTCGTGGACCGCGATCCACAGCCGGAACTCCTGGGGCGGGAAGCCGTAGCGCTTCTCGAGGGTCAACATGTTGGGGCCGACGTAGTAGACCCAGTCCTGGTCGGTCGGCCGGTCGTCCTCGGCGATCAGCAGGTCGTACTGTCCGAGAACCCGCGACGACATCCACCCGAGGAGCACCCCGAGCTCGGCGCCGGCCACCTTCGGACCGACCGTGTTGCCGACCGTGCTCATCGCCCGTCCGACCGGGGCGAGGAACGCCTCGAGGCGAGCGGCGAGGTCGTCGCCCTGCCCAGAGCCGGCGGCGGGGTCGTCGTCGGTCGTGGCATCGTCGTCGGCCGCCTCGTTGAGCCGGCCGATCAGGGGCCGCATGAGCCGCTCGAAGCTCGCGAGGTTGGCGTCGACCCAACCCAGCCGGTCGGTGACCTTCGCCCTCGCCGGGCCGGCGGCCGAGACGAGCCCGGTTTCCGCCTCCACCAGGCCCTCGGCCTGCACGGTCAGCTCGAGCAGGTCCTCACCGAGCGAGGCGGCATGGTAGCTGTCGAAGAACGTGTCGTCGCCGGATACCCGTTGCGCGACCGACCGAGCGAACTCCCAGTCGACGTCGGCCGCCACTACGGCTTCTTGGGATATCTCGGCATCTCGACCTTCACGATGTAGCCGATCGCCACCGCCAACACGGTTGCGATCGCGCCGATCGCGAGGAAGAAGCCGATCCAGAAATGCCAAACGACGGCCAACATGAGCAGCAAGTGTAGGCCACCCTCAGCGCTTCCGGATGATCCGACGGTGTGCGAGGGGCCACATCGCCCGACCCGCAGCGTCCTGCTCAGCGAGCTCGTTCACAGATTCTCGCTGGGGGCTGGCGCCCCCAGACCCCATCCGACACACCGAAGTATCGGCGTCCCCGTTCACGTCGTTCACAGCGGCATCAGCCCCGTGCCGGGTCCGGCGGGGAGCAGCCCGGCGGCGCGGGCATAGGATTCGAGCGACTCCCGCAGGATGCGGCGACCCCGGTGCAGGCGACTCATCACGGTCCCGATCGGTATGTCGAGCCGCTCGGCGATCTCCTTGTAGCTGTAGCCCTCGACGTCGGCGAGCAGCACCGTCCGGCGGTAGGCCGGAGCCAGCGACTCGACCGCGGACAGCACCTCGGATTCCGAGAGCTGCTCCAGCAGTTCGTCCTCGGCGCTCTGCCCCCACGGCTCGTCGGTCGCCCGCCGGTGGAGCGAGCCGTCCTCCATCTCGTCGAGGACGGTCTCCTCCGGTCGACGCTTGCGGGCCCGGTAGCGGTTGATGTGGGCGTTCGTGAGGATACGGAACAGCCAGGCCCGGAGGTTGGTGCCGGCCCGGAAGGTGCCGTAGCTGCGGAATGCCCGGAGGTAGGTCTCCTGCACGAGGTCCTCCGCCTCGGCGTCACTGGTGGTGAGGCGTTGCGCCTTGGACAGCAGCGGGCGCCAGTAGGGGCCCGTGTCCTGCTCGAAAGTCGACCGATCGGCCATGACCCCAACGCTAGTCACCAGGGCATAAAGCCAGGGTATCGCGACGCCATGACGATCTGTACTCCCAGCTCAGCGCATCGCGGGTCGATGATTACGCGATTACCGCCTCGGTCCGGTCGGCGACCTCCACGACATCTCCCGACCATCTCCAAGTACGGGGGCTCCGCCCGTTCGATGCTGGACGTGTCCACGACGAAGCGGTGTGGACCCCATCGAACCAAGGAGCAGCCGTGACCGTGGCCACCAGCCAGCAACTCCCCCATCAGACGACGGTGGTCATCGTCGGCGCCGGTCAGGCGGGCCTCGCCATGAGCCGCCACCTGACCGCCCGCTCGATCGATCACGTGCTCCTCGAACGGGGACGGGTCGCCAACTCCTGGCGGACCGAGCGGTGGGACTCCCTCCGCCTCCTCACCCCGAACTGGATGACCCGCCTCCCCGACCACCGCTACGACGGCGCCGACCCCGACGGGTTCATGGCGGGGGCCGACGTCATCGCCTTCCTCGACCGGTACCGGGCCCGGACAGAGGCGCCGGTCGTCGAGGAGACGACGGTGACGTCGATCGAACCGGCCGCCGGACCCGGTGGGGTCCATCGCGTGGCCACCGACGCCGGCGTCGTCGACTGCCGGGCGGTGGTCATCGCTTCCGGCGCCTGCTCGGACCCCCGGATCCCGGCGGTGGCCGACGAGCTGCCGTCGACCATCCGCCGCCTCGCGGCGATCCACTACCGCAATCCCGACGGGATCGACGACGGTCGGGTGCTCGTAGTGGGCGCCTCGGCCTCCGGCGCCCAGATCGCCGACGAGCTCGCCCGAGCTGGCCGCGACGTCACGTTGGCGGTCGGCGACCACGTCCGCCTGCCCCGCACCTACCGGGGGATGGACATCCACTGGTGGATGGACACCGTCGGTCTCCTCGACGAGCGGTTCGACCAGGTGGAGGACATCGCCAAGGCTCGGCGGGCTCCCTCGCTCCAGCTCGTGGGCTCCCCGGAGCGTCGCGACATCGATCTGAACACGATGCACGGCAACGGGGTACAGATCGTCGGCCGGCTGGCCGGGGTCAACGGGAGCACGGCCCTCTTCTCCGGCTCCCTGGCCAACCTCGCCACCACCGCCGATCTCCGACTCCGCCGCCTACTCGACAGCTTCGACGAGCACGCCACCACCGCCGGCCTCGACACCGAGCTGGCCCCGCCCGAGCGGCCGGAGCCGACCCGGATACCGACCGACGTGACCACCATGGATCTCGGCGGCGTCGGCACGGTGATCTGGGCGACCGGGTTCCGACCGCGGTACCCGTGGTTGCCAGCGGCGTTCCTCGACCGGAAGGGCGCCCTCATCCACGACGGGGGCGTGCTCCCCCACCCCGGCTTCTACGTCGTGGGGCTTCCGTTCACCCGGCGGCGCAAGTCGAGCTTCATCGACGGTGTGGGCATCGATGCCGCCGAGCTGTCGACCCACCTCGCCGGACACCTCGATGCGATCGCTCTCGGCGCCCGCTGAGACGCCTACACACACCCGCCAGCCCACATCCTTCACCACACATCCACCAGCACACACCGACCAGCACACAACCCATCAGCACAAGGAGTGACCGACGATGACCAGCAAGACCAACACCACGCCCACCACCGAGCGGGCCGACTGGGAGATCGCCGGCGAGGCGTGGGCCCACGCCGCGATCGACTGGGCCTACGGCTTCGAGCCTTACAACCGTGACGCTGTCGAGCACGTGTTCGGCCGGCTCCGCATCGGATCGGGCCGGACCCTGCTCGACATGGCCTGCGGATCGGGCTACGCCCTCGGTCTGGCCGAGCGGCTCGGCGCCACGACCGCCGGGATCGACGCCTCCGCCGGGCTGATCGAGATCGCCGGTCGCCGGGCCCCGACGAGCGAGCTTGTGGTCGGCTCGATGTTCGACCTGCCGTGGCCAGACCACACCTTCGACGCGGTGACGTCGTTCAACGGCATCTGGGGCGGGTGCGATGCGGCGGTGGCCGAGGCGGCCCGGGTCCTGCGGCCCGGCGGCTCGCTGGCCGTGACGTTCTGGGGACCGGGCAAGGCCCTCGACCTCCGCGACTTCTTCATCGTGCTGGGCACCACCGCCGAGGGCGCGGCCGAGGAGCTGATGTCGCTCGCCAGCATCGGCACCCCGGGGGTGGCGGAGACCATGTTCGACGCAGCCGGCTTCCGGGTGGTCGAGCGCAGCGCCGCCTCGGCCGTCATCGAGGCCAGGGACGACGACGAGGTGTGGCGGATCCTCCGGTCCCCCGGCGTGGTCATTCCGTCGCTCGAAGCGGTCGGCGAGGCCGAGCTCCGCCGACGGGCGCTCGAGGCGATCGCTCCCTTCCGGGCCGACGACGGTAGCTACCGGCTGGTCAACGAGGTGACGATGGTCATCGGGCGCCTGGACGGATGACCCTGCTCGCCGGCAATGCCCGGTTCACGGCGTGGTGGACTGGGTCAGCGGGCCACCAGGTCGTTCTCATAGGCGAAGACGACCGCCTGGAGGCGGTCCCGTAGCTGCAGCTTGGCCAGCAGGTTCGAGACGTGGGTCTTGATCGTGGCCTCGCCCAGGAACAGGGAGCTGGCGATCTCGCCGTTGGTCATGCCCCGCGCCAGCAACTGCAGCACCTCGCGCTCCCGGTCGGTGAGGCTCGCCAACAGGTCGGGGTCGCCCTGCCCTCGCCGGCGCTCCGACCCCGCCGCGAACGATCCGATCACCCTTCGGGTGACCGAAGGGCCGAGGAGGGCATCCCCGGCCGCCACCACCCGGATGGCGTCGACGAGATCGTCGGCTGGGGCGTTCTTGAGGAGAAACCCGCTGGCCCCCAGTCGGAGCGCCTCGAAGATGTAGTCGTCCTCCTCGAAGGTGGTCAGCATCACCACCTTCGGATGGCCTGGCGATGTCGCCGCGGCCGCCGCTTCGTCGGTGGCGGCAAGGATCTGGCGGGTGGCTTCCAGCCCGTCCATCCGTGGCATCTGCACGTCCATGAGAACGATGTCGGGCCGGGCCGCCTGCACCAGACGGACCGCCTCGGCGCCGTCGCCGGCCTCGGCCACCACCGTGATGTCGTCCTCGACCTCGAGTAGCACCCGGAACCCGGCACGGACCATCTCCTGGTCATCGACGAGCATCACCCGGATCATCGGACCTCCGCCCCCACCGCGTCGGCCGGGCGCGGCGAGCCGACCGGGAAGACGGCCTGCACCTCGTAGCGCCCGTCGGCTCGGCGATCGGCGACGAGCGTCCCGCCGTGGAGCGCAACCCGCTCCCGCATGCCGGCCAACCCCGAACCCGCTCGTGGCCGTCGACCGTTCACCCGGTCCTCCCGTGACAACCGGTTGGACACGAACACCCGGACGTCCGCGTCGTCGCCGGTGACGACGACCTCGACATCGCCGTCGCCGTGGCGGATGGCGTTCGACAGCGCCTCCTGCACGACCCGGTAGATCGACAGTCCGAGCCCGGTGGCGTCGGGGAGGGTGCCGGCCCGGCGGTAGGTCACCTCGGTTCCGGATCCCCGGACGTCCTCGATCAGGTCGTCGAGCTGGTCGATCGACGGAGTCGGCGTCGCCCGGGCCTCGTCGCCGTCGCCAGCCGGGCCGCGGAGCACGGCGATGAGGCTTCGGATCTCGTCGACGGACCGGCGGCTCTGCTCCTCCATCGTCAACAGCATCGCCTCGGCGCCATCCGTGTCGCGCGTGATCTGGCGGCGGGCCGCCGCTGCCTGCACCCCGAGCAGGCTGACGGTGTGACCGACGATGTCATGGACCTCGCGGGCGATCGCCAGCCGTTCCTCATTTCCTGCCTGGGCGTCGACGGTGGCCAGGGCCGACGCCAGTTCGGTGTTGCGCTCGGCCAGCTCGCCCGCCATCGCCCGCCGGCGCCGCTCGAGGTCGCCGAGATACCAGCCGAGAGCAACGAAGCCGGCGTTGGCCGCGAACTCGGCGCCGGCGACGGCCACCATGAGCCGGGGTGAGATGTGGGCGGAGTTGAAGCCGCTCCGGCTGATGAACAACGCCACGAACAGCAGCAGGATGGCGACCGCGAACAGACCCCGGGTCCAGTCGCGGTAGGCGGCGCGCCCGTAGATCCCCGCCGACACCAGGCCGACGAACGACGCAACGTTGGTGGCGGTGATCTCGATCACCCCGTAGACCGCCATCAACAACATCCCGACGGTGATGGCGAGGAGCGAGCCGAGGGGGAACACGCGACGAAAGGCCACCGGCGCGACGGCGACGGCCACCGACGCGGCGATGACCAGGTCGCTCGGTGGGTCGAGGTCGTCGACGAGCTCGGCCAGGAACCTGCTGTTGCCGACCGCGAGGGTGACACCCATCGCCACGAGGCCGAAGGCGAGCAGCCAGTCGAGCAGCGGTGGCGCAACCCGTCGAAGCCACCGTCGGTCCATGGGGTCAACCTAGTGGAGCGGCGATCGGGGCACCTCCGTCGGGTGGTGGATGTCGTTCAGCCGTCGGGGGGATCCGCACGACGCTGACGCCGGCGAGACTGCGGTCATGCTCGAGTTGCAGGGACTCCGGAAGCGGTTCGGTGAGATCGAGGCCCTCGACGACGTGTCGTTCACCGTCCGGCCCGGTCGGATCACCGGCTTCCTCGGTCGGAACGGTGCCGGGAAGTCGACCACCATGCGGTCGATCTTCGGACTGGTCAACCTGGATGATGGCGTGATCCGCTGGCGGGCCGAACCGGTCGACGAAGGGGTCATGACCCGTTTCGGGTTCATGCCCGAGCAGCGGGGCCTGTACCGCAAGATGCGGGTACGGGAGCAGGTCTCGTGGTTCGCCCAGCTCAAGGGACTGGACCGGTCGACCGCCGACACTGCAGCCTCGGATCTGCTCGAACAGCTCGGGCTCGGCGACCGGCTGGACGACAAGCTCGAGGCGCTCAGCCACGGCAACCAGCAGCGGGTCCAGCTGGCCACCGCCCTCGCCCACGACCCCGACCTGTGCGTGCTCGACGAACCGTTCAACGGGCTCGACCCGAGCGCCGTCCGGCTGCTCAGCGAACGGCTCCGGGCCCTGGCGAACGACGGCCGTGCCGTGCTGTTCTCGTCCCACCAGCTGGATCTGATCGAAGGTCTGTGCGACGAGGTCGTCATCATCGACCGGGGCACGATCCGGGCCACCGGAACGGTGGTCGAGGTCCGCCGGGGGCCCGGCCATCAGGTGCTGACCATGTCGTTCGATCGCTCGCCCGACTGGTCATCGCTGAACCAGGCGGGCGTGACCGCTACCGGTACCCGCAGCGGCGGCGTGACCCTCACCGGCCCCGACCGGCTCCACGAGCTGCTCGACGTCGCCCGCTGCTCGGGCACCCTGACCGCGTTCTCGTTCGACCTGCCGTCGCTGTCCGACGTCTTCGAGGGGCTGACACGATGACCGACCGTGCAGCGTCCACTTCCCCCGAGCAGGGATCCGGATCGTCGGTGCTCGGCAACGCCGCGCTGGTGTTCCGCCGCGAGTTCTTCACCAGGCTCAGATCCGGCATGTTCCTGGCCGCGACGGCCTTCGCCGTCGTCTTCGTCATCGGCGGCACGCTGTTCGTCAAGGCCACCGAAGGCGACACCGACGTGGTCGGCGTGGTCGGGGACCAGCCCGAGGGCCTCGTCGACGCGATCCCGGAACTGGCCGAGGATGCGGGCTTCGGTGCCGTCCAGGTGGAGGCTTTCGCCTCCCGGCCCGACCTGGAGGATGCCATCCTCTCGGGCGAGGTGCGGGTCGGCGTGGTCGATGGGGCGGCACCGGATGGCGCCGAGCTCATCGTCAAGACCAAGGACGGCACCCTGCCGAGCTTCCTCTCCCTCCTCTGGCAGAACGCCCGGCTCGGCGAACTGGGCGCCCGTGGCGACCTCGATCCGACCCTCCGCGACGACGTCCTCGCCGTGTCCGGGGAGCTTCCGCTGACCGAGCTGGAACCGGATCCCGAGTCGGGAGCGAAGCAGGCGGTCGGCGCCGTCCTCGTGGTCATGCTGTTCATGACCATCCAGCTCATGGGGGGCATGCTGCTGATGTCGATCACCGAGGAGAAGGGCAGCAACATCGTGGAGTTGTTGTTGTCGTCGATGCCGAGCAGGTCGCTGCTGATCGGAAAGCTGGCCGCCAACGGTCTCGTCGGCCTGATCCAGATCATCATCCTGATCGGCACCGCCATCGTCGCCGTCAACGCGGCCGACCTCGGCGACTTCCCGGTGATCCCCCCGTCGTTGCTCCTCGTGGCCCTGATCTGGTTCCTGGTCGGCTTCGCCCTGTTCGGCGTCCTCATTGCGGCCGGAGCGTCGTTGGCACCGAGCCAGGAGGACGCGCAATCCGTCATGATGCCGATCTTCCTGATCCTCATCGGCGGCTATCTGGCCAGCTTCTACATCGTCGCCAACCCGGATACGTCGGCCGCCAGACTCCTCTCGCTGCTCCCGATCGTCTCCCCGTTCGCGATGCCGTCGCGCTTCCTCAGCGGTGACCTCCCGATGTGGGAGCACGCCCTCGCTCTCGTCATCGCCCTCACCTCACTGGTCGCCGTGCTGCGGGTGGGGTCGCGGATCTACACCCGCAGCGTGATCCACACCGACCGCCGCCTCGGCTGGATCGAGGCGTTCCGGTCCGAGCCCGTCCGCTGAGAGGCCCCGAACCGTGTGGTCGGGGCCTCTCATCTCACCGGTGGGTGATTCTCGACGGTGGCGTCGTGGTGGCCCGAGGAGCGGAGCAGCGCCTGCGGCGTTGCACTGCGGCTGTCCACTGCGGCGGTCGACTGCGGCGGTCAGTCCTTGGGGCGAACGGTCACCGACGTCGGTGCGGTCAGGATGTCGAACACGGCGCTGCGCTTCACCGAGGCCGAGATGAGGGCGTCGAGGTCGCTGCGTGAGGCGTTGCCCTGCACGTCCACCTCCATCTCCACGTGCTGGAAGCCGTTGCGGACGTCGGGGTCGATCCCGAGGATGCCCTGGACGTCCATCGAGCCGGTGACGGTGGCGTCGATGGAGGTCAGCTCGATCCCCCGGTTGGCGGCCGTGGTGGCCACGCCGGCCACGATGCAGCTCGCCAGGCCGTGGAGCACGTACTCGTGGGGGGTCGGCCCGTACCCGTGACCGAGCGTGGGGTGGTCGCTGGTGGCGGTGAACTCCTGGGTGTGGACCTGGTCGCCACCGGCCCCGTACCACTCGTGGATCGTGGAGGTGGAGGCGGTCCCCTCGACCCAGTGGTTGCGGGCGCTGAAGCGGAACTGGGCGAGTGCGGCGTCGTCGGTGAGCTTGGCGATCGTGCCCCGCAGCTTGGCGACGGGAACGCCGTTGAACTCTTCGATGGAGGGCTCGGTGACGGTCATGGTTCGGTTCCTTCCGGTTCGGGTGGGGTTCGTGCTCCCACCATCACCCGGATCCGGATTCGAGCCTTGGAGATCTTCTGAAGGTTTGTTGGATCTCGCCCTGGGCCAGTCCGGAGCTACTCCCCGCTGGTCACCGATGCCTTGCGGACCTCGCGGAACGGCACGTGCTTGTCGAGCTCCGGCTCCTTCGGGAGCCCGAGGATGCGCTCGCCGATGATGTTGCGCTGGATCTGGTCGGTCCCGCCGCCGATCGAGGTGAAGAACGCGTTGAGGAGGGCGTAGGTGGCGTCGGCCGAGCGGGGCGAGTCGGTGCCGCCGATCATGCCCTCGGCCCCGAGCAGCTCGGTCTGGAGGCTGCCGGCGGTGTGGAGGATGCGGCTCATCGCCAGCTTCCCCAGCGACACCACCGACGATGTCGTGCCCTGGGCCAGCTCGGCCTTCGCCCGACGGTTGTTCCACTCGTTGACCTGCACGAGGGCGTGGAGGTGGGCGAGACGCTGACGCAGCACGTGGTCGTCGGCCTTGCCGACGTCGCGGGCGAGCGCAACGAGCGAGAGGTCGGGGATGGGGGCTGGGGCCTCGTCGTCGGCGGAGCGGACCGCCTGATCCGCCGACTGGTCCCGCCGGCGGCGCTGGTTCTCGCCCATCACCGCCCGCTCGTAGGCGAGGGCGCTCTGGAGCACCATCCACCCGTTGTTCTGCTCGCCGAGGACGTTGGCGTTCGGCACCCGGGCGTCGGTGAGGAACACCTCGTTGAAGCGGGCGTCGCCGGTGGCCTGGCGGAGCGGGCGCACCTCCACCCCCGGCTGCTTCATCGGGAACCAGAAGAAGGTGATGCCGCGGTGCTTGGGCACGTCCCAGTCGGTGCGGGTGATGAGGAGGGCGTAGTCGGCCTGGCGGCCGCTGGAGGTCCAGACCTTCTGGCCGTTGATCACCCACTCGTCGCCGTCCCGCTCAGCCCGGGTCTGGATGGCGGCGAGGTCGGATCCGGCCCCCGGCTCGCTGTAGAGGAGGCACATGTTCACCTCACCCACCAGGAGGGGGCCGAGGAACCGGCGCTTGAGCTCGTCGCTCCCGAAGCCGAGGACCGTGTTGGCCCACAGGTTGTTCTTGTCCTGGGCAGTGCCGTCGGCCCCGACGGCCCTGAATTCGGCCAACACCACGTTGGTGAGCTCGGGCTCGAGGCCCCGCCCGTGCCACTCGACCGGCCACGACGGCGCCGCCCACCCCGATTCCGCCACCCGGTGGAGCCAGGTGCTGCGGTCGAGCGCCGGATCCCAGTTGTCGGCGAGCCAGTCGCGGACCTCGGCCCGGACTCGATCGGTATCGGCTGCTGCCGGGGTCGTGGATGTCGAACCGGTGGAGCTCATGGGCATCGATCGTAGGAGCCGGTGCGGGTTGCGGCCCAGACCGGTTGGGCCTGGCCGAGTAGCGTGACGCTGTGCTCGGACACCTCGGGATCAACGTCGCCGACATCGCCACCGCCAAGGACTACTACGGCGCGATCATGCCGCCACTCGGGTTCGACGTGTTCCTCGACACCGACGACACGATCGCCTACCGGCCGGCCGGTGGGAAACCGGGCACCTTCCTGTTCCTCTACCAGGCCGTCGACACCGCCGGCGGGTACTCCCACGACCGCATCGGGCTGCAGCACCTGGCGTTCATGGTGGCGACCCGGTCGGCGGTGGCGGAGATCCGCTCGCTGGTGGCGGGGTTGGGCAGCGACATCGTCCACGAGCCACAGGAGTTCCCGCAGTACCCGCCGCCGTACTACGCCTGCTTCTGGCACGACCCGTTCGGCTTCCTCCTCGAAGCCGTCTGCCACCACGATCGCGACTGACCCCTCCCCTTCCACCCCCGGCGCCGCCCACTCTGGCAGATCCAACGCGCGCCCTCCGTGCAAACCGCTGCCAGCGAACCATGTCGCCCCGCTCTGGCAGATCCAGCGCGCACCCCCGGTGCAAGACGCTGCCAGCGGGAGGCTGCCGTCGCCACTGGCAGATCCCACGCGCACCCCCCGTGCGAAACGCTGCCAGACAACACTCCCGCCCGGCCCTGGCAGCGCCCACGCCCAGCCCGGTACAAGACGCTGCCAGATAACACCGCCGCCCCGCTCTGGCAGATCCCACGCGCAACCCCGGTGCAAACCGCTGCCAAACAGGGCGCCGACACCATGGGCAGATCCCACGCGCAACCCCGGTGCAAACCGCTGCCAAACAGGGCGCCGACACCATGGGCAGATCCCACGCGCAACCCCCGTGCAAGCCGCTGCCAGCGAACCACGTCACCCCGCTCTGGCAGATCCAGCGCGCACTCCCGGTGCAGAACGCTGCCAAAGCGAGCTGGCTCCCGCCCGGCCCTGGCAGCGCCCACGCCCACCCCCAGTGCAAACCGCTGCCAGCGGGAGGCCGCCGTCGCCACTGGCAGATCCCACGCTCGCCCCCGGTGCAAAACGCTGCCAACGGCGGACCGACCCTCGCCGACCGATCCCGCCGGCGGGAGCGTTGACGCGGTTGGGCGGTCGGGGCAGAGCCCGACCGCCCAACCGGGGGGTGTGTGAGGTGACGGGAACCCTCGCCTACCGACCGACGCCGGCGTAGCGGTCGTCCTGAGCGCCGGTATCGACGCTTCGGCCGACGCCGGCATCGGCGAGCGAGGCCCCGGTGGTGGGAGTGACCGGTGCATCTCCCTCCAGGTCGATGGCGGGGAGGATCCGGTCGAGCCAGCCGGGGAGCCACCAGTTGGCGTCGCCCATCAGCTTCATCGTGGCCGGCACGAGCACCATTCTGACGATGCTCGCGTCGACCAGGATCGCTACCGCCAACCCGAGGCCGAACATCTTGCCGAGCGGGTCATCGGTGATCACGAACCCGGCGAACACCGAGATCATGATCAGGGCGGCGGAGGTGATCACCCGGGCGGTGGAGGCGAGGCCCCGGACCACGGCGGCATCGTTGTCACCCGTCGCCTGGTACTCCTCCCGCACCCGGGAGAGGAGGAACACCTCGTAGTCCATGGACAGGCCGAACAGGATGGCGAACATGAACATGGGGATGAACGACACGATCGGGACGGTGGCCTCGAGCCCGATCAGCTCCTTGCCCCAGCCCCACTGGAACACCATCACCAGCACGCCGTAGGAGGCGCCGATGCTGAGCAGGTTGAGCAGTGCGGCCTTGATCGGCACCAGTACCGAGCGGAACACGAGCATGAGCAGCGCCATCGACACGGCCAGCACGGCGGCGAAGAAGTACGGCATCCGATCCGACACCCGGTCGCCGAGGTCGGCCCAGGCCGCCGTCGGTCCGCCGACATGGGCCCGGCCCGGCCCGTCATCGAGGATCGGCGGGAACACCTCGTTCCGGAGCCGGTGCACCGTCTCGGTGGTCAGCTCGTCCTGTGGTGCGCTGGCGGGGAACGCCACCAGCATCGCCACCCCGCTGGCCTCGTCGAGCTCGGGCGGTGCCACCGCAGCGATCCCGGGGTCGGCGGCGACGGCGACGGCGACGGTGTCGATCAGCGTCGCATCACCGGCCGTGTCGACGGCGACCATCAGCGGCCCGTTGATCCCCGGACCGAAGCCGTCGGCCACCAGGTCGTAGGCCCGACGCTCGGTTCGCGACTCGGGGTTGGTTCCCTGGTCGGGATAGCCGAGGCGCAGGGCGAGCACCGGAGCGGCGGCCGCCACGAGGAGGGCGGTCACGCCCACGGTGTAGAGCACGGCATGGCGGGCCACGTGGGCGCCCCACCGCTCCCATCGCGGTGAGACCGCGGCGCCGCTCGATCGGGGCCCGACCCGGCCGACGGTACCGCCAGCGTCAGCGTCGGCCGAGCCCATGGACCGTGCAGCCGACCGACGATGCTTGCGGCTGTTGACCCGGGCGCCGGCCAGGCCGAGGAACGCCGGGAGCAGGGTGACAGCCGCCACGACCATGATCCCGACGACGATCGACGTGCCGATCCCCGCCGCCGTCACGAACGGGATGCCGGCCACAGCCAGGCCGAGAATGGCGACCACCACGGTGCCGCCGGCGAAGATGACGGCCTGGCCGGCCGTTGCGACCGCTCGGCCGGCGGCGTCGGGCACGCTGAGGCCGGCCGCCAGGTGCTCGCGGTGACGGACCACCAGGAACAGGGCGTAGTCGATCCCAACACCGAGGCCGACCATTGCCGCCAGGATCGGGGTCCAGCTCGGGATCTCGACGAGGTGGTTCACGAGGGTGAACGACGAGACACCGAGGCCCAGCCCGAACAGGGCGATGCCGATCGGCAAGCCCATCGCCACGATCGAGCCGAAGGCCACGAGCAGGATCACCACCGCCGCCCCGACCCCGATCAGCTCCGAGAGGGGCGTCTCGGTGTCGAACAGGTCGTAGAGCTCGCCACCGGCCTCCACCCTCAGCGCGCCGCCGTTCGGGTCGACGCCATCGCCCGCCTCCGGTTGCGTCGCCGTGTCGGTGACGGAGTCGGTCGCCGCGCCGGCTCGGGCGTCGCCGAGAGCTCGGGCGTCGGCGACGATGTCGTCGAGCTGCTTCAGGTCGTCTGCGGTCAGCTCCTCCAGCATCGGATACTGGATCCGGATCAGGGCTACCCGACCGTCGGGTGAGACCGTGCCGGTCGCCACCGCCACGTCCCGACCCTGGGCGAGGGCCGTTGCCGGCTCGGAGGTCGACACCACCTTCGGCAGTCGGGCCAGCGTCGACTCCAGCGCCGCCAGCTCCGCCGTCGCCACCGGTGAGTCGAAGAACGTGGCGGTCTCGTCGGTCGGGGTGGCGACGACCTGGGCGGTGACCCCGGAGGCCTCGAACCCGGCGGCCGAAAGGAGCTCGACCGCCTGCTGTGAATCGAGGCCCGGGGCGCCGAAGCTGTCCTCCAGCTCCCGACCCACGGTCGACGACGCGCCGATGACGACGATGGCGACAGCCAGCCAGGCGCCGAGGACGCGCCATGGGTGGCTGGCCGCCCACCGACCCAGGCGCTCCAGCCATCGGGAGAGCGACCGGGCCGATGGGGGACTCGGGGACCGCCCTCGGGCCCGGTCGGCCGAGGGCGCCGTCGGTCGAGGAGCGGTGGGGAATGCAGTCGATGTCGATGAGTGGTTCATGATGGCTTCCTCCTGGCTTGTCTGGGGTGCAAGCCCCAGCGGGGTCCGGCGACAGAAGTGGCGCCGCCACGCCTCGCGATGACTGCGTGCCATCGTCGATCGGGCATGGTGCGCCCGGCATCGGTGGTTCGGCCAGAGATCACCCGGCCGGAGGGACGGTCGGGGCCTCGTTCTTTTGGCTGATGACGGCCACGAGCGCGGTCCGTACGCTGGTGGCAGGTGACCCCATGGAGAGATTGAGCATCCGCTCGTTCTGGTTCGAGCCCCGAATGCCGGATCCGCCCGGTCCCCTGCGACGGGACTGGCTCCTCATGGCCGTGCTGACCGTGGTCGCGGTGGGCGAGACGGTGCTCCGCTCCGATCTGGCGTGGCCGCTCGCAGCCGTAGCCATGACGGCGCCGATCATCGGGCTGCTGCCGCTGCGGCGGGTCAGGCCGTTCGCCACGACGATGGCGATCCTGGTGATGGTGCTCGCGGTCACGGTGGTGGGCGCCGCGTTCGGCGTGGCCGACGTCGGCCTCTTCACCTCCGCGGTGGTGCTGCTCTACCCCTACGCGCTGTTCCGGTGGGCGTCGGGCCGGGAGGCGGCCATCGGGCTGGGCACCATGCTCGTCCTCTTCACGGTCGACGTGGCCACCTCGCCCTTCGTCCTGTCCGACACCGTCGGCGGGCTGATCGTGTTCCTCCTCCCCGTGGAGCTGGGGGCGACCGTCCGGTTCTGGGTCAGCTCACGCGAGCGCGAGCTGGAGCAGGTGCGGTCGAAGGAGCGGGAGCAGTTGGCCCGGGAGCTCCACGACACCGTCGCCCACCACGTGTCGGCGATCGTCATCCAGGCCCAGGCGGGTCGAGCGGCCGCGGTCGACCGGCCGGACGTGGCCGACGAGGTGCTGGCGGTGATCGAGGAGGAGGCAGCGAGGACGTTGGCCGAGATGCGGACGATGATCGGCTCGCTGCGCGACGACGCAACGGCGGCGCTGGCTCCGCAGCAGGGCCTGGCCGATCTCAGCCGGCTGGCGACGACCGTCGGCGAGGGGCCGCACGTGGCGGTGTCGGTGTCGAGCGAGGTCGGTCCGCTCCGACCGTCGGTCGAGGCAGCGCTGTACCGGTTGGCGCAGGAGTCGGTCACGAACGCGGTGCGCCACGCCCGGCAGGCGTCGGTCATCGACGTCAACGTCGCAGCCGACGACGACCGGGTGGTGCTGACCGTGAGCGACGACGGCGCGCCAGCCACCTTCGGCGCAGCTGGTGCCCCCGGCTATGGGCTGGTCGGGATGGAGGAACGGGTGGCCATCCACGGCGGGACGCTGCGGGCGGGCCCCGACCCGGACGGTGGGTGGACGGTGGAGGCGGTGCTGCCCCGCCACGGCGCATCCAACGGGACGGCATCGTGATCCGGGTGATCGTGGCCGACGACCAGGAGCTGGTGCGGACCGGGCTGACCATGATCCTCGACGTCCAACCCGACATCGAGGTGGTCGCCCAGGCGGCCGACGGCATCGAGGCGGTGGAGCTCGCCCGCAGGCACCGGCCCGACGTGTGTCTGTTCGACATCCGCATGCCCGGCATCGACGGCATCGAGGCCACCCGCCGACTGGCCGGGCCCGACGTGTCCGAGCCGATGGCGGTGGTGGTGATCACGACCTTCGATCTCGACGAGTACGTGCACGGTGCGCTCAAGGCCGGCGCCCGGGGCTTCCTGCTGAAGGACGCCGGACCGGACCTCCTGGTGCAGGCGATTCACGCCGCCGCCAGCGGCGATGCACTGATCGCGCCGAGCATCACCGCCCGCCTCTTGGAGGCGTTCGCCGATCGCTCCGGTGCCGACTCGGGCGCCGGGGCCGGCCCGGCCACCCAGCCGATCGAGCCGTTGACGGAGCGGGAGGAGGAGGTTCTGGTGACGGTGGCGAAGGGCTGGACCAACGCCGAGATCGCCGATGGCCTCCACATCAGCCTGAGCACGGTCAAGTCACACCTGGCGGCGCTGATGCGGAAGCTGAACGCGAGGAACCGGGTGGAGATCGCGATGTGGGCCTACGAGACCCAGCGGGTCGGGGGCTGACGCCGCACCCCAGCCTCGAATTGGGGCGGTCGGCGACGGTGATCAGTAGCTGCGGAGCTCGACGGTGACGCCGTCGGGGTCGGCGATGTAGAGGCTCGTGGCATTCCCCTGGGCGCCGAACAGCCCGTCCTGAGGACCCCGCACCACCTCCACCCGGCCGCTGTCGGCCAGCGCCTGGAGGTCGGTCGGCTCGATCGTGATGCAGAAGTGGTCGAGCCGCTGCCTCGCAACCCGGTCGGCTTCGGGGGTGCTGGCACCGTTGTCGCCGTGCGCCATCGATGCCGGGAACAGGTCGATGATCGTGGTGGCGTCGATCCGGACCGACGGGAACGGCACCTCGCCGGCCCGCCACTCCTCGACCCGGTCACCTTCGAGGCCGAGCACGCCGCAGTAGAAGTCGAGCGAGCGGTCCGGGTCGTCGGTCACGAGCACGAGGTGGTCGAGCCCGGTTACGGTCACGACGGGGTCCGGGCGGGTGTCGTCCATACCCGAAACGCTAGCTCGCCGGCCGATGCCCGTGTCGGGCCGAAATCCCCGATCGGTGACGCGCCGGCGGCTTGTAAGCTGTCGGCTGCGCCCGAATAGCTCAGTTGGTAGAGCAACGCATTCGTAATGCGTAGGTCAGGAGTTCAAATCTCCTTTCGGGCTCGCTGACCCGGTGAAACGGAGTCCACCGTCGAATCGCCCCGCGCGGTGTGGGCACGACCTGGTCCGGATCCCTCACCCTGGCGAGAAGGCCAGGCCTTTGAGATCATCCAAGCGTGAGCAAGACATCTGTAGAAGTCGATAGAGATATCGCTCGTCAGGCGGCGGACATCCTGGGCACGAGGACATTGCGTGACACGATCGACGCGTCCCTCCGCGAGGTCGTCAACGCCAAGCGCCGACTCGAACTCATTGCCTTGCTTCGAGACCCCGACCGCCACGATCTCGAAGCGGCCGACGATGCCTGGGGTGGGGACGTCTGAAGTGGCCCGCGCTGCCTACCTCGCTGACACCAGTGCGTTCACCCGACTGGGCAAGCCCCATGTCGCCGCAGCGCTTGGTCCTTTGATCGCCGAGGGCAAGGTGGCGCTCTCTGTGCACCGGTCGCATTCGAGCTCGGATTCACGGCCCGTAGTGCCGCCGATCACGATGCCATCATGACGCGCATCGACGCCTTCGAGTCCGCACCTACCACGGACGGCGATCACCAACGCGCCCTCGATCTGCAGCGCCTGCTCGTTCACCGGGGTCAACGCCGGGCCCTCTCCCTCGTCGACGCCCTCGTGGCCGCAATCGCAGGGACCTGTGACCTCACCATCTTGCACTACGACGCTGACTTCGAGCTCGTCTCCGACCTCACCGGCCAGCCAAGCCAATGGGTAGTAGAGCCAGGTAGCGCAGACTGAGCGCTTTGCTCATCCGGCCTCACCGTCCCGGAGAGAACGCCGCTACCGGGCCGGCACCGATTGACTACTGCTCGACCGAACTACGGTCATCGCGAACTGGGCTTCAACGTGTGAGCGTCGTGGGTGGCTCGACGTTCGCACTCGGCGACCGACTCCGACGCAACGTTCGGATCTTCCTCGTGATGGCGACCGCCAGCGGCCTCGTTCCCCTCGGCCTCGATCTTGCCGGTAGCCGCCGCAGGTCCGGTCGGGAACAGCGTCGGGGCGACTACGGTGACCCGGATGTTCGCGGCCATCGGTGACACCCCCTACAACATCACGCTCCTGCTCCACATCCTGGCGGTGATGATCGCCTTCGCCCCGGCCTTCGTCCACCCGCTACTGGCCAGCCAGCTTCGGGCCGACGGTGACCCGGTGCGCCAGGCCGTGCTCAGTCACATGATCGGCAACGGTCGAAGGATCTATGCCCCAGCGTTGATCGTCGCGGGCCTGCTCGGCTTCGGGCTCTCGGGGATGTCGGAGGACGTCTACCCACTGAGCCAGGGCTGGCTGCTCGCCTCGATCGTCGCCTGGATCGCCATCAACGGCGTCCTCCACGCCGTCATCATCCCCGGCGAGAAGGCGGTGGCTGCGGGCGACGAGTCGGGCCAGCGGAAGCTCGACCTCGGTGGCGGCATTCTCACCATGCTCCTGCTGATCACGCTGGTCCTGATGATCTTCAAGCCCGGCGTGTGAGCTGACGCCCGGCGTCGACGGCCGGGCGGGGCCGCCCACCTGAACCGTTCGCAACGACGCCAGACATGTCGGCCAACGACAGGTAGAACGTGCTCCCCTCGCCGAAGACCGACTCGGCCCATGCCTCACCGTGGTGCATGCGGGCGATCTTCCGGCAATGGGCCAGACCGATGCCGCTGCCAGCGATGTGCTCCGTGTTCGGGAGCCGCTGGAACACCGAGAACACCCGGTCGTGAACCGCGTTGGAGAAGCCGATGCCGTTGTCGGCGACCGCGACCACCCAGGTTCCGTCGGTCTGCTCGGCCGTGATCCGCAACTCGAGTCGCCGTTCGGGCTCGGCATACTTCACCGCGTTGTCGACCAGGTTCTGCAGCGCCAGACGGAGGTAGGTCGCATGGCCGGCCACCGTCGGGAGCGGCCCGATCTCGAGGTCGACCGTGTCCCGGTCGGTCCCGAGCACGTCGTCGACGACCTCGGCCACGAGGCTGGCGAGGTCGACCGCCTCGGCATCGGCGTCCCAGCCGATCCTGGCGTAGGAGAGCAGGTCGTTGAGCAACTGACCCATCCGCGCCGTCGACTCGAGGACCTTGTCGAGGTACTGCCGCTGGATCGGATCGAGCTCGGTTCCCGGTTCGTCCCCGATCAGATGCACGTAGTTGCTGATCGTGCGGATCGGGGCCTGGAGGTCATGGGCGGCAATGTAGATGAACTGCTCGAGCTGCTCGTTCGCCGCTTCGAGCTGATCGGTCCTGGCGGTGAGGGCCGCCTCGGTCAGCCTCCGCTCGGTGAGATCCCGGGTGATTTTCGAGAAGCCCAGCAGCGCGCCGGTGTCGTCGTGGAACGCCGTCATCGTCACGGTCGCCCAGAACCGGCTCCCGTCCTTCTTGAGCCGCCAGCCCTCGGCCGACGCCATCCCCTCGTCCCGAGCGGTCGTTAGGAGCTGATGCGGCAGGCCAGCGGCGAGGTCCTCCTGACTGTAGAAGGTCTGGAACGACTGGCCGATGATCTCCTCGGCCTCGTAGCCCTTGATGCGTGCGGCGCCCCGGTTCCACTCCGCCACCCGGCCTTCGGTGTCGAGGGCGATGATGGCGTACTCCTCGATCTCCCCGATCATCGACGCGATCCGAGCCCGTGACTCGTTGAGATCGTCGGTGGTAGCGGTGAGCCGGAGGGCGACGGCCACGACCACCCAGATCGCCGCGATCGAGAGCAGCCGGTTGGCGATCACGGATGCGGTCAGAACACTCGAGGCGCTGCTGGCCAGCCCGACGATCACGGCAAGCGTCGCTGCGATGCCCACCGGGATGGTCCTGGTGTGCGATGACACCATCCCGACCGCCACGGCGACGACGTAGAGCACGCCGATCGCCACCCCGAGAGGAACGACCGAGTCGATCGCGAACACGGCCATGACCGCCGCCCACGGCAGCCAATCCTGGCCGAGCAGCCTCATCCCGAGACCCTTCGCATCGAACACTTCGTTCTCATCGGCCCCAGCGACGCCGGGTTGAGGTCCTGATCCAGGTCGTCGAGGACGCTCGGCCGGGTGTGCCGACGTGGTCGGCCCGTGTTACCGACGCAGCAACGAGGCGCCGGGACCTGCGGCCACCGGCCAGACGTTGACCGGGGCGGTGGCCGGTTGGGCGTGCGGCGGCCGGTAGGCGTCGAGCACGGCATGACAAAAGTCGTCGACGCGGCTCGAATCGACGAGGGCCACCGCCCCGCCGGCGAAGCCGCCGCCGGTCATCCGGGCGCCGTAGCAGGCAGGATGGTCGCGGGCGATGTCGGCGATCACATCGAGTGCCGGGCTCGAGACCTCGTAGAGATCGCGGAGGCTGGCGTGGCTCTGGTCGAGCAACCGACCGAGGAGGGCTGCGTCGCCCGATTCCGCCGCCTCGACCGCCCGCAGAACCCTGGCGTTCTCCTCGATGACGTGGGTCGCCCGTCGGCGTCCCTCGTCATCACCGGGAGCGAGACCATCGAGGTGGTCGAGCGTCGCGTCCCGAAGCGCCGCCAGTCCGAGCGCCTCGGCAACGCGGGCGCAGGTGGCCTGCCGGTCGGCATAGGCCGATTCGACGAGCTCCCGCCTGGTGCCGGTGTCGAGCACCACGACCGTGGCGCCTGCCGGAAGTCGGACCGCCCGAACGGCGAGATCCCGACAGTCGATCAGCGATGCGCATCCCTCGACCGACGCGGCCGACGCGAGCTGGTCCATGATCCCGCTCGGCAGTCCGAAGACCTCGTTCTCCACCCGTTGACCGGCTCCGGCCAACGTCGCCGGTGGCAGCACAGCCTCACCCCGCGCCGCAGTGTGGGCGATCCCGGCCGCGATCTCCAGCGCGGCGGACGACGACAGGCTGGCACCCGCCGGGATGTCGGTCTCGATGCAACCCTCCCACCCGGCCACCGGCACGCCGTCGTCGAGGAGGATGCGACCCATTCCGTGGACGTAGCGGGCCCAGTTCGACGTCCGCTGCGGATCGTCGTGGAGGTCGAAGCGTGCGTGACCGAAACCGGCGGAGGCGACGTCGACCGTCGCGTCGTCACGGGGCCGGAAGGCGATCACCGTGTCGAGCGGCAACGCCATCGGCAACACGAACCCGTCGTTGTAGTCGGTGTGCTCGCCGATCAGGTTGACCCGTCCGGGTGCCCGTGCGACCAGCGGTGGGGGGCCGCCGAACCTCGACTCGAAGGCTGCGAGGGCTCGCGCCCGTGCGTCCACCGGCACAGGGTACGGCGATAGTCTCGCCCCGTGACCACACGCTGGCACCGCGATCCCGAGGTGGTCGGCGGCAACCGGCTGCCGATGTCGGGCTTGGGTCCACCGATCGGTGCCGAGCATCGGATCGACCTCGATGGCCCCTGGCGGTTCCGGCACCACATCGGCCCCTGTCCCGACACCGACTGGGTGGGCGACGAGGAACCGCCGTGGGACACGATCGACCTGCCAGCATCGTGGGTGCTGGCCGGGCATGGCATCCCGATCTACACCAACGTCCAGTACCCGTTCCCGATCGACGACTACCCGGAGATCCCCCTCGACGACGAGACGGGCGACCACTGGCGGCGGGTCGAGGTACCGGCGACGTGGGCCGGTCGGCGGATCGTGCTGCGCATCGGCGCAGCCGAGTCGGCGGTGGAGGTGTGGGTCGGCGGGCGGCTCGTCGGCTGCTCCACCGACAGCAGGCTGCCGGCCGAGTTCGACGTCACCGGCTTCATGACACCGGGCGAGGCGACCGCGATCGGCCTCCGGGCGCACCGCTGGTCGGCGTCGACCTGGCTCGAGGACCAGGACATGTGGTGGATGGCTGGCATCCATCGTCCGGTGGTGCTGTATGCGACCAGCCCGGTCCACCTGGCCGACGTGGTCTTCACCACCGATCGGCTCAGCGACGACCGTTCGACAGCCCAGGTGTCGATCGCCGTCACCGTCGATGGGGGCACCGAGGAGTGGCACGGCGAGGTGGCGGTGACACTCGTCGATCCGCATGGCGAGACGGTGTTCGGACCGGCGAGTGCCGACATCGACATGGGCGCCCCGTCCGTCGAACGAGCGGAGATCGCAGAACCCCGACTCTGGTCGGCCGAGACACCCGAGCTGTACCGGCTCGACGTCGAGCTGCGGCGCGACGGCACCACGGTCGACGCCCAGAGCCTCCAGGTCGGGATCCGGACCGTACGGGTGGGGCGCGGCCAGCTGCTGGTCAACCATCGCCCGGTCACGATCCGTGGCGTGAACCGCCACGAGCATCATCCCGAACGGGGCCGGGTTCAGACCGACGAGCTGCTCGCCATCGACGGCGCCCTGCTGAAGGCGGCCAACGTCAACGCCGTCCGCACCGCCCACTACCCCGACGACGAGCGGTTCTACGCCCTGTGTGATCGGATCGGCCTGTACGTGATCGACGAGGCCAACATCGAAACCCACGGCCTGGTGCACGATCGGGCGAGGCTCCCCGCGGACGACCCCCGCTTCGCCGACGCGTTCGTGGCCCGAGCCCGGCGGATGGTGGCGCGCGATCGCAACCACCCGTGTGTGATCGCGTGGTCGCTCGGCAACGAGTCGGGACTCGGGCGCAATCACCGGCTGGCGGCGGACGCGGTGCGGGCCGCCGACCCGACCCGCCCCCTCCACTACCATCCGGCCGAGGACACCGAGCTCGTCGACATCGTCGGACCCATGTACCCCACGCTCGGCGACCTGGAGCGCCTCGCCGACACCGCCGACGGTCGCCCGGTGATCATGTGCGAGTACAGCCATGCGATGGGCAACTCGAACGGCGGGCTGGCCGACTACTGGGACCTGATCGCCGCCCACCACCGGCTGGGCGGCGGTTTCATCTGGGACTGGGTCGACCAGGGCCTGGCTCAAGCGACGAGCGACGGCGGGCGGTGGTGGGCCTACGGCGGCGACTTCGGCGACGAGCCGAACGATGCGAACTTCAATCTGAACGGCGTGGTCGACGCCGACCGGCGACCCCACCCCGCCCTGCTCCACGTAGCCTGGGTGCATCGCCCCGTGGCGGTGACGCCCAGCCACCGCCGGTTCCTCGCCACGCCTGCTGATGGGGCGGCGACGAGCACCAGCATGTTGGCAGTGACGGTCATGGTCGAGAACCGGCGCGACCACGTCGACCTGTCGGGCCTCGTACTGACGTGGCGGCTGTTGTGCGATGACGCCGAGCTGGCGTCGACGACGGTCGACCCGCCGCAGCTCGGCCCCGGCGAGACCGACGAGCTCCGCCTCGAGCTGACACCCGTGACCGACGTGGGCGCCGGCGAGCTGCGACTCCGGTTCGAGTGGCGGGCCAGGTCGGAGGCCGATGGCCCAGCCGGCGTGATCTGGCCTGGTGCTCCCGAGACCTACCGGGGCCTGGTGGCGTGGGACGAGCTACCGCTCCCGGTCGCCGACGCGACACCGCCGGGACCGGCCAGGCCCTTGTCGGCGGCGCTCACCGCTGCGCCGGGCGCAACCGCCGCGCCCGCAACGACCGCTGCGCCGGCATCGCCATCGGCTCACGCAACCAGCGACGGCGGCTCCACCCTCCGAGCCGGCGGCACCGAAGTCGTGCTCGATCCTCTCGGCCAGCCCTTGACCCTCCGCCTCGGCGGGCGGGAGCTCGACGTTCTCGATGCCCGGCTCGGCATCGACCGGGCGCCGACCGACAACGACGATGCCACCTTCGGACCCGATCGGGTCCTGACCCGCCTCCGTCGCGCTGGCCTGGCGTGGCCTCGGATCGAACCGCGGGGCGAGCCCCGGGTGTCCGTGGTCGACGGCGTCGCCTCGGTCGACGTGAGGCTCACCATCGCTGGGACCGGACTGCGGTTGCGATGCCGGTGGCTGGTCGATGACTCGGGCGACGTCGCCGTCGAGCTGTCGGCGATCGCCGCGCTCGACGTTCCCCCGCTGCTCCGTCTCGGGTTCGAGCTCGACCTGCCGCGCCGGTTCCGGACCGTCACGTGGTTCGGCCCCGGCCCCCTCGAGTCGTATCCGGATCGGGTTCGGGGCCTGCTGCTCGATCGCTGGTCGGGCTCGGTCGACGAGCAGCTCTTTCCCTACGCCCGTCCCCAGGAGAGCGGCAACCACACCGACCTGCGCTGGTTGGCCGTCACCGACGATCGCGACGCCGGGCTCGTGGCGATCGGCGACCCCCGGTTCGACGGTGCGGCGCTCCCGATCGGTGCCCGTGCGCTGGCCGCGGCCGAACATCTCCACGAGATCGAGTGGCCGTCCATCACGGTCCTCCGGCTCGACGCCGCCCACGGCGGGCTCGGCACCGCCTCGTGCGGACCGGGGGTCGCCCGTCGATTCGAGGTCGACGCCCGGTCGTCGATCGCCAACCGGATCCTCCTACGGGCCGTCGAGCCCGGCGCCGACCCGGGCGCCGTCGCGGCCCGACCGTCAGCGCTCCGGCGCACCCAGCGGTGGCACTACGGCGACGGCACCTGAGGCACTGCTGCCGCCCGGCGTCGGTTCAGGCAGCGTGCTTGCGGCTCAGCGCCACGATCGACTCGATCGTGGTGACGGCGAAGATGTCGTGGTCGTCGTCGAGCGCCTCGAACATGCGACCCGAAGGCTCGTAGAGCGAGAACAGCACCAGCGACCCGTCCGGTCCGCCGCGTTCCATGTGCACGTCGCCCCCGGGGCTGATGCGGTAGGTGCCGGCGGGGCGAACGTCGTGGGTGGTCTCGGCACCGTCGTCGTCGACGTCGATGACGTGGTGCTCGCCCTCGAGCACGAGGGTCGTGGTGGCGGCGACGTGCCGGTGGAAGTGACAGTACGCGTTGGGACCCCAGCGGATCAGGAGGTCGAGCCGGCCGATGTCCTCCTGGCTGCCGAGCACGGCCACGTCGTAGTCGATCGGGTAGTCGAAGCGCTGGTCGGGTCCGTTGTGGAGCCAGCGCAGGTGGCTGGTGTCGAACCGGTATCCGGCGGTCCTGGTGGTGGTCATGAGATGCTCCCCTGCCGTTGCCACAGCGTCCCAAGAACGGGCCGACGCTGGCAAGCAGACCCGAGACACGCTTGAAGGCACCGAGTGATCGGAGAGGACGAGCCGGCTGAGCTCAGGGTGCGTGACTGCCGGTCTCGGTCGACTCCTGGTCGGGTGTTGGGCCGAGCTCGGCGAGGATCTCGGCGGTGTGCTCGCCGAGGTCGGGGGCGTGGCGCCGTATCGACGGCGGCGACTCGGAGAATCGGATCGGTGGTGCCAGCGCGATGAGTGGGCCCTCGGCCGGGTGCTCGACGGTCCGGAAGAAGTCGACCGACCGAACGTGCGGATCGTCGAACAGGTCGTCGAGCGTGTTGAGGGCCATGCCGGGAAGGCCGAGCCGGTCGATGATCTCTGCCCACTCAGCGGTCGTCCGTTCGGCGAAGATCTCCCCCATCTTGCGGTGGAGCAGATCGACCTCGGCCACCCGCCCCGGATTGGTCACGAAGCGCGGATCGGTGGCGAGGTCGGGTCGGTCGACGGCCCGGAAGAACCGGGCGAAGTGATCATCGGTCGACATGACGATGCAGAACCAGCCGTCGGCGGTGGCGAACGGGCGTCGATGGGTCGACACGTTCCGGGGGTAGCCGAGCTCGCCGTCGGGATCGGAGGTTCGGTGCCACAGGTTGTTGGGGAGCGTGAAGGCGAGCCCGGCCTCCAGCATCGGCACCTCCACCAGTTGGCCGCGCCCGGTCCGCTCCCGGTGGAGCAGGGCGGCGAGCACCGACTGGGCGGCGTACAGGGCAGCGACGTGGTCCATCATCGGAAACGCGGTGTAGGTCGGCCGGTCGCCGAACACCGCCTGGGTCGCAGCGAAGCCCGACACGCCCTGGATCACGTCGTCGAATGCCGGCCGACCGGCGTAGTCGCCGCCCGAACCGAAGCCGACCACCTGGCAGTACACGAGATCGGGTTTCACCGCCTGCAGCTCGTCGTAGGTGGCACCGAGCCGCTCGATGGCGGCGAGCCGCATGTTGTGGAGGAACACGTCGGCGGTGGCGATGAGGTCGCGGAACCGCTGGCGATCGCCTTCGTCCTTCAAGTCGAGCACGAGGCTCCGTTTGTTGCGGTTGAGGTTGAGGAAGGTCGGCCCAAGGCGACCGGTGGCGCTGTGTCCCTTGTTGCGGGTCTCGTCGCCGTGAGGTGGTTCCACCTTGATCACGTCCGCTCCGAGATCGCCCAGGAGCTGTCCGGCCATGGGGCCGGCGACGTAGGCGGTCAGGTCGACCACCCGGTAGCCATCGAGCACCGACATGCACCATGACCGTAGTTCCCGTGCCGAACCCGCTCGAACTCGTCGGCCGCGCAGCGATCGTCGAGACCGTCGCCGCCGGACGGGTTACGGTCGGGGGCGGCGTCCGTCGAGAAGCGCACCGTCGCCGAGAAGCGAACGTCGCCCGGAGCGCGGCGCCGTCGGGAGATGAAAGGGGACACGCATGAGCGAGAACGCACCGTCGGCGGGCGATCCGCCGCTGACCGGGGTCAAGGTGGTGGAGATCAGCAGCATCTACTCCGGCCCCTATGCCGGGCTGATGCTGGCCGAGCTCGGCGCCGACGTGGTCAAGGTCGAGGGGCCCGACCAGCCGGATCCGATCCGGGCCGGGCTCGGCAGCGACCCCGAGGCGGTCAACAGCGTGTTCTACGCGCTCAACCGGGGGAAGCGGTTCGCGTCGATCGACGCCAGGACCGACCGTGGACGCGAGCTGCTGGTCGACTTGGTGGCCGGTGCCGACGTGTTCCTCAACAACATGCGGGCCGGCAAGGCCGCCGGGCTCGGTCTCCGCTACGAGGACCTCGCGGCCAGGAATCCACGACTGATCGAGGTGTCGATCAACGGGTTCGGCTCCGAAGGCCCGGAGGCTGACCTCCCCGTGTTCGACTACGTGATCCAGGCTCGCACCGGCATGGTCGACTACCAGCGCGACCCGGAGGGTCGGGGCGACCTGACCCATCAGTTGATCGTCGACAAGACGTCGGCCAACGTCGCGGTCCAGGGGGTGCTGGCTGCGCTGTACACCCGCGAGCGGACCGGGAGGGGCCAGCAGGTTGAGGTGCCGATGATCGCCGCCGGCCTCCACTTCGCGTGGAGCGACGCGTTCGCGGTGGGCCTGGCCGAGCACGAACCGCTGATCCCGTGGGAGCACGCCCCCGACCACCTGAAGGCGGCTCCGGCCTCGTTCCTGGTGGTGCTGCAGACGACGGATGGCGAGATCGCAACGGGCCTCCTGGTACCGCCGTGGGACGGGCTCTGCCTGGCCCTCGACAGGACCGACTGGGTGGTAGACGAGCGCTTCGCCGAGCCGATGAACCGCATCCTGAACTTCCCCGCGCTCCTCGAGGAGGTGCGGACCGAGGTGGCGAGGTACACCTCCGAGGAGGTGCTGGCCCGGTTCGCCGAGCACGACTTCGCCGCCGGTCCGGTCGCCCGCCGTGAGCACGTCTTCGACGACCCCACCGTGCAGCACCTCGGCCTCGTCTCCGACACCGAGGCCGGCGAGGGTCTCGGCACCGTCCGCCAGCCGGCCCCGATGTGGCGCTTCAGCCAGGCCGAGACGGTCCGCACCACCCACATCGGGGTGACCGGGCGTGACACCCGGGAGGTGCTGGCCGGCATGGGCCTCACCGTCGACGAAGTCGATGCGCTCATCGCCGACGGGGTGGCCAAGGTCCCCGACGGCACCTGACGCCCCCGCTCTGGCAGATCCAGCGCCCACCCCCCGTGCAAAACGCTGCCAAACACGAACCCCACCCGCTCTGGCAGCACCACCGCCCACCCCCGTGCAAAACGCTGCCAAACCCGAGCCCCACCCGCTCTGGCAGCACCACCGCCCACCCCCGTGCAAAACGCTGCCAGACCCGAGCCCCACCCGCTCACCCACCGCTCTGGCCCGAGATCCAGATCCAGCGCCCACCCCCCGTGCAAAACGCTGCCAGATCCGACAACCGGCGAGATCTGGCAGATCCAGCGCGCACCCCGCGTGCAGAACGCTGCCAGAGGTGGGCCTGCCCGGGGGCGGTCGCTCGGCCCCCGGCACCCGGCACCCGCCCTCTACGCTGTCGGGGTGGGCGGTCAAGGCTGGTATCCCGACCCGTACCGACGGTACGAGCACCGGTACTGGGACGGCTGGCGCTGGACGAACGAGGTCGCCCACCAGGGCCAACGCTGGACCGAGCCGTACCCCGTACCGCAACAACCGCAGGTCCTCTACGTCCGTCAGCAGAAGAGCGCTGCGGTCGCCTTTCTGTTGACGTTCCTCTTCGGGCCGCTCGGCATGCTCTACAGCACGGTCAGCGGCGGGATCGTCATGTTCGTGGTCAGCATCGTTCTCGCCGTGCTCACGCTCGGGCTCTCGTTGCTCATCACCTGGCCGATCTGCATCGTCTGGGGCATGGCCGCATGCTCGGACTGACGGCGTCGGACGACTCGCCCCGAACGGCCGACGTGGTGGTCATCGGTGGCGGCATCATCGGGATGTCGCTCGGCTACCAGCTCGCCCGCCGGCGGGCGGGGCGGGTGGTGGTGCTGGACAAGGCGTCGACCGTCGCCGCCGGATCGACGGGCGCGTCGTCGGCGATCCTCCGGCTCCGGTACACCCACGACCAGTTGGTGCGCCTCGCCGGCGTCGGGCTGGAGATCCAACGCAACTGGGGTGCGTTCACCGGCCTCGACCAGCCGCGGGCGGAGTTCGTGCGGACCGGCGTGCTGTGGATGTTGGGTGAGGACGCGGCCACCGTCGATCGCGAGCATCGGCGGCTGACCGCAGCGGGAGCCGAGGTCGAGGTGGTCGACGGTGCCGTGCTGCGCGACCGCTTCCCGCAGATCTCGTCGTGTGGTGCCCCGTTCGATCCCGGCGCCGAGCACACGTGCAGCGACCACCCGAGCTTCCTCTACGAGCCGGGCAGCGGCTACTGCTCCGATCCGGTGGGTGCCACCCAGGATCTATGCGACGCTGCCCGCCGCGAGGGCGCCGACGTTCGCTTCGGTGCCGCCGTGACCGGTGTGAGGGTCGACGGTGATCGGGTCCGGGGCGTGGAGCTGGCGGACGGGTCGACGATCGACGCGCCGGTGGTGGTGAACGCCGCCGGGCCGTGGTGCAACGCGGTCAACCGCATGGCCGGCGTCGAGCTTGATTGGCCGCTCCGACCGACCCGGATCCAGTCGATGTACCGCGTCGCCACCGACGACGACCATGGTGGTCTCCCGATGTGTGCCGACGCCGCCGGCGGCCTCTACTTCCGTCCGGAGAGCAGGGGCCAGCAGCTCCTCGTGGGATCGATCCGGGGTGAGGACGAGCGGGAGCTGGTGGCGGACCCCGACCACTTCGACCGGACCCTCGACGACGAGATGCAGGCCCGCCTCCTCGACGCCCTCCACCACCGGCTGCCCCACCTCGAACGGCGGGGCCGGATCACCGGGATCGCCGGCCTCTACACCATCAACGACGACGACATGCACCCCGTGGTGGGCCCGACCGATCTGGAGGGGTTCGTGGTGGCCAACGGGTTCAGCGGTCACGGCTTCAAGCTGGCGCCGGCGGTCGGCGGGTTGGTGGCCCGATGGATCACCGGAACGAGCGCCGAGTTCGACAGCGACGTCGACCTCGACTTCCTCTCGCCCCGGCGGGCGTCGCTCGCGGTCCGGGAGAAGAACGTTCTCGCGTGACCGGTCAGGCGTGACCGGTCAGGCGGCGGCGCTCGGCTCGCCCACCTCGAGCGACCACAGTCCCGTCCGACGGGCCCGCACGAGCAGGTAGGCGGCGAGCCCGAGCGGGGCGAGGACGAACGTCAGCAACACGCACACCACCACGACCGGTCTCGCCAGTCCCACCCGGGTCGAGTCGCGCACCAGCCATGCCGCGGCAAAGAGGTCGAGCGAGAGGTAGTGGACCCAACCGGCGACGACCGCCGCGTCGTCGGCCTGCAGCTCCTTGTAGCCGTCGAGTGTGAGCAGGTTCGCCGCGGTCGCGCTCTCTGCCATGCTCAAGACCACGAAGTAGAGCACGCCGAGCACCGCGAAAACGGTGACGGCGTGGACCGTCTTCGCGGTCACCGGGTGGGTCGGGGCGACGAGCAGGAGGAGCCAGAACGGCACGACGGCGACGGTGGCGAGAACGAAGACCAGATCCATATGGGTACGATCGTACCCATATGAGCGCGCCGGCGCTCGAGAAGTCCGAGGGATGCCGCTCGATGCCGAGGAACGTGGATCACGACGAGCGTCGGCGGGAGCTGACCGAGGCGTTCTGGCGCGTCGTCGCCCACCACGGCCTCGGTGCCGCCAGCTACCGGTCGGTCGCTGCCGAGGCCCGTGTCAGCGTTCGGCGGGTGCAGTACTACTTTCCCACCAAGGCCGACCTCCTGGCCGAGGCCCTGCAGCGCGTGAGTGACCGGATCGTCGCTCGCGGCATCGGGCACATGGAGACGGCCGGGCCCAATCCGTCGCCCCGCCAGCTCCTGCGGTCGGCGGTGGCCGGGACGCTCCCGATCGACGACGAGAGCCGGCTCGACACCCATCTCTTCTACAGCTTCTACGTGGCCGCCATCACCGACCCGGCGCTCGCCTCGGCCGAGGCGATCCGCTCACAGCGGTGGACGGTGGCCTTCGTGACCGACCTCCTCCGCCAGGGCCAGGGCCTCAGCCACGTACCGGCCGACCTCGACGTGGACCATGCGGGTCTGGTCTTCATGATGACCGTCTACGGGCTGTGCCTGACCGTCCTCGCCGGGCACGTGAGCGGTGAGCTCGCGGCCGCCACCGTCGACCGGGAGCTCGATCGGCTCTTCACCGGTCCGGGGGCCAGCGCGGCCGAGTGATCCGCCGCGTCAGGTCGGTGGGAGTGGGAGCTGGAGCCACGCCGGCCGGTTGGAGCGCTCGATCGTGGTGACCCACTTCACCCACCACGGGCCGCGACGTCCGGGGGCCACGATCCGCACCGGTGCGCCGTGGCCGCGGCGCAGGGGCCGCTGCTCATAGCCGGTGGCGAGGTACACCTGGTCGGCCTCGTCGGCCGGGAACAGCCGGGCGTACCCGGTGGCCGACACCACCCGGATGCTCCGCCCGGTGCCCGGCGGCAGCAGCGCCGACAAGGGCACGACGTCCCAGCTCTGCTCGCTCCACCAGCCGCCGGTGCAGTCGAGGACCGCGGCGAGCGGTCGGGCCGATTCGGCGAGCACCGTCACGTCGACCGGTTCACCAGCCACCACGAGCGGCCAGGCGTCGGGATCGAGGTCGGGGGCCCGATCGTCGATCCACGACACGGTCGGCATCCGGTCGGGATCGAACGAGCCGAGCTCGTGCGAGCCGGTCCCCGCCCGTTCGGCCCCTGCAGTGCCAGCGACCCGCACCGCGACCTCCTGGACGGCGATCGCGGCGCCAGCGGTGGCGGCCACGGCCCCGGCCCGCAGCAGCGAGCGGCGGTTCAGGTCGGTGACCGCCGGGCGCACCGGCCGGGTCCAGACGTGCCACACGAGCAGCGGGATCAACGCGAAGCCGATCAGTTGGTGGGTCCAGAGCGCCGACCAGTAGCCGACACCGAACCACAGCCCGATGGTGTGCACCACCCCCAAACCGATCGTGGCGAGCACCAGCACGCCGAACCCGGCCGAGATCCAGCGCGTCGGTCGCCGCCGCCGGAACCCGGTCCTGGCCGACCCGGTGACCTTGAGGGGGGCCACGACGAGCACCATCAGACCGGCGGCGGCGTGGAGCACGGTCAACCATCGGGCCGACGAGAGCCCGACCATCCACGAGCCGAGCCCGGAGGCGAGGGCCACCACCACGAGCCCCTCCAGCAGGAGGTTGACCTCCCGGGCCGTGAGCCGAAGCCGCCGCATCGCGCCAGCCATGGAACCACCTCCCACCGATCTCGACCGGTCGCCCCACCGTAGGGCGACCGGCGGTCGGATTCCGGTCAGCGGGGTGACGGGCTCAGCTCGAGCAGCAGGTTCTGGAGGAGGAGGAGCTCGTTGGGATTGCGGATCAGGTTCTCGGCCGCCGCCTGCAGATGCCGCAGCGCCGACCGTGGATCGTCGACCCCGGACCCGGCCCGACCGGTTCCGGGTCGGTCACCCTCTCCCGAGCCCACCAGCAGGTCCCGATAGGCCCGGGACAGGGTGGCCAGCCCGAAGCGGAGCTCGTCGACCCGCAGCCGACGGATCTCCCGCTTGTGGCGGGCCACCAGCTCCGCCCGGCCCGACCCGCGTTCGCCGAACTGCTCCACCCGCTCCTCGAGCGCTTCGAGCTCGAAGGCGTGGCGGGCCTCCAGCGCCTGCTGGGCGTCGTCCATCCCCGACCGGAGCTCGCCGACCAGCGCCACGACGGTCGAACCCGACCCGTCGAGCCGGGTCGGGACGCTGCGCCACGACTCGGCTCTGGCGGCGAGCGACTCGTCGGACGCGAGGAGCTGGGCCCGGGCGGCGTCGCCGCCGGCCGCGGTCGCCGCGGCCAACGCCCGCGCCGGCTCCACCCCCGCGTCGAGGAGGGCAGCCTCCAGCCGCTGGATCGACAACGGACCGAACTCCACCGTGACACAACGACTGGCGATCGTGACCAGCTCCGGCGGGACCTCCTCCGCCAACAGCACGAACACCGCGGATGCCGGCGGCTCCTCGATCACCTTGAGGAGCTTGCCGATCGCAGCCTCCTCGATCGCGTCGACGCCCTTGACGACGATCACCTTCCGGGCCGCCTCGACCGGCGAGCGGAGTCCGGCGGCGATGATCTGCTCCGCCTCCGCCACCCGGATCGTCGCACCCTCGCTCTCCACCACGATCACATCGGGATGCTTCGCCGCGGCCGCCAACCGGACGAGCCGTTCGGTGTCGGCCTCGCCCGCAGCGCCACCGTCGACCGCTGCCGCATCGTCGGCGACGGAAGCGGCCGCGGACCCCGGGCCGGCGGTGGCGCTGGCCGCGAGCAGCAGCCCGGCGAACCCGAGGGCAGCCTCGTAGGAACCGCTGCCAGGTGTGCCGAGGAACAGGTAGGCGTGGACCGGCGACGCAGCGGCCGCCTCGAGGCGGGCGATCGCCGTCTCCTGGCCGACGACGGCGGCCCACGGGTCGACGGTCGCCATCATCGGTCCGCCGCCACGCCAACGACGGCCCAGACCTGCTCGGCCACCGCCTCGATCCCCTGGGTGGCGTCGATCACCACCCAGCGATCGTCGGCCGCTGCGAGCTCCCGGTAGGTCGCCCGGACCCGGTCGTGGAACGCACGGTCCTCCTGCTCCAGCCGGTCGAGGCTGCGCCGCAGCCGCCCGGCGGCCTCGTCGGCGTCGAGGTCGAGCAGGACGACCCGGTCGGGCCAGCAGCCGTCGAGCGCCCACTCGTTGATGCGGCGAACGGCCTCGACCCCGAGCTGGCGACCCCCGCCCTGGTAGGCGAGCGACGAGAACACGCTGCGATCAGACACGACGTGGCGCCCCGCATCGAGGGCGGGGCGGATCACCTGACGCACGTGCTGTGCCCGATCGGCGGCCATCAGCAGCGTCTCCGCCCTCGGTCCCACCGGTGCCTCCCCGGGATCGAGGAGCAACGAGCGGAGGCGGCCGCCGAGGTCGGTGCCGCCAGGCTCTCGGGTCACCACGGCATCGAGCCGCTCGCCGAGCAGGCGAGCCTGGGTGCTCTTCCCGGATCCCTCGCCCCCCTCGAAGGCGACGTAGACCATGCGGGCTCCCTAGCTTCGCTTCGTCGACTTCTTGGTGGACTTCTTCGCCGTGGCCTTCTTGGTCGACTTCCGCGTCGACTTCTTCGTCGCCCGCTTCTTGGCGGCCTTCTTCGGCTTGGGGTCGAGCTCCATCTTCTGGCGGCGGATCATCAGCAGCTCCGAAGCTCGCATGATGTCGATCCGCTCCACGGAATCGCCCTGCTGGAGGCTGGCGTTGACCTCGCCGTCGGTGACGTACTCGCCGAAGCGACCGTCCTTGACCACCACCTCGCGGTCGGTCACCGGGTCGACGCCGAGGCGCTTCAGCGGACCCGTGTTGCGGGCACCGCGCCGTCGCTTCGGCTCGGCGAAGAGCTCGAGCGCCCGCTTCAGGTCCATCGTGAGGAGCTCGTGCTCGTTCTCGAAGCTGCGGGTGTCGTGGCCCTCCTCACCCTTGGTCGACTTCTCGATGTAGGGGCCGTGCGGGCCGTTCCGGGCGACGATCGCCAAGCCGTCGGCCGGGTCGACACCGACCACCCGGGGGATCGTCAGCAGCTCGACGGCCTGCTCGAGCGTCAGGTCGCCCATGTCCATGCCCTCGAACAGGGAGCTGGTCTGCGGCTTCTCGTCCGACTCGTCGTCGTAGACGCCCATCTGCACGTACGGGCCGAACTTGCCGTCCTTCACCACGATCGGCAGGCCGGTCTCGGGGTGGTCGCCGAGGGGGATCTCGTCGGGGACGGCGAGGATCTCCTCCGCCCGTTCCGGGGTGAGCTCGTCGGGTGGGATGTCGTCGGGGATCGACTTGGTGTCCTCGCCCCGCTGGAGGTACGGGCCGTACTGGCCGACCCGGGCCACGATCAGCTCGCCGTTGGAGTCGATCCCGATCGGGATCGAGTTGACCGCCCGGGCGTCGATGTCGCCGAGCCGATCGTTGACCTTGTCCCGCAGGCCGGGGTCGTCGCCGCCGCCGAAGTAGAACTCGGCGAGCCACGGCACGTGCTGCTCGGCGCCGTTGGCGATGCCGTCGAGGTCGCTCTCCATCTGGGCGGTGAAGGCGTAGTCGACGAGGTTCGGGAAGTGCTGCTCGAGGAGGGTCACCACAGCGAAGGCGAGGAAGCTCGGCACGAGGGCGCTCCCCCGCTTCCAGGCGTAGCCGCGGGCCTGGATGGTGCCCATGATCGAGGCGTAGGTGGACGGCCGACCGACCCCGAGCTCCTCGAGTCGTTTCACCAACGAGGCCTCGGTGTAGCGGGCCGGGGGCTGGGTGTCGTGGCCGGCGGCCACGAGGTCCCGGAGGTGGGCGTTGTCGCCCTCGTACAGGGCGGGGAGACGTCGCTCGTCGGCGTCGTCGCTCTCGTCGTCCTCGTCGGTGCTCTCCACGTAGACCTTGAGGAACCCCTGGTGGGTGATCACGGTGCCCGAGGTGGAGAACAGCGCTCGACGGCCGGACCGGCCATCGACCCCGAGGCGGAGCGTGACCGTCTCGCCGGTGGCGTCGGTCATCTGCGATGCGACCGTGCGCTGCCAGATGAGCTCGTAGACCCGCTGATCCTGCGTGTTCAGCTCGCCGGCCACCTCCTCGGGGGTGCGGAACGTGTCGCCGGCGGGGCGGATCGCCTCGTGGGCCTCCTGGGCGTTCTTGACCTTCTTCTGGTAGGTGCGGGGCGCGTCGGGCACGTACTCGGACCCGTAGCGCTCGGCGATCTGGGATCGAGCGGCGGCGACCGCGGTGTCCGACAGCGTGGTCGAGTCGGTCCGCATGTAGGTGATGTAGCCCCGCTCGTAGAGCCCCTGGGCCACCCGCATCGCCTGGGCGGAGGAGAGCCGGAGCTTGCGGCTCGCCTCCTGCTGGTAGGTGGAGGTGATGAACGGCGCTGCTGGCCGTCGGCGGTAGGGCTTGGCCTCCCGGCTCGACACGGTGGCCGGTCGGTCCTCGAGGTCGGTGACGAGGCGGTGGGCCGCCGCCTCGTCGAGGTGGATCACGTCGCCCTTGGCCAGGGTGCCGTCCTGGGCGAAGTCCTTGCCGGTGGCGATCCGCTGCTCGTCGAGCTCGAGGAGCACTGCGGTGAAGGGGCGCTCGTCACCAGCGGCGAACGTGCCGGTGAGGTCCCAGTAGTTGGCCGACCGGAACGCCATCCGCTCCCGCTCGCGCTCCACGATGATCCTCGTGGCCACGCTCTGCACCCGCCCGGCCGACAACCGCGGCTTCACCTTCTTCCACAGGACCGGGGAGACCTCGTAGCCGTAGAGCCGGTCGAGCAGGCGACGGGCCTCCTGGGCGTCGACGAGGCGCCGATCGAGCTCCCGGGGGCTCTCGATCGCCCGCCGGATCGCCTCCGGTGTGATCTCGTGGAACACCATCCGCTTCACCGGGATCCGGGGGTTGAGGACCTCGAGGAGGTGCCAGGCGATCGCCTCACCCTCGCGGTCCTCGTCGGTGGCGAGCACGAGCTCGCTCGCATCCTTCAGCAGCGACTTCAGTTTCTTGACGTGGTCCTTCTTGTCCTTGGAGACCACGTAGAGCGGCTTGAAGTCGTTGTCGACGTCGATACCGAGCCTGGCCCACTTCTCCGCCTTGTGGCTCTTGGGCACCTCGGCTGCGGTCTTCGGCAGGTCGCGGACGTGCCCGATCGACGATTCCACCATGTAGTCGTCGCCGAGATAGCCCGCGATGGTGCGGGCTTTGGCCGGGGATTCGACGATCACGAGTGGTTGGGCCACGTTCGGCAGGCTACGAAGGGAACCACTCCTTTTTCCAACACCGATCGGAGGAATATTTACGGAACGGTGTCGATTCAGGCGTCGACGAGGACCGATTCGGACTCTTCGGTTTCTGCCTCGTCCTCGCCGACCGAGCGGAGGATCAGCCATCCGATCAAGGTGGCCGCAACGGACGCGACCAGGATGCCGATGACCGCTTCCTCGGCGAGGGCACGGTCCTCGAACGCCAGACTGGCGATGAACAGCGCCACGGTGAACCCGATGCCGGCGACGACGCCAGCACCGAGGAGCTGCACCGGGCGCAGACCGCTGGGGAGCTGGGCGATCCGCAGGTGGAGTGCAGCGAGGGAGAAGACGTAGATCCCCAGCGGCTTGCCCACGACGAGCCCGACCACGATCCCGAGGGTGACGGTGGACGACAGCGCGCCGCCCAGCGCGTCGGTGCTGAGGGCCACACCGGCGTTGGCCAGCGCGAAGATCGGCACGATGACGAAGCTCGTCCACGGGCTGAGCAGCGTGGTGAGGCGGGTGGTGACCGGGACGGTCTCCCGGAGCTTGAAGCGGGCGTCGCGCAGCCGCTCGGGATCGGCGGTGTCACCGGAGAGCACGTCCTCCACGCCTTCGAACGTGCGGTGGCCGAGCAGCGGCCTCGCCGGCGCCAGGAGGCCGAGGGCCACGCCCGCGATCGTGGCGTGTACGCCCGACTCGTGGGTGGCGAACCACACGATGCTGCCCAGGGTCACGTACAGCGGCTGATACCAGACCCGCAGCGGGCGCAGGGCGACGATGAACACCGTGACCCCCACCGCCAGACCCAGCCAGGCGAAGCTGATCGACGTGGTGTAGAAGACGGCGATAACCAGGATCGCCCCGATGTCGTCGACGATGGCCAGGGTGAGGAGGAAGAGCTTGAGGGCGTGTGGCACCTTCGGGCCGACGAGGGCCAGCACACCGACGGCGAACGCGATGTCGGTCGCCATCGGGATCCCCCAGCCGTGGCTGCCCTCACCCCCGGCGTTGAAGACCAGGTACAGGGCGGCGGGGACCAACATGCCGCCGATCGCCCCGAACGCAGGGAGCGCGGCCACCCTCGGATCGGCGAGGTCGCCGTCGACCAACTCCGACTTGATCTCCATGCCGACCACGAAGAAGAACAGCGCCATCAGGGCGTCGTTGACCCAGGCGTGGAGGCTGAGGTCGAGGATGTGGAACGACCCGAGGTTGATCGAGAGGTGGGTCTCCCAGAACTGGTGGTAGGTCTCACCCCACGGGCTGTTGACCCAGATCAGGGCGGCCGCGGTGGCGAGCAGGAGGAGGACGCCCGAGGCGGTCTCCTGGGCGAGGAATCGGGCCATGGGGCGGGCGACGGCGCGGGCCGTCAGGGTGTTGCCCCCACTCCAGGTCTCCCTGTTGACAGTCAGCGAACCTTCCGGACCGGACACGGGATGCGCGTTTCTCCTCGCAGTGATGGTGAGCGTTCGGCTCTTGAGGCTACTGGTGGAGTTCCATTTCGACTGTCGTCCCGTCGTGGCCCGTACGGAAGGACAGAGCACTGGCGAGGTGCTGCATCAGGGGGATCCCGAACGCGCCCTCCAACAGGAGCCGCTCGGGATCGGTGATGTCGGGAACCGGGGTCGGCTCGGGCATGCCCGGCCCCTGATCGCTGACCGACAGGCGGACCAGCCCATCACCGACCTCGCACTTGACCAGCACCCGCCCACCGTGGTCGTTGGCCATGTTGGCCTCGATCGCGTTCGTGGTGGCCTCCGAGGTGACCCAGCGGAGATCGTCGAGCCGATCACCGTTGATGGCCCCGACCGCGGAGGTGGCAGCGGCCACGATCATCCGCACGACAGCGACGAGATCGACCCGCGACGGGATCTCGATCTCGATCAGCCCGGTCTCGATCAGGGCGGAGCCGCCGTCAGCGCTGAAGCCGCTGACGTCGAAGCTGGCGACATCGAAGGTGCCAGCAGCCGCCGTCGGATGGTCGGTTCCCATGTCTACCCAACGGTACACCAGCGGCCGACCTGAACCTGTAGCCGAGGACGGGGTTTCCGGGAGCGCTTCGCCGGGGTCGAGCACGGCGGTCGGTGGTGCCGACGTTGCGAGTGCGTTCATGTGAGACCTGCCCTCCAGGTGTCGAAGTCGGTGATGTCGCCGTGCTTCGGCTCCCGGAGCCACGGCCACGGCTCGACCCGTACGAGGTCGAGCTGTGCGGCCCGCCGTCGCCAACCGGGCACGGGTGTGAAGGTGGCGGTGAGCGGACGACCGGTGAGCGCGTCGACCGGGGCACCGAGGTGCACCTCCACCGCTCGTCGGCCGGCGAGGTCGCCGAGGGTCTCGACGAGGAACACGAGCCGCTTCGACGAGAGGCGGAGCGCAGCGAGGAGCGGTTCGTCGAAGACGAAGACGGCGGGGAGATCTGGGTTGGCGGCGAGTGCCGGGTCGGCGTCCCCGAGGGACTCCGCGGTGAGCCAGACCGCCTCCGGTGCCGATGACGAGTTGCTGATCGACACGCGGGGGCCCGTCGTGCCGGGCAGGTCGCGGTCCCCGGCGAGGATGCCGACGGCCGGTGACGCCCCGGTGTCGGTGTCCGTGTCGGTGCTGGTACCGGTCGGGGTGGTACCGGCGTTCGTGTCGGCCCCGACGGAGCGGGGCCGCTCGATCGGGCACTCGGCGACGAGGTCGCAGCTCGCGCACAGTCCCGGTGCGTGCTCCTCCACCTCCCAGCGGGTCACCGTCGGGACGGCGGCGTCGTGCCAGCCGAGCCCGTTGGCCGCCCGCGAGCCGTCGAGGAGGTGGCGGAAGAAGTGCTCCCGACCCTCGTCGGGATCATCGTGCTGGCGCTCGGCCCAGTGGCTGGCGAGCCAGCGGCGGGCCGGGCCCACGACCCACCCGTCCTCCTCGAGCTCGTCGAGCGGCAGCTCGACACACCCCATCTGGCGGTTCCATCCCCGCCCGATCGAACTGCGCTGCCCCTGGTCCGGGTCATCGGCCGGCCCGGTCGACCCGGCTGCGCCGGTGGAGCCGGCGGATCCTGACGTGTGGGCGGTGCGGAACCGGGCGTAGCGATGGCGGGCGTACTCCTGCCACAGGAGCGCGCCGCGGAAGGCCCGGACGTCGTCGGGCGGGCCATCGGCGACGTGGTTCCACAGGCGGGGGAGCGGGAGCAGCCCGTGACGGATCCACGGTGAGAGCCCGGAGACGGAGCGTCGAGGCTGCGGATAGGCCTCGCCGACCCGAGCCGCGTAGCCGGTCACGTCGAAGGCGGCGAGGGCCGCCTCCGCCGCCCGCTGTCCGCCCCGGTACACCGACGACGAGTCGGGTAGGTCGATGCCCCGCCGATCGACGAGGTGTCCGAGGTGTTCCTTCACGTACGCTTCGGCCGCCCACCGGCCCTCGTCGGGAGTTGGCAGCGACCGGACCGTGGACGGTGCGCCGGACGGTTCACCGGACCGTGTGCCGGACCGCGCCGGCGCGATCACCCGAGCAACCGCTTCAGTGTCGAGGTCGGTGCCGGGGCTGGCCATGGCCCTCCTGTCGGCGCGGACCGCGCAGAAATCAAGTCCTTCGCTGTGCGGACGCCAACCGAGGGTGTCAGGGGGCTCGGGTAGCCTGACGCTGGTGGAGATCGACGGCAGCGTTCTGGTCGAGCGCCCGCTCGACGAGGTGGTCGATGCCTTGGCGGCCGACGGTCGGCTGGTCCACATCGAGCGCCTCCCGGAGCGCCCCGGGATCCACCGGAGCCTCCGGCGGCCGCTGCCGACGACGATCGCCCACTGCCTACCTCCCGACGGGCTGTGGAGCCATCAAGCCGAGGCGATCGACCTCCTGCGCGACGGCTGTTCGGTGGTGCTCGCCACGGGCACGGCGTCGGGGAAGTCGTTGTGCTATCAGCTCCCGATCGCCGAGTCGGTCGTGTCGGGCCTCCGGTCGGGCACGTCGCTGCTGCTCTACCCCACCAAGGCGCTCGCCCAGGATCAGCGCCGCAGCTTCGAGGGCCTCGGGATCCCCGGCTTGAAGGCCGCCACCTACGACGGCGACGCCTCCCGCGACGAGCGCTCGTGGGCGAGGGCCAACGCCAACGTGCTCCTCACGAATCCCGAGATGCTGCACTACGGCCTGCTGCCCAATCACGGGAAGTGGGCGACGTTCCTGAAGCGGCTCGACTACGTCGTGGTCGACGAGCTGCACGTGCTGCGGGGGGTGTTCGGCACCCACGTGGCCCACGTGCTCCGCCGCCTCCGCCGGGCGTGCGCCCGCTATGGCGGCGATCCGACGTTCGTGTTCTGCTCGGCCACGATCGGCGAACCCGATCAGCTCGCCGCCGAGCTGTGCGGCAAGCCGGTCACCGCCGTCACGGCCGACGGCTCCCCGTGCGCCGAGCGGCGGGTGGCCGTGATCCAGCCGGCCGTGATCGACGAGGAGCGGGGGAAGCGGCAGGCCCCGACGACCGAGGCGATCCGGGCGGTGGCCGAGCTGGTGACGGCCGGGCACCGGGTGATCGCGTTCTGCTCCAGCCGGGCCCAGACCGAGCGGGTGGCGATCGGCGTGTCGAGAGCGCTGTCGCCGGAACTGGCCGACACCGTCCGCCCCTACCGGTCCGGCTATCTCGCCGCCGAGCGGCGGGAGATCGAAGCCGAGCTGGCGGCGGGCTCACTCCGGGCGGTGGTCGCCACCAGCGCTCTCGAGCTCGGCGTCGACATCGGCGGGCTCGACGCCACCGTGCTGTGCGGCTTCCCGGGTACGATCGCCTCGCTGTGGCAGCAGATCGGGCGATCCGGGCGGTCACAGCGACCGTCGCTGTCGGTTCTGATCGCCGGCGAGGACCAGCTCGACCAGTGGTTCGTGCACCATCCCCGCGATCTCTTCGAGCGACCACCGGAGCCGGTCGTGGTCAACGTGTCGAACCCGAACATCCTCGACCCCCACCTCGGGTGCGCCGCCTTCGAGCTGCCGCTGGAACCGGCCGACGATCGTTGGTGGCGGGACCTCGACGACGGCGTCCACCGATCGGTGCTGAACGACCAGCTCCGGATCCGTCCCGATCGTCGGCGGATCCCGCGTGCCGTGTGGGACGGGCGGGGGATGCCGTTCCAGCGGATGGGCCTGCGGTCGGCTTCGGCCGGTGAGGTCCGCATCATCGACACCGACGACGACCTGATCGGCACCGTCGAGGAGAACCGTGCGTGCAACCTCGTGCATCCGGGAGCCGTCTATCTGCACCGGGGCCAGCCGTGGCGGGTCGTCGAGCTCGACCTCCCGGCACGGGTCGCGATCGTCGAACCGGGCGACGGAGCCACGTGGACCCAGGCGAAGTCCGACATCCAGCTCGAGGTGCTCGAGACGCGCGAGTCGAAGCCCGTGGGTTCGGCCACGCTCCACCTCGGCGTGGTGACGGTGACCACCACGGTCGTGGGCTATGAGGTGAAGGAGAGCGGTTCCCACGCCGCCCTCCAGACCCACCCACTCGACCTGCCGCCCCAGGAGCTGACCACCACCGCCATCTGGTACGACTGGCCCGAGTCGGTGATCCGAGCCTCCGGTGTCCGACCGGTAGCGCTACCCGGCGCCCTCCATGCTGCCGAGCACGCTGCGATCGGCATCCTCCCCCTGTTCACGATCTGCGACCGGTGGGACGTCGGCGGTGTTTCGATCGCGTCGGCACCCCACAGTCTCCTTCCGTCCGTGTTCATCCACGACGGCTATCCCGGCGGGGCCGGTGTGGCCGAGCTCGCCTACGGGGCAGCGGACCGCCACCTCGCCGCGACCGCCGACGTGCTCGCCGGATGCCGATGCAGCGCTGGCTGCCCGTCCTGTGTGCAGTCGCCCAAGTGCGGCAACGGGAACGAACCGCTCGACAAGTGGGCGGCGCTGGCGTTGCTGCGGAACACGCTCGGGCCCAGCGAGCCGTTCTGAGCCCTGGCCACCACCGCCCGATCAGCAGGTTCGACCCGCACCATCACGAAGAATCCACGTTTTTGATGTTTGGTGCTCAATGGATCGGATAGACCAGGACGGGTGGCCAAGGATCGGCCATGTCTCGAAAGGACAATCATGACAACGAATCCCGTCCTGCCCGCCTCCCGACTGACACTCCTCATCGGCATGATCGCCTTGGCGCTCATGCTGGCCCTTGCTTCCCTGATCTCGTTCTCCGTTGGACCCGTCGAGTTCGGCCCGTCGCCAGCGATGGCCCAGGAGGACGACGACGATGAGGACGCCGAAGACAGCGAGGACGCCGAAGGCGATTCCGAGGATGAGGATGCTGCCGAGGATGAGGACGCTGCCGACGACGAGGCAGAGGCAGACGACGAGGACGAGGACGACGGCACCGCCCCCACGGGTGGCGCCGACACCGGTGCCGGTGGCACCGCAGGTGGCGACAGCTCCGCTCCCCTCCTGGCCGCACTCGGCGCGGTGGCGCTCGGCGGTGGTCTGATCGCCCGTCGCCAGCTCGCCCGCAGCTGACGCGTCACCGAGATCCACGACCAGCGCCGGTGATCCACCAGCCGGTCGTGTGCTGAGGCTGGCTGTCACGGTACTCCCTCCACCGTGACAGCCAGCGCTCTCGCACCTGACCATCGCCCGGCGGCGGCGCACGGGTTTCATCCGACTCATCCGACGAGGGCCGAAGATGATCAAGCCCAGCCTCCTGGTGCCGTGCTTCGTGGCCATCGCCGCGTTCGCGGCCGGTTGTGCGCCATCGGCTCCGACCACGGCCGCGGCTGAAGCCGGCACGCTGGGTTCGGCGTCGGCGGTCACCAGGCCGGCCCAGCGGGATCCAGACTGGACGGCGACCGATCCTGCGGCGGGCGACGGCACGGCCGGTGGGACCACGGCCGGCGAGAGCGGCGCGTCCAACCGGACCGAAGCGGGAGGCGGACCCTCCCCCGAAGCGGATGCGCCACCCCCACGTCGGGTTCGGATCCCATCGATCGGCGTCGATGCCGACATCGGACCGCTGGGCCTGCGCGACGACGGCTCGATCGAGGTGCCCTCCGACTGGGACGAGACCGGCTGGTGGGCGGACGGTCCCGAGCCTGGCGAGTCCGGACCGGCGGTGGTGCTCGGCCACGTCGACTCGACGTCGGGTCCAGCCGTGTTCCACCGGCTCTCCGAGCTCGCTCCTGGCGATCTCGTGCACATCGATCGGGAGGACGGCAGCACGGTGACCTACCGGGTGTCCCGCCTCGAGCAGCACGGCAAGGACGTCTTTCCGAGCGACAGCGTGTACGGCCGGACCGACGAGCCGGTGCTCCGGCTCATCACGTGCGGCGGCGACTTCGATCGTTCGGAGCGTTCGTACTTCGACAACGTGATCGTGTTCGCCGACGAGTTGGTCTCGATCACCTGAGCCCGGATCGGCCCCGGTGACCGGCGGTCGGTCTCGCCCGGGCGTCGTCGCCACTACTCGACCCGTACGGTGACGTCGGAGGCCAGTGCGATGTCGCCGATCAGGCGACCCACGACCGGCACGGAGGTGGGAGCCCGGTAGCGGACGCTCACCACGAGCCGATCGCCGGGCGATCGTTGCGGACCGAGGCTCACCGAGAGTCGGCCGCGGTCGAGTCCGGTTGCGGCCCGTGCGGCCGCGGTCGCCGCTGACGGGTCGGGTTCGACCGCCGCCGCCCGAGCAGCCTCCCGCGCCGCGTGGGCGAGCAGGAGTCGATCTCGTGCCACCACACCGACCTGGATGCCGGCGAGGAGCAACAGCGCGATCACCGGGAGCACGAGCGCCAACTCGACCGTGGACTGGCCGCGCTGGCTCCGGTCGCCCGAGTCGGGTCGGGCCGGGCCGAGCCGTCGCTCGTGCACCCGCTCAACCCGCGTCGGCGATGATCGAGTCGAGGACGGCGTCGAGGAGGCGACTGATCCCGTCGGTGCTGGCAGCCCAGGCGATCAGGAGCCCGGCGAGGGCGGCCGCCGCCAGCATGACCAGTGCGTACTCGGCGGTCGCCTGTCCGGCCTCATGGATCCGTCGGCGGTGGTTCGTGGCGCTCGGCGCGATTCGGGGCGGTCGATGGTTGTCGGAGGTGGGTGGGTCGAGGTCGTGCAGAGGTGATCGGCGCTCGTCCATTCGAGCGGTCCTTTCGATCGAGCATCGTTCGGCCGTGAACGGCGAGGCCGTCCCGGTGACCGTGGATCACCAGGGCTGGCGGAGATGGTTGCCCGCTCATGGGGTGCTGCTCACCGGAGGCCGACCGACGTCGACCCCGTCGAGCGCCACGGTGGCCAACGGCACGACCGCGCCGACGATCACCGCAGGCAGCGAGCAGGTGACGAGCGGGATGAGCAGCGCCACCGGCAGTTGCCTGGCCCGTAGCTCACCGAGTCGGCGCCGGCTGGTGCTCGCCTCGACGGCGAGCCGGGCCAGCAGCTCACCGATCCCGCCGCCCTGTTCCCGAGCGAGCAGCAGCGCACCGGTGAGCGGTTGGAAGCTCGGCCCGAGGTCGTGCTGCATCCACCGCAACGCCTGATCGAGGCGATGGCCCCGCTCGGTTCGGCGCGCGGCCTCGGTCGCCGACACCCGGACCCGCCTCGGTCCGCTCGTGGCCAGCGCGGCCACACAGTCGGCGATGGTGCCGCCGGCGCCCAGTACGACGGTGCAGAGATCGATGGCTTCCGGCAGTTCCCCGGCGAGCGCCTGCCGCTCGGCGGCGGCCCGCCGGCCGTTCGCGACATGGACAGCCACGGCGACCGACACGCCGAACCCGAACGCAACCACCGGGGAGACCAGGAGGGCGATACCGACCGTGATCGCCGCCGTCGGCCCAGCGACGGAACGCGGTCGCACCGGGGCGGTCACCGGCGGCCGGTGATGGCGGGGTCGCGCCAGGTGGCCCATCCAGCGCCAGCCGCCCCAGGAGAGGCCGAAGGCCACGGCCAGGCACGCCGCGCCCATCGGCTCGTACAGGTAGAGATGGGCCAGCCGCGGGTCGAGAGTGGCCAGACCGGCGGCGAACAGGAAGGGCAGCGCCGCGAGCAGCGCTGCTGAAGCGGTGGCCTGCCCCGCGTTGACCCGAACCTCGTCGTCGACTCGAGCAGCCGACCGGATCGTGTCGTTCAGCCGCTCGACGGACGGGAGCGCCGGACCGCCGCTGGTCACGAGCAGGCCGAGCGTGTCGACCATCAGCTCGAGGGCGGCCGATCGAGCGGGATCGGGTGCCGGGTGCGGTCGGAGCGCCCGGATCGAGGCGTCCAACCCGAGGCCGAGCGACAACCCGACCGTCATCGGTCGGAGCCGGGTGGCCAGCGCCGGCGGTGCCGGGGTTTCCTGGAGCGCCTGGCGGAGCGAGCTTCCCGCCGCGAGTCGCTGGGCGAGCGCATCGAGGAACGGCGGCAGGGCAGCGTGGAGGAGACGGTCGTCGGCGTCGACGGCAGCGCTGCGGCGCGATCGCCTCCAGGCGACGGCGACGAGCCACGGCCCGACGACCAACGTCGGGCTGCCGATCACCAGACCACCGATCGAGGTGATGGCGGCCGAGGTGACCGATGCCAGCAGCTCGTCGTCGGCCCTCATCGACCACCGGCCCACACGGTCGTCGGTGGTTGGCTCGGATCGTCGCCGACGGTGGCGATCTCCACGATCCTCCGGCGCGGCCCGACCCTGGCGACGTGGACCACCACGTCGAACGCCCCGTTGACCTGCTCCCGGATGGCATCGGGCGGCAGGTCGGCATCGCCGAGCAGGGCGAGCGTCGTCAGCCGACGCAGGGCACCGTCGGGGTCGCTGGCGTGGCAGGTCGCCAGCGACCCCTGATGCCCGGTGTTGAGTGCCAACACCAGGTCGAGCGCCTCGGGTCCCCGCACCTCGCCGATCACGAGCCGATCGGGGCGCATCCGCAGCGCGTTGCGAACGAGGTGACGCATCGTCACCTCGCCGACACCTTCGCTGTTGGGCGGGCGGGCCTCCAACCGGATCACGTGACGGCCGGGAAGGCGCAGCTCGGCGGTGTCCTCGATGGTGACGATCCGCTCGTCGGGGTCGAGGAGTCCGCCGATCGCGTTGAGGAGGGTGGTCTTGCCCGCGGCGGTGGCGCCGACCACGAGGGTTGTCGCCCTGCCCGCCGTCAGCTCACCGACGAGCTCCACTGCGGCCGGGTCGGCGAACGCGTCGAGTGGGACGGCCTCGGCGGAGAACCGCCGGATCGTCACCGTCGGACCGTCGATCGCGAGCGGTGGAATCACGGCGTTCACCCTCGAGCCGTCGGGGAGCCGGGCGTCGACCATGGGACTCGAGCGGTCCAACCGGAGACCGAGCGGGTCGAGGATCCGTTCGAGCAGGAGGTGGATGTCGGACTCGTCGACGAACACCTCGGCCGGCTCCAGCCGGTGACCGCGATCGACCCACACCGGCCCTTCGCCGTTGATCATCACCTCGGTGACGCCAGGGTCCACGAGCAGGGCGCCGACGGCGCCGAGACCGTCGGCGCGGCCGGTGAGCCGATCGACGATCCGACCGACGGTGGCACCGTCGACGAGGGGTGCCGTCGACCGAACCCAGTCGACCAGGTCGTCGCGGTCGAGGTCGGGCTCAGCGACGATCAGATCGATGAGCTCGTCGAGTCGGTCGTCGACCCCGTCGTGGATCATCGGAGGGCCGTCCCGGCCGGGGATGCCGGCTCCGCCGGTCCTGCGATCGCGTTCCCACCCGAGTCGACCGGCAACCCGTCGAGCAGCGGGCCGAGCGATCGCAACTGGCGCGGCAGGCGACGAGCGAGCGTGCCGGCGTCGACCGCCCGTGCGACAGACGGGTCCCACGGGATGGAGGCCGCCACCGCCGCGTGCAGGGCCGATTCGACGTCGGCGCGACGCAGCGCCCTGCCCGGTTCGGCGACGAGCACCACCCGGTCGAGGTGACGGGCCGGAACGGGCCGCCGGAGCGCGAGGTAGCAGGCCCTCGTCACGAGGATCGATGCGTGTGCCCTGGCGAGGATGGCCTCGTAGCGGTGGCCGGCTGCGCCGACATCGACGATCACCGCTCGCTGCTCCGACCGCAGGAGTCGGCTCAGGATGTCGAGCCGCTCGGCCCGTCTGCCGTCATCGGCGGCGCCGGGACCATCGGGATGTCCACGTCCGACCAGGTCGCCGGTGGGGAGCACCGAGAGACCCGGCCCGGCCTCGATCTCGAGCCGGGCGAGCGCATCGGGTGGTGGGCACGGCGCGTCGACCCAGTCGAGCACACCAAGTCGTCCCGAGTCCTCGCCGTCGCCCCGATCGCCGTGCCCGCCGGCCCCGACATGCTCCTCGGGTTCGGCGATCCCGAGGAGCGCCAACTGGTCGCGACCCAGGTCGACGAGGAGGGTCGGGCGGGTCTTGGCGGCGAGCACGGCCAACGCGGCACTCACGACCGACGCTCCGCTGCCGCCCTTGGCGGTCCAGACACACCACATCTCGATCGACGTCCCTCGGGAGGCGAGTGATGGCCGAGCGCTGGTGGGATCCCCGCTCAGAACAGGATCGTGCGAGAGACCCTACCTGCAAGTGATGGTAATCAAACCCCTTTTGATGGATTCAACGCCATCGGTCGGTCAGTGAACGTCGCTCGATGTCGCTCAAACCACCCAACTACCACCTGGTGGGCCTACTATGGCCACCCGTCCAGCGGGGGAACGACTAATGTGGCGAGGACTCCAGAACCGTAGTTTCCGCTGGCCAGCCAAGGCTCGTGGCGGAAGGTAGTCAGCCCTCATGAGGCAGCGCGAATCCATGAGTAGGGAACGTTCGGCCGAGTGGCACGCCCTGCACGGCGAGCAGCTCGACCTCCGCCGTCAGCTCGCCGAGGACCCGGCTCCCGAGGAGAAGGCCGTCCTGATCGAGCGGTTCCGATCCAACCGCGAGACGATCGCCGCCATCGAGCGCGGTGAGGAGTCGTCGGTCATCGACCCCGATCTCGAGGACGATGACCACGGATCGCCCGAGCGGGATCCGCACGACGTCGCCTTCGAAGTGTACGACCGCGACGATCTCCGCTTCGACGAGCGCGAGTACGACGAGATCGAGCTCGGCGGCCCCGGGTACGGTCCACCCGAGCACCACCGCGCCGATGCCACACGGGCCGAGCTCGCCGATGCCGATCTCGACATCGCTGACGATCTCGACCTGCCTGATGATCTCGACGTCCCTCGCGATCTCGACGTCCCTGGCGACGCCGATGACGACGGTCATCTCGACCCCGACGAGCGGTCCGTCTTCGAGCATTGGGACGACCTCGAACCACAACCGGGTGTGCCGACCACCGAGCTCGTCGCCGTTCGGGCCAGGCCGACGACGAGCGACAACACCGGCCGGATCCAGATCAGCCCTGGCTCTGCCGCACTCGTCGGGCTGGTGGCCCTGATCGTGGCGATCGGCGGGGTTCTGGTCGTCGGCCAGGGCACGCAACGACCGGAGAGCACCGCTGGCCGGGCTGGCGGTGGATCGGAGCAACTCGCCTCGACCGCGGTGGACCTCGAGCAACAGGCTCAACTGCTCCGCACCCGGCTCGACGAGCTCGGGATCGGAGGGATCTCGATCGGCGTCGACAACGACCGCAGCGTGATCCTCCTCACGGGGAGCGTCGCGTCAGAGGGCGAGCGGCAACAGGTGGTCGACGCCGCCCAGAACGCGATCGGCGCCGCCGGCGTCGACACGTCGAACGTCGTCCTCGCCGGATCCGCGACCGACGATGATGGCCCCGCGGCCACGCCGGTACCGACCGTGCCGGTCCGCCGGGTGGCCGTCATCACCCCCGGGCCTCGCAGCGACTTCGCCTTCAGCCAGAGCATGACCGACTCGATCGAAGCCGTGGCCACCGGCCGCGGCAACCTGGAGCTCACCGTCGTCGACGAGGCCACGGGGGCCGACGCCGTGGACGCGATCCGGCGCCACGCCGCCGACGGGTTCGATCTCGTGATCGCCCACAGCTCCGGCTTCCGCCCCACGGTCTACACGATCGCGGCGCAGTATCCCGACGTCGCGTTCGCGGTCGGCACGATCCTCGACGAGCCGACGCTCCCCAACGTCTACACCTACAACGTGGCGGTGGAGGAGGGCGGCGCGATCCTCGGCGCGGCGGCAGCGAGAGCGAGCACCACCGGCGTGATCGGGGTGGTCGGCCCCGTCCCGGCCGGAACGTCGAAGCGGTACCTCGACGCCTTCGAGGCGGCGGTGAAGGCCGAGGCGCCGGAAGCCACGGTCATCGTCGCCTACACCGGCTCGCTCGACGATTCGGCTGCAGCGGCGGCGAGCACCCGGGCGATGATCGAGGCCGGAGCAGACGTGATCGCCGGCCAGGGCAACGCCCTCGCCGAGGCAGTGGCCGTTGCCGAGGCAGCCGGCGTGCTGTGGATCGGCAACGGTGTCGACCAGGCACCGCTCGGGCCCTCGACGGTGCTCGGCTCGCAGGTGTACCACTGGGACGTCGTGGTGTCCCAGATACTGGCCGACCTCGACGCTGGCCTGGTCGACGGCCGCAACCTCACCGCCGACTACGCCAACGGTGGCCTCACGATCGAGTTGAACCCCGGGGCTGGTCCGAGCGAGGTCGTCCGTCCCCGAGTCGAGGAGCTGGTGGCCGCCGCCTCGGCGGGATAGCGCTTGGGACAGCGCTGCTGATCGCCGCCCGACGCCGCCGCGACCTGGAGGGAGCGGAACGGCCGCGGGTAGTGTCACGCCGGTGACGGGGAGGAAGCCGCCGCTGCACGACATCAGGGTCCTCGATTTCTCGCGGATCATCGCCGGCCCGCTCTGCACGCAGCAGCTCGCCGACCTCGGCGCCGACGTCATCAAGGTGGAGCACCCGGTGAACGGCGACGACACCCGCTCCCGGCGCGGCGACGGGCGGGGCGCCGCCTTCCTCGCGTTCAACCGGTCGAAGCGGAGCATCGCGCTCGACCTCGGCACCGACGAGGGGCGGGACATCGGCGCCCGCCTGGCGGGAGCGGCCGATGTGGTGATCGAGAACTTCCGGCCGGGGGTGATGGACCGCCTGGGCCTCGGACCCGACCAGCTCCGGAGCGCCGATCCTCGCCTCGTCTACGTCTCGATCTCCGCCTACGGGGCAGCGGGCTCGCAACGCGACCGGCCAGGGCTCGACCCGGTGCTCCAGGCGGAGTCGGGCATGATGTCGCTCACCGGGCCGATCGACGGCGGTCCCACCCGTCATCCCCTCTCGCTCATCGACACGCTGACGGCGGCCCACGCCACGTCGGCGATCTGCGCCGCGCTCCTCGCCCGAGGCGAGCACGGCGAGGGTGACTTCATCGATCTGTGCCTCTACGACACCGCGATCGGTGCGCTCGGCAACGCCGGCCTCCAGTTCCTGACGACCGGGAAGCCCCCGGCGCGGTCGGGGAACCGGCACCTGGTGGCCGCCCCCATCGATCTGTTCGCGACGGCGACCGCGCCCATCTACCTGGCGATGGCCACCGACCGCCTGTTCGCCGATCTGTGCGACGTCATCGACCGCCCCGACCTCCCGACCGACGAGCGCTTCGACAGCCCAGCGAGCCGCGCCGAGAACCGGGACCGGTTGAAGGAGGAGATCGAGGCGGCCCTCCTCACCCGGCCGGCCGACGAGTGGCTGGTGTCGATGTCACACCTCCCGGCCGGCGCGGTGCGCACGGTCGACGAGGCACTGCGAGCACCCGAGGTGCTGGAGCGCGGGATGGTGCAGTGGATCGATGAGCCCGATGGGCCGGTCGAGGTGCTCGGGACCTCGTTCAAGTTCCGCCACAATCGGATCGCCGAGTTCCGCTCGCCACCTCGGCTGGGCGAACACACCGAGGATGTCCTGACCTCCGTCCTCGGCTTGAGCCCGTCGGACATCGACGCGCTGCGGCGCGACGGCGTGGTGGCCTGAGATCGCCGAGCGCGGTCAGGCCGGCGCGGCGACCGACCGTTCGAGCTGGCAGGCGGTGCTGAGCTGACGCATCAGCCGCCGCTGGGTCGGGTCCCACGAGTCGCGCCGGTGCATGGTGCCGAGCGTGTCGAACATGATGAGGTCGCCGATCTGCCAGTCGTGGCCGTACACCTGATCCGAGGCGGTGGCGTGCAGATGGAGCTGCTTGAGCAGGGCGCTGCTCGCCGCCCGCTCCATGCCGACGATGCCGCGGGTGATCCCCCTCGACACGTAGAGGATCTCTCGACCGGTGTCCGGATGGCGGACCACCACCGGGTGCTCGGCCTCGGGGATCGCCGGCCGCTCGATCCCGGCCGCGTCGTCTCGGGCCACCTTCGCCGCGAACTCCCTGGCCGGTTCGGCCATGTAGTCGGCGATGCTGTGGACGGCCCGCAGGCCCCGCAGCCGCTCCTGCAGCTCGGCGTCGAGTGTCTCGAACGCCCGGTACATGCTGCAGAAGTAGGTCCGGGGAGGTTCGGCCGGCAGCTCGACCGCGTTGAGGAAGCTGATCTTGCCGGGGGTGGCGGCATAGGAGTAGTCGGCGTGCCACTCGAGGTCGGAGGCGCCCTCGACCCCGAGTCTGGTGCCGTCGCGTCCACGGACGTTGGTGACGGGCAGGATCTCGGGGAGGGCTCCTGCGTTGCGGAACCACTCCGAGCCCTTGATCGGCTCACCGAAGTGGTCGACGAAGGCCACCAGCTCTTCGTCGGTCGGCTGCCGCTGGCCGCGGAACACGAGCACGCCATGGGTACCGAGCGCATCGACGATCAGCGCCGAGTCCCCGTCGTCGAGTGGCTCGGCGGGGTCCCACCCCCGAATCCAGGCCCCGAGCGGGGCGTCGGCGATCCGTGTGATCTCGAGATCCATGTCCAACAGCTCACCACCGGCCACCGAACCGAGGCAACACCGGTGACCGCGCCGGCAGCGTCGAAACGGGAGGGTCGCCAGATTCTCTGATCGGCTGGGAACAATCCCGCGCTCCGCTCCGACGTACCTCGCACCTTACGGATGGGCGCGAGGCGGAGGTGGCGAATGTCGGAGGGCACGGAGAGCTATGACGTCGGGCGAGGCAGTCCCGCCAGCGGTGAGCTGACCCGGGTGATCGACGAGGCGGTCGATGCGCTGGCGCTCCCGGTTCTGGGGGGATCGAGCGGCGTTGATGGCCACGGTGCGTTCCTGGCCGCGTTCGCGTCCTACCGGGAGGCGGTTGGCGAACGGGCCGCCGAGCAGCAGCGGGTGGGCGGCCTGGTGGCAGCGATGATGGACGGCGTTCACCGCCGGCTCGATCGGCCTGCGCCTCCGGTTCTGACCGGGCTGATCCGCTGATGACGGGCAGCTTCGGCACCCGGGCGCTTCGAGCCGACCCGGATGAGCTGCTCCGGCTGAAACTGCACGTCGGCGACGCCGACGTCGACGGTCGACGCTCGCTCGACGAGCTCGACGCCCAGGTCACCGACTACGGCACCGCCCACCGCGGTCCCGACATCGACGCGATCGTGGCCAGCGGCCAGGCCCTGGTGACGGCGATGCGGTCGTCGATGGCGGGCCTGGCCGATGCCGAGACCGCCCTGCACACCGCGCACACCGACCTGACCGGACTCGAAGGCGAGTCGGAGGCTCTCTGGCTGGAGATGGAGGCCCTCGGTCCCGACGACGAGGAGACCGTGCGCGATCGGCTCCTGGCCCGCTTCGACGACATCCGGGCCCGGGAGGACGCGATCTTCGACGACCTCGCGACGCTGTTCGACAGCTTGCCGACCGGGAGCGATCCGGTCCTCGACATGGCATCGGTGAGCGACGTCATCGGGCGCGACGCCTCCTCGATCGCCGACCTCGATCTACGGTTCCGCGTCGAGGCGGCTCTGGGCCTCGCGGCCGACTACGCGGACGACGGCGACTTCGACACCCCACCGCCCGTCATGTGGGACACCGACGCTCCACTCCTCGACCTGCCCGATCCCGGTCCTACCGGCGATTGGGACGGCTGGTGGCTCTGGCGCGACTTCGAGCCCGACTTCAGCGATGCCGTCTCGATGGCCGGGTTCGACGCCACCCCCGGCTACGGACTCGGCGACGACCCGAGCGCCGTGACGCCGTTCAACGCCCGCCAGGGAGCGGTGGGTGACTGCTACTTCGTGTCGGCGGTGGCGTCGGCCGCGAACTCGCCCGGTGGTCGGGCCCACCTGCGCGACATGATGACCAGCAACGGCGACGGGACCTACACGATCACGTTCGGCGATGGTGTTGCGGTGACGGTCGACTCCGACGTGTACGTCAACGCCAGCGGCGACCTCGCCTACGGCACGAGCGCCAGCGACGAGTTCAACTGGTTCAGCGTGATGGAGAAGGGCTTCGCCGCCCGAACGGAGAACTCCTACGAGGAGATCAACGGCGGGTGGGCATCGGCCAGCTGGGCGATGATCTTCGGTGAGGGTGAGGCCACCGTGCTCAGGTCGCCGACGGCCGACGAGCTCACCGAGTCGATCACGACCGACCTCTCGGCCGACCTCCCGGCCGCGCTCGCCCTCGACCTGAACGACCTCAACGCCGACGAGTGGGACGATTCGAGCCTCCACGAGTTCTCGGTGTTGGCGATCGACGAGGCCGCCGGCGAGGTGACGATCCGGAACCCGTGGGGCAGCCACGGCAAGACCGTCGACGGCCTCGAGAACGACTACGGGGCCACCACCGGCGACAACGGCACGTTCACGGTCCCGATCGAGAACCTGGCGCCGATCGTCCACACCTACGAGTCCTACCGACAGGCCGACGAGGATGCCCGATGAGGATCCGACGAGAGGATGCATCCATGAGCGCTGAGATCGTCAGATCCGGGCCGGTGGCGGTGACCGCCCGGGGACCGCAGGCCCCGCCCTCGATCGCCGACCGGGTGGCGCGCAGTTCGCTCATCGTGTCCGGGGTGCTCCGGGTGCGCCCGGGGCAGCGCCGACGGTTCGCCGTCGGCGAGGTGATGAAGGGCAACCCGTCGAGCGTGGCGGACCTGGAGGCGGTGGTGCTCCCGCCGTTCCCGCCCGGCGATCACACGATCGCGGTGATGGTGGCCCGCGACGGCGGGGGCGACCTCCGCCTGACCGGCGACCCGCGCCAGCTCGACCTCGAGGCGATCACGGCGACGCTCCGAGCCGACTGACCGACGTCTCGGCTCACCCGGTGCTGGCTGCGGTGCGGCGGGCGCGGTCGATCTTGGCGTCGATGTCGGACGGCGCAGTACCGAGGAGGCGGAGGACGAGCGCCGCGACCGGGACGGCGTCGGCGTGGTCGGTCTCGCCGAGCACCCGTGAGCGCATCGACTGCAGCGTGGCACCGAGCACGGCGTTGATGGCGGCCTGGTGGGATGCCACCACGAAGCAACCGTCCTCGACACCGTCGGCGATCGCCTGACCCACGAGCCGACGGACCCGGGCCCGGAACTCGGGCCGTACCGCCGCGAGGGTCACGAAGGCGGTGGCCGAGACGGGGTCGCGGTCGGCCATCTCCAGGAGCTGGAGCACCCCGAGCGACACCCGAACCGCCGGATCGTGCTCGATCGTGCTGAGGGTGTCGGTGCCGATCTCCACGCCACGGCCGAGATCCTGCGCGATCGCGTCGATGAACAGGTCGACCGACGGGAAGTGGTTGTAGAAGGTGCCGGTCGCCACCCCGGCGGCGCTGGCGATCTGGCCCGCCGACACGTTTCCGGGCCCCCGCTCGGCCAGCACGGTCATGCCGGCGTCGAGCAGGCGGCGCTGTGTCTGGGCCCGTTTCCGCGGGTACCCGATCGTGGCTCGGTCGTCGCTCACGATCACCTTTTGTACCTGGCCCAAAAATATTTGTCCAGACCAATATTGACTCCAACATGCAAAAATGCTTGAGTTGTTCAATATTAGTCACGCCCCGTACGACCGAGGACCCGTTTCCGTGAACACGAGAACCGCTGACCGCCCTGCCGACACCGCACCCCAACAGACCGACGCCGAGCTGACCCAGGCCGCGATCGACGCAGTCACCTCGGTGCTGCCGGTCGGGCTCGGCCCGAGCCAGTTGCTGTCAGCGGTCGGCCGGTTCGCCCGCACCGCCACCACCCAACCCCAGGTGTTCGCCAAGCGGGCGGCCAAGCTCGCCGCCGAGCAGGCCAAGATCGCCGCCGGCACCTCCGAGATCGCCCCGGACCCGAAAGATCGCCGCTTCGCCGACGAAGCCTGGTCGGAGAACCCGCTCTACAAGCGGCTGGCCCAGTACTACCTGGCGTGGGACGAGCAGGTGCACGGACTGGTCGACGACCTCGACGTCGACGAGAAGACCCGCCTCCGCAGCGAGTTCCTCGCCAACCTCGTCACCGACGGCCTCGCCCCAACCAACACCCTGATCGGCAACCCGGCTGCGCTGCGGGAGGCCCGGCGCACGAAGGGCCAGAGCCTCGTCGACGGCGCCCGCCACGCCATGTACGACCTGCGCCACAACGACGGGATGCCGTCGATGGTCGACAGCCGGCCCTTCACCCCTGGCGACACCGTCGCCGCCACCCCCGGCTCGGTCGTCTTCCGCAACGAGGTGCTCGAGGTCATCCAGTACACCCCGACCACCGCCAAGGTCTACCAGCGGCCGCTGCTGGTGGTGCCGCCCCAGATCAACAAGTACTACGTGCTCGACCTCGCCCCCGGCCGCAGCCTCGTGGAGCACCTGGTGAGCGAGGGCCACCAGGTCTTCGCCATCAGTTGGCGCAACCCCGGCCCTGAGCATCGCGACTGGAACCTCGACACCTACGTCGCGGCCATCATCGAGGCCAGCGACGCCGCGCTGTCGATCACCGGCTCGAAGGACCTCAACCTGCTCGGCGTCTGTGCCGGCGGCATCACCAGCGCCGGTCTCCTGGGCCACCTCGCCGCCATCGACGACGAGCGGATCCGCTCGGCGAGCTTCCTGGTCACGATCATCGACTGGGACGTGCCCTCCACGATGGGCACGATGCTGTCGGGTCCCGTCGTCGAGGCGACCACCCGTCAGACCCAGCGCGACGGCGTCCTCAAGGGCGACGACCTGGCCAAGGTCTTCGCCTGGCTCCGGCCGAACGACCTCGTCTGGAACTACGTGGTCAACAACTACCTCATGGGCAAGAACCCGCCGGCGTTCGACGTGCTGTCCTGGAACGACGACGCCACCAACCTGCCGGCTGGCCTCCACGCAGACTTCATGAAGATGGCGGTGGAGAACTCACTGACCAAGTCGAACGAGGTGGTCGTGCTCGACACCCCAGTCGATCTGGGCGAGGTGAAGATGCCGAGCTTCGTGGTCGGCGCGATCACCGACCACATCACCCCGTGGGAGGCGTGCTACGAGACGGTCAACCTGCTCGGCGGCGACACCGAGTTCGTGTTGAGCTCGCAAGGCCACATCCAGGCGCTGGTCAACCCGGCGGGCAACCCCAAGGGCAAGTACTACGTCAACCCCGAGACGCCGGCGTCGGCCACCGAGTGGCGAGCGAACGCCGAGGAGCACGCCGGGAGCTGGTGGGACCACTGGGCCACGTGGCTGAAGCCCCACGGCGGCCGCAAGGTCGACGCCCCGAACGAGCTCGGCAACGACGATCACGAGCCGATCATGCCCGCCCCCGGCGCCTACGTGCTCAACTGACCGGCCGCCGGCAATGCCGAGCATGACGGCGTAAGGGCGTAAGCTGGCTGGTCATGTCCGGCTCCACGTCGTTCGTGCCCCCCATCCAGACGAAGTCCACCACCGTCTCGGTCGGCTTGCAGCGACTTCGGGTCACCGTGGAGAACCGGGGGGCCGGGCGGCCTCTGCTGCTGCTGAACGGCATCGGGGCGACAGGCGATCTGTTCGACCCGTTCCGGGAGCACATGGAGGATCGGGAGACGATCGCTTTCGATGCGCCCGGCGTCGGCGGCAGCCCAACCCCCCTCCTCCCCTACACGATGCGGCAGCTCGCCGGGATCGTGGCCGGCCTGGTCGATGAGCTCGGCCACACCCAGGTGGACGTACTCGGCTTGAGCTGGGGTGGCGCCCTGGCCCAGGCGCTCGCCCGGTGGCATCCGAACGTGGTCCACCGGCTGATCCTGACGGCCACGATGCCCGGGGTGACGAGCGTGCCGGGCCGGCCGGCGGCGATGGCGATCCTGATGACCCCGGTCCGCTACTACTCGCCCGAGTACCTGCGGCGGGTGGCGCCCACGCTGTACGGCGGCATGATCCGCGACCAACCGGAACTGCTCGACGAGCACGCGCGGCAGCGGTCGACCCGACCGCCGTCGATGCGCGGGTACCTGTACCAGCTCCGGGCGATCCAGGGTTTCGCCAGCCTGGCGTGGCTGCATCGACTGCCGCAACGGACCCTGGTGCTCGCCGGCGACGCCGACCCGATCGTCCGCCTCGTCAACGCCGAGATCCTGGCCTGCCGGATACCCAATGCCTCCCTTCACGTGGTGAAGGGAGGCGGCCACCTGTTCCTCTACACCCGGGGTGAGGAGATGGCCGACCTCGTCCGCGACTTCCTCGATACGGGCGCCTCCAAGGCCCGCCGCCAACTCCACACCGCCGCCTAGGCGCCCCACGCCCATGCCCCACCGGCGCACACGGCCTCCCTCCGGCCGCATGTGCCGCACATCGGTGTCAGGCACCCCGTGCGGAAGTCAGGGGGTGGGGCGGGGAATGAGTAGGCCGAGCTGGCGGGCGGTGGCGAGCAGGCGACCGTTGCGGGACCACACGTCGGTGTCGAGGTCGACGAACCCGTCGTGGGCCACTCGGGTTCGGCTGTGCACCAATACGAAGTCGTCGATGGGCTCGTGCAGCGGGTCGCGATAGTGGATCATGAGGTCCATCGTCGGAGCGCCGAACCCGCTTCGCTGGCGGCGGGCGATCGGCGGCGGCCATGAGTCGGCAATTGCGGTGAGCACCACGTGGTCGACCGGTGCGTGGTCGACGGTCCGGAGCCACCCCAGGGCCTCGGCCCGCTCGTGGTCGAACTCGTGGGCGCCGCCGGCCACGAAGCGCATGTCGTAACGGTGGTGACACGACGACGCGTCATCCTCCGGCCAGGCCTCCGTCGGCACGGATTCCGGCGGTGGAGCAGCGGGGGGCTCGGCGTCGCTGAACTCGACGCCGTCACGGCTCGGCCCGAGCGATGCCCGGCCGACGATCTGACGTCCGCCGGCGGTGAGCGCAACGTCGACCGTGGTGACGGAACGCCCCGCCCGCAACACGGAGGTTTCGATCGTCGCCGGCCCCACAGGCAGGGCGCTGAGGAAGTTGACGTAGAGCGCCCTCGGGATCAGCCCTTCGGCTGCGCCCATGGCCGCCCGGATCAGCACTGCCGAGAGGTAGCCACCGTTCGGCCCGCTCGGAACCATCCACCGATCGGCGAGCTCGAGCTCGTAGACGCCGTTGCCGCTGGCGTCGAGCACGATGTCGTCGTGGAGCTGGGACACGGCGGCCGATCGTAAACCGGCAGGGTGCAGCTCGGCGAAACCACGCCGCCCCGCCTCACCAACGCGCACCGCACCACGGTCACCACCCACCGGCCGCCGCGCCGCCCCACCCCGTCCCTCCACCCGTTCTGCCTGTCGGCTACTCCTCTGCACGCGGTTCTGCCTGTTGGCTGCCCCGACTATGGCGCGTCCCGACAGGCAGAACCGGTTTGGCTGACTCGTCGTCGCCGCCGATCGCCGAGGAGGTGCGGAGCGGGAGCTCGCGGGTGGCGAGTCCGAGCACGGCCACGAGCGTCATGATCGGGATCGCGAGCCACACCAAGGCCACCACCGAGTTGCTGACCGCCTCAACCACAACGGTCTGGATGTCGGCGGGGAACTCGCGGATCACCCGGGGGCTCCGGATCAGGCCCTCCGCTCCCCCGAGCTCGGCCAGCCGCGGCGAACCCAGACGCTCGGCGAGCTCGGTGTCGAGGCGGGAGGTGACGACGGCGCCGGCCAGGGCCGCCCCGAACGCCCCGCCCATGCTGCGAAAGAAGTTCGACGTGGAGGTGGCGATGCCGAGGTCGGCCATCGCCGACGCGTTCTGCACCGCCAGGGTGAGGTTGGGGAAGATCAGCCCGAGGCCGAACCCGTACACGAGCAGGATCGGGGCGAGATCGACGGCGCCGGTGTCTGGCCCGATCCTCGTCAGGCCGACGAGTCCTGCGAGTGCCAGGACCGGACCGAGCACGAGCGTCCACTTGTAACGTCCGAACCGGCTCACCAGCAGCCCGCTCACGGTGGCGATCAGGCTGATGCCCACGCTCTGCGGTGTGAGCATGAGCCCGCTCCGGGTGGCCGACGCCCCGGTGGCGACCTGGAGGAACAACGGCAGGAAGGTCGACACCGAGATGAGCGATGCCATCAGACAGAAACCCATGACGAACACGATCGCGATCGTGCGGTCGGCGAAGAGATGGAGGGGAACGATCGGCTCCTCGGCCCGCCGCTCCTGCAGCACGAACAGCACCGAGCCGACGATCCCGACGGCGCCGGTGGCGGCGAGCTGCCACGAACCCCAGGCGTACGTGGAGCCGCCCCACACCGGCACGAGGATGAGCCCTGTGGCCGCGACCACCAGCAGCACGATGCCGAGCCAATCGATCGGGCGGTCGCGGGTGGTGAACGGCAACCGGAGCCCCCGTCCGGCCACGACCAGCGCCAGGGCCGACAACGGCACGACGCTCCAGAACACCCACCGCCAGCCGGGCCCGTCGACGAGCAGCCCACCCCACACCGGCCCCGTCACCGCCGACACGGTGAAGATCGCGGTGAACGCCCCGATGTAGCGGCCCCGCTGGCGGGGCGAGACCACGTCGCCCACGATCACGAACGCCAGCGACATCAGGCCACCCCCGCCGAGGCCCTGCACCGCTCGGGACGCCACGAGCTGGTTCATCGTCTGCGACACTGCGCACAGCACAGACCCGATCAGGAAGACCCAGATGGCGGTCAGGTAGAGGACCCGCCGGCCGTAGAGGTCAGACATCTTGCCGTAGAGGGGGGTGACGATCGTCGACGTCAGCAGGTAGGCCGACACCACCCACGCGATCCGGTTCCCGCCACCGAGCTGGCCGGCCATCGTGGGGAGCGCGGTCGCCACCACGCTCTGCTCGGTAGACGACAGGAACAGGCCCATCATCAGACCGGCCATCAGCCAGCGGAGTTGTCCCGGCCCGAGTCCGGCCGTTGGCGCCTGGCCGGTGGTCATCGGGCACGACGCTACACGTGCCGCCGGCGCCGGATCGAAACCGGACCGGGCCCGGTCCACCTCCGCACGTCGTGCCTGGGGACGCGCAGCCAAGCAGCCCGAAGCGCTGCCGTTCGCGACCGCCGTGCCGTCGATGGGTCTCAGCCCGGGCGGCGCAGCATGAACATCGTGGAGGTCAAGGTCATCACCGGCTCGTTGCGCTGGTTGAACAGCTCGTTGCGGTAGACGAGCACACCCCGGTCGGGCTTGGAGCTCGAGGCACGGGCCGACGCCACCGTGACCCGCAACCACAGCTCGTCGCCGGGGCGGACCGGTGCCAGCCAGCGCAACTCCTCACCGCCCGACGACCCCAGGCTCGATTCGCCGAGCGTGGTCGACAGGAGCTTCATCAGAACCGAGCCGGTGTGCCACCCGCTGGCGATGAGCCCGCCGTACATCGTCTCTGCCGCTGCGACCGGGTCGGTGTGGAACCGCTGGGGATCGAACTCCATGGCGAAGGAGATGATCCGCTCCTCGGTCATGAGATGAGGGCCCACCTCGAACTGCTCGCCCTCGGTGAAGTCGTCGAACCAGCGGTCACGAAGTTCCACCGGGTAAGCATAAGTAACTAGCGTTGGGGTCATGAGCACCCACGTGCGCTACATCGACCGCACCCGCGACTACTACCTCGGGCAGGGCTACGACAAGCCCTACGAGTGGGCCCATCACACCGACGCCCCGTTCACCCCGCTGACCAAGCCGTTGGCCGACAGCCGGGTGGCGATCGTGTCGACGTCCGACATCGCCATCGCCGGCCCTGACGGCAAGCGGGACCGGACCAACGAGTTCGCCGTCGGCAACGTCTACTCGCTCCCATCGGACACGCCGATCGAGAAGCTCTACTCCCGCCAGGAGCACTACGACCAGCACGCCACCACCCTCGACGACGTCAACCCCTACTACCCGGTGACCCGCCTCCAGGAACTGGTGGAACAGGGCCGTATCGGGGAGCTCGCCCCCAGGTTCCACGGCGTGTACACCGGCTACTCGAAACGGAAGACCGCCGAGGCCGACGCCCCGGAGGTGCTGGAGCGGTGCCGGGCCGACGGCGTCGACGTCGCGATCCTCACCCCCGTTTGACCCGTCTGCCACCAGACCGTGAGTCTGGTCGCCCGCCACCTCGAAGCGAACGGCATCCCCACCGTGGTGTTCGGCACTGCGAAGGACATCGTGGAGCACTGCGGGGTCGCCCGGTTCGTGTTCGTCGACTTCCCGCTCGGCAACTCCTGCGGTCGTAGCTTCGATCCCGAGCACCAGCACGAGGTGATCGAGCTCGGACTGCGTCTGCTCGAGACCGCAACCGCCCCCCGCACCACCGTGCAGGCCCCGGCGGTGTGGAGCGACGACGACCGCTGGAAGCAGTTGATCTTCACCGATGAGCAGCCGTTCCTGTCGGGTGAGGCGTTGGAGAACTGGCTGAAGGCGAAGCAGCGCTACCGCGACAAGAAGGCGACCGGCGAGCTGTGATCACGGTCTTCTCGTCGCCGCTGTGCGGGCCGTGTGAGCGGATGAAGGCCTGGCTCACCGAGCACGACTACGACTTCACCGTCCGCGACGTGATGATGGACGAGGAGGCCGGCGAGCTGCTCGAATCGCACGACATCCGCACCACGCCGGTACTGCAGGTCGGCGACCGGTTCGTGATCGGCTTCGATGTGCCAGCCATCGAGGAAGCGCTCGCCGACTCGATCAGCTGACGCACGACCGACGCACGAATCGGCGGAAGGACTGGTTCTGCCGGTTCGGCGCGCCACCCAACCAGCTTCTGCCTGTCCGCACGCGCCATAGTCGGGGCGGCCGACAGGCAGAACCGGAGGTGGTGTCGCGCCCGACAGGCAGAATCGACGAGACCGGCGGCCGGTCCGTCAGTTGATCTGGCGTTCCTTGCCGGCCCAGAACGGTGCCCGGAGCTCGCGCTTCAGCACCTTGCCGGGGCCTGACTTGGGGAGCGGCTCGTCGGAGAACGACACCGACTTGGGCACCTTGTAACCGCCGATCCGGGTGCGGCAATGGGCGATGAGAGCGACGTCGTCGAGATCGGCACCGTCACGCAGCACCACCACGGCGTGGACCGCCTCGCCCCACTGCTCGTCGGGGATACCGAACACCGTGGCCTCGAGCACGCCCGGGTGGGTGTAGATGGCGTCCTCCACCTCGGTGCAGTACACGTTCTCCCCGCCCGAGACGATCATGTCCTTCGACCGGTCGACGAGATAGAGGTAACCGCCATCGTCGACGTAGCCGAGGTCGCCGGTGCTGTACCACCCGTCCCGCAGCACGTCTTCGGTCTGCTCGGGCTTGTTCCAGTAGCCGATCATCACGTTCGGCCCCCTGACGGTGACCTCGCCCACCTCGCCCGCGGGGAGCGACTCGCCGTCCGAGGTCAGGATGTCGAGCTCGACCCCGGGCGGCGCGGTCCCGCAGCTCTTCGAGCGCTCGCTGTCGAGGAACCGGTCCTCGTGGCGGAAGATCGTGGCCAGGGGTGACAGCTCGGTGGCGCCGTAGAGGTGGATCAGCTCGCAGCCGAACAGCTCGAGGCCACGCTTGAGCACCTCGAGCGCGATCGGCGAGGCCCCGTGCGACAGCCACCGCAGCGTCGAGACGTCGACCGGGTCGGCGGCCTGCGTCTCGATCATCGCCGCCAGCATCGCCGGCACGGCGATCGCGCAGGTGATGCGCTCCGATTCGACGAGCGAGAGGCTGGCCGCCGGGTCGAACGCGGGGAGGACCACGTTGGTGCCGCCGACCCACAGCAGCGACAACGCCGCGTAGACCCCGGCGGCATGGAACATCGGGGCCATGGTGAGGTAGCGGTCGTCGTCGAGCAGGGGTTGGGCGAGCTGGGTGTGGACCGCGTTGGCCATCAGGTTCTGATGGGTGAGCATCACCCCCTTCGACGCCCCGGTGGTCCCGCCGGTGTAGAACAGGCCGGCGAGGTCGTCGGGGGCGACCGACGGCTCCGCTTCGGGGGCGGCGGCCAGCAACTCCTCGTACTCCCCGGTGTCGAGGCGGATGACCCGGTCGACCACGTCGGCCAGGCCGCCGGGGTCACGGTCGCAGATCAGCACCTTGGCGCCGGCGTCGACGGTGGCGTAGGCCAACTCCGGCTCGGCCCACCGGGTGTTGTGGGGCACGATCGCCCGGCCAGCGCACGGGATGCCGACGAACAGCTCCAGGTACTCGGCGGAGTTGAGCGCCCAGAGGGCGATCCGGTCGCCCCGTTCCGTGACCGACTCGGCCAGCCCCGCCACCCGGCGCACCCGCTCGGCCAGCTCACGATACGAGCGGCGCACGTCGCCGCACACCACGGCCTCCTCCTCGCCGAACAACTGCTCGGCCCGCCGCAATGGGTCTCGCATGGTGTACACGGTGCTGCGCCTCCGTCGGTTCTGCTCCCGGCTCGGACCTCTCGAGCCGCGATCCCGGTTTCGATCCCGGTCCGGGTGCACAGGTTACGGGCCAAAGCCACCTCGGTCGCCAACCGCTCCGACGCGGCGGCGATCGTGCGTAGCGTGTGTGGGTGCTCTCCCCCGATGTCCTCGCCGAGGTCCGTGACCGCTTCCACCACGTCGACGCCTGCCCGTTCGCCGGCCCCCGGGCGTTCTTCGAGAACGCCGGCGGGTCGCTCACGTTGAAGTCCGTGGTGGGCCGCAGCGCCGAACTGCTCGCCATCCCCGACAATCAGGGGCGGGCCAACGCCGCGTCGCGGGCAATGGTCGAGGTGATCGACCGCGGCCGGGCCGACATGGCGCTGTTCTTCGGGGCGTCGTCGGGCCAGGTGATCGTCGGCGAGACCGGGACCGAGCTGCTCGGCCGCTTGATCCGTTCGGCGGTCATGGCCGGCGACGGGCCGGTCGTCGGGAGCTCGCTCGAACATCCGGCCACGTTCAGCGCCTGCCGTCGGTGGGCCGAGGCGGCCGGTCGGGAGTACCGCCAGGTGCCCTTCGACCTGGCCACCGCAGTGGTGGGCGTCGACCACTACGAGCCGGCGATCACCCCCGACACGGCGGTGGCGACGATCATCCACGCCAGCCCGGTCACGGGGATGCACGTGGACGTGGCCGCGATCGCCGGCAGGATCCGCTCGATCGCCCCCGCCTGCGTCATCATTGTCGACGGGATCCAGCACGCGGCCCACGGCTTCGTGGATGTCGATGGGTACGCAGCGGCCGGCGGGGCGATCGACGGGTACGTGGTGTCGGGCTACAAGATGTTCTCCCGCCACAACTACGGGGTGGCGTGGCTCTCGGACCGGCTCAGCGAGCTCCCTCACGACCGGCTCGACGGCTCGCCCGCCACCCAATGGGAGCTCGGCACCCGGGACGCGTCGGCTTACGCATCGTGCTCGGAGGTGGTCCGCTACCTGGCGTGGCTTGGTCGAGCGACCACGGCCGATGGCACCTCGGCAACCGACGGGGCGGATGGCGGCGGTGCGGTCATCGCCCATGGGTCGGCCGGCGATGGCGTTCGCAGGGCAGACCTCGTGGCGGCAGCCGCCGCGATCCGCGACCAGGAGGAGGGCCTGGTTCGGGCGATGCTCGACGGCGTCGCAGGCCTGGATGGCCTGGCTCGACTCGGCGGGGTGTCGGTGATCGGGCGGGCGACGAGCGAGCACCGCTCGGGTCTGGTGTCGTTCCACGTCGCCGGGCTGCCGGCGGCCGAGGTGGTGGAGACCCTCAACGCCGACGGGGTCCGCACCCACGTCCGCAAACGCGACCACTACTCGGCCGGGATCCTCGAGCCGCTCGGGATCGACTCGTGCGTGCGGGCGTCGGTGTGCCACTACAACTCGCTCGACGAGGTCGAGGCGCTGCTCGCCACGATCAACCGGATCGCGTGACCCCCGACCCGGCCGACCGGGTCGCCGCCGGTTCGCGGTGTCGTCGGGCCCACAGTGCGAAACCGAGCCCGATCGCGCCGTAGCCGGCGTAGGCCGCAGCCAGCGGGGTGACCGAGCCGGCGATCGAACGGTCGACGAGGCTGGCCAGCGCTGCTCCCCCACCCATGGTGACGGTCCCGATCACCGCCGCTGCGGTGCCGGCGAGTTGACCCATCGGCTCCATCGCCTGGGCCTGGAGGAGCGGGTTGATGAGCGTGCGTAGCGAGTTGATCACAGTGAGGAGGGCGAACCAGCCGAGAAACGGCGGTCGCCCGTCGGCCGCCCAGGCCCAGGCCGCCATCGCCATCGACAGGGCGACCGCCATCGGCAGCACCACCACGATCACCCGGTCGGCGCCCAGCCTGGCCACCTGCCGACTCCCGGTGAAGATCACGACCCCCATGAACAGGCTCATGGCGGCGAAGTAGTAGGCGAACTGGTCGCCCCGGCCGTAGACGTCGTCGAACAGGAGCTGGCTGCTCCCGAGGAACGCGGCGAACGAGCCGAAGTCGAACATGACCGCCAGGGCCGAGCCGGTCGTCACCCGGCTGGAGAACACCGCGACCACGGCCTGCCGGGTGCGGCTCAGGGTGAGCGGGCGCCGCTCGTCGGCGGGAAGCGATTCGGGTAGGCGGGTCAACCACAGCGCCAGCACCAGCGTGACCGCCATCGGCGCGGCCATCACCCACCGCCACGACCCGACGGACAGCACGGCCTGCCCGAGCAACGGGGCGATCGCCGGCACCACCATGAACACCGACGCCACCACGGCGAGAATGCGGGCGAGGGTGTCGCCGTCGTAGATGTCGCGGCCGATGGCGAGGGTCAGGGCTCGGGGCCCGGCAGCGCCGACGCCCCACACGAAGCGGCTCGCCACCAGCACACCGAAGCTGGGAGCGAGGGCGGAGCCGATGGCCCCCAGGGCATAGAGGCCGAGCCCGGTGTAGAGGACGGGCTTGCGGCCGAACCGGTCGGTGAAGGGGCCATAGAACAGCTGGGCGCTGGCGAGACCGAGGAAGTAGAGGGTGACCGTCAACGCGACCCGGGGGGAATCGGGAGCGAGCCCGAGCCCGGCCCGGATGTCGGCGAAGGCGGGGAGGGCCATGTCGATGCCGAGCGCGGTGGTCGCGCTGATCGCCGCCAGCATGGCGATGAACTCCCGCTCCGACACCGACCCCCTCGCGGGCGTCGCTGTCGGCGGCGTCTCCGCACCGTCTGGTGTCACCGGGCGACCCTACCGGCTCCGGGTCGGGCCGGCGGCCCGACGCCGATCGTCCGCCTCGCGGCGATAGACACGATCATGGGCCTTCGACGCGATCCGAGCCGAGGGAGACGCCGGTGGTGGTGACAGCTCATCCGACGAACACCGCGTGGCGTGACCTCCGCCTGGCCGGCACGCTCCACCTGCCAGCGGCGTCCTCCCAGCCGGGGCCCATCCAGCCGGTTCCGACCGTGCTCATGCTGCAGGGCTCCGGCCCGTCGGATCGTTGCAGCAACGGCTATTTCACCGCCATCCGCGAGGCGTTCCTCGATCGAGGCGTGGCCACGATCGCGTTCGACAAACCAGGGTGTGGCGAATCGACCGGCGATTGGCGCCACCACGGGCTCAGGGATCGGGCCGACCAGGCCTCGACCGTGCTCGACGAGGTCGTCCAGCACCCGGCGGTCGACGCCGACCAGGTCGGTGTGTTCGGCCACAGCCAGGGTGGCTGGCTGGTGCAACTGCTGGCGGCCGACCGTGACGACCTCCGCTTCGCCGTCGCCACGTCGGGCCCGTCCATCACGGTTTCGGCCCAGGACCGATTCGCCGTGGAGCAGACCATGCGGGCCGACGGCTGCGCCGAGATCGACGTGGCCGCCGCTCTGGACTATCTCGACGCGGTGCACCGGGCCGCCGCCGCTCGCCTTCCCTACGGTCAGGTCGAGGCCGACGTGCTGGCGCCAGCCCGGCGGGCGTCGTGGTACCGGTATCACGAGATCGGCGACGAAGCCGACTGGGGACTGGCCTGCCGGCTGATCGGCGATGAGTTCGACCCACTCGAAGCCCTACGCCGGATCGGCTGCCCGTTCCTCGCCGTCTACGGCGGAGCCGACCTGCTCGTCCCGGCCTGGCGGTGCGCCGAGGAGTCAGGCCGAGCGTTGGTGGAAGCCGGCAACCCCGACGCCACCGTCGTCGTGCTACCAGGCGCCGATCACCGGCTGCAGGTGCCGTCGACCGGGCAGCTCGTGGCGGGCTATCTCGATCTGCTGGCCGACTGGGCCGGCCACCGTGCCGCCGTCACGACCGAGCAACACGGCCAGCGTGTACCGCCAGAGCGATGAAGGCGGTCACCTCGACCCGGCCGGCCAGCATCGCGCCCGTCAGCACCAGCTTCGGACCCGCCGCGAGATCCCGGTCGGTGACACCGCTGCTCAGCCCCACCCCCGACAGCGCCGAGGTGGCCTCGAACAGCGCATCCGACACCGTCGCCTCCGCCGAGAACGCCAAGGCGAACGTGGCCGCGACGATGGTGACCAGCCAGACAGCGATCAGCGTGCCGGCTCCGGTGACTCGGTCGGCTGCCTCGTCGGTGTCGACACGCTCCCCGTCCCAGACGAACGGTTGGTCGTAGACCTCGCCGCCTTGGGGCAGCCAACGGCGCGCCGCCTTGGCGATCCACGCCACTCGGGCCACCTTGATCCCCCCTGCCGTCGAGCCGGCTGAGCCACCGATGATCATCGACGTGATGGCGACGACCGTGACCGCGGGGATCGTCTGGTAGCTGTCGCCCGCCGAGAAGCCGGCCGTCGTGGAAGCCGACACTGCGTTGAACATGACGTCGCCGATCGAGGCCTGGCCGAGCGAGGCCACCACCGCGGCACCGCCGAGCACGGCGACGAGCGCGAGCGACCACCGAACCTGGGTGCGCTTCCACAGCGGCGGGCCGCTCCTGGTCGCAACCCCCCACAGCGTGGCGAAGCTCACCGACGAAGCGAGGAGCACAGCTGCGAGCGCAGCACGAGCGAGAGGTGGCGAGTCGCCGGCCGAACCCGAGTCGACCGAGAAGCCACCGGTGGCGGCAGCGGTGATGGCGTGGTTGGCGGCTGCCCACGGTCGTCCATCAGCGACCCAGAGAGCGATGAAACCGACGACCGTCAACCCCGCCAGGAGCCCGAGGATGATACGGATCGACCGGTGCAGCTCCTCGGCCGGTTGCGCCCCCCACTCGCTGTCGAGGTGGGCGTCCTTGTCGCCCGACCGCTCGGCGACGAAGAGTCCGAACGTGACGACGCCGGCTGCTCCGCCCCACTGGAGGATCGACCGCCACCATTGGATGGTCGGCGTCAGCTCGTCGGGGTTGGGCACCATCGAAAGCCCGGTCGTGCTGATACCCGACGTGGCCTCGAACAGCGCTGACACCGGGTCGACGAGCGCGCTCCCGGCGGGCGACGACTGCGCCAACAACCAGGTCACCGTCGCGGCGGCCGTGGCGAGCACCGTCCACGAAACCGCCACCTCTGCCATCGCCGCTCGGGTGCTCGCCGGCGGCTCGGCACCGGGCACGACGACGCTCGGGAGCCAACCGACGACCGCTGCGCCCGCCAGGACCGCAACCGCGGCCCAGTCGCCGTCGACGACCGCGACCGGCAAGGTGGCGAGCGCGAGGATCGACAGGAGCCGCAACGCTCGCAGGTTCACCATTCGTCTCGCCGGAGGAGAGCTCTGACGCAATCGCCGCTCCGTTCGGGCCCGGGAGGGGGTACCCCGATCGGCCGAGTTGAAACCAGCGTGCCGTCGGGCAGTCCGGAGCGGAGGGACGTTTCCTATCCTGACGGGCGGGTAGAACGACCGTTCTCGTCCATACGCGACCGGAGCCCAACACCAATGCCGAACCCCCGAGATCCGAACCTCCAGCGAAGCGAACCAGTTGCTGGACCGGTCACCTCATGCTTAGCTGCGCTGGCGTGAGGCACACCGAGTCCGAAGCCGATGCGGGGTCGCGACCGCGACCGAGACCAACGGCAGGGGATCCCGATCTGGCCGGCCGTCTCGACGCCATGTCGCTCGACGAGCTCGACGAGCTGGAGTTCGGCGTGATCGGCTTCGACGCCGATGAGGTGGTCGACGTCTACAACAAGACCGAGTCACAGGCCGCCGGGCTGGACCCCGAGCGGGTGCTCGGACGGGACTTCTTCACTCAGGTCGCGCCCTGCACGAACAACTACCTCGTAGCCGAGCGGTACCGAGAGGGTGAGGAGCTCGACGAGTGGCTCGATTACGTCTTCACGCTTCGCATGCGTCCAACTCCGGTCCGGCTACGACTTCTCGCCCGACCCGGCGGGCAGCGCCGCTACCTGGTCGTCGACTGGACCACGTCGGCCTGACCCGATTGCAGGTTCGATGAACGACCTTCCCGACACCGACCATCAGGACCTGCTGCAGTTCCTGTATCAGTGCCCCTTCGGGTTGATCTCGCTCGACGAGGCAGGGGTGGTGTCGCTGATCAACCCGACCGCCTCACGGCTGCTGACCGTGGAGCTCGTCGACGGCGAATCGGTGGCGACGCCTCTTCCGGTGCTCCAGCGTCTGGTGCCCGAGCTGATGTCGGAGCTCCTGAGCGATGGCGGTCGGCTCGGATCCATCGGGAGCAGCCGGGGCGACATCGTCGACAGTGTCGACGGTCGAACCCGCTTCACGGTCGCCGCCCATCGGATCCGCCGGGGACAGATCGTGATCACGCTGACCGACGTGAGCGAAGAGCGGCGGCTGCTCGCCGAGCAGCGCCGACGTTCCCGCCGACTCCAGCAGGCCCTGCTCGGCCGCATCGACCTGACCGATCTCGAAGTGAGCGTCAGCTATCAGCCCGCCCACCGGGAAGACCTGTCGGGCGGCGATTGGTACGACGTGATCGACCTGGGCGGCGGCCGCCACGGACTCGTCGTCGGTGATGTCGTCGGTCACGACATCGAAGCCTCGGCGACGATGGGGCAACTCCGGGCCGTCGTTCGGGCCCTGGCCCAGATCGACCCCGAGCCCCGTCACGTGCTCGAGCGCACCGAGGCGATCGCCCGAAGCATCGACGCAGCCGCATGCACCACGCTCCACTACGCCGTGCTCGACAGCGGTCGGTCGACCCTCACCTACGCGAGCGCGGGCCACCCGCCGCCGCTGCTCATTCGGTCGACCGGTGAGCCTGAGCTGCTCGAGGCTGGTCGGGGGCCCGCACTGGCGGCGCTCCAGGACGCGAGCCACGACCAGGCTGAGGCGACGGTCGATCCCGGCGACATCGTCGTTCTGTACTCCGACGGCTTGATCGAGCGCCGCGAGGAATCGATCGACGTCGGCCTGGCTCGCCTCCGTGACACGGCAGCGAGCCTGCCGGCGAGCTTCACGACCGACGACGTGGTGCATGCACTGACCGACCAGATGCTGTACGGCGTCGAACGACGCGACGACGTCTGCGCGCTCGCTGTGCGCTACGCGCCCGACGTGCGGGCGAAGTCGCGTACCGACGATCGGGTCTACTCGTCGACGTAGCGGCGTTGGTCGCGGTCGCCGAAGTACGTGCGCATGGCGATCTTCGAGTTCTCGCTCACCGCGGTGTAGCCGACGGCGACGTGGTCCATGTGCTGCACGGCCCGGTCGGTGGCTTTCACATAGGCGTTGACCGACGCCTTGGTCAGCATGACCGGTACGGGCGGTTGGGCCACCACCTCCGCCGCCAGCTCCTCGGCTCGAGGCACGAGCGCCTCGTCGTCGGCCACGACCTCGTTGAGATAGCCCCAGTCGAGCAACTGCTCGGCCCCGTAGGTGCGCCCGAAGAGGAGGATCTCCTTCGTGCGGGCGGGACCGACGAGCTGCACCATCGCCGGGAGGCTGTGCCAGGTGAGGTTGGCGCCGATGCTGTTCTCGTTGAGGCACATCTTCATCGAGGGCGACCCGATCCGCACGTCGCAGGCGGCCGGCAGCACGCCACCCCCGCCGATCAGGTGGCCGTGGCAGCAGGCGATCGTGACCGCGTTGAGGTTGGTGAGGATGTCGTACATCCGGGCTCCCTGCTTCGACCCGACCATCCGCTGCATCGACGATGCCCGCGGCGCCTTGAGGTCGGCTCCCGAGCAGAAGCTCGGACCCGCACCGCGCAGGATGAGGACCCGCACCGTGGGGTCGTCGTCGACGGCGAGGCAGGCGTCGCGGACGTCGCGCACGAGCGCGGCGTTGACCGCGTTGTGCACCTCCGGTCGGTTGAGCACGAGATGGCGCACCGGACCATCCCCTTCGAGTCGGATCGTTTCCATCTCCATGCGGCCGAGTCTGTCGCGACCCGGGTGATCCCCCGAAATTCGTGGAGTTTGCAGCGGTAGCCGCTGCAAACTCCACGAATTTCGGGGGGTTCGGGCGGTCAGAGTCGGGCGTGCCAGTCGTAGCCGCGCTCGGCCCAGTAATCCGGTGGGCGATCGCGGGTGTAGCGGATCAGCCCGATGCGCTTGATGGTCTTGATCCCGTACCGGTTGGGGGTGGCGAGCCGGAGCGGGGCGCCGTGGGCCTGGGTGAGCGGCTGGCCGCCCTCCCGCAGAACCAGGAGGGTCTGGGGGTGGAGGAGGTGCGCCAGCTCCCAGCCCACGTAGTACTCGCCGTCCGGGGTGGCGAGGGAGACGTAACGGGCATCGGGCGGAACACGCTCGGCGTACGCCCGATGGAAGTCGGCGAAGCGGGCACCGCCCCAGTGGACGATGCTCGACCAGCCCTCGATGCACTTGTGCTCGATGACGAGGTCACGCTGGGGGAGCTGCTCGAACGTCGTGATGTCGAGCTCGTCGTACAACTCGGCGTCGGGGCCCTCGATCCGGACGGTCCACGCGTCGAGGTCGATGTCGTCTCGGAGACCGATGGTGCCGTTGACCCGGATCGGCACCGCCTCGCTGATCGGGAACTCCGGTGCGGAGCCCTGCGGCAGGTTCCCCCAGAGGTCCTGATTGCGCTCGAACACGGTCCTGAGGGCACCGGGGATGTTGTCGTCGAGGTCCTGGGTGTGGATCCACCGCCAGAACAGACCGGCGCCGGCCACACCGGCCAGACCGGTGAGGAACGATCGTCGGGATCGGCGCCGGTGCTCGGCGAGGGTCAGCACCGGCGCCTCCGGCTCGGGCAGGTTCGGGAGGTTCGGGAGGTTCGGGAGGCTGGGGGTTCTCATGCGTCGATCTCCTCGTCGGTCGGCTCGTGCACGGCGTAGCCGGTGATCATCGAGCGGAGGTTCGACCAGCCGGCCCTGGCCACCTGCAGCACGTGCACGCCGAAGAACAGGACGATCCCGACCGTCATCGTGAAGTGCACGAGTCGAGCACCCTGGTAGCCGCCGAACAGCAACGGCAGCGGATGGAGCTGGGTCGGCTTGTAGATGGCGAAACCGCTGACCACGACGAGTGCGGCCATGATCAGAACAGCGCTGTAGGCGAACTGCTGGGTGGCGTTGTACCGACCCTGCGGCGGCTTCTCGGCGCGCAGGTGGAGATCGTGGAGCACCACCAGAACGGCGTGCCGGATCGCACCGCGTCCCGGTGCGAGGTGTCGCCACTCACCGGAGCGTGCGAGGTAGATCGTGTAGGCGACCCCGTTGGCCACGAACAGCCAGCCGAAGCTGAGGTGGAAGGCGATGCCGCGGGCGAGGCGTCGCTCCAGGCCGAGCGTCTCGTAGACCGGGTCGGGGAAGAAGGCGAACCATTGCCAGTCACCGATCCCGAACGCGAAGGTGTCGTTCGCCCAGTAGATCCGGAGCCCGCTCCAGATCATGACGAGCAGCAGTGGGAAGTTGATCCAGTGCAGCCACCGGATGGCCCGGGGGTGGACGAGCCGAGCGACCGGCTCCGCAGTGCGTGGTCGATCGCCGATCGGTGATCGCTCGAGAACGGACATCGCTACTCCCTGGTCGCCTTGCGGAACGGCTCAAGCTGGAGTCCGTTCGCCAGGAGGAATGCGACGACCCGGACGAGACATTCGATCCCGGGTCGGTGTTCACAAGCTGTTCAGGTCGGCTCGGACGTGACATGCTGACCGAGCCGCCCTCTAGTACTGTTTCCAATGTCGTCGATGCGACGCTGCCGGGCCGTGAGCATCGCGACGCCACCCACGGGAGGCCTCGATGACGTCGCTATCGGAACCATCACCGAGCCAGAATCTCGTCGACCGTGCGTTGAGTATGCTCGATGACGCAGAAGCGGCTGACGACGACGAGGCTCTTCCGCCTCTTGATGAGTTGCACAGACGGGCTATGGCGGCAATCGCGGCTGAGAGATCGGGGGCGACCGACTCCGGGCCGATGAAGCCCACCCGCAGCGACGACGACTGAGGCCGTCATCGAGCGCACGGGGATCGTTGCTCCTCCGTCGTTGTCAACCAGCGTCGCTCTGCTCGATCAACGCTTGTCTGATGATCTCCCGGGCCGCTTGACGATCACTGCGAACCTTGCGGGCTGAGACACCTAGGTGCTTTGCAACCTCATTCGGTGTCCATCCCTCGATGAAGAGATACCGGGCGACTATGCGCAGCTTCTCGCTTAAGTGCGAATCGATGGCGTCCGCAATCATGAACCGGGCGACGTAGTCATCAGCCGCGCCGGTCGAACCCGACACTGACTGCGGCCGAAGATCTCGACCAGGACGGCGCGGTAGCTGAGGGCGAATCGACGCGACCTTCTCCTCGCGACGGTGTCGTCGAGTGTCGGTTCTCCAGATGTCAGCGATGGCATTTCTTGCGGCGACGCGAAGATAGTTCCGCCAGTATGCAGGACCGCGGCTGTATGCCTGACGGAGATGGGAAGCGGTCCACTTCATCCAGATCGTGACGATGACGGCTTGCGCCGCGTCGTCGGCGTCCGCCTCGCTCGCCCCTACCCGCAGGGCCTCTGCCTTGGCCGTAGCCCTTGCCTGAGCGAGTACCCAGTCAGGCGGTAGTTCGTCAGTGCGGGCTGGTGGTGTCATCGTTCCTCCCCCGGGCCGCCCCGTGGGCGAAGGGCGGATGTTGAGCGATGCATCGAGTCTCGCGCGCTGCCGTGTGACACGCAACACGCCCCGTTGTGCGCACAGTAGCGCGCTCAGCCTGATAGCCTCCAAGATATATCTTGGACGCCAACTGAAATGTTCCTAGCCTCGCACCGATGTGAGTAACGAGCTGGTAGGTTGACCGCCGATCTCAGTGCCACGGATAGCAGCGAAGGGGGAGGGTCTGCGTCGTGCCACCACCTTCGCCTACCGTGGCCGGTCTAGAGCTAGCGTCGATGCTCAGGTCTCGACGTCGAGATCTGAAGCGCAACGCTCGGACAGTGTTCGAAGCGCTCGAGGTGTCACGTAACCACCTGTCGGCCGTCGAGAACGGTCGAGCGCTGCCGACAGAAGATTTCCTCGTCAGGTTGGCCGGCGAGCTCAACTACGAAGCCGACGAGACCGAGTACCTGATCAAGTTGCTCGGCATCGCCCGCGACGAAGGGTGGTGGGACGAGTACGCCCGCTACGCCCCACCCGAGTTGATCGATCTCTGTGGTTTGGAGTATGGCGCCGAATCAGTTCGCGTCTACGACCCGACAGTAGTGACCGGACTCCTCCAGACCGAGGAGTATGCACGAGCGATCATCGGTGCCTTTCCCGAGCACTCCAAACTCGACGTCGATCGGCTCGTGAGGCTTCGGATGGGGCGCCAGAGACGTCTCCTCGGCCCCGATCCTCTGAACGTCCTTGTACTCCAAGGCGAGACAGCGCTCCACCAGCAAATAGGTGGTCCCGACGCCCTACGCAAACAACTCATCCACGTCGCTGACCTGATTGACTCGCTAGGTGAGACTCTCGATTTTAGGGTTCAGCCATTTTCGAGCACTCCAGCAGTCTTTGCCACCACCGCTACCGTCGTTCTGCTCGACTTCACCACGCCCTTTCTCGATACCTGGGCTTGGACAACCGGCGCTACGTCAGTGAATATTACTGACGATTTTGACGCGCTCGAGCTGATCGAAGCGAACTTAGAGCTCGCTCTTGAATCAAGCCTCGATCGCGAGGAGAGCTATAAACTCCTCCTACGCCGTATCGCCGAAATTGAAGCATAGAGGTGACGCGCGGCGAAGGATCATGAACCCCCAACCAAGGAGAGAGATGACCAGAGACTCTGGGAGAGACAATGTTGAGGAGCCTAGAAAGAAGTGGTTCAAGAGCAGTTTCAGTGGACCGAACGATTGCTGCATTGAGGTTACCTTCAACATGGATGCTGTTCAGGTGAGAGACAGTAAGTATCAGCGAGATCCATCCAACGATGTCGAGAGGGAGCCAATCTTGTCGTTCACCAACGCCGAATGGACCGCTTTCATCGCCGGGGTAAAGGCTGGCGAGTTTGATCGCGCAGATACCGGTACCCGCTGACGCCACGTTTTCGGCCTGGTAGGTCGAATCGACCCAAAGTCCCGCCCACCTTGCACACGGTGTGGCGGGACTTCGTCCTTTGGGCCGTGCCCGCTGCTACCAAGGCTTGGAAGGAATCGGCCGCAGCTCAGTTCGGCGGCTTTCACGTCCGCCGGTTCGACGGGGCTACTTCAACTCGACGCGGTACTCCTGATATCGGTTGATCGCCAGCTCCTGCAGGCGGAACACACGGACCGACGTCGTGGGATCGCGGTTCAGGATCTGCTCCACGGCAAGGGAGAGCGCCTCCTCGCTGGCCAGTGAGTGCTGACGAACAGAGCCGTCCGAGGACTGCTCCACCAGCAGGAGGGGACCGACCGGATCATGTATCGGGTACCTGTCGCCAGGGCCCTCCATGACCGCCATGGCTGGAATCTCACCCAGTCGTCCCATGACTTCCTCTCGCGATGAGCTAGGAACATGACTCTTCAACACGATCCTCCAACAACGAAACCGTCCGGGGGAATTGCGGCCGACATGGTACACATCGACGGTGACCATGTCGGTGATCCCGAAACCACGTGGTCGCGCACGACATCGACGTCATCGCCGGCCATTGCCGCGAGCGCACAGACGAGCGTCATGACCGAAAGGCCACCCCACTCGAGGCCCTCGACAACGGCGCGATCACCGGCCGAAAGGCGACCGAGATGGTCGAAAACGTAGCGATGGGCCCGCGCCAACGCCCGCTGTACCGGGGGTGATTCGCCCTGCAGGTCGAGGTCGCCGTGACGCAGGTCGATCACGTCCGAGCAGGGAAGCCGGCTCGGATCGGCGACTGCACGATCCCCGAGGCGCATCCCGTAGGCGAACGGGTCGCTCACGTGGTTCAACGCATCGGGTTGTGACGACAGGATCAGGGCGAAGAAGCACGTGTACGCCCGGCAGATGGCTGCTGCGTCGATCTCCGTGGCACCAGCGGCCAAAGCGGCCTCGAATGCGCCACGACCGACGGAGACAGCCTCGTGCAGTAGCGTCTCGACAGTCGTCATGGGCGGCCTCCAACGAATCCTGGAACCGCCGCGAATCATAGATCCATGCACGGTCTCGACTGGATGATCTGGGCAGTTCATTCCAGCGCGTCAACGAGGGCGATACTTGGTCCAGCACCCCAGAATCCGACGAGATCTGGACCGCAATCACGGAATCAGCCGACGTCGCTATTGGCCTTCAGATTGGAAACAGTGCCCGATGTGCTTGCCCCGTTGCCGGCTTGTCACAAGGGTCGATCGGCGACGTGACCGCCGGCGGCGCGAACGGCCCGGCGAGCACGGTGGTAGCCGAGCGCTCCCCGCAGCGTGAGCGACAGCTCGGATGACCGCTGCTCGGCGTCGATCGCAGCGTCAGTGGCCACGGCGCGCAAACGGCGGAAGTGCCGAACGCCGGCCGGTAGCCGTCGGACCATGGCCGCTCCCGCCGCCGGATCGGTTGCCAACTTGGCAAGGTAGGCGCCGAGCCCAACGGCCGAGTCGAGCCGCTGCTTCTCGAACGCCCCCGGATCCCGGCGATGGTGGTGCCAGACGAACGCGTTCGGGTCGTAGCGGAGGGTGGCCCCCCTGCGCACGGCGCGGATCATGAAATCGCAATCCTCGCCGCCCCGCATGGGGGCGCCGGCACCGAGGGTCTCGTCGAAGCCCCCGAGCTCCCGCGCCTCGGCGACCCGCACCGCGAAGTTCAGGCCGCCGCCGAGCAGCCCGGGGCTGAACGGGAAGATGGGCACATCGGTCGGTGGGTCGTCGAGGCTGAAGGTGCGGGGCTTCGCACCCTTGCCCCAGGCGACGGTGACCTCGGACAGCAGCTCGTCGCGAACGTCGAGTCGCGCGGCAAAGGCCTGCCCGGTCGACACCACGACGCGAGGATCGGCGAACGCTGCAGCGTGCACGGCGATCCAGTTGCGGTCGATCTCGACGTCGTCGTCGGTGTACAGCAGGACGTCGGTGTCGATGTCGCGGAGCGCCCGGTTGCGGGCCACCGACAGCCCTGGCCGCGGTTCGAGCACGTAGGAGATTCGATCGTCGGAGGCGGCGATCTCGTCCACCACCCGGCGCGTGCGATCATCGCTCGGCGCGTTGTCGACCACCAGCACCTTCACCGCCGCGTCGACCCGGACCAGGCTCTCGAGCATGCGTCGTAGCTGCTCCGGGCGATCGCGGGTGCCAACGGTGACACCGACGGTCAGGCCGTTGGGCCACACCGGAGGGTCCTGGGCTGCTCCGCTCGGTCGCCAGTCGCCCGCCGCGTCCACCACGGCCGCCCTGGTCACCGATCCGTCGACGACGGGCAGCATCAGGGGCTGGCCAACGGCGTGACCCCGTCGGGGAAGGATGCGGGCCCAGGAGTGGCCGCTGCCGATCGGCAGCTCAGCAGGGCCATCGGCCAGGTCGAGCTCGCCAACCCAGATCGGCGGTTCGTGACGAGCCAGCGAGGACCTGGCCCGCTCGGCGTCGGCGGCTGGCGGCAGCGACTCGGCGGGGGCTGCCGGCGAGAGGGTCGTGGCCGGATGCCGCGACGCGATTCGGCTCGCGGCTGCTCCGACCCCGGCGGCTGCTGTTCCGGCGACGATCGCCCCTGCTCTCGCCAGGCCGGCAGGGTCGCCGCGGAGGGCGTCGCCGAGCCCTGCTGCGAATCCTCTGGGGAGCGTGCGGGTGAGGTAGTGCTTCTCCTCGGCGAGCAGCTCGTCGTCGGCCACCAGGTCGTCGAGCTCGACCTTCCCGTGCCCCTCCTGGTACGAGCGGGTCAGGAAGTAGCCGAACCGGCACCGCTGCGGTGGGACCTGGTGCCCGACGTGGCTGTCGGGCACGTAGAGCCAGCGCCCACCCGACACAGCCGCCGCGACCCGGAGGCACAGCTCCGTGTCCTCCGGCCGAGCCCGATCGCCGACCTTGCTGAACGACGTTCGGAAGCGGTCGGCGGCCTCGAACGCGTCCCGCCGTACCAGCATGTTGCCACCCCAGACGTTGCGCACCGGGCTCGTCTGATCGGGCATGCCGGTGAAGCTGACCCCGACGACCCAGCCGAACTCGAGCGGGAACCACCGGGGTCGCTCGCCGCCGGCCCAGAAGGGGATGATCCGTCCACCGGCGCCGACGATCTCGGGATCGTCCATGGCGGCGCAGAGGGTGGCGAGCCAGTCGGGCATGGCCACGACATCGTCGTCCATGAAGGCGATCAGCGGTGTCGAGGCGAGCTCTGAAGCGGCGTTCCTCGTGCCCGAGGCCCCCCGCTGATGACGGTTGGGCACAACGTCGAGCTCAGGCCACCGCGCCCGGGCGCGGGCTGCGAGCGCCTCGTTGTGGTCGACGCCGAGGACGACCCGGGCCGCTGATTGCTCGAGCGCGCTCGCCACCGACTTCTCGAGGTACTTCCACCGCCGCTCGTCGTGGCAGATCAGCACGATCGTCACATCGGACGTGTCGTGGCGGGACCCGACGGGTCGGGGCCTGGTGGCGGTTCCTGTGGTGCTAGACATCGCTGACTTCCATTCCCCAGACTCGGATGTGGTCGACGAGGATCGACGCTGGGAACGGCGTCGTCTCGTCGGGCGGTCCGACGGGTCGCCCGCCCACCGCCAGGTTGATGAGGAGATACATCGGCTTGTCGACCGACCACGTCTCGTCCTCGTCGAGGTCGCTCCTCGACACGTCCAACACCTCGGATCCGTCGACGGAGACCCGAACGCGATCCGGCTCCCAGTCGAGGACGTAGGTGTGGAAGCCGGTCGTGAGATCGATCAGATCCGACGTGCTCCCCCGCCTCGACCAGCCCCGGGGCTCGTCCGAGAACCCGTGAACGGTGGCGTGGTGCCGGGGGTCCGACCCGAACACCTCGAGCACGTCGATCTCGCCCGCGGTGCGCCAGTCGTCCTCTGCCGGGATGTCGCCGAGCAGCCACATCGCGGGCCACAGTCCGATGCCGTGCGGTGTCGACAGGCGAACCTCGACCCGGCCGTGGGTGAACGTGAACGCCTCCTCGGTCGTGACTCGGGCGGAGGTGTACTCCCTGGTGATCCCGTCGGGGCCGGTGAACCGCTCGGCCCTGGCGGTGATGCGCAGGTTGCCCTGACCATCGAGAGCGGCGTTGTCGGGCCGGTCGGTGTAGGTCTGCAACTCGTCGTTGCCCCACCCGCCGCCACCGATGTCGTGACCCCACGGAGCGGGCGGGGGGGCGCCTTCCGGACCGTCGAAGTCGGATTCGAGGATGAGCGGTCCCGGTGGCGCCGCATCGAACCGCGCCAGCGACAGCGAACCCAGCGCAGCGACGAGACCGACGCCGAGCAGCCACAGGGGTTGGCTAGGGAGACGTCGCCGACGGGGCATGGATACCGACGTATCTGGCAACGAGTCCGCTGCCGTGCTCGAAGACCACCTCGTAGTCGGGTGATGCTGCGACCAGTTGGCGGAACCGGTCGTACTCGGCGCCGGGGAGCAACCCCCAGGCCTGGGCGTATCGACGCTGCGACGGGCTGAACACGAGGTAGCCGGGTCGCCAGTCGAAGATGTCGAACAGCTCGTCGGCGGCATCGACCGCGTACTCGGCCCGGCCGAACTCGTCCATCCACGAGGTCACCGCCGGGGCGAACGCCCCGTCCTGGATGATGTGGTCGGGGTAGCGGTGGGTGATCCTCGTCGGGTAGTTGGGGGCGACGAGCATCGCGTAGGCGTCGGGCTCGGTGTTCTCGTCGAACCACGTGGCGATCATCACGTCGTCGTCCGAGACGACGTTGATCCGCTCGAGGAAGAAGTTGGCGGTCAGGGTCAGCGGCACGATCGCGAGGCAGACGAGGTACTGCCGAGCCAGCAGACCGTTCGTGACCGGCGGGCGGACGGCCGGATCGACCACATCCGGCTGGTGCCGAGGCCCGGGTGTCGGTTTGTCGAGCCGGTCGGGCCCCACGACGAAGCCGGCGGCGAGGAAGCACGCCCAGGGCAGTGCGTAGAGGTAGATGCGGAACAACGCCTCGGAGCCGTAGGAGTTCAGGGCGACGATGAGGACCGGCCCTGCGGCCAACGCCACCGCCGGCAGGTCGATCCAGCCCCGACGCAACCGGAGGACGGTTCCGGCTGCGGCCAGCAGCATCACGGCCGACATCAGCGCCGGACCCGACCACTGGGCCACCGCCAATCCCGGGAGCGAGGCGACCAGACCGTCGCCCGGCACGTCGACGTTCTCCGAGACGTTGAAGCTGAGAAGCTCCAGGTGCTCGGCGATGTAGACCCGGGCGACCAGCCCGAGCCAGGCGACCTCGAGCACGACGGGCACCACCAGCAGCCAGAGGGCACGGACCCGCACGAGCGTGGCGAGGACAGCGAGCTGGAGCAGCACCGCCGGCGGGTTGAGCTGATGGGTGGCCACCAGCCCAGCGAACGCCGCCAGCGCAACGACGGCATCGACCCTCCGGTTCGAGACGACGGCGAGCGGCGACGCCTCGACACCGAGCCTCGCCAGCGCTCGCTGCACGAGAGACCGGGGCTGGATGCCCCCGCGACCGAGCACGCGGAGCGCGGCCCCGAAGAACACGAACGTGAGCAGCGTCGCCAGGGCCTGGGGTGCGAAGTACCCCTGGCCGATCCAGTTCGTGATCGTGAACAGCGCCACCGCCGTCCACGCGACCCGCCGATCGCGGGTGAGTGCACGAACCGCGTAGTGGAGGGCGACGGCCAGCGCCAGACCGAAGAAGACCTCCGACCACCGACTCAACGTGAGCGGGTCGAGACCGGTGACCTTCGACAACGCCGCCACCACCACGAAGAAACCAGGCCAGTTGTGGTAGACGTCGATCGACCGGTCGATCGAGTTGTTCGCCAGGATGTACTCGACCACCCCGACGTGCTTGTACATCCACGTGTAGCGCGGTTGCTCGTAGAGCAACGTCGTGGTGCCGTAGAGGATCAGGACGACGACGAGGTGGAGGCCCCAGAGCGCGGCGTTGGCGACCCGGCCCGACGCCGCCGCAACGACGTAGATGACGAAGGCAACGTAGGCCGACAACATCCAGGTGAGCGGAACGGCGTTCAGGAGGCCGAATCCGGACATCCGGTCCAGATCGAAGAACGGCAGCGACGACAGCCACAGCAAAAGCGCAGCCCCGAACGCGACCCAGGCGTACGGGGTCCAGCTCGCCGACGGTGGTTCGATGCGCTCGTGCTGCAGCGTCGAACGGGCGACGCGAGCGGGCATCGGCACGTCACGAGGCGTCACCCACTCCTCCTCCCGATCGAGTCGGTCGAGCTCGACGAGCCGATTCCCCGGTCCCACGTTCAGTACTCCAGAACCGTCTGGGTCAGCCACTCGCGGAGGAACTCGACGGGTCCCCGCACCATGCCCCGACGCTCGAGCGCCGTGAACTCCGCCGGCAACCCGTTCTCCTCGACCGCGCCCCGCATCGCGTGGCGGAGCATGAGGACGCCACGCGGGACGCGGGTCAGGAACGGCAGGGCGTAGCGGGGCGACAGGGCCAGCTTCGTGGCGAACGCTCCGAACCCGATGCCGTACCCCAGCACCTGGGCCAGGTACTGCTCCTCGTCGGGACGGTGCACGTGCCACACCATGGCGGCCGGCTCGTAGCGGATGGCGACGCCGGACCAGATGACCCGGAAGAAGTAGTCGAGGTCCTCACCGCCCCTCGTCCGCCGGCCAGCGCCGAGACGCTCGTCGAAGGGCCCGACCTCGTCGTAGGTCGACCGGGTGATGGCGAAGTTGGCGCCGGTGCCGAAGAGGCCGGGACTGAACGGGTAGAGGGGGCCGCGGTCATCGTCGCGGTGGAAGATCTGCGGGACGAGCTGACCGGCCCAGTCGACCCGACGCTCGAAGTGGTGCTGCACCTCGGACTCCAACTGGCCGGTGGGGACGGCCCCGGTGATACAGCCTGCGTCGCCGTGGCGGGCGGCGACGGTGATTCCCGCCAACCAGTGCGGGTCGGCCACCACGTCGTCGTCGGTGAAGGCGACCAGCTCGTGGGTGGCGTTGGCCATGCCGGCGTTGCGGGCGACCGACAGGCCCGGGCGTGGCTCGTGGACGTAGCGAATCCGGGCGTCGGCCAGGCCGGTGACGACCCGCTTCGTTGCGTCGGTCCGGGGAGCGTTGTCGACGACGACGAGCTCGGTGCCGGCGGCGGCCTGGCTCAGGATGCTCGCCAGGCAGGTCCGCAACTGGTCGGCGCGGTCGCGGGTGCACACCACGACCGAGAACGGATCGGGCGCATCCGGCACGGACGGCGGGGCGACCCGATCCGGCCCGGTGGAACGAAGTTCGGCCACCTCCTCGGCCAGGGCCAGCGGGTCCCAGCTCGCGCGGCGAACGGGGATCTCGACGAACCCCAGCGGATGTCGGTTGTCGCGGACCAGCACCCGCATGCGCTCGTGTCGATCGGCGATGGGCGTGACGGGGAACCGAACCTGCCCACCGTCCTCGACGTCGAGCACACCGATGGCCGTCGGACCGTCAGCCACCCTCGCCGGCCGGGACAGATGCGGCGACTCAGGCGACACCACGACGCTCCCAGACGACCTGTCGGCGCCAGAGCCGGGCGACGAACGGCGCCATCAGCACAGCTGCAACAGCGTGCACACCGACCCAGCACCAGGCCACCGCGGTGACTCCGACGTGGCGACCCGCGTACCAACCGAGGACCAGCATCGGGACTCCCACCGCGAGCTGGACGACGAGGATGAGATCGGTCCGGCCCCAGATCCGGCACAGCGCCTCGAAGATGGCCAGGGTGGCCCTGGCCGCCGAGGCCAGGACGAGGATCCGCAGCAACTCGGCGCTGACCGTTCCGCCGCCGACGCCGAACGGGAGCAGCAGGACCGGCGCGCCGACCAGGCAGATCGCGGTCGCTCCCGCCACGAGCGGGGCCACCTGGCGGACGGCCGTCCTCGTCAGCGCGGTCACGCGGGTCTCGTCCTGGGCTGCTCCCGCGGTGAGAGCCAGCACACTGGACAGAGCCAGGGTGTCGATGGCCAAGGTCGCGGCGAATGGCACGACGAAGGAGGCCGACCCGACAGCACCGGTGGTGAGCAGCACCAGAGCCGGCACGAACAGCGCGTAGGCCTGGCCGACGACCGACGCGAGGTAGTCCTGGCCGAGCATGGCGGCGAAGGCCCGCCGCCCCTTGGGGGCGAGCAGGGCGCTACCGGGAGACGGCTTCTCCCGCCGCACCAGGCGGATGGCCACGAGCCCGAACGGCACCACGACGGCAGCGGTTGCGACGAGCCACGACGAGAAGATGCCCCACCCGCCGACGAAGCCGACCAGCAGGTACACGAGCACGATCTTGGCGATGCCGAACGAGATGTTCTTCAGCGGCACCCATCGGGCGTGCTGGAAGGCCACGAAGATCGAGTCGAGGATGACCGAGGTGCTCCAGAGGGCGGCGCCGACGACGAACGCGAGCCGGATGTCGGCCCGGCCACCGGCGGCTCGGAAGCCCGAGAGCTGGTCGTGGAAGAGCGACAGGGCGATCCCACCTGCGAGCACACTGGCCCCGACGGTGGCGACCATCGCTGCGGCGAGCACAGCGCCCCGCCGACGCTTCAGCACCGGAATGAGCCGCAACAACGCGAGCGGCAGGTTGAGCTGACCCAACGCCGAGACGCCGAGCATCGCGGTGATCACCGCACCGTCCCGCCCGAACTGGTCCTGGGGGTACCGGTTGCCGGCGACCACCCAGAAGAGCATGCCCAGCACCGCGCTGACCCCGCTGCTGATCATCAGCCATCGGGACTCGACGCGGACGCGACGTTGACCGCCTGCGATCTCCTCGTCGCGCCCGACCCCGACGGCGGGCGCGGGCGCGAACCCACCCGCGGTTCGGGGTGAGCCGGGGGCGAGGGCGACCGGGGCGTCCCGCACCCCACCGGCTGGGAGCAGCTCGTCCACGGGGGCTAGTCCACGGCCACCGTGTCGATCGCCGGGGCCGGGTCGTGTCGGCGCTGGCGCGCACGGAGGCGCTCGCTCGCGATCGTCCTGAGCACCCGGATCCCATCGGTGATCGCGTTGAGGTTGCTGACCCCGTGGATGCGTTCCAGCTCCACGCTCCCGACCTCGGTGATCGCGGCGCCGGCGGCCGCCACTCTGACGTTGATGAGGGTCTCGATCTCGAAGCCGTCACCCCAGATCATGTCGTCTTCGCCGAGGGACTCCTGATCGGGCGGCGGCAGCTCCAGAATGGGCAGGAGGCCGGCCCAGAAGGCGTTGTAGCCGTAGCAGAGGTCGGTGTAGCGGGTGCCGAACAGCGTGTTGACGAGCGTGTTCAGCCCGTAGTTGCCGACTCTGCGGAACCGGGTGATGTCGTAGCTGTCGCCGCCGTTGGCGAACCGGGTTCCCTTGGCGAAGTCGGCGCCGTCCACCAGGGCATTGACGTAGTCGACGATCTCACCCGGATCGGCTGAGCCGTCGGCGTCGAGCATGACGATCACGTCGCCGGTGACCGCAGCAAACCCGCAGGCCAACGCATTGCCCTTGCCACTGCGTGTCTGTTGCACGACCTTGATGCTGGGCAGGCAGCGCCTCGCCACCTCGATCGTGTCATCGTCGGAGTGCCCATCGACGAGGATGACCTCGTGCACATCCAACGGGATGCTCGGAAGCACGTGTGGGAGGTTCCTCGCCTCGTTGCGGGCCGGCACCACCACGGAGACCTTCGGCAACAGCCGGCGCATCGAACCAGTGCTGTCTTCCGATCGACGGTCGAGAACCGATCCGACGGTCCGTTCGTCGACGAACGCCGCCGATCCTGCATCGATGGTCGCCACCGCTGCACCCGACGTCGAGAGCGCCAGGTCGAGGCCAGAAGCGCTGCTCGGCCCGCGCGTCGACACCGCGCTGACTGCACGCGCGCGTGCGCCGTCACTCTTCATTTTCTGCCGCCCTTTCAGAGGTCGCCCAGGGTCGGTTCGCCGCCCTGTTTCTCGGAGCTGCCGCCGGTGAGGAGCTACGCGATCCGCGAAATCACCTGGGCAGCCCGGCCCACTGTAGGAGGGTCGTGTGGCCACCTATGGTGAGTAATGCTGCTCTACCACGAAGCACCGCGATCATGGTCGACCGAGGCGACCCGGCGATCCGGGTTGCCGGGGCGGACCACTCGATCGCTCAGGCGGGGGGTCGGATGGCTTCGGCCGGGTCCAGTCGGGCGGCCTTGGCTGCCGGGTAGAGGCCGGCGATCCCACCGAGCAGCAGGGCCCCCAGAACGCCGAGCGCCAGGGCCTGCAGGGGGATGGCAACCGTCCACCCCTGCCAACGGGCGACGGCGACCGTGGCTGCGCTGCCGATGGCGATCCCGAGCGCACCGCCGAGGGCGGCGAGCGCAGCGGCCTCGATCACGAACTGGGTTCGGATGTTGCCCCTCGTGGCGCCGAGCGCCCGTCGCAGGCCGATCTCGGATCGGCGCTCGATGACCGAGATGACCATCATGTTGGCGATCCCGATGGCGCCGACGAGCAACGCCACCCCGCCGAGGGCGATGAGCACGTTGCGGAGGCTCTGGTCGACCTTGGCCTGGGCCTCGATGCTGTCGGAGGGCCGGGACACGTCGACCTCGTTCGGGTCGGCCGGGTTGGCGGTCCTGGCGAGGAGCGGGCGGGTCTGGGCGATGCGGTCGGGGTCGACCCGGAGATAGATCGCGGTGTGGTTGGCGTCGATGCCGAGCTCGTCCACCGCGTAGCGATGACCGATGAGCACCGTCCGGTCGATGTCGGGGTGGAGCAGGTGGGAGGCCATGATCCCGATGACCTGGACGTCGTTGCCGGCAACGTCGACGGTGGGGCCGCCGGTGAGGTCGGTGATCCCGAGCCGCTCGGCCGCCACCGACCCCAACACCGCGACCGGGAGTTGCTGGGTCTGCTCGTCGATCGGTCGGCCTTGCTCGAGCTCGAGCTTGAGAAGAGGTGTCAGCGAGCCGTCGGTGGTCATGACGGACAGTCCGTGGGGGGTGTCGTCGAACCGGTTCCGGCCGAGCCGGGTGTCGATGGCGGTCACCCCGGCCGTGTCCGACACGGTGGCCACGGCTCCGAGCATCGGCTCGGCCTCCTCGGGGAGCTTCGAGGCCTCGCCGAAGGCGCTGGTGCCCGGTCGAACCTGCAGGAGGTTGGTACCGATCTCGTCGAGCTCGTCGAGGAGGGCAGCGGTCGACGACGCCGAGATCCCGACGATCGTCACCATGGAGGCGATGCCGATCGCGATCCCCAATGCGGTGAGCAGGGTTCGGGCCGGGCGTACCGTGATGTTGGCGAGGCCGGTGGTCAGCCGGTCGGTGGGGCGGAGTCCCTGTCGTCGCCAGCGCGGCGTGTCGGCGGTGAGGTCGATCGGGGTCGGCGCAGTGCCGGGCGCCGGCTGTCCGTCATGGCTGCGGAGCGCGGTGCCGGTCATGGGTTCGCTCCGTCCTGCTCGATGCGACCGTCCTTGACCACGACCCGCCGCCTCGTGGCCGATGCCACCTCGTCGTCGTGGGTGATGACGGCCACGGTGACCCCGTGATCCTGGTTGAGGTCGGTCAGGAGGCGCAGGATCTCGGCGCTGGTGGCGGAATCGAGATTGCCGGTGGGTTCGTCGGCCAGCACCAACGACGGCCGACCGACGATCGCCCGGGCGATCGCCACCCGTTGGCGTTGGCCGCCCGACAGCTTGGACGGCTTGCTGTCGACCCGATCGGCCAGGCCGACCAGCGCCAATGCGTCCCCGGCCAGCTCGACCCGGCGGCGACGACCGACGCCGCGGTACAGGATCCCGTTGGCCACGTTGGCGAGGGCCGAGGCCGACTCGATGAGGTGGAAGCTCTGGAACACGAACCCCAGATGTCGTGCCCGCAGCGCACACAGGCGGCGGTCGGACAGCGCGGCGATGTCGGTTCCCCCGATCCGCACCCGGCCCGACGTCGGCCGATCGAGCGTTCCCATGATGTTGAGCAGCGTGGACTTCCCCGACCCGGACGGGCCGACGATCGAGACGAATTCGCCGACACGGATCGTGAGATCGACCCGGTCGAGCGCGACGATCGGCGGCGCCCCGTCGTAGATGCGGACGGCATCGGCCAGCTCCACCACGGGCACCGCCGACCCCCGCACACCGCGGGCCGCCGGGCCGCTGGTGTCCGACACATCGTGCGGGTGTCGACCGGTCGTCGGTGGCATCGACGTCATCGGGGGATCTCCACCACGGTGCCCTCGTCGAGACCGGTGATCTCAGCCAGGCCGTCGACCACCTCGCCCAACTCGACACCGGTGAGGGTCAGCGCCGCACCGGGCGCGGACTGGACGTTCACCGCCCATCCGCCCTCGGCCAATGCCAGCAGGGCCCGAACCGGGATGGTGAGCGCATCGCCGGCGACGAGGTTCTGGGCGGTGATGGTCGCCGTCTCGGCGCCGACCAGGCTGCGACCGGGTTCGATCCTCACCTCGTAGGCGGTGGAGCCGGTGGCGGGATCGGTGGTCCGCTGTGCCTCCACCACGGTGCCGGTGGTGGTCACCGGCTCACCGTCGACGTCGGTTTCGATCTGCACGGTGGCGCCGACGGTGAAGAAGCGCCGCTGCTTGGCCGTCGCGGTCACCGTCACCGTCGACTCGGTAGACGTGACCGTCAACGAGTCGAACGGTTGGCCGGTGACCGGGGCGGTGTCGACCCGAACGGGTCCGTCGACGAAGACGAGCTGGGAGCGATCGACCCGCCCGGTGGCCGGCCGGCCGATGGCTCGCTGCCAGTCCTTCACCGCCCGTTGGGTGGACAGCCCGAACTCGCCGTCCACCTCCAGGCGGTCGTCGTCATCGTGGCCCTGGCCGAGCAGGAACGTCTGGAGTTGGGTGACGTCGTCACCGGACTGGCGGCCGAGCTTCTCGTTGGCCTCGTCACGCTCGGACGCGCCAACCAGGCGAAGCTCCCGGTACAGCGGCTGGGTTCCCTGGGCCAGCATCACCGGCCGGTCGTCGATGTGGACGGCTGCGTCGCCGGGGCGGAGCTCCTGCCCGGCCTCGGGAGCGGCCGTGACGATCCCGCCACCACCGGCCGGGCCTTCGATCGCGAGTGGCATCGGTTGGCCGTAGCCGACCACGCCCCCGAGCTGCAGCTCGTCGATCAGATCTCGGCGGGTGACCGTGACGGTCTCCACCCCGGCCCCTGCGGCGTCGGTGTCAGAATCGACATCGGCGCCGGTGTCTGATTCGGTCTCCGGGCCGGACTCGACCGCATCGTCGGTGTCGGCGGCCGAGGTCTGTCGTGGCCAGGTGGCGACCACGGCAGCGGCGATCGCCAGGGCTGCGAGGAAGGCCGGCACGGCCCGGGAGATCGACGGCCGGCGGGAGGATGTGGTGCTCATTCGGCGAACCCCGCGGCCTCGCTCGCTTCGCTGGCACAACGCTCGAACTCGGCGTTGACCTCCTCGGCATCGTCGGTCGCGTCGAAGACGACGGCGCCGTTCTCCTCGAACTCCACGTCGACCCCGGCGTCGGCCAGGCAGGTCTCGAGTGCGAGCTGGAAGTCCGCCTCCACTGCCTCCTGCTCGGGCGTCAGCTCGAAGTCGCCGAAGGCGTCGTCGAGGATGGCCTCGCACGCCGCCTCGGCCGCCTCGAACTCCTCCTGGGTGGGAGGCGCTTCGTCACTCTCGGGGGCCTCGGACGGAATCGACACGCCACCGTCGGACCCTGGTTCGAAGACGGTGATCCCCGCCTCCTTCATGCAGGCCTCGAACTCGGCGAACACCAGATCGGGGTCTACCTCGTCGGTACCCTCGCCGGCGGACTGGCCGTCGCCCGACTCGCTCCCACCACCGCCACCACGTGACCCAGGTCATCGGCGACCTCGAGATCGACTTCGACCAGCGTCGCTGCCGCCGCGCCGGCGTGGAGGTGACGCTGACCAACCGCGAGCTGACCCTGCTCGAGCTGTTGGCCCGCTCCCCCGGGTCGGTCTGCACCAAGGACTTCCTGCTCGACCACGTGTGGGGCCCGCACTTCGGTGGCGGGCCGAACGTGGTGGAGGTCTACATCGGCTACCTCCGCAAGAAGCTCGACGCCGGATCGGATCGCAAGCTGATCGAGACCATCCACGGCCACGGGTACCGGCTTCGGCCATGACCACACCCCGGCTTCGACCCCCCGCATCGATCCGGCTGCGACTCACGCTCGCCGTCACCGTCGTGTTCCTGCTGGCTTCCACCCTCGTCGCCATCGCCGCCGGCCGGCAGCTGCGCACCGTCCTGCTCGACGCCACCAGAACGAACGCCGAGACGCTCCTCCTCGACTACATCGCGTCACCCGGCGGTGGCGATGACCCGGACGGCCTCGAGGGGGACGGGTTCACCCGCTTGTCCTATTACGACGAGCAGGGCAACGAGCTCTCGGCCCTGGCGTTCGAGGCCATGGTTCTCGAATCGCTCAGCACCGATCTGGTCCTGCCGCCCGAGGCCTTCGGCCTCCCCCCGGGCGTCGTGGTGGAGACGGGCCCGGTGATCATCGACGTGGGTGGTGCCCCGGCCCCGTTCGTGTTGACCGGGCCTGTCCGCGAGATCGAGTCCGGCCCGGACCTGATCGCCGTCGCGGCGCCGGTGGCCGTCGGCGACCAAGCGGCCGAGATCGCCGTGTCGATGCCGACCGACCTCGTCGACGACAGTGTCGCCGTCGTCACCACGATCGCTCTCGTCCTCCTGCCCGTCCTCACCGTGCTGGTGGCCGGCGCCACGTGGTTCACCGTCTCCCGGGTGCTGCATCCCGTCGAGGCGATCCGCCGTCACGTCGAGCAGACGAGCCCGGCCACCCTCCACCACCCGATCCCCGCGTCGGGCACGGGCGACGAGATCGACCGGCTGGCCGGCACGATGAACGACATGCTCACCCGCCTCCATCGAGCCGGCGTGCAGCAACGGCAGTTCATCGCCGACGCCTCCCACGAGCTTCGCAGCCCGATCACGGCCACCCTCGCCACGATCGAGACGGTCGGCCATGAGCTGCCACCCACCGAGTGGCCCGATCTGGCGACGGTGCTGACCGCCGAGCAGCAGCGCCTCGGCGCGCTCGTCGACGACCTCCTCCTGCTCGCCCACCTCGACGAGGACGGCGCCGGGTCGCGCGATGATGACGTCGATCTCGACGAGCTGGTGCTGACTGAGGTCGACCGGCACCCGCAAGCGACCGTCGAGGCCAGCATCGAAGCACCGTGCCGGGTGACGGGATCGAGTCGTCTGCTCGAACGGCTCCTGTCGAACCTCGTCGACAACGCCAATCGTCACGCCGATCACCGGGTGGCGCTCACCCTGCGCACCGATGGCGACGCTGCGGTGCTCGTCGTCGACGACGACGGCCCCGGTGTCCCGCCCGATCAGCGCGAGGTCATCTTCGACCGCTTCCGCCGGCTCGATGAATCACGGGCAGCGGCCGACGGCGGCGCCGGCCTCGGCCTCGCCATCGCCCACCAGCACAGCGGACAGCTCGACTGCGACGAGAGCCCTCTCGGCGGTGCCCGGTTCGAGCTCCGACTCCCGTACTCGCCCGCTTCGGCGCGCTACGCGGTGCGGTATGCCGACGCACGATGAGGTCGGGCGTCGCCCCGATCTGTGCCGGCGGCCCAGCATCGGAGGTGGCGCAACACCGGAAATCGGGCCGGGATGTGGCGCGATTGCGGACTATCTCCGGTTTTGGGCCACATTGCCGGTTGGCGAGGCCGTGTCGCTCAGCGAATCCGAGCCGACCCGGCAACCGGTATCGTGCCTGGTGGAGGTGTCCGAGTACCTGGTGGGCTCCCCCGCCTTCAAAGCGGGTGTGCGGAGTGATCCTCCGTAGGCGGGTTCGATTCCCGTCCACCTCCGCCAAATCGCTCCCCAGCAAATCGCTCCGCCTCACCGTCACCCCGGGCCAACGGCTCCACACGGGGCTCGGCGGCTCAGCGGGGCCGCTTCGGGCGGCGGCCGACACCGAGCCGGGGGCGGCTGCGGACCTCCTCGGTCTCGTTGCTGTCGTTGCTCTTCTCGAGCTCCTGCTGCTCGAGGTACTGCTCGGTGAACTCCACCTGGGAGGCCACCCGGTCGAGCTCGCCCTCCACGTCGTGGTGGCGGTGGTCGAGCCGGTCGATGGAGTCCTGGGTGCCGTAGAGCACCGCGACGTCGCGAGGCTGGAGGATGCTCGTGGCCGCCGGGGCGCCAACCCACCGGCCGTCGGTCCGTTCGATCCCGAGCACCAGGATCCCCTCCTCGGGCAGCGCCAGATCCTTGAGCGGCGTGTTGCACATCCAGTCGTCCTCCTCCACCTCCAGCTCGGCCACCACCCAGTTGTCGGCGAGGCGCAGGAGCCCGACGTAGTCGCGGGTGTCGAGGTCGGTGAAGCGCCGCAGCGCCCGCTCGATGACCCGCTGCAGGAACCTGTCGGCCAGCTTGCTCCTGGCGACGAGCCACACGATCAACAGGCCCCCGGCCAGCAGCCCCAGGCGGAGGGCGGCCTGGGACCCGGTGTCGACGGTGCCGAACGACAGGAGCAGCGAGCCGATGACGGTGACCACCCCGGCGTTCCCGATCAGGACCAGCGCCATGATGATCCGCCGCCGGACCGGGTGGTTGACCACCGACTCCGACTCCGCCGTGGTGAACCCCACCCCGCTGAACGCCGAGCGGGCCTGGAACTGCGACGACTCCCTCGACAGCCCGGTCAGGGTGAGCATCACGCTCGCCACCCGGGTGATGAGGAGCGACGTGATGACGACGATGAAGAGGCTGACGAGTCCGATCATGGTGCGGGGCCGGGCGGCAGCGGTGGCAACCGGGCGCTCAGGACCAACCTACCGCCTCGCCACCGAACGCTTCGTCGGCCGATGTCGCCGCCGACCCGGCGATCGGTGCCACCACCGGGAGGGTGACGACGAGCGACACGCCGCCGTGGACGCTGTCGGCCATGGTCACCTCGCCGCCGTGGCGGCGGGCGATTCGGCGACAGATCGCCAACCCCATCCCGGTCCCGTCGCCATCGTCGTTGAGGCGCTTGAACGGCGTGAACGCGTCGTCACGGCGATCGGCGGCCAGCCCGATCCCGCTGTCGGCCAACGTGATCCGCCACTCGCCGCCGCGCTGCTCGGCGTCGACGTCGAGGATCAGCGTTCGACCCGACTTCCGGTAGCGGAGCGCGTTCTGGAAGAGGTTGTCGAACAGTTGGCGGAGCAGCGCGGCGCTGCCGGCGACCGTCGGCAGGTCGCCGATGCGGACGTCGGCGTCGCACTCGTCGAGCTCCGGTCGGTGGAGGGCGATCACATCGGTGAGCACGGCGTCGAGATCGACCGACTCGGTCACGTGATGCACCTTCTCGATCCTGAGGTAGGCGAGGAGGTCCTCGATCACGCCGTGCATCCTCGCCGCGCTGTCGCGGATGTAGCCGAGGTACTCGCGACCCTGCTCGTCGAGGTCGGTGAGATGCTTGCGCTCGAGGAGCTGACCGAAGCTCGAGATCGAGCGCAGCGGCGACTTCAAATCGTGCGACGAGATGTACACGAACTCCTCCAACTGCTCGTTCGTGGTCTGCAGTCGGGCGTTGGCCTCGGTGAGCTCGTCGGTCATGCGGTTGAACTCGATCGCGAGCTCGGCGAGCTCGTCGTTCGACAGCACCTTGGCTCGACGCTGGGTGCTGCCGCTCGACACGGCCACCGCCGCATCGTGCAGCTCGATGACCGGACGGGTGAGCATCCGCGACACGACTGCCGCCGCCGCCATCACCACCAGCGACGCACCGGCGATAGCGGCGATGAACACGTTCCGCAGCCGGTTGGCGCCGGCGAGCGCTTCCGCCCGGTCCTCCTTGACGATCACCGCCCATCCCGGGACCGAATCGATCGCACGGGCGATGGCGAAGACCTCCTCGCCCCGATAGTCGAGCTGATCGCTCACGTTGCCCTCGACCCCCGCGAGCGCCCGGTCGATCAGTTCGCTGTGGATCGTATCGTCGCCGTCCAGTTGCTCGGGGAACCGCACGTCGCCCAGGAGTTGCACCGCGCCGGGATCGGCGACGCTGGCCACGATCGTCTCACCGGTCTCACCGAGGCCGGTGTAGTCGGCCATCACCCGCCGCAGGGGCGCCAGGCTCACCTGCACCATGACGATGCCGAGCCGTTCGCCGTCGAGCTCGACGGGGCCGCTGTGCAGTCCGAGCCGTTCGCCGTCAACCTCGATCACCGAGCTGATGCTGGGTCCGTCGAGGCCGAGCACGAACGCCGGCTCGGAGGATCGGTCCTCCCCCAGGCCTGCGCCGTCGCTGCTCGCCACCACCCGACCGTCCAGGTCGACGAGCTCGATCCGCCGGGTCGCGCCCGACGACGACACCGCATCGCCGAGGATCCGCTCCATGAGCACCACGTTGGCGGCGTCGGGCTCGTCGAGCTCGGCTGCGAACGACAGACGCAACTGCGTGCGGCTGGCGACCAGCGCGAGATTCTCCACGCTGGAGCGGGCATAGGCTCCCACCCGTGCCTCCTGGACCGCGGCCAGACCTTCGAGCGCCTCGAGGGAGCGCTGCCGGGCCTGCTGCTGGACCGACACGAACGAGATGACCCCGACGGTGACGAGTGGGACCAACGCCACCAGGAGCAGCGCGACCGACACCTTCCGTCGGATGCTCGTCATGACGATCGGACGAGAACCGAAACCGGGCGCATGCGTCCCCCTCGTGTGGCCGACACCGTCGCCGCTCTAGCGATCGCTAAGCTAGGCGATCCCCGTCACGGCGGTCAACTCTGCGGCGACCCGCCCGCCACCGTCTCGCCTCCCTGGCCAGCGGCGGCACCACGTCCGTCGCTCCATCGGGCGGCGCTGGCGGCGCGGAGGATGGCCGCCCGGTCGGCGTTGGGGTCGACGCCGGCCAGATGGAGTGCGTTGCGGACCGCCCCGATGGCGGCGGCCGCCGACAGGCGTTGCCCGTGACCGTCGCCGAGCGCGATGAATCGCAGGAACCGGGCGGCCTGGGCGGCCAGCCGATGGCCGGCGATCGGGTGCGACCTGATCGCGGTGTCGGTCTGGACGAGGCGGAAGACATCGGGGTGAGCCACGATCACGTCGTAGTAGCCGCTCAGCGCAGCGTCGACGAAGTCGGCGCCGTCGAGACCACCATGGGCGTCGAGCTCAGCGAGGTGGTCGAGCAGCGCCTCGCCGGCGTCGACCAGCGGGTCGATCAGGGCGGCGAGGATCCCGTCTTTGCTCCCGAAGTGGTAGTACAGCGTGGGTTGGGTGACGCCGACCTGACTGGCGATGTCACGGACCGAGGTGCCCCGAAAACCGTCGACGACGAACAGCGCGAGCGACGCCCCGAGTATCTTCGCCCTCGTATCCGGTTGGGGCGATGCCGCCGGAGCCCGACGCTTCGTCATCATCTCGAGTGTACGCAACCCGCCGAACCTATCGAACGATCGCTAAACGGGCGGTGACATGTCGCCGCAAGGGGCTCTCACCTATCGCGTTCCACTATGATCCCTCGTTGGTAGACGTGTGTGTGCGCGCAGGCGGGCTACAGCAGGGATTCGTAGGTAGGGGGACCCGCAGTGCAACAGATCCTGGTCATCGCCAACAAGACGGCGATCGGCACCCATCTCACCCAGAAGCTCCATGAGCTGAAGGGTGACGCACCGACGATCGGGGTACATGTCGTCGTGCCGGCGACACCGCGTATGCCCGGTGGGCCGGCGGTCGACGCCGAGGGCCGGTCGATTCACGACGCCGACGGCCGGCTCCGGGCCGAACGACAGCTCCACGGTGCCATCGCCGCCATCGAGAAGATCGGGGCCACCGTCACCGGTTCGGTCGGCGAGTCCGATCCGATGCAGGCCGCCGGTGCCGCCATGACCGATCGCCGGGTCGACCGGATTCTCGTGTCGACGTTGCCGATCGGGGCGAGCCGATGGGTCGCCATGGATCTGCCCCACCGCCTCGCCCGTCGGTTCAAGGTCCCGGTCGATCACGTGATCGGCGCCGAGGCGCCCGAGGAGATCGAGCGGGTACCGATCACCGGGCCGGTCAACGTTCTGCTCATCGAGGACCAGCCGGCCGACGCCGCGCTCACCGAGCAGGCGCTCGACCTCTCCAGGCAGGAGGTCGACCTGACGGTCGCCAAGAACGGGGCCGAAGCGCTGGCTGTCCTGCGCACCTACGGCCCTGACGCCAACAACCTCGTGCTGCTCGACCTCAAGATGCCGGTCCTCGACGGTCACGAGTTCCTCGAGCAGGCCGGCGATGAGTTCGACCTCGATCGCATGAACATCGTCGTTCTGACGACGTCGACCAGCGACGCCGATCGGGAACGAGCGCACGCGCTGGGGGCCGGGGCCTACATCGTGAAGGATCCCGACTTCGACGTCTTCGCCGACACGCTCGCATCGGTCGTGCGCGAGGTGGCGAACGGCGTTCCCGGCTAGCCCGCAGCGGGCGCGCGGGTCCTGCCGCTACCACCCACCCCTCAGCGGGCGGGATCGAGCTCGACGTCGACCATGAGCTCGTCGGCGAGCGCTTCGAGCACCGCCCGGAGCTCGTCGATGTCGACGATGGCCGGGACGTCGAGCTGGACGCTGGCGGTGAAGAGGATGCCGCCGGCCATCGGCGCGCTCGTGGTGGCGGTGACCAGCTCGGTGATGTTGACCCCCCGACCAGCGAGCGCATCGGAGACCTCGTGCACGATGCCCGGCCGGTCCTGACCAACGAGCTCGATGCGGTAGCGGCTGCCGCCGGTTCGGCCTCCACCGGCTCCAGACTCGTCGGGCGCGACCTCCACGGCGATGTCGAGGAGCCCGTCGGCCTCGAGCGGGTTGAGCGCGTCGATGAGCTCGTCGGCCCTGGCGTCGGGAACGGTGACCAGCACGATGCCGGCGAACTTGCCGGCGAGCTGGGCCAGATGGCTCCTGTGCCAATTGCCGCCATGGTCGACGACGACGCCCGAGAGCGCGTCGACGAGCCCGGACCGGTCGTCACCGATGATCGTGAGAACGAGTGTGGTCACGCTGCCCCGCCAGTGTGATCGAGCTGTTCGTGGGTGGGTTACCCGCAGTCCCTGCTCAGACCGCCAGCAGGTCGCGAGCGCCGGTGTCCGAGGAGGGGTGCCGGAGCTTCGACATCGCCCTCGCCTCGATCTGACGGATCCGCTCGCGGGTGAGGTTGAAGTACTCGCCCACCTCTTCGAGGGTGCGGGGCTCCCCGCGGTCCAGACCGAAGCGGAGCTTGAGGATCTCCCGCTCCCGCTCGTCGAGCGGGGCGAGGAGTCGGGCGATCTCCTCGGGCAGGAGCGCGGTGGCCGCCACCTCGAACGGCGAATCGGCCGAGCGGTCCTCGACGACATCGCCCAGCTCGGCATCACCGTCCTCCCGCAGGGGCTCCGACAGCGAGAGCGGCTCGGCGGCGAACCGGAGGGCCTCGGTGACCTTGTCTTCCGGCATCTCGACCTCGGTGGCCAGCTCGGTGAGCGTGGCCGGCCTGCCGTACTTCAGCTCGAGCCGGGCCCGAGCCTTCTGGAGCCGCGCCAACGTGTCGCCAGCGTGGACGGGGAGCCGGATCGTACGACCGGTGTTGGCGATGCCGCGGGTGATCGCCTGGCGAATCCACCAGGTGGCGTAGGTGGAGAACTTGAAGCCCTTGCGCCAGTCGAACTTCTCGACGGCGTGCATGAGGCCGAGGTTGCCCTCCTGGATGAGATCGAGCAGAGGGAGTCCGGAGGCCTGGTACTTCTTGGCGATCGAGACGACGAGTCGGAGGTTGGACTGCACGAACGTCCGCTCGGCATCGCGGCCCTTCCGTGCGGTACGGCGCAGCTCGCGCTTGCGCGTGGCGGAGAGGTCGGCGTCGGCTTCGAGTTCCTCGGATGCTTCCTTGCCCTGCTCGATGGCCTGGGCGAGGCGCACCTCGTCTTCCTTGGTCAGCAGAGGGTATTGACCGATGTCGGTGAGATACAGCCTGACGAGGTCCTCTTCGTCCCGCTCGACGCGCTCCTTAGCCAAAGGAATCCAACCTCTCGTCTGACGACGGAGCCGGATGCCCCATCGCGGCACTACTGGGCTTTCTCTGAGGGTAGCCAGCCCATCGCCGTGTTGTGCTGTTGAAGTCTAGATTGGACCGCTCGAACTGCGGGCTGTCCAAGCCGACTCTGCGACTATGTGATCACTTTCTCGGCAACCAGGGCAATTCGCTTGAGGACGCACAACCGAGCTTGTTCGCGAAAGGAGCGCTCGTGACCGACGAACTCGAACCGGTGATGGTCACGATGGGCTTCCGCACCGACCGACCCGATGAGCTCCTGACGGTGCTGTCGAAGTATGTGGTGCTGAGTCGAGGCCAGCCCGGCTGCCGAAACATCGACTTCGTCGCCTCGGCCACCCTCCCTGGCCGATTCCTCGTGGTCGAGAAGTGGGACTCGGTCACCGATCAGCGCGCCCACTTCGATTCCGTCGAGATGGTGGAGATGGCCCGATCGTGTGACGGTCTCCTCACCGAGCCGCCCGACATCGACCTGTTCGACGGCATCTCGATGCACGACACCGCCTGAGCCGGTCGTCAGGCTGGTGCGCGGGCCTGGTCGGAGAGGGCGACGATGCCCGACCAGGTGAGATCGTCACCTGACCAGAGCTGCTCGAACGTGCGGTCGGCGTGGTCGGAGAAGCCGTGCCGGTTGCGGAAGTTGTAGACGAAGCGGGGCTTGTGGAGCCGCAGCCCGTGGCGGGCGACCCGCCCGTAGAGGTTCACATCCCACGCCTGGCGGTGAGCCTGGTCGGTCTCGGCATCGAGGTCGGGGGCCCCGAAGTCGGGATTGCGCCGGTCGAGCACCTCCAGCAGCAGGCGGGTCACGACGATCCTCGTTTCGAGACCGCCGAGGCAGCGGGGATCGCGGTAGTCCTCGATCGCCCCGCCATCGATCGCGAACACGATCGGATCGAGCGACGTCACCGCGATCCGGCTGGTGGCCTCGTCCTGGGCGATCTGCAACTCGAGCGGCGTGTCGGCGGCCAGGGCGGCGGTTCGCTCGGCCACGCTGGCCAGGGCCTCCGCCGCGTGGGCAGCGATCTCGTCCGGGTCGTACTCGACCTGGGTGAACTCGGTTGGGCTGACGGTGATCATCGCAGTCCCCGACCCGTCAGTCGGCGGCGGCCGGCGTGGTCGCCGGATCGACACCGGCGTCGGGATCGACGTCGAACGAGCCGACTGAGCCCGGACCCGTGATACCGCCGGCAGCGACCATCAACTTGGTCAGGCTCGCCTGCTGAGCGGCCGCCCGGTCGATCTCCTCGGGCGTGTCGAGCAGCGACTGGATGATCATCTCGCCCTCCCGCCACTCCTCCATGTCGTCCATGAGGCAGAAGTTCAGCGAACGGATCGTGGGGGCGTCGGTGATCTGCGACGTGTTGTTCAGGTGGTAGGTGTAGGCGGCGATGAGGTGGGGCAGGAGCACCCGGTAGAGCCCGACGAGCTTCTCGATCGACTCGCCCGGCGCCTCCGGAGCCCCGAGGGCCTCCACGAACGCCTCCATCTCCGGGTTCGGGGGCGCGGTGAGCCGTTCGGGGTTCATCTCCCGCAGCTCCGGCAGCCGCTTGTGCCACAGCTCGGAATGGAACGCGTGGTGGTAGCAGTGGGTGCCGAGCCGGAGCTTCACGTCGAGCTCGGGGATCGTGGCCACCCAGCCGCCCATCAGCTCGAAGATCCGCATCTCGATCCACTTGTAGTGACCGACCCGCTTGGCGGTCTCCTCCACGCTGAACGCGCCCGGGAGCTCCCGCCGGTCCCACGGTGCGAACGGTGCTCTCGGCTTGACTGGATCTGCCATAAGGTCGAAAGACTACCGACGCGATGCCGCCAGCGCCCGTTCAGGATCGCAACCAACCGCCGTTGGCCGTGATGGCCTACCGTCCGTTCACCGACCAGTGCCACGGCTCGCTCGGCAGGTTGTAGAAGCCGTAGGCGGCGGCATGGTCGCGTAACCATCGATAGCCGGCGTTGTTGCGGGTCGGGATCGTGCGACCGTTGTAGCGGAAGTCGATCGCCTTGCCCTGCTCGTGCTGCGACGCGCCAGGTCGTGCGGTCGGCGGCCGACATTGCGAGGCTGGCATCCGGTACACCGCGTAGTTGCTGGTGCCGCAGTGGGCCCGACGAAGCCTGATCTGCGACGCCGAGTCGCGGTACCCCCCACCCGAGAGCACGATCCCGTCGGCCGCGGCGGCGTCGAGCATCCGCTGCACGTTGTCGGCGATGCTCTGATGGACCCAGATCCCGTTCACGTTGACGATCTCGCTCGCCGACGGGAACGTCGTCCGGGCACCCCCGCCACCACCGCTGCTGGGCGCCGCTGCGGCCCGTCGACGTTGGAGCGCGAGCTGAGCCTGGAGCTCCCGGTTCTTCTCGACGATCTCCGCCGACAGCCGCTCGTCCTCCTCTTCGAGCGCCCACGCCTCGGCCAGCTCCCGTTCGAGTCGTTCCTCTGCGGCCGCCACGAGATCCGTCTGCTCCGACTGGCGCCGCTCGAGCTCGGCGAGGTCGGCGGCGAGCTGCCCCCGGATCTCTTCGGCTTCGGACGATGCGTCCTCTGCCTCGGCCTGTTCGAGCTGGAGGTCCTCCCGTGCTGCTCGAAGCTCGTCGACCACACTGATGCCGTCGTCGGTGATCGACTCGACGAGCGACTGCATGCGAACCGCCCGGTTCGGATCGACCTCCTCGAGGACCGCTGACCGGCCGTTGTTCGGGTTCACGAACGAGGAGATCGCTCGCTCGCCCAGGCTGCCCTCGAGCTGGTCGATCTCCGCCGCCTTCAGCAGGACCGCCTCGATCGCGGCGTCGTGCCTGGCCTCGGCGGCCACCAACCGCTGTTCGGCGGCGTCGACCTTCGCTGCCTGCTCGTTGACCTCGGCGTTGATCGCCTCCAGGGCGGCGGACAGCTCCTCGGTCTCGGCGGTGGCGACGTCGACGTCGGTCGCCTGCTCGTCCTTCTCCCGACGGATCCGCTCCTGCTCCTCCTTCAGGTCATCCAGCTCGCCGGAGAGGTCGGCGCCACTCGGCAGGGACGACACACCGAGCACGAGCACCGTGACGGCCGCAAGGGCCAGTCGTGAGCGGAATCTACGGAGATGACGGGGATGGCGGCGATGGCCGAGGGATGGAAAAAAGCGCATGAGGAAGTCACCGGCCACCCGCCAGTCCGAGACAGTAGCGGCACCGCGACCGGAAGGGGTGCATGGGCAACAACACCCAGCCGACAACGCAGTCGCCCGGTGCCCGGCCACCCGTGCTGAGGGTTCAGGGAGCGGCGCGGTAGCGGTTGGTGATCGGGACCCGGCGGTCCCGGCCGAACGCCTTGGGGGAGATCCTGATCCCGGGCGGGTTCTGGCGGCGCTTGTACTCGGCGATGTCGACGAGGCGGACGACGCGGGAGACGATGTCGGGATCGTGGCCGGCGGCGACGAGCTCCGGTCCGGTCATGTCGTCCTCGACGTAGCCCTCGAGGATCGGATCGAGGATGTCGTAGGGCGGGAGGCTCTGATCGTCTCGCTGGTCGGGCCGCAGCTCGGCCGACGGCGGCTTCGTGATCACGCCGTCGGGGATGACCTCGCCCCCCGGTCGGGTGTTCCGCCACCGGCAGAGCTCGTAGACCAGCAGCTTCGGCACGTCTTTGATGACGGCGAACCCGCCGGCGGTGTCGCCGTAGAGGGTGGAGTAGCCCACCGACGTCTCCGACTTGTTGCCGGTGGTGAGGATCATCCAACCCAGCTTGTTCGAGAGGGCCATCATCATCACGCCCCGGATCCTGGATTGCAGGTTCTCCTCGGTGGTGTCGGGGGCGAGGTCGCCGAAGCTCGGGGCGAGCATGTCGAGCATGGCGGCGTGGGCCGGTTCGATGGGGATCGTGCGGTGCTCGACCCCGAGGTTGTCGCACAGCTTGTGGGCGTCGGTCACCGAGTGCTCGGACGAGAACCGCGACGGCATGAGCACGGCGTGGACCCGTTCCGGGCCGAGCGCGTCGGCTGCGATCGCGACCACGATCGACGAGTCGACACCACCCGACAGTCCAACCCCGACATCGGTGAAGCCGTTCTTGGTGACATAGTCGCGGGTGCCGAGAACGAGGGCTCTCCAGATCTGCTCCAGGTCGTCGGCGATCGGATGCGGTGCCGGTATCAGCGCCGGCCCGGCCGCCTCCCGGGGCGGGGTGAGCTCCACGGAGGGGAGCCGTTCGAGTGGGGTGAACTGCCCTCTGGGGTCGAGCCGCCGCTTCCGGTAGAGCGGGAGGACGTCGACGTCGCAGACGACGAGGTCCTCGGCGAACATCTTGGCTCTGGTGACGACGTGACCCTCGGCGTCGAGGATGACCGAGCCGCCGTCGAAGACGAGCTCGTCCTGGCCGCCGACCTGGTTGACATAGACGATGTGGACCGAAGCGTCGGCCGCCCGGGTGGCCAGCATGGTCTCCCGGTCGGCTTGCTTGCCGTCGTGGAACGGGCTGCCGTTCAGGTTGAGCACCACCTCGGCGCCGCCTCGACCGAGCTGGGCGATCGGCCCGGTCGGGCTCCAGGCGTCTTCGCAGATCGACAGGCCCACCTTGATCCCCCGCAGCTCCACCAGCTCCAGGGGGTGGCTCCCCACCGAGAAGTAGCGCTGCTCGTCGAACACCGAGTAATTGGGCAGGAGCCGCTTGTGGTAGCGGAGCACCACCTCCCCCCGGTGGCAGAGGGCGGCGGCGTTGTAGAGGTCGCCGTCGAGGTCGACGAAGCCCAGCACCGCAGCGCACTCCCCCGTGCGCCCGGCTACGGCGGCCAGCGCATCCAGGTTGTCCTCCACGAAACCGGGCTTCAGCACGAGGTCCTCCGGCGGGTAGCCGGTGATGGCCAGCTCGCTGAACACTGCCACGTCGGCCCCCGCCTCCTCGGCTGCGGCGAGCTGCTCGATCATCCGCTCGACGTTGCCGTCGAGATCACCGACGCATGGATTGAACTGGCACATCGCCACCCGGAGTCGTCGCATCGTCGGGAGTGTAGGACGGGCGGCCACCGGGATCCGGCGGCGGCAACCGCCTCCCTACCAACGCCACCCGCACCGCTACGGCCGTTGTTCGCGGGTGAAACCGATCGAGAACGACCGGAATCGCCCGCGAACGCCCACGGGGGAGGCGGGACGACCCCCAGCGGCCGCTGCTCCCAGCGCGCACCGACCCCGCTACGACCGGCGTTCGCGGGTGAAACCGATCGAGAACGACCGGATTCGCCCGCGAACGGGTGGCGGGCGGCGGGGGCAGGGGGCGGGACGGCCGACAGCCCCGGGCGCCGGAGAGGGAGTGGGGCGGCGCCCGGGGCCAGATTCGCCCGCTTGCTCAGCGGGTGGCGATGTTGCTCGGCTCAGGTGGTCTGGAGACTGCTCGCTTCGGTCTCGCCTGCGCCGTCGATGTCGGCGTCGACGCTGTCGCCAGGTCGGCCGTCGCGGTCGCCGGGGCGGTGGGGATGGCGGTGGCCGTCGCCGCCGCGTTCGCCGGGCTCGCGGTCGATCAGCTCGCCGATCCGATCGTCGGTATTCTCCTTGATCTCGGCGGCTCGGTCGGGGTCGAGCTCGCCGGCCTCGACGGCGGCGTCGACCCGCTCGATCGCGTGGTCGACGAGGGCGGCGACGAGGTCGTCCTCGGCCACGCCCTGCTCGGCGGCGATCTCGGCCAGGGTCATGCCCGCCTGACGACCGGCCTGCAGCTCCTCGGTGGTGATGCCGAGCTCCTCGAGCACCTCGCCGGCGCCGTGGCCGATGCCGTGCCCATGGGGATGACCGTGGCGATGACTGTGCCGATGGCTGTGTCGATGGTCGTGTGGTTGGTCGTCGCCGAACCGCTCGCCCGGCGTCCGCTCGATCAGATCGGGGAGTCGCTCCTCGGCTGCAGCGAGACGCTCGGCGGCGGTCGCCTCGTCGATCCTGCCGTCGGCGACTGCGCCGTCGAGATGGGACTCGAGCGCTGCGAGCATCGAGGCGATCAGGTCCTCGTCCGTGATGCCCTGGGCTGCCGCGATGTCGGCCAGCGAGTTGCCGGCTTCGAACTCGGCCCGGAGCTCGTCCTCGGTGAGGCCGAGCAACTCACCGAGCGCCTCGCCGTGGACGTCGAGGTGGTGGCGGCCGTGGCCGCCCCGCCGAGCGTCGCGCCCGGACCAGCCTTCGTCGGTGGCCGAGTCGTCGGCGGTGCCGTCCTCGGTGTTGCTGTCGGCGGTGCCACCCTCGTCGTTGGTGTCAGCACCGGCGAGGCCGATGGGGCTGAAGATCGCACCGAGGGTCACGCCGCCGCCGAGGAGGGCGGCCGCTGCCAGGTAGCGGTTCCGCTTCGACGGAGCGCCGGCACCGTACTGGGCGGCGGGGCGGCCGTTGCTCGGCCATTCGTTGAGGTCAGACATCGGATTCGTGCTCCAAACATGGTGATCGGGGGATTGACCACATGTTCGACCCCTCGTATTAGGGGTGTGTGAGCGACTCGTGAGCGCCCTGTCAACGGACGCGGATAGGGGGGCCGCCCCGCCGGCAGCCCCCCTAGTTCAAACCAAAAGTACCGCTGGGCGCCAGGCTCAGGCAAGCACGGCGCAGCACGTGTTGGTCATGAGCGTGGCGATCACGTAGGGGTCGGCGTTGGCGTTCGGCCGACGGTCCTCGATGTAGCCCTTCTTGTCTCGTGCGACCTGCCACGGAATCCGAACGGACGCGCCCCGGTCCGAGACGCCGTAGCTGAACTGGTCGTAGCGCTGGGTCTCGTGCTCGCCGGTGAGTCGTTCCTCGATCCCGACGCCGTAGCCGGCGAGGTGCTCCTCCGGCTTGCCGGGCGCACCCAGCGCCTCGGCCGCAGCGACGACGGCGTCGTAGCTCTCACGCATGCCCTTGGTGGAGAAGTTGGTGTGCATGCCAGCACCGTTCCAGTCGCCCCGCATCGGCTTCGCCGACAGCGAGATCTCCACGTTGTACTTCTCGCCGATCCGGTAGAGGAGGTAACGGGCGATCCAGATGTGGTCGGCCACCGTGACCGTGTCGGTCGGGCCGATCTGGAACTCCCACTGGCCGGGCATGACCTCGGCGTTCGTGCCCGAGATCGCGAGTCCCGCGTCGATGCAGAGCGTCGTGTGCTCCTCCACGATGTCTCGGCCGGCGATCTTCACCGCGCCGACACCGCAGTAGTAGGGACCCTGGGGGCCCGGGAACCCGTGGGCCGGGAAGCCGTACGGCCACTGCGAGGCCGGGTCGACCATCGTGTACTCCTGCTCCATCCCGAACCACGGCTCCTGATCCGCGTACTTCTCGAGTGCGGCCACCGCCGGGGCCCGGGTGTTCGTGGGATGGGGGGCGAGGTCGCCCGTGAGCTTGGTCTCGCACAGCACGAGGATGTTGTCGCCGCCACGGATCGGATCGGGGCATTGGACCACCGGATCCAGCACCACATCGGAGTTGTCGCCCGTCGCCTGGTTCGTGCTCGAACCGTCGAAGCCCCAGATCCCCGGCTCTTCACCGTCGGCGAGGATCTTCGTCTTGGAACGGATCTCGGCGGTCGGCTCGGTGCCGTCGATCCACATGTATTCAGCCCTGTATGCCACGGTGGTGTCTCCAACTCGTCGGTGCGCTTGTGGTCATGCCTGTCAGACGGCCACGCTGCCGCGGTTCTCATGTAACCGCCTCGCACCACCGCCTGGCAATGCCTCGTGCGTTAACGCCGTGTGAATCGCGACGAGAGGTCCGGTGTCGGCGGGTGCCAGGGCCGAAGGAGTGTGTTATCACTCGATCCATGGACGAACGGCCGCTGCGATCATCGGCGACACCGGCGAGCGACGCCGTGGAGCGCCAACAGGACTACGTGCTCCGGGCGGTGGAGGAACGGGGTGTCCGCCTCGTCAGGCTGTGGTTCACCGACGTACTGGGGAAGCTGAAGTCGGTCGCGATCTCGCCGGTGGAGCTGGAGACGGCGTTCGCCGAGGGCGTTCACTTCGACGGCTCCGCCATCGACGGGTTCAGCCGGGTGCAGGAGTCGGACGTGCTGGCCAAGCCCGACGCCACCACCTTCGAGTTGCTGCCCTGGGCCGACCAGGGCGGCACCGCCCGCATGTTCTGCGACATCTTCGACCACGCCGGCCATCCCCACGATGGCGACCCCCGCCACGTGCTCCGCCGGAATCTCGGCAAGGCCAGCGAGTCCGGCTATGCGTTCTTCGTGGCCCCCGAGATGGAGTTCTTCTACTTCGCCGACGGGGAGCCGTCACACGCGCCGACCCTCCTCGACTCCGGCTCCTATTTCGACCTGACCACGAGCGATGTCGCCTCCGATCTCCGCCGGGAGACCATCTCCGTGCTGGAGACCATGGGCATCCCCGTGGAGTATTCGTTCCACGAGGACTCGCCGTCCCAGCACGAGATCGATCTCCGCTACACCGACGCGATGACGATGGCCGACCAGGTGATGACGTTCCGGTTGGTGGTGCGTGAGCTCGCGCTCGAACGGGGCCGGTTCGCGTCGTTCATGCCGAAACCGCTGGAGGGCATGCAGGGATCGGGGATGCACCTGCACCTCTCGCTGTTCGACGAGGAGCGGAACGCCTTCCACGACGATGGGGAGCTCGGCATGTCGACGGTCGGGCAGCAGTTCATGGCTGGCCTCCTGCAGCACGCCCCCGAGATCACCGCGGTGACCAACCAGCTCGTGAACTCCTACAAGCGGCTGGTCGTGGGCTACGAGGCTCCGGTGTGGGTGTCGTGGGCCCACAACAACCGCTCCGCCCTCGTCCGGGTGCCGGTGACCAGGGCCGACAAGCCCTCGTCGACCCGGATCGAGTACCGCTCGCCCGACCCGTCGTGCAACCCGTATCTCGCGTTCTCGGTGATTCTCGCCGCCGGGATGCGGGGCATCGAGCAGGGCTACGAGCTGCCACCGGAGACCACCCACAACATCTTCGAGCTCACCGACGAGGAGATGACGAAGCTCGACGTGGAGCCGCTCCCCCAGAGCCTGTCGGATGCGCTCGACGTGATGGAGCGGTCCGAGCTCGTGCGCAACGCGCTCGGCGAGCACATCTTCGAGTGGTTCCTCAGGAACAAGCGGAGCGAGTGGCGCGACTACAAGACCCATGTGAGCCAGTGGGAGCTGGAGCGCTACCTGCCCTCCTGGTGACCTCGATGGCGAACGACGAGCTCTTCCTGGTCTTCCCCGATCCGGCGCCCACCGATCTCGCCCGGTGGCTCGACCTGTCCGGCCACTCGTGGAAGGCGATCGGCAGCACCACCGCACTGCTCGACGCAGGCTCCCCCGGCGGTGATGGGCCGGCGTGGACCGCAGCGGTTGTGGCGGTCGACGAGCACCCCGAGGACGGTTGGGCGATGTGCCGCGAGCTCCGACTCTCCGACACCCCGGTCGAGCCACTCCTCGTGCTGGTGTCGGGGGCGCAACTCGACGATCTCGACACCCGTAACGACCTCTTCGACGACTTCCTGATCACGCCGTTCCACCAGCGGGAGCTGGAGGCCAGGATCCGGCACCTGGTGTGGCGGGCCGGTCGGGGGACGAGGCCGGAACTGGTCACGTACGGACCGATCGAGCTGAACATCGAGACCTACCAGGCGATGGTCGACCGTCGCCCGCTCGACCTGACCTACATGGAGTACGAGCTGCTCCGGTTCTTGGCGTCGAGCCCGGGCCAGGTGTTCACCAGGGAGACGCTCCTCAATCGGGTGTGGGGCTACGAGTACTACGGCGGGGCCCGCACGGTCGACGTCCACATCCGCCGCCTGCGGGCGAAGCTCGGCGAGGAGCACTCGAACCTGATCCAGACCGTCCGCAGCGTCGGCTACAAGCTCGGCCAGTCCCGGTGGCGGACCGATGGGACGGCGTCGTAGCTGGCAGCCAAGTCACCCGGCCCGACGAAAGCCCACCGGGTCGAAGTCGAGCCGACTCGTCAGGGAAAGATGCCGCGCCGGTCGTAGACCTCGACCAGGCGGTTGACGGCCACCACGTAGGCCGCATCGCGGCGGGAGCAGCCGAGCGCCTCACGCTGCTCGACGACGTCGTCGTGGGCGTTCCACACGAGCGTGCGGAAGCGGTCGTCGACGTCGCTGAACGGCCACGCCCGAGACGACTTGTTCTGTAGCCACTCGAAGTACGAGACGATCACGCCGCCGGCGTTGGCCAGGATGTCGGGCACCACCTCGATGCCACGGTCGGCGAGGATCTGCTCGGCCGTAGCGGTGGTGGGGCCGTTGGCGGCCTCGACCACCAGCCGGCACCGGAGCGCCTCCGCCCGCTCGGCGGTGAGTTGGTTCTCCAGCGCGGCCGGCACGAACACGTCGACCTCCTCGGCGAACAGGTCCTCGGTGTCCACCTCCTCCCCGTCGGGGAAGCCGGCGACGCCGCCGTTCTCGTCGACCCACACGCTCAGCTTGGCGATGTCGAGGCCGCCGTCGCGCCGGATCGTCCCGGTGTGGTCGCCGACCGCCATGACCTGGCAGCCGGCCTCGGCCGCCAGCTCGGCGAAGTGGCTGCCGACGTTGCCGTAGCCCTGCACCGACACCCGCAGCGAGTCGAGCCGGGCGCCGACCTCGCCGCACCAGTGGCGGAGGCTGTAGAGCACCCCGCGGCCGGTGGCCTCCTCCCGCCCGATCGACCCGCCGCACGACAACGACTTGCCGGTCACCACGCCCTTCACGCTGTGCCTCGTGCCCGGTGGCGAGATGTTGGCGTAGGTGTCCATGACCCAGTCCATCGTCTGGGCCGACGTGCCGACGTCGGGGGCCGGGATGTCGTGGTCGGGTCCGATGTTGGAGCCGAGGGCGTGGGTGAACCGGCGCACGATCCGCTGCATCTCGTCGTCGCTGTACCGGTACGGGTCGATCGTGACGCCACCCTTCGCTCCACCGAACGGGATGCCGACCAGCGCGGTCTTGAACGTCATCCACGCCGCCAGCGCCTTCACCTCGTCGAGGTCGACGTCGGGGTGGAACCGCAGGCCCCCCTTGTAGGGGCCGAGGATGTTGTTGTGCTGGATGCGGTAGCCGGTGAACACCTTCGTGGAGCCGTCGTCGAGCTTGACCGGGAAGTTGACGATGATCTCGTTCTTCGGCTCGGCGAGGATCGCCCGGTAGGCGTCGTGGATCCCGATCGCGTCGGCAGCCCGATGGAACTGGTCGACCGCAACCTGGTGGAGGCTTCGTTGCCCCTCGTCGCTCATGTCGTCTCTCTTCCGACGGCTGGGCGGGCGCTCAGTCGGCGGCGCCCACCGTCTGGCCGATCACGTCGAGGCCCCCGCAGAAGGGGCGGAGCACCTCGGGCACGGTAACCGTGCCGTCGGGCTGCTGGTGGTTCTCCATGATGAACAGCAGCGTCCGACCGATCGCGGTGGCCGTTCCGTTGAGGGTGTGGGCGAGCACGTTGCCGCTGTCGGTCTTGACCCTCGTGGACATCCGCCGGGCCGAGTAGTCGGTGTAGTTCGAGCACGACGTGACCTCGCGATAGCGCTGCTCGGAGGGCAACCACACCTCGAGGTCGTACTTCTTGGCCGCAGATGCCCCGAGATCCCCCGACGCCACCGTGATCACCCGGTACGGCAGGCCGAGCTCGGCCACGATCTCCTCCTGGATCGACCGGAGCAGCTCCAACTCCTCCCAAGAGCGGTCGGGGTGGGAGTAGACGAACATCTCCACCTTGTCGAACTGGTGGACCCGGAACAGTCCGCTGGTGTCCTTGCCGTAGGTTCCCGCCTCCCGGCGGAAGCAGCTCGAGTACCCGGCGTAGCGCACGGGGAGCTCCTCGTCCTTGAGCTGCTCCTCCCGGTGGATCCCGGCGAGGCCGACCTCGGCGGTGCCGATGAGGTACAGGTCGTCCTGCTCCAGGTGGTACACCTGGCTGCGGTCGGTGGGGAAGAACCCGGCGTGCTCCATCATCTCCTCCCGGACCAGCACCGGGGTGATGACCGGGATGAAGCCGTGACCGGCGAGCTTGTCGAGCGTCCACTGGATGAGGGCGAACTGGACCCTGACGGCGTCGCCGATGACGTAGGCGAATCGGCTGCCCGACATGCGGACCGCCCGTTTCGTGTCGACCACGCCCAGCCGTTCGCCCAGCTCGCCATGGTCGTACATCGGGGCCGGCGGGGTGTCGCCGACGGTGCGCTCGACCCGGAAGTCGTCCTCGCCGCCGAGCGGAACGCTCTCGTGGGCGGGGTTGGGGACGGTGAGGCTCAGCTCCCGGAGCTTGGCCTCCGTGGTGGCGAGCGTGTCCTCGGCGGCGGTGAGCCTGGTCTTGAGCGCACCGGCAGCCTCGATCTTCGCCTGTCGGTCGGCGGGGTCGGCCCGGCCGATCTCCTTCGACGCCGCGTTCGATTCGGCCCGGAGCGACTCGGCCTGGGAGCGGGCGTCGCGGTGGGCGGCGTCGACCTGGAGGAGCTCCTCGATCGCGTCTGGCGAGGCTCCCTTGTCGATCGCTCCCTGTCGATAGGCGTCGTCATCTCGAAGCAGGCGGAGGTCGATCACATCCGCGTACGCTACTGCCGCCGGCGGCCACCTCGGTCGGTCATTTTCACTTCGCCCGGCGTCGGCGGGTCAGATGTTGGTTGCGATGAGCTCGCTGTCCTCGTCGGCCCGCTCCGCGTTCTGGCGGAGGAGCGACCCCATGATGCCGGCGGCGAGGGTGGTGCTCATCAGGAACCCTACCGGGATGACGACCACGAGGACCACGGCGAAGATGATGGCTGCGAGCACGTTCAGCTCCTGTGGGCCCAGGCTTCGACCTCGATCCGGGCGCCGATCGGGAGGGCGGCCACCGCCACCGCCGATCGGGCCGGACGGTGATCGCCGAAGACCTCCGTGTAGATCCGGTTCATGTCGGCGTAGTCGCCCATGTCGGTGAGGAACACGGTGGTCTTGACCACGTCGTTCATCGACGCCCCGGCCCCGTCGAGCAGGCCCGCCATGTTGGCCAGCGCCTGGCGGAGCTCGGCCTCGAGCCCACCGTCGACCAGCGCGCCGTCGGCGATGCCGACCTGGCCCGAGCAGATCAGCCAGGGTCCAGCCTCGACGATCGGTGTGTAGGGACCAACCGGTTTGCTCACGTGCGCTCCTCCGGGTCGACGCTGACGGGCCAGTCTTGTCGGCATCCGAGCGAAAGCCAACCCGATGCGGCCACCGCGGCGAACACCGCGTCGGACCCGTTCACCGGCACCTCGGGCGCCGGGGTCGGCAGCCCGCCGAACGTGTCGGGCGGGGCCTGGTCGGGGCCGAGGATCGTCACGGTCACCCGGGGGGTGTCGACCGCCCTGACCACGCCGAAGCTCCGGATCGTGAGATCGGCGATCCCGCCGTCGGGATCGACGGTGAGGGCCTCGCTCGTCAGCCACGACCAGCCCATGTGGGCGGCCCCGATGCAGTAGGAGCGGAGGACGGTCTCGTCGAGCGGGGGCCCGCAGGCGACGGCCACGTCGATCGTGGCCCCGGCCGGGTCGACGGTGGCGGCGGCGAGCGCCCCCGACGGTGACCGCACCCACCCGGCCCCACCGCGCCCGCCAGCGAGGAGGGCGATCGCTTCCGCCCACCCGGCGGCCCGGATCCCGGCCGCGGTGGGCGGACCGACCGCGTCGACCTCCTCGACCCGCAGGCCCGGGGCCACCAGGGCGATCGCTTGGGCCACCCCGGGGGTCCGGACCACCCGGAGCACGCCGGTGCCGTCGGAAGCGACACCACCGGCCACCGGCGGCCGTTTCGGGCCCCACCGGGTGGCGTCCTCCCGGCTGGCGATCGCCAGCACCGGGCGTCGGTGGGCCGCGGCGAGCCGGCGGGCCGCGTCCGTCACCGGCGATCCGACCTTGGCCCCGAAGGCACCGCCGTTGGCGATCGGTGTGTAGGGCTCGCCGCCGGGTTCGCACCACGACGCGTCGGTCTCGAGGTGGGCCGGCTCCACCCACGTGGTCCGCAGCGTCGCCGCCCAGTCACCTTCGGGGACGGCGAGAGGCCAGCGGTGCTCGGCGGTTGTCCGCCGACCCTGCACCTTGCCAGCGGCCGCCCGGGCCTCGGCGGCGGTCTCGCCCAGTACCCAGTCGCCGGCGCCGTCGGGCACGGCGACGAGCGAGTCGGGGGGTGCGGTGTCGGCCGCGAACCGGCCCCGGCCGAGCGCCACGTCGGGGCCGACGGCCTGGTCGACGCCACCCTCCAGCCCCGCCCGCCGCTCAGCCGCGGCCCGGTCGCGCCCGACCATCGCACCGGCCGACCCCCGGGACGCGGTCACACCGGTTGCGCCGGCCGACCTGCCGGCGTCGCTCGGCTCGGCCGGGCCCGCCGAGCGATCGGGCGCGACGGCCGCGCCTGCTGGCCCGACGGGGGCGGAGCGATGGGCCAGGTCCCATGCCTCGTGGATCGTCTGCCAGCCGGTGCAACGGCACAGGTGGGCGAGCAGCGCCTGGTCCACCGCCCGGTGCTGGTCGGGGCTGGTTACCGTCGGTGGCGCCACCGACCCGGCCCCGGCCCCGGCCGATGGGGAACCGGAGTCGTCGGCGAGCTTGGCCGCCAGGGCGTCGAGCCGCACGATGATCCCGGGCGTGCAGAAGCCGCACTGGCTGGCCCCGGTGGCGCAGAACGCAGCACCCCACGCCGCCAGCCGCTCGGGATCGAGCCCATCGAGCGTGGTGACCGCTCGGCCGGCAACACGACGGGCCGGGGTCACGCAGGCCACCCGGGGCTGACCGTCGACCAGGACGGTGCAGCACCCGCACTGCCCCTGGGGACTGCAGCCGTCCTTCACCGACGTGCGACCGAGCTGGTCCCGGAGCACGTCGAGCAGGGTGAGCCGGACCGAACCGGCGGGGTCGGTGACGGCGATGGTGACCGGCACACCGTCGACGGTGAGGGCCACGCCCTCGGCTGCAGGTTCGTTGCGCGACTGGTCATCGGCCACGATCCGGAGGATACGGTCGTGGGCCGTGCGAGCCGAGCGCGGTGAGCGACCCCGGGACCCGATCGGTCACCGTCGAGGCAGGCGAGGCCAGCGCCGCCACGTGTCCGTGTCCGGTCGCCGTCGGTTCGTGCTCGGCGCTGCGGCGACTGCGGCACTGGCCGCGTGTGGCGACCTCGGTCGTGGGGGTGGGGGTGGCGCCGGAGCGTCCACGGCGGAACCGCAGCTCGTGAGTCTCTTCAGCTCCGACCGCGTCATCGCCGCCGGAATCGAGCAGCGGATCCCGTTCGCGGTCGTCGACACCGGCGGCATCGAGCTCCCCCAGACGGCGTCGCTGCCGGTGACGATCCTGTCGGCTGGTGAGGTGGTCGAGTCGACGTCGGTGTCGGGTCGTCTCGTCGAGCACGACCATCCGGGCGGCGACGACCCCGACCATCAGCATGCGGACCTCCTCCGGTACTTCGCGCTCCGGGCGGAGTTGCCAGAACCGGGCATCTACGACATCGAGGTCGACTTCGACGGCGTGACCGGTCGGCTGCCGGTCCAGGCGTTCGACCCGTCGGAGGTCGCCGTCCCCCTCAACGGCCAGCCCCTGCCCCGCGTGTCGACCCCCACCGTCGACGCCCCCGACGGGATCGTCCCCCTCTGCACGAGGCCGGGCGGGCCGTGCGACTTCCATCAGCACGACGTTGCCACCACCGTCGGCCGGGGTCGGCCGGTGGCGCTGCTCGTCGCGACCCCGGCGCTCTGCTCCACCGCCTACTGCGGGCCCGTCCTCGAGACGCTGATCGCCATCGCCCCCGATCACCCGGGCATCGACGTCGTCCACCTCGAGGTGTACGCCAACGCGGCGGACGTCGACGGGGGCTACGGCGATCCGGCGCTCGAGATCGCAGCGCCGGTCGCCGAGCTCGGTCTCACGTTCGAGCCGTCGCTGTTCCTCGTCGACGGCTCCGGGATCGTGGTCGACCGGATCGACAACGTCTACGGGCGGGACGAGTTGGACGACGCACTCCGGGCCCTCGGCTGAGCGGCGGTTCAGCCGGGACCCGGCGTGCGGATCGCGTCGAAGCGAAGCAGACCGTGTCGCCCACGGGTCGCTCCGCTCCGACTACCACGCGGTCGCCCGACACGTGGTACCTGGACCACCGTTCCCTGTGGATCGGTAGCCGCGCGTGGAGTGAGCCGGATCGCCCTTCCGGTCTCACTCCGCTTCCCAGGCGGTGAGGGAACCGCATGGGAAGTCCTCCTGCCTCAGCGCTCCTGCGAGGGCTGAGGTGGCGGCGCCTGCTGCGCTCCCGACTCGTTCGAGAGCGTGTCGTACACGTTCGGCCAGAAGCGGTCGCGGGCCGCCCACACACCGCCGACACCGAACTTGATGATGAGGATGCCGGTGAGGCTGGCGAACACCGCCGTGGTGAGCGTGTCGACGACGTCGCGACCGATCTCGATCTGATCGAGGGCGGCGAGACCGAAGAACACCCAGACGGCGATCCTGGCGAGCCGGGTGACGAAGTTGCCGTAGGACTGACCGGCGGTGGCACCACCGACGAGATCGCCGACGACGTTGGCGACGAGCCCGCCGATGATGACGAGGGCGATGGCCACGATCAGGTTCGGCAACCAGGCCACCAACCCGTCGAGGGTCTCGGTGATCGGGTTCGTTCCGAACACGTTGAACGCGAGCTGCAGGACCATCAGCACGATCAGGTAGTAGATGATCTGGGCCACGAATCGCCCGCTGTCGGCGAAGCCCGCCCGCTCGAGCGGTGCACCGATGCCGGAGCGGTCGATGTAGTGGTCGAACCTGATCGCCCCGAGGATGCGGTGGACGATCGCCCGGATCCAGCGGGCGACGAACAACCCGACCACGAGGATCACGAGGAACAACACGAGCTTCGGGACGAAGTCGGTGATGAGGGTCAGCGTGTCCTCGAGCGGGGTTCGCCAGTCGAATGACTCCTGAGCGAGCATGTTCGGGTCCCTTCCGGTTGTGTGCGCCCGAGTAGACGGCCCGGCGCGGCGACAGGTCGCGGATTCGTCGAAATTTTCCCGACGCGGGCAGCTCATTCGCGACCGATCTAGGGTTTCTGGCGTCGATGTGTCGTCGTGATCTCCTCACTCCGCCTGGCCCGAACCACGCTGCCAACGCCTCTCGTCGAGGTGCTCGTGGTCGGCGATAGACCGGCCGCGGTCCCCGCTACCGTCGAAGCGGGACCGGTCGGTGCGCCGTCACGCCGCGCCGACCACGGAACGACGCAGGGCGACGACGTGCAGGGCGACAACGAGGGCGACAGGCAAGCTGGCGGACCGGACGACGGCGCCGACCCGCAGGCCCTTCACGACCTCGTGGTCGAGCACGGCGACGCCGTGTACCGGCTGGCGCTGTCGATCGTGCGCGACAACGCCTTGGCGGAGGACATCGCCCAGGACGCCTTGGTGAAGGCGTGGCTCGCACTGCCGACCCTCAGGTCCGACACGTCGCTGCGGAGCTGGGTGCTCCGGATCACCCACAACACCGCCATCTCCACGCTCCGCAGCCGTCGGGCGGTCGTGGTCGATCCCCACGAGCTGCCGGAGAAGTCGACCAATCCCGAGCGCTCGGTGGAGAGTCGGGTGCAGAGCGGTGAGGTCGTCAACGACTTCGTGGATGCACTCGACGAGCTCGACGAGCTGTCGCGGAGCATCGTGGTGCTGCGGGAGGTGGAGGATCTCAGCTACGAGGAGATCGCGTCGGTGCTGAAGGTGCCGCTCCCCACCGTGAAGACGAGGCTCCTGCGGGCCCGGCGGAAGCTGGGCTCAGCGCTTCGGGAGTGGACATGATGCTCCGGCACCCCAACGACGACCTGCTCCAGCAGTGGTTGGAGGGCGAGGGCGGTGACGACCTCGACCAGCACGTGACCACCTGCCAGCGATGCGCCAGCAACCTCGAGAAGATCGATGCCTCGACGGGCGAGAACGCGATCGGGGCGGCCCTGGCGGAACTGCTCGCCCCACCCGACGACCTCACCGATCGACTGGCCGACGGAGTCGCCGCGAAGCTCTCGTCGCAGCAGATCGTGAACGTGATCGCCGACCTCTTCGGCGCCGGGTTCGAGACGACTCGCCTCCTGCTGAGTGGAGATGATGATGACGACGACTGAATGGATCTCGTTGGCCGTTGCCATCGCTGGCGGCTTCGTGGCCGGCATGATCGCGGCCCGCATGCTGACCTCGGCCATCGATCGGCCGAGCCGACCGGATCCGATCCGGCAGGCCGCGCCGGCGCTGGCGAGCCTCGCGTTCTCGATCTGCGTGGTGATCGGGCTGATCATCGCGCTCGGGATCGTGTCGCCGTCGTCGCTCGACCAGATGCCGAAGGACCTGATCGACTACGTCCCCCGGCTGTTGTCGGCTGCCATCATCGTGATCGCGGCCAACGTCCTGTCGGCGTTCGTGCGGGCGGCGATGGCGCCCGCACTCGGCCGGCTCGGACCGTCGGTCCAACGCCAGTCGCTCTCGGTCGTCCGGTTCACGATCCTCACCCTCGCGGTCCTCCTCGCCGTCCGGCAGCTCGGCTTCGACACCACGGTCATCAATCTGGCCGTCGCTGCGATCTTCTTCGGCATCGCCGGGGCGCTGATGCTGCTGGTGGCCCTCGGGGGTCGCACGATCGCGTCCGAGGTGGCGTCGACGAGGGTCCTCCGCAAGCTCTTCCGGGAGGGCGATACCGTCCAGATCGACTCGGTGCGAGGCACCGTCGTCGCCGTTCACCCGACCGCCATCGAGCTCGACACGATGGACGGACAGCGGGTGCTCGTGCCGTCGTCGCGCTTCGTGGCCGACACGATCACGATCGAGCGGCTCGAACGCGACGCAGCCGTCAACCCGTAGCGGCCACCCGCTCCCGGGCCACCCGCCTGATCCTCAGGCCGTCTCGGCGGCGTCGTGGGCGTCGAGCGCCTCGCTCACGAGGTCGAGGAGGCGGGCGGTGCAGCCGGCCATCTCCACCGGCGGTGCGATCTCGGTGGCGATCCGCTCGGCGATGGCTCGGAACGCGTCGGCTGCCGGGCCGTCGCCCAGGGCCACCGGACTCCCCGTGTCGCCGCCGGCCGACACCGCCGGTTCGAGGGGGATGGAGCCGACCAGCGGCACGCCTGACATCGCCGCCAGCGCGTCGCCACCACCCTCGCCGAACAGCGGGTAGCGGTTGCCGTCGGGTGCGACGAAGGCCGACATGTTCTCGATGACGCCGGCCACCCGGAGGTACGACTTCCTCGCCATGGTGACCGCTCGGGCTGCGACCTTCTGGGCCCCGGTGGCCGGGGTGGTGACCACCAGCAGCTCGGCCCGAGGCAGCATCCTGGCCAGCCCCATCGCCACGTCGCCGGTGCCGGGAGGCATGTCGATGACGACGTAGCTGAGGTCGTCGTCCCAGGCGACGTCCTCGAGGAAGTGCTGGACCGCACGGTTGAGCATCAGACCCCGCCAGAGCAGCGCCGACTCCTCGTCCTCCACCAGCAGACCCATTGAGACCACGTCGAGCCGGCCATCGCCGACATCGATCCGGTGGGGCACGATCTTGCCCCGCTCGCCGTCGCGGTCGGCCTCGGCCTCGAGCCTGCCCTCCAGCCCGAGCATCCGGGGAACCGAGAAGCCCCAGATGTCGGCGTCGATCACGCCCACGTTGTGCCCTGCCGCGGCGAGGGCGGCGGCGAGGTTGACCGTCACCGACGACTTGCCGACACCTCCCTTGCCAGACGCGACGGCGAGGACCCGGGCCGTCGCCGGGATCGCGGTCTCCGTGGCCGACTCGGCTGCGTTCTTCCGGGCGACCGCCATGGTGGCCGCCTTCTCCTCGGCGGTCAGCTCGGTCCAGTCGATCTCGACCCTGGTCACGCCCGGCAACGACTCGATCCTCGCCCTGGTGTCGCGCTGGATCTGCGCCCGGAGCGGGCACCCGGCGGTGGTGAGCGCGATCTTGACCCGGACGACGCCATCGGGGCCGATCGTGGCTCCCTTCGCCATGCCCAGCTCCACGATGTTCGAGCCCAGCTCGGGGTCGATCACCCCTCGCAGGACGTTCATCACCGCTGCTTCGTCGAGCTCCGACATGGGATCCAGGCTAGACACGGCCAGCCCACAACTACGGATTGGGCAGCACGGATTCTGGGTTCGGACGTCCGGCGGACCCGCCCCGTTTCGGACGCCAGGCCCACCGCCGATACACTGGAGAATCACCAGGAGGTACCACGTGATCACCGTTACAGAATCGGCGGCAACGAAGGTCAAGGAACTGCTCGACCAGGAAGACGACGACTCGCTCGCCCTCCGCGTCGCGGTTCGCCCCGGTGGCTGCTCGGGCTTCAGCTACGAGATGTTCTTCGACGGCGAGACCGCTGACGATGACCAGGCGACCACCTTCGGTGACGTCAGGGTCGTCGTCGATCCCACCAGCGCCCAACTGCTCGTCGGCGCCACGCTCGACTACAAGGACGGGCTCCAGCAGACCGGGTTCTCGATCGACAACCCCAACGCCCAGCGGACCTGCGGCTGCGGCCAGTCGTTCTCCTGACCAACCCGTCCGTTCGCCACGGACTCCCCGAAATTTGTCGACCTTGCAGCGGCAGGCGCTGCTGACCGCACGAAGTTCGGCCGGGGGTCGGCGACGATGAGCACCCGCCCGGCCGGACCGGCCCGCTCGCGGTGGCGCCGAGTGCTCTCATTCCTGGCCCCGGTCGGTGTCGCCGCGGTCATCGTCGCCTCCTGCGGCGGATCCGACCAGGCCCAGCCGGGCGACGACACCGCGCCGTCGGTCACCACCACGCCGACCACGGCGAGCGACCCGACGGTGGCGCCAGGCGACCGCGACCGCGACGACCAGGCGGGCGACCGGGGGTCGGACGACAGGGGCTCGGGCGACGACGCAGCAGGCGGGGGCGACGTCGAGCCGGTCGTGTTCGACGACGACTTCGCCACGTCGGTGCTGCCGATCTTCGCCGACCGGTGCGCGTCGTGTCACAGCCCCGGCGGCCCTGGCGCCTCGCACTGGACGCTGGCCACGGCCGACGACATCGTGTCGGTGCACGACCCGATCGCCCGCCTGGTGGGGCGCGGCACGATGCCGCCGTGGCCCGCCGGCGGTGACAGCCCCCGGTTCCTGGACGACCGCAGCCTCCGCGACGACCAGGTGCAGGCCATCCTCGACTGGTCGGCCGCCGGTGCCCCACTCGACGTCGACGCCGAGACGCCGATCGTGCCGACCAGCCCTGTGGTCGGACTGGCGGAACCGGACCGGATCGTCACCGCGGCCGAGCCCTATACCGGCTCGACGGAGACCACCGACGACTACCGATGCCAGATCTTCGACCCCGACCTCCCCGACGGGGGTTGGATCACTGCGTTCGAGTTCAGACCCGACGCCAGGGCCGTCGTCCACCACGCGATCGGCTACCTCATGCCGCCCACCGCCAGAGACGCCGCCGCAGAGCTCGACGGCGCCGACGGCAAGCCCGGCTGGCAGTGCTACGGCTCGTCGGGCATCGCCAACGACGACATCTTCCTCGGCTGGGCGCCCGGCCAGCTTCCCACCCAGCTCCCGGACGGAGCCGGGCTGTGGGTGGAGCCGGGGTCGTTCCTGGTCGTGCAGATCCACTACCACTACGAGACCGAGGCCCCGGCCGACGCGTCGTCCCTGGCGCTCGTGGTCGACACCGATCCCGACGCCGAGCTCGACGAGGTGGTCGTGAGCGAGTACGTGGCGCCGGCGGAGATCCCGTGCTCGTCGACCGAGTCGGGCCCGCTGTGCGATCGCGACGCTGCGCTGGCCGCGGCGATCGACCGCTACGGACGAGAGGGGGTGCTGGCTGACGGGCTGCTGGCGCTCTGCGGGCAGACCCCGGCCGACTTCGCCGACATGACCGACGGCATCGCGTCGGCGAGCTGCCAGCTCCCGGCCGGCTTCGCCGGTGGCACCGGCGAGATCATCTCCGTCCTCGGCCACCAGCACGAGCTCGGGTCGTGGTTCCGGATGACGCTCAACCCGGGCCGGGACGACGAGACCGTCCTGCTCGACATCCCCGACTGGGACTTCGACTGGCAGTACAACTACACCCCTGCGGAGCCGATCGTCATCGAGGTGGGTGACACGATCGAGCTCGAGTGCGGGTGGGACCGGTCGCGCCGGGATCCCGAGCTGGAACCCGCCTACGTTCTGTGGGCCGACGGCACCGACGACGAGATGTGCTTCGCCACGATCACAACCCGACCCCGCTGATCGGTCAGGCGGAGAGGACCGTCTTGGCGTTGTCGATATACTGCCCGTGGCCGGGGGCGATCGACTTGATCCGGAACGACTTCACCTTCGCTGTGAGATCGGCGGGCACGCCATCGTGGCAGTGGTCACCGGTGAGAAGCGTGCGCTCCTGCTCGAGCACGAACGAGTACCGACCGTCCGACCCGTCGCCGATGGCGACCGCGGTGATGCGGAACTCGGTGGCATCGATCTTGTAGCCATCGCCCAGGACCTCGTCGGCACCATCGAAACCGGCCGGGGCCACGAGCTCCGCCCCGGTCCGCTCCTTGAGCTGCATCGCACCGGCGGAGTAGGCCTCATCGGTGTCGGTCAGCACGATCCACCGGATCCGGTCCCCACCACAACCGCACAACACGTCGAGGTGGCCGTCGTCGAGCGGGCCAGGGTCGATGATGACGATCTCGTCGATCCCCACGAGATAGGTGTTCAGGCCTGGCTCACCGTCGGCCTCCGCGCAGGCGATTCGACGGACGAGCGGGCTCAGGGCCCGGGCGACGCCAGGTGTGATCGGTGGGAGCGGTGCTGCTTCTTCGGTCATCGGGGTCTGGATCTCCTGTGAAGTCCTCAGCGCAGCTCGTTCGGAGCTGACCGAGTCATGTCTTCGCTGACGATGTCCACATCGATCACGTCGCTCCGGGAGGAGTGACGGCGACGGGTGGGGAAACCGTCGACGGGAAACGGCGTGCCGAGGGCGCGCGGCACGAGTTGCGCGAAACGCCGCCGGGCAGAGCCCCCGAGCAGCGCTCGAACCGGCGGGACGAGAAACAGGGCCCCGGCGAGGCCGGTCAGCAGACCCGGAACGACCAACAGGAGACCACCGAGGACGGCCAGAGCGCGGTCGGTGGCGGCGAGCGAATCGGCGTCGACCGCCGACTCGAGGAGCGCGGTGAGTCGGCCCCGAATCACGGCGAGACCCACGACGGTGAGGACGATCGAGAGGAACACGACGTTCGCTGCGCCGACGGCGCCCACGGCCAGCACGAACGTGACCACTTCCGCCACAGCCAAGCCGAAGCCGATGAGTGCACCTCGATTGAACATCTCCCGACTAGTCTACCCGCGCACCGGTATGCCTACTCCCGAGTGGGGTCGCCCACCTCGCGCCGCGGTCGCCGCCACCCGCAGCGGCATGATCGGCCAACGGTAGGGTCGTAGCCGTGGACCGTCCGTCCGTCGATTCCTCCCCAACCGAACGCGATGCGCCGCACGAACGGCCACCGTCGGTCGACCGGCTGGCCCGCCGGTTGGCGTCCGACACCCTGCCCCATCCGCTGGCGGTCGAGGTGGCTCGAGCCGCCATCGACGGGGACCGCGTCGCCGAGGCACCGGCAATGGCCCGGCTTCGCCGGCGGCGGATGCTCTCGCCCGTCATCAACGCCACCGGTGTGCTGCTCCACACCAACCTGGGCCGGGCGCCGTTGGCCCACTCCACCACCGCCGACTACTCGAATCTCGAGCTCGACCTGGCGACCGGGACCCGGGGCAGCCGCCAGGCCGCCGTCGGTGAGCTCCTCGCCACGGCAGCCGGCGCCGAGGCGGCGATGGTGGTGAACAACTGCGCCAGCGCAGTGCTGCTGGCCCTGGCCGCCCTGGGTCCGGGGGCAGGGGTCGCCGTGAGCCGGGGCGAGTTGGTGGAGATCGGGGGCGCGTTCCGAGTGCCCGACGTCATGGCCCAGTCGGGGGCGGCGCTGATCGAGGTCGGCACCACCAACCGGACGAGGCTCGGCGACTACCGCCAGGCGGTCGAGGGGGTGGGCGCGGTGGCGGTGTTGAAGGTCCACCAGTCGAACTATCGGATCGTCGGGTTCGTGGAGGAGACCGGTGTGGCCGCGCTCGCCTCGCTCGGCGTCGACGTGCTGGCCGACATCGGCTCCGGCCTGCTCGACGTCGCCTGCCCGTGGCTCGACGGCCCACCGCCCCGATGGCTCGACGGCGAACCGGCGGCCCGCCAGACGCTCCAGGCCGGGGCCGACCTCGTGCTGTTCAGCGGCGACAAGCTCTTCGGTGGGCCGCAGGCGGGCATCATCGCCGGCCGCCGCGACCTGGTGGCCGCGTGTGCCCGACATCCCCTGGCCAGGGCTCTCCGCCCGGGCAGCCTCGTGTTGTCGGCCCTCCAGGCCACCGCCCTCGCCTACCTCCGGCGCGACGGCATGGCGATCCCGTTCTGGCGGATGGCCACCCTGCCGACCGGGGGCCTGCGAGACAGGGCCGAGAAGGTCGCCGCCGCGGTGGCGGACACTGTCGTGGTCGACACCGAGGCGGTCCCGGGCGGTGGCACCCTCCCGACCGTGTCGATCCCGAGCGTCGGGGTGTCGGTGCCCGGCGACCTGACCGCAGCCCTGCGGGGGCAGGACCGGCCCGTCATCGCCCGCGTAGGCGGCGAGGACACCGTGCTCGATCTGCGAACGGTCGCCGAGGGCGACGACGCCGCGCTCGTCGACGCATTGGCCACAGCGATGGCCGATCGATGACCGTCGTCGCCACAGCGGGCCACGTCGACCACGGGAAGTCCACCCTCGTCCTCCGCCTCACCGGCACCGATCCCGACCGGTGGGTGGAGGAGAAGAGCCGCGGACTGACGATCGACCTCGGGTTCGCGTCGATGACGCTCCCCTCCGGCGGGGAGCTGTCGTTCATCGACGTACCGGGCCACATCCGGTTCATCCGCAACATGCTCGCCGGCGTCGGTGCGGTGGACGCCTGCGTGTTCGTGGTGGCGGCGACGGAAGGGTGGAAGCCGCAGTCGGAGGAGCACCTGCGGATCCTGTCGCTGCTCGGTATCGACCGGGGACTGGTGGTGCTCACCAAGATCGACCAGGTCGACGACGACCTCTACGCCCTGGCCGAGCTCGACGTGGAGGAGCACGTGGCCGGCACGTTCCTCGAAGGGGCGCCGGTGGTGGGGGTGTCGGCCACGGAGGGCATCGGCATCGACGACCTGCGGATCGCGCTCGACGACCTCGCCGGCAGCCTTCCCGGCCGAGACGCCGAGGCATCGCCCCGGGTCTGGATCGACCGGGCGTTCGCCCCCGCCGGCGCCGGCACGGTCGTGACCGGCACCATCGTCGGCGGCTCCCTCAGCCCTGGCGACGAGCTGATCGTGGCCCCCGGCGCCCACAGCGTCCGGGTGCGGAGCCTGCAGAACCATCATCGTCAGGCCGAGCAGATCGAGGCGGGCAACCGGGCGGCGGTCAACCTCACCGGCGTCTCCCACAACGACCTCGGCCGAGGCCATGTGCTCGTGGAGGCCGATGCCTGGCATCACAGTCGGATCGTCGACGCCGAGCTGTCGGTGCTCGAGAGCCTCGACCACCCGGTCTCCCGCCGGGGTGCCTACCTCGCCTACATCGGCTCGGCTGAGCTGCCGGTGCGGGTTCGGGTGCTGGGGACCGGCGAGATCGACCCTGGAGCGAGCGGAGCGGTTCGCCTCTACCTCTCGGCCCCGCTGCCCCTGCTCCCGGGCGACCGGTTCGTGCTCCGCGAGAGCGGGCGCGACGAGACGGTCGGTGGCGGTCAGCTCCTCGACATCGATCCCGTCCTCCCGGCGTCGGTCGCCGCCCCCGACCGGAGCGTCGACCGGGTGGTGGCCGAACGGGGCTGGGTCGAGACCGACCACCTTCGGCGCCTCACCGGCGAGACGGTGGCCCCGACGGTCGACCGGTGGGTCGTCGCCCCCGACGCGCTGACGGCCACCGTGGACGACGTTCGGGCGCGGATCGTGGAGGCCGGGCCGCTCGGCCTCGACCTGGCCGCCCTCGACGACCGGGAGCGGGCCGTGATCGACCTCATCGACGACGCCACGGTGGAGGCCGGGCGGGCCACGCTCGGCGAGCCGACCGATCCGCTGGCCGATCACCCGTGGGTCGATGCGCTGGAGGCGGAGCCGTTCAGCCCGCCGGGACCCGACGGTGTTGACCGGGCCGAGCTCCGGGAACTGGTGCGGCGAGGCACCGTGATCGAGTCCGACGGGGTCTACTTCGGGGCCGGAGCGGCCGACGCTGCCGCTCGCCGCCTCGCCGCGCTCCTCGAGGAGCGACCCGAGGGGTTCACGGTGGCCGACGCCCGGGATGTGCTCGGCACGACCCGCAAGTACGTGCTCCCGCTGCTGGCCCACTTCGACCGCACGGGAATCACGAGACGCCGCGACGACTACCGGATCGGCGGCCCCCGCCTCCCCGCACCGACTTGATGGCGCGATTCTGCGAAGTTCGTGGAGTTTGCAGCGACTCCCGCTGTCAGATCCACGAATTTCAGGGGCTGTGCCGGTTTCGGGGGCTGTGCGGCTGAGGGACCTACCAGCCGCCGAGGGTCCGCCGCTCGCCTTCGGTGAGCCCACCCCAGATGCCGTGCTGCTCTCGGATCTCGATGGCGTAGGTCCGGCACTTGTCCTCGACGGGACACGACGCGCAGATCTCCTTGGCTCGTTGCTCACGTTGTCGTTTGTCGGAGCGTCGCTCGAGCTGCGAGGGAGGGAAGAAGATCGCCTGGTGGGGGCCTCGGCACGCCGCCTCGTGCTGCCAGAGAACATCGACCTGCTGCACACTCATGACTTCCCCTTTGCCGGTGACCCACCGCTGCCGACAGGCACGACAACGGCTCCTCGCCTCAGACGGCTCGGAGGCAACGCAGCGTGCGCCCTGCTCGACGTCCCCTGGGCGTGAGCGGAACAATACGCCCCGAGCGATCGCCAGACAAGACCTCCTTCATCACCGTTGGCGATAGTCCTTGGCCCCGCCTTCTTCAGGTTCGATCTCCAGAACGAGTCGATCCAGACCGACGACCCGCACCGGATCACCCGCCTTGACCGGCGTCGCCCGGTTCGTGATCGCCCGCCACGACACGTCCCGAACCTTCACCGTCCCCTCCGGCGACACGTCGGTCACGGCCTCACCCATCTCGCCGACCATCCAGCTCCGACCGATCGTGGGGGTCGAGAACCGGGTGCGCACCATCGACGGCATCCCGGTGTAGGCGTAGAGGAACGCACCGATGAGACCGGCGATGACGGTCACCCACGACATCGACACACCGTCGGGCCCGCCCTCGTACAGGGTGAACGTGCCGAGCACGAACGCGCCCAGCCCGACCGCGGTGTAGAAGCGGGGCACGTTGGTCTGCACGTCGACCGCCAACAACACGATCGAGACCAGCAGCAACCCGATCCCCCACCAACGGGTCGGCAGCACCGCGAGGCCGTAGCTGCCGAGGGCCAGCAGGCCGGCGCCGACCACGCCGGCCACGCCCACCCCGGCCGTGTAGAGCTCGAACAGCAGCAGCCCGAGCCCCAGGGCGAACAGGAGGTACGCCACCTCGGGACTGGCCACCGTGTGGAACAACTGCGAGGTGAGCGGCAGCCCGGAGATCTCGTTCCTGGTGGCGGAGACGGTGCGCAGGCCCGGGATCGCGCCGGCCTGGTCAGCATCGACCCGGTCGACGTCGCCGCCCTCGTCGACTGCGCCGTCATTAGCCGCGCCCTCACCAGCGCCGTCTTCGTCGGGGATGAGCGACCGGTCCTGGCATCGCACGACCTCGTAGCCGGGGATCAGCGTGAGGAACGTTCCGATCGTGCTGACATCGCTGACCGGCCCCTCCGAGATGCCGAGTTGGATGGCCTCGTCGGCCCCGATCGTGGTGGTCTCGAGCCGCTCGGTGGCCTCACCGAACGCCGGGGCGAAGGAGCTCGGAAGCCGGGCCGGACCGGTCTCGCCGATCGTCGAACCGGCGCTGACGCCGACGAGGTCGGCGATCCCGATCAGCTCGGCGGCCCCGCCCGTGACCGTGGCCCCGCTCTGGCCGACCCACACCACGATCGGGACCGGCGAGTCGACGAGGGTGGTGGCCAGCTCGGTGAACGCCTCGTCATCGAGGACCGAGCCGTTGCTGTTGAGCCAGATGACCAGCGCCAGGGCGCCGTCGTCCTCGGCTCGCTCCAGCTGGTCGAGCAGGTAGTTCTTCGTCACGGGATCGATCAGACCGGCCACCTTGGCGATGTGGACCACCGTGTCACCGGTCGCGATCGATTCGAGATCGTCCGGGCACGCCTCGAGCCCGCTCCCGTCCTGGGCCGCAGCAGCGGTCGGCGACGCTGCGACGCCCAGTGTTCCGGCGAGCGCCGCGAGCAGGAGGAGGACCACCGCGGCGGCGCGCCCGACCCTCGGTACATTCGGAGCTAGTGACAACTGGTGACTTCTTCGCTTCATCGCGGGTCCTGATCGTCGCCGGGAAAGGCGGAGTTGGGAAGACAACCGTAGGGGCCGCGATGGGTCTCGCGGCTGCTCGGGCGGGGCTGGATGTGCTCCTCATCGAGCTCGAGGGTCACAGCGACCTCGGCGCGCCGTTCGGCTTCCACACCCTCCCCTACCGGGCCGACGTGCTGGAGGAGCTCGACGGCGGGGGCCGGTTGCGGGGCCGACAGATCACCCCCGACCGGGCCCTCCAGGAGTATCTCGACCGCAGCGGGCTGTCGTTGATCAGCAACCGGCTGGCCAGGAGCGGGGCGGTCGAGGTCATCGCCGCGGCCGCACCCGGGATCCGCGACCTGCTCGCGCTGGGCAAGATTCGGCAGCTCGAGGATCGCCGCGACGCCGACCTGATCGTGGTCGACGCACCGGCGGCTGGGCACGCGATCACGTTCCTGCACTCGCCGGCGGGCCTGTCGGCGTCGGCCCCGTCGGGCCCGATCCGCGAGCAGGCCGACCTCGTGCTCGAGCTCTTCGCCGACCCGGCGCGGTGTCAGATCGTCCTCGTCACCACCCCGGAGGAAGCGCCGATCACCGAGGTGATCGAGACCGCGTTCAGCGTGGAGGACATCGCCGGGCTCCAACTCGGACCGATCGTGGTGAACGGCTGCTGGCCAGCCATCGACGGCCTGACCGACGCGGTGGACCGACGGCGCGATCTGCCCGGCCCGGCGGAGGCCGCCGCGAGGTTCCGACTCGACCGGATCGAGGCCCAACGCCAGGAGATCGACCGGCTCCGGCGAGAGCTCCCGTTGCGCCAGGTGGAGCTCCCCTATCTGTTCACCACGTCGATCGGTCGCGACGGTCTCCAGGAGCTCTCCACCGTGCTGCTCGACCGGCTGGCGGTCACGGTCGAATGACCGCACCGGCGGTGCCGACGTGATCGACTGGAAGCCGTCGGTCCTGCTCTGCCTCGGCCCAGGTGGTGTGGGCAAGACCACGATCGCGGCGGCCGCCGCCGTGGCCGGCGCGGTGGCCGGCGAGCGGGTGGTGGTGCTCACGATCGATCCCGCCCACCGGCTCGCCGACACCCTCGGCCTGCAGCGCCGCACCGGGCACGGTCTGGGTGGCGGCGCTGAGCTCGGGAACGAACCGCAGCTCGTGGCCGGACCATGGCCTGGTGAGCTGTGGGCAGCGATGCTCGACCCGACCGAGACGCTGCACGACCTCATCCGTCGTCACAGCACCGCCGGGCAGGCGGAACGGGTGCTCGGCAACCGGCTGTTCGCCACGCTGACCGAGTCGTTGTCGGGGATGAACGAGTACATGGCGGCCGAGAAGCTCCACGAGCTGTACAACGACGACCGCTTCGACCGGGTCGTGATCGACACGCCGCCGTCGCGCCACGCCGTCGATTTCCTCGACAGCCCCGGCCGGCTGACCCGCTTCATCGACAACCGCTTCTACCGGGCGGTGCTCGCCCAACGTCGCGGCATCGCTCGCCCCTTCAACGTCGCGGCCCAACGGGTCGTGCGGCTGACGGCTCGGGTGGTGGGGGCGGAGCTGGTCGACGACGTCGTGCGCCTCTTCGCCGATCTCGAGGGGCTCGACGAGGGCTTCCGGCAGCGGGCGGTCGAGACCACCGACCTCCTGCGAGGTGACGACTGCACCTACGCGCTCGTCACCACTGCCCGGCGCGAGCCGATACGGGAGGCCCGGTGGATCCTCGACAGCGTCCGGAACCGGGGCACCGCCGTGGGGACGGTGGTGGTGAACCGGATGACCCCGACGAGCATCGACCCCGATCAGCCGATCACGGGCGGCCGCAAGGCCGATCGGGCGCTGATCGCCGCCAACGCCGAGCAGTTGCAGGACCTGGCCGACGAGGAGGCTGCCCTCGTGGCCGACCTCGCCGGCAGCGGCGCGGGGCGGTCGGCAACGCTCCCGACGGTGCTGATCGGCGAGCGGAACGTGCCGTTGCGAACGCTCGACGACCTCGTCGAACTCGCCTCGGACCTCCGAGACCAGCCCTGATCGCGGGCGAAACAGGTCGACGCTGACCGTTTCCACCCGAGAGCGACCAACGCGGTGCGACGTCAGATGTGGGCCGCGTCAGTTGTCGGCGACCGAGGTCTCCTCGAGGAGCGCATCCTCCGCGTCCTCGATCGATTCGGTCACGGGGACGATCCGGTCGAACCCGGTGGTGTGCAGCAACCGGGTGAGAGCGGGGCGTGAGCAGGCGACCGCCACCGCGCCGTCGGCCTCACGAGCCCGGCGGATACCGCCGATGAGGGCCCCCAGGCCGGCCGAATCCATGAACGGGACCTCGGAGAGATCGATCAACAGGTGCGACTTGCCAGCGAGGCGGGACAGCGCCTCGCGGAACGTGCCCACGGTGTAGGCGTCGAGCTCACCCGAAGGGCGGCACAGCGTGTACGTCTCAGTGTCTTCGATGTGTATGTCGAGCACAGCCCTCAGTCCTTGATCGTGGAAATGAGCCCGGCGGGTGCTACCAGACACGACGTGGCGGCTCGCTGGCTCGGTGCCCGTCGCGCTGGCCATCCATGGCCAGCTCGGTCCGCAGGCCACGATAGCGAACGGCCGGTGGCGAGCGGTCGAGCGGGGACGAGCGGTTTCCGGGCTGTAGCATCTCGACCGTGACGACCGTGCTCCTCGCGACCGACGCCGACCACCTCTTCAACGATGTCGATGGTGCTCTGGCCAGCGCCGAAACCGACGTGTTGCGGGTCAAGGCCGGTGCCGACGTGCTCCCGGTCTGCCTGGAGAAAAGCCCCGATCTCGTAATCTTGGACCTCCAGATCGGCAACATGGGCGGGGTCGCCACCTGCCTCGGCCTCAAGCAGGAGCAGGCGTCGTACCGGGCACCGGTGATCCCCGTGGCGTTGCTCCTCGACCGCTCGGCCGACGTGTTCCTCGCCCAGCAGGCCACGGCCGACGGGTGGCTGATCAAGCCGATCGATTCACTCCGCCTGCGGCGGCTCGCCAACCGGCTCCTCGCCGGGGAGACGAGCTACGAGGGCGCCAGCCACTGACGACCCGGAATTGCCGATTGGTTCGGGGCGACGGTCGGTTAAGCTTGGGGCCCCAAACACGGGTTGTGGCGCAGGTTGGTAGCGCGCCTCGTTCGGGACGAGGAGGTCGGGAGTTCAAATCTCCCCAACCCGACGTATGAGCTGCGGAGCAGCTCAACCGGAGTTTCGGCTCACGCCGAAACGTCCCTGGCCGTGACACCAGGCGAGTTCCACAGTCGCGTAGCCAACCCGACGTATGAGCTGCGGAGCAGCTCAACCGGAGTTTCGGCTCACGCCGAAACGTCCCTGGCCGTGACACCAGGCGAGTTCCACAGTCGCGTAGCCAACCCGACGTATGAGCTGCGGAGCAGCTCAACCGGAGTTTCGGCTCACGCCGAAGTCGCTGAGCGGTCGAGGTCGGCCGAACAGGTAGCCCTGGTAGCGGTTGCAGCCGAGGTCGTGGACGAGCGCGAGCTGCTCCTCCGTCTCGATTCCCTCCGCTGTCGGTTCGAGGCCGAGATCCTGGGCGAGCTGGAGAACCGCGGCCAGAACGGCCCTGCCCCGTCGGTCGTGCTGCGCGCCGACGACGAACGAACGGTCGATCTTCAAGCCGTCCAAGCGGAGGTTCCGGAGGTAGGAGAGCGACGAGTAGCCGGTGCCGAAGTCGTCGACCACGACCGCCACGCCGAGCTCTCGGATCGCGTCGATGTTCCGCTCGACGACGACCGGATCCCCGAGCACCACCCGCTCGGTGATCTCGATGGCGAGCCGGTGGGGAATGAAGCCGTCGACATCGATGGCATCGGCCAGCGCTTCTGGCAGGTTCGGCGCGAGGAACGTCGCGGCCGACATGTTCACCGAGAACGATGCGGTTCCCGACGGAGCTTCGATCGCCTCCTGCACGACCGCCCGTAGCACCCAGAGGTCGATGTCGGAGATGAGTCCGATCTGTTCGGCGACCGCGATGAACTCGTCGGGGGCGACGTCGCCGAGGGTGGCGCTCGTCCATCGGAGCAGGGCCTCGTACCCGCAGATCTCGTGGCTCGGGGCGGCCACGATCGGTTGATAGTGGACGGCGAACTCGGACATCTCGGCGATCGCCTTGCGGAGGTGCTGTTCCACCGCGACTCGACGCAGGCGGTTTCGGCGAAGCTCGTCGTCGTAGACGGCGATCCGCTCGCCGGGCTGCCGCTTGGCGCAGTACATGGCGTGATCGGCCGCCTCGAGCAGCGCTTCGGCCGAGTCGCCGTCGGCCACCATCACCCCGATGCTGGCGGGTAGGTGGATCTGATTGCCGGCAACCTCGAACGGGGCGCCGAGCCGCGTCGAGACCCGTCTGGCCACGGCCAGCGCATCGCTGCGAGACATCGGCGGCAGGATGATCACGAACTCGTCCCCGGCGAGCCGCCCGACGCACTCCTGACCGCGGACCGACCCGAGCAGCCGATCGGCGAGGACGATGAGCGCGTGGTCGCCCGCCTGGTGGCCGTACAGATCGTTGGCCGTCTTGAAACCATCGACGTCGATGTAGAGAACCGTCGGGGAGATGCCACCGTCGAGATACTGCTCGATCAGCTCCAGCACACGCGATCGGTTCGGTAGACCGGTGAGCCCATCATGGGCCGCCCGCCAGCGAGCGTCGCGGAGCGAGGCGTGGAGGTCCCGTCGCGTGACGTCGTTGCTGATCGCCACCGACACGTAACCGGCCAGGATGAGCAGCGTCACCCCGTCCTCCTCGTCGTGCGGTTCGGCGCGATCGGGCTCGGCCAGGACCGACATCGTCCCGACGATCTCGCCATGGCAGTAGATCGGTGCCGCCATCGCGCTCCGAGCTGGCGCGTCGGGGCCGAGCAGACGGGCTCGGTACGCACGGTCGACGACGAGGTGGTTCTCCTCGATCGCTCGACCGGAGATACCTTCGTTCCCTCCCCACTCGCTGAGCCGAGCGAGGGCCGACCCATCGATTCTGGCACTCCACAGGGAACGCTCGCCGTCGGTCCGATCGATCCGACGGATCGCCACCATGTCGGAGTCGAACAGCTCCTTGGCCTGGTCGAGTATGACCGTGAGCGACTCGTCCGACGGTGCGGCCGACGTCACCGCCCGTTGGATCTGGAGCAGCCGACGCACCAGCGACCCATGGCGATCAGCGAGCTGTTCGGCGAGCGCCCGGTTGGCCTCCACCTGGCACTCGAGCTCACTCGCGATCAACTGTGACCGGTTGAGCGCGTGAATCGTGCGGACGCCGTAGCGCATGAGCCGCACCATCGCCCCGGCCACGACGGTCTCCTCACCGCTGAACGCCTCGCCGGTTCGGGCGATCACGAACATCGTTCCCGGCTTCCCGTCGATGGGGATGCACAGGACGCTCACGACCCCGATCGCCGGCAGCTCGGCGGTCGACCGTCCGGGACCGGCCTCGGCGAGCTCGATCAGTTCGGACCCGGCGTCGCTGAGCCCGGCCGAGAAGACGACTCGACCAGCGCAGACCACACCGGCGATCAGGGCGTCGAAGGTCTCCACGACAGCGATCGTCGTTCGGCTGCGGACCGAGTCCTCGTCACCCAGCGTGAAGACCTCGAGCAGCCGGGCCAGCGCCTCAACCGACGCTCGACGCCCGCTCACGGCCGCGGCACCACCACGTCGACCGCGCGCCGGGAACCGGTCGGATGCACAGCGGTCGGATGCACAGCGGTCGGATGCACAGCGGTCGGATGCACAGCGGTCGGATGCACAGCGTGCACGGCTTGCACGCTGTGCACAGTCTGCACGGTGGTCGGGCGGATCCTTGGCATCGGGCTCCTGGGGGACGGTCCGCACTGCTCATCGGCATCGGTCGAACCTTCGTTGAGTCCAACCCTTGACACGAACCATGCCTTGATGTCATGAATCATGACATGAGTTCGCTTCGGGAGCGCCAGCGGACAGCCACTCGGGCCTCGATCGTCGAAGCGTTCCTCGATCTGACCCACACCAGCACGGGTACCGTGTCGATGCCGGCGGTGGCAGAGTCAGCAGGGGTGTCGGTCCGCACGCTGTACCGGTACTTCTCGACCCGGTCGGAGCTGCAGACCGCGGCCGCGAACCACTACAACGATCGTGTCCGGAACCGGCTCGATTCCGACATCACGGCCACGAACTTCGTCGACTACCTCACCGAGCTCTGGACCGATTTCGCGGCCGAACTGCCGGCGGTCGTCGCCGAACACGCCACCCCGGCCGGTCGGGAGCTGCGATCCACCCGGCTCCCGTCTTCCCGGGCCACCGTACGTGACGCCCTCGCCGATCTCGGCCTCGCCGTCGACGACCAATTGGTCGACCTGGTGATCGCCGTCACCTCGTCGTCGATGTTCCTCGAGCTGGTCGACCGAATGGGTCACGAACCAGAGGAGGCGGTGGCGATGGCCAGCAGGGTGGTCTGGCTCCTCCTGAGCGAACACGCCCTCCCCCGACCGGCAGCCGACCAGGAGAACGAACGATGACCGACGAGAACCGAACCCAGTGGGCGCCTCCCGGCCCCGGCACTTGGGTGTGCGACCGATCCCACACCACACCGGGCCCCACCATGCTCTACCGCCGTGTGGTGTCGACCCATACCGAGCCGACGTACCGGCAGGGGATGAAGGACTACGGCGCTGCCATCGGCTCGCTCGACATGCGGTTCGTGAACGGACACCTCTACCGCCGGATCGTGCCGCTCATCGCCCCCGACCGGGACAACGGCAAGGTCCCGCCGGCGGCCTTGCTGTGGCTGGTTACCCGACTCCACCCCGAGTTCCGCCGACGGGAGAAACGGGCCGCCCAGGTACTCGCCGACAAGCCCTTCCTCGACGAGGTGCAGGACTGGACCCAGCGCGAGCGCTACGAGTGGATCGACCGCAACCGGGCGCTGCAGGCGGTCGAGCCCGCAGAGCTCGACGACGCGCGACTCGCCGACCACCTCCGCACGCTCGACCGATCGCTCGTGGCCGGCTGGATCCGCCACCACGAGCTGCACAGGGCCGACATCGGCCCCATCGGCGATCTCCTCGCCCACGCCATCGACTGGGGTCTCGACGCCGCCGACGTCATGAGCCTGCTGAAGGGCTCATCGCCGGCTACCACCAGCGCGGCCGCCCACGGCGCCGCCATCGCCGACGCGCTTCGCTCGGCTGGCGTCGATCCCGGCACGGTGAACTCGATCGACGAGATCCTGGCGGTGCCGGCGGCAAGCGAAGCGCTCGACGCCTACCTCGACCTGTTCGGCTGGCGACTCGTCTCCGACTACGACATCGAGGGGCTCACCCTCAACGAGCTCCCGGCCACGGCGGTGGCGATCGTCCGCGCCGCCGCCCGGGCCGGCGAGGGTGCCGACGGATTCGTCGACCCCACGGCCGATACTGCCGGGGACACGACCAGTGGCGACACCGCCGGTCACACGGCTGGTGGCGGCGCCGCCGGCGACACGGCCGCAGTGGCGCTGGAGGCGGAGCTCCGCAGCCGAAGCGGCGATCCCGCGCTGTTCGACGAGCTCCTCGCCTCGGCCCGCAAGGCCTACGGGGTTCGCGACGACAACGGTCCGCTCACCTGGGCCTGGCCGGCCGGCTTGACCCGCCGGGCGTTTCTCGAGGCGGGACGGCGGCTGGCGGCCACGGACCGGTTGCGGCAGGCCGACCACGTGTTCGAGCTCGACATTCACGAGGTGGCGGCCGTGCTCGAAGGGGCGACGAGCCCGAGCGCCGAGGAGATCCTCGACCGGGCGGCAGCCCGGGCCAGGGAACGGGCACTCGTCGCCCCCGAGGTGCTCGGCCCACCACTCGCCGAGCCCGACCTGTCGCCACTGCCACCCTCCATCCGGCGGATGATGGGCATCATCGTGACCGCGGTCTCCTTGCTCGACCCGGAGCCGATCGACGCCGGGGCCATCGACCCAGGTCCGGATCGGGAGACCGGCCAGGCCGCCGGCCCGAGCCGGGAGCTGTCGGGGCTCGGTATCGGCACGGCGCCCTACAGGGGGGTGGCCCGAGTGGTCGACGATGCGTCGACCGCTCTCGATGCACTGGAGCCGGGCGACGTGCTCGTCACCGCCTGGACCGCGCCGTCGTTCAATGCCGTGCTCAGCATCGCTGGCGGGGTGGTCGTGCAGGAGGGTGGACTCCTCTGCCACGCCGCGGTCATGGCACGGGAGCTCGGGATCCCCGCAGTCGTCGGTTGCGCCGACGCAATGACCGAGATCGCCGACGGCGACCTGGTGGCCATCGATCCACAGGGTGGCCGGGTCACCGTGCTGGAGCGCGGTCCGAGCGCCCCGTAGCGACGAGGGCTCCGGAACTCGCAACCCACCCCGCCACCGGCAGCGACCCGCACCACGGGTGCGCGCCGAATCTGCCAGAGCCAACACGACCCCACCACTGGCAGCGACCCGCACCACAGTGCGCGCCAGATCTGCCAGAGCGGGCGCCGGGGCGGGGCGGCGCCTCCGGAGAGGAGGGCGCCGCCCGGGGTCAGCGGCGATCAGTCGGCGAACCAGTCCTGGATCGCTCGGTGCAACCCGGTGGTCGTCCGGTCGTCGGCCCAGGTGTCGACTGCGGCGGCGCTCGGCGCCGTTCCGTCGGCGAGGAGCGACAGGGCGACGACTTCACTGCGGCGAGCGGCGAGGCGCCGCAACTCCGGCGACTGGGTGAACTGCACCACGATCGTGCCGCGGTCGACCCGCCGGGCGGCGAGCTCACGCAGCCAGTACTCCTTGCCACCGTCGTCGGGCCGGCGACCCAGCACGTCGATGTACAGGCGGTCGAGGAACGTGCCGAAGTCGACGTTGGCGTAGCGCTCGCGGAACTCGTCGGACTCGGCGAACCACTCGGCGATGTCTTCGAGCCGATGACCGTCGCCGGCCTTCTGCGACCAGTACGTGATGCCCTCGGTGTCGGGGTAGCGCTGGAAGAAGGCGAGGTAGAGCCGGTCGACCGCGGTGGCGGCGTTGTCGGCGGCGATCGTGGTGGCCAGCGCCCCCCACACCCCGTCGGCGTCGACGGCCGTGTCGAACGCGGCCCGCTCGGCTGACGTCGGCCGTCGCCCGTGGAGTCGATACCAGAGGTGGTCGGTGAAGCCGTCGGCTCCGGGCGCCACCACAGGTGGCGGACCCGACGGCGTCGGGCTGGTGCCGATCCGATCCCGGGCGGCGTCGACGCTCGCCGTGGGGTTGATGGCCTCCGTGCCATCGCCCGACGGTCGGTAGATCTCGAAGTGGAGATGGGCTCGGGTTCCCTCGGCGTTGCCGCCATCACCCATGTAGGCGATGACCTCGCCCTCGGTGACGGCGGTGCCTCGACGAAGATCGCCGTCACCATCGACCGCGCCGCAGAGACGGGCGCTGAGCACCTCGGTGCAGGCGGCACGGCCGTCGTCGGTTCCCGGCGAGTCGTTGTTGAGGTGGATGTACTGGTACTCCCAGCCATCCTCGTCCCGGAAGCGGATGATGCTCCCACCGGCGTTGTCGAACCGGCCCCAGGTGATCGTGCCGGATCGGGCGGCGACGAGCGGGATCATCTTCTCGCCCATTATGTCGACGCCGATGTGGCGCCGACCGGCCCCCCGGGCCGCACCGTAGGTATCGGTCCAGGTGACCTCGTCGATGTGGTCGGGGTGGATCGGCAGGGTGATGGTGCGGACCTCGTCGGTGGCGGCGGCGGTCGGGGCGATCGGAGGTGTGACGATCGCCGACACCGCGACCGCCGCGGCGATCGCCGTGGTCAGCTTGACCAGCCGTGACCGGCCTCGGGGGGATTCGGGCTCGACGCGCCGAGGGCGCGACGAACCGAGGGGTGGTGGGGACATGGTGCGACTCCTTGAACGGGCTTCGCTCGCAAGTGGGCGCGAATGCCAGAGGTCGACCGACAAGGCGAAGAACTTGAGGTTGCGGCGGGACGCGTGAACCTAGACGACCGCGCGACCCAGCACGGGTGGCTGGGGATTTCTACCCTGGGGGCAACCACGCGAACTCGAGCTCTCGCCATGGGCGATCCTGACAGACTGGACATGAAGTCCGTAATGCTATTGTCACTTTTCTGTAATCCACCCGTCGTATTGCGAGGACAATGATCGACAATCTCGTTGCAACACTCCGGCGGGAGGGCGGTTCCCGCATGCGGCACGCCATCGCCGGGGAGGACCGGCTCACCGAGACCGAGTTGGCGTCGCCCCAGAATCCCGGCCTCTTCGGGCCCGACAGCATGGTGTGGCGGGTGCACGGCGCGTCGTCGATGCTGATCGGCGGTTTGCGCGCGCTCCTGCTCCAGACCCTGCACCCGCTGGCCATGGCCGGCGTGGCCGATCACTCCGACTACGAGTCGGATCCGTGGGGCCGGCTGCATCGGACTGGACGGTTCGTCGGGGCCACCACCTACGGGACCGTCGAAACCGCCCAGCAGATGATCGACTCGGTCCGAGCCATTCACGAACGGGTGGTCGGCGTGGCCCCCGACGGTCGCCCCTACGAGGCGAACGACCCCCACCTGCTGGCGTGGGTCCACGTGACCGAGGCCGACAGCTTCCTCCGGGCCTACGAGCGTTACGGCGGCGGTCGCCTCACCCGGGAGGAGCGGGACCGCTACGTGGCCGAGCTGTCGGAGATCGGCCACCGGCTGGGCGCCGAGCCACTCCCGCAGACCACGGCCGAGCTGGCCGAGTCGATCCGCTCGTTCCGCCGGGAGTGCCGCCTCACCGAGCAGTCGGCCCGAGCCATCCGGTTCCTGCTGTTCCCCCCGGTACCGCTCGCGCTGCGCCCCGCCTACGGCGTCATCGGAGCCGGGGCGGTGAGCCTGCTCCCCCGCTGGGCACGGTGGGAGCTGATGCTCCCCCTACCACCGCTGGCCGAGCCACTCGCCATTCGCCCGGCAGCCACCGCCCTGACCAGGGGCATCGGCTGGCTCCTCGACGACGACCGCTCCATTCCCCGCACCTGACGGGCGCCACCCGCACGGCTCCGACCGGCTGACCGGCGGCCTCACGACCCAGGCGGCACACCCGCACGATGTGTCTGGCACCGGCGTGCGGGGGTCAGGGTGGGTTGGTGCGGTAGCGCTCGACAGCGTCGTCGAGGGAGAGGTCGAGCTGGTTGGCGAGCGAGGCCAGCCAGGCGAGCACGTCGCCCAGCTCGTGGAGCTGTTCCTCGGTGGTGCCCTTGCGGACCGCCTGGGCGAGCTCGCCGAGCTCCTCGCACAGCCACGCGACCGTGGCGGGAATGCCCCGCTCGCGGTCCCCCCGACCGTACAGCTCCTCCATCAGCGACTGCAGTGCGGCGAGCTCCATCGACGGGCCGATCAGATGAGCAGTTCGGCGATCTGGATCGCGTTGAGCGCTGCGCCCTTGCGGAGGTTGTCGCCGGCGACGAAGAGGGCGAGACCGTTGTCGACGGTGTCGTCTGGCCGGATGCGTCCCACGACCGACTCGTCGATACCGGCCGCCTTCAGCGGCGTCGGCACGTCGTCGAGGAGCACCCCGGGAGCGGCCGACAGGAGCTCCCGTGCCCGCTCGACGGTGATCGGCCGCTCGAACCGGGCGTTGATGGCCAGCGAGTGGCCGCTGTAGACCGGCACCCGGACACAGGTCCCCGACACTGCGAGGTGGGGGATGCCGAGGATCTTGCGGCTCTCGAACCGGAGCTTCTGCTCCTCGTTGGTCTCGCCCAACCCGTCGTCGACCCCGGCCCCGGCCCAGGGGAGGGCGTTGTAGGCGATCGGCTCGACGTACACGTCGGGTTCGCCGAGATCCACCGACCGACCGTCGTGGGTGAGCGCGGTGGCATCCGCCCCCTTGGCGATCTGGGTGGCGAGCTCCTCCACGCCGGCGAGCCCAGATCCGGAAACGGCCTGGTAGGTGGAGACGACCATCGAGATCAGGCCGGCCTCCTCATGGAGTGCCCGCAGCGGCGCCATCGCCACCATCGTGGTGCAGTTCGGGTTGGCGATGATCCCCTTCGGTCGACGCGCTGCGTCGGCATCGTTCACGTCGGCGACCACGAGGGGCACGTCGGGATCCATCCGCCACGCCGAGGAGTTGTCGATCACGACCGGGCCAGCGGCGGCGACGTCGGCCGCGATCGCCTTCGAGGTGGCGCCACCGGCGGAGAAGAGGGCGACGTCGAGGCCGGAGAAATCGGCGGTCGCCGCATCCTCCACGGTGATCTCGGCGCCTCGCCAGGGCAGGGTCGTCCCGGCCGACCGCGACGAGGCGAAGAACCGCACCTCGTCGACGGGATAGTTGCGTTCATCGAGGAGTCGGCGCATCACGCCGCCGACCTGTCCCGTCGCACCAACGATTCCTACTCGCATCCCCCCAAGCTACGAGATCGGCAGGCGAACCCCCCAACGGTTTTGCTGACGACTCACTCGGCGTCGAGACCGTAGGCCGTGTGGAGGTACTGCACGGCCGCTTCGGCCTGTTCGGCCTCGACCACGCAACTGATCCGGATCGCCGACGTCGAGATCATCTCGATGTTGATGTCGTTCGCGGCGAGCGTCTCGAACATGGTGGCCGCCACCCCCGGGTTCGACTTCATGCCCGCCCCGATCACCGACACCCGTCCGATCGAGTCGTCCGACGTGACCCGCTTCGCCCCGAGCTGTGGTGCGATGCCGTCCTCCAGGATCGCCACCCCCCGATCGAGATCTTCACTGGGAACGGTGAACGAGATGTCGGTCCTGCCGGCCTCCGACACGTTCTGCACGATCATGTCGACGTTGACCCCAGCGTCGGCGAGAGCCCGGAACAGGGTGCCGGACACGCCCGGCTTGTCGGGAACGTCGACAACGGTGATCTTCGCCTCCGACACGTCGTGGGTGACGGCCCTGATGATCGGTCGTTCCATGTGCAGCTCCAGTGCAGCGTTGTCCAGATCGGCGTACTCATCGACGACGAGCGTTCCCGGTTCCCAGGTGAAGGCCGAGCGGACGTGGAGCGGCACCTGGTGATTGTGGGCGACCTCCACCGACCGCATCGCCGGCTTGGGGCAACCGGTGGCCGTCATCTCCAGCAGCTCGTCGAACGTGATGGCCGACAGCTTGCGGGCGGCGGGCACGAGGCGGGGGTCGGCCGAGAACACGCCGGACACGTCGGTGTACAGCTCGCACGTGTCGGCCCCGAGCGCCTTGGAGAGCGCCACCGCGGTGGTGTCGCTCCCGCCCCGCCCGAGGAAGGTGACGTCGCGGTCGGTCGACACGCCCTGCGAGCCGGCCACCACCGGCACCGCCCCCGCGGCGAGGCTCTCCTCGACCCGGCCGGGGGTGATCTCCAGGATCTTGGCGTTCCGGTGGTTCGTGTCGGTCTTGAACCCCGCCTGGCTGCCGGTGAACGACTGCGCGGGAACACCGAGATCGGCCAGGGCGAGGCACATCAACGCGATCGCCTTTCGCTCGCCGGCCGTGATCAGCATGTCCATCTCGCGCCCGGGCTGGGTCTTCGACACCCGATCGGCCAGCAGCAGCAGCTCGTCGGTCTCCTTGCCCATCGCCGACACCACCATGGTCACGTCCATGCCCCGGCGCCGGCAACGGGCGACGTGATCGGCGACCGCCCGGATCCGTTCGGGATCGCCGACCGACGTTCCTCCGTACTTCTGGACGACGAGTGTCTTCCCTGCGACGTCTGCCACGGTCGGCAACCGTACTGCTTCGCGCGTGGCACCCCGAACCCGTTTCGTCGACCTGAGGGCCGGCCGGCGATCGACGAGGATCGGATCCGGTCGGCCGGAGGCGCCCCGAACCACTCCAGTACGGGGAACTCGACGGTAGGTTTGGTCGACGTGGGTTCCGAACGACGAGCACGACAGAAAGCGAATCGGGCCAAGAAGCTCGAGGAGATCCAGAAGGTCGAGCAGCGTGACCAGCGCCGCCAGTACGCCATCATCGGTGTGCTGATCGCCGCCGGTATCGCCGGTGTGATCTTCCTGCTGTCCCTCGGTGGTGACGACGAGGAGGTCGCCGCCGACGACACGTCCACCACCGTCACCACGATCAGCACCACCACGACCGAGGCCGTGCCATCGGCGGTGTCGACCCCCGAGCCGGGTGGCTCGATCGACGGGCCGGCCGAGTGCCCAGCGGCCGACGGCTCGTCGGAGCGGATCACGTCGTTCAGTGAGGCACCCCCGACATGCATCGACGAGAGCGCCACCTACACCGCCGAGATCGACACCACCGCGGGGCTGATGACCGTGGAGCTCGATGCGGCGAAGGCGCCCGAGACCGTGAACAACTTCGTGTTCCTCGCCCGCTACCACTACTACGACGGGACCGCCTTCCACCGGATCGTTCCCGGTTTCGTGATCCAGGGCGGTGACGCCACCGGCGACCCGCTCGGCACCGGCAACCCCGGCTACCTGATCGACGAGGAGCCACCCGAGGCCGGCGAGTACCAGGTCGGCTCGTTCGCCATGGCCAAGAGCCAGGGCCCCACCGCCACCGGCGCCCAGTTCTTCATCGTCACCGGCCCGCAGGGCGAAGCGCTGCCGCCGGAGTACTCCTTGTTCGGTCAGGTGACCGAGGGGCTTGACGTGGCGCTCGACATCGAGCAGATCCCCACCACCCCCCGTGACGAGCCGACCGAGGAGATCTACATCAACTCGATCACCATCACCGAGAACTGATCCGCCCTCCAGGGTGGAGCAGCCTGGGAGCGGTCGCCGAACCAGGTCACCGCGGTCCTCGGCGCCTAACGTTGGGCCGGTGGACCGTCGGCTTCCCACGAGCGCACCGATTCCGCCGGAGGCCACCGAATGGCGGTTTCCGCCGGTGGAGGAGCTCCCGCTCGACGAGGACCTCGTCGCCGGCGGGGCCGACCTCGAACCGGGGACGCTGCTCGCCGCGTACGCCGTCGGCTACTTCCCGATGCCGATCGGTCGCCGGCAGCTCGGCTGGTTCCACCCCAATCCTCGGGGGGTGCTGCCACTCGACGGTCTGCGCGTGTCGCGGTCGCTGCGCCGGTCGGTGCGCCGCTACGACATGACGATCGACGCCGCGTTCGAGGACGTGATCGCGGCCTGCGCCGACCCCGATCGGCCGATGGGTTGGATCGACAACCGGATGCGGCAGGCGTACACCCGGCTCCACCACATGGGCTGGGCCCACAGCGTGGAGGTGTGGGACGAGGATGGCCTCGCCGGTGGGCTCTACGGTCTGTCGATCGGCGGCCTGTTCGCCGGCGAGTCGATGTTCCACCGCCGTCGGGACGCCTCGAAGGTCGCGCTGGTCCACCTCGTCGACCTGCTGGCTGACCAGCCTACCGACGGGCGGTTGCTCGACGTGCAGTGGGTGACCCCCCACCTCGCGAGCCTCGGGGCGATAGAGATCGACCGCCACCGCTACCTCGAGGCACTTCGGACAGCGGTCCGGCTCGACCCTCCAGTCGGTTTCGACCGGCCCGCCGACTCCAGCGGCGGCCGTGCCGCAGAGCCCCGTGGCGGCCGTGCCGCAGAGCCCCGTGGCGGCCGTGCCGCAGAGCCCCGTGGCGGCCGTGCCGCAGAGCCCCGTGGCGGCCGTGCTGCAGAGCCGCCCGAGGTTCGCCGCCGACCTCGCCGATAGTCCACACTCGTGACCGTGAGCGACGATCGTGGTGCCACCCTGCCCTCCCCCGACCGGCCGTGGCTGATGCGGACCTACTCCGGTCACTCCACCGCCAGAGCCTCGAACGAGCTGTACCGGACGAACCTGGCCAAGGGCCAGACCGGTCTGTCGATCGCGTTCGACCTCCCGACCCAGACCGGCTACGACCCCGACCACCCGCTGGCGGCCGGCGAGGTGGGCAAGGTCGGCGTGCCCGTGGTGCACAAGGGCCACATGGCGACCCTGCTCGACGGGATCCCGGTGGCCGACATGAACACGTCGATGACGATCAACGCCCCAGCCGCCTGGCTGCTCGGCCTCCACATCGCCAATGCGGCCGACAACGGCGTGACCTCCGCTCAGCTGCGGGGCACGACCCAGAACGACATCGTGAAGGAGTACCTGAGCCGCGGCACGTACATCTTCCCGCCGTTGCCGAGCCGGCGCCTGATCGTCGACGTGTTCGCGTTCTGCGCCCAGCACGTGCCCCGCTGGAATCCCATGAACGTGTGCTCCTATCACCTGCAGGAAGCGGGGGCGACGCCGGTGCAGGAGATCTCATTCTCGCTGGCCGGGGCGATCGGCGTGCTCGATGCGGTGCGGGAGTCGGGCCAGGTCGCCGACGACGACTTCGACCGGGTGGTCGCGTCGATGTCGTTCTTCGTGAACTCCGGGATCCGGTTCGTGGAGGAGACCTGCAAGATGCGGGCGTTCACCCAGCTCTGGGATCGGATCACCGCCGAGCGCTACGGCGTCAGCGACCCGAAGGCCCGCCGCTTCCGCTACGGGGTGCAGGTCAACTCGCTGGGCCTGACCGAGGCCCAGCCCGAGAACAACATGCACCGGATCGTGCTGGAGGCGCTGGGGGTGACGTTGTCGCGCGACGCCAGAGCCCGATCGTTGCAGCTCCCCGCGTGGAACGAGGCGCTCGGCCTCCCTCGACCGTGGGATCAGCAGTGGTCGCTCCGGGTACAGCAGATCCTGGCGATGGAGACCGACCTGCTCGAGTACGACGACATCTTCGCCGGGTCGCACGTGGTGGAGGCGAAGACCGCCGAGCTGATCGACGCCGCCGACGCCGAGCTCGAGGAGATCGCCGAGCTCGGTGGCGTGTTCGAGGCGATCGACGAGCTCAAGGGCCGGCTGGTGCAGTCACACGCCGAGCGGATGCGGCGGATCGAATCTGGCGAGCAGACGGTGGTCGGTGTGAACTCGTTCACCGAGACGGCACCGTCGCCGCTGGGCGGGGCGGAGTCGATCCTCCGGGTCGACCCCGAGGTGCAGGACGAGCTCATCGCCGACGTGACCGACTGGCGGACGTCACGTGACGGGACCGAGGTGAAGCGCTGCCTCGACGAGCTCCGCCGAGCGGCGGCCGGCACGGCCAACATCATGCCGCCCACGATCGCGCTGGCCCATGCCGGCGGAACCACCGGCGAGTGGGCCGACTGTCTCCGCGAGGTGTTCGGCGAGTTCCGGGCCCCCACCGGGGTGCGGGCCGCCGGCTCCCTCGACGCCGGACGCGACGGCGACCGGGCGAGGCTCGGCACGCTCGCCCAGCGAATGCAGGCGCTGGCCGACGGCCCGCCCCGGATCCTGATCGCGAAGCCCGGCCTCGACGGCCACTCGAACGGGGCCGAGCAGATCGCGGTGGCGGCCCGCGACGCCGGCATGGAGGTCATCTACGAGGGCATCCGCTCGACCCCGGCTCAGATCGCGGCCGTCGCCCGCGACGAGGATCCCGACGCGATCGGCCTGTCGATCCTGTCGGGCAGCCACCTGGAGCTCGTACCGGAGACCCTGGCCCGTCTGGCGGCGGAAGGGGTCGACGCGCCGGTGGTGGTGGGCGGCATCATCCCCACCGAGGACCGGGCCACGCTCCTCGATCACGGCGTCGCCGCGGTGTTCACCCCCACCGACTACAAGCTCGCCCAGGTGATCGAGCAGCTCGCCGACCTCGCCCTCGCCGGCCGGGCGATGCCGTCGACCGGCTAGCCTGTCCGCCCCGTGACCGCCCATCCGCCTCGGCCCGCTCCCGTCGACCCCGATCAGTCGGTGGCCTCGCTCGGATCGTTCCGATCGCGCTCACGTTCGACCCGCGCTGGCCGAAGGAACCATGACGTCCGTCCGCATCGATGAGCATCCCTGCCCCATGAGCACTCCATGACCACGAGGCAAGCACTACCCGGCCTGCTCGCCGGCGCGCTCGGGCTCGCTGCCGGCATGTACGGGTTCGTCACGGAGCAACCGTTCGCCGGCGTGATCGCGGGCCTGTTCGCGCTGGCCGCCACCGCCACCTGCGTCCGCCTGGCCAGCCGGCTCGAGGACGAGGTGCTGCTCCGTCACGGGCTCGCCGACGACCTCGATGCCGGTGCGGCGGACGACACGGGCGGGGATGCCGACATCGCCGACCAGGCCCCACCTGGCGGCGACGACGGCGGCCGCGACACCGACGCCCCAGCCCCGCCTTACCGCGATGACGAACGCAACGGCGGTGGTGGCCGCGGCACCGACGCCCCAGCCCCCGTCGACGCCGGACGCGAACGCGCTGGCGGCAGCGAGGAGAACGATCCCGACCGACGGGGCCGGCGAGACACGACACCCAGCGGGGACGAGCCCGATCCGGAGGTGGAGCTCGACGTCGAGCCGTTGATCGAGCCCCTCGTGCAGTCGTTTGCGCTCCCGATCGACGAGTCGGCGGGGCTCGCCGACCACGAGACCGGGTTGTTCAACGAGACGTTCTTCCACGTGGTGCTCGAGAACCGGATCGCGGCCGCCCGCCGGCACCTCCGGCCCGTCGCGGTGGTGCTCCTCGAGGTGGTTCACGGCCTGCCGCGAGACGTGCCGGCGGCGGTGGAGCCGGGAGGTGTGGCCGACATCCTGATGGAGACGCTGCGCGAGGCCGACACGGCGTGTCGGCTCCGCGACGGGCAGTTCGCGCTCCTCCTCGAGGACACGCCTGAGACCGGGGCGATCTGGACGGTCGAGCGGATCCGGCGACAGCTCGTGGCCACGACCGACGGGGTGACGGTGTGGGCCGGTATCGCCTGTTATCCGGCCCACGCACTCACGATCGAGACCGTCCTCGTGGCCGCCGAGCAGGCGTTGCTCGCGGCCCGCGAATGGCGTCAGGACCGAATCGAGGTCGCTACCGCGTCCGAGTGAGCCTCCGCTGCCGGCAGCGGTCGACCGGCGTCAGGGGAGGATCGAGTTGTCCGCTCCCAGCGGTCGACCGGGCCAGCGGACCGCACCGGGCGTCTTCGACAGACGGGCGGCGACGCCCTGCATCCTGAAGCCGCCACCGTCGACGAAGAGCTGCCGCTCCGTCGCGTGCGGGTCGCAGGCCAGATCGGCGAGGTCGTACACGGCGGCCGCAGCGGCGTCCGCCGCCTCGAACTCGCGGAGCGCCTCGTCGAGGGTGCGGTCGGCCATCCAGGCCGCCATGCGCTCCTCGACGAGCTTCCGGTTGGCCATCCGGTCGGCGGTGGTGGCCGCCCTCGGGTCGCCGCCGAGGCCGATCATCGCCATGACCCGGGCGGCCACGGTGTCGGCCGACGTCGACACCGCGATCCATCGGCCGTCCTTCGTCCGGTAGCTCCCTCGAGGCGTGGAGTACGGGAGTCCCGATCCGAGCCGGGGTTGCAGCTCACCGCCCTCGAGCCAGAGCGAGGGCAGCGGTCCCATGATCTGCATCATCGATTCGATCAGGTTGGCGTCGACCACCTGACCCACCCCGCTGTGGAGCGCCACCATCGTGGCGAACGCCCCGACGAGGGCGGTGACCTCGTCGGTCAGGGCCACGGGCGGCAGCGTCGGCGGGCCGTCCTCTGCCCCGTTGAGCGCGGCGAAGCCCGACATCGCCTCGGCCAACGTGGCGAAGCCCGGCCGGTCCCGGTAGGGCCCGGTCTGCCCGAACGCGGTGACCCGGACCACCACGAGCGACGGGTTCCGCTCGTGGAGCACGTCGGGCCCGAGCCCGAGCGCTTCGAGCTTGCCGGGTCGCATGTTCTCCACCAGCACGTGGGCGTGGTCGACGAGGGCGAGCAGCCGGTCGCGGTCGTCGGCCAGGCGGAGGTCGAGCTCCACGAACCGCTTGTTCCGGTTGGCGACCTTGAAGAAGTAGGTCTGGTCGTCGGACGGGTCCCGCCAGCCGAGGTTGCGGGAGGTGTCGCCCACGCCGGTCCGCTCCACCTTGATCACGTCCGCCCCGAAGTCGGCCAGGTGGCGAGCACAGCCGGGGCCGGCCAGGACGGCGGCGAGATCGAGTACGCGGATGTCGGCCAGCGGGCCCGTCGATGGTTCGGAGGGGGCGGGCCAGATCGTGCGGCCGGTGTCATCGCTGGTCATCCGACCGACCTTAGGGTTCGCCGCCCAGCTGCCCCCAACTCACGGGCCGGGGCCACCGAGCCGGCGGCCCGACCCTGGACCGGCGAGGGTCAGGAGCTAGAATCGGGGGTCCAGGGAGATCGATATGTCGCTTCCGTCACCGACCGAGCTTCCCGCTCGATGGGCCGCACCCCCGTCGACGGCTCGCGACCGTCGCCCGATCGTGGTCGCCGGCGGGCACGACGCCCCCGGGGCGTTTCAACTGATCGGCCGCACGACGGCCTTGGTCCTCGGCGTGGCACTGGCGGTGGCGTTCGGGCTGCGGCTCCTCGCGCTCGCCGCCACCCCCGTCGGCTGGCTGGTGACGGGGGCCGCTGCGCTGCTCGCACTGGTGATCCCATGGACGCTGCACGGTCGGCGGCGCCGGTCGGACCGGCTCCTCGTGCTCGACGATCTCCCTCCCCGGTGGGCGACCCGGGTTGCGACCGCTGCCGATCAGGTGCAACGGCTCTGCCGCCTGGCCGACCGGGCGCCGGCGGGACCCGTGGCGGACCACCTGACACGGCTGGCCTACACCGCCCACGGTCACCTGCTCCTCCTGCGCGACGCCGCCTCGCAGGCGAGCGGCCCGCTGGCCGACGACGCGGCGCTCGCCGCCGACATACGGCGCGTCGCCGACGAGCTGTCGGCGCTCGCGTGCGCTGCGGAGCGGCTCCTGGCAGCCCAGCAACGACAGCTCGAACCGTCGCCGTTGGCCGAGCTGACCGCGCAGACCGACCGGTTCGCGGCCTCGCTGGAGGCGTCCTCGGGTGCGGGATACGTGGTGGACGACGCGGTCGGCGATGGTTACGACCTGCCACCTCCGGCTGGATTCAGGTAAAACGAAGACGTGTTGATCGTCGTTTCCCCGGCCAAATCGCTCGACTACGAGAGCGAGCTGCCAACGAAGAAGTACTCCGAGCCGACGATGCTCGACCGGTCGGCCGAGCTGGTCGAGGTGATGGCGAAGAAGTCGCCCGACGAGATCGCCGACATGATGGGGATCTCCCGGTCGTTGGCGGAGACGAACTTCGAGCGGTTCCAGGACTGGCAGCGCCCATTCACCCCCGAGAACGCCCGACCGGCGCTCCTCGCCTTCAAGGGCGACGTCTATATCGGCCTCGACCCCGCGGCCACGTTCTCCGAGCGCGACTACACCCACGCCCAGAAGACGCTCCGGATCCTGTCTGGCTTGTACGGCGTGCTGCGACCGCTCGATCTCATGCAGCCGTACCGGCTCGAGATGGGGTCGAAGCTCGAGACCGACGCCGGTCGGGACCTCTACAGCTTCTGGGGGTGCTCGATCACCGAGGCGTTGAACGAGGCGATCGACGCCAGCCCCGGCACGAAGCTGCTGGTGAACCTCGCGTCGAACGAGTACTTCAGCTCGGTCAAGCCGGAACTCCTCGACGCCCCCGTCGTGACCCCGACCTTCCTCGACGAGAAGAACGGGCGCTACAGCGTGATCGCCTTCTTCGCCAAGCGGGCGAGAGGGGCCATGGCCGGCTGGCTGATCCGGGAGCGGGTGAAGACCCGCAAGGCCCTCACCGGGTTCGACGGGCTCGGCTACCGGTACGACCCCGAACGGTCCACGGCCGACACGCTGGCCTTCATCCGCCCGGAAGGCGCCACGACCACCACCTGACCGCTCGGCGGCCCGCGAACGCGGGCGTGACCGGGCACTCGTGACCACAATCGCCCGCGAACGCGGCGTGACCACGACCTCCGTGGCGCCGAACGCGGGCGAAACCGGGCACTCGTGACCACAATCGCCCGCAAATGCGGGCGGGGTCAGCGTCGGGGGCGGCGGGCCCGGCGGGCGGGGGCCGGGGTGGTGCGGTTCCACCAGCGGCCGCTGAACCGCCAGCGGGTCGCCCGGGCGGCGTCGTCGGCCACGTCACCGGCGGAGGTGGTGGTCGGACGGGGCCAGAGCGCGTCGACGGCGGCCACGATCGCGGCCGCTTCCTCGTCGGTCGGGTTCGGGGTGATCTGCCGGTCGGTCATGGGTTCCCTCGCCGTGCTGGCCTGGCGACTACAGCGGCACGTTGCCGTGCTTGCGCTGCGGGAGCTCTTCCCGCTTCGAGCGGAGCATCTCGAACCCGGCGATCACCTTGCGCCGGGTGTCGGCGGGGTCGATCACGTCGTCGACGTAACCTCGCTCGGCTGCGATCCACGGGTTGGCGAACCGCTCCTTGTAGTCCTCGATCAGCTCGGCCCGGCGGGCCTCCGGATCGGCGGCGGCCTGGATCTCGCGGCGGTACACGATGTCGGTGGCGCCCTCGGGTCCCATGACGGCGAGCTCGGCCGACGGCCAGGCGAACGACAGATCGCTGCCGATCCCCTTCGAGTCCATCACCACGTACGCTCCGCCGTAGGCCTTTCGGGTGATGACCTGGATCCGGGGAACGGTGGCCTCGCAGTAGGCGTAGAGCAGCTTGGCTCCGTGGCGGATGATGCCGCCGTACTCCTGGTCGACGCCGGGGAGGAACCCGGGCACGTCGACGAAGGTGAGGAGCGGGATGTTGAACGAGTCGCAGGTCCGGACGAACCGGGCGGCCTTCGAGGAGCTCTCGATGTCGAGCACACCGGCGAGCACCATCGGCTGGTTGGCCACCACCCCGACCGACTGACCCCCGAGGCGGATGAAGCCGCACACGATCGAGCGGGCCCAGCCGGCGTGGTACTCGAGGAAGTCGCCGTCGTCGGCGACCTCGGTGATCACCGAGGTCATGTCGTAGGGCATGTTGGGGCTCGGCGGCATCAGGTCCGACAGGGCATCGCACGACCGTTCGGGATCGTCGCCGGTCTCGAACGACGGGGGCTCCTCGATGTTGTTCGACGGGAGGAACGACAGCAGATACCGGACGTCGTCGAGGACGGCTTTCTCGTCGCCGGCGACGAACGTGGCGACACCCGACCGCGACGAGTGGCTGCCAGCCCCGCCGAGCTCTTCGAGGGTCACCTCCTCGCCGGTGACGGTCTTGACCACATCGGGTCCGGTGATGAACATGTGCGACGTCTCGCGGACCATGAAGATGAAGTCGGTCATGGCCGGGCTGTAGACGGCGCCCCCGGCGCACGGCCCCATGATCACGCTTATCTGCGGGACCACGCCCGAGGCCTGCACGTTGCGATAGAAGATCCCGCCGTACCCGTCGAGGCTGACGACACCTTCGGGGATCCTGGCCCCGGCCCCGTCGTTCAGCCCGATGCACGGCGCCCCGACCGACAACGCCAGGTCCATCAGCTTGTGGATCTTCTCGGCGAAGACCTCGCCGAGCGACCCGCCGTTGATGGTGAAGTCCTGGCTGAACACGAAGACCTTGCGACCATCGATCGTGCCCCAGCCGGTGACCACCCCGTCGGTGTAGGGCCGGCTCTCGGCATCGGGATGACGGGTTCTAGCCAACATGTCGAGCTCGTGGAACGAGCCGTCGTCGAGCAGGTAGTCGAGCCGCTCGCGGGCAAGCATCTTGCCCTTCTCGTGCTGCCGCTTGACGGCCCGCTCCGGGCCCGCGTGCAGGGCCTGCTCCTTGCGCTCCTCGAGGTCGGCAAGGCGCTCGGTCATCGAATGATCAGCCACGCTCGGCAGGGTACTGGTGACCGCCTGGGTGGCCTCAAGTCGAACCGCGGCGCGAGTGGCGACGCACGCCGACCGGCGCCCTTGCGACCAGCTTACTGAATCTTTAGTATTCCACCATGGCTCGCCTCCTGGTGTTGTGGCTGCTGAGCGAGCGGTCGTCGTATGGCTACGAGATCAAGAAGTCGCTCAGCGACGACACCACCGCCTTCTGGTTCTCACTCGACGACGCCTCGATCTACTCCGCGCTCCGGACCCTCACCAAGCACGGCTTCACCAGGGAGGTCGGCGTCGAGAAACAGGGCGGTCGCCCGCCGCGAACCCGCTACGCGATCACCGCCGAAGGCCGCCGCTACTACCGACAGTTGCTCAACGAGGCCCTGTCGACACCGTCGCTTCCCGTGGCCGCCATCGACATCGCCCTCGCGGCGAGGGGCGACCTCGACGCCGCGAGCGTGGGAACTGCGCTGGCCCGGCGAGCCAAGTCGCTCGAGGAGCTGACGGCACGAATCGAGGCCAACCGGTCTGGCTCGCCGTCGCCGGAGATCGCGAGTCGGAACCTCGCCATCGTGCGAGCTGAGCAGGCGTGGCTGGCCAGCCTCGACCAGTCGACGATCACCTGAGACCGGCAACAGGCGCTGTGCACGAACCAGGTCCCAACCCGAAGGAGCGACGGCCATGACGTCCCAACCACCACCGATCCAGCTCATCGCCAACCTTGTCGTTGCCGGCGAGCCCGGGCGGGTGCTGCTCGCCCGCTACGGCCCCGACCGTGAGAGCGACGAGCGGGACGCCGACCGGCGCTGGTGGCTTCCGGCCCACGAGCTCGAGCCCTACCAGCATCCCGATGACGCCGCCCGCATCGCCCTCGATGAGATCGGCGGCCTGGACGTCGGCTCATGTGCGCTCGCTCGGGTGCAGTCGTTCCGCGGACGCCGGGGTTGGCATGTCTCGTTCGACTACCGGGTCGAAGCCACGGGCGATCCGACGTCCGCCGAGGTCCCCGCCGCGTGGCACCCGATCGACGACCTGCCGCCGACCATGCACGGCAACTGGGAGCGGGACACGATCGAGACCGTCCTGGGTTGACGTCGATCGAGTAGATTCGGGCGATGAGCGATGCGTTCTGGGACGTCGCGGCCCCGCTGCAGGCGGAGGGCCTGATCGAGGAGGGCACGATCATGGGCGGGCCCTGTGTGCGGGCCGACGGTGAGTTCGTGGCGATGCCCCACCACAAGGGGCCCGGGCTCGTGGTCAAGCTCCACCGCGATCGGGTGGCGGCGTTGATCGACGACGGCAGTGGCCAGTCGTTCGCCCCGGCCGGAAGGGTGTTCAAGGAGTGGGTGCTCATCGAGCAGCTCGACGAGGAGCTCTGGGAGGCCCTCATCCGGGAGTCGGTCGGCTTCGTCACGAGCTGAGGCCGCACAGCCCATCGGCCAGCCCCGACTGATTACGCTGAACGGGTGGACCTTGTCGTGCAGCCGCCCGTGAAACCGATGCTCGCCAAGGCGATCGATGGCCTCCCCGATCGCACCGACATCGTGTTCGAGCCCAAGTGGGACGGCTTCCGATGCATCGTGTTCCGCGACGGCGACGAGGTGATCCTCGGCTCCCGCAACGAGCGGCCGCTCACCCGCTACTTCCCCGAGATGCTCGAGCCGATCCGGCGGACGCTGCCCGATCGTTGTGTGGTCGACGGTGAGCTGATCGTGGCGACCGACGACCATCTCGACTTCGAGGCGCTCCAGCAACGCATCCACCCCGCAGCGAGTCGGGTGAACATGCTGGCCGAGAAGACGCCGGCACAGTTCGTGGCGTTCGACCTGCTGGCCGAGGGCGACGAGGATCTGCGGGCGCTGCCGTTCGGGGAGCGCCGCCGGCGACTCGAGGCGGCCTTGGCCGATGCCGAGGCACCGATCCACCTGACGCCCACCACCACCGACCACGACCTCGCGGCCGAGTGGTTCCGGGTGTTCGAGGGCGCCGGGCTCGACGGGCTGATCGCCAAGCCAGACGGCGACCCCTACGTGGAGAACAAGCGCACCCAGTTCAAGGTGAAGCACGTCCGCACGGCCGATGCGGTCGTGGCCGGGTTTCGTTGGCACAAGGACGGTGAGGGCGTCGGCTCCCTCCTGCTCGGCCTGTACAACCCGAGCGGTGACCTCCACCACGTCGGCGTGGCGGCGAGCTTCCCCAAGAAGCGGCGAGCGGAGCTGGTCGATGAGCTGGAGCCGCTCACCGAGGGCGCGATCGAGGAGCACCCGTGGCGGAGCTGGGCGGAGGCGGAAGCGCACGCCGAGGGCGACGGTCGGATGCCGGGCGCGCCACATCGGTGGAACGCGAAGCGGGACCACTCGTGGGTGCCGCTGCGGATCGAGCGGGTGGTCGAGGTGAAGTACGGGAGCACGCTGAACGGGCGGTTCCGGGAGGTCACGAAGGTGCTGCGATGGCGGCCGGACAAGCTGCCGGCCGACTGCGACTTCGACCAGCTCGACGAGCCAAAACCTGTTGGGCTGGACCGTGTTCTCACGGCCCAGCCCTCCAGTTCCTAGCTAACTCCGCCGGGCAATCCCTTGGGATACGCACCACGGTGTGCTCAATGCCGGCCGTGCGTCCGCTGTAACGCACCCGGCACCTTGGGGCATAGGTCGCGTGGAAGTGGCCAAAAGTTCCCAGGGGCCGTGATTTATTCCCGTCCCGGAGGAAAGCTCTCACCGGTCGTCGTGGTCGCGGATGACTACCATCAGGAGTGCTTGTTTTCACCCGTGACCGCCAAGAAGACCGATTCAGTCTGTCCTCGATGCCCTCAGCGACGAGCTTCGGCGAGGAGCAGATCGAGCGTCTCGATGATGGGCGCGGCGGCGTCGATCTGGTCGCGGCACGACCCGACGTCGAGCAGCGCCGTCTCCGGTGCGTCGGGATCGAAGACGAGGTAGGTGCGCGCCGTGCCGTTGCGGACGGTCGGGCACTCCCCCTGGAACGGCCCTGGGGCGACGGCGTCGCCGTCGACGGTGGCGGCCAGTTCGAGCAGTGGGGCGGGATCGTAGGAGCCGGCGGTGGTCGTGCCGTCGCTGTGGCGGTAGGTCCAGTCGCCGGCGACGCCGAGCTCGAGCGTCTGGAGGCAGGGCGGCGAGTCGCAGCTCCCGCCCTCGTCGACCACGACCGCGAGGTGGAGGGTCACCTGCTCGAGCGCCGCGGTCGTTCCGGCCGCGGTCACCACGTCGCCGTGGACCGCCGGGGCCACATCGGGCCGGGCCTCGGCACGCCGAGTGGGCCCGGCCGCCTCGTCGACGCCGTCGCCCCCGCTCGATCCACCGTCATCGCCGCCGGCCCCTGGGTTCGACGAGCAACCGACGAGCACCAGCAGTGCGCCGATGCCGAGCGCGACCACGACCCGGTGACGAACGCCTCGTACCCGCCGGCGCAGGAGGGCACGGCCGTCTCGGGGGCTCCGGGGCCGAAGGGTCATCGAGCTGGACGGTAGCGGAGCCGGCGACCTCGCGAGGGCGGGTAGCGTTGCGGACATGGCCGGCAACCACACCACGATCGAGGTGGCCGGTCGGGAGCTGAAGATCTCGAGCCCCGACAAGGTCTTCTTCCCCAAGACCGGTGAGACCAAGCTCGACCTGATCGAGTTCTACCTGGCGATCGAGGACCCGCTCATGCGGATGATGGCCGACCGGCCGACGCTGATGCAGCGGTTCCCCGACGGGGCCGGCGGGAAGTCCTTCTACCAGAAGCGGGTGCCGAAGGGGGCGCCACCATGGCTGCAGACGGCAGTGATGAGCACGCCCAACGGCACCACGTCGAACGCGATGGTGGCCGCCGACGTGGCCCACCTCGCGTGGGCGGCCCACATGGGTTGCCTCGGATTCCATCCGTGGCCGGTGCGGGCGTCGAACCCGGGCACGACCGACGAGCTCCGGATCGACCTCGACCCCTCGCCCGGCATCGACTTCGGCGACATCCGGGCCGCCGCCCGCAACGTGAAGAACCTCCTCGACGAGCTCGGCATCCCGTCGTTCGCCAAGACCACCGGGAGTCGCGGCCTGCACATCTTCGTGCGGTTGGCTCCCGGGTGGGACTCCTACGATGTCCGAGCGGCGGCGGTGGCGCTGGCCCGGGAGCTGGAGCGACGCCACCCGACCACGCTCACCGCGGCCTGGTGGAAGGAGGAGCGAGGTGAGCGGGTGTTCATCGACTACAACCAGAACGCGCCCCACAAGACGGTGTTCGGCACCTGGAGCGTGCGGTCCCGGGTCGGTGGGCAGGTCAGCACCCCGCTGTGGTGGGAGGAGCTCGACGAGATCCACCCCGACAAGCTCACGATGCAGACGGTCGTGGCCAGGGTCGACGCCGACGGCGACCCGTGGCAGGCCATGTTCGATCAGGAGAGCTCGATCGCCCCGCTCCTCACGATGTACGAGGACGATCTGGCCAACGGGCTCGGTGACGCCCCGTGGCCACCCGTGTACCCGAAGATGCCCAACGAACCACCACGGGTTGCCCCGAGCCGAGCCAAGAAGACCGACGGCTGAGCTGGCTGCACTGTGCGTCGGGGCTACCGTTGCGAGATGTCGACTGATCCCGAGGAGAGCGAACGATGAGCGACTCTCGTACCGAGGCGGTCATGCGCCGCTATCTGACCGAGGTGCTCGGTGAACGGAAGTTCGAGTTGATCCCAGAATTCGTCGCCGATGACATGGTCGACCACACCCAGACGGTGCGCGGACCAGCCGCCCTGGACGCCCACGCTCGAGGCTTCTGCGCCAACATCCCCGACGTCGAGATCGAGGTGGTGCAGATCATCGCCACCGAAGACGCGGCCGTCGGCGTGTGGCGATGGCGGGGAACGCCGAACGAACCCATGGGCGTGTCGGCTGGCGGAGGAGCCATCTACCCGCACCTGGTTGCCAGCATCTTCCAGTTTCGCGACGGGATGCTGGTGGACTACCGGCCGTTCGTGGACGCGGTGGAGGTCCGCTCACAGATCACGGCCTGACATCGGGCCCGCCAGCTGGAGCCGTTGAGGCTCGCGGAAGACGGGGTAGAACGTGGCCAGTACGGCAATGGCGTACGACACGGCGACGACGGCGACGACGCTCCACGCCCCGATCGAGATCTGGTAGTGGCCGAGGGTTGTCGCCAACCCGATCGCGCCCAGGACGCTCAGCCAGAGCGTGGCCGACAGAATCGTCGTCAACAGGCGATCTCCGCGACTCGGCCAGTCACAGTACCGGCGGAGCTGTTCGAGGTCGCCGAGGTAGACCAGCGCGATCAGGGCCAGCGAGAGCCACAGCCACACCGCAGATCCGACACCGAGCACGGTTTCGTCGGCGTGTTCGGTCAGCTGGAGGGTCCCGAGCCCAGTGGTGACCGTCAGGGCGATTGCGAGGAGTAGCCCGGTCGGGCGCATCCAGTAGTTGGCCAAGACCACCACGAGTAGGCCCGCTCCGAGAAGTATCAGCACCAGGGCTCGGACGTCGTCCCAACGGTCTGTGCTCGCCGCAAACGGGGCGATCCAACCGACGATGAGACCGGCGATGGCAACGACGACAGACATCGCCCAGGCGATGGCGATCCGACCCCGCCCAGTGGTGACCAGCTGATAGCCGGCGACGGCGATCAGAACCAAGGCAAGGGCGGCCAACGTCAGGTAGCGGAGCCCGTGGCCACGGAGGATGGCCAGCACGGCGGCGGGAAACGCGACCAGCAAGATCGGGAGCGAGCCCGCCCGCCAGCGGTGGCCCCGACTGTCATCGCGCCGGAGCAACACCGCGCCCACGGCCGCCGGTGCCGCGGACGCGACGACGGCGCCAACGAACAGCCAGGTCAGCATGTCAAAGGTTGCTTCGAAGTCATCAGCGCCGCTCCAGAACAGTGACTGGAGGACAGCGACGCCGATGGCGATGGCGAGCACCCCGAGGGGCGGTGCGACGACGACGAACACCAAGGCCAGATACAGCGGCTTCAGCAACGAGAGCACGAGCCTCACCACGGTCTGCAGCTGCGATTCCCCGCCGGGCCGGCCCGCATCGAACACGAGGTGGGCCATTCGCATGCCGATCCTGACTCGCCTGGTGGCACCGAGCGACGAGACCCCCTCGTTGCCGACGGCGAGCGTCTCGGAGCTCAGTGTCGCGGCGTCATCCTCGGCTGCTCGGTCGATCTCGCCGGCAGGTGTTGCGGCCACGACCGGCAGCTCCTCGGCCAAGATCTCGTCCTGGAGCTTCTTTCGGATGGCCTCGCGGATGGCCTCGCTCTCGGCCTGAGGCTCGAGCCCGGCCAGCTCGGTCAACCGTTCGCGCGTCGAGTCGTCATTGAGCACGCGCTCCCGTGTCAGGGCCGAGACGAACGTGCTCGCGGTATCCATCCGACCCCACATCCAATCGTTCGCCCGCCACTTCGCCGACAGGAACGCGGCGAAGTTCGCCAGCTCATTGCCACAGAGCTTCTCCTTGGCCCCGACGTTGCCGTCGTCGTCCTGCAGTTTCGGGAACGGGTCGGCAACGGGTGCGTCGCCCGTGATGTGGACGAACGAGATCTCGCCCCACGGTCCCCTCCCCACCAGGCGAACGGGCAGGAGCGTCAGTACCAGTGCGTCGAGGATTCGCCCCGTCCGGCCTACCTGCTCGTCCCGAGCGTCCCGCGTCGATCTCTCGGCCTGCCGTGGCTGGAGAAGCGCGAACGGAGCCGGGACGTTTGCGTCGATGTCAGCAAGCTTCCCGGCCTCGGAATGGAGATGTTGGTGGAGTGACCTGAGTCCCTCGCCGAGCGTGGTCGCGGCTTCGGCGAGCGCCACCTCAACGGCCGGTTCCAGGCTTTCGAGCGCGACCGCTCCACTCGTGTTGTCCAGCGCCTCCTCAGCCACTCGTCGGTTCACGATGGCCGCCTCCTCCGCGACCAGTTGATCGTGGCGAGCGCGCAACTGATAGAGCCGGCTCTTGACCACACTGGCCCTCTCCTGGTTCTGCTCCAGTCCTGTGCTCTCGATCGCCCGGGCGAAGGCGATCAGCAGGTCGATGGCCTCGCTGGCGGCCAGCAGCGACGGGGTCTCGTCGTTCCTCTCGATGCGGGTGGCCGTGGCCCGAACAAGCGTGTGACCGAGCGCTACCTGAGCGGCAGCCGACCATCGAGTCACCGGAACCGGGAGTGGGTCCAGGCCAACCTTGTCGGGTCGCTCGAGGTTGCTGCGCACGCGGTGTGCCTCGAGCTGGGCCAGGACCGCGTGCAGTCGTTCCAAGGTTGCCGGGTCAGCCACGTGGTCCAGCAGGTCGTCCCGACCGGCGGTCCCGAATGGTGCCAGGAGCGTGTCTCGGAGCATGCGACGACGGGCGATTGCGTCGTTGACCAGCCCGAGCTCGTCGATGTCTTCCAGCACACTCTCCTGATTGGAGCGAGTCGCGAAGGTCCGCAACGTGGTTGCCAGGCCACGCGCTCGCCTCGGTGGTCGGGCGCCAACCGGCTCGAGCTCGCTGGCATCGGCCGACGATGGGCTGGGGTGTAGGTAGCAGAGCCATCGGTCGGTCGGGCCGTCGGCCTCGGCGTCGACGATGGCATCGATGGCGGCCGCCACCGGGATGTTGTCGAGCACGCCGCCGTCGATCACCTCGTACGTGCCGTCGGCGGTCGAGACGGCGGGGAGCTCGAACGTACCGACGAAGTCCAGCTTGTCGACTGCGTTCTCGGCCGCCGCAGGGCCAACGGCGATACTCGCTGGCTCGAACGCCGCGGGGAACGATGACGTCGACCTTCCAGCCATCGCCAGCCTGGCTGGTGCCTCGGCGCCGAGAAACGAGCTGTCGTCCCCGTGGGTGTGACGAAACCGGAACAGAGCGTTGGAGCGACCGTCTTCGATCACGGTGGTTGCGTTGACAGGACGCTTGACCCGCTCTGGCCTGAACAGGGTTGCCGAGAGGAGCAGTTCGAGTCGTACCGTCGCATCGCAGGTCTTGGTCCGACTCGCCAAGACCTGCTTGAGCTGCTCGTAGAAGTACTCGTCGCCACGCAGAAGTGACAGCGGACGCTGGGCCTCGTTTCGACTGATCGGCCGGTTGACGCACGCCGCGCTCTTGGCCCGCTCGCCGGCTGTGATACCTCGGGCAAGGAGTTCCAGGTCACCGAGTTGAAGCCAGATATCTCGCAACGTGGCAATGGGGAAGTCGTAGACCTGGGCCGCAGCGAGGACCACGCCGTTGAGCCCACCGGCCGACGCTCCGCTGAGCACATCGACGAGTACATCGTCGTAGCCGTTCGCCTCCAGGAGACGACCGTAGACCGTGTCGGACGACGTTCGACGGAGACGCTCTATCTCGCTGACGGCGCCGCCCATCCAAACGGCAAGACTCACGCCGCCCCTCATCGCGAGCGCTAGGCGGAGCTGTCGCTGGACCTTCGGCTGCTCAACCGTCTCCTCCGTGGGGACCGTGGTGACGATGCCCTCGCCATCGACCGATTCACCGCCGATCACGATCCCCCTCCTGAACTCCCGCAGCCAGGCGGCGGCGTCGAGACCAAGCTCCTTAGGTAGACAAGCTGATCAGGCATGTACGCTCCCCTCTTGGCTGGGCCGCCATCGCGATCGCGCTGTTGCCTCGGGGGACCGCTCACGATCTGGTCGGCAACTCCATCGTTGTCTGCCGCCAGCCTCCAGTCTGCGTAAGACTCCCCAGAGCACTCCGTGTCGAGGCACTGGTTCGTTGCGCATCATGACTGTCACACCTCCCATCTACTGTTGCCACATGGAGACTTCTCACCTGGCGGAGCGGTTGTCGGCCCTTGGTTCGGCGGGCTCGGAAGGGTGTGAGCCGGGCACGTTGACCGAGTTGGTGGCGATTGCGCAGCGGTTGAACACGGTCATCGCCGTGCAGACCGCTCGCTTCGATGCCACGGGCGCCCTCACCACCGACGGGTACCGCAGCCCGGCCGGATTCCTCGCTGGTGATGGAGGCCGCGTCGGGCGGGGCACCGCCCGACGCTACCTGGCCTGCGGACGAATCATGAGCCAGTTCGCGGTGCTGGCGGCGGCAGCCGAGGCGGAAGAGATCACGTTCGACCATGTCGCCGTGTTCGCACGGTTGTTGCCGGCGTCGGCATCCGAGCACCGTCTGGCATGCCTGGTCCGGGACGAGGCCGAGTTGGTGGCCGCAGCCAAGAACGAGTCGGCGACCGACTTCTCGAAACGGTGCGTTTCGTGGCGACAACAGGTCGATCCGGATGATCCGATCGACGAGCGCCTCGGCCACGAGGACCACGGCGTGACCGTCAACCAACTCGACGCGAACTCCTCCGAGCTCACGCTTCGGGGCACGACCGAAGAGGTCGAACAGATCCGAGCTGCGATCAACCGTCTGGCCGACGAGGCGTGGCGCGCACAACGTGACGACGCCGGCACGACGGACCACTCCCCGAGAGGGATCGGAGCGCGCCGGCATCCTCGTCGTGGCCGGCTGCAGGCTCAGGCCGCGGCCGAGTTGGCGGCCCGTGCGCTCGTCGGTGGGTCCGGCGGGGCGAAGCCGGTGGTCGTGGTGGTGATGGACTGGGGGACGTTCAACGCGGAGGCCGAGCGCTTCGCCACCGGCACCGCCGATCCCCTCGACGTCTTCGCTCCCTCGTTCCGGTGCGAGACACTCGACGGGCACCCGGTGCCCCCGGAGCAGGCGTTCCTTCTGGCGCTGCGGGGCGAGGTGCAGCGCTGCGTGATCGGCGCCGACTCGCTGAAAACCGACCTCGGACGTCAACAGCGTCTGTTCAACGCGGCCGGGCGGCGAGCGGTCCAGGTCAGGGATCGGACCTGCGTGCATCCGGCCTGTGACCTCCCGGCGGTGTGGGCTGACATCGACCACATCATCGACTGGCAACTGAACGGCCGGACCGACACGGTCAACGCGCAGGCGCTCTGTCGCCATCACCACCTCGAGAAACACCGAAGAGGGTCACCTCATGCTGACTCAGGGATGGCGGCATGACCTCCGCAGCACTTCACGGACGCGTGCGATCTGAGGGGGTTGCGCCGATGCCGCTGCGGGGGCGGGGGTTGCGATTCGTACTGGTCGCCGAACTGGCCAAGCGCCCGTCCCTCACGGTCGCCGAGATGGTGGTGATCGTTCGCCGGTACGGGTTCGATCTCGGGGGTCGAGAGTCGAAGATCATCTCCGATGCATTGCGGTGGGAGCTCGCTCGGGGCCGGGTGGTGAAGCTGGCACGGGGTGTGTACCGGTACGGGAGGATTCCGCCCTCCACCGCCCGGCGGATCAGGATCTTCGCCGACGCTGCTCGTCGATGGATTGTCGCTACGACCCGAACGAATCCACTCCTCGACCCACGCTCCAGAGCAACTGGGCGACCGTCCGGACACGAAGCCAGGCACGATCGACCGCCGTGGTTCGGCTTCAACTGGCTCTGGGCCGCGTGAACCCCTGGACCAGCCGACTCGCTGGCCAGCCGACCGGAGGGGCGCGGGCCGACAGCGCCTGTAGCGCGACTACAGGCGCTTCTCCATGAGCCCGACTCGGTAGTCGGGCGAGCCGGTCGGTTCGAACTGGTCGACCATGTCGAACCCGAACAGGTCGTGGAATCGGAGCGACCGGGGGTTCGGGGGTTCGGTGTTCACCTCGGCGCACAACAGCGGTTTGCCGGCCTCGACGGCCCACGCCTCGAAGTCGCGGTACAAGGCCGGGCCCCAACCGGCGCCCCGGTGCGCCTCGTCGACGGCGACCCGGTCGATGTAGGCGAACGAGTCGTGCCGTTCGGCGAACCAGCCGAAGTTCGGGCTCTCGTACGGGGCGTCCTCGGTGAGACCCACGAGAAAGGCCACGATCCGCTGGTCGACGTCGACCACCCGCAGGTAGGGCGACCACCCGGCCAGCCGGGCCAGCTTCTCGCCGTCCATCGGACCGACTTCAGGTACACAGGCGGCGTTGAGGGCGAGCACCTGCTGCTCGTCGCCTTTGCGGAACGGCCTGATCATGAGCGGGCCCCCGCCAGTTTCGCGGTACGTCGTTCGAGGTCGTCGGCATCGAGCACCCTCGCCACGGCAGCCAGGTCGTCGGTCGGGCCGGTCCACCGCAACTCGTCGACGGCGGTGATGGTGGGGGCCTCGACTTCGAGCACCGCGAGCCGTCGGTAGAGGAGGGCTTCGTCGAGGTGATCGGCGAGCGTCTTGGCCAGCTTCGCCCCGCCCCGGACCGTGATGTCCCACTGACCGGCGGCGAGCGGGATGTCCTCGATGTGGCCGTACCGGTGGAGGACGGCCGCGGTCGACTTCGCCCCCCAACCCGGCAGGCCGGGGAAGCCGTCGGCCGAGTCGCCGACGAGTCCGAGGTAGTCGGGGATCGACTCGGGCCGCACGCCGAACTTCTCGATCACGTCGTCGACGTCGAGGATCTTGTTGTTGCGGCGGTCGAACTGGAGCACCTTGCCCGCCCGGACGCACTGGGCCAGGTCCTTGTCGGGCGTGCAGAGCAGGACCCGACGCACCCGCTCGTCGGCGGCGGCGATGGCCGCGATCGAGGCCATGCCGTCGTCGGCCTCGTACTCCACCATCGGGAACGTGGCGACGCCGATGGCGGCCAGGCCCCGTTCGAGCGGTCCGAACTGGGCGAGGATGGCCGGGTCGAGGCCCTCGCCGGTCTTGTACCCGGGGTAGAGGTCGTTGCGGAACGACTCGATGACGTGGTCGGTGGCCACCCCCACGTGGGTGGCGCCCTCCTCCAACAACTGCACCATGCCCCGCACCACCGCCCGGGCGCCGCCGACCTCGAGGCCGTCGGCGTTCGTGTGTGAGGGGCGGGCGAAGAACTGCCGGAAGAGCTCGTAGGTCCCATCGACGACGTGTACATCCACGGGCTCATCTTGCCCGAATCACGGCCCCACCCCGACCGCTCGCCCCTCGGCGGGCCACTCTCGACCGGTCGAGCGCCTACTCGAGGACGATGTCGGCGCCACCGTTGTCGATGAACTCGCCCTCGTCGATGAGGCCTGCTTCGACCGCGGTGGCGGCCCGGCCGTTGTCGGGCTTGCCCCACTGCACGTAGGCGACCATGTCGGCAGCCGAGTCGAACGAGCGGGAGCTGTAGAGCCCGAACTCGCCAGCCGACGCTCGGATGTCGAGGTCGGTGACGTCGATGTCGAGCGTGGCGCCGGGTTCGAGGGTCTCGGCCGGCATCTCGGCGTAGGCGGGGCGGTTGCAGGTGAAGTGGCCGGTGAAGTCGACCGCGGTGTCGCCGTCGTTGCGGACGGTGACGGTGCCGCTCTCGAACGACACGCCGAGGATCGTGATTCCGGCGTCGGGGGCCACCGCAGCATCGTCGGCGTCGCCAGACCCGGTCGCGCCCGAGTCGCCGTCGTCATCGGCCGAGCCGTCATCAGCAGCCGAGCCGTCGGCGCCGGTCGTGCTCGACCCACCGTCGTCCGCGGCGGTGGTGTCGGTTTCTTCGGCGTCGTCGCCGGTCGTCGTGGTCGACTCATCGTCGTCAGCGGCGGACGTCGACGTGGTCTCGTCGTCGGTCTGGTCGTCGGTCTCGGCGGCGGTCGTGGTGCTCTCGTCGGTCGAGGTGTCCTCGCCGTCGTCGCCGGAGCAGGCGGCGGCGAGGAACACGAGGGCGAGGAGGGCGGCGAGCGTTCGTAGGGGCGTGGCCATGGGGGGTGACGGTAGCGCCCCGGTGCTCGCCCGTGGGGTCAGAGGGTGAAGGCCATGTCGTCGACGAGGGCCCCGGGCAGGCGGAAGCTGTCCGACGATCGGCCGCCGTAGGTTCCGGGGTCGAGCAGCGTCTCGACGTCGGCGGTCAGGTCGACGAGGTTGGCGCCGAGCAGGTTGTAGGCGGTGTCGTCGAAGCGGAGGACGTTGGCCGGGGCCACGATCTCCCCACCGTCGACCCAGAACGTGGCGAACCGGGTCATGCCGGTGGTGCGACACGCGGCCCGGTCCGAGAAGTTGAGGTAGTGCAGGTTGCCGACGTAGAGGCCGGTGCCGAGGCGCTCGACCACGTCGCCCGTCGCGAGCTGACCGGCGCTCATCGCCACCGTCTCGGGGGTCTCCCACGCCGACGCCCCGTTGGTGTCGACGCCGTACTCCTTGGCCGACCGGGGCGAGACGAGATGGTCGCGGTACCGGCCCTCGTCGATGAGGACGACCTGGTCGGGCCGTACGAAGCCCTGCTCCTGGAAGTTGGGGGCGAGCCCGGCCGCGGTGTCCTCCACGATCCGGACCGACGGGTGGAGCGTCGCCCCCTCGGTGACCATGCGGAGCAGCGGGGTCTGCTTGGTGCGGTGGGCCTTGAGGCCGAAGCCGCCCCAGCTCATCATCCCGACGAGCTCCGACAGCGCGGTGGGCGACAGGTAGGTGCGGTAGGTGTCGGGCTTCAGGTCGACCGGGTCGCGGCCGAGCACGGCGAGCTGATCGGCCGACCGGTCGACCTTGGCGGCGAACGCGTCGCCGTCCCACCGGTCGCCGGCGTAGGCGGTCTTCACGGCCTTGTCGGCCTGGAGGTAGAAGCTCCAGTCGAAGTTGAAGGTGCCGGCCTGGAACCAGTTTCGCTGTCCGAGGGAGCTGGCGAACCCGCGGTAGGTGTCGCCGGCGGCGTAGATGCCAACCAGATCGCGACCGTCGGCCGCCGACTGGATCTCGGCGATGGCGTCGTCGGCGGCGGGGAGGGCGGCCGCCCCGATCCGTTCGGTGGCGTCGGTGCCGGACGCGTAGGCGAGGTAGGGGTCGGGCGGGACGAGGCGAAGCCGGTCGCGAAGGTCGACGAGGAGATCACCGACGCGGGCGCGGTCGAGCTCGGCATCCTCGGCCAACTGGACATCGGCCGAGCAGTGCTTGTCGCCGGCGATCAGGTCGAGCTCGACGTTGCGCTGCTTCACCGAGCCGGCCTGACGGATCAGTCCCCGGTTGAACCGGACGAAATCGGAGTCCTCCCCGGCGAGCGATGCCGTGAGCACCTCGTCGCCCGTGAGCTGGGTGGCGGCCCAGGCGATCAACTCGTCGAAGTAGGTCTGCGCGCCCGATCGTGGTTCCGATGCGGTGCTCATTCGGCCCCTCCAAACACCTCGACGGCGCTGAACCGGCAGGCCGGTGAGGCGTGGCCCGTGCCGACCATCTGGTTCGGCTCCCCCTTGCCGCAGTTCGGGGTCCCCATCACCGTGAAGCTGTCGGCGTCGGCGACGCCGCTGAGGTTCCGCCAGAACGTGGCCGAGATGCCCCGGTACCCGGGATTGCGGACGATCGGGCCGAGCTGACCGTCGGTGATCAGGCGACCCAGTTCGCAGCCGAACTGGAACTTGTTGCGGCTGTCGTCGATCGACCACGAGTTGTTGGTCTCCAACCACACCCCGCGCTCGATGCCGGCGATCAGCTCGTCGACCGTCTGGCCGCCGGGCTCCACGTTGAGGTTGGCCATCCGGTCGATCGGGGGCCGGTTCCAGCTGCAGGCCCGGGAGTTGGCCACGCCGTCCATGCCGGCCCTGGCCTGGGAGATGGCACCGCCGAGGGGTCGCTGCAGGATCCCATTCTCGATCAGGTACTGCCTGGTGGCCGGGGTGCCGTCGTCGTCGAAGCCGTAGCTGGCGAGCTGGCCCTCCACCGTGGGGTCGAAGGTGACGTTGAGCAGCTCCGACCCGTAGCGGTAGGTACCGAACATGTCGGGGGTGACGAAGCTCGTGCCGGCGTAGTTGCGCTCGTCGCCGAGGATCCTGTCGAGCTCGAGGGGGTGGCCGATCGACTCGTGGATCTGGAGGATCATCTGGTCGGGGGCGAGGACGATGTCCATCGTGCCGGTGGGGCAGTTGTCGGCGGCGAGGAGTGCGAGCACATCCTCGACGAGGCGGTCCGGGGCGTCGCCGGTGCCGTAGCGGTCGAGGACCTCCTGGCCGCCCTGACCGACGAACGAGCCGCGGCCGTGGGTTCGGGTCTGGGTGTTGGATCCCTCATTGGCGGTGACCATGAGGCCGGGGTACGTGTTGCGAGTGCGCTGCTCGATCCGGCCGCCGTCGGCGGTGACGAGGAGCGAGTCGGTGTCGATCCTGGTGAGCCGGGCGATCCGGTCGACGATCCGGGGGTCGGGATCGCCACCCGGCCCCTGGAGGCGGCGGTCGGCGGCCATGAGTAGCTCGATCCGCTCGTCGAGGGTGGTCGTCGACCAGGGGCGGCTGACGGGCGAGGTGTAGGAGCCGACGGCCCGTTCGAGCGGCGGGGTGGCGGTGACCCCCCGATCGGCGGTGACGGCGGCCCAACGCTTCGCCCGCTCGCCTGCTTCGGCCAGGCCGGACTCGGTCAGGTCGGACGTGGCGGCATAGCCGTGGCCGCCGCCGACCCAGACCGACACCATCGCCCCCACGTCGAGCCCGGTCGACACCGGTTCCAGCACGCCGGACCGCACGGCGAGCGACTCGGAGCGGGCCTCGCTGAAGCGGACCGAGGCGTGGTCGCAGCCTGCGGGGATGGCTGCCACCAGTCGATCCTCGAGCCGTTCGACGGTTGGCATCTCGGCGGTTGTCATGGGTCAAGCCTAGATCCGGTCCGGCCGACAGGAAATCGCTCAAGGTTTCGACGGCATGGGTCGATGGGACTACATGACCCATCCCGCCTCCCGCTACCACCGCTGGCTCGAAGACGCCCGCGACGCCACCTCGAACCCCGCCGTGCACCGGCTGATCGACGAGATCCACGCCGACCTGACCGCGCTCGGCCCGTTCGGTGCGGAGGTTACGTCCGTGGTGCGGGGAGCAATGGCCTCGGTCGCCGCCGCGATCGATGTCGACACCCCGGTGCCCGCCTACGTACGGTCGTAGGGGCGAACGCCTGAGCGGGCCGGCCGGAACCGTCGCCGGTTAGCCTGCTGCCATGGCTCGGAAGATCGCGACCGAAGACTGCGTCGACCTCGACAACTTGCTCGGGTTCGTCGGACCTCGCCACAAGTGGCTGATGGTGACGCTCCGAGCGGACGGTCGGCCCCAGATCTCGCCGGTCACCGGCGGAGTCCTGCCCGATGGTCGGCTGGCGGTCTCGACCTACCCCCAACGCGACAAGGTCCACAACCTCGCCCGCGATCCGCGGGCCACGATCTGCGTGTTGAGCGACGAGTTCGGCGGGGCGTGGGTGCAGGTCGACGGGACGGCCTCGATCACCCACGTGCCCGATGCGGTCGAGGACATGGTGGCCTACTTCCGGGCGGTCTCCGGGGAGCACCCCGATTGGGACGAGTACCGCGAGGCCATGAACCGGCAGGGCAAGTGCCTGATCGCCGTGACCCCGGAACGGTGGGGCCCGATCGCCACCGGGGGCTTCCCGCCGAGCCTGGCGTCGATCGATGAGATGGTGGCCAGGAACACCAGCGACGATTCCGGCACTTCCCGCAGCTCCGACGATTCCGGCAGCTCCGACGGGTCGAGCGACGCCGGCAAGCGCCGCGACCTGGAGCTCTGATGGCGGGCTCCGTGGTGCAGGCCACCGTCGTCGACGAATCAGCGGTGGAGCAGCGGCGCCTCCTCGCCGAGCGGGCGATCTCCGCCCGGGAACTGCTCGACGCCCACCTGGCCCGGATCGAAGCGGTGAACGGCACCGTCAATGCCGTCGTTGGGCTCGACGCCGACGTGGCCAGGGCGACGGCAGCGGCGGTCGACGAGCAGGTGGCTCGGGGCGAGGACCCGGGGCCGCTGGGCGGACTCGTGACCGCCCACAAGGATCTCACCGAGACCGCAGACTTCGTCACCACCTATGGATCGCCGCTCTACGCCGACAACCGGCCGTCGGCCGATTCGCTGCTCGTCGCCAGGGTGAAGGCGGCCGGTGCAGTGGCGCTCGGGAAGACCAACACGCCCGAGTTCGGCGCCGGGTCGCACTCGTTCAACCCGGTGTACGGCACCACCTGCAACCCCTACGACCCCGGGCTGTCGGCGGGGGGCTCGTCGGGCGGGGCAGCCGCCGCGCTGCGGTGCGGGATGGTGGCCATCGCCGACGGCAGCGACGCCGGCGGCTCCCTCCGGAACCCGGCCGCGTGGAACAACGTCGTCGGTTTCCGCACCTCTCCTCGGGTGGTGCCCAACGTCAGCCCCGGCAACCCGTGGCAGACCATGAGTATCCACGGGCCGATGGCCCGCACGGTCGACGACCTGATCCTCCAGCTCCGGGTCCACGGCCAGGTCGACACCCGCGACCCGCTCAGTCGGCCGCTCGATCTGCCGGACGAGGTGACGGCGCCGGACCGGCCGCTGCGGGTGGCGTGGAGCCCGACCCTGGGCGGGCTGCCGGTGGAGGCCGACATCTCGACGGTGCTGACGACGTTCGTCGGCGAGGCCGAACGACTCGGCTGGTCGATCGTCGAGGACGAGCCCGATTTCGCCGGGGCCGAGGAGTGCTTCATCACGTTGCGGGCGTACATCTTCGCCAACGGGGTCGGCCGGGGAATCGGTGACCGCCTCGATCGGGTCAAGGCCACGGTCCGCAGCGAGGTCGAGCGGGGCCGGGCCCTGTCGGCCACCGAGGTGGCGCAGGCGTTCACCACCGCCAACGAGCTGTGGCAGCGAGCCCATGCGTTCTTCGAGAACTACGACCTGATGATCGGCCCCGTGACGCAGGTGTCGCCCTTTCCGATCGAGCAGGAGTATCCGAGCTCGGTCGATGGTCAGGAGATGCCGACCTACCTCCACTGGATGTTGAGCAACTGCCGGATCTCGGCCTTCATGCTGCCGGCGCTTTCGCTGCCGGCCGGCTTCACCGACGCCGGCATGCCCGTGGGCGCCCAACTGATCGGATCGCCCCTCGGCGACCTCGGCGTGCTCCGAGCAGCCAAGGCCCTCGAAACCGCCACCGGCCACCACCAGCACCGCCCCTCCCTCCTCCCCTGACGGAGCACGGCCCTGCGCGAGGCGAGTTCGCCGCCGGCGAACTCGGTCAGTGACGAGCGGCGCGAGGAACGGCGACCACGGGTTCAGTGCGGAGGAGGCGGTGGTAGAGGTCGGCGTAGAGGCCGTCGTTGGCGAGGAGCTGGTCGTGGGTGCCGTTGTCGACGAGGCGGCCGTCGTCGATAACGAGGATCTGATCGGCCTGGGTGATCGTCGACAGGCGATGGGCGATCACGATCGCCGTGCGACCGGCGAGGGCATCGGCCAGTGCCTCCTGCACGAGCGCCTCGTTCTCGGAGTCGAGGTGGCTGGTGGCCTCGTCGAGGATGACGACCGCCGGGTCCTTCAGCAGCATCCTGGCGATCGACAGCCGCTGCTTCTCCCCGCCCGACATCCGGTACCCCCGCTCCCCGACCACCGTGTCGAACCCACCCGGTAGCGACTCGATCAGGTCGAGGATCTGGGCCGCCCGGCAGGCTTCGACGAGCTCGCCGTCGGTGGCGTCGGGCTGGGCGTAGCGGAGGTTGTCGGCGATCGACTCGTGGAACAGGTGGGGATCCTGCACGACCACCCCGATCGCCTCCCGCAGCGACTCCTGCCGGAGGTCTCGCACGTCTCGACCGTCGAACAGCACGGCCCCGTCGGTCACGTCGTAGAGGCGGGGCACGAGCGAGGTGATCGTGGTCTTGCCGGCCCCCGACGGTCCCACGATCGCAACGAGCTGACCGGGCTCGATCGTGAAGCTCACGCCATCGACCACCGGGCCGACCTCGGTCTCCGACTCCGACGAACCGGGCGTCTCCAGACCGGGCACGATCATCTCGTCGCTCCGGGGGTAGCGGAAGCTCACGTCTCGGAACTCGATCCGCCCCTGCGGTTCGGTCACCTGGGCGGCGTCCGGCTTGTCGACGAGTGGGCTGGGTGCGTCGAGCACCTCGAACACCCGGTCGAAGGAGACCAGGGCGGTGAGCACGTCGATCCTGGCGTTCGTGAGCCCGGTCAGCGGCATGTAGATACGGCCGACGAGGAGCCCCATCGACGCCAGCTCGCCGACCCCGAGCGAGTCGTTGAGCACGAACAGGCCGCCGAGCCCGTACACGAGGGCGGTGCCCATCGCCCCGAGCAGGGCGAGCATCGTCATGAACCCCCGGGTGAACACCGCGGAGCGAACGCCGATGTCGCGCACCCGGGAGGCCCGCCCGGCGAACAGATCGAGCTCGTCGTTGCCCCGCCCGAACAGCTTCACCAGCAGCGCCCCCGACACGTTGAACCGCTCCGTCATCGTGGTGTTCATCTTGGCGTTGAGGTCCATCGACTCCCGGGTGATCGACTGCTGGATCTGTCCGATCCGCCGGTACGGGAACACGAAGAACGGGGTGAGGATCAGCGCCAGGATCGTGAGTCGCCACTCGAGCACGAACATCGCGGCCAGCGTGGTGACGAGCGTGATCACGTTCGACACCACCGTGCCGAGCGTGGCGGTGAGGGCTCGTTGGGCCCCGATCACGTCGTTGTTGAGGCGGCTGGTGAGGGCGCCGGTCTGGGTCCGGGTGAAGAACGCCAGCGGGAGCCGCTGGACGTGGTCGAACAGCGCGACCCGGAGGTCGAAGATCACACCCTCACCGATGCGCGAGGACCAGTAGCGCTCGAACAGCCCGACAACGCCCGACAACAGCGCGGCCGCCACGATCATGGCGGCGTACCACCCGAGGAGGCCACGGTCGTCGTTGGGGATGGCCACGTCGATGATCCGCCCGAACAGCAGCGGGGGAACCAGACCGAGGACCGCTTCGAGGATCACCGCGGCGAGGAAGCCGAGCACCAGCCCGCGGTAGTTGCCGGCGAACCGCCAGATCCTGGCAGCCGACTCGCGGTCGAACTTCGCTCCCTCCACCGAGGACTTGTCCCTCGGCCACATCATGTGCATGGCCATCATGGCGCCGTCCTCCCTGCGGTGTGGTGGCTACCTCGTCTCGAATATCTGGCCTCAAGTATGGGGGATTCGATCGTCGTCGAGACCAGCCAGGCGAGCGCCGGCCACGATCGACGCCCAGGCGTCGTCGGCGATCTCGAGCCCTCCGGCCAACCGTTCGGCCTTCCGCCGCCGCTCCGGTTCACCGGGGGTGAGCACCTCGTCGACCCCCGCCGCCGGCGCCGAGCCCACGAAGAAGTCGAGGTAGTCGCGGGCCATGCGGGCGAAGTCGTTCTCGGTGTCGAGGGCGTCGACCGACAGGAACACCGACAGCATCCCGTTGCAGAACCGCTGTCGGCCAGGTCCGGCGGTACCGGCCCCGGTGAGCGCCCCGCCGACGAGCTCGCACATGAGGGCCAGTCCCGAACCCTTGTGGTCGCCCATGGCCCGGAGTGCACCGTCGCCGCCGGCGGCGGTCCGGACCCCGTCGTCACCGGGGTCGCCGTAGAGAACCGACGGGTCGTCGGTGAGCTCACCGTCGGCCGAGATGAGCGAGCCGGACGGCACGGCCTTCCCGCCCTTGAGGGCTACGTAGGCCTTCCCCTCGGCCACCACCGACGTGGCGAAGTCGAGGATGACGTGCTCCTTGCCTTCGATCGGCGTGCCGATGCACACCGGGTTGGTGCCCATCCGCCGCTCCCGGCCGCCGAACGGGGCGACCAACAACCCGGCGACCACGTTCACGAAGTGGATCGACACCTGCCCGGCGTCGGCGGCCATCTCCGCGTAGGCCCCGATGCGCCCGAGGTGTCCGGCGTGGCGGAGGGCGATCACCGCCACGCCGTTGGCGGCGGCCAGCTCGATGCCCTTCGCAACCGCCAGCGGGCCGACCGTCTGGCCCATCCCGTAGTTGCCGTCGACCACGGCGAACGACGGTGTCTCGGTGACGATCGTCAGCTCCTGGTCGGGGAGCTGCACGCCCTTCGCCAGCCAGCCGACGTACCGCTCGGTGCGGATCACCCCGTGGCTGTCGTGACCCTTGAGGTTCGCCTCGACGAGGTTGCCCGCGATCCGACCCGCCTCGGCGTCGGAGCAGCCGGCGGTGACGAAGATGTCGGTGATGAACGTCTGGAGCTCGTCAGCGTTGATGCGCACGACGTGGACACTAAAGCGCCGGGCTCGACGACGCCCGTCCGCACCGCTCCGATCTCGCCCCGGATGGCGACATCCCGTGTCGCGGGGCGACCGGTCGCCGTACGATCCACACCATGTCCGGCGTGCAGATCGACAGCGGCGAGCCAGCGATGGCCCCATCGACCGCCTACAACCTGGTGATCGTCGGGGGCACGGCGGCCGCCGTGTCCGTCGCGATCTCGTCGCAGCGATCGGGGCTGGGTCTCGTACGAATCGTGGCTGAAGGCTCCCACGTCGCCTTCCCGGCCCTGGTCGGCGAGGAGCAGCTCGACATCGGGTACGGCGAAGCGGTGGTGTCGGTGGACGTGGCCGGTGGCAACGGGTCGACCGACGACACCCATCTCGTGGTCACGACCACCAAGCAGGCCTACACGACCCGAGCGGTGATGGTGGCGTTGCGGCCACCGGTGCACGACTGGGAGCCGCCGATGCCGGTGCCCGCGAGCGACCGGATCCACGTCGGCTCGCTTCCCGACGACGTCGAGGACCTGGACGTGCTGGTGGTCGGCGTCACCGACCACGCCGTCGAGGCGACCATCGAGCTCGTCGACCGGGGCGGTCGGGTGGTGCTGGCCGCCGGTGGCATGGACCCCACCCGACTCTCGCCAGCCGGCGACACGATGCTCCGCCGGCTGGAGCGCGAGCGGAAGGCGACGCTGCTGTACCGCGCCGTTCCCGACGCGGTGGGACTGGTCGGCGGCTACCCGATGGCGTACTTCGACGACCGTCGGACGCCGGACCTGCAGTTCGACCAGGTGGTGTTCGCCCCGCCCCGGCGGCTCCAGCCGATCGATGCGCTGGGGATCAGTCCGGAGGCCCTCGCCACCGGGAAGGTGTGGTTCCAGGGCAACCCGGCCGATGTCGCCGGGCCCGACGACAACCGCCGGATCGCCCACGGCTGGAACATCGGCGTGGAGATCGCCCGGTCGTGCTTCCCCGAGCTCGAGCTCCCCGAACCGCCGACGCCGGCCGACCGGCGCCGCCGCCACACCGCCGCGATCGAGGAGCTGCGGGAGGAGCACTACAACGCGGTGATCACCGTGTTCGAGCCCACCCACTCCGACCTCTGGGTGCTCCGGGTGCGACCCGACCACGGCGACACCTCCCACCTGCCCGGTCAGTACGCGTCGCTCGGCCTCGGGTACTGGGAGGACCGGATCGACGACGCCGAGGATCCCGGCCTCGACGAGAAGTGGACGAAGCTGATCCGCCGGTCGTACTCGATCTCCAACCGGATCTTCGACGAGCACGGGTACCTGGCCGACGAGACCGCCGGGGCCGAGCTCGAGTTCTACATCGTGCTCGTGCCGCCGACCGACGACAACATCCCCGCCCTCACCCCCCGCCTGGCGCTGAAGCGACCGGGCGACAAGATCTACCTCGGGCCAAAGGTGGCCGGTCGGTACACGCTGGCGTCGGTCGTGGACCCCCACGACACGGTGCTGTTCCTGTCGACCGGGACCGGCGAGGCCCCCCACAACGCGATGGTGGTGGAGCTGCTCCGCAAGGGTCACAGCGGCCCGATCGTGTCGGCGGTGTCGGTGCGCCAGTGGGACGATCTCGGCTACCGGCACAAGCACGAGGCGCTCGAGGCCCGGTACCCGAACTACCACTACCTCCCCATGCCCACCCGGGAACCCGACGTGAAGAAGCGGTACATCCAGGACGTCATCGTCGACGACGTGTTCGCCGAGGAGTTCGGTGTGTCCCTCGAACCGGAGCGGACGCACGTGTTCCTCTGCGGCAACCCGGCGATGATCGGCCTCCCGGAGGACGGAGACGGCGGGCTGGTGTTCCCCGAGACCACGGGCGTGGTCGAGCTGCTCACCGAACGGGGCTTCACGCTCGATCGACGCAAGCAGCCGGGCAACATCCACTACGAGGAATACTGGTAGGCGGCGACCGCAAGCACCTGTTGGAGGCGGCATTGATCGACATCGTCCCACGATCCGCATGGGGGGCTCGTACACCCCGGTCGCGGGTCGCCATCTCGACCCCGACCCGGGAGCTGTGGCTGCACCACTCGGCCGGCTCCGAGCGAGGTGCCGCCGGGGTCCGCCAGATCCAGAACTTCCACATGGATGGTCGCCGCTGGTCCGACATCGCCTACTCGTTCCTCGTCGACCGTGAGACGCTCGCCGTGTACGAGGGCCGTGGCGCCGGCATCCGGGGTGGCCACACCTTCAACCACAACAGCGTCTCGCACGGGATCTGCGTGATGGGGAACTTCGAGTCGATGCGGCCCAGCACGGCTCTCCTCGATCGGCTCGGCGAGCTCGTCGCCCACGGCGCTCGCGCCGGCTGGTGGCCGGAACGCTTCACCGGGGGGCACCGGGACGTCCGATCGACGTCATGCCCCGGCCGGAACCTCTACAGCCAGATCCGTACCGTCAACAACACCGCAGCAACGATCCTCGCAGGAGGCCCACCACCCGTGGCCATCGACCGAACCGCTGAGATCACCGAAGCCCAGACCAAGCTGATCAACGCCGGAGGCACCCGTTTCTATGCCGGGCGCCCCGACGGGGACTTCGGGCCCCTCTCCCTCGACGCCGTCCACCAGGCGGTCAACCGGGCCAACGAGGCCGACCGGTTCCAACGCGAGCGCGACGAGGCCCAGGAGCAGCTCACCACGGCGAACACCGAGATCGAACGGCTGGGAGTCCTCCTCGACGAGGCAAACGAAGCCGCTAACCAGATCCCACCCGAAGTCGCTCGCAACGCGGAGATAGGGGCCGACTTCGCCCGGCTGGTCGAACGGGCACAGTCGGCCGACGGGTAGGCGACGAGCCGCGGTACGCGACGACCCCGACGCGCCGCCGGCGCCTCAGCGGCGCTGGAGGTTCTCGGCGAGGAACCGGACCTGTTCGTGGGTGGAACCACGGTCGTCGATGAGCATGACCGCCGGGAAGGCCGGATCGACCGGCTCGTCGAGCTCCAGCACCCCGACCGACGGGGTGTAGAAGTCGCAGTCGTTGGTGCACTCGTAGTAGTCGACGGTGGCGATCGTGAGGCGACCGAGGTCGGTCGACCGCGTCTCCAGGTCGTCACCCGACTGCAGTTGGTCGGCCGAGGAGAAGCTGGCGAGCTCGCCGTTGCCCCGGCTGTCGACGCTCGACGAGCACGATGGGCCGACGAGCACGACCTCCATCGTGCCCGAGTCGGTCGACACCTGCGCCTCCCGGACGCTGCAGCCGTCGCCGCGGTCTCGTGGTTCGTCGAACCGGCTGCGGACCTCCCAACCATCGGGGAGACCGATCCCCCACCCATCCCCGAGGTCGGCGCTCGTGGCGACGTCGAGCGGCCCGTCGTCGGCGCCACCCCCGACGACACCGCAGGCCGTCGTCAGACCGCACAGGACGGCACCGATCAGCATCACCAGCAGGGCTCGACGTTCCACGACTCGTGAGACGGGCCAGGGACCGGAGAAGTTCCCGACTCTCACGTATCGGCCAGCTCCCGCTGGAGTGGTGTGGGAAAGCTCGGCTTGACCGACGTTTCGCCGACAACCGCCTGCAGTCGACCGACCTCGCTGGTGACCAGGTCGAGGCAGTCGCGGCCCACGTCTTCGAGCAAGCGGGTGACGACCTCGCCGTCGGGCCGCTGGCCCCATCCGCCAACGACTCGACCGTCGAGCCAGATCGTGGGGCCGATGTTGCCGTTGCGATCGAAGAGCGGGGTCTCGTGCGGCCCGAGATACCAGTCACGCTCCTTCCAGCCCATCGGTGTCGGATCGAGCGACGGGAGGAGCGCGACCCACGGCTCGCCATCGGCACGTTCGTCGACCTCGGTGGCGAGGTCGTCGGCGAAGGCCAGCCCGGTCTGGCCGTGCAGGTCCACCTCGACCACCTCGAGGCTCGCGAGCGCGCCCCGGAGCTGGGGTGCCTTCCACCCGGTCCACCACTTCAGATCGTCGTAGGTGGCCGGCCCGAAGCACCGGAGCCACCGCGCGACGAGCCGCCTCGATGCCTCCGCGACCTCGAGCTCAGCCTCACGCTCGCTCTGGGCCGACCCCACCCCGTCGCGGAGCCAACGATCCCGGCGATACCAGCGGTACTGACGGCCGGTCCAGGCTCCGGCGGGACGACCGCGCACGAGGACACCCTCGTTGGCCAGCACCGCGAGGGTCCGTGACGTCGCACCAGCTTCGACCGCATGCTTCGTGCCGGCACCCATCGTGATCCTGGTGGCCAGTCGAGGCACGAGCCGGGTCAACTCGCGGGCCAGCGCACCGTCGTCGGGGATCGCCGCGAGGAGCTCTGCTGCGGCGTCGGCCAACCAGCCCGGCGGGTCGTCGATGCCCGAGTCGGCGAGGAAGCCTTCCAGCCGCCTGCGCTCGGAGGCGGCGACCGCATCGGTGGAGGACCGCTCGACCATCTCCACGTCCGCCGCCAGGGCGACGAACAGCGTGCGCCGCATCGCCAGGAGTCGCACGATCGACCGATCGTCGTAGAGGGCGCTCGACACGGCGCCGATCGACGGCTCGGCGAGGCGGGCGGCGGCCGAGAGGTACACGGTTGCAGGATCGCTGGCGTGGAGCACGACCATCGCCTCGACGACGGCATCGACGTCGGCCGCCCGATCGACGAGGAGGTGGCGGTGGCCGAGCCGGCGACGGCGATCCTCGACGGTGAACGAGCGCATCGCCGTCACGCGATTCGTCAGGTCTGGAGGGCGAGGACGTCGGCCACCGACTCGACCGCAGCGGGCCAGTCGTCGGGTGGGGCGGCGGGGCGTACCACGAACTTCGAGAAGCCGACGTCGAGGAACGCCTCGACTCGCTCGGCCAGACCGGCCGGCCCCACGCCGATCACGTGCTCGGGATCGAACCCGGCCCGCCTCGCGTCGATTCCGGCCCGCACCTCGTCGGGGATGGAGCCGTGCACCCACGAGAGGTTCATGCCGTAGTGCTCGGCATCGATCGACCGCCCGGCGGCGGTGGCTGCCTCGACGATCTGGTCCCTGGCCGCCGCCGCCTCGGCCGGCGTGCACAGGCCGGGCATCCAGCCTTCGCCGAGCTTCCCACAGCGGCGAAGGGCCGCCGGCACCTGACCCCCGAGCCAGACCTCCAGCGGATCCTGCACCGGGCGAACCGCGAGCCGGACGGCGTCGTAGCGGTGATGCTGGCCGTGGAACGTGACGGTCTCCCCCGCCCACAGCGCCCGCATGATGTGGAGCGACTCCTCGAGCATCGCCGACCGGTCGGCGGCGACGACCCCCTGGGCGTCGAGCTCCTCGGGTGTCCGGAGACCGAGCACGAACAGCAACAGCAGTCGACCGGCGGCGAGTTGGTCGAGCGTCGCCAGCTCCTTGGCCAGCCGCACCGGATCGCGGCCGGGAACGATGAGGTGGCTGCCGATCTTCAGTCGCTCGCTCCGGCCGGCCGCCACGCCGAGCGCAGCGACCGGATCGAAGACCGACGTGGTGATCACGTCTGGCACCCAGATCGAGTCGTAGCCGAGATCGTCGAGCGCATCGACGAGGCGGAGGAAACCCCGGGGATCATCGCTCGCACCGACCCCGGCGGCCACCCCGATTCGCACCTTCACCCAAGCGAACCTACTCCCGCGATGGCTGCGAGCAAATTCGCCCCGACCGTGGGCCTCGTGGAAGTACTGTCGGTCTCGACGACGGGGACGTCGAGGGACGCTGAGGGACACCGAGGGGGATGTCGTGGACGATCGTGCCGAGGATCGCGCCGGGAGCCTGTACGACGGTTCGGCGCTGGCCGCGCACGCCGCGGCCGCGCTCCCCGAGCCGCCGTCCCACCTCGCGGCAAAGGCGGCCGACGCCGGCTGGTCGGACGAGCTCTTCGACCGGGTCCGCGGGCTGCGGCGGAACTGGGGTGAGATCGAGGCCTGGATCGACACCGGCTTCCCCACGCTCGAGATGATCGAGGCGTGGGTGCCCCAGGCGGAGGCTCTCCTCGGTTCCACCCTCACCGTCCGCCAGGCCGGGTGGGACGACAACGACCTGGTGACCGACCTCTGCGCCAACTCGCCGGAGCGTGTCGGCGACTGGGACGTGGTGGTGGAACGGGGTCCGTTCGCCTTCGCCCAGTTCCGGTTGCAGGAGCGCGCGTACGTGGTGCTCGTCGAGGACCGGCGGGTGGGGCTGGGGATCGTGTCGCGATCGATCCGCAACTCCTACGTCGGCGGTGAGCGGACCAGCGTGCACTTCATCTCCGGATGGCGGGTTCGCACCGGGTTCCGGAGCATGGGCATCTCCCAACTCCTCCTCGAGGGCTCCGGCCCCGGGCACGGGCACTTCGGCGTTGGCTTCTACTGGTACGTGCGGCTGGAGAACGAGGACAGGGCGTGGGTCGAGAAGATCACGGCCGACATGGCCGACCGCCCCGAGGGCTGGGAGGCGCCGACCGACAAGCTCACCGCCACGGTGACCCATCTCGTCGACCCGACCCAGGGCCGTGCCGGCAAACGGGTCAGGCGGGCCACCGCCGACGATCTCGCCGCCTGCTGCGCCCTGATCAACCGCACCCACGCCGGTCTCGACCTGTTCCGCCCCTACAGCGAGGAGTTCCTCGAAGGGAGGCTCGACGACCCGAACTGGGGTCCGAAACCGGCATTCATCGACCACGTGTACGGGTGGGACGACTTCCGGGTGATCGTCGACGACGGACAGATCGTTGCCTGCGGTGGCTTGTGGGACCGCGGTCGCGATCTGCGGGAGCGGTGGATCAATCGGGAGACCGGTGAGGAGCAGGTCGTCGATGCGACGGCGCTCCTCGACTTCGGGTTCGCCGAGGGTCACGAAGCAGCGATGGTCGAACTGGTGGAGCACTTCCTGGCGACGACCGCCGAGCTCGACCGCTCGACAATGATGGTGTCCTTCGAGCAGGCACCGACGGTGGCCGAGGCGTGTCGCCACCTCGCCGCCCGTCCGGAGATCCGCGAGCTGCAGACGATGCCGTTCACCTCACCGGACCTGCAGGTCTCGTTGAACGTGACCAGGCCGTACACCGACCTGGCCTACTGGTGACCCGGTCGTGGTGATCGACCGCGCGATCGGTCCCGCCGGCCGGCTCCGGGAAGGCGTGCCGCGATGAGCCAGTGGTTCGACCCGTCGCGGGGCCTGACCGACGCCGAGTCGGTGCCGCCGGTCGCCCACATCTACCGGCGGATCTGGCGGTTCATGGGCGAGTTCCGGGCGGGGCTCAGCGTCGCCATCGGATTGGCGTTCGTCACGTCGCTGGCGTTCGCACTGCTGCCGTGGCCGATCCGCTACCTGATCGACGGGGTGCTCCTCTCCGATGAGCTCGACCTCGGTGTGCTCGGCAGCTTCGACACCGCCAGCGACGGCGACAAGGTCCGGGTCGGGGCGGCGCTCGCCGGTACCTACCTTGCGTTGCAACTCGTCGCGGCGCTGGCATCGTCGGCGAGCTTCTACTACTTCGCCAGGACGGCGTTGTTCATGATCCACACGCTACGGGGCCGGATGGTGGCCCACCTGCGAGCGCTGAGCCTCGGCTATCACGCATCCACCTCGACCGGCGACATGATCTTCCGGGCCATGACCGACGCCCGGGCGATCCAGGAGGTGATGATCTTCGGCGTCCAGGCATGGATCCTCCCGATCTTCCAGGTGACGTTGATGATCGTGTTGATGCTCCTCCTCGACTGGGTGCTGACGCTCGTCGCGCTGCTGGTGGGTCCGCTGCTGATCGTCACCATCCGGCGGTTGACGGCCAGGATCCAGAAGGCCAGTCAGGAGAGTCGGGGTCACCTGAGCCGGCTGACCGCGCTGATCGAGCAGACGATGAACTCGATCCGTGCGGTCCAGGTGTTCGGCTCCGAGGGCGACGAGGCCGAGCGGTTCGACGCCACCAGCAAGAACTTCATCGGCGCCCAGCTTCGCTTCCGCATGACCGAGCAGGGGCTGTCGGTGGCGACGATGGCGATCACCGGGCTGGGGACGGCGCTGGTGCTGCTGACCGCCGCCAACCGGGTCGTTGCGGGGGCGGTGACGGTGGGCGCGTTGTGGATCTTCATCACCTACATGCAGCGGATCTACGACGTGCTCCAACAGAACATGAACCTGTTCGGGCTGCTCCAGGACTCGGTGGTGGGGGTCGGTCGGGCGTTCCAGATCCTCGACACCCCACCGTCGATCACCGATCGACCCGGGTCGGTGGCCATCAGCGGGGTGTCGCAGGGGATCGTGTTCGACTCGGTCGACCTCGCCTATGACGATGGTGAACGGCCCGCACTGTGCGGGATCTCGTTGACGGTGGCGACCGGTGAGCGGGTGGCGCTGGTGGGGGCGACGGGCTCCGGGAAGACGTCCATCCTGAACCTGATCCCCCGGCTCCACGAGGCGACCGGCGGTTCGGTGACCATCGACGGGCGGGATGTGCGCGACATCCAGCTCGCCTCGCTGCGGGAGCAGGTCAGCCTCGTGCCGCAGGAGGCGTTGCTGTTCTCGACCACGATCGAGGAGAACATCGGCTACGGCCGGCGGGGCGCCACCCGGGACGAGATCGAGGCGGCGGCCAGGGCGGCCAGGGCCCACGACTTCATCGAGGCGATGCCCGACGGCTACGCGACCGAGGTCGGCGATCGCGGAGCGAAGCTGTCGATCGGCCAGCTCCAGCGCATCGCCATCGCTCGGGCGTTCCTCAAGGACGCGCCGATCCTCCTGCTCGACGAGCCCACCTCGGCGCTGGATCTCGCCACCGAGGCGGAGTTCCTCGACGGCCTCGATCGGCTCATGGCCGACCGCACCGTGGTGATCGTGGCCCATCGGCTGTCGACGATCCGCGACGCCGACCGGATCTACGTGCTCGACGAGGGTCGCATCGTGGAGACCGGCTCCCACGACGCGCTGCTCGGCACCGAAGGCGGCGCCTACCGAAAGCTCTACTCGAGCCAGTTCTGACGTGTCGCTCCTCCGTCCGCGTGCTCAGACGAGCAAGGCGGTCACGACCGCTATGGCGTTGGCGGCGACCGCCCCAGCCAACCACCGCTGGAGGCCGGCGATCTCGGTCCGCACGTCGGCCCGCAGCTCGCCCATGTCACTCTTGAGCTCCGCCCGCAACTCCCCCATCTCGCCCCGAAGTTCGGCCCGCAGCTCGCCCATGTCACTCTTGAGCTCGGCCCGCAGCTCACCCATCTCGCTCGTGAGCTGCGCCCGCCACTGGGCCATCTCGCCGCGTAGCAGGATCGTGTTCGCCGTCATGTCGTCTCGGGTGACGAGCTCGGCGTGGGTCTGGCGAGGCAACATCTCCAACATCAGATCGGCGGCCTGCGCGCCGATCGATTGCTCCAACTTCTCGTGCACGAGCCGTCGCTGGCTCTCGGATACCGACATCAGTTTCTCACAGTCGCTGTGCTGCTTGCCGGGGAAGGTGGGTGCGATGGTAGCGGTGGGGTCTGACGGCGACGGTCGGCCCAGTGCCGGCCGGTTCAGCTGCCGATGTGGAACGGCAGCTCGCGGGGTCCGCGGATCTGACCGGTCGACCAGCGGACCGTCGTGCCTTCGGCCAGTGTGAACTCGGGGAAGGCGGCCAACCACTCCTCCAACGCGATACGCAGCTCGAGCCGGGCGAGGTTCGAGCCGAGGCAGCGATGGATGCCGAGCCCGAACGCGGCGTGCCGGTTCTTCTCCCGGTCGAGCATCACCTGGTCGGCCTTCTCGAACGCCTCGGGGTCGCGGTTGGCGGCGGGGAACGGCAGGAGGACCCAGTCGTCCTTCTCGACCGGGCAACCGGCGAGCTCGTGGTCCTTCGCCGCGAGCCGGGCCATCGTGACGGGGGCGTACGCCCGGAGGAGCTCCTCGACCGCCGTGGGCATCAGCTCGGGTTCGGTCGCCAGGCGCTTGCGATCCTCGGGATTGGTGGCGAGGTGCCAGAGGCTCGACCCGATGGCCGACCAGGTCGTGTCGATCCCGGCGATGAGGAGCAGCAGCACCGTGCCCACGATGTGCGGCTCCGACAGTGGCTGACCGGCGAACTCGGCGTCGAGCAGGAACGAGATGAGGTCGTCCTTCGGATCCTCTCGGTGCTCGTCGACCTTGCGGGCCAGGTAGTAGCCGAGCGACTCCTCCTCTGGCACGTCGGCCAGGCTCCCCGGGTTCTCGATGATGCCGCTGATGAAGTAGCGGAACAGGTCGCCGTCCTCCTCGGGCACGCCGAGCATCGCGGCGATGACCTTCACCGGGATGTGCTGGCTGTAGTGCTGGGCGGCGTCGACCGTCCCGTCATCGTCGATGGGGAGGTCGGCGATCAGCTTCCGGCACAGGTCCCTCGTGGTGTCCTCCCACTTCGCGATGACCTTCGGCGCGAACGCGGGGAGGAGCAGCCGCCTCGCCTCTGCGTGGGCCGGCGGGTCCGACGTGATGGGCGGCGCCGGCCCGAGCGGCGGTGGCTCGATGGGCCGGTTCGGCGACACGATCACGCCCTGCGACGTGTAGTTCTCCGTGTCGTAGGCGATCGCGCTCACGTCCTCGTGGCGAGTGGGGAGCCAGGTGCCGCCGAAGCGTTCGGTGTGGGCGACGGGGCACGTCTGGCGGAGCTCGTCCCAGATCTCGTGGACGTTGGCGTTGTAGGCGGGATCGGTGTGGTCGAAGTCGGTCGTCCAGTCGGTCACCGGTGGTCGATCCGTCATGGCCGAGGCCCCTTTCGGGAAACGTGGTCGGGACTGCCGACACCGTAGCACTTACAATGTAAGATCGCACCGTGTCGGGCGACACCCCATCGGCAGCAACGGCCACAGGTCGCGGGCTTCTTCTCGGTACCACCGACGCCGGCGTACGCTGTCTGCCATGGCCATCGAGGGGTTCGAGATCACCGCCCAGCACCCGTTCGAGGGAGGATGCGCCCGCCCCTACGAACGCGTCGACGGGGTCGCCACCTACGCGGTCGATCCCGGTCACTGGGCGAACGCCGGCATCGTCGATCTCGACCTCGCCCCCGTCGGCGACGACGGCGCCGTGCGGTTCGAAGGCGACATCACCGTGCTGCGTCCCCTCGACGGCGGACGACGCACCGGAATCGTCGAGGTGCCCAACCGGGGCCGGCGGACGATGCTCTCGCTCTACAACCGAGCCGCCCCGGTGCTGGAGCCGACCGCCGAGATCGATCCCGGCGATGGCTACCTCCTCGAGCAGGGTTTCACCCTCGCCTGGTGTGGTTGGCAGTGGGACGTCCCCCGCAGCCCGGCGAGGATGGGCCTCGCGGCTCCGGTGGTGGCGACGGAGGCCGAGCTGCAGCTCCGGATCCAGCTCCCGACCCGGCAACCCGAGGTGCCGCTGACCGACCAGCACACCGGTCCCCTCGGCAACCATCAGCCGATCGCCACCCGCGACGTCGATGACCCCGATGCCCGCCTGCTCGTGCGGGACGGGATCTACGCCGAGCCGGAGACGGTCGCTCGTTCGTCGTGGCGATTCGTCGATGAGCACACGGTGGCGCTCGACGGCGGCTTCGAGCCGGGCCGTATCTACGATCTGATCTATCGGACGCCACGGGTTCCGGTCGCCGGGGCCGGCCTCCTCGCGGTCCGCGATCTCGGCCGTTACCTCCGCGACAGCGAGGAGCTCGACCACGTCCTGGCCACCGGACAGTCCCAGTGTGGCCGGTTCCTCCGGACGTATCTCCACGTGGGCTGCAACGTGGCGGAGGACGGCGAGACGGCCTACGACGGCATGCTCGTCCACATCGCCGGCGGACGGCGCGGCGAGTTCAACCATCGCATGGCCCAGCCGTCGGTGCAGCCGACCCCGAGCTTCGGTCATGCGTTCCCGTTCGCCGACGAGCCCCAGACCGACCCCCACAGCGGGCAGGTGGCGGGGCTGCTCGACCGGCAGCACGCCCGGGGAGGGATGCCGAAGATCATCTACACCAACACGGCATCGGAGTACTGGCGGGGCGACGCGTCGCTCGCCCACACGTCGGCCGCCGACGGGTCCGACATCGACGTTCCCCGCTGGACCCGCCACTATCTCCTGTCGTCGACCCAGCACGGGCCGGGCCTCCTCCCCCTGATCGACGAGTCGATCTTCGGATCGAAGGGAGGGAACACGTTCAACATCGTCGACTATACGCCGTTGATGCGGGCGGCGATGGCGAACCTGGCGTCGTGGGTGGAGGAAGGGGTCGAACCGCCCCCGAGCGCGGTCCCCTCGCTCCGGGACGGCACCGCGACCACCCGCTCGGAGGTGCTCCTCGAGCTGGCAGGCCGCAACGGGGCCGACGTCCTCCCGACGGTGGCGCTGCCCACCGATGCCGGACTCGCCGCGATCCGCCCCCTCGACCTCGGCCCCACGGCAGCCGACGGGATCGGCGCCTTCCCCGCGCAGGTGGTGGGCGAGCCCTACCCGTGCCTGGTGTCGGCGATCGACGGCGACGGCAACGAGGTGGCGGGCATCGCGATGCCCGACGTGACGGTGCCGATCGCCACCCACACCGGCTGGAACCCCCGCCGGGCCGACACGGGGGCGCCCGAGCAGCTCCTCGATTACGTCGGATCGAGCGTGCCGTTCCCCTCGTCGACGATCGAAGCCCGCTACGGCGACGAGGCGGCCTACCTCGAACGGATCGAGCAGGCCGCCGACAAGCTCGTGCTCCAGGGCTACCTGCTCCCCGAGGACGTCGAGGTGTGCCGCGAGATCGCGGCCGCCCGCTACCGGACCCTGCTGCGACACGACGCGACCCGAGATCGCTAGCGGGTGGGGCGATGGCGCGACGGATACCCCTCCTCCGGCGGCTACGCGAGCTCGACCCGCCGATCGACGACCCCGAGGACGCGCTGGCCAGCTACCGGGTGACGGTCGACGGGGCGGTGGTGACCAACCCCAACTCACAGGTGCTCCCCACCGCCCGGGTGGTGGTGAAGCCGCGCTCGGAGCTGCGGGGCGTGCGGAAGCTCGAACCGGCGCTCGACGAGTTCGGGGTCGACGTGGCCGGCCTGGTCGGGCTCGACCTCGGTGCCTGCACCGGGGGCTTCACCCGGGTGCTACTGGCCCGGGGGGCGGTGCGGGTGTTCGCGGTCGATGTGGGCTACGGGCAGCTGCTCGGCTCGCTCCGCCAGGACGACCGGGTGGTCAACCTCGAGCGAACCAACATCGCCGAGGTCACCCCCGAGCTGCTCGGCTGCCGACCCGACGTGGTCGTGTGCGATGTGACGAAGCTGGCCCTGCGCGACGTGGCGGCCCAGCTCGTGGCCAACGACGTTCCCAGCTCGGGGTGCCGGTTCGTGGGACTGGTGAAGCCGATGTTCGAGCTGGGGACCGGCGAGCTCCCGGTGGGCGACGAGCTGCAACGGGCGTTGGCCCTCGCCCGCGACGGCATCGAGGAGCTCGGCTGGACCGACCTCGCCACGATCGACTCGCCGATCACCGGTCATCGGGGCGCCGTCGAGTTCTTCCTCCACGCCCGCTGGCCGTAGCCCCACCCGAAATTCGTGGCGTTTGCAGCGCCACAGCGGGCGAAGTCGACAAATTTCGGCCGGGGTGGGTCAGTCGACCTCGACGACATCGACGGTGTCGGCTTCGGGGTCGGCGGCGTCGACGGTGAGCAACTCACCCTCGGGGGTGACCCGACCGCTGGCGATGTTCCGCTCCAGCGCCTCGGCTCCCTCGTCGCTGCCGACCGGGTAGAAGCAACGGTACACGTGATCGCGGTCGACGGCCGGGGTCAGCTCCGGCTCCTCCTCGTAGCAGCGCTCCTGGGCGTACCGGCACCGCTCCGCGAACTTGCAGCCCTTCGGTGGGTCCACCATGTTCGGCGGTCGGCCGGGGATGATCGAGAGCTTCGTGTGGCTCGGGTACTCGACCTTCGGGATCGAACGGAACAACGCCTCGGTGTAGGGCATCTTCATGTCACGGAAGAGGACCTGGGTGGGCGCCCGCTCCATGATCCGCCCGGCGTACATCACGATCACCTCGTCGGTCCGGCCAGCCACCACACCGAGGTCGTGGGTGATGAGGATGAGCGGCATGTACCGCTCCCGCTGCTGCTCCTGGAGCAGGTCGAGGATCTGGGCCTGGACGGTCACATCGAGCGCGGTGGTGGGCTCGTCGGCGATGAGAAGCTTCGGCCCGCACGACAGCGCGATCGCGATCACGACCCGCTGCCGCATGCCGCCGGAGAGCTGGTGGGGGTAGTCGTCGATGCGGACCTCGGGCGAGGGGATACCCACGCTCGACAAAAGCGCCAGCGAGGCTGCCCTGGCCTCCTTCTTCGACACCCCGTGGTGGACCCGGAGGCCCTCTCCGACCTGCTGCCCGATCCGCATGACGGGATTGAGGGAGCCGAGCGGGTCCTGGAAGACCATCGCCACCTCGGGCCCCCACACCTCGCGGAGCTCCTTGGGGTCGAGCGCCATCATGTCGATGTCGTTCATCGTGACGCTGCCGGAGGTCTCCACGTTCGACCTCGGCAGGAGCCGCATGATCGATCGGGCGGTCACGCTCTTGCCCGATCCCGACTCGCCGACGATCCCCAGCGCCTTGCCCCGGCGCAGCGTGAACGAGACGCCGTCGACCGCCCGCAGCGGGCCTGCGGGGGTTGCGAACTCGGTCCGCAGGTTCTCGACGGTGAGGATCGGGGCGTCGGTGTCCGATGGCGGGGCCTCGCCGGTGTGATCTACCTGCTCGGTCACGGGGCGGTCTCTCCGATCAGGGGGTAGTGGCAGGCCACGTACTGGTCGGGGGCGACCTGACGCATCGTCGGTTCCTCTCCGGCGCACCGATCCTGCGCGAGCGGGCACCGGGTGCGGAAGCGGCAACCGCTCGGTGGGTGGACCGGCGACGGCAGATCGACCGCCACCTGCTGCACCGTGGCGTCGACCAGGGGATCGGGGTGGGGGATCGCCGACAGGAGGAGCTGCGAGTAGGGGTGCGCCGGGTTCTCGTAGAGCGTGTCGGGGTCGGCGACCTCGCAGATCTTGCCGAGGTACATCACCGCCACCCGGTCGCTCACGTTCTTGACCACGGCGAGGTCGTGGGCGATGAACACCAGCGTGAGCCCGTACTGCTCCTTCATCTCCTCGAGCAGGTTGAGGATCTGGGCCTGCACCGACACGTCGAGGGCGGAGACCGGCTCGTCGCAGATGATGACCCGGGGGTTCATGATCAGCGCCCGGGCGATCGACAACCGCTGGGCCTGACCGCCCGAGAACTCGAAGGGCTTCCGATCGAGCGCGCCATCGGGGCTGATGCCGACCGTCTCGAGCATCGCCCGAACCTGCGGCTCGGCCCGATTCCGCAGCTCCTCCCGGCGCACCTCGAGCTGGCGGCGCACCACCCGGAAGATCAGGTAGTTCACGACTGCCGTGGCCACGATGACCCCGAGCTTGGCCACCCCGTCGAGGCCGGCGATGTAGAACAGTTGCAGCGACACCAACGCCACCAGCGCCGCCGCCACCCCCGACGCGCCGGCCCGGACCGGCTTGAGGAGCGAGGCCACGAACCACACCACCACGATCGCGGCGATCACCGCGAAGACGGCCCGCAACGCCCACGCCGGCCAGCCCACGAAGCTGTCCCACGTCCGCCACACCATGAACGATGCCACCGCTGCGGCGAACGCGGCGCAGGCCAGACCCACGGCCCTCGGGACCTCGCCCAGCACCTTCGACACCACACCGAAGGGCACCATCAACGCCAACAGGACCCAGACCAGACCCAGGCCGATCAGCACCGCGGCGATCGCCAGCAACACGACGAGCACGGGGAACCCGATGATCTGTGCCGGCACCTCGGTCCACCCGAGCGCGTCCTCGAAGCTGCGCTCCTCGGCCGCTTCGCTGACGACCCAGAGCACGAGGGCGAGGAGCGCAACCGGCATCACGTAGCGGAGCGGCTTCGTGACCACAGCGGCGACCCGCTGGAACACCAGCCCCCACCGCTCGAACCAACTCGAGATCTGGGATCGACCTTCCTCCTCCTCCCACCACACCATCAGCGGCTCGCCGATGATGTCGCGGACGGTGCGACGGGGGTTGAGCGCCGAGATGGGATCCTGGAAGATCATCTGCAGCACGGGCCGGGTCCGGCGCATCGCCTCGGGGTCGAGGGTCGTCAGCTCGACATGGTCGAGCACGACAGAGCCACCGGTCGGCCCCGGTACCTGCATGATCGCCTTGCCGGTTGTGGACTTCCCGCAGCCCGACTCGCCGACGAGGCCGAGCGTCTCACCTTCGACCAGGTCGATCGAGATGCCACTGACGGCGTGCACCACATCGCCGGTGGTTCCCACCGGGAACTCCACCACCAGGTCCTCGGCCCGGAGGAGCGTCTCCGACGGATCCCGGAGGTGCGCCTTGCCGCTTCCTGCCATGTCTAGGGTCCCTCCACGATCGGCCGCACCTACAGGACCGACTCTCTCGACTCGTACCGTTCCTGGAGCTTGTCGCCGACGAAGTTCAGGGCGAGCACGGTGAGGAACATGGTCACGGCGGGGAAGAGGCTGATGTGGGCGGCGACGTCGAGGTCGGTCCGGCCCTTGTTGATCATGTCGCCCCAGGTCGGGGTCGGCGGTGGGACCGAGAGACCGAGGAAGGCCACGGCCCCCTCCACCACGATCAGGTTGGCCATGATGATCAGGGAGTAGCTGATGAGCGCCGGGGCGACGTTCGGCAGCACCTCGCGGAACATGATCCGGCCGTTCCGGGCCCCGATCGTCTTCGCCGCCAGGACGAACTCGCGCTCCGACCAGACGAGCGTGGAGGCTCGGACCACTCGGGCGATCGGGGCGATCGAGAGCAGCACGAACACCACGATCAGGATCGCCACCCGCCGGCTGGCGTTGCTGTCGAGGAAAAGGATCAGCGAGAGGGCGAGGATCAGCGGCGGGATGACGAGCGTGCCGTCGGTGAAGGTGGTGATCAGCGTGTCGACCCGACCCCGGTAGTAGCCGGCGGACATGCCGATCATGCCGCCGATGAACAGAGCGACGGCAGCGCCGATGGCCGCCACCATCAGGCTGACCTGGGCGCCATAGATGACCCGGCTGAAGATGTCTCGACCGGCGCCGTCGTTGCCGAACCAGTGGGAGCCGCTCGGCCCGTCCTTCGCGGTCCCGGCGAACGTGTCGTCGAAACCCTTGAGCGGCAGCACGTCGGCGAAGATCGCAGCGAAGACGAGCAGGCCGAGGAACCCGACGGCCAGCCAGAAGACGATCCCGAGCGGCTTGCGACGGCGGACCCCGGGGGGCGGACCGACCGGTTCGGTGAGGGTGGTCGCCCCGAGCTCGTCGTCAGCCGAGTCGGCCACGGTCACCTGCGAAACGGATTCGCTGAGATCAGCCACCGTCGCCTCCCAAGCCGGACCCGCTGGTCCGGAGTCGTGGATCGAGGGCCAGGTACAGGAAGTCGACCATCACCAGGATCAGGATGTAGATCGTGGCGATCACCATCGTGCCGCCCTGCACGGCGATGAAGTCGCGCTGGGTGATCGCGTTGAACATGTAGCCCCCGATTCCGGGCATCGTGAAGATGATCTCGATGATCAGGGCCCCGCCGATGAGCGCGCCCACCGTGAAGCCCATCACGGTCACGAGGGTGAACAGCGACGGCCGGAGTGCGTGCCGCCAGAGGATCCGCTGGGTCGACAACCCCTTGGACCGGGCGAGATCGATGAACGGCAACCGGAGGGTGGCGATCATGTCGGAGCGGAGGAGCCGCATGAACACGGCGGCGATGCCCATCGCCAACGACAACGCCGGTAGGAACATGTGCTTGAAGTGGTCGACGACGTCATCGCCGAAGGCGACGTACCGGCTGCCCGGGAGGACCTGCAGCCCGACCTGGGTACCGAAGATGCTCAGGCCGCCGATGGCGAGGAAGATCACGAGGAAGATCGCGAGTACGAACGGGGGGACGGCGAAGAAGCCGAGCATCACCGTGTTGATCGTCCGGTCGGCACGCTGGCCGTTGCGGTACGCCGCCCACACGCCGAGCGGGAACGAGATCAGCACCGCCAGGATCAGGGCGTAGCCCATCAGTTGGAGCGACGGCACGATCGACCGGGAGATGCCGTCGGCCACCGACTCCCGGAGGAGGACGGAGTCGCCGAGGTCACCCATGACGGCGTCGCCGAGCCAGTTGCCGTAGCGGTTGAAGAACGGCTCGTCGAGCCCGAGCTCGGCGTTGACCCTCGCCACCGCGTCGGGGGTGGCCGACGGCCCGAGGATGTTGATCGCAGGGTCGCCCGGCAGCGTTGCCATCAGGCTGAACACCACGAACGAGACGACGAGCAGGATGGGGATCACGCCGAGGATCCGCCTGACCGCATAGCGCCCGTTGGTGAGGAACGCTGCGATCGTGCCGACCAGCACGAGCAACCCGAACGTCCAGCTCACGGGCGGTCGGGCGAACCACGCCCACACGATGATCGCCACGATGGCGACCACCGCGAACCGGCTGGGCCGCTCCCTCAGCGCTCGCACCTGGCGCTACCTCCTCGTGCTCCTCGTGCCATTTGTGGGGTCGGGTCCGGATTGGTCACCGGACCCGACCCCGAGGTCTCCGTCAGTTCCGGCCTCAGCCCTGGCAGTCTCCGTCGAGGCACCACATCTGGGCGAGGTGGTGCTTCCCAGCGATGACCGGCTTGGTCAGCCCGCCGCCGTCGGGGATCTCGAGCTCGGTGATGTCCTGGACCCTCGGGTTGGCCATGATCCCCCAGACCGTCCAGACGTACCAGAAGTTCCAGACGTTCTCGGCGAAGAGGCGGTTGACCTCCTCGGCCGCAGCCTGGCGCTCGGCGGCGTCACCGCTCTGGCGGATCGTGGTGAACGCCGCGTCCATCTCGGGGTCCTGGAACCGGCCGAAGTTGAGGGCGAGCTCGGGCACATCGGGGGCGATCGGGCTGGCCGTCGCCGAGTTCCACCAGTACCACTGCTCGGTCGGATCGACGCCGGCGTGGTTCCGCCAGCCCTGGGCCTGGAACGTTCCGGCGAGAGCCAGACCGATGTACTGACCCTGCTCGATCGGGGTGATGCTGACCTCGATCTCGTCGCCGAAGGCGTCGGACCACATCGAGGCGGTCAACTCGTTGGTCTCCACGTTGAACGCATCGTTGGTGGTGTTGAAGGTGAAGGCGACCGGGACGGTGCCGTGGTCCTCCTTGCACTGCTCCCACTCGGTGGCCGCAGCCTCGAGATCGAAGGTGGGATAGCCGCTGTCCTCGAGGTAACCGATCGAACCCGGCGGGAATGGGCCGTTGGCCACGGTGGCGATGCCGGCCCACCGCTCGTCGGCGACCCGCTGCTGGTCGATGGCGTGGGCGAGCGCCTTGCGGCAACTGAGGTTGATCAGCGGGCTGCTGGAGTTGAGGTCACCCGGGTCCATCGCCAGCGAGTCCTCGCCTCGGACGGCGGCCAGTACCGGGTTCTCGCCGGCACCGACGTTCAGCAGGATGTAGCTGGTCTCACCGAAGTCGTTGGCCTGGAGGAGGAAGAAGTCGCCGTCGCTCTCGTACTTGGCGATCTCGTCGGCGTTGGCGGTGTGGATGATGTCGAACTGACCCGACTTCAGACCGTTGGAGCGGCCCTGGATGTCGACCGCCACCACGAACTCGATCTCGTCGAGGTAGGGCAGGCCCTCACCGGTGAGCGAGTTGGGGCCGTCGCCCCGCCAGTAGTCCTCGTTGCGCTCGGCCACGAAGCTGTTGCCGTTGCCGGGGGTGTAGGACACGTACTTGAACGCTCCCAGGCCGACCGGGGCTGCAGGGTCACCGCTCAGGTCGAGCTCGGCCGCTTCCTCCTCGGTGATGATCGGCGGCGAGTTCAGCGGGTTGTTGGCCAGGGTGGCCATCCAGGTCGGGGAGAACATCATCCCGCAGACCTCGGTCCGCAGCGCACGGGGCCCGAGCGCCTCCGGCGCCGAGTACGTCATGGTGACGGTCTGACCCTCGGCGGTAACGTCGGCGAGGCCGAGGAACGCCGGGCCGGTCAGCGGGCTGAACCGGCAGGTGTCGATGTTGTACTTGACGGCTGCGCCGTCGAGCGGGGTGCCGTCGTGGAAGGTGATGCCCTCCTTGATCGTCATCGTCCACTCGGTGAGGTCGTCGTTCGGCTCGACCGTGTCGACGAGGTAGGGCTGGATCTCGCCGTTCTCGTCGGTGATGAAGAGGCCGTCGGTGACGGCCCGGAAGATCATGCGGCAACTGATGGCGCACGACGTTGCGTAGTGCGTCCAGGGGTTGGCCGAGTCGGCTTCGATGCCGTACACGATCCGGCCACCGCGGACGGCCTCGCCGGCGTCCTCCCGGGTGTCGGCGCCGGTCGCGTCGCCCTCCTCCCGGTCGGCTTCGACCTGCTGTTGCTGCTCGTCGTCGACGCCCGTCGTCACATCCGTGGCGTCGTCGTCGTCGCTGCCTCCACACGCAGCAGCGACGAGCGCAAACGAGAAGAGGATTGCCAGCAGCTTGCTCGCTCGTCCAATCACGATCTCTCTCCCTCTTTCTGGGTGGCCTTACGGTGGCAAAGCTTGGGCTGTGACGCAAGTCTCAAAACCAAATCAATTTGCTGACGACTGTCACATGTTCTACGCGCTTCCTACCCTCGGGTCATGGCCGACCCGGTTTGTGTTGGGAGCGAGCGTTGAAGGTCTACACGAGAGCTGGCGACGACGGCACGACGGGATTGTTCCACGGGGGGCGGGTGCGGAAGGATTCGCCCCAGCCGGTGGCCTACGGGGCGGTCGACGAAGCCCAGGCGGCGTTCGGTCTGGCCAGGGCGGAGGCGACGTCGGGGGGCGAGCTCGACGAGCTGTTGGTGTCGCTCGCTCGGGACCTCTACGTGGTGATGGCGGAGCTGGCGACACTGGCGGAGAACCGCGCCAAGCTGACCGACGGCGAGACGCTCGTGACCGACGCGATGGTCGACCGGCTCGAGCAGCTCATCGACGAGATCTCGGCCCGGTTCGACCCGCCGACGGAGTTCGTCATCCCCGGGGGGAACCGAACCGCCGCCGCCCTCGACGTGGCCAGGACCGTCACCCGGCGAGCCGAGCGGGTGGCGCTGGCCGCCGTGGTCGACGGCTCGCGGGTGGTGCCGTACCTCAACCGCCTCTCGGATCTCGCCTGGGTGCTCGCCCGATGGCAAGAGGGCGAGTCGCTCCCGACCCGATCCGCTGACCGCTGACCGCTGACCGCTGACGCCCGCCAGAGCGGACCGGCGGGCGGTGGTCACGAGCAGCTAGAACGGGGACATGAGCGACGCCGACATCCTCCTCGAGATCGACGGTCCGGTGAGGACCGTCACCCTCAACCGCCCGGCCAAGCGCAACGCCCTCACCCCGGAGATGCTGGCGACGGCCACCCACGCCTTCGGTGGCGAGCCCGGCCCGAGCGAGCGGGTGGCGGTGATCCGCTCGACCGGCCCGGTCTTCTGCGCCGGGATCGACCTGCAGCGACGCCTCGACAGCGACCGCGCCGGCGATGACAGCCCGGTCGACAGCGGGCAGGGCGAGGCCACCGGTGACCGGGGGATCGGCAGCGAGCCGTCGAGTGCGGTGGAGCGCCTGTTCCACGCGGTCGAGCAGTGGCCGCTCCCGGTGGTCGCCGTGGTTCAGGGAGACGCCATCGCCGGCGGCAACGAGCTGGCGTTGCACTGCGACATCGTGGTGGCGTCGACGAAGGCCAACTTCGGCATGTCGCTCGCCCAGATCGGGCTCGCCCCCACGTGGTTCCTCACCAAGAAGCTCCTCGAAGTGGCGGGGCCCGTGACCACCCGGGAGATCCTGATGCTCGGCGATCCGCTCCCGGCGAGCAGGATGGCCGAGCTCGGCGTGATCGCCCGGGCCGTCCCCGCCCATCGGCTCGCGACCGAGGCCGACGCGCTCGTGTCGCGCCTGGCCACCAATGCGCCGTTGAGCCTCCGGGCCATCAAGGGGGTCATCAACCGGGAGATGGCGTTCCGGGATCAGATCCCCCACGCCGACGTCGACCGCCTCGTGGACGCGGCCGGGACGTCGCAGGACGCGAAGATCGGCATCGCGGCCCGCCTCGCCGGCAAGATCGCCGACTTCACCGGCTCCTGATCGACACCGGCCGATCGGCCGGTCGCAGTCAGGGCAGCGCGAGAAACCTGCGCCAGAACGATTCGTTCGCGACGTATCCCGGGTGTGAACGCAGCGGGCGGACAGCGAAGCGGTGACAGGGCGAGCGAATGGACCCCACCCGATCCCGTGTGCACGATCGCCACCGACGAGGCGGGCCGACTGGTCGCCACGATCGACTGCGATCCGATGACCTCGGCGACGACCGCCCCCGAACCCGTGGCGCTGACCACGGTCGCACGGCTCCAGACGCTTCGAGCCCGCTTCGACCGGGCGACCGCCGACGCGATGGCGGCCGGGTCGATGTCGGGCATGGTCGCCGCCACCGACGAGCTCCTGGCCGGCGTCTACGAGGCCATCTCCAACCAGCTCCGGCCGCTCCTCGACGGCGTCCCGAGGGTTGCGCTCGAGCTGGCGCACGAGCTGCTCGGACCACTCCCGATCGAGACCGCCCATCGAGATGGTGAGCCGGCGCTGTTCGAGACCACCCAGCTCTACCGCCTCGACCCGAGCCCGAGGCGGGCACCGTCACGACCTCGACGCTTCCTGCTCAGCATCCTCGACGCCGCGATCAGCGATCTCGACGTCATCGCGCTCGAGCAGAACCTGATCCGCTGGGTGTCGGCCACCGTCAGCAGGGCAGCGACCGACGAGCCGGTAGAACCGCTGATCCATGTCGCCGGTCACGACCCCGCCATCCCCGACGGCATCGTGGAGCCCGGTAGGCGGGCCCACGTGGTGCTCAGCGGCTGCCGATCCCTCCCGCCGTCGCTCCCACCAGGGGTGGCATCGGTCGTGGGCTCGCTGTGGGACGTCGACGATCACTCCAGCTCGTCGATCATGGCCGCCTACCACGCCCGGCTGGCACTCGGGATCAGCCCCATCGAGGCGTTGCGGCAGGCACAGCTCCTCCACCGACATCTCGCGACCGGCGCCTGGGCGGCCTACGTCCACGTCGGCGCCCCGATCTGAGGCGAACCGATGGGCTACGTACCACAACTCGACCCCGCCGACGACGCTGGACCGATCGAGGTCGACGGCACGATCGACCCCGGCGACCTGGTCGAGGGCGACCTGGTGTTCACCTCCCGGCCCGGCCTGCTCCAGGACCTCTGCAACCGGGCCGGCGAGCCATGGCGCCACGTGGGTCTCGCCACCGACGACGGCGGGGCGCTGTCGATCACCGAGGTGAGCCGTGCCAAGTTCGACATCCGACCGATGGACAACGTCGTCGCCGGCAACGACGAGGTGGCGATCGCTCGGGTGGCACCGGCAGCCCGGGAACGTGCCGCCGCCGCGGCCCGGTGGTGCGGACGACACGGCCGCCAGGAGCAGGTCTACGCCTGGCACGACGTGATGCTCGCCGGCCTGATCGCCACCGCACGGCACTATACGGTGCAGGAGGAGCGCGACAAGCTGAAGCGGGCGATCGAAGCCGCGGCCTCCGCGCTCGACTCTCGGCGACCGACCGAGGGATCGGTGACGAGCTACACCTGCGCAGCCTTCATCGCCGAGGCCTTCGCCCGCAACGGCCACCCCCTCGCCATCGAGCTGCGGGTGCCGCGGGCGCTCGACGAGCGGCCGGCGATCACTGAGCTGATCCGGGGTCGAACGAGACCGCAGCTCCGTGCGGGCCGGCCGACCACGAGGGAGTACGGGGTCGTGCTCTATGCCCTCCTGGCGGGGCTGGCCGCGGCGTCGTCGTCGGCCTCCAGCAGCCGTGGCGGTGATGGTGAGGCAGCCCTGCTCGACCAGTACCGCTGGGCGATGCCGGGCGACCTCTGGCGGTCACCGTCGATCGTCGAGCGATACATCGTCGTTCCCGGCATGCAGCCGACGTCAACGCCACCGTCGGCCCCTGTCCCGGCGATGGTCGGCTCGGGAGGCGACGATCGATGACGACGACCGGACGCTCAGCCGAGGCTGCCGATGATCGCGTGGCACGCGCCGGCGGCCGCTCCACCCGGGGGAAGCTGAACCGGTACACGGCGGTGTCGATCGTGGCCGCGCTGGCCAACATCGTCTTCTACTCGACGTTGCTGCGGGCCACCGATCTCCACCCGACCGTCGCCAACGTGACCTCGGCGATGGCGGTGGCGCTGCCGACGTTCCTGGTGAACCGCCGCTGGTCGTGGAGCGTGACGAGGTCGCACGCCGTGGGCCGGGAGGTCGTCCCCTACTACCTCTTCACCGCGGCGAACGTGACGCTGTCCACCACCGCGGCGTGGTTCCTGGCCGAGGCCGGAGCCAGCGATCCTCTGCTCGTGGCGGCGACGGTGGCCGTCTACACGTCCACCTGGTTGCTGCGCTTCTTCTTCCTCGATCGGATCCTGTTCGCCCCCCACCGACGACCGGATTGACGAGGCGCTCGCCGTGCTGGATGATGCCTTCCACGACGCGACCAGCCCACGACGCGACCAGCCACCCGCGGGGAGCAGCATGAGACGCCCAGCGCTGCGCATCCTCGACGCCGCCGGCTCACCAGAGGCGATCGGCGCGGCGCACGGCGCCACCCACGCGGCGGAGATCCGCCGCTACGCCGACGACCGGGTGCGCCTCGTGACGTCCGGCCTGTGGAGCGGCGGGCCGCTCGCGGTCGACGAGGTGCTCGGTATCGCCGACGACATGCTCGACGCCCACGAGCGGTTCGACCCGGCGCTCCACACCGAGATGCTGGCGCTCGCCGACGCGGCGAGGATCACCCCGGCCGAGGCGGTGATCGTTGGCGGGTTCACCGATTTCGTCGACACGGTGCGGGCCGTCGTGGGTGGCAGGCTCCCGGTGACGGTGGTCGAGGACGACTGCACCGCGGTCCTCGTCCCCGACGGGCGAGCGGGCGGCGCCGGCTTCCTCGCCCAGACCTGGGACATGCACGCCACCGCCACCGACCACGTGGTCGTGCTCCGGCTCCGGCCCGACGACGCCCCTCGGGTCGTCGTGTTCACCACTACCGGTTGTCTGGGCCAGATCGGGATGAACTCGGAGGGGGTGTGCGTTGGCATCAACAACCTCACCGGTCTCGACGGCCGCATGGGCGTGGCGTGGACCTCGGTGGTGCGGGGGATGTTGAAGACCTCCACCGCTGACGAGGCGCTCCGGGTTCTCCTCGACGCCGACCTGGCCGGCGCCCACAACTACCTGATCTTCGACCGATCGGGTGTCGGCTACAACGTGGAGGCGATGCCGTCGGTCCGGCCGGTCACCGAGCTCGACGGTGGGCCCCTTGGCCACACCAACCACACGATCGACCCGCGGTCGACGTCGGTCCAGGCCGACCGCGATGCTGGGTTGCTGGGGTCGTCGGTGGCTCGGCTCGACCGGGCAGCCGAGCTGCTGGCCGACGGACCGATCGACGCCGATCGCCTCATGGCGATGACCCGCGATCCCGCAGCGATCTGCCAGGTGGCGGTCGATCCGTACCGCATCGAGTCGAGCGGGGCGGCGATCATGCGGCCGGCGACCGGCGACTTCTGGGCCTGCTGGGGACCGCCGGCCGACAACGAGTACACCCACCTGTGCACGGGGTTCGATGCCTGACCGACCGGGCCCACTACGCTGACGCCTTCTCCACTGGCAGGAGCTGAGACGTTCCCAGCCCCAGATGAGGAGGCCGGATGCGCATCGCCATGATCGGGCTGGGCAGGATGGGCGGCGATCTCGTCCGCCGACTGCTGGCCGGGGGACACGAGTGCGTCGTGTTCGACACCGACCCCGCGGCGGTCGAGGCGCTCGTCGCCGAGGGAGCGGTCGGCGTCGGCGACCTCGCCGAGTTGCGGGACGCGCTCGACCCGCCCCGTGTCGTGTGGGTGATGGTGCCGGCCGCGGTGGCCGGGCCGGTGGTCGGGCGGGCGGCTGACGTGCTCACCGCCGGCGACCTGGTCATCGACGGGGGCAACTCGAACTGGAACGACGACCTCGTGCGGGCGGCCGAACTCGGCGAGCGCGGTCTGCGCTACGTCGACATCGGCACATCCGGCGGCGTGTGGGGTCGTGAGCGGGGCTACTGCCTGATGGTCGGCGGCGCCGACGACGCGGTCGAGCTGCTGACCCCGATCCTCGACACGCTGGCCCCGGGGGTGGAGGCGGCCGACCGGACGCCTGGTCGAAACGGGCCGCCGCCGCCCGAGGAGCGGGGCTGGTTCCACTGCGGTCCGAGCGGGGCAGGGCACTTCGTGAAGATGGTGCACAACGGCATCGAGTACGGGATGATGGCGGCATTGGCGGAGGGGCTGGCAGTGCTCGACCGGGCCGACCTCGGCACCGCGGAGCGGACGGTCGACGCCGAGACCGCACCGATCCGCAACCCGGACGCCTACCGGTACGACATCGACCTCGCAGCGGTGGCCGAGCTGTGGCGCCGGGGCAGCGTGATCGGCTCGTGGCTGCTCGACCTCACCGCGGCGGAGCTCGCCACCGATCCGGCACTGTCGGGGTTCGAGGGCCGCGTGAGCGACTCCGGCGAGGGCCGCTGGACGGCCCAGGCCGCCATCGACCTCGGCGTTCCCGCTCCCGTGCTCACCGAAGCCCTCTACCAGCGGTTCGCCAGCCGCGACAACGGTGAGATGGCGGCGAAGGTGTTGTCGGCGATGCGGCACGCGTTCGGCGGCCACGGCGAGCAGCCGGCCCGATGACCGGTGCCGGCGACCAGCACGCCTGGCCACCGCCCGAGCCGGGCGATGCGCTGATTCTCTTCGGGGCCAGCGGTGACCTGGCGAAGAAGAAGTTGCTGCCGGCGCTGTACGAGCTCGAGGCCGACGGTCGCCTGACGGTGCCCGTGATCGGGGTGGGCCGGTCGGCGTGGGACGACGAGCGCTTCCGGCAACACGCCCGCGAGGCGGTCGCGGCGGACGCCGGGGCGGCCGGATCGCACGACCCCGCCGTGCTCGACCGGCTGCTGGGGCGGCTGTCGTTCGTGGCGGGCGACTACCGCGACCCGGCGATGTTCGACCAGCTCATCGACGCGCTCGGCGGCGCCACCCGGCCGGTGGCCTACCTCGCGATCCCGCCGTCCCTGTTCGACGACGTCGCCACCGGCCTCGCCCGTTGCGGGTTGGGGCGGGCCGGTCGACTCGTGGTGGAGAAGCCCTTCGGCCGTGATCACGGCTCGGCGATCGAGCTGAGCGACATCCTCCACCGTCACTTCGCCGAACCGTCGATCTTCCGCATCGACCACTTCCTCGGCAAGGAGCCGGTCCAGAACCTCCTCGTGTTCCGGTTCGCCAACTCCCTGCTCGAACCGGTGTGGAACCGCCATCACATCGCGAGCGTGCAGATCACGATGGCCGAGTCGTCCGGCATCGACGGTCGGGGCGGTTTCTACGACGACGTCGGCGCTCTGCGCGACGTGGTGCAGAACCACCTGCTGCAGCTCGTGACGCTGCTGGCGATGGAGCCGCCGGTGTCGGTCGACGCCGAAGCGCTGTCGGACGAGAAGGTGAAGGTGCTGCGGGCGATCGAGACGGTCGAGGCCGGCGACGCCGTCCGCGGTCAGTACGCCGGCTACCGCGACGTCGACGGGGTCGCCCCCGACTCCGACACCGAGACGTTCGTGGCGTTACGGCTCCGGATCGACTCCTGGCGATGGGCGGGTGTTCCGTTCCTGATCCGGGCCGGCAAAGGCTTGCGGTCGACGGTCACCGAGGCGGTCGTCGAGTTCGACGAGCCACCCCGATCGCTGTTCGCCGACGGCACGACCGCCCCACCCGGCCCGAACGTGCTCCGCTTCTGCCTGAAGCCCGACGATCGGATCACGCTCACCATGCACGCGAAGGAACCGGGCATGGGCATGGTGGCCCGTCCGGTGGATCTGTCGGTCGACTACGGCGCCCAGCTCGGCGGCGACGGGGCGGAAGCCTATGAGCGTCTCCTCGCCGACGCGCTGGTCGGCGATCCGCGGTTGTTCGCCCGGCGGGAGGGTGTGGAGGAGGCGTGGCGGGTGGTCCAGCCACTCCTCGACGAACCACCGCCCGCGCTGCGCTACGAGCAGGGTTCGTGGGGTCCGTCCGAGGCCGACCGGGTGCTCCCGTCCGGCATCAACTGGATCCCAGTCGGTCCTGGATCTTGAGCACCGTGTTCCAGTTGCGGGCGGTCACGAAGAGGTCGCTGTGCTGCATCACCGCATCGCCGACCGGTTCGGCCGCCAGGATGCCCTCGGGGCACCACTGGTAGACCACCCGGTCGCCCACGGACACGCCCTCGGCGCGCAGGTCCACCGGGCTGTCGCCGCGGAGGAGCTCGTCGGGCACGACGTCGGACAGGAACACGGCCAGATAGCGGGAGCCGTTGGTGGCGATGTCGCCGAACGGGTCGTTGGCCACGGTGTCGTCGATCTCGCCGGCGGTGCGGGCCAGGCACTGGACGGCCACGCCGAACTCGGCGCTGACGATGTCGCGGACCAGTTCGGCAGCGGCCGTCGGGTCGTCGCCGTCCAGGATCACGTTGCCGGTGGCGAGGATCGTGGTCACCCCGCTGCAGCCGGCGTCGGTGAGTGCCGCCCGCAGGTCGGCCATGGGGACCTTGTTGGCACCGCCGACGTTGATGCCTCGCAGCAGCACCACCAACCGTCCATCCACGAGCTCGCTCCCTCTCGCCTCGCAGCCGATCAATCAATCGACCAATCGGCCGACCGAACGCTAGCGGTCCGGTCCGACCGTGGGACGCCGCCGCGGGACGGTCAGACTGGGGAGATGAAGAACGCCCCGACGCTGGCCGAGCTGCTGACCGAGTTCGATCGGGCGCTGGTCCACACCGAGGAGCTGTGGACCGATCTCTCCGAGTCGGAGGTGGCGTGGCGGCCCGACGAGAACTCGAGCGCCATCGGCTGGCATCTCGGTCACCAGGCGGCGGTGGCCCATTTCATGGTCCGCAACCTCACCGCCGCCGAGCCGAGCCCCGACCCCGAGCTCGACGGCCTGATGGACAGCGCGACCCCGGAACGCCAGCGGGGTGATCTGCCTCCGGCGGCCAGGATCGATGCGTACCGGCGGGCGGTCGCTGAGCGGGTGCGGTTCCGGATCGGTGAGATCGACGCGGGGAACGTCGGAGCGCCAGCTCAGCTCCGGCTCGTGGCGGCCACGTTGCTGGTGGCCGTCATCAACCACGAGTACCAGCACGACCGGTGGATCGGTGAGGTCCGCAACGAGCAGCTCGGCCACGATCTCCCGCCGATCCCCCAGTCGCCGCTCCTGCAGCTCGTCGACGGCTACGCGGTCGTCGCACCGACGATGTCGGGCTGAGGTGTCGGGCAGTGCGGCGAAATTCACCCCGCGCCGGACCGGATCGTTCGTAGCCTTCCGGTATGGCATCTGTCGACCCGGTGGTCAGCGACGGCCCGGCCATCGAGGCGCACGGGCTCTGCAAGCGGTTCGGCGACGTCGTGGCGCTCGACAGTCTCGACCTGGTGGTGCCCACCGGCACCGTGCTCGGCCTCCTCGGACCGAACGGGGCGGGCAAGACGACCGCGGTGTCGATCCTGACCACCCTCTTGAAGCCGGACGCCGGCTCGGCCACGATCGCCGGCGCTGACCTTGCGACCAGCCCCCACCTCGTGCGCCAGCGGATCGGCCTGTCCGGCCAGTATGCGGCGGTCGATGAGGTTCTGACCGGACGGGAGAATCTCACGATGGTCGGCCAGCTCTACCACCTCGGTCGGAGGCGGGCGGCGGCCCGGGCCGACGAGCTCCTGGCCCGATTCGATCTGGAGGAGGCCGCCGACCGACCGGTGAAGGGCTACTCGGGCGGCATGCGACGGCGGCTCGACCTCGCCGCAGCGCTGACCGCCGCCCCGCCGGTGCTGTTCCTCGACGAGCCGACGACCGGTCTCGACCCTCGAAGCCGGCTCGGCCTGTGGGACGTGATCCGGGGCCTCGTGGCCGACGGTGCAACGCTCCTGCTCACCACCCAGTACCTCGAGGAGGCCGACCAGCTCGCCGACGACATCGTGGTCATCGACCACGGCGTGGCGATCGCCCACGGCACGTCCGACGAGCTGAAAGCCGACGTGGGCGGCGAGCGCCTGGAACTGGTGGTAGCCGATGCGGCCGACATCGGGCGGGCCCAGGCCCTGTTGGCCCATCACGGTCATGGCAGTGAGGCGACGAACGGGGCGGGCGAGTCGGAGGTGGAGGTCAGGCCGAGTACGAGGACCCTGCATCTCGCGGTCGACAACGGGATCGACTCGCTGTCGGCCGTCCTCGACGACCTCCGAGCCGCCGAGATCGCGGTGTCCGACATCGGCCTCCGACGGCCCACCCTCGACGACGTGTTCCTCACGCTGACCGGTCACGCCGCCGAGGCGGCACCACAGGTCGACACCGAGGTCGACGAGGTGACCGTATGACTGGGCTCGCCACCGCCGCCAGCGACATCGCCGTCGTCGCCCGACGCAACGTGATCAAGATCACCCGTGTTCCCGAGGTGCTCGTGTTCGTGTTGATCTCACCGATCATGTTCGTGCTGCTGTTCGCCTACGTGTTCGGCGGCTCGATCGAGATCGAGGGCAGCAACTACCGGGAGTTCCTCATCGCCGGGATCTTCGTGCAGACCGTGGTGTTCGGCGCCACCTTCACCGGGGCCGGCATCGCCGACGACATGCAGAAGGGCATCATCAACCGGTTCCGGTCGTTGCCGATGTCACGCTCGGCGGTGCTGGCCGGTCGCACGCTGAGCGACGTCATCTACAACGTGTTGTCGCTGGCGATCATGTCGCTCACCGGCCTCCTGGTGGGGTGGCGCATCCGTGGCTCGGTGGTCGACGCCATCGTCGGCTACGTCCTGCTGCTGGTGTTCGCCTACGCCCTGAGCTGGGTGATGGCGTTGGTCGCCCTCAACGTGCCGAGCGTGGAGGTGATCAACAACGCTGCGTTCATCGTGATCTTCCCCCTCACGTTCATCGCCAACACGTTCGTCCCGTCCGACAACCTGCCGGGCCCGCTGCGGGTGTTCGCCGAGTGGAATCCGGTGTCGGCGGTCACCCAGGCCGCTCGTGAGCTGTTCGGCAACCTCCCGCCAGGCACGCCGGAGCCCGATGTCTGGCCGCTGGCCCATCCGGTCCTCTACACGCTGTTGTGGGCGGCGCTGATCGTGGCGATCTTCGCGCCACTGTCGATCGCCAAGTACGCCAGGACCGCCAAGAACTGACCCCGCCGCAGCGGCAGTTGCGGCGGTGGACCGGGAATGGGAGCGGTCAGGGACGGGTGGAGCGGGTGGCGGTGAGGAGGGCGTCGACCGTGGGGCGGTCGTCGGGGCCGTCACCCCAGAAGCCGTAGGTGAGGATGCCGGCGGGGTCGACGACGAAGTCGCCGCCGAGCTGGAGCGTGTCCTCGGTCGGTCGACGCAGCCCGGTGAACCCGTCCTCGCGGAAGATCACCGCGTAGCGACGGAGGGCCCGCCACCCCCACACGCGGGCCACCGAACCCCGGCCGAGCCCGAACGCCCGGTAGGCGTCGCGTTCGGGGTCGGCGAGCACCGGGAACGGCAGGTCGTGCTCGGTGGCGTACCGGGCGAGCTCGGCCGCGTCGGTGAAGGTCACGAGCACCACCGAGGTGTGCTGGCCGAACTCGTCGAGACGGTCGCGCACGGCGACCACGTGCGAGGCGCACGGCAGTCAATGGATGTGGCGGTGGAAGATCAGCACGACCGTGCCGCCCCGCTGATCGGCGAGGTGCCACGGCCGACCATCGGCGTCGACGAGGGTGACGGTCGGCGCCGGCTCGCCGATGGCGGGCCGGCGGACGGCCGCTGGTGCGGGCCTCACCGGTACCTCATCGCTCGACGGCGGTCGGGGTGCCCGAGCCGCGGGCGGCGAGCGTGAGCAGAGCTGCGGCCAACGTCGCAACGAGCCGCAGCCGTCGTCGGGTCGGATCGGTTGGATGGTGGGACACGAGACCTCCGGGTCCGATGCTTGTGTCGGTGATCGTTGCCAACGATGATCTCCCGCCGATCCATCGTGTAACCATGATGGCCGATCGTGGCTTCCCGACCGCGCCTGGCTCGGAACCCGGGGTTCGCAACGTGGCGACTGGCCGGCCGCCGCTGCTGAGCTACGATTGGCCTCAATCGGAAGGGGACCAGCGTGCAGCGCTATGTGATCGAACGCGAGATCCCGGAGATCGGTTCAGCCGCCCGGGAAGAGCTGAAGGGTGCGGCCGAGCAGTCGAACGGCGTGCTCAAGGCGATGCAGTCAGAAGGCAAGCACATCCAGTGGGAGCACAGCTACGTCGCCGGCGACAAGACCTTCTGCGTGTACGTCGCCGACAGTCGTGATCTGATCGACGAGCACGCAGAGCGAAGCGGATTCCCGGCGAGCATCGTCACCGAGGTGGGGAAGATCATCGACCCCACAACCGCGAACGCGTAAGCGGGGCGGGGCGGGGCGCCGCAGGGTTGGTCGACAGCTCGATCGGGTGGTCAGCGCCGCGGGTTCAGCAGCAGCTCGGCCAGTTCATCGGGCGTCGACAGCATCGGGTAGTGGCCGGTGTCGAGCTCGGCCCAACTCCCGTCCAGCCGATCGGCGGTACGGCGTTGGTGGGGCTCGGGCGGGTTGACGGCCCGCTGGCAGCGGATCACGTCGACCGCCGGCCACGACATCGTCCAGAACCGGTCGAGCACCACGGGTTGCTCCATGACGCCTCGCGGGTGGGGGGTGACCCGGGCGGTGGCCCAGTCGGCGAGATCGTCGTCGACGTCGGCGAACATGCGGTTGCGGGCATCCTCCGCCGTCGGCCCGGCGGCGAGGTCGTCGCCGACGGTCGGCGGGCGGTTCACGATGTCGCCGATCCGTTCGCCTGCGTCGAGCGCGAGGGCGTCGACGAACACCAGCCGACCGATCCGATCGGGAACCAGCTCCGCCGCCCGGCACACCACCATCCCACCCGAGCTGGTGCCGACCAGCGTGACGTCGGCGAGGTCCTCGAAGAAGAGCAGGTCGGCTATCTCGGCGCCGTGGACCTCGGTGGTGATGCCGGTCCGGAGGCTGCCACGCCGGGCTCCACAGCCGTCGAGCGTCGGTCGGAGCACCTGGTGGCCGGCCGCCGTGAGCCGGTCGGCCACCGGTTTCCAGATCCAGCCGCCCTGGTAGGCGCCGTGGACGAGTACGTAGGTTGCCATCAGCCGCACGCTAGCGGACGACACCACGACGACTCGACGTGTCACCTCGCTCGCCTCGATCCCGCCGGTGCCGGCCGATAGCTTCGGGGCATGGAACGCAGAGCGTTGGGTGAGCTGGAGGTCTCGGTCGTCGGGCTGGGCTGCAACAACTTCGGCATGGCGATCGACGCCGACGCGACCAAGGCCGTGGTCGACGCCGCCATCGATGCCGGGATCAACTACTTCGACACGGCGGAGTCGTACGGCAAGGGTCGGTCGGAGGAGTTCCTCGGCCGAGCCCTCGGCTCCCGGCGGGGCGAGGTGCTGGTGGCCTCGAAGTGGGGCCACACCAGTTCGCTCGCCGAGGGCGAACGCGGGGGTGACCCGGCCCAGATCCGGGCCCGCCTCGACGCCACGCTCCGCCGGCTCGGCACCGACTACGTCGACCACTACCAACTCCATCGGCCCGACCCCGAGACACCGGCCGAGGAGACCCTCGGGTGCCTGGCCGAGCTGCGGGCCGAGGGCAAGATCCGGGAGATCGGGTGCACCCACTTCACCGCCGACGAGCTGCGCGAGAGCCAGCGGGCTGCCACCGAGCACGACCTGCCGGCGTATCCGTCGATCCAGAACCACTACAGCCTCCTCGCCCGTGAGCCCGAGACCGGTGGCGTGTTCGACGCCTGCCGCGAGCTGGGGGTGGCGTTCGTGCCCTACTTCCCGCTCGAGTCGGGCCTGCTGACCGGCAAGTACCGACGAGGCGAGGACCGACCGGCCGACTCCCGGCTGGTCAAGTGGGGTGACCGGGCCGCCGCGTTCATCGACGACGACAAGCTGGCCGTCGTCGAGCGGCTGATCGACTGGACGGCCGACCAGGGTCACACGCTGCTCGATCTGGCCATGAGCTGGCACACCTCGAACCCGCTCGTCGCGTCGGTGATCGCCGGGGCCACGAAGCCGTCGCAGATCGAGGCCAACGTTGCCGCCGCAGGCTGGGCGATGACCGCCGAGCAGCGAGCCGAGGTCGACACGGTCATCGCCGGCTGATCGGCCCGGGCCGGCGAGATGAGCCGAGTGCGGGGTCGTGCGACGGTCGCCCTGCTGGTGGCGACCGCCATGTTCGCATCGGCATGCTCCAGACCGGCGAGCGACGTCGCCGACACCGGGGCCGGGCCCACGTCCTCACCACCGCCCGACCCCGAAGCCGACGACGATCCGACCGTCGATGACGGCCAGCCCGGAGAGGATGCGACGACCCTCGACGACCTCGAACGGCTCTGGGCCGACCGACGGGCGGCGGTCGTCGATCGCATCGTCGACGGCGGCTACGGCGTGGACGATGACGGCATCCTTCGAGGGCCCGGCGGCCTGACCGTCGACCTCGACGGCTGTCCGGTCGACTGGTGGGATCGAGCGGGCGTGACCGACACCATTCAGCTCGGCTTCACGTTCCCACTGTCGGGGACGCTGGCCGACTTCGGTCCGATCCTCCGAGGGATCGAGGCGTACCTGGAGCTGGTCAACGAGCGGCACGGCGGGGTGGGCGGCCGACCGATCGAGCTGGAGGTTCTCGACGACTCGTACGTCAACGCGGCCACGATCAGGCACATCACCGACCTGATCGCGAACGGCGAATCGTTGGCCGTCACCACGTTCGGTTCCCCGAACGGCATCGCCGTGCTGGACATCGTCGCCGAGAACTGCATGCCCCACACCTTCGCCATCGGCGGCCATCCAGCGCTGGGCGACCCCGACCGACCCTGGACCACGTCGCTCGGCCTCTCGCACAGCACCGAGGCCGTCCTCTGGGGTCGGTGGCTCGAGGACACGTTCGTCGAGCGGTTGCCCGTCCGCGTGACGGCGATCGTCATGGACAACGAGTTCGGCCACACCTACGCCGACGTGTTCGGGGCCTGGGCCGAGGCCAATCCCGACGTGGTGGAGCGCTTCAGCCCGGTCCTGCACGACCCAGCGTCGCCGTCGCTCGCTGTGGAGATGGAGGTGGTGTCGGCCGCTTCAGGCGACGTGTTCATCGCCATGACGGCCGGCAACCCGTGCCTGCTCGTGCTTCAGGAGGCGGATCGTCTCGACCTCGGCGACGAGACGATCCGCGTGCTCCCGTCGCACTGCCGAGCGCCCGAGGTGTACCTCGATCCTGCGGGCGACGCTGCCGACGGCTGGCATCTCCTGGGTGGCGGTGGGCGACGCCCGATCGACTGGTGGTCGTACAACGATGGCGAAGCCGACGGCTCGCGAGACGATCCCTTCCTGCAGATCGTGGACGCCGAGTTGGCGACGCGCGACCTCGATCCTGGCCAGGGCCCCTACGGGCTCGGCTTCGGGTTCCACGGCTGGGCCCAGGTGGAGGCGCTCCGCATCGCCGACGCCCTCCCCGGCGGGCTCAGCCGAACCAACCTGCTCATCGCCCTCCACGCCCTCGACCTCGAGCATCCGTACCTGGTCGACGGTGTTCGCGTCAGGACCGATGGCGTCGATGACCGCTACCCCATCGAGGCATCCGACGTGCTGCGCTACGACGCCCGGAACCAGCGCTGGCGACGGGTCGGGGCGATCGTCGATGCCGAAGGCTCGACGCCGCCCTGCCGCTGGGACGGCCAGCGCTGCTGAGGCTCTAGATCTCGGTCACCGTGATGGCGTCGGGCGGGCAGCGGCGAACCGCCTGGCCGAGGTCGTCGGCCCGATCGGCCGGCCACTCGTCCGCCGACACGACCGCCACGTCGTGGTCGTCGAGATCGAAGATGTCGGGGGCGACGTCGAGGCAGTTGCCGTACCCGGCGCACCGGTCGCGGTCGACCACCACCCGGAGGCTCGTCATCGATCCTCGGGTCCGAGGTTGGGGGCCAACGCCGACCACGGCTTGCCCGCCATCAGATCCGACCACCGCCGGTAGTAGTTGCGGGCGTTCTCCTCGGTCATGTTGTAGCTCGACTCCACCGCGTCGCTGAGAATCTCGGACGGCGCGGCCATGTCGAGGCCGAGCTGGTAGTTGTACGGGTAGCGGCGGGCGATGGTGCCGAGACTGGCCTCGGTGGCGTAGTCCCAGTTCTCCATGTCGTCCTGCTCGACGAGACCGGCCGGTCCCGAGTACCGCAGGTACCAGTGTCGCAGCCACGACTCGACGTCGGGCGGCAGATCGTCGTCGACCAGGTACCACCGCCACACCTCCGTCTCGGTCGGACCCACCGGGTGAGCCACCAGCAACGCCCGGGGGAACGCCCCGGCGTGCATCGACATCGACGGGAACAGCGTGGCCGGTCCGAGGGCACCGATCGGTCGCTCGTCGGCGTCGAGCTGGGCGAGCCGCTCCTGCCAGCGGCGCTGGAAGAAGGCATCGATCTCCGGTTCGGCGAAGGTCGGGTACTCCCAGCCGTAGCCGGCCGAGCCGGTGGCCCCGTGGCCGAGGTCGGGGAAGCTGGTGGAGGCGACCGAGCGGGGCTTGGCGTTGGCGCCGTGGCGGGTGGGGGCGTCCCTGCCGCCCGGGCCGAGGCCGACGGCGTCGACCGAGGCGTGGGACGGTGGGCCGTGGTAGTTGTCGCCGAGGAAGTTCTCCGACACGAACTTCCAGTTCGCCCGGATCCGCCACTTCTGCACGCCGTGGAGCGCTTTGACCCGGCCCCGCTCCCCCGCGGTGGAGGCGGCGAGGTTGTCGAGCCAGAACCGGAAGCCGCCCACGTAGTCGTCGAAGTCGGGGGTGTCGGGATCCCACGTGGCGAAGATCAGGCCGTGGTGGTTGGCGAGCTTCGCCACCGGCACGAGGCCCCACTGCGACCGGTCGAGTTGGCCGCCGTAGCCGGCCCGGTAGTGCGGCACCCCGAACAGCTCGCCGGCGACCGAGACCAGCGATCCGTCGGTGGAGTAGCTCCAACCGTGGTAGGGGCACACGAAGTCGAACGTGTTGCCCTCGTCGTACCGGCAGACCTTCATGCCCCGATGGCGGCACGAGTTGAGCAGCACGTGTATCTCGCCGTCGGAGCTGCGGGTGAGCAGCACCGACTCGGTGCCCATGCGCGAGGTGACGAAGTCGCCCGGTTCCGGGATCTGGCTCTCGTGACCCACGAACAGCCAGGTACGGGCGAAGATCTGCTCGAGCTCCTGGTCGAACACGTCGGGGCTGACGAAGATCTCCCGGCTGATCACCCCCTTGTCGGGATCGACCCGGTACCGGTCCTGACCGCTCACCCCGCTCACCACAGCAGCACCCTCACAGCAGCACCGTCAGGTTCTTGGCCAGCAGCACGTTCTGGTCGAGCAGGAGGAGTCGGTGGGCGAGCCGCCACTCGTCGCCCGTCCGTCGCCACCGATCGGTGCGTCGCCCGACCCACAGATCGGTCTCGGCCGCCACCCGGTTGCGGTACACCAGGAACCGGCAGCCCACCTCCACCTCCGCCGGATCGAACGGATCGGGCTCGACCGACTGGAGGCGGATGTTCGACACGACGTGACTCACCCGCGACAGCGGCTCCTCGGCCCAGTGGATCCCGGTGCGGAGCTGCTCCACCCGCATCGTGAGGGTCGTCTTGCCCTCGTCGATCCAGCACACCTCCTCACCCGGCCGGGTCGCCGCCCGCGCTCGCTGGTCGTGGGCGACGTTGAGCTGGAGGGGCATGGCGTAGGTGACATCGTCGTCGACGAGGGCGAGCCAGTCCTCGTAGCGACCCTCGTCGAGCAGGTCGGCCTCGTGGTGGAGCACCTCGGTGATCTCCTCCTTGAGCAGGAGACGAGCCAGGCGCTGATCGCCCACCCCGCTCGTTCGTGGCTCCGACGTCCCCACGGGCGCGACGCTACTTCATCGTGGTTTGCGCCGAGGAGTTCGGGGGTCGACTCACCACGTGTCGACGCACGGCCGCTTCGGCGACTCGCGCGACCGCCAGTGCGGCACCGGCGCCGCCTTGAGCGCGGTGGTGATCCAGTGGCGGGTGGTCGCAGGGTCGATGACCTCGTCGATCTCGAAGATCGACGCGCTGTTGAGCGCCTTGCCGTGGTCATACATCTTGGCGAGGAGCTTCTCGTAGAGCGCGATGCGGGCCTCGGGGTCGGTCTCGGCTTCGAGCTCCTTGCGGAACCCGAGCTTCACCGCCCCCTCCAGGCCCATTCCTCCGAACTCACCCGTCGGCCAGGCGACCGTCCAGAACGGCGTCTTCAGGCTGCCGGCCCCCATGCCCTGCGCCCCGAGCCCGTACGATTTGCGGAGCACGATGGTGAGGAGCGGCACCGTGACCGACGCCGCGTTCACGAACATCCGGCAGCAGTGGCGGACGAGGGCGAGCCGCTCGTGCTCCGGGCCGACCATGTTGCCCGGCGTGTCGCACAGCGACACGATCGGCAGGTCGAACGCGTCGCAGAGCTGGATGAAGCGGGTCGCCTTGTCGGCAGCATCGCTGTCGATCGCGCCGCCGAGGTGCGACGGGTTGTTGGCGACGACTCCCACCGGGCGCCCCTCGACCCGGGCCAGCGCGGTGACCATCCCGTGGCCGAACCCGCGCCGTATCTCGAGCACCGATCCCGTGTCGAACATCGTGTCGATCACCTGGCGTATGTCGTAGATGCGCAGCCGGTTCTCGGGGATGGCGTGGCGGAGCAGCCGCTGGTCGGCGCACTCCCAGTCGTCGATCGGGCCCTGGAAGTACGACAGGTAGCGCTTGGCCACCTCGACCGCTTCGGCCTCGTCGTCGACCGCGATGTCGACCACGCCGTTCGGCACCTGGATCGACATCGGCCCGACCTCCTCGGGGCGGAACACGCCGAGTCCACCGCCTTCGATCATGGCCGGGCCGCCCATCCCGATGTTCGAGTCGGCGGTGGCGATCACGACGTCGCAACAGCCGAGGATGACGGCGTTGCCGGCGAAGCAGCGACCGGTGGTGATGCCGACCATCGGAACCGTGCCCGACAGCCGGCCCCACGTGTTGAACGTCATGAGGTCGAGGCCCATGCCGGCGATCGCGTCGACGTCGCCGGGACGGCCGCCGCCGCCCTCGGCGAAGAACACCACCGGGAGCCGCCAGTCGAGCGCGAGCTCCATCATGCGGTCCTTCTTGTAGTGGTTGAAGAACCCTTGGGTCCCGGCGAGGACCGTGTAGTCGTAGGCCATGATCACGGCCTGTGATCGCTCGTCGCCGAAGTTGGTGCCGTTGATCGAGCCCACCCCGGCGAGCATCCCGTCGGCCGGCGTGTTGTGGATGAGGTCGTCCATGCTGCGCCGGGTGCGTTGGGCCGCGACGACGCCCGACCCGTACTCGATCCAGCTGTCGGGGTCGATGAGGTCGACGACGTTCTCCCGGGCGGTGCGGTGGCCGGTCTTGCGCCGCTTCGCCACCGCGTCGGGTCGGCGGTGATCCATGCCCAGCTCGCGACGTTCGAGCACCGCCGCGAGGTCGGGCCGGATGTGGTCGAGGTCGACGTCGTCCCGCCTGGCGCCAGCCTCGATCGAGACGTCGCCCTCCTCGATGAAGAGGAGCGGGTGGTCGTCATAGACGGCGTCACCCGGTTCGACCCCGAGCTCCCGGACCACACCGCTCACGGTTGCGGTGACGACGTGCTCCATCTTCATCGACTCCATCACCAGCACCTGCTGACCGGCCGCGACCTCGTCGCCCACCGCGACGGCGAGGCTGACGATCGTCCCCTGGAGAGGTGCGGCGACGGCCACGGTGCCCTCGGGGCCCTCGGGCAGATCGGCCGCCCCGAACGTGCCGTCACCCCGGCCGGTGCGGGCGGGCCCCGCTCCCATCGGCACCGGCTCCTCCCCCTCGCCGGCCTTGCCGTGCTCGAGAACGGCGAGCGGGTCGCGGCTGACCTGAACGCCTGCGAGCTTGCGGTCGCCACCGCCGCTCGGCGCCGGGGCTGTTGGGAAGAAGCGCGACGGCACTGCTGCCGGATCGGCGGCGACGCTGGCGACGAGCTGTTCCACGTGCTCATCGACCCAGCGGGTGTGCGTTCGGGAGGCGGCGACGTCGGGGTGGGTGAGCACCGAGCGGAGGAAGGCGAGGTTGTTGCCCACACCCTCGAGCCGGAACTCGGCCAGCGCCCGGGCGCAGCGGCGGAGGGCGACGTCGAGATCCGGACCAGCGGCGATCACCTTCGCCAGCAAGGAGTCGTAGCCGGGGTTCGTCGCGTAGCCGGCGTAGCCGTAGCCGTCGGTGCGCACGCCGGGGCCCGAGGGCGGGTCGTAGGTGGCGATGCGCCCGCCAGCGGGTCGGGCGGTGCCGTCGGCCGCCATCGTCTCGGTGTTGACCCGGGCCTGGACCGCGAACCCGGTCGGCGGGGCGACGCTGTCGGGGGCGAGGTCCACGGCGGCCAGGTCGGCCCCACCGGCCAGCCGGAGCTGGGCGGCCACCAGGTCGCGACCGGTGACCATCTCGGTCACCGTGTGCTCCACCTGCACTCGGGCGTTCACCTCGAGGAAGGCGACGGTCGCGTCGTCGGGCACCCGACCGTTGTTGTCCGTTCCGACCAGGAACTCGACGGTCCCGAGGCTGCGGTAGGTGGACGCGTTGCCGAGGCGGACGGCAGCGGCGAGCAGGCGCTCCCGCACCGCGTGGGGGAGGGCGGGGGCAGGCGCGATCTCGACGAGCTTCTGTCGCTGACGCTGCACGCTGCACTCCCGCTCCCACAGGTGCGTCACCTGGCCGGTCCCGTCCCCGACGATCTGGACCTCGACGTGGCGTGCCCGGCCGAGGAGCTGCTCGACGTACACGTCGCCGTTCCCGAACGCCGACTCGGCTTCGCTCCGGCACCGCTCGATCGCTTCGGCCAGGTCGGCCCGGGCGGTGACGGCCCGCATCCCCCGGCCGCCGCCACCGGCGAGCGCCTTCACCATCACCGCGGCGTCGGGGCCCAGCCCGTCGAAGAAGGTCTCGGCGTCGGCCAGCGTCGTCGGGCCGACGGTGGCGGCCATCGTCGGCACGTCGTTGTCGGTGGCGAGCGTCCGGGCTGTGGTCTTGTCGCCGAACAGGGCGAGCGTCTCGGCCGTCGGGCCGACGAACACGAGGCCTGCCGCCTCACAGGCGGCGGCGAGGGCCGGGTTCTCGGCGAGGAAGCCGTAGCCGGGGTGGATGGCGTCGCAGCCGCGCTCGACCGAGGCGGCCACCACGGCGTCGATGTCGAGGTAGGCGGCCGCCCCGCGACCCGGGAGCTGGACGGCCTCGTCGGCGGTTCGGGTGTGGAGCGACGAGCGGTCGTCGGCGGGATGCACGGCGACGGTGGCGATGCCCAGGTCGGCCGCCGCCCGAGCGATGCGGATGGCGATCTCGCCCCGGTTGGCGACGAGAAGCTTGGCGAGACTCATGGATGCGTTCCTCGGGAGGTGTTCGTGTCGATCGGGTCGGAACCCGAACCTCCGTTTCTAGACGACGTCACCGGACAGCACGAAGACAGCGGACACTCAGGTCCGCGGCGGCGGGCGGGATCGCGACGGCGACGTCGCTGGAGTTTCCCCAGGTGAGCGGTGGACGGGATCCGACCGCTACACGCTGGGTAACCCTCGAGCGGAAGGTAAGGGATTCGAACCCTTGGTGACCCGGAGGCCACAACGGCTTTCGAGGCCGCCCCATTCGTCCGCTCTGGCAACCTTCCGGAGTCGAGGCTAGCTGACCGTCGTCGACGTCACGACGGGTTTCGGCTCGCAGACGAGCGCGGCCGACGGTTGACCACCGGCGAGCTGGCGAGCACGATCGCCTGGTGCACGAGCACCCGACCGCTGACGACCCCGCCCGGATTGCCGCCGACGCTCGCCAATCGCTGGCTGCGCTCGCCGACCGCGACCGGGCCGAGCAGATGGCGGCCTACATGAAGGACCACTTCCCCTTCTTCGGGGTGATCGCCAAGGATCGCCGAGCGGCGCAGAAGCCGACGCTGACCGCGCTGGCCGACACCGACGGCGACGGCCTGATCGCCTTCGCCGAGGCCTGCTGGGCCTTGCCGGAACGGGAGGTGCAGTACGTGGCGGCCGACGCGCTCCGCAAGCACGTCTCGCTCCTCGATCCCGGACATCTCGCCGATCTCGAGGAGCTGATCACCACGAAGTCGTGGTGGGACACGGTCGACAGCCTGGCCGCCCACACCGTCGGCCCACTGATCGCCGCCCACCCGGACCTGGCGGCGGTGATGGACGACTGGATCGGCGACGACGACATCTGGCTGGCCCGCACCGCGATCATCCACCAGCTCGGCTACAAGGAGCGGACCGACGCCGACCGCCTGTTCCGCTACGCCGACCGGCGAGCCGGTGACACCGAGTTCTTCATCCGCAAGGCGATCGGGTGGGCGCTCCGCCAGTACGGCCGGGTCGACCCCGACGCCGTCCGGTCCTACGTGGCGAGCCGCGACGAGCGGTTGTCGGGGCTGACGAAGCGCGAGGCGTTGAAGCGCCTCTGACCGCTGCGACTAACGTGCGGCCATGAGCCTGGTGCTGTACGAGCTGGAAGACCACGTCGCGACGATCACGCTGAACCGGCCCGAGGCCAGGAACGCGATCAACGGTGAGCTGCGCAAGGATCTGAACGCGGCGTGGGACCGGTTCCGTGACGACACCGACGCCTGGGTCGGGATCCTCACCGCGGTGGGCAACACGTTCTCCGCGGGGGCGGACCTGAAGGACGGCGCCGGCTCGGTCGGCGTGTTCGGCGGCACGTTCTGGGAGAAGCCCACGATCAACTCGTTCGAGAGCGGGATGGAGCTGTTCAAGCCGACGATCGCTGCGGTCAACGGGCCGTGCATCGGCTACGGCTTGACCGGCGTGTCGTTCTGCGACTTCGTGATCGCCAGCGACCAGGCGACGTTCGCCTACCCCGAGGTGTCGATCGGCGTGCCGACGATCGTGGGCGCGATCCGGATGCCACAGCGGCTGCCGTGGGCCAACGCGATGGAGCTGCTGCTGACGGGCAAGCCGATGTCGGCCGAGCGGGCCCAGGAGGTCGGGCTCGTGTGGAAGGTGGTCGCCCACGACGACCTGATGGCCGAGGCCAACGCGTGGGCCCGGACCCTCACCGAGGCCGCTCCCATCGCCCAGCGGGCAACCAAGGAGGTGGCGTGGCGGGCCAGGGAGATGGGCTGGATCGAAGCGGTCCGCTTCGGTGAGACCATGCGCAAAGTGGCCAACGCCACGCCCGACGTGGCCGAGGGTCGCAAGGCCTGGGCGGAGAAGCGCAAGCCGACCTGGACCGGCGACGAACGCTGACCGGCTGAGCAGCCCGCCCTCGAACTTCTTCCCCCTGCGGACGGCTCGATGTGGGGTGGGGTTGCCGTGCGAGCAGTTGTTCCACGTAGTTGCGACAAGCACACGCAGCTCCGGAGCTCGGCAGCTCGTTGTCGCAACAACGTGGAACTTCGGCAGCATCCCAAGGGACCCCTCCGCATCGGAGACGGGCGACGAGACGGGTTGCGAGATCAGCGGCGGGCGTCGAAGAAGTCGGTGAGGAGCGACGCGCACTCGTCGGCCCGAAGGCCGGCGGCCACGTCGAGGCGGTGGTTGAGCCGAGGGTCGTCACAGACGTTGTAGAGGCTGAGGCACGCCCCGGCGGCCATGTCGGCTGCGCCGTAGACGAGCCGGTCGACCCGGGCGTTGAGGAGCGCGCCGCCGCACATCACGCACGGCTCGAGGGTGGCCACGAGCGTGCACCCGTCGAGCCGCCAGCTCCCGATCGATTCGGCCGCGTCGCGGATCGCCAGCACCTCGGCGTGGGCGGTGGGGTCGCCGGTGAGCTCTCGCTCGTTGTGTCGGCTCGCCAGGAGCTCACCGTTGCGGGCGATCACCGCACCCACCGGTACGTCGCCGTGGTCGAGGGCTCGCTTGGCCTCGGCGATGGCGAGGCCCATGAGCTCGTCGTCGGTCACGGCGAGACCCTAGCCGCGGAACACGACTACCGTTTGGGCGATGGACGGACCGGTACGACTTGCAGCCGACATCGGCGGCACGTTCACCGATGTGGTGCTCGAGCTGGGTGCGGGCGAGCGGTTCACCACCAAGATCTTGACCACGCCCCAAGCACCGGCCGACGCCGTCCTCGATGGGGTGGAGCGGGTGCTGGCCGAGGCCGGGGTGGACGCGGCCGAGGTCGATCTGGTGGTGCACGGCACGACGCTCGCCACCAACGCCCTGATCGAACGGCGGGGGGCGACGACGGCGCTGCTCACCACCGAGGGCTTCCGCGACTCGGTGGCGATGGCCCACGAGAACCGGTTCGAGCAGTACGACCTGGCGATGGAGCGGCCGGAACCGCTGGTGCCCCGCCACCGTCGGCTCGGCGTCCCCGAGCGGCTGGCGGCCAACGGTGACGTGCTCGTCCCCCTCGACCTCGACGCCGTCCGGGCGCTGGTCCCCACCCTGCAGTCCGAGGGGGTGGAGAGCGTAGCGGTCGGGTTCCTCCACAGCTACGTCGACCCGACCCACGAGCGGCAGGTGCGCGACCTCCTCGCCGAGGACTTGCCCGAGGTGGCGGTGACGCTGTCGTCCGACGTGTGTGCCGAGATCCGGGAGTACGAGCGCCTGTCCACCGCGTGCGCCAACGCCTACATCCAGCCGCTGATGGCGGCCTACCTCGCCGACCTCGACGAGCGCCTGGCCAAGCTCGGCATCGGCGCTCCCTTGCTGCTGATGGTGAGCAACGGCGGGCTCTGCACCCTCGACACCGCCATCCGGGCCCCGATCGGTCTGGTGGAGAGCGGGCCGGCCGGCGGAGCGCTGCTGGCGTCGCAGGTGGCGGCCGAGCACGGGCTCAGCGATCTCCTCAGCTTCGACATGGGCGGCACCACCGCAAAGCTGTGCCTCCTCACCGACGGGGAGCCGGCCACGTCGAGAGAGTTCGAGGTGGCCAGGGTCTACCGCTTCCTGAAGGGCAGCGGGCTCCCGTTGCGGATCCCGGTGATCGACCTCGTGGAGATCGGGGCCGGCGGCGGCTCGATCGCGTCGGTCGATCAGCTCGGGCGGATCTCGGTGGGTCCGGAGTCGGCCGGCAGCGAGCCGGGCCCCGCGGCCTACGGACGAGGCGGGGCCGACCCGTGCGTGACCGACGCCGACGTGCTCGCCGGCCGGATCAGCGCCGACCACTTCGCCGGCGGCGAGCTCACCCTCGACGTCGACGCCGCCCGCGACGCCCTGGCCGACGGGGTGGCGGGGCCGCTCTCGGTGGAGCTCGACGACGCGGTGATCGGGGTGGGCGAGATCGTGGCCGAGCAGATGGCCAACGCCGCACGGGTCCACGCCGTGGAGCGGGGGCGTGACCTCGGCGGCGGGGCGATGGTGGCGTTCGGCGGGGCCGCTCCACTACACGCCTGCCGGCTGGCCGACCGGTTGGGGATCGACACGGTGCTGGTGCCACCGGGGGCCGGCGTCGGCTCGGCGATCGGGTTCCTCCTGGCGCCAGTCTCCTACGAGCTCGTGCGAACCTGCCACCAGCCCCTCAGCGACGCCTTCGACCACGACGCGGTCAACGCCGTGGTCGACGAGCTCCGGGCCGAGGCCCGCACGGTGGTGGAGGCCGCCGTGAGCGACGCCCCGATCGTCGAGACGCTGCACGCGTCGATGCGGTACCGGGGTCAGGGCCACGAGATCGACGTGTCGGTGCCCGTCGAACGGTTCGGGCCCGGGAGCGACCGCGAGCTGCTGGCGGCGTTCGACCGCACCTACCGCTCGCTGTACACCCGGGTCATCCCCGACATGACGGCCGAGGTGCTGACGTGGCGCCTCCGGGCGTCGACGGTGGTGACCAGCCCCGACGAGGTGACCGAGCCCGACCCGATCGCCTACCCCCGAAACGCTGCTGCTGCTCGGCGGGTCCTCGACGCCAACGCGGGGTGGGTGGAGATGGCCGTGATCGCCCGCCGCGATCTGCGGCCCGGCCACCGGTTCGACGGACCGGCCCTGATCGTCGAGGACCAGACCACCACGGTGGTGTCGCCGGAGTTCGAGGTGCGGGTCGATGGCCGTGACTACCTCGTGCTGACCCGCTCGAGTAGCGAAGGGCAGGCGCGATGAGCAAGCGACTGATCGATCACCAGGTGATGTGGAACCGGCTGATCGCCATCGTCGAGGAGCAGGCTCAGGTGCTGGTGCGGGCCAGCTTCTCCACCTCCACCCGAGAGGCCGGCGATCTGTCGGCCGGCGTGTTCGACGCGCAGGGTCGGATGCTGGCCCAATCGGTCACCGGTACCCCGGGTCACGTGAACTCGATGGCGGCATCGGTGCTGCACTTCCTCGACGAGTTCCCGGTGGAGACGATGGCTCCCGGCGACGTGTTCCTCACCAACGATCCGTGGAAGGGCACCGGCCATCTCTACGACTTCGTGGTCGTCACTCCCGTGTTCCACCCAGACCGACCCGAGGATGGGGTGCTCGCCCTGTTCGCGTCGACGAGTCACGTGGTCGACGTCGGCGGTGTCGGCTTCTCGATGGAGGGCCGCGAGATCTACCATGAGGGCCTATATCTGCCGCTGTTGAAGCTCGGCACCGACGGTCGGATCGATCCGACGTTGTTGAAGATCATGCGGGCCAACAGCCGAGCCCCCGACATGATCGATGGCGACGTGCACTCGCTGGTGGCGTGCAACGAGCGGGGCACCGAGCGGCTGGTGCAGATGATGGACGAGTTCAATCTGGGCCGCCTCGACGAGCTCGCCGACCACATCATCGACCGCTCGGAGGAGGCGATGCTCCGGCTGATCGCCGACCTCCCCCATGGCACGTGGCGCAACTCGATGACGATCGACGGGGTCGACGAGCCTATCGAGCTGGTCTGCGCGATGACGGTCGGACCGACCGGGATCGACGTCGACTTCACCGGAACGAGCCGGAAGTCGACGTGGGGGATCAACGTGCCGCTCGCCTACACGGTGGCCTACACGTCGTTCGGGGTCCGTTGCATCGTGGGGCCGGACGTGCCGAACAACACCGGGTCGCTCGGCGTGGTCCGGGTCACCGCCCCGGAGGGGACGATCCTGAACGCGCCCCACCCGGCCCCGGTCCAGGTACGGCACGTGGTGGGGCAGATGCTGCCCGACACCGTATTCGGGGCGCTGGCCAAGATCCTTCCCGAGCGGGTCCCGGCCGAGGGGACGTCGTCGCTGTGGAACATCATGGTGGGCGGGGCGTGGGAGAGCGGCGAGCGGTATCTGGTCATGAGCTTCCACTCCGGCGGCGCCGGCGCCCGCCCCTACGCCGACGGTCTGTCGGCCACGGCGTTCCCCAGCGGGGTGCGGAACATGCCGGTGGAGATCAACGAGGCGATCAGCCCGATCGTGTTCTGGCGCAAGGAGCTCCGACCGAATTCGGGCGGCGAGGGTCGGTTCCGGGGCGGCCACGGTCAGGTCATCGAGCTCGGCAACCGGGAGGGTCGATCATTCACGATCAGCGCCACCTACGAGCGGACGGTCAATCCCGCCCGGGGTCGCGCCGGCGGCGGTCCGGGCGCGGTCGGTGGGCTCCGCCTGTCGTCCGGTGAGCGGGTGAAGCCGTTGGGTCGCAGCGACATCCCCGCCGGTGAGCGCCTGATCATGGAGTTCCCGGGCGGTGGCGGGTTCGGCGACCCGGCCGAGCGCGATCCAGCGGCCGCCGAGGCCGACCGGGCGGCGGGCCTCGCCGACTGATCGACGTCGCCGGACGTCGCCGGACGTCGCGTCGGCTGCCGGATCAGGCGCGGTGGAGGTCAGCCGGCGATCCTGGCCGCCTCCTCCGCCAGCGCCTCCACGTCGACCCCCGACTCCTCCCGAATGACCCGACCGAGAACGGCCGGGACCTCCTCGAGCCGTCGGGCGATGGAGCGCAACGCGTTCCGCAGCTCGCGGAGGTGGGCGAGGTCGTCGGCACGGGTCAACAAGTCATCGGTGATGGCCCGCTCCGACCGCGACGCGATCAGCGGGGCCGACAGACCACGAACCCAGACCTTGGTCCGCCGCCCCGGCCCACGGTCCTCGTCGATCGGTTCGATCGCCACCACCTCGTCGGACCGCACGAAGCGGCCGTAGCCGAGGCTGATCAACTGGTCGGACTGGATGGTCATGATGCACTGCCCCCTTTGCCCCATCATGACCGACGGGTGTGACAGTGGACGGGCCGGGGTAGGCCTCCCCGAGGGGCGCAGCTCAGGCCGAAATCGGGGTGAAGGCGCACGGCAGGTGCTTGATGCCGTGGATGAAGTTCGACCGGAGCCGCACCGGGTCGTCGGTCGCTTCGATGTCGCCGATGCGGGAGAACAGCTCCCGGAACATCACGGTGATCTCCCGTCGGGCGAGGTGGGCACCGAGGCAGAAGTGGGGGCCGGGGCCGCCGAAGCCCACGTGGTGGTTCGGCTGCCGGCCGACGTCGAACGCGTCCGGGTCGTCGAAGGCGGCCTCGTCGCGGTTGGCGGAGTTGTAGAACAACACCACCTTGTCGCCGGCCGACAACGGCTGGTCGCCGAGCGTGGTGTCGGCGGTGACGGTGCGGCGGAAGTGGATGACGGGACTGGCGTAGCGGACGATCTCGTCGACCGCGGTCGGAGCGAGGCCATCGAAGTCGTCCTGCCATCGGCGTCGCTGGTCAGGGTGCTGGGTGAGGTACACGAGACCCCACGAGATCGCATTCCGGGTCGTCTCGTTGCCGGCCGCCACGAGCAGGTTGAAGAACGACCCCAGCTCCTGCTGATCGAGCCGTTCGCCGTCGACCTCCGCCTGGAGGAGGACCGACGTGAGATCGTCGGTCGGCTTCCGGCGCCGCACCTCCGCGAGGTCGTCCATCACCGCGGCGAGCGCTTCGGCCGCGTTCATCACCGCGACGGCCCGGTCGACGCCGGGGGCGACGAACTCGGGGTCGCCGGCGCCGAGGATGATGTTGGTCTGGTCGAACACGTGCTCGTAGAGGCTGTCGGGGATGCCCATGAGGTCGCACACGATGCGGAGCGGGAGGGCGGCGGCCACGTCGGTCACGAAGTCGCAGGAGCCCCGAGGCCCGACGTCGTCGACGATCTCGGCCGCCACCGCCTGCACGGAGTCCTCGAGCTTCGCCAGCATCCGGGGGGTGAAGCCACCGGACACGACCTTGCGGAGCCGGGCGTGGCGGGGATCGTCCATGGCGATCATCGAGTTGAACCGCTCGTCGAAGCCGGGCGGCTGGTCGGGGATGCCGATCCCCTTGGACGAGCAGAACAGCTCGGGGTGCTTGGACACGTTGACCACGTCGGCGTAGCGGGTGATCGCCCAGTAGCCGGGGCGGCTGGGGATGCGGCGGTACCGGGGCTCCTCGAAGAAGCGGATCGGGTCGTTGGCCCGCAGCCAGGCGAACGAGGCGGCGATCGACTCCTCCGACTGCGACCAGAACCCGTCGAGGTCGCTGAGCTCGATCTCGTCGCGTACCGCATGGTCGACTGCCATGGCGACACCTCCTGTGCAGACTCTTGCTGGGGGCTGGCGCCCCCAGACCCCATCGGGTCCGCCGAAGTATCGGCGTCCCGTTCACTTCGTTCACAGACTCTCGCTGGGGGCTCGCGCCTCCAGCACCCCGGGAACCCTTCGGGTTCCATCGGGTCAACGCTAGTTGCGGACCAGCCTGGACCGCACGACCGACAGGGGGCTCATCGGCCGCTGGTGGAGGCCGACAGGTCCGGCATGGTCCATTCGACCCATGACCTCGCCGATCCACCCGCCCGCCGACTCGCCCCGCTCGCGGTTGCAGTCGCCACGGTTGCGCTGATCGCCACGCTCGTCGTCGCGCCGGCCCAGGCCGAGACGGCGCCGACGACCGCCGACGACCCGCCACCGACCGGGTTCGACGCGATCGCGGCCAACGACGAGCTGACCAGCGACCACGCCCGCCTGTTCCGCCTCTACTGGGCGTTCTTCATCCGGGAGCCCGACGCCGGTGGCGCCCTCTACTGGATCGCCCAGCGCAACGCGTGCGCTCCCCTCGCCGCGATCGCCGACGTGTTCGCCGCCAGCCACGAGTTCGAGCTCCGCTACGGACAGCTCGACGATCGGGCCTTCGTGGAACAGATCTACCGCAACGTCCTCGGCCGGCGGGGCGACACCGGCGGCCTCACCTACTGGACCGAGCTCCTGACCCAGCAGGTGCTGACCCGGGGTGGCCTGGTGCTCAACGTCTCGCTGTCGACCGAGTTCCAGTCGCGCCACCCGTACCCCTCCGACGGCGTTCCCGCCCGTCCGTGCTCGTCGTCGACCGGCGCACCGGTCGACCGGCAGCTCACCCTTCTCGGCGGAACCGAGGTCGGCGGCACCGTGCTCGCCACCGTCGCCGGCATTGCCATCCATCCACCAGCCGCCGCGATCGAGCTCGCCGGGTTCCACCAGTCGTCTCATCCCGGTGCGCTGTCGCTAGCACCCGGGGCGTCGCCGGTTCGACTCACGACGATGGAGTCGAGGAGACGGGGCACCGACCGGCGGGGCGCGGTCGACGTGGTCACCGGACCGAGAACCCCGATCGTCGCGCCGGTGTCGGGGAGGGTGGCCCGAGCCGGCGACTACGTGCTGTATTGCCGGTACCGCGACGGCTACGTGGTGATCAACCCCGATGGCCGGCCCGACCTCGAGGTGAAAGTCCTCCACGTGCAGGGCGTTGCGGTGGGCGCCGGCCAACGGGTGACCGCCGGCGATCGGATCGCGGCGAGCGCCACGGCCTTTCCGTTCCGCTCCCAGGTCGACGACCTCACCGCCGAACCGTCGTGGCCCCACGTGCACCTCGAGGTCGTCGACCCGTCCATCCCCCGCAAAACCTCCGGCGGGAGTTGCTAGCAACGGCCTGAGGGAGTTGGGCCAGGCCGTCGAGACAGCCCCGGGTCCTCCCCGGTCGTGCCCGGAAGGCCGAGGAGGCGTGGCGTGACCGCTGACCGTCCCGTCGGATGACTGCGCTCAGGACGTGCGCGAGGGTGGGCGGCGGGTGATGCAGTAGGGCTGGCCGGCCGGATCGAGCATCGCGGTCCAGCGGTCGTGACGCTGCAGGATCTTGGCGCCAACGGCTTCGTGGGCCGCCACCACGTCGTCGCGCCGTTCGCCGGCCGAGATGTCGAGATGCGCACGGGGTCGGCCGCTGTCGTCGGGGCCGAGCCGTTGGAACAGGAGTTGGAGCGGCAGGTGGGCGGGCTGGTCGAGGGCCAGGAACTCGGGGAACGACGCCGACGGCGGGTGGGTCGGCCAGCCGGTCAGGTTCGACCAGAAGATGACGTCGTCGTCGAACCGATCGTGGGGCAGGTCGATGCAGAGCTGGTCGACGGCGTGCGGCAGGTCGGGGTCGACCAGCGGTGCCCGCTCGCCCTCGGCGCCGTACGGCACGAAGCAGAACTCGAGGCCGCCCGGCGTGGCGAGCACTGCGTGGCCGGGGTGGCTGACCACCGTCGCTCCGAGCTCGATGGCGCGGGCCACCCAGGCGGGAATGTCGGCCACGAGCAGGTCGAGGTGGACGCCGACCGACCCATCGCCGGTGCGTTGGAGCTCCAGGTGCATGTCGCCCGTCGGTGGGTCGAGATGGACGAACTCGTCGTGCGCCGGATCGGCCTCACCCCGAGTGGTGCCGCTCACGGTCGCCCAGAACTGGCCGACCTCGTCGAACCGATCGGCCGGAAGGTCGATCACCGCCATGAGCCACTCGATCTCCATGGGTTCAGGCTACGAGTGCGCCGACGGCGCGACGTTCCTGGTCGAGAGCGCGCCGATGCCCTCCCGACCGGCGAGGACCACGAAGAACATCCCGACGCTGAGGCCGGCGATCGTCGCCCCGCCCGCGGTGCCGGCGTGGAAGCTGATCGTCAGCCCCAGCACCACGGCCACCGCCCCGAACAGGGTCGACACGAGCATCATCACCGGGATCCGCTTGGTGACCAGCGAGGCGGTGGCGGGCGGGCCCACCAGCAACCCGAACACCAGCAGGGTGCCCACCGCCTGGAAGCTGGCGACGATGCTGAGCGCCAGCAGGATCATCATCGCCAGGTGGGCGGGACCGGGGTGCATGCCGAGCGTTCGCGCCTTCAGCGGGTTGAAGGTGAGTGCCAGGAAGGGTCGGTACAGGATGGCGGTGGCGGCGAGCACCACGACGGTGGCCACGAGTTGGCTCGTGATGTCGGCGCCGGTGACGCCGAGGATGTCACCGAACAGGAGCGCGGTGACCTCGGTGGCGAACGATCGGGCCTTCGAGACGATCACGATGCCCAGTGAGAGCATGCCGACGAAGAGCAGACCGATGCTGGTGTCTTCCCGCACCACCGAGCGGTTCGACACCACCGACACCATGCCGGCCATGATCGCAGCCGCCGCCAGCGCCCCCAGGATCGGGCTGAAGCCCCACAACACGGCCAGGGCGATGCCGGGGATGACGCCGTGTGACAGTGCCTCGCCGAGGAAGGCGAGCCCCCGGAGCACCACCCACGTCCCCACGACCGACGTCGCGACGACGGCGAGCAGACCCGCCACGAGGGCCCGCTGCATGAACGCCGGGTCGAACGCTTCGATCACGCCGTCACTCTATTGAGCGGTCACGCCAGTGAACGGCGTGATTGTCGCTACCGTCCAGCCGTGGGCTGCACCATCCGACTCGACGAGCTGACCGTCCACCTCGACGCGGTCGTCGCCCTCGATCGCGTCACCGCGGAGATCCCCGCCGGCTCGTCGGTGGCGGTCATCGGCCCCAACGGCTCGGGGAAGTCCACGTTGCTGAAGGCGATCGCCGGGATCCTCCGCCCGAGCTCGGGGTCGATCGACCTCGACGGCTGCTCGGTGGCGATCGTACTGCAGTCGACCGAGGTGGACCGGAGCGTGCCGCTGACGGTCCGGGACACGGTGACGATGGCCCGCTTCCCCAGAACCGGTCTGCTCCGACGGCTCCGTCCAGCCGACCGGGCGGCGATCGATGCGGCCCTCGCCGACCTCGACCTCGCCGACCTCGTCGACCGACAGATCCACCACCTGTCCGGCGGTCAACGGCAACGCGCCTTCGTGGCCCAGGGCTTGGCCCAGGAGGCCGACGTGCTCCTCCTCGACGAACCCCTGACCGGGCTCGACGTGATCTCCCGCTCGCTGATCGCCGACTCGCTCGACCGGGCGCACGAGGCCGGGCAGACCGTCGTCGTCGCCACCCACAGCTTCGCGGAAGCGCAGCGCGCCGACCTGGTTGCGCTGTTGGCAACGCACTGCATCGCCTTCGGCACACCGGCCGAGGTGCTGACCGAGCACCATCTGCGGCATGCCTTCGGCGGCCGACTCGTCAGGATCGACGACACCCTGCTGCTCGACGACCCCCATCACGATCACGCCGACGATCGCTGACCGGGCGGCAGTGGGCCGCCGGCGTCCGGCACCGCCGGACGGTACGGGGGTTGCCGTGGTTCAGGCGAGGGCGTTGGCAATCCGGGTGGCGTTGGCACGGATCATGTCGAGGTAGGTCTCGCCGTCGGACCCGGGCTCGCCGAGCGACTCGGAGTAGAGCTCCACGACGGTCACGTCACCGGCCTCGGCGGCCAGCGTCTCGGCGAGCTCGTTCGACGACGATGTGTCGGCGAACACCGCGGGGACCCCCTCGGCCCGGATCACCGCAGCCAGGTCAGCCAGCTCGCCAGGGCTGGCGGCGTCGACGGTGGCGCCCCCGGGGATCACCACCCCGACCACCTCGAAGCCGTAGCGGTCGGCGAAGTAGCCGAACACCTCGTGGTTGGTGACGAGCACCCGCCGCTCGTCGGGGATGGGCGCCAGCAGACCGTCGACCTCGGCATCGAGCGCATCGAGTTGGGCGATGTAGTCGGCCACGGCGGCGTCGAGGGCGTTCTCGTCGATGCCGTCCACCTCGGTCTCGAGGAAGGCGGCGATGCCGGTCACGGCGTCGGCCATGCGGTTGGGATCGGTGAAGAAGTGGGGATCCACACGCCCGTGGTCGTGCTCGTCCTCGGCGTGTTCATTCTCGCCGTGCTCATCCTCGGCGTGCTCATCGTTGCGGTTGTCGTCGTGGTCATCAGCCTCCTCGCCGTCGGCCCCCTGTCCGTGGTCGTCATCGCCGACGGCGCCGAACTCGAGCCCGTCGACGGCGTCGATGGCTTCGAAGGTCGGCACGCCGTCGGCCCGGGCCGACTCGACTATGTCGAGCAGGCCTTCCTCGAAGCCGGCGCCGTTGAGGATCACCACATCGGCGCTGAGGAGGCGATCGACCTCCTGGGCCGACGCCTGGAACGCGTGGGGGTCCGCACCGACCGGCATGATGGTGACCACCTCGGCCTGATCGCCGATCAGCGAGCCCACCACGTCGCCCAGGATGCTCGACGTCACCACGACCACCGGCCGATCGTCGGCGGCACCGGTGGCATCGGCCCCGTCCGACCCGCAACCAGCCGCAACCCAGGCCACGATCGCGAGCACCCCCAAAGCCACCTTCACCTTGCGTGTCAACGCGGTCCACCTCTCACTCAGCACTGCCACCTTCATCTAATAATGAGAATCAGAACTAACACCGTAGCGACCGGCGGGGCGCGAGAACAACGCCGACCGACGCCAACGCTTGGCCTGGGCGGGGATTCGGTCGAACGCCATGCACGGGCACGCTGCCACCGGTAGGGTCACATCGGGGCATCGACGATGATCCGGAGGAAGGATGCGTCCCGGTCGACCCCCAGCCATGCTCGACCACGTCGCGGCGGACGATCGTTCCTGGAACCACCGATCCCCAGCCGACACATCCGACTGGTCCTGCGCCGGCCGCTACGCGAACTACACCTACGGCCACGCCGCGGCCGGCGACACCGTGGCCGACGAACCCACCTACCGGCGCGACGACGACTGCGGTGACGCCGAACGGGACGGCGACGACGGCTGGGACGGCGGGTACGACGCCTGGGACGGCGACGGCGGGTATGACGCTGACCGCGAGGAGGCTGCCGCCTGGGACCGTGATGGCGCCGAGTACGACGCTGACGGCGAGAACGCAGTGGTCTGGGCCCACGACGTCGACGATCGGGTCGACGCCGACATCGAGTACATCGCCGTTTCACGGCACGGCGTCGCCGACCCGGGCCACGGCGACGACTGGTGGGACGCGGAGACGCCAACCGTCACGTACGGATCGTGGCAGGACAGTCTCGACCGGGCGGCGCGTTGGCTCGCCACAACGGCCGAGCGGGTTCTCACACCGGCCCTGAATCAGGTCGAGGCGATGACGACCCGATGGATGGACCGCTGGTCGATCGTGCTCGCCCAGATCTGTCTCGGCGTCATCTACATCTGGTTCGGCGCGCTGAAGCTCGTTCCCGGCATGAGTCCGGCCGAAGGTCTGGTGCGGGCGACGGTGGCGGAGATAGCCGGACTGATCGGTATCCCCATTCCCGCTGTCCCCGTTTTCATCCTGCTGGCTGCGTGGGAGGTGACGATCGGAGTGGGGATCGTCGTCGAGCGGTGCCGGCAGCTCGCGAGCTGGATGCTGCTCCTCCATCTGCCGACGACGCTCCTACCGTTCGTGCTCGTGCCGGAGGTCGTGTGGACCCGGGCGCCGCTCGGCCTCACGCTCGAGGGGCAGTACATCATCAAGAACCTGGCCCTGTTCGGGAGCGTCTCCGCGGTCTTCGCCAGCCGGTACGCACGGGAGCGGCGCAACGGCGCCGGCGCGACCGGCTGACTCGGGTCAGCCGCTACCGTTCCTCGTGGGCAGGTCCGTGTGTGGGACGGTGGAAGGGCCGAGGGCGAATGGTTCGTGGAGCGGTGGCGTTGCTGGTGGTGTCGTTGTCCGTTGCTGCATGCAGTGGGTCCGACGCCGACACGCTCGACGACAGCCTGCCCTCCCCACCGTCGACGACGGCGGACTCGGCGCCGTCGACCGTGCCGGATCCCGACGAGGCCCCGCTCGAAGCGCTCGAAGAACTGTGGGACTCGATGCTGAACGCCCTCGCGTCGGCCCCGGAGGAGCGGGCCGAGCTGTTGGACGAGCTCGGCGATCGGATTCCCGACGAGGTGGAGGAGCTGGCACCGGTCTACTTTCCCCACGCGCTGACGATCGAGAGCAACGCGACATTCGTCGAGTCCGATGGCGACGTCGGCATCAGCGACTGTGCGTTCACGTCGGAGCCGACATTGTTGGGGAGCGCATCCGCCGGCTTCGTGGCCACCGGGCGTTGGGATCCTGCGGCGAAGCACTGGCGATTGGCCGACTTCGAGTACGTGAAAGAGTGTGTCCCGGTCTCGCTGGCCGAGCCGGCCCTCGCCAGCGTCGAGCGGTACAGCGATGACATGTCCGTCGCCTGGGCGACCCTCGATGACGAGCATCCGGTTCTCACCGAGAGCATGACCGAGGAGAGTCGAGCCAGCGCGCTCGACGGCATGGAGACGTACCGGGAGCGAGGGTGGATCCCCGTGGTCGACATCGAGCGCGAGTCGTTCGAGGTGACCGGCCTCGTCCGCCAGGACGGCGTCCTCACGGTGCTGATCTCCCGTTGCACCCACTACGGCGAGGGCCAGGGCACCTTCGTCGCGACCGACGATGGCCCTGGCGCTCGGGTGGAGGAGTTCGTGCCGCCGGTCGCGATCCGGGCTGTGTTGCGGATGACCCTGTCGGAGGATGACACGATGCGGTTCGATGGCTTCGGCGAGGTGGAGGACGTCGACTGTCTCGATGCGCCGACCGATCTGGCCGCGAGGTTGCTGTGACCGTTCGCCGGCGCCGTGCGGTCGGGCTGCTCGTGGCGGTGGCGGGGTCGATTGTGGCGTTGGCCTGGTTCGGGTCGTCGGCGGCGTCGGCCCATCCCCTCTGCGAGACCACCGTGACGGACGAGCAGACCGGGCGGGCCACCTGTATCGGTGAGCGGGCCCATTCCCACGACGGCGATGGCGACAGCGACACGGATTCGGGGACGCCGGAGTCGGCGGCCGACCGCTGGAACCGGCTGTGCAACATCCCACGAACCGGCCTCGGTTCGTACCAGCCGGGGTTCACCGTGACGGTGGCGAACCAGGGTCAGATCCCGCCGGAGAACTACGACGCGGTGAACGACTCCCGGCTGCCGGGTGATCCCGTCCTCGTAGAGGGTGAGGTCTACTTCACCATCCTGGTGACCTGTCAGGGCGCCGGTGGACCGGTCGGCTACTTCGTCACGCAGGCCGGCACGCCGGTGGTCGACCTGATCGCGCTCCGTGACGAGGCGATGGCCCAGATCTCGGTGCCCGATCCCGACATCCAGCTCAACCCGCCCGCCGGTAGCGACTCCTTCGGCATCGTGCGAATCCCCACGTGGTTCTGGGTGCCGCCCGACAGCTGGGTCCCACTCGAGGGGCGGGCGTCGGAGGGCGGCATCACGGTCAGGGTCGTAGCGACGCCGCGCCTGGCGACCTGGGACCCCGGTGACAGCTCGACCCCGATCGAGTGCCCGGGCCCGCCGGTGGAATGGCAGCCGGGCCTTCCCGAGACGGCGACGACCTGCTCCCATGAGTACCTGTCGTCGTCGGCCGACCAGGCCGGCGCCGTGTACTCGGTGTCGGTCACCACGGAGTGGGCGTTCACCTGGTTCGTCGACACCGTTCCCCAGGGCGAGTTCGGAACCGCCAACCCCACGGCCACCGTCGACTACGGCGTCGGCGAGATCCAGGCCCTCGAATCCTGATTCAGCCGAAGGCGAGCTCGGCAAGGACCTGCTCCGCACATCCGACACCCCCGCAAGCGAGAACACCCGAACCAACACGGACGACCCCAGCCGACGACGTTCGCCGACGGCGAACTCGGTGAGGACCTGCTCCGCAGGTCCGACGCGGAGGAGGTGGGATTCGAACCCACGGACCCGTGAAGGTCACACGCTTTCCAAGCGTGCCGATTCGGCCGCTCTCGCACTCCTCCTTCGCCACCGGGCGCCGAGCGTCCGACGCATCGTTGGCGTGCCGCTCGACGTTGGTGGGGTCCGGTCCGGAGACCGGCAAGACTCGGTAGGATAGTGGAACGCCAACCGTCTGATGCGAGGAATCTCGCTTCGGGCGGGGCGCCGTCCGTCCTGCTCTGGCAGGTGGTGGTCGGGCCCTGTGCAACGGTAGCTCGTGAACCGAGTCAGGGCCGGAAGGCAGCAGCTCTCAGCGGAACCTGTCGTGTGCCGCAGGTCGCCTGACCGCCACTTGCGAGACCAGGGCGACGGCGCCGGCGGCGCCCTCATGCCAGTGGCGGCGGCAGAGGAGCTCGTAGGCGATCTCCGGAGCGTCGCCGTCGAGATCGAGTGTCGCCTGGTTGGTGTCGCCCCGGTCGGTGTCGCCCACCACCTTGAGCTCGCCGCTCGTCACCTGCACACCGTTCACGAGGCGGGCGTTGTGGGTGGCCGGCGCCCCGCACCAGCAGCGGGCCTCCACCTGCACCTCCTGGCGGACGTCGGCCAGCTCCAGGAACCGGACGGTGCCCGGGAACAGGGTGCCCTGGAAGCTGGTCAGCAGACCGAAGGCGTACACGTCGATCCCGTCGGCGTCGACGAGCTCGGCGAGTTGCTCGGCCTGAGCGGGATCGTAGAACTGCGCCTCGTCGCAGACCACGTAGTCGAGCGGACCGGCACGCTCGGCGATGCCCCGGACGAGCGCGATCACGTCGGTGTCGGGACCGACCTGGTGGGCCTCGGCGCTCACCCCCAAGCGGCTCGACACCGAACCGCCCGACCGGTCGAGCTGGGTGAGCAGCACACCCCGCATCCCGCCGCTCGACAGGTTGTGGTGGATCTGCAGCGCCTGGGTGCTCTTCCCCGAACCCATCGTGCCGAAGTAGAACCGGAGCTGCGCCACGCCGAAAACCTATCGGCGGCGTCGAGCGGCCCGGGTCGACGAGGAACCGGACCGGTGAACCACTGACGACCGCTGGGCGGTCAGGGCCGGAAGGTAGGCTCGGAACGTGGCGTATCAGTCGCTCTACCGGCGCTACCGGTCGCAGAAGTTCGCCGAGATCCTCGGCCAGCCGCATGTCACCACGGGGCTCCGATCGGCCGTGGCCGAGAGCCGAACCGGCCACGCCTACCTCTTCAGCGGACCCCGGGGCACCGGCAAGACCTCGACCGCCCGGGTCCTCGCCAAGGCACTCAACTGCAACGACCTCGACGACGGTGAGCCGTGCGGGATCTGCGAGAGCTGTGTGGCGATCGAGACCGGGAAGTCGTACGACCTCCACGAGCTCGACGCCGCCTCCAACAACAAGGTCGACGACGTCCGTGACCTGATCTCGAAGGTGCACCTCGGCTCCCCCGGTCGGACCAAGGTGTACATCCTCGACGAGGTCCACATGCTCAGCGCCGGGGCGGAGAACGCCCTGCTGAAGACGCTGGAGGAGCCGCCGGACCACGTCGTGTTCGTGCTCGCCACCACCGAGCCGCAGAAGGTCGTGTCGACGATCCGGAGCCGGACCCAGCACTTCCAGTTCCACTTGCTCCCGGCCGACGTACTCGAGGAGCACGTCCGGGCGGTCATCGCCGACGCCGGGCTCGACGTCGACGACGACGCCATCGAGTACGTGCTCCGCCAGGGGGGCGGCTCGGCCCGCGACACCCTCTCCGCCCTCGACCTCGTGGCCGCCGCCGGTGGCGTGCCGGAAGGCACCGACGTGGCGGAGTCGCTGGTGCGGGCGATCGGGCAGCGGGATCCGGCTGCGGCGATCGCTGCGATCCAGACCGGCCTGGAGCTGGGACGGGAGTCGCGGACAATCGGCGAGGACACGCTCGACCTCCTCCGCAATGCATTCCTGGCCGCCATGGGGGCGCCGCTCAGCCACCTGAACGATCACGGCCAGAAGACGAGCGAGGAACTGGCCGCGTCGTTGGGTCCGGCGACGTTGACCCGGTCGCTCGAAGCGATCGGCCAGACGCTGGTGGAGATGCGCCAGGCTCCCGACCCGCGGGTCCCGCTCGAGGTGACGCTCCTCCGGTTGACCCGTGGCACCGCCGGCGACGAGTCGGACCTGCTCGCCAAGATCGAGGCGCTGGAGGCCCGGATCGAGGCCCTCGAAGCGGGCGGATCAGCCGGTCCGAGGGTGGCGGTGCCCAACGACGCTGCGTCGACCGAAGGCACGCCAGCCACTGCCGACTCGGCCGGGGAGGGCATTGCCGACGGCGCACGTGGCGACGGTGTCGCCGACGGTGATGCCTCGCAGGGCGGTGCCAGCGGGTCCGATCACGCCCATACCGGAACCGCCCCGTCAGGCGATGGTCCGGCCGCCGCTGCCCGGCGAGCTGCCGCGGCCGCCGCGGGCAGCGACGCGACCGGCGGCAACACAGCGTCTCGAGACGAGACCCGTCGAGCCACCCCCGGCGACGAGCAGCCACGGGCACCTCGGGCGCCGCGTTCGCCCCGCGCCGGGCTCGCCGGCGACGGCGCCCCTGGTCGAGCAGCCGGAGCAACTGTGGCCACCCGGGAGGCGCGGAGCGAAGTCGACCCTTCGCCTGCACCGAATGCCACACCTGCTCCCGCTCCCGATCCGCCACCCTCGACCGCCGGCGACGCCGGGAACGACGTGTCGGACGCAGCCGTGACGACAGCACCCACGTCGGGCTTCGGCGCATCGGTGAGCATCGACCTGGCCACCGCGACCGAGGCCCTCGGCAGCCGGCTCGACGATCTGAGCCAGAAGGTCCGGGCCCGGTTCAAGGGCGGCCGCATCGTGGGCGTCGACGGTTCGACGATCCGCTTCGGTGCCCCGAATCCGATCCACCGCGACCGTTGTGATGACGTGAAGGTCGACGTCGAGAACGCCCTCACCGAGCACTTCGGCCAACCGATCACGATCGAGGTGGTCATCGACGCGTCCGACGCGCCGACCGACCCGGCCAAGCTCGACGAGCGGCCCCCCTCCTCCCCCACCGACCTCGCCGACGAGGAGGCCGACATCGGACCGGTCGCCGAGCTGGCCGACGCCGACGACCAGTCGTCGCGTGGGGTCGACCGCATCACCAAGGCCTTTCCCGGCTCGCAGGTGATCGAGACCGGCACCGACTGACCACATCCGGAGGACACACCATGAGCAACGACGGCGGCTTCGACCTCAACAACCTGATGCAACAGGCCCAGGCCCTCCAGGAGCAGATGGCGGCGGCCCAGGAGGAGCAGGCGGCAACGGTGCTGACCGGTTCCGCCGGTGGTGGCAAGGTCACGATCGAGGCCACCGGTGGCGGTGAGTTCCGGTCGGTGACGATCGCCCCGGACGCAGTCGACCCCGACGACGTGGAACTTCTCGAAGAGCTCGTGCTGGCCGCCCTCCACGATCTGACCACCCAGATGAACGCGCTGCAGAACGACGCGCTCGGCGATATGGACCTCCCCGACATCGGCGGCCTCGGCGGCCTCCTCGGGAACGGCTGACGCCCGGTGATCGACGGCTCGAGCGACAGCCCGACTCATACGGAGCCGGTGGCTCGGTGAGCGCGTACGCGAAGTCGGTCGAGGTGCTGATCGACGAGCTGGGGCGCCTGCCGGGTATCGGTCCGAAGTCGGCCCAGCGGATCGCGTTCCATCTCCTCAAGACCGACCGGGTGGACGCCCAACGGCTCGCCGACGCGGTCATCGCCATGAAGGACAACGTGTCGTTCTGCGACCGCTGCTTCAACGTGGCCGAGGGCAGCGAGTGTCAGATCTGCACCGATCCCGACCGTGATCCGTCGCTGCTGTGCGTGGTGGAGGAGCCGAAGGACATCGCCGCCCTGGAGAAGACGGGAGCGTTCAAGGGCCGCTACCACGTGCTGCTCGGTGCCATCAATCCGCTGGAGGGCGTGGGGCCGGACAGTTTGAAGATCCGGGAGTTGGCCCATCGGGTGGCGTCGGAGGACATCACCGAGGTGATCCTCTGCACGAACCCGAATCTCGAGGGCGAGACCACGGCGAACTTCATCGCCGCCAAGATCCTCGCCCCGTTCGAGGTGAAGGTGAGCCGGTTGGCGTCGGGGCTGCCCGTCGGTGGCGACCTCGAATACGCCGACGAGCTGACGCTGGGTCGCGCCATCGAAGGCCGCCACAGCGTGACCTGACCCCCGTCGGCGGGCCAAAGCCTCACCCACGAGGCCCACACCCGCCAACCCGGCCCGGCACCACCCGTTGGCGGCCCAACGCCTCACCCACGACGCCTACACCCGCCAACACGCTCCAGCACCCCGTCGGCGGCCCAACGCCTCACCCACGAGGCCCACACCCGCCAACACGCTCCAGCACCCCGTCGGCGGCCCAACGCCTCACCCACGAGGCCCACACCCGCCAACACGCTCCAGCACCCCGTCGGCGGCCCAACGCCTCACCCACGAGGCCCACACCCGCCAACGCCGAGGCCCACACCCGCACCGCTCCAGCACCCCGTCGGCGGCCCAACGCCTCACCCACGAGGCCCACACCCGCCAACCCGCCCCGGCACCACCCGTCGGCGGGCCAAAGCCTCACCCACGAGGCCCACACCCGCCAACCCGGCCCGGCACCACCCGTTGGCGGGCCAACGCCTCACCCACGACGCCTGGGACCGCCATCGTGTTCGATCGCAGCGGGCACCAGCGAGGCGCGGTGGGCGGAGACGCGGACCAGCCCGAGCCGTCGGGCGACGCTGGCCAACGGATCGGGCTGTTTGCGGTCGGTCCAGGGTGTTCCAGTCCTGGACGCGACGACCGGGTCGGCGGGGAGAGGAATCACCGACCCGGGCGTTACCCGCTACGACACCCCAGTGACCGTGGCGCGGGCGGTATGGGTAAACCGGCCACTGGAGTGTCGTAACGATGTTGCCATCAGATTACAACGGTAACGATCAGGTGACAAGGGGAAAATTCCACAGATCCCCGGTTTCTTGCCCTTTTTCTAGCGGGTTTCCGGCGATCTCCCACGCTTGGCGCTGGTCACAAGGGATGTACGTGGATCGACATGGAGCTGCAATCTTCCCGTCGCACCCGGACGGAATCTGTCACGAGCCACAACGCGAAACGATCCACCCCCAACGACGCCGGGAGCGGATCGGCTTCGAGCGTGCCAGTGGTGGGGGTGGTCAGCCCCGATCGCTGCCCTTGGCGCTCTCGACCGCCCGCTGCATCGCCTCTCGAACCAGGCGGGAGAGCGCATCCTCGTCCTGCGGCTCGATCGACGGCTCCGACAGCACCTGGTCGACGTCGGGCGGCGCCGGCTCGTCGGACACGGCGGCCGTTTCGACCCCGCCGCTCATCGATCCGACCGGCTGGGGATCGACCTCCACGTCGAGCTCGATGACATCGTCGTCATGGACCGCCGGCACGCCCTGCGGCTCCTGCCGGAGCTGGGTGGCCGTGACCGACGGAGCGGCTGAGACGGGCGGCGCCTGGTGCAGCTCGGCCGTGCCGGCCTCCAGCACCCGCCGTTCGGCCTCGGCGAGCACGAGATCGTCGGTACCGTCGCCCAGCTCCTGGAGGGGCTCGGCATCCAGGCGGGTGATGGCGCTCTGCAGCTCGCTCTGGGCGGCCATGATCCGCTCCCGCGACGCCTGCTCGGTGATCCGCAGGCGGGCGATGCGCCGCTCGGCCTGATCGATGTTGGCCCGCACCTTCGCCCGGATGACCTCTTCGGCCTCCTGGCGGATGAACTCGCTCTGGGCCCTGGCCTGCTCGAGCAGCTCCTTGACCTGCTCCCTGGCATCGGCGATGCCGGCGAGGGCACGGTCGCGCTCGGCCTCCGCTTCGGCCGCGTTCTTGTAGACCTCGCCCTGGCGGGCTGCGACGTAGTCGTCGGCCTCCTGGTGGCGGGCCGCCACGTAGTCGTGCGCCTCCTGCTGACGCCGGGAGTAGAGCTCTTCGCCCTCCCGCTCCTTGGTCTCCACGAACACCTCGGCGTCGGCCCGCATCTGCTCGGCGGTGGCGACACCCTCGGCGCGGATACGGTCGGCCTCGGCGTGGGCGTCCTCGTTGATCGACTGGGCTTCGGCGTTGGCGTTGGCCAGGATCTCGGACGCCTCGGCCTGGCCCTCGGTGAGCACCCGCTCGGCGTCGCCCCGCATCCGCTCGGCGTCGGCCTCGGCTTCGGACCGGAGGCGATCGCAGTCGCCCATGGTGGTCTCGCGCAGCGTCGCCATCTCGGCTTCGGTGCTGCTCCGGAGCTCGGCGACTTCGGCGTTGACCTCCTCCTTCAGCGCTGCGACGTCGCGCTCGGCGGTCTCCCGATGGTTGGTGGCGTCGGCGATGGCCGACTCGCGGATCTGCTCCGCCTGGAGCTTGCCGTCCTCGGTGAGCTTGTGCGCTTCGGCCTGGGCCGACGCCCACAGCTCGTCGGCCCGGGTCTGGCTGTCGGTGAGGATGTTCGTGGCCCGCTGGCGGAGCTCGTTGGCCTCGGCCTCGGCCTCGGCCATGAGCCGCTCCGACTCGGCCCCGGCCGTGGTCCGCAGGTTCTCCGCCTCGGTCTCGGATGCGGTGCGCCGGGCCTCGGCCTCGGCTTCGGCGGTGGTGAGGAGGGTCTCGGCCTCGAGGCGGGAGTCGACGAGGAGGTTCTCGGCCTCGGACCGGGCATCCGCGACCATCGTGTCGGACTGGGTCCTGGCCGAGAGGAGGGTGGCCTCGGCCTCGGTGGTCATCCGCTCGGCTTCGCCCCGGGCGTTGCCGAGCAACTCCTCGGCCTCGGCTTCGGCCTTGGCCCGCAGCTCCGCGGCCGAGTCGTGACCGACCCGGAGCAGCTCGGCGACGCGCTCGCCGATGGCGCCGAACCGGTCGGCTTCGATCTCGGGGGAGCCACCGACGAGCGCCTGCGACTCGGTCTCGGAGGCCCGCCGGTCCGCGCTGGCGACCTCGTTCTGCAGCTCGCGAACCGTGTCGCCGACCGTCTTGAGAAAGCTCCGGACTTCGTCGCGGTCGTAGCCACGAAGTGTCGAGGCAAAGTCCCGCCGCTCGATCTCTTCAGGGGTCAATCCCACTGGAACTCCTAGCTGTTGACCGCACGAGCGGCCGAGAACCCTCTTGTGCACGATGCGGCGGCAGAGCCCCGCTCGGTAACACCCAGCTGGGTCACGTCGCCTCGCGATGCCCGCCCACTTCCTTTGTCGGGAAGTGGTTCGGGGTTCAGACTAGCGGTTGGCCAACGTCGAATCCTAGGGAACCTCAACCCGGTCGGCTGAGAGGATCTGCTTCGAATGGCCCACAGCGCGCCTGGTACCTTCGACGCCCATGCAGGAATTTCTCGATGCGATCGTGGCCGACGCTTCCAGTGAGGAACTGGCCGCGATCCCGATTCCCGAGTCGTACCGGGCGGCCTATGTCCGGCGAGCCGACGTCGGCATGTTCGAGGGTGTCGAATCGGCGGACAAGGACCCCCGAACGTCGATCCAGATCGGCGATGTGCCCACCCCGGAGCTGGCGCCCGACGAGGCCTATGTGGCCGTCATGGCCAGCTCGATCAACTTCAACACCGTCTGGACCTCGATCTTCGAGCCCCTGCCCACGTTCGGGTTCCTCGAGCGGCTCGGCCGGGAGAGCTACTGGGGCGACCGGCACAACCTCGACTACCACGTCGTCGGATCGGATGGGTCGGGGGTGGTGGTGAAGGTCGGTTCGGCGGTGCGGAACTGGAAGGTCGGCGACCGGGTGACGATCCACTGCAACTACGTGGACAGCCAGGACCACTCGGCCCACAACGACTCGATGAAGGCCGCCAACCAGCGGATCTGGGGCTTCGAGACGAACTTCGGCGGCCTCGCCGATCTGACCGTGGTGAAGGCCAACCAGCTCATGCCGAAACCGACCCACCTGACCTGGGAGGAGGCCGCGGTCAACGCGCTCTGCGCCTCCACCAGCTTCCGGATGCTGGTGAGCAACAATGCGGCCACCATGCGCCAGGGCGAGATCGTGCTGATCTGGGGGGCCACCGGCGGGCTCGGCGGCTACGCCACCCAGCTCGTGGTGAACGGCGGCGGGATCCCGGTGGGCGTGGTGTCGTCGCCCGAGAAGGCGCAGCTCCTGAAGGAGATGGGGTGCGAAGCCGTGATCGACCGGCGGGCCGAGAACTACCGCTTCTGGTCCGATGATGTCACCCAGGACGAGTCGGAGTGGCGCCGGTTCGGGAAGCGGATCCGAGATCTCGTCGGGGAGGACCCCGACATCGTGTTCGAGCACCCGGGTCGCCAGACGATGGGCGCGTCGGTGTTCGCCGCCAAGCGTGGCGGGATCATCGTCACGTGCGCTGCCACGTCGGGCTACATGATCGAATACGACAACCGGCATCTGTGGATGAAGCTCAAGCAGATCGTGTCCAGCCACTTCGCCAACTACTCGGAGGCATGGCAGATGAACCGGCTGATCGACCGGGGGGCCATTCAGCCGACGCTGTCGATGACCTACCCCCTCGACGACGTCGGAACCGCCACCCTCCAGGTCCACCACAACCTCCACGAGGGGAAGCTGGGGGTTCGCTGCCTGTCACCGGCGGACGGGCTCGGCATAACCGACCAGGAGAAGCGGGAGCGGATCGGCGTCGACAAGATCACGATGTTCGAACGCCACGCCGCATCGCTGGCGTCGGACTAGCCGCCGGTTTCGGCGCTATCGCCGGTCCCCGAGCAGCACCCCGGTGTCCCAGAGGTCGAGCACGTCGGCGATGGGAACCGGGGGGCTGAGGGCGTAGCCCTGGGCGTAGTCGCAGCCGAGCTCGGCCAACTCGGCGAGCTGGGCAGGGTCCTCGACACCCTCGGCCACCACCTGCATGTCGAGCGCCGTCGCCAGCGCCAACGACGCCTTGACGATCGCGGTGTCCTCCCGTGAGCGGCCGAGTCCGGCCACGAACGACCGGTCGACCTTCAACACGTCGGCCATCGAGAACCGGCGGAGGTAGTCGAGCGTGGCGTAGCCGATGCCGAAGTCGTCGATGGCGATCCGGCAGCCCATCGCGGCGAGGGCGTTGAGGGTGGCGGTCGCCGACTCGACGTCGTCGACCTCCATCGACTCGGTCACCTCGAACCCCATCCGCGCCGGGGCGAGACCATAGGCCCGGAGCGTCTCGTCCACCATCGGGACGAGCGACCCGTCGGCCAGTTGCCGGGCCGACAGGTTGACCGTGACCACCGGCCACAGGCCCGACTTCGCCTTCGGCCACTTCACGAGGTTGCGGGCGACCTCCTCGATCACCCAGGCCCCGAGCGGCACGATGAGGCCCGTGTCCTCGGCGACATCGATGAACTCACCGGGGCCGAGCAGACCGTGGCCGGGTCGTTGCCACCGCACCAGCGCCTCGGCCCCGACCATCCGCCCGTTCCGGACCGAGCACACCGGCTGGTAGTGGAGCACGAGCTCGCCGGCCTCGCTGGCGGCGCCGCACAGCGCGGCGTGGAGCGCCTGTTCGGTGTCGTGACGGGCGACGGCGGCCCGCTGCAGCTCGTCGTCGAAGAGCACGTAGCGGGCCCGGCCCCCCTCGACCGCCTTGGCCACCGCCGATTCGGCGTTGCCGATGATGGCGGTGGCGGTGCGATTGGCGTCGCTCACCGCGACCACCCCGACCGACGCGGTGATGTGGACCTCGTGGCCCGACGGGAGCCGGATCGGATCGTCGATGGCGTCGATCACCCTGCGGGCCACCACCGACGGGTCGAAGTGGACGCTGCCGGGGCAGATCAGGAGGAACTGATCGCTGGAGATCCGCCCGACCGTGTCACCGAGCCGGAGCGCGGCGAGGAGGCGGCCGGCGACCTCGATGAGCACGCGGTCGCCGATGTCGGGTCCCCAGGTGTCGTTCAGCGCCTTGAACCGGTCGATGTCGACGAGCAGCACCGACAACGAGGCCGGTTCCCGCTCGAGGCGGCTGACCGCCTGCTCGAGCCGATCGACGATGAGCGCCCGGTTGGGGAGGCCGGTGAGCGTGTCGTGGAGGGCCCGATGGGCCATCGTCGCCTCGAGCGAGGCCCGCTCGATCCCGATCGCCACCATCCGGGCGAGGCCGTCGAGCAGCCGGACCTGGTCGTCGGTCGGCATGCCGTCCTCGCTGGTCACCACCACCAGCGCACCTCGGTGCTCGCCGCCCGGGTCGATCGTGGGGAACGCCCACAGCGCCGCGGATCCGGCGGCGGCCAGGGGGGCGCCGAGGTCGGCGGGCAGGTCGCTCACCGCCACCCGGCGGGGGGTCGACGGGTCGCCGATGTCCATCGTGAGGCGGAGGATCCGGCCGACGAGGTCCAGGTCGTAGCCGGCGGTCACCACCGCTTCGAGCTGGTCGTGCAGGTTGTTCACCCCGATCCAGCAGCGGTCGGTGCCGGGGAGCTCGGACTCCACCGTCGAGGCGACCTGGTGGCACAGCGAGCCGAGATCCTGGCCCCGGACGAGCGAGTCGATGACGGGGGCCTGGTCGGCGACGAGCCGCTCGACGGAGGTGCGGGAGAGGTCGCGGGCGAGGAGCAGCCGGAGGTCGAGCCCTGCGGGGCCGTAGGGGTGGAGCCGGGTGGGGTCGGGGACGGCGATGATCGTGAGGTGGACGGCGATGAGCCGCCCGTCGGATCGGCGGAGCAGCACCGACGATTCGCCCTGGGCCGGTCGGTCACCACCCTCGTAGCGGCCGAGGTCGACGGTGGCCTCGTCGACGAGGGCCGACAACGACCGCCCGGTGAGCGCCTCGAGCCGCCGGCCGGCGAGATCGGCCAGTCCGGGGCTGACGAAGACGAGGCGGGACTGGCCGCGCCGATGATCGAGCTCCACGAGGGCGACGCCGTCGATCGCGCTGTGCTGACTCACCACGAAATCGATCGACCGATCGTCGTGGGTGGGCGTCAGTCCGAACGCGTCGAGAAGCGCCTCACCTACCGGCGCCATGCTGCGGTCTGTCACCCTGGTCGCTTCCCTGGTCAGCCCGCCGGCCTCATCCGAGGAACCCGGGGACACACTACTGGTTGAACCCGGGGATCGGGTCGATCTGGCTCGGGTTTCGGCAGACGGCCGGCGAGTCCGACTCCGCCCGGTGCCGCGGTAGCGTTCGCCGGGTGTCGGAGACGCTGACGGTCGGTGAGCTGTGCGAGGTCGTCAGCGCCGCCATCGATGGCGCGTTCGACGGCGAGGTCTGGGTGCGGGGGGCCATCTCGAGCCTCAGCCGTTCGCAGAACGGTCACGTCTACTTCGACCTGATCGACTCGGCCGAGGTCGGCTCGTCGACCGAGCACCTGATCCCGGTGGTGCTGTTCGCGTCGAGCCGGCAGCGGGTGAACGCGATCCTGCGACGGTCTGGCAACATCCGCATGCACGACGGCGTGGAGATCCGGATCCGGGGACAGGTCGCGTACTACCCGCCCCAGGGCCGGGTGCAGCTCGTGATGAGCTTGATCGACCCGTCCTTCACCGTGGGGCAGATGGCGATGGCGCGCCAGGCGCTGCTCGAGAAGCTGGCGGCGGAGGAGTTGCTCGGGGCGAACGGGCGACGGGTGATGCCGGCGGCCCCGCTGCGGGTGGGGCTCGTGACCAGCGACGGCAGCGCCGCCCATGCCGACTTCGTCCACGAGCTCGAGGCCAGCCGCTACCGCTTCGAGGTGCGGTTGTTCGACGCCCGGGTGCAGGGGATCGACGCCGTCCCGAGCCTCGTCGACGCGATCGAGCGGGCCGACCGGACCGACCTCGACGTGGTCGTCGTGGTCCGCGGTGGCGGTGCCCGTACCGACCTCGCAGCGTTCGACAGCGAGCGGGTGGCGAGGGCGATCGCCGGTTGCAGGCGTGCGGTGATCGTCGGCGTCGGTCACGAGGTGGACCGGTCGGTGGCCGACGACGTCGCCCACACCTCGACGAAGACACCGACCGCGGCTGCTGCGCTGCTCGCCGATGCGGTCGCCCGGTTCGAGGGCGACGTGGAACGGGCCGCGGTACGGCTGGTCACGTTGACCCGCGACCGCCTCGATCGGGCTGGGGCCAGGCTCGCCTCCGCCGGGGGACGGTTGGAATTGGCGGCCACCGCCGCCACCGATCGGCACGCGGCGGCGCTGAACGTGGTCGCTCGTCGGACCCATCGGGCGGCGGGGGAGGCACTGGACCGATCGGCGGTGCGGATCGATCGGGCGGAGGAGCTGATGCGCCACCGCACCGAGCGCGCCGTCGACCGGGCCGCCGCGGTGCTCGATCGGGCCGAGGTCACCCTCCGGGCCCTCGACCCCGCCCGGGCCCTGGCCCGGGGCTGGTCGATCACCCACACCGCGGCCGGCGACCTGGTGCGGGGCCCGGCCGATGCCCCGCCCGGTTCGACGATCGTGACCACGACCGTGGCCGGCCCGATCGCGAGCACCGTCGACCCGCCCGGCGAACCGGACGGTGTCGATGCGCCCGACCCACCGGACGGTGTCGATGCGCCCGACGCACCCGGCTCCGGGGCCGAGGCCCGGCCGCCGGATGATGGGGAGTGATTGCCGCCGGTTTCGGCGACACTGGCTCCGATGACCGCCCAGGGAGATGAGATCGAGCTCGACCTCACCTACGCCGAAGCGCTCGACGAGCTCGACGAGATCCTGAGCGAGCTCGAAGCGACGTCGGTCGACGTGGACGTGCTGGCCGATCGGGTGGCCAGGGGGGCGGTGCTCGTCCGCTACTGCCGGCAGCGGCTCCAGGTGGTGCGATCCGATGTGGAGGCGGTCGTCGACACGCTGATGGAACCGGCCGACGGACACCCGGCCCCGAACGGCCGCACGCACACCGATAGCGGCGCCGACGACAGCGACGTCGTCGCCACCGACGGCGACGACGATCCGTCGGTCCGCTGAGACGAGACCGAGCCGCCGTGTCGCGCCGACCACCCGTGCAGCTCAGCTCCGTCGGGGCCAAGGTGGAGGCTCGCCTCGACCGCCTGTTCTGTGAGCAGCGCGACCACTGGCGGTCGGTGGATCCCCGCCTGGCCGAAGCGGTCGACGAGCTCGCCGGCATCACGGCCGGCGGCGGCAAGCGGCTCCGGGCGGCGTTCTGCTACTGGGCGTGGCACGGCCGACGCGGCAGCGACCGCGGCTCGGGGGTCGGCGGCGACGCCGACCGGGTCGTGATCGATGTGGGGGCTGCGTTCGAGCTGCTCCAGGCGTTCGCCCTCGTCCACGACGACGTGATGGACGATTCGGCCACCCGTCGCGGCCGACCGACGGTCCACACCGCCCAGGCCGAGCGGCTCGAGCGTGAGGGCTGGCTCGGCGAGCCCCGACGGTTCGGGGAGGGGGTGGCGATCCTCGTCGGCGATCTGGGCCATGCCTACGCCGACGCGCTCATGGCCGAGGCTGGTCCCAGCGCCCGCCGGATCTGGGACGAGCTCCGCATCGAGCTCAACCTCGGCCAGTACCTCGATCTCCGGTCGGCGGCGGCCGGTGAGCTCGATCAGCGCACCGCCGAGCGGGTCTCCACCTTCAAGTCGGCGCTCTACACGATCGTGCGGCCGCTCCAGCTCGGCGCGTCGATCGACGGACCGGCCCCGGTCGAGCTCCTCGAGCAGTTGGCGCGGTACGGGCGTCCGCTGGGTCGGGCGTTCCAGCTCAAGGACGACCTGCTCGGCCTCCTCGGCGACGAGGCCACGCTCGGCAAGCCGGTGGGCGACGACCTGCGCGAGGGAAAGCCCACGGAGTTGGCGGCGCTGGCCGCCGAGCGGGCCGACGAGCGCCAGCGGGCGGTGCTGTCGAGGATCGGTCGCCGCGATCTCGACGGTGACGACGTGGCCGAGATCGTCGCCGTGCTCGTGGCCACCGGTGCGGTCGACGGGATCACCGAGCGGGTGTCGCAGCTCGTCACCGAGGCGACCGCCGTTGTCGACGATCTCCCCTTCGACGACGAGTCGCGAGGGGCGTTGGCCGCACTTGCCGGCTACGTTGCAGCTAGGAACAGCTAGGAACAGCGAGGGGGCTGCGTCGAGATGCACCGCCGCCGGTCGGACGGCGGCGGACCGAGCACCACCCTGAGGACCGCGGCCAACTGAACCCTCACCCCCGGCCTGCCGATGGAAAGGGCAATGGTGAGCAGCAGTCAACAACCGGCACCAACTGCTCCGCCGGCCACCGGCGACGAAGGTATCGGTGGCGCGCTCACCAAGGTCAAGCAGGCCTGGCGGTTCAGCCTGCCCGACGTGGAGCGGGCGGCCTACGTCAGCTCGGGCGCGACCTCGTCGGTCACTGCGGTGCTGGCCGCGTTGCGGTGGGGCGCGGCGATGATCGGGTTGGCCTGGGCGGCGGCTCGGGTGGGCGGAGGCGACGGTGGTTTCGGCGTCGTGGTGACGCTCGCGGTTGCGATCTTCATCACCTCGTGGCGGACGATCACCCCGATCCGGTTCGGCGAGCCGGGGTTCATGCCGCTGGCGAAGGCGATGGGCGACGTCGGGGCGATGGCGGCCGCGATCGGCCTGAGCGACGGCCTCAACGGCGCGTTCGTGGGTCCGCTGTTCGTGATGGTGGCCGTCGTGGGGTTCGGCTGGGGCATCACGATGGGGGTCGTCGCGGCCGTGACGGCGGTCGCGTTGTCGCTCACGGTCTCCGCCGTCGTGCACATCGGTGCTGCGATCCCGTTTCCCGGTCCGCTGTCGGTGACGGCGTTGGCGGCGGCCGCGATCCTGCCCGGCATCGTGCTCGACCGGTTGTCCGACATCGAGATGCGACGACGGGCGCTGGTCGACCAGCGCGATCGGCTCGCCCAGACCAACCATCTGCTCGAGCTCCTCACCGGGCTGGCTCGCACCCTGCCGACCTCGCTCGACCTCAACGACGTGCTCGGCGCCACCAAGGAGCAACTGTTCGACACGTTCGAGGCGCGGCGGATCGCGATCCTCGTCTACGAGGACGGCGGCTGGTCGCCCCAGTTCCAGGACGGCTTCGACATCCCGCCCCGGGCGACGTCGCCGGAGCTGCCAGCACCCCTCGACCGGGCGGCCACCGAGGGCGACGGGAGCAACGTGGTACTGGTCAGCGACCTGTCCCGGAGGCACGGCCGGGAGGGCAGCGGCCTCTACACCCGGCTGGTGGTGAGCGGGGTCGACATCGGGCTGCTGGCGCTCGAGCACGCGGAGGTCGACGAGTACGGCGAGATCGACGCCGAGCTGCTGCGGGGCATGTCCGACGTGCTCGCCCTGTCGCTGGCCAACGCCCGATCGTTTCGCCGGCTCCGGTCGCTGGCGGCGGCCGAGGAGCGGTCGCGGATCGCCCGCGACCTCCACGACCGGCTCGGCCAGTACCTCACCTACATCGCCCTGGAGCTGGAGCGGATCAACAACGAGCGGGAGCAGCCGTCGTCGGATCTCAAGGAGCTGCACGGCGAGGTCCAGGGGGCGATCTCGGAGTTCCGCGACACGTTGATCGAGCTGCGGGCCGCGGTCACCGTCGACCGGCCGCTCACCGTCGTGCTCGGCGAGGTGGCGGAGCGGTTCCGCGGCCGGAGCTCGGCCGAGATCGAGCTGCGGGTGCCCGGCAACCTGGAGCGGCTACCGGCGATCGTCGAGAACGAATTGCTGCGAATAGCCCAAGAAGCACTGGTGAACATCGAAAAACACGCTGCAGCGACGGTCGTCCGCATAGCATGGTCGATCGTCGATGGAACCGGAACGCTGATCGTGGAAGATGATGGACGGGGGTTCGACACCTCCCGAAGCATCCGCGGCTCCGCCTACGGGCTGGTGGGCATGCGGGAGCGAGCGACGTCGGTCGGTGCCATGCTCGACATCTCGAGTGAGCCAGGGGCTGGAACGGTCATTAGGGTGCAAACCAGCCAAACAGCTGAACAGGTGAATCAACCATGATCAAGATCTTGTTGGCCGACGACCACGCGCTGCTCCGTGAGGGACTGAAGAAGTCCTTCGAGTCGGCGGGCGACCACGTGGTGGGTGAGGCCTCGACGGGCGAAGAGGCGGTGGCACTGGCCAGGGCCCTGCAGCCGCAGGTCGTGCTGATGGACCTCTCCATGCCGGTGATGGACGGCATCGAGGCCACCCGCCGCATCCGGGAGGAGGTGCCGGCAACCCGGATCGCCGTGCTGACCATGCACGACGACATCGACAAGACCCGCGACGCGATCGCGGCGGGCGCCAGCGCCTACCTGAGCAAGGGCACGTCGTTCACCGAAGTGCGCGACACGGTGCTGCGGGTGGCCGAGGGCGACACCGTCCTGTCGCCGGCGGTGGCCGGGGCGATGCTCACCACCGCCCAGGAGGCGAAGGACAACCAGGACCTCCTGTCGGACCGGCAGGTGGAGATCCTGCAGGCCATCGCCGACGGGATGAGCACCAAGCAGGCCGGTCGCTATCTGGGGATCACCACCAAGACGGTCCACAACCACCTGAACGCGATCTACCGCAAGCTCGATGCCCAGTCGCTCACCCACGCGGTGCTCAGCGCCGTGCGGTTGGGCATCATCAACCTCGACTCGGCCGAGTCGGAGAGCGTCTAGGTCGGGGCTCCGGAGGAGCCTTCTCGGGAGCTCGCAAGCGAACTCCTCGGCCGGAACGTCTCGTCTGGGACACCGCGTCGTCCCGAGAGGCGCACCGACCAGAACGCACAGTCGGTACCGTGGAATCGGTGAACGATCCCCGGGCCGAGGCGGCCAGACGCCGAACCTTCGCCATCATCTCCCACCCCGACGCCGGGAAGACCACCCTCACCGAGAAGTTCCTGCTCTACGGCGGCGCGCTCGGGGTCGAGGCGGGCACGGTGAAGGCGCGGGAGGGTCGCCGGTCGGCCACGTCGGACTGGATGGACCTCGAGCAGAAGCGGGGGATCTCGATCACGTCGACGGTGCTGCAGTTCGAGTACCGCGACCACGTGATGAACCTGCTCGACACGCCAGGGCACCGCGACTTCTCGGAGGACACCTACCGGGTGCTGGCGGCGGCCGACGCAGCGGTGATGGTGCTCGATGCGGCCAAGGGCATCGAGGCCCAGACCCTCAAGTTGTTCGAGGTGTGCCGGGAGCGGGAGATCCCGTTCCTCACGTTCATCAACAAGTGGGACCGCCCCGGCAAGGCGCCGCTGGAACTGCTCGACGAGATCGAGGAGACCCTCGTGGTCGAGCCGACCCCGGTGACGTGGCCGGTGGGCATCCCCGGCGATTTCCGGGGTGTGATCCACCGGGGCACCGACGTCTACACCCGGTTCGAGCGGACCGCCCGGGGCTCGACCATCGCCCCCGAACAGGAGGTCGACGCGGAGGAGGCGGCGGCCACCGAGGGCGAGTGGTGGGAGACGGCCCGGGAGGAGGCAGACCTGCTCGACATGGTGGGCCGGGTGGTCGACCCGAAGACGTTCCTCGCCGGCGAGTCGACCCCGGTGTTCTTCGGCTCCGCGCTGACGAACTTCGGGGTGCGGTTCCTGCTCGACGGTGTCGCCGATCTGGTGCCGTCGCCGGCGCCTCGCCGCCTGGCCGACGGATCCCGGCGGGCGCTCGACGATCCGTTCTGCGGCCTCGTGTTCAAGGTGCAGGCCGGTATGGACAAGGCCCACCGCGACCGGTTGGCGTTCGTGCGGGTCTGCTCGGGACGGTTCGAGCGGGGGATGATGGCGACCGCGGGGCGTACGGGTCGGCAGTTCTCCACGAAGTACGCCCAGACGATGTTCGGCCAGGACCGGGAGACGGTCGACGAGGCCTACCCCGGTGACGTGATCGGGCTGGTCAACGCAAACGATCTCCGGGTGGGCGACGCGATCTACGCCGAGGAGCCGGCCGAGTTCCCGGCGCTGCCGGCGTTCGCTCCGGAGCACTTCATGCGGGCCCGGGTGAAGGACGTGTCGAAGTTCAAGCAGTTCCGGAAGGGGATCGTCCAGCTCGATGAGGAGGGGGCGATCCAGGTGCTGCGGGATCGCGACCTCGGCGACCAGGAGCCGATCCTGGCCGCGGTCGGTCCGATGCAGTTCGAGGTGGCGAGCCACCGGCTGGAGAACGAGTTCGGCGCTGCGACCGAGCTGACGAGCACCGCCTACTCGATCGCCCGCCGGACCGACGCCGAGAGCAGCGACCGGCTCCGGTCGATGCAGGGGGTCGACGTGCTGACCCGGGAGGACGGCACCCACCTCGCTCTGTTCGAGAGCAAGTACTGGATGGACCGGGTCATGGCCGACCACCCGGAGCTCACCCTGGAGCGCCTCGTGGCCGAGGGCGGCCTCTAGCCGCAGTCGCCCGTCGGCCAATGGTGAGTGGCCGCGGTTAGGTCTGGCTGTCGACGAGGTCGAGGATGGGCCACTCGCGGTTCTGGGCGAGCTCGCGGAGCTTCCGGTCGGGAGCGACCACGAACGGCAGCTGGACCGCTTCGAGGAGCGGCAGGTCGGACATCGAGTCGGCGTAGGCGTAGGTGGTGGCGCCGGTCGAGCCGGGCCGGGCGGCGAGCGTTGCCGGTGCGGTGGCCGCCGGTTCCGGGCCGGACGGGAGTGACTCGGCATGTGGGGCGCCCGATCGCCGGACGGTCGATCCGACTGCGACCGGAGCCGTGCGGTGGTCGGCGCGCTGGTCGAGACGGGGGCCGGGGCGGGGGTAGGAATGCTGGTCGGAGCGCTGATGGGGGCGGGGGTTGGGGTGGATGTCGGCGGGGGGCCAGCCGATCTCGGCCCGGAGCCGGGTCAGCTTCTCCTCGCCGTAGCACATCGGCGGCACGATCTTGCCGGTGAGCACGCCGTCGGCCTCCTCGATGAGGGTGCCGATGCCGTAATCGAAGCCGAGCGCGTCGGCGATGGGACCCACGAGCTGCTGTGGGCTGGCCGACAGGAGCACGCAGCAATGGCCGGCCTCGCGGTGCAGCTCGAGCACCGCCCTCATCGGCACCCGGACCGACTCGACGATCTCGCTGGTGGTGGCGGCGACGATCGGTTGCAGCTCGTCGAGGGTCTTGCCGCCGGCCATCTCGAGCGCGAAGGCGGCGATCGTGCTGATGTGACCGTCGGTGGAGGCGCCCCGGCGGAAGACGAGGTCGTGCACGAACGACTTGACCATCCGGTCGGCGCCGATGAACTTGGCCCGGAACGCATGGCGGGCGAACACACCCAGCCCGGAGCCGGCGTGCATGGTGCGATCGAGGTCGAAGATGGCGATCGGTCCGGGAATCACGTGAAGGGCAATCTCTCGGCGCTTGATTCCTCGGGAACAACGGAGCGAGCGTTCACACTATCCATCACGCACCCATCTCTCACCCACCGTTTCCCGGCGGTGGTCAGGCGCTGAACGTGCGGTCGGCGAGGGTGAATAGCGACGATCGGCCATGCCGTGTCCAGCTGCGTGCAACAGGGCAGACTTAGCGTGTGCAGCGATCGACAACCATACCGTCCTGGGCGTTGCCCGGGATGTTCTGTGCGGTGTCGCTCGCTGCGTTGGGGGTGCTCAAGTTCCACTTCGACGACACGATCGAGAGCGCGTCGGCCGCGCCGGTGGTGGCGTCCGGGGTCGACGGGAGCGACGGCGACGGGGACCGGCTGAGGAGCAGTCCTGCCGAGCCCGACTTCGCCGGCTACGAGGTGATCGACGGCTCCCGCTCCGACGCCGACGGTGGCCTCGGCCGCGACCCGTCCGGGCCGGAGACCGCGGTGGCGGGGGCGGTGGGCGAGGCTGACGCCGACGAGGTCGCGGGCGCCGCGACGGGCGTCGATGGCGACGGCAGCGGTGCGGGCGGCGGGGATGGAGCGGGTGAGGGTGCCGCTGCGGGCGGCGATGGGCTGTTCGTGCCCGACGGCCGGTACTGGGTGGATCCGGCGTCGTCGGGGCGTCCGTGGTCGGACCTGGGAGCGGTCGACGGGCTCCTCACGTTCCGGGGCAATCCGACCCGCACCTTCCACGGGAGGGGGCCGGTCCCGAGCAACCCTCGGGTCCTGTGGGAGTACTTCGTCGGTTGCTCGGTGTCGGCGGTGGCCGGGGAGGCGAAGGAGTGGTGCGGTACGGGCTGGACGGGCCAGCCGTCGGTGTTCCGGCTGCCGACGAGCGGCGAGTGGACGGTGGCGTTCGGGGCCTACAACCGGCGGGTCAACTTCCTCGACCCGGCCACCGGGGCCGAGGCGCTTCCGCCTTACCAGACGAACGACATCATCAAGGGCTCGGTCACCGTCGACCCCGACGGGTTCCCACTCCTGTACACGGGGAGTCGAGACAACCGGTTCCACGTGGTCGCCCTCGACGGTCCGGAGCCGCAGCTGTTGTGGGAGCTGGCGTCGGACACCGACGGGCCCACGTTGTGGAACAACGACTGGGACGGCTCGGCGCTCGTCGTCGACGACCATCTCTTCGTCGGTGGCGAAAACGGCCGGTTCTACGTGGTGCGACTGAACCGTGGCTATGACGGCAGCGGCCGGGTGACCGTTGCGCCATCGGTGGTGTTCAGCACCGAGTCGTGGGACGACGAGCTCCTCGCTGGCATCCGCGACCAGGAGGTGTCGGTGGAGAACTCGGTGGCGATCAGCGGCGACACCGTCTACTTCGCCAACTCCGGTGGCCTGGTGCAGGGGTGGGACGTCGGCGGGGTCCGGTCGGGCGACGCGCCGCAGCGGGTGTTCCGATTCTGGACCGGTGATGACACCGACGCCTCGATCGTCGTCGACGACGAGGGGATGTTGTACGTGGGGTCGGAGTACCAGCGGTCGAACGAGCGGAGCGCCGAGATCGGTCAGATCATGAAGCTCGACCCGTCGAACCCCGACGATCCGCTGGTGTGGAGCCGGGAGGCCCAGACCGGCCCCGACTCGGGGATCTATGCGACTGCGGCACTGCACGGTGACGTGGTGATCGTGCCGACCGACGGCGGGGAGCTCCTCGGCCTCGATCGGGCGACGGGCGAGGATCGTTGGCGGCTCCGGCTGCCAGGGCCGCTGTGGAGCTCGCCGGTGGTGATCGGCGACACCCTCCTCCAGGGTGACTGCGGCGGTTCGCTGAACGCATTCGCGCTCGACGCCGCCGGCGTCGACGAGCCAGAGCAGCTGTGGTCGCTCGACCTCGGCGGGTGCATCGAGTCGACCCCGGCGGTGTGGGACGGGCAGATCTTCGTCGGCAGCCGCAACGGCCAGTTCTACGCGATCGGCGACTGAGCCAGCAGCGCGGCGACGTCCAACGGGAGTCCCGGCGCAGCCCTCCTTCCCCTCTCTGGCAGATCCGGCGCGCACCCCCGGTGCAAACCGCTGCCAAACCCCACACCCACCCCGCTCTGGCAGATCCAGCGCACACCCCCGGTGCAAACCGCTACCAAACCCCACACCCACCTCGCCCTGGCAGATCTGGCGCGCACCCCCGGTGCAAACCGCTGCCAAACCCAGGCGCCCGCCCAGCTCTGGCAGATCCGGCGCACACCCCCGTGCAGAACGCTGCCAAAGCCGACCCGAGGCGGCCGGATGACGGGGGCTGGGTGGGCGGGCTGCGGGTCGAGAGGGCGAGGAGTAGGTTGACGCCATGCGCCTCGGCCTGACCATCCGAACCCTCGACGGAGCCACCCATGAGCTGACCGTGATCGACGGTCACTTCCGACCAGCGGGCGAGCAGGTGGATCGGGTCGTCGACACCGGCGGCTGGTGGGCAGTGCCCGGGCTGGCCGACTGCCACGCCCACCTGGGCGGCGGCAACGAGGACGACAACTCCGACCCGGAGGCGATCCTCGAGCGGACGAAGGCCAACGCCTGGGCCCAGCTCGAGGGCGGTGTGTTCCTCGTGGCCGACAAGGGGCACAGCACCAGCGTGACGCTGCGGGTGCTGAACGAGCCGCCCGACCGGCGACCCGAGCTGCAGATGGCGGGACAGATGATCGCCAGCCCCGGCGGCTACTATGCCGGCTTCGCCCGAGAGGTGGAGGCGAACGAGTTGGCCGGCGCGGTACGAAACGCCACGGGCGGCGGTGCGTCGTGGGTCAAGCTGGTGGGCGACTGGCCCCGCAAGGGCGTCGGCGCGGTCACGAACTTCAGCGAGGCGGCGATGCACCAGGCGGTGAACGTGGCCCACGCCGCCGACTGTCGGGTGGCGATCCACGCCGCAGCGCCGGAGACGAGCTCGATGGCGGTGGCGGCCGGGATCGACAGCATCGAGCACGGGCTGTTCCTCACGGCCGATGATCTGGTAGCGCTGGGAGCCCGGGGCGGCGCATGGGTGCCGACCATTGCGGCGATGGAGAGCATCCGCGACATGCTCGGGACGGCGTCGAGCGGCGGGAAGTTGTTCGCCGAGGGGCTCGACAACGTCCGCGGCTGGCGTCAGCGCCCGAGGCCGGCGTGTCGGTTCTCGCCGGAACCGACATCGCCGTACCCCACGGGGGGATCGCCACCGAGTCGCTGAAACTCGCCGAGTACGGCCTCGACCCCGAAGCGGTGGTCCACGCTACGACCGCCGCCGCCTATGACTATCTGGGATCGACCCACAGCTTCGACGAGGGCCAGCCGGCGACGGTGCTGTTCTTCGACGAGGATCCCCGGAGCGACCTGTCGGTCCTGGCCCGACCGAAGCTCGGCCTCAACCACGGCAACGTGGTCGTGGGCGAGGTGTAGCTCCGGCCGGTGCTCAGACGGTGCGGCCGGCGAAGCTGAGCATCTTGGTCTGCTCGTCGGCGTCGTCGGCGCACTCAACCGCCGGACCGAACATGTTCTCGCCTCGCATGGCCTGCTCCGGGAACCGCTGGAGGCCGGCGTGGGTGGCAGCGACAGGTCCGGCCGGCAGGGTCTCGTCGGCCCCGATCGACCTGGCGAGGTCCCAGGCGTGGATGAGGAGGTCGCTGGCACCGACGCCGAACGGGACGGTCTTGGGCACCGTGCCCATCGGGCCCATCTCGGTGGTCCCTTCGAGCGCACCCTCGTTGCCGACCGCGCCGCGGATCGCGTCTCGAACCGCCGGCCAATCAGCGCCGTCTGCGATGTCGGCGCCCACGAGGCCACCGACGTACTGCACCTGGACGCCAACGGCGTGGTCGACCAGATCCTTGACGGTCCACCCCTCACAAGGCGTCGATGCGCTCCACTGCTCCTCGGTGATCGCGTCGTAGCGCTGGGTGAAGGCGTCGGCGGTCTGGTTCCAGATGTCGATGTGTTCTTGGCTCATGGCTGGAGGGTAACGGCCACGAATCGGATCTCGGTAGGATCCACGCGCCGCTACGCTGGTCGATCTTGGGGCTGTAGCTCAGTTGGCTAGAGCACCTGCTTTGCAAGCAGGGGGTCACGGGTTCGAATCCCGTCAGCTCCACGTACGAACTGAGGCGTTCGACCCGAGTTTCGCCCTTGCCGAAACGTCGTTCCGCTTCGTGCTCGCGTGGGTTTGAGAAGCCGGGGCATGCTCGACGCCTCTCGGGACAGCACCTGGGCCCAGGACCGCTCGCTACCCGCCGGCTCGTTGACCTGCCGCGTCACCGGCGGGGATGTGCTTGAGGCCGGCGATCACTCGGGCGCCGACGTCGGCGGTGCGTTCGGCGTGGATGGTTCCTGCCGGCACGTCGCACGTCTGGCCCGCCACGAACGTTTCGCGTCCGTCCTCGAGCTCCAGGATGAACTCGCCCTCGAGCACCATGAGCAGCGCCGAGAACTCGTGGGTGTGCAGGTCGTTGTCGCTCCCCGGCCCGTACTCGGTCTCGCGGACCTCGTCATATCCTCGCTCGACGAGGAGCTGGCGGAAGTCTTCTTCGGTCATGGCATCACTATTCCCCCGGTTCGGGCAGGAATGCCAGCCGATCGCGAACGGGGCGAGTGGCACACGGGAGACAGCGCAAGCCGGCGGGCCGGTCGGACTTTCCTGCGGCCTGGCGTTGAGCGCTAGCGTGAGCGGCTGACCGGGTCGAACGCGGACCGAGCAACGGTCGGTCGGATGAGGAGCACGGGCATGCTGCAATGGAAGGTCGGCGAGGCAACGATCACCTCGATCCTCGAGAGTCAGGCACCGACCTCACCCAGGTTCCTGTTCGAGGGCGTGAGCAAGCAGGACGTGCTGACCCGGGCGGAGGCCGCGGACTGGCTCCGGCCCCACTTCGTCACCGACGAGGGGTACCTCCTGCTGCGCATCCAGTGCCTCGTCGTCGACGTCGGCGGGCATCGGATCGCGGTCGACACCTGTGTCGGGAACGACAAGGTGCGGCACAGCCCCGACTGGAACAACCTCCAGCTCCCGTTCCTGGAGGACCTCACCGCCGCCGGCTACCGGCCCGAGTCGATCACCGAGGTCGTCTGCACCCACCTGCACGTCGACCATGTCGGTTGGAACACCCGCCTCGTCGACGGCAAGTGGGTGCCGACCTTCACCAACGCCCGCTACCTGTTCGCCCGGCCCGAGTTCGAGCACTGGAGGAACACGCCCGACCTGTTCGGCGATGACGTCTTCGGCGATTCGGTAGCCCCGATCCATGACGCGGGCCTGGCCGACCTCGTGGCGGTGGATCACCGGATCAGCGACAACGTGTGGTTCGAGTCGACACCGGGCCACACCCCCGGCCACATCTCGCTCATCGTGGAGTCAACCGACCAGCGGGCGGTCATCACGGGCGACATGGTGCACTCGCCGATGCAGATCGCCGACCCCGAGCTCGCGGCGGTGGTGGACACCGACCAGACCCAGTCGCGAGCCAGCCGGCGCGAGGCGTTCGCCCGATGGGCCGCATCCGACGCCCTCGTCATCGGCACGCACTTCCCCGAGCCGACCGCCGGCCGGCTGGTCGATCTCGGCGACGGAGGATTCCGCCTCGACGTGTGACCGGTAACGCAGCGGGGGTGACCCCCTACCAGCGGTCCCAGTGGACCACGTCGTCGAAGGGCCGACGGTCGGGCTTCTCAACGGCGCGGAGCGGCCGATCCGCAGGGTGGCCCAGGGTGAGCAGCTTCGAGCAGTAGCGGTCGGACGGGAGCCCGAGGATCGAGCGTGCCAGGTCCTGGTCCCTGCTCGACGACTGTCCACTCGCCAGGCCGAGGTCGGTGGCGGCGACCAGGATCGCGGTGGCCGCCTGGCCGAGGTCGTACTCGACGCTCAACCGTTGGAGGTCGTCGTCGACCACCGGCCCGACCAGGGCGATCACCACCGGCGCGGCCGGCGTCCACTGCGCCCCCTGCCAGGTTCGGGCGAGATCGGCCTTGACCGCTTCGTCGGTCACGACGACGAAGTCCCATCGCTGGAGATTGCGCGACGACGGCGAACGACGGCCCGCCTCGAGCACCTTCTCGAGCAGCGCCCGGTCGACCGTCTCGTCGGCATAGGCCCGCACCTGGCGGCGGGCCATCAGCGCATCCCACGTCTCCATCCTGGATCTCCTTCCACCGGTCCGCCCATCAGAGCCTCCCACAACACCGACCGACGGGGAGCCGGCCGTAGCCTCGCCGCCGCGGCCAGATCTAGTCCCACATGAGGCCGCCGTCGACGTTCCACGACTGGCCGGTCACATTGCGGGCGGCGTCGGAGGCGAGGTAGAGGGCGAGCTGGGCGATGTCGTCGGCGTCGTTGGCCCGGCGGAGTGGGATCGAGCGCACGGCTCGGGCCTCCGCCTCCTCGCGGGTGCTCCCCATCCGGTCGACCAGCTCGTCGATGACCTGGTCGAACAGCGCGGTCCGGGTGACGCCGGGGCAGATGGCGTTGACGTTGATCCCGTGGCGGGCCAGTTGCGAGGCGGCGATGCGGGTCATCGCGATCACCGAACCCTTCGTTCCGGCGTAGGCCACGTTCGATGTGCCGCGGTAGCCCTTGCCGGCGATCGAGGCGATGTTGATGATCCGGCCACCGGTGCCGGCATCTCGCATGGCCACCGCCGCCGCCTGCATGAGGAAGAAGAGCCCTCGGGCGTTGACCGAGTTGATCCGGTCCCAGTCCTCCTCGGTCACGTCGAAGAACCCGAGGCTGCGGGTGACCCCGGCGTTGTTGACGAGCACGTCGATGCGGCCGTGCTCGGCCACCACCCGGTCGATCAGCGCCCGGCCCTCGGCGACGTCGGCCACGTCGGTCGCCACGAACGACGCCTGGGGCCCGAGCCGACCCATCACCGCCGAGCCCGCCGGGCCGTCGATGTCGCAGCCGACCACCACATCGCCCTGGCCGGCGAACGCCTCGGCCAGCCCGGTGCCCATTCCTGCACCGACTCCGGTCACCACCACGACCCGACCACCCTCGTTCACCATGGGCTGATCGTAGGTCGGCGCCCGCCACCCACGCGGCGATCGCGGCCCTCAGCGAGCCAGCGCTCTGGCCTTGTTGGCGGCGATCGCCCGACGCAGATCGTTGGAGAACCCGAGCGACCTCCGGTGCTGCAGGTGGTAGCTCGCGGCGAGCGCTGCGACGACGAACATGACCCAGCCGAGTTGCTCGGACTGGATACCGGACTCGCTGATCCCCGTAACGATGGCGAGGCTGAAGACCATGATCGGCCAGAGGCCAACGGGGCCGGGAACGATCGCCGCCAGGCGTACGCCGTTCGAGAACGCGCGGGCGAGAACCGCGACGAAGAGCACCACGCCGATGAGCCCCACCTCGACCCAGATCTGGAGCAGTGCGTTGTGGCTGTCCGCCGGCTCCCAGTTGGTCAGGATCCAGACCTCGTGGGTCGGTGAGAAGTAGCCGCCGAAGGCCGCTTGGTAGCCGTACCCGATCAGCGGGCGTTCGAGGATCACGTCGAGCGTCGCCGCCCAGAGGGGTGTTCGACCCGTGAGCGACGGGTCCTTTCCTGCCCAGCCGGCGATCACCCCGATCTGGTTGGTCGCCACCACCGCCATCAGGAGCCCACTGCCGAACACGGTCAACATCGCCGCCCCCCGCAGCGTGTACAGCGCCCGGAAGGTCCTGAACACCGGCAGCGACGCCGTGAGGAGCATCGTTGCGATCAACGAGGTCGTCGACTGCGACAGGATCAGCAGACCGGTCAGCATCGCCGCCCCACCGAGGTAGAGAAGTCGCCATCTGCGGCGAATCATTGCCGTGATGATCAGGGTCGGTACACCCATCGTCGCCAGGTAACCGAGCTGATTCTTGGAGCCGAATACGCCGCTCCACTCGCCCTCGTCCGCCAGTCCATAGCTCGGAAAGGCGCCGACGAAGGCGATGTTCACCACTCCCGACAACAGGAAAACGATCGAGAGCAGTACGAGGATCTCGTCGAGCGAGTACCGCATGACCATGTAGAAGGCATACGACGTTATGGCGAGGAAGAGCAGGGAGCTCATGAACGTCTCCGGCCGGTCCGCCGACCACAGGGACGAGAGGACGCACAGTCCGACGAATCCGAAGATGGCCACATCGAGGTTGATCACATCGATGAGATGGTTGAAGTAGCCCATGACCCGGATGAGCCCGGTCAGAATCAGGAGGCCGAGCGCGACGACGTAGAGCGGGTTCGACCGGCCGACCGACCCATCCTCTGACGTGAAGAACCAGGCGTTCGGCGTGGAATGCTCGAGCACGAAGAGCGTGAGCACGGTCAAGGACCGCTCCAGGATGCCCGGCTTCGCCGGCAGGCGAGCCCCGCGAGCGACCCGTAGCCGAGACGGGCGGCCGGCCTGGAGGTGGGTGAGGTGCGGGAACGGGTCCTCGACCTCGGGAAGCTGATCGACCTCGTCAGCCCGCGGGCGACCGGTGCTGACCACCGTCATGGCGCCGACACCAGCGCTCGAGGACCTCGGGCAACGCCGACGAGGATGTGATCCGCCACCGGCCCCACGGTACTGAGCGACAGCTCGACCGACAATGTTGTCGATCTTGCTGTCCGCTACCCACAGCAGGGGGTCGGTCTGACGGGGGCCGCCGGTACCCTTGGCTGGGGCGCACGGTGGGTTGGGCGACCAGGCTGCTGGGTCGAGCCGATCAAGACGTTGCCAGCAGCCCGCAGGAGGCCTCGACGTGAGTTGGACCGCGATCTTCCAGGACCCACAGAGGAAGACCATCCGGCTCGCTGTGCTGACGCTGGGGCTCGGACTCGCCGGCGGCCTTCTCCTGGTGCTGTTCTCCACGTCCGGGCAACGAGGCGGCGACTTCGTCGAGACGAGCGAGGAAGGCGATCCAGCGCCGAGTATCACCGCCGTGACGATCGAGCGGGCGGCCCCGTCGGGGGAGACCGGCGACGCCGTCGCGTCCGGCGCGTCATCCCGTGAGGCGCCGGCTCCGACAGAAGCGCCCTGCACGTTGTTCGTAGCGACGGGCGGATCCGACGACAACGACGGGTCCCAGCCCGACCAGGCACTTCGCACCGGAGCCGCCGCCGTCAGCCGCGCCGGCCCCGGCGATGTCGTCTGCTTCTCCCCAGGCACCTACGACAGTCCGAACCGCAGCGAGGGTGCGCTGCACATCGAAGACAAGCACGGCACCGCCGACGAACCCATCACGTTCCGGTCGCTGGATCGAAGCGACCCGGCGGTGCTCACGATGGGCACCGTTGAAGCGGGACGGAGCGTGTCGGTCGTCTTCATCCAGCGGTCGTCGTACATCACGATCGACAACTTCGAGATCACCGAGGGGTTCCGGGGATTGACCGGCAACGGTGTCTCCAACGTTCGCGTCCTCAACTCCAAGATCCACCGAACAGGGGGCGAATTGATCTCGTTCGGCCGCCGAACCGGGCGGGTGGAACCCGAGGTGTCGACCAATCCGGTCTCGTCGTTCATCGAGATATCGGGGAACGAGATCGCCCAGTCAGGATTGGCCGACGGGGAGCCGTTCGGCGAGGGGATCTACCTCGGCACCGCCGAGCTCTCGTACCGAGATGACACCAATAGCGTCCTCATCCACGACAATTTCATCCACGATGTGGTCGACGAGGCCATCGAGGCCAAGACCGGGGTTTGGGGTGTCACCATCACCGACAACCGAATCGAAGCCGTGGAGGTGAAATCGCAAGGCGCAGTCACCCTCTCGATCCACGGGGAGGGTTGGGAGGACGGGCAGTTCCTCGTGTCGGGGAACACGATCTCGGGTGTCCGCAGCCGGAGCTTCGACGGGGTGGCGATCTGGGTGGGTCACGGCAACGCGGTCGTCGAGAACAATGTGATCTGGGACATCGCCGACTCCGGCATCTACATTCCGAACACGTTCAATCTGGAAGGTGCCCGCAACGTCGCCGTGACGAACAACACGATCTGGGACACCGGTCGGACCAGTATCGACCTCGGCAACGATTGGCACGACGTCCGCTCGTCGCCGCCCACCGTGCAGCTCGACCAGACGAACCGGACCTGGGACGGCTCACACGGAACGACGACGATCGACGCGTGCGACAGCTGTGTTCCGAAGGCGGCCGGCCTGACGTCGGGCTGACCGGCGATCGCTTCGGCGCAGGATCGCATCCTCGGCTAGGAAGAGGTGATGATCCACGAACTGCGCATCTACACCGCCGAGTCGGGACGCATGCCGGCGCTGCTGGCCCGCTTCCGTGACCACACCATGGACCTGTTCGAGAAGCACGGCATCACCAACGTCGGCTACTGGCTGAACTCGATCGGGGGCCGCAACGACGAGCTGTGGTACATCGTCGGCTTCGAGAGCCTCGCCCAGCGCGACGAAGCGTGGGCGTCGTTCGTGACCGACCCGGAGTGGAAGAAGGTGCGGGCCGACTCGGAGGCCGACGGCCCGATCGTGCACCACATCGAGAACCGCATCCTCAACCCCACCGACTTCTCCCCCCTCCGCTGACCATGAACCGTCTCGAAGGCAAGATCGCACTGATAACCGGCGGCGCGTCCGGGCTCGGCGCCCAGATCGGACGCCGGTTCACCGAGGAGGGGGCGACGGTCGTCGTCAACGATCTCCAGGCATCCGACGCGGAGACGATGGCGGCCGAGTTGGGCGGCCACTCCATCGGCGTTGGCTTCGACGTGTCCGACTCCACCGCGGTGGAGGCCGGATTCAAGGCGGTGACCGAGGGGTTCGGCCGGCTCGACATCCTCGTCAACAACGCCGGGATCGGGCTCGACATGCCCGAGGAGGAACGGCTCGAGCGGGAGCGGCTGACCCTGCAGCAGGTGGCGGAGCTCCAGGCCGGCGGACCCGTCGAGACGTTCGTCGACGTCACCATGAACCTGCCAGACGAGCGGTGGCGGCGCATGCTGGCCATCCACCTCGACGGCACGTTCCACTGCACGAGAGAGGCGCTGAAGATCATGGCGCCGCAGCTGTCGGGCTCGATCATCTCGATGGGTTCGATCATGGGCACCGCCGGCGGTGCCGGGTCGCCGCACTACTGCGCGGCCAAGGCGGGGATCATGGGCTTCACCAGAGCGGTGGCCCGGGAGGTGGTGGCCCGCAACATCCGGGTCAACGCGATCGCGCCGGGCTTCATCGACACGCCGATGACCGCACCGATCGACAACACCAGGCCGCTCATCGAAGCGGCCACCCCGATGCGTCGCTTCGGGGACCCCGACGACATCGCCTGGGCCGCGGTGTACCTCGCGTCGGACGAGGCCAAGTTCGTGACCGGGCAGGTCCTCTCCCCCAACGGCGGCTACCACATGAGCCAGTAGAACCCGCTCTACTGTCCTACCCATGACCCACGGCATCGACATCGGCACCTTCGGCATCTGGACCAGCCTGCTCGACCTGCACCCGACCGGCCGGGTGCGGGAGGCGGTGGCGGAGCTCGACGAGATGGGGTGGGGATGCCTGTGGCGACCCGAGTCGACCGGGCGGGATCCGCTGGTCACCGCTGCGATCTGGCTCGACGCCTGCCCCCGCATGGCGGTCGCCACCGGCATCGCCCAGACCTACGCCCGCCACCCGCTCACCACGATGGCCGCCAGCCGCACCCTCGACGAGGCGTTCCCCGGCCGGTTCCTCCTCGGCCTCGGGGTGAGCCACGCACCGATGGTGGAAGGCGTGCGGGGCCTCGACTACTCGACCCCGCTGCGCGACATGTCGGACTACCTCGACGCGATGGACGCTGCACCGTTCACCGGTCTGCGCGCCGACGGTCGCCCGCCGCGGATCCTGGCTGCGCTCGGGCCGAAGATGCTCGCCCTCTCGGCCGAGAAGGCCGACGGTGCCCACCCCTACTTCACCACGCCCGACCACACCGCCCAGGCCCGGGAGATCCTCGGGCCCGACAAGTTCCTGGCCCCGGAGCACATGGTGGTGCTCGACACCGACCCCGACCGGGCTCGCAGTACCGCCCGCGCCAACATGGCCCGCTACCTGCAGCTCCCGAACTACACCCGAAACCTCGCTCGTCTCGGCTTCACCGAGGCCGACATCGCCGAGGTCAGCGACCGGCTGGTCGACGCCATCGTGCTCTGGGGCGACGTCGACCGGATCGTGCCGAGGATCCGTGAGCACCTCGACGCCGGCGCCGACCACGTGTGCGTGCAGGCGCTGGTGGACGATCCGAGCGACCTGCCCACCGACGACTGGCGGCGCCTGGCCGACGCACTGCTGACCTGACCGGCAGCGCGGTCCCGACGAGGCGCGACGACCCCGGCGGGCGAGCAGCAGCCGGTCAGTGGGTGTGGCCGGGGTACTCGTCGTCGGTCACGTGATCGCCCCACTCGGCGGCGCCATCGGTGATCGACAGGTGGGTCATGGTGTGGTCGGGGGTGGCGCCGTGCCAGTGCCACTCCCCCGTCGGGGTGAAGACGGTGTCGCCGGGCCGGATCGTGACCACCGGCTCACCCCGGGACTGGACCAGGCCCTCCCCTTCCGTGACGTAGAGGGTCTGGCCGTTGCGATGGGTGTGCCACGCCGTGCGGGCACCCGGGGTGAAGTGGACCGCAGCGACCGACACCTTCGAATCGCCCTCGCCCTGGGCGATCGGATCGATCCAGACGTCGCCGGTGAACCACTGCTCCGGACCCTTCATCGATGGGGGCTTCGACTTCTTCTCCATGCCGTCTCCTGTGCGCTCATCGGATGGACCTGAACCTACATCGGCCTGTGGGCAGGATGGGCAACGAGCTCACGCACCACACGAAGCGGGAAGTGGGGAGAAGTCGGCAGAACGCGCGGTCGGTTCGATGCACAATCTGATCTCGTCGCGTCCTGACTGGAGGGCAGGACCGGAGAGGGGGAGTCATGGCCGGAGCGACGGACACCGGTAGACCATCGCGAGATCGGCCATCCTGGCAATGGGCGATGCTCGCAGCAGGGCTGGTCAACATGCTCGCCGCTGGCTGGGTGATGAATCGACTGGATGCCCTGCTCCGTTCGCTACGGGTCGAGGGGCAAACAGGTGGCGGTCTGGGCCAGTTGCCGTTCACCAGAGGCGTTGGACACGGATCGGATGCGGCAAGGGAGACCGTCGGGGCGTGGGTCGACTACGCCGCCGTCGACCCCGACGCGGTGGCCGGAACGACGCTGGCCTTCCGCTGGCTCGCCGTCGACTCCGTCGTCTTCGCGCTCCTGGGCTACGTACTCGCCTCGGTCGCCGTGCTCCTGCTGGCTCGCTGGGCCCGCCGCGACACGACCGACAATGCGTTCGCGGTGTGGTTCCATCGCTTCGCCTTGGTCGGGATCGCGGTGGGCGCGATCGACCTGGTGGAGAACATCCTCGCCTGGCGGGTGGTGGGTGCTGCCGGGGCCGGTCCAGCGGGCGCCCTGTTCGCCGTCACGGTGGTCAAGTGGATCGTGGTCGCCGTGTTCCTCATCGGGATGGGCGTCACCGCTGGTCGGTGGCTCTGGACCCACCGCACGTCGCTCCGGCTTGGCCGGGGAGGCCCCGTCGCCGACCGGCGACTCCGGGCGTGGGGCAGGTCGATGGCCTGGAACCTGGCGTGGCTCGTCGTAACGGTGCTGCTCCTGGCGTTGACGGCCGGCGGTCGGGTGCACTGGTTGGTGGTGGCCATGGCGGCCGTGGCCTTCATCGCTGCCGCCTACCGGTTCAACGCCACGCTCGAGCAGCGCCGTCGAAGCGACGAGCCGAATCGCAACATCGTGACGACCCGACTCGTGGTCGGCGGCTCGCTTCTCGTGGCGGGAGCCACGGTGGCGGTCGGCCACCAGTGGACCGGGTCCAGCAACGGGGTCGGTTTCGTCGGCTTCGTCGCCGCCCTCTTCGGTGCCAGCGGCCTGCTGGGCGAGCTGCGGTGGTCGCGTTGGTGGCGACCCTGGCTCGGGCTGGCGGTGCTCGGGTGCGGCGCCGTGCTGGCGGCGGTGGCGCTGTGGGCTGTCGGTCACGAGCTCGGCGTCGTGCTGCTGGTGGTCGCCGTGTTCGTCTTCGGCGTGGTGGGGCTGTCGCTGACCGCCGAGGACGTGCTCCGGTGGCTGTCAGAACCGACGACTGGCGCGACCCGGGGCGGGGTTTGGGCGGCCATCACCGCCAGGCTGCAACGCCAGGGCGACGTCGCCTTCCTCGCACTGGGATTGGTGTTGGTGGCGGTGACCGTGGCCTGGATGATGAGGGCCGACTGGGGCTTCTGGCATGGTGCGTACCTGTTGCTGGCGCTCGTCCTGCTCGCCGTCGGCGTCGGATCGAACTGGGCCGCTGAGGCCGCGATCGCGTCGGCCGGTGTTGCGCTGGTGTGGTCGCTGCTGCCCAGCTCGGCCGAGCCGGCGGGGTTCCTCGAGGTCGAGCCCGACGACGAGCGGGTGCTGGTGGTGCTCGGCGACTCCTACACATCGGGCGAAGGAGCCGACACCTACTACGAGGGGACCAACACCAGCGAGCGGTCGAGGCTGAACAAGTGCCGGCGGGCGCCGACCGCCTACGGTCCCCAGCTCCTGATGAAGGACGATCTCGGTTTCGACAGCCTCCTGTTCCTGGCCTGCTCCGGAGCCGAGATCGAGCAGGTGATCACGAAGCCGCAGTATCCGGGTGAGCCCGTCGGCGGGGAGCCGCCGGGCACGTCGCAGCTCGCCCAGGCCGTGGAGACCGAGCTGACGCTGGGTGCCGACGACGTGGTGCTCGTCGGCATCGGCGGTAACGACGCGGGGTTCGGGGACGTCATCGGAACCTGCCTCGCGCCTGGTGACTGTTCGGAGATCGCCGACCGCCTCCTCGAGCCCCTCCGCACGATCGAGGGGGATCTCGTCGATCTGTACGGGCAGGTGCGCGGTGACCTCGGTGACGGGCCTCGGCTCGTGGCCGTGCCGTACCCGGTGCCGATCGCCGATAGCACCTGCGCCGAGAGCTTCTTCACCGACGACGAGCACCGGCTCCTGAACGCGTTCACCCAGCAGCTCAACCAGATCGTCCGCTCGGCCGCCTCCAGGGCGGGGATCGAGTACGCCGAGGAAGTGGAGACGGCCCTCGCGGAGGCTGGGGCCGGTCTCTGCATGGGCGGCGAGCTCGGGGTGAACTACGTGACCCTCAGCCAGGAGGCCGGCGCCTTGGAGGAGCAGACCGACGTGCGCAACTGGCTGCACAACAGCATGCACCCCAACCCCACCGGTCATGAGCTCGTGGCCGACGCCTTGGCCACCCGCCTCGCCTCCAGCCCCGAAGAGGTCGCAACAACGAGCACCTCGACATCGGCCGACCCGCATGTGGTGCCCGATGCCGTCACGCTCCTCGGGGCCGAGGTGGCGGTGTGCACCGACGGGCCGGATCAGCCGGAGCTGTGCCGAGTCGAGGGCACCGAGTGGGTGGCGGCCCAGTTCCTCGCCTCGGTTCGGCGCCACCTGGCCATCACCCTGCTGGCGTTCTCGGGCATCTCGCTCGCCACGCTGGGCGCCCTGCTCTTCTGGCGGCGGCGGCTTCTCCTCGGGTCGTATCGATGGGTGAGCGGCGGGGGTGGGCGCCTGGTTCGCCACGAGCGGCGGGCGCTGATGGTGCCCCTCGTGACCGCGTTGTTCAGCTTCGTGTTCGACGCCGCGGTGCAAGGGAGCCGCAAGCTCATCCGATCGATCGTCGGCCGCAACCCCCGCAGTGACCGACCCAGTGACCAACCAACCAAAGCTCCGGAGCCGTTCGTACCGTCGAAACAGGCGATCGACGAAGCAGACAAGCGCTGGCAGGACATCCGGGACAGGCATCCCGCCGACGAGCAGCACCTCGAACGGTGTGACGCTGTCCGAGCCCATTCCTGGCGGGCCTACCAGTACGGCCTGGCACTGGCTGGCGAGGATGCGGTACCGCTCGATCCCGACCGCTTCTACCTCGCGGCCATGTTCCACGACGTCGGCCTCCTGGCTCCGGACGAGGCCGACGATGAGCCGCCGTGCTTCACGAAGCTCGGAGCCGACCTCGTGCACGACGCCTTGACTGCGATCCACCGGTCGGATGGGGCAGTCGTCGAGCAGGACGGGATCGTGAACCACATCACGCCGTCGCTCACGCTCGCCCACGACGAAGCCACCGGCGTCTATCTCCAGCAGGGCTCGTTGCTCGACCTGACCGGTCAGCGACGCCATCGCCTCCCGGGCGGGTTCCACGACGCGGTCACCGAGGCCGGCTCCGGTGATTCGTCGCATGCCGCGATCGTCATCGCCGACCTCTGGGACACCCACGCCGAGCAGGTGGCGGCGGGCCGCGCCCGCTACGCCAACTGCTGCGGCGGCCTCTTCACCCGCATCGTGCGATGGAAAGCCAACCGGGGGTGAGTGCTACATGTCGAAGCGGAGAACCTGGCCGACGTTGCCGGGGGCGGCGGTGAGGACCGACACGTAGAGGTCGCCGTGGCGGTCTACCGCGAGCCCGCCGGGGGTGATGAGCTGCCCCGGGGCGATGACCTGGGTCCGGTCGCCGGTTTCGACGTCGATACTCCACACCGCACCGGTGAGGAACTCGGCGGCGTAGACCACGCCGGCCCGCCGGTCGTAGGCGACGTCGATCACGGTGGTCAGTCCGGTGGCCAGAGCGGAGATCTCGCCGGTCTTGGCGTCGAAGGCGAAGACCTTGCCGTTGCCGGGCTGGAATCCGATCACCGGGGGGTTCACCGTGAAGTCGGCCACCACGCCCGAGAGCGTGCTGATGTAGAACGTGTCGCCGGGGCCCGCGGTGACGCCGGTCGGCACCGAATCGAGGGTGGTGTCGCCAAAGCAGTTCCCGGGGTTGCCGGGGCAGTCGTCCTGGGGCACGAGCACGCTGCGAACCAGTCGACCGCGGCCGTCGATGACGTGGACGGCGTTGGCCCCGGCGTCGGTCACCACGTAGCCGCCGCCGTAGCGCGCGAGGTCGGTCGGGTTGGAGTCGTAGCCCTCCCCGTCGAGGTCGACCGCTGCTTCGAAGCTGGTGACGTCGGCGATGACCGACCGGATGGTGCCGTCGTCGCGGGTGTCCAGCACCCGACCGTAGAGATCGGCGCCGACGGTCAGGACGGCGTTGGGGTCGAAGCTGGCGGTGGAGCCCATCTGGACGACGACGTCGCGCCGCCCCTCGGCCACGACGCCGGCCGGGCCGAGGCCCTGCTGGCCACCATCGCAGTGACCGGCCGACGGCAGACCCTCGATGACCCGCTCCTGGACGCCGTTCCGATCGACCCGGGTCACAGCCCCGGTGAGACCGGTGCAGTGATCGGCGCCGGCGAAGAAACCGACCTCCTCCAGATCACCGCCGCTACCGGCCTCGGCGATGTAGAGGTCGCCGCGGCTGCTGAAGTCGAGACCCCGCGGTTGGTCGAGACCCGACGCAACGACGTCCGGCTCGGCGTTCTCCTCGGCACCGCCGGGCGCCGCTGCGGCCCCCAGCATCGCAACGATGGCCACAACGGCGATCGCCGTACGAGCACGACTGGTGATCATGTCAACCCTCCGGACCGCCGGTGGGGACGGATGCACCAGGATCGGTGCTGGCGACGGTCTGCCGATGGGTTTAGTCACATGTTGTACAACCGTCAAGGGTTGTGGTGCTGCCTCGGTGGGAGATCGGCAGTGGGCGAAACGGATGGCTACGAACGAGCCGGGGCGGTGGCCAGGATCACCATGGACCGGCCGGAGTACCGGAATGCCCAGTCGCGGGTCCTCCTCGAGGAGCTCGACGAGGCGTTCGGCGAGGCCATGGCCGATCACGACGTGCGGGTGGTCGTGCTGTTCGGCAACGGTGAGCACTGGTCGTCGGGCCACGACATCGGCACCGCGGAGGAGCTGGCCGACCGGGAGGCCAGGCCCTATCCCGGCGGCGTCCACGGCCTGCACCAGCGCTCCTGGGACTGGAACGTGGAGAACACGTTGCGGTGGCGCGACCTGCCGAAGCCCACGCTCGCTGCGGTGCAGGGGTTGTGCATCTACGGCGGGTGGATGGTCGCCTCGGCCATGGATCTGATCGTCGCCGCCGACGACGCCCAGTTCATCCCGTTCCTCTTCCAGTACCAGTCGACCCCTTGGGACATCGGGGCCCGTCGGGCCAAGGACCTCATGTGGGAGCAGGGGCTGCTCAGCGCAGCCGACGCCCACGAGCTCGGGTTCGTGGCCAACGTGGTACCGCCGGCGGAGCTCGACGACGCCGCCATGGCCAAAGCCGAGCGCATCGCCACGCTCCCTCCGCTGGCGGCCCAGATGATCAAGCGTCAGGTCAACGACGCCCAGGACGCCATGGGGTTCCGGGCGGCGATCACCGCCGGGCACTCCGCCTACATGCTCGCCAATCTCGGCGGCGCCTTCTTCGACAAGGACAACCCCTACGGCTCCCGCAAGACGATGCCCGGCATCGCCGTCGCCCGAGGCGAACCGACCGAGGAGTGAGGGCGCCCCGGACCGCCGCGGGCCGGCGTACTCGGGACGGCTAGCTCGACTCGGAGAACGGATCGATCCAGTCGAGCTCCTGGAATCGAGCGAAGTCGGCGTCGGCCGAGATCATCGGCACGCCGTGCTCGATGGCGAGCGCAGCGAGCTGGGCGTCAGTGGTCAGGCCCGCCGTGACCCTGTACCGACGGAGCAGTTCCAGGAAGATGTCGGCGAAGGCCGAGGTCGGCTCGGCGATCCAGGCACGCGGCGCGTGCAACCAGTCCTCGACCTGTCGCGCCGCCTCGTCCGCTGACAGCGGTCGTGCGAAGACTCGGGGGTTCGTTGCGATCCGCACGAAGGCTGCGAGAGACCACCACGGCAATCCGACACGAGTGTCGCCGTTGAGAGCGCGCTCGAGCCACTCCTTGGCCATGTCGTGCTGCTGGGCCGACTCGTTTCGTGCATAGAGGAGGACGTTCGCGTCGACGATCATCGGTGGCCGGGACCCTCGAGGAGTTCGAGCACCTCCCCGATGTTGTCGATGTCGAATCGTGGTCGCCCCATCGCCGACGTCTCCTGCCGGAACGGCTCGGAGCTCGCAGCGACCGACGCAGCGAGACCACGTCGGGCGAGCTCGTTCAGTGCGGCCGACGTTCCGAGCCCGCGCTCGCGCCGCAGGTCGTCCAGTGCCTTGCGAATGTCGTCATCGAGCGTCACCGTGGTTCGCACCCACACCACTGTACACGGTGATGCGCGCATCGTGCATCACCGTGCCGAGTCGGGGGAGGGCAGACTCGTGGCTCGTAGCTGGCTGTCAGCCGAGGGCGCCGCTCGACCGGAGCGCGCCAACCGCGTCGGCGTCGAAGCCGAGGAGGTCGGTGAGGATCTCGACGGTGTGCTGGCCGAGGGTTGGGGCCGGGCGGCGGATGCCGTTCGGCCCCGTGCTGAGCCGCCACGGCACGCCGGCCACCACGTGGTTGCCGGTGACCGGATGGTTCGGGCGCTCCAACATGCCGAGCGCCCGGAGCTGGGGATCGTCACGCCAGAGGTCGAGCGGGGAGAGCGACGGCATCGCTGCCACCCCCACCGCCTGCAGCCGATGGGTCAACTCCCACCGGTCGCCAGCTCGCGTCCACGCCGTCACGAGCTCGTCGAGCGCCGCTTCGTTCCGCTTGCGCCCGGTGGCGGTGGCGAAGCGATCGTCGTCGACGAGGTCGTGATCGATGACCGCCGCGAGGGACCGCCACGCCTCGTCGCTCGAGCAGGCGATCGTGACCCACTCGTCGTCGCCGGCCGTTGGGTAACAGTTGTGGGGCGCCCACTGCGGGTCGCGGTTGCCCCGCCGAGGCGGGGTGGTGCCCTCGCTTCGGTACTCCATCCACACCTCCCCGAGGGTGCTGGCGATCGCCTCCACCATCGCCACGTCGATCCGGACCACCTCGCCGTTGCGGCGCCGGGCCACCAGGGCGGCCACGATCGCCCAGGCGGCGGTGATCCCGGTGCCGGGGTCGCCCACGGCCACCCCGGTCTCCACCGGGGGGCCGCCTTCATAGCCGGTTGCGGCGTAGAGGCCGGAGAAGGCGCCACCGGCCGGACCGTAGGCCATGTAGCCCGACGACGGGCCGGTCTGGCCGTAGCCCGAGAGTGACGCGACGATCACGTCGGGGTTGATCGCACGGAGCGCGTCAACCCCGAACCCGAGGGCATCCATCACCCCGACGCCGAAGTTGTCGACCACCACATCGCTCTGGGCGACCAGCCGGCGCACGATCTCGGCGGCGTCGGGATGTCGCAGGTCGATCGACATGCTCCGCTTGTCGGAGTTGTACCACTGGAAGACGCCGGCCGAGTCGGGACCGAGCGGCACGCCGGGCGGGTTGAAGGGAAGGCGGCGGAAGAGGCAGAGGTGGTCGGGCGATTCCAGCCGGATCACATCGGCGCCGAGGTGGGCCAGGTACTGGGTGCAGAACGGTCCCGCCCACACCCAGGTGAAGTCGCACACCCGGATGCCGTCGAGCGGCCTGGCCGGATCGAATCGGCTGTCTGCCGCGGCGGCGACGAGGGTCGTGCTGGTGGGGCTCGGCTCGGTATCGGCACGAGCGAGCCAGCCGTCGCCGTTGTGCTCGCCCACGCCCGGCGCTGCTCGCCGCTGGCTCCACCACCCGCGATCGGTCTGGTAGCCGGGCCCCGGCACCCGCAGTCCATCGGCGGTGTCGACCAGGAACCCCCGGGCCTCGAACTGCGGGTCGGTCTCGATCTGGGCCATCGTGTTGAGCGGGGTCAGCGGGATCCGGGCCGCCTGGGCGACCCGGTACAGCTCCGCCACGTTCTGGGTCGCCATCCACTCGCCGATGTAGAGGTGGAGCAGGTCGGCGTTCTCCTGCCGTGCCTCATTGGTGGCGAACACCTCGAGCTCGCTCCACGCCGGCCGGTCCATGAGATCGAGCAGTGCCTCCCAGTGGGCCGACTCCACACAGAGGACCTGCACCAGCCCATCGGCGCACTGGTAGATCGCCCACGGCTCGATCGTCCTGGTACCGAGCCGGGATGCGTCGGCGCCCTGGAACGAGGCCCCGACCGGCGCGGTCTCGGTCATCTTGGCCGCAGCGGCGAACGACGAGAAGTCGACGAAGGTTCCCACCCCGGTGCGTTCCGCCCGGTCGAACGCGGCCAGCGTGACCGACGCCGCCACGTTGGCGACCAGGATCGATGCGTGATGACCGGCCGCTTTGAGGGGCGGCAGGTCCTCGTCGGTGGCGGCCGCCGGCGACAGGAAACCCCAGCTCGACGCATGGATGACGTTGAGCTCCTCGGCGGCGTGGTCGGCGTAGGGTCCGACCGCCCCGAACGGGGTCACCGACGCCACGACGAGCTCCGGCCGGCCAGCCGCCGTCAACGTGTCGTGGTCGAGGCCGCGTTCGGTTGCGTCCCGGGGGCTGAAGCCGTGGACCACCACGTCGGCCCCGGCGACGAGCGATGGGAGGTTCGAGGTCGCCGACCGCTTGTTGGCGTTGATCCACCGGTGGACCTCGAAGGGCCGGCTCCGCACGGTGTCCTCCGGGCGCTCGAAGCGGATGACGTCAGCGCCGAGGTCGGCGAAGAGCTTCCCCACCCACGCCGGGCCGAACCCGCTCGCCACCTCGAGGAGTCGTATGCCCGCCAGGCCGGTCCGCTCGGTGCTGCTCACCATGGCGACAGCCCCAGCGCGTCCTGCCGATCCGTCATCCGCTGCAGGAGCGCACGAACCGCCGGTCGGGTGGTCGACCGTTGCCGCTCGGCAGCCACGGCGACGTCGGCCGCCGCCTGATGCAGCGCCAACACCGCCGCGACGAGATCGGGTACCGCCGGGTACGGCTGAGCCAGCACCTCGTCGGCCGTGACGAGCGCGGCGTCGACCGACGCCCGATCGATGACCAGACGGGCATCCGCCTCGACGATCGATCGGAGCGACATCACGAGGTCGGCGCACTCCTCGTGCAGGGTCGGGCCGAACGCGTCGACGGTGGCGGCGCATCGTCGGACGATCCCGATCGCGGCGAGGAGCTGGTTGCGGGCCGGTCCCCGCTCCATGGCCGGGAGCACGGTCTCGTCGAGGGCGTGGGCGACGCCGGCGAGCAACCTGCTGGGCGACGGGCTCAGCACGACGGCACCAGCTCGAGCAGCCGCCGGGAGAAGGCCGGCACCGTCTCCGCCCGGTCGGCGTGGCGCAGGTTGCGGGTGAGGCCGTCGTCGAACGACCGGGCCGCGGTGAGGGAGATGATGCTGTGCTTCAGCTCGCTGAACGCCTCATACCAGCGGAGGGCATCGGGGTCGATCGACGAGCCGAGCTCCTCGGTGTAGGCGGCGAGGAACTCCTCGAAAGGGAGCGAGCGTTGGGGGCTCCACAGCTTGCGGTAGACCCAGCCGAGGTCCTCGACGGGGTCGCCGAGGTGGGTCATCTCCCAGTCGAGCAGGGCCGTGAGCTCGTGTCCGTCATAGAGCACGTTGCCGAACCGGAGGTCGCCGTGGACGATCGAGATCCTGTCGGCCACGGGCGGGTTCTGGGCGAGGTGCTCGAACGCCCACGCCAGCACTGGATGGGCTTCGAGCCGATGCCGCTCGAACTGGTCCCGCCACAGCTCGAGCTGGGCGAGCGCCACGCCGTCGCGGGTGACGGTGTGGTCCCACTCCTCGTCGACCGATGACCAGTCGAACCGGTGGAGCCTGGCTGCGGCCCGAGCCAGCTGGAGGGCGACCGACCGGAGCGTCGCATCGCCCGCTTCGTTCCGGAGGGGGCGCATGCTCGCCGTCCCGGGGACGAAGGCGGTGACGAAGAACGGCTGACCCAACCAGTCGCCGGTCTCGTCGCACCACAACGCCCGCGGCACCGGCACGTCGGCGCTGCCGAGCGCCCGGATGGTGGCGAACTCCGGTCCGAGCTCGGTCTCCAACTGGCCGGCCTCGGCCTTGCGCAGCAGCACGCACCGCTCGACCCGCTCCGCGCCGTCGCCGCTGCCGTCGTCATCGCCGTCGTCATCTCGCCACGACACCGTGAACGACCACGGCTCGCGGGCGTTCCCGATCGACGAGATGAGGGCGACGTCGGTGACGACGAGATCCGTGACCGGGCCGAGCTCATTGGCCAGGAACCGTTCGAGGGCCTCGGTCACCTCGGCGACCGAGGCCGTAGCGGTGACCGGTGTCGACCCGGTGCTCATTCGAGGAACGACCAGCCCTCGCGGGTGGGCGAGGCGCAGGCGTTGTAGGCGTTCGGGTCGATCGGCTGCATGATCCCGGTCACGGTCTCCCCGTCACAGGTGACCCGGCACAAGTGCTCGTCGAGACCCATGAGCGACGCCCGCACCTCGGGGTCGTTCACGTCGAACACGTCGCCCTCGATCACCTCGTCGCCACCGTCGTAGGCCCCCTGGTGGATGTCCTTGTCTGGCGTCCCCCCGTACATGCCGCAGCGGAGGTAGGCGGTCTGGTTGCCGATGCGCTCGTAGTGGAGTTGCTTGGTCTCGCCGGAGTCGAGGGTGTAGTCGACGATGGCCTCGGCGAAGATCTTCGTCTCGGGCTCGAACCGCATCCGCCGGACCGCCTTGACCACCCGGCCATCGCCGGGTCGCTCGTCGCCGAACCGGTGGAAGACCTTGTCGCCCCAGATGGTGAAGTCGCTGAAGGCCACGAAGCTGTTGCCGTTGACCCCCACGTGCATCCGCCCGCCGAGGGCGAGCTCCGGTCCGCCGACGCCCCGCCCGACTCCCCAGTGCCGATCCCGGGTGCCGCGACCCTCGCCCGGCCGGATCTCGATCCTGGTCCCGGCGACGTCGACCCAGCCCTCGACGTCGCCGAAGCTCTCGAATCCGGTGGTCACGTCGGGCCGTCGGCCTCGGGGATAGCCCCGGTCGATCGGCAGCGTCGGCTCGCGGAAGATCTGGCGGGTGGTGTCGCGGAAGTCGAGGTCGAACTCGATGCTCCACTCGTTGGGCTCCAGCACGAACCGCCATCGCCGGAGGCCCTCCACCACCTCGGGGGCGATCGGCCCGAACCGCATGTCCATCCGGTCGACCCCGAGGGGCCGGAACACCCGGACCGTTCGGTGGATGCCTCGATGGTTGACGATGGCGTACGCCTCGGCCCGATCCAGGTTGGGGTAGAAGCTGCAGCCGGTGGCCACCAGCACCTCGCCCGCGGTGTCGTGGCAGACCATCCAGTACCGCTCGTAGGCCTTGGGGTCGCTCGTCATCATGATCCGGATCGGATCCGGGGTCTGGTGGATCATGAAGTCGTCGATCGGCGACAGCGGATACTGTTCGTCGAAGTGGGGACTGTCGCCGACCGTCAGCTTCGGCGGCGTCTCGTGTGTGCTCATCGGGGCTCGGCCTCCAGATCGTCGAACATCTCCCGCAACCTGCGATGCAGTATCTTCCCGGTGGCGTTCCGGGGCATCTCCGCCGGGGTGAGGAACTCGATGGCGCGGGGCCGCTTGTGGCCGGCCAGCCGCTCGGCCGACCACGCCAGCAGCGCGTCGGCCGATGGGGTCGTGCCGGCCCGGGGAACGATCGCGGCCACGACCCGCTCGCTCCACGTCGGGTCCCGCACACCCACCACTGCGACGTCGCCGACGTCGGGGTGCTCGGCCAGGACGTTCTCGACCTCCGACGGATACACGTTCTCGCCGCCCGTCACGATCATGTTCTTCTTGCGGTCGATGAGCTGGATGTAGCCATCGGCGTCGCGGCGGGCGATGTCGCCGACGCTCACGTACTCGCCCCGCATCGCGTCGGCGGTCTGCTCCGGCAGGTTCCAGTAGCCATCGAACTGGTAGGGGCTCGACGAGAACAGCTCGCCGGGCTCACCGTCTGGCACCTCGCGGCCGTCGTCGTCGAGGAGCCGGATCGGCGCCGACCCGACCACCTCCCGACCCACCGTGCCGAGGTGGTCGAACTGCTCGTCCGGGTGGAGCATCGTGACCCACGCCGCCTCGGTCGACCCGTAGAGCTCGTAGAGCCCCGAGTTGGGGAACATGTCCATGATCCGCCGCTTGGTCTCCACGAACGCGGTGGCCGACGACACGAGCAGCTTCTCGACCGACGCGGTGTCGGGCCGCCTGGCCGGTGGCACGTCGAGCATCATTGCGTAGTGGGTGGGGACGAGGGAGGAGAAGGTGGCCTTGCCGAGCTCGACGAGGCACAGCTCGGGATCGAAGCTGGCCCGGGAGAAGATGGTGAACGGTGCGCCCCGGTAGAGGAAGCTCACGAAGAAGTACAGCGAGTTGGCGTGGCACATCGGCATGACCAGCAGGCCGACGTCGCCGGGGTGGAGGCGGAACTCGAGCCCGGTGCACAGCGCCACCATGGCCAGGCCCCGATGGCTCCGGATCGCCCCTTTGGGGCGGCCGGTCGTGCCGGACGTGTACAGGAGGCAGGCGGCGTCGCCGGCTCGGGCCGCGCCGTCCGGCTCGGCCGCCGAGCCACCGGCGAGCAGATGTTCGTAGTCGTAGTAGCCAGTCGGTGCGGTCGCCGGGTTCGTCGTCGATGCCGTCGAGGTGGGCAGGGCGTCGCCGATGAGGACGTACCGGTCGTGTGGCACTGCCAGCCCGGCCCGGATCGCGTCGAGCGTCGGTCGCAGCGCCTCCTCCACGATGACGGCTGCCGCGTCGCAGTCGTCGATGATGTGGGCCGCCTCGGGCCCGGTGAGGCGGAAGTTGATCGGGACCGCCACGAGGCCGGCCTTGGCCAGGGCGGGATAGATCTCGGCCCACTCCAACCGGTTGTGGGCGAGCACCACCACCCGCTGACCCCGTTCCAGGCCGAGGCCGAGCAGGGCGTTGGCCAGCCGGCAGGACCGCTCGTTCCACGCTCGATAGGTGAGGGATCGCTCGAGGTCGCGCGCGCCCACGACGGCGGGGCGGATCCGGGCCTGGGCGGTGAGGGCCTGCCCGATCGTGAGCGGCTCGGTCTGGGGGATGGCGGTCATGCCGGCCGCTGGTCTCGGGCCCGGCTCACGGCGAGGCCGACTCGGCCAGCACCGCAGCCGCCGCTTCCTCAACCGCGGTCCCGTCGAAGAACCGAGGATTGGTGCCACCGAAGAACCGGACCGTGTTGGCGAAGGCGAAGTCGCGGAAGTCGGCGGGGGTCATTAGACCCTCGTCGACCAGCTCGTGGGCCGAGGGGATGACCGTGGTCATGTCGGCGACGTCGAAGTGGCCGATGTCGGATCCGAGTGTGGCCTGCAGCCGAGCCCCGAACGCGTTGTGCTCGGCCTTGAACGCCCACGCCGCGAGCCGGTCCTCGGCCTCGCAGCCGAACCAGAACGGACGGACGAAGAGTTCGGCGATGTCCTCCTCCCGCTCGATGCCACACGCTGCGAAGTCATCGGGGGCGGGCCGTCCACCCACCAGCGTCGGGCCGGTGGCGACGGGGCGGGTTCGACGCTCGGCCGTCGCCCGCCTCATGGCGTCGCTGCCGTGGCGTTGGGCGAGCTCGTCGAGGAGCTCGTTGTCGAGCAGGCCGGGGTCGAGTTGGGTCGCGAGCGCCGCGGGGTTGCGGACCTCCCAGTGCTCCACGATGTCGCTGAGCAACTGGCAGGCCCATGCCGCGCCGCCCTCGAGGAACGCGAAGTTGAGTTGGGGGAACCGGCGGGTCACGCCACCGAAGAACAGCGCCTTGCACACCGCCTCGCCGGCAGCTGCGAAGTGCCCGATGTGGTTGTAGGTGAAGTTGGACGGCGAGGCCCGGAGCCCGAACCCCCGCCCTCGGCCGGAGGCGTGGAACGACGGCGACACGCCCAGCTCGATGCACCGCTGCCAGACGGGGTCGTAGTCGTGGTCGCTGTCGAGCCCGACCAGGTCCAGCCGGATGGCGTCGTCGTCGGCGCTGTCGGTGCCGCCCGACCCGGGTAGCGACCGGGCCATCAGGCTGCCGAACATCGCCGCCTTCATACCGAGCTCCCCCACCGCATGGTCGAGCGCGGCGATGGCTTCGTCGGGGGTGAACATCGGCACCACCGCGGCCGGGGTCATGAGCCTGGCGTGGTCGGCGAAGTACTCGGCGGCGAAGGTGTTGTAGGCCCGGCAGGCCGCCTGGCGGGTCTCGGCGTCGGGGACGTTCACGATGCCGAGACCCTGGGTGGGATAGAGGACGGTGAAGTCGATGCCGAGCTCGCCGAGCCGCTCGGCCAGCAGACCGGGCATCATGGCCGTCGCCCGGTCGAGCGTGTTCGCCGTGGGGACCGACCAGAACGCCTCGTGACCGAGGTTGCGGTCGCGTCGCTCGGCGGTGCTCATCGCCACGTTGGCCCCGATCATGCGACCGAACGCCGAGTAGCCCTCGGCCGCCCGCTCGCCCCCGATGCGGCGGAGCGCCTCCACCATCACCGGATGGTGCTCGACCCAGTGCCCGTCACCGTCGACGATCGGGTGGTCGAGCCCGGCTCGGACCTCCGCTGCGGTTCGAGATGTCATGTCAGTTCAGCTCCCCGGTTCGATCGGTGCTCGACGACGGGCGCGGCACGATCGGTGCCGACCCGGCCGAGTGGGAGATCCCGCGCGTCAATAGCCCAGCTCCTGGGCCGCCCGTTCGAGGGCGACCGTGACCGACCACTCGGTCCTGGCGAGCCGAAGGTCGGTGTTGCGTCCATCGGCATAGAGGCCGGCGGCGCTCATCCAGAACGCGGCCGACCGCATGGCGTAGAGCAGCTGGTAGTACCGGCAGCGCTCGTCGTCGATCTCGATGCCGGTGGCCGCCTGGTAGCGCTCGTAGAAGAGGTCGCGGGGAACCACGTTCGAGAGGAGGTCGGTGCCCTCCCGATTGAGCTCGGTGAGCATGTACGCCACGTCGTACATCGGGTCGCCGATCACCTGGAGCTCCCAGTCGAGCACGGCGCTGACCCGGTCATCGTGGATGAGCACGTTGCCGGTCCGGTAGGCGCCGTGCACGAGGGTGAGGCGGTCGGTGGCAGGGGCGTTGGCCTCGAGCCACCCCACCAGGTCGTCGAGGATCGGATGACCGGGGTGGCCCGACTCCTCGATCAGTGTCTGCCAGCGGTGGATCTCGCGGCGGGCGAAGTCGTCGCCGGGACCCGGGACGCCGAGGAAGTCGAGGCCGGCGGCCTCCCAGTCGGCGTTGTGGATGGCGGCGAGGGCATCGACGAAGCTCTCGGGGAGCACACCACGCTCGGCGGCCGCCGCGTAGTACTCCCGCCCGGACCGACGCCACGGGCTGGGGCACTCACCGGGGACCTTCTCCATCACCAGCGCCGGTGCGCCCAGCACGCTCGGGTCGGCCTCGTACCAGTGGGCAGCCGGTGCCGGCACGTCGGTGTGGGCGAGGCACTGGAGGACCCGGAACTGCTCAGCCAGGTCTGAGGTCTCCCGGAGGAGCGCATTGCCCGGGTCGCGCCGCAGGCACATGCCCCGACGTTGCGTCTCACCGCCGTCGGTCCAGACGGCGTCGAACAGCCAGGTCTCATGCGACCAGCCGACGGCGATCCGGTCCATCCCTTCGATGCGAACGGGGCCGGCCGTGCCGAGTCGGGCTGCGAGGTAGGCGGCGAGGGTCGCCTCGAGCTCGCCGTCGGGGTTGCGGTCGCCGCTGGTCTTCAGGTCGCCGTTCTGCTCGTCGCTGGTGGCCTGGTCGGCGGTCGTCTGGTCGGCGGTCGTCTGGTCGGCGGGGCTCATGTGGCGATCTCCATCCGGCGGTCGATGTCGGCCCGGAGTGCCGGCCGGATCAAGGCGAGGGCGTCGGCCGCGGCGGAGTCGTCCCAGGAGTGGAGCTCCCGGATGAGCGGGGCGAGGGCCGCGATCGTTCCGGTCTCGGCGGCCAGCGCCGCGGCGGCGGTCACGCGGTCGGGTCCGTTCGCCAGGACCGGGGCCAGCCGCTCGTGCAGCGCGGCGACCTCGCCGGCCTCGGCGTCGGCGTGGCGGGGCCCGTGCTCGACCTGGTTGGCCAGCCGCTGGAGGATGACCGACGACATGAACGCCTGGGTCCTCGTGTACTCGTCGCCGACGGCCGGCCCGACCTCGTTGCGGAGGGTGTCGGCGAGGCGCCGCAGTTGCTCGTGGATGGTGAGCGTCATGGCCGCAGGCTCCAGTCCTCGTCGCGGGCGGCCGCCGACCAACGGTGGACCGGCCACATGTCCTGATCCTCACCCCACCACGTCTCGCCGGTGTCGGTTCGGGTCCAGCGGATGAGGCTGTTGATGTCGATGAAGCTGTGCCGGTTGATGATGATCCGGCTCACCGATCGACCGGTGACCGAGAACGGGTCGCCGGCGGCATCGATTGCGTCGACGGTGATCTCGTCGACCCATCCCTGCGAGGCGTCGCGCACCACACCGCGCTCCCCGTCGACGAGCGAGACCGGCTCGCCGGCCCGGTTGACGAAGCCGTAGGAGACCCGGTCGGTGCCGTCGCGGGTGTTGGTGACCGCGAGAAAGCCGGTCCCGCTGTCGCCGGCTCCGGTGACGTAGGCGGCCTGGCGGGGTCGGTTCTCTGGCCGCCGGCCCCACGTTCGATCCCGCATCGACCAGCAGTCGATGTCGATGGTCTCGCCGTGGAGCTCGATGGTTCCGGTGATGTGGCCGATCTGATCGAAGTGGGCGGCCTTGCCGAACGTGGATCCGGTGGCCACGAGTGGGCGGGGCGCCATCGCGCCGGTGAATCGCAAGTCGGCGGTGAACCGACCCGGGTCGTCGTAGGCGAGGTGGTAGACCGAGGTGGGTTCCTCCACCCGGATCGCCACCCCCGTGGGGAGCTCACAGTTGCGGAGGTCGGCGTCGGCCGGGAGCTCGAGGGCGGTGTAGTTCGTGCTGTAGAGCACGTCCCAGGGGAGGTGGGCCGAGCCGTCCCACACCCACGCGCCGCCGGCCACGGTGCCGATGTTGTGGCGGGCCATCGTGTAGAACCACCCGCCCAGCTCGCGTTCGACGTGGTGGAACGAGAACCACGCCGTCTCGGTGAACCACCAGTCGTCGCCGCGGAGCTGGCGGTGGAAGCCGTCGTCGTCGGGGGTGAACACGGGCGGCCCGTCCTCGGGGCGTGCGTTGCTCGTCGAGCGGGTCACGAGGCAGGACTCTACTGGCCGGGGCGATCAATGGTCAACCATTGACTCGAAATGGTTGACCATTGACCACGGCGCTGGCTACGGTGAGCGCCCGTGGGTCGAATCACCATCGAGGACGACACGTTCATCGGCGTGATCGACGAGCCCGATGCGGCGGCGGTGCTCGCCGAGCGGCTGCGTCAGCTCGTGCTCGGCGGCGACCTGAGCCCCGGTGACGTGCTCCCCTCGGAGCGGGCCCTCATGGCCGACACGGGGCTGACCCGAGCCACCGTACGCGAGGGGCTCCGGAAGCTGGAGATCGACTCGCTGGTCACGCCCCGCCTCGGACGGTATGGGGGGTGGACCGTCCGCCGCCCCGGACGTGAGCTCGTCACCCGCTCGATCGATGGTTTCATCCGCGGCACCCAGGTCCACCTCCCGGACCTGCTGGCGACCCGAGAGGCGATCGAACCGTCGTGTGCCGCGTTGGCGGCCGAGAACCGGACCGACGACGACCTGGCCGCCCTCGACGAATGTGGTGCCCTGTTGCGGGCGAACATCGACGACCTCGGCGAGTACCTGCAGTTGAACCTGCGGTGGCACCTCACGGTGGTCGACGCCACCCACAACGAGCTGCTCATCGCGATCATGGCGGCGCTCTCGTCGGCCGTGTACGACGGCACCGAGATCGAGCACGTGAACTCGCTCCCCGTTCGCCACGAGGTCGCCCGCGCCCACGACGCCGTCGTCGAGGCCATCCGCGCCGGCGACGCCGACGCGGCCCGCCGGCGGATGCACCGCCATGTGCATGCGTTCCGCGAGCGCGCTGTCGGACCGGAGCCCGAGCCTGCGCCCGGGCCGTAGCCCGGGTGATCGGCACCTGAGACACGACCACAAGGAGACGAGATGAGTCACGACGAGATGCTTCGGACCGCGGCGGCGGAAGCCGACGCGGCGTTGGCCGAGCTCGACGCCGTCCTCGCCGGCATCGGCGACGGCGACCTGCACCTGGCCAGCCCCGCCGGGGGCTGGACCGCGGCGCAGTACCTCAGCCACGCCAACCTCGCCGCCATCCTGTGGCTGGGCGATCTGGCGCGCCTGCGCCACGACCCCGACCTCGCCTTCTTCCACCGGGAGGAGATCGGCCACGACGTGCTCGGCTACCCGCCACCGACGGTCGAGATCGCCAGGGCGCAGGTCGCCAGCACCCGGCGGACGGTGGCGACCGCGCTGCCGGCCACCGACCCGGCCGTCCTCGACCGCACCGTGGAGATCCCCGACCTCGGCACGATGACCGTCGCCGAGTGGACGCCGCTGATCATGGGACACTTCGCCGGTCACCTCCAGGACGTGATCGACACCCTCGAGAGCAGGGGCGCCCTGCCGGAGGGCAGCGCGTGAAGGCGGCAATGCTCACGGGGGTGAAGGAGGTCCACCTCACCGACGTGCCCGAACCGGAGGCCCAGCCCGGTTGGGTGGTGGTACGGCCCGCGTCGGCCTCGCTGTGCGGAACCGATCAGCACCAGTACGACGGGCGGATCGCCACCCCCTATCCCCGCGTCCCGGGCCACGATTTCTCGGGCACGGTCGAATCGGTTGGCGATGGGGTCGACGACGGCATCGTCGGCGAGACGTTCGCCATCAAGCCCTCCGTGCCCTGCGGCGAGTGTGCGCTCTGTCTCGACGGTGAGCTCCGCGAGTGCAAGCAGAAGCGGCTCATGGGGCTCTGGCTCGACGGTTGCCTGGCCGAGAAGGTGGCCGTTCCTCGCATCAACCTCGTGCCGATCCCGAACGGTGTGGAGCCGTGGCAGGCGTCGCTGCTCGAACCGCTCGCCGTGGCCCTCAACGCCGTCGACCGCCTGTCGATCCGGCTGGGTGACACGGTGGTCGTGCTCGGCCAGGGGCCGATCGGGCTGGCGCTGACGAGGATGTGCGCGCTGTCGGGGGCGGGCCGCCTCATCGTGACCGACGCCCGCGACGCGCCGTTCGCGGTGTCGCGGGCCTACGGGGCGACCGACTGCGTCAACGTGCGCACGGCCGACGCCACGGAGGTCGTGCTGGACATGACCGGCGGTGCCGGGGCCGACGTGGTCATCGAGTCGTCGGGCTATCCGGACTCGATGGAGCTGGTGTTGCCCCTCGTCCGCAAGGAGGGGAAGGTCTGCCTCATCGGCTTCGCCGACGACCTGCCGCCGCTCGCGGTGAAGACGATCATGTTGCGCACGCTCACCGTGTTCGGGGTGGGCGGCAACGGTGGACGGGGCCAGTACGAGCGGAGCCTGGAGCTGATCCGCTCCGGCCGGGTCGATCTCGACCCGATCGTCACCCACCGCTACCCGCTCGACGACATCGTCACGGCGTTCGAGACGAACGACACGAAGGCCGACGGCGCGATCAAGGTGCTGGTCACCCCATGAACACGGTCCTGGTCACCCGTTAGCACGGTGCTCGTCACGCCGTAGGTGCCCATGCGGAGGCGTCAACAATCGATGGTTGACGCAGCTACCGTGTGGATCCTCATCCCCCGATGGGGATGCCGAAAGAACCTGGTAACCGCCGATAGACCGGGGGCATAGATGAGCAAGGTACGTGTTCCGCACGGCTGGTATCACGCGGAGGGAGACCCTCCCGGGACCAGTCGATTCTGGAACGGTGAGGAATGGATCGGGGAGCCGATCGCCGCCCGCCCAGCCCCAGGAGAGCGGGTCGCAGAGGCGTCGAACGACCACGACGACGAGCCGCGTCCTGCGGTGAAGGCGACGACGACCGCCACCGTGGCAGAGCCGTCGGCCACCGTGGCCGCGCGTCGGCCAGACGGGAGTCGGGAGCCTCCGACACCGACTGATGGATACGGTGCTCCAGTCTCGGAGATCCCGCTGTTGCGCGTCGACGACGATCCGACCGCCGCTGCGGTCGAGCGGGTGCTCGACATGGTCGACGCCGCCGACGCCAGGGAAGCGGCCGACACGCCGCCGACCGGCGACCACACGACTGCGTTCGACCTCGCCCTGCTCACCGCGAGCCGAGCCGACAGCGGCACTGGTATCGGCACCGAGAGCAACGTCGGTACCGGCAACGGCGGCCGGCCGGACGGCGGAGCGGGCGACGCATCGCCTTCGACCGACGGGGCGAAGGCCGCAACCGACACGATGGCGTTTGGGGACGGCTCAGGACCGCCTTCACCGGCGCGTCGGCGAGGGGGGCGGGTCGCGATCGCGCTGCTGGTGGCGGTACTGATCTGCGGCGCTGCCGCCATCGGGTGGATGTTGGGCCGGGGTGCCGACCCGTCGACCGGCACCAACGGCGGGGCTCCCATCACGCCGCGAGAAAGCACGTTGTAGTCCACCGCCGTCACGAACGACGATGGGGGGTCAGCGGCCACACGGCGGCCCCACGCCGCCCCTGGCAGCAACCCGCCCCCAGCAGCGCGCGCCAGATCTGCCAGAACCCACACCCCAGCAACCTGCACGACCGGCGCACGCCAGATCTGCCAGAACAACCCCGCCAACACCGGCAGCAACCTGCACGACCGGCGCACGCCAGATCTGCCAGAACCCACACCCCGCCAACACCGGCAGCAACCCGCACGACCGGCGCACGCCAGATCTGCCAGAACCCACACCCCGCCAACACCGGCAGCAACCCGCACGACCGGCGCACGCCAGATCTGCCAGAACCCACACCCCGCCAACACCGGCAGCAACCTGCACGACCGGCGCACGCCAGATCTGCCAGGGGTGGACGCCGGAGTGGTCTGGCGGCGATCGGGTGGAGGTGCCGTGGGTCTAGGTGGCGCTCGGAGCGCCGAGCACGGTGAGGAGGTCGGCGCTCAGGGCGGCCGCGTCGACGTCGACGGCGGCGCGGATCGCGGTGCCCGTGTGGCCGCTGTCGGCGGGATCGAGCACGGTCGACGTACCTCGCTGGTCGACGGTGATCACACGTTCCGTCCAGTTGCACAAGTCGGGTCGGACCAGGACGGCGGCAGCCAGCGGGTCGTGGAGGGCGACCCTCGGGTCGGGTAGGTCGAAGTCCTCGGCCTGGGCTCGGAGCCACTCGCGGCAGAGCCCCGCCAACAGACGGTTGAGAGCATCACCGCCCCCCAGGCGGTTGATGTCGGCCGCGACGAGTTGGGTCTGGAACGTCACCTCGGCCGGCACCACCGTTGCGTCGAGCCGATCGCCGAGGGCCAGCACCTGCTGGACCGACACCGGATCGCAGTACCAGTTCCACTCGGCCCGGCGCTGGGACAGACCGGATGGCCGATCGGGGTCGAACTTGCCGCCCATGATCGTGAGCGGTGGCAACTCAGCGCCGGCCTCCGCAAGGGCCCCGAGGTTCGTCAACGGGCCGATGGCGACGATCCGTTCGGGGGCAGCCTCGTGGAGGGCGGTGGCCAGTTCCTCGATGCGTTCGGTTGCGCCAGCGGCGCCGCCGGGCTCGTGCTCGGTCCGGAGCACCGGCTGGGGGTCGTCGACGACGGTTCGGCCCTCGTGTCCGAACATCAAGCCGTGCCGGCCCGGTGTGAGCGGAACCGACAAGCCGGTGACGATCGGGACCGGCGGCGCTTCCGCCGCCTCCAGCAGCGGGGCGATGATCGCAGCCCGAAGGGCGAGATCGCCGAACACGGTGGAGATCCCGACGAGCTCCAACTCGGGGTGACGAAGCACGTAGCCGAGGGCCAGGGCGTCGTCGACGTCGGTACCGATGTCAGTGTCGAGCCAGATCCGCACGGCCGGAGGCTAACGGCAACGCTCCTCGTCGTTCGAGTTCGGGTACCCGAACCGTGCAGCACTACCGTCGACGTTGATGGTGCTCGACGCCGAGATGGTCGCCCGATTCAGGGCCGACGGCTACGTCCGAACCGACGACCTTCTCGACCCGGAGGAGATCGAGCGCTACGGCGCAGCCATCGACCAGGCCGTGGCAGCCCGGACGGCGAACGACCACCGGACGCTGCCGGAGAAGACCCCCTACGAGCAGTCGTTCGTGCAGTGCATGCGCCTGTGGGAGACCGACCCTGCGGTGCGGCCACTCACTCTCCACCCACTCCTCGCGGAGGCGGCGGCCGAGCTGCTGGGCGTCGGGGCGGTTCGACTGTGGCAGGACCAGGCGCTCTACAAGGAGCCTGGTGGGCGTCGGACCGATGCCCATCAGGACGCGCCGTTCTGGCCGATCGGCGACGCGCCGCTCGTCTCGGCCTGGATTCCACTGGCACCCTCCACCGCCGCCAACGGTGCCCTTGGGTACGTGCCAGGCTCACACGCCGTCGGCAAGCTGCGGACCGTCAACCTGACCAAGCCGGAGCAGGCGTACGACATCCTGAGCGACCCCGCCCTCGGCCACCGACGGCCGGTCACGGTGGAGGCCCCGGTCGGGTCGGTCGTGTGGCATCACGGGTTCACCGTCCACGAGGCGGGACCGAACACGACCGGTGAGACGAGGCGGGCGTTCACGATCGTCTACCTGGCCGACGGCCACCGCCGGGCGGCGCCATGGCCGAACTTTCCCCTGGATCGGGCGGGGGTGGGCGTCGGGCAGCTCATGGAAGGCGACGGTCTGCCACTGGCGTGGCCTCGCGCTCCCGGCGATCTCCCCGAGCCCCCGACCGGACGGGGCGAGCCCACCGGTCCGCAACGCGAGGTCTCCGGGCGCTGACCCGACCTGTCACTTGCATCTCACGTCGCGTCAGGTCGTACGTTCCTTCCATGAGCGAAACGCCTGCACCGACGCGACGGATCGGCGAGATCGCTGCCGCCACTGGCCTGACGGCCCGAACGCTGCGCTACTACGAGGACATCGGACTCGTCGAGCCGGCCGAGCGGACAGCCAGCGGCCATCGGCTGTACGGCCCGATGCAGGTGACCCGCCTGTATCAGGTGTCGATGTTGAAGGACGTCGGCATGCCACTCGAGACCGTCCGTGAGTCGCTCGACACCAGCGGTGGGGATCTCCGAGGTCTGATGACCGAGCACCTCGCCCGGGTCGACGAGCAGCTGAGCTTGCAACATCGGCTGCGGTCACGGTTGGCCCGCATGATCGGTTCGCTCGACGCACCGGAGGTCGGTCTCGACGATCTCCTCGAACTCATGGAGGACATGAAGATGACCCAGACCACGATCGACCGGCACATCTCTCTGCTGGTCTACGAGGACATCGAAGCCGCCTACGACTGGCTGCAACGGGTCTTCGGGCTCGGTCCCGGCGAGATCACCCGCCACGACGGCGTCCCGGTCCACGGCGAGCTCGAAGCGGGCGATGGGGTCCTCTGGCTCCACCCCGAGTCGCCCGACTTCAACCTGTCGTCACCCCGCAATCTCGAGGGATCCACGGCCACCATGGCGGTCATCGTCGACGACGTCGACGCCCATCACGAGTTCGCAGCCGAGCGAGGGGCCGAGATCCGCTACCAACCCGTGGATCAGCCCTACGGCTACCGGGAGTACGGGGCCCACGATCTCGAGGGCCACCTCTGGTCGTTCATGAAGCCGCTCGACTGATCCCCCTTTCGCCGTCACACCCCGCAGCTACCCTGATCGGCATCGCCTTCGAGGACGGCGGCAAGGTCCTCCAGTCACCGGTGGGCGCTCGACGCGCCCCGAACCGATCTGGAAGACTCACGATGTCGGTAACCGAACACGAACGGCGCCACGTCTTCAACAAGCTCGAGGCAGCCCTTGGGCCAGAAGCGGCCAACTCACTCATGGAACTCCTGCCTCTCCAACCGTCGTCCGAGCTGGCGACCCGGGCGGACCTCAACGCCACCACGCTCGCCCTGAGCGGCGAGATGTCCGAGTTGCGAGGCGACATGCGCCGCGAGATGAGCGAGCTCGCCGCAGAGCTCCGCAGCGAGATGGGCGAGCTGCGAGCCGAGCTTCGCGGTGAGATGACCGAGCTGCGAGCCGAGCTTCGCGGCGAGATCGCCGAGTTGCGGGCGGAGCTTCGCGGTGAGATCGCCGAGTTGCGGGGCGAGGTGGTCGCGCTGCGGGGCGAGCTCAAGGGCGAGTTCTACCGCTGGGGCGCCGTCGTGGTCGGCGCGAACACGATCGCCATGATCACTGCGCTCTTCACCTGAGGCCCCACGCCGGTCGAACGGTTCGAGAAATCGCGGGCCTCAAACTATTCTCGGCCCATGGACCAGCCCTTGGCCGAGAACGCACCGCTCGACGATGACCTGCTCCGCGAGCTGATCGGCGAGATCGACTTCGACCCCGACCGGCTCAAGGGCCGCTACCTGGCCGAGCGCGACAAGCGACTGCGGAGCGACGGGAACGAGCAGTACATCGAGGTCAAGGGCGACTTCTCGAACTACGTCGACGACCCCTACGTGGATCGGGTCGAACGGGAGCCGATCACCGACCACACCGAGGTGGTCATCATCGGTGGTGGCTTCGGTGGCCTGCTCATGGGCGGGCGCCTGCGGGAAGCCGGCTTCGACGACATCCGGGTCATCGAGAAGGGCGGCGACTTCGGCGGCACGTGGTACTGGAACCGCTACCCCGGAGCCATGTGCGACGTGGAGAGCTACGTGTACCTCCCAATGCTCGAGGAGCTCGACTACATCCCGAAGCACAAGTACTCCTTCGCCCCCGAGATCGCCGAGCACACCCGCAACATCGCCCGTCACTACGGCCTCTACGACAAGGCCTGCCTCCAGACGACGGTGACCGGGATGACCTGGGACGATCAGGCCCGACGGTGGACGATCGAGACCGACCGCGGCGATCGGATGACCGCCGACTTCGTGGCCATGGCCAACGGTCCACTCAACCGGCCCAAGCTGCCCGGCATCCCCGGCATCGATTCCTTCGAAGGCCACACCTTCCACACCAGCCGATGGGACTACGACTACACCGGCGGCGACAACACCGGAAACCTCACCGGCCTCGCCGACAAGAAGGTTGCGATCATCGGCACCGGCGCCACCGCGGTCCAGTGCGTGCCCCACCTCGGCGAGTGGTCCGAGCAGCTCTACGTGTTCCAGCGGACCCCGTCGTCGATCGACGTTCGCAACAACCGCGAGACCGATCCCGAGTGGGCGGCCTCGCTGGAGCCCGGCTGGCAGCAGGAGCGGATGGACAACTTCAACGTGCTGGTCAGCGGCGGCGACCAGGACGTCGACCTGGTCCAGGACGGATGGACCGACATCTTCCGCAACCTCCAGGGGGCCAAGGCCAAGGAGGCGGCCAGACGGTTGGGTCGCCGCCTGGCCAGCCGCGAGTATGGCCAACTGCTCGAGATGGCCGACTACGTGAAGATGAACGGCGTGCGGGGCCGGGTCGACGAGATCATCGACGATCCGGAGGTGGCCGACCGACTCAAGCCCTGGTACCGGCAGTTCTGCAAGCGCCCGTGCTTCCACGACGAGTACCTGCCCACGTTCAACCGCCCGAACGTGACCCTGGTCGACACCGAGGGGAAAGGCGTGGAGCGGATCACGCCGACCGGGGTGGTGGCCGACGGGGTGGAGTACGAGGTGGACTGCATCATCTTCGCCACCGGGTTCGAGGTGGGCACCACCTACACCCGGCGGGCCGGGTACGACATCGTCGGTCGGGGCGGCCAGAGCCTGTCGGATCACTGGGCCGACGGGATGCGGACCCTGCACGGCATGCAGACCCACGGCTTCCCGAACTGCTTCTTCATGGGCTTCACCCAGGGCGCGGTCACGGTCAGCGTGCCGCAGACACTCAACGAGCAGGCGAACCACATCACCTACATCCTCACCGAGTTGCGGGAGCGGGGCGGGACGGTGGCGGAGTGCACCCCCGAGGGGGAGCAGATGTGGCTCGACGAGATGGCCAGCAAGGCGAGGCTCGGCGCGCGGTTCCGGGCCGAGTGCACCCCGGGCTACTACAACAACGAGGGCCAGCAGGGGAACCCGAACCACTTCTTCTCCGGCGCCTACGGAGCCGGCCCGATCAAGTTCTTCCGCCTCCTGTCGGAGTGGCGGGAGAACGGTCGGCTCGAGGGCGTCGACGTGAGCTGACGAGCCACGCCGCACACCCGCACACGGTGTCTGACACCATCCGTGCGGGTGTGGCGTCATCATCTCGATCGTTCGACATGAATCGTCCACGAGGGCCCACTACCGTCGCTGGTCGGAGACGACCACGATCCGGAGGTCCGCCATGTCCCGCTTGCTCGCCTTCCTCGGGGCGATCGCCCTGCTCCTCGCCACGGCGGTGACACCTGCCGCTGCGGGGCCTGGTACCGACGTGCGGTTCGCCACGTTCAACGCGTCGCTGAACCGCACCGCCGAGGGTGAGCTGGCCGCCAACCTGGCTGAGCCCTACGACGGCACCGATCCCGCCCTCGACGACGTCGCCCTCCGCCGGTGGCAGGCCGCCAACGTCGCCGAGGTCATCCAGCGGGTCCGCCCCGACGTGCTCCTCATCAACGAGTTCGACTACGACGCCACCGGTCAGGCCATCGACCTGTTCCGAACCAACTACCTGGAGATCGGTCAGAACGGAGCCGACCCGATCGAGTACCCGTATGCGTTCGTCGCGGAATCGAACACGGGCATCCCATCGGGGTTCGACCTCGACAACAACGGGGTGGTGGGCGGCGGGAACGACACCTTCGGGTTCGGGAACTACCCGGGCCAGTTCGGGATGGCCGTCCTGTCCCGCCACCCGATCGACGAGGACTCGGTGCGCACGTTCCAGAACTTCCTCTGGCGGGACATGCCGGACAACCTCATCCCCGAGGGCTGGTACGACGAGGAGGAGCTCGACGTGCTGCGGCTGTCGTCGAAGTCGCACTGGGACGTGCCGGTGGAGATCGGGCGGCGCACGGTCCACTTCCTCGTCAGCCATCCCACCCCGCCGGTGTTCGACGGCCCGGAGGACCGCAACGGTCGTCGCAATCACGACGAGATCAGGTTCTGGGCCGACTACGTCCACCCCGGTCGTAGCGGCTACATCTACGACGACGATGGCGGGGTCGGTGGGCTCGGCGCCAGCGAGCGGTTCGTCATCGCCGGCGACCAGAACGCCGACCCCCTCGACGGCGACTCGACCGGCCAGGCGATCGACCAGCTCCTCGTCCACCCCAAGATCCAGGACCCAGCGCCGACCTCCCCCGGCGGGGTCGAGGCGTCAGCCCTCCAGGGCGGCGCGAACGACACCCACCTCGGCGACCCCGCCCTCGACACGGCCGACTTCGCTGACTTCGCCCCCGGCAACCTCCGGGTCGACTACGTGCTGACCGGCAAGCGGACCAGGGTGGTCGACACCGGCGTGTTCTGGCCCGTGCTCGACGACCCGCTGTCGCGACTGACCGGCACATTCGACTTCGCCCAGTTCCTGCGCGACGGCATCGGTTTCCCCACGTCGGATCACCGCCTGGTGTGGCTCGACGTGATCCCCTGAGGTTGCACTCGGCCCACCCGCCCGTCGCTGTCGCCCACCCGAGCACGTCCTTAGGGTTCCTTTAGCCTTCCGCTACCGTTCGCGGGTGCCTGAGGGCGCGACGATGCGCTCATGGTCACCGCTCTGCCGACGCCGAGGCTGCGGGTCAGCTCGTTCGCCGCGTTCTCCCTGGCGGGCCTGCTCGGCACCGCGGCCATCGCCGGCGGGAGCCTGTGGGCGTCGCGACGGGCGGGCGAGGCCGAGGCGATGGCCGACGTCCGGGCCCTGACCGAGCTCGTGGCCCAGACCGTGGTGGAGCCGAACCTGTCGCCGGAGTTGCTGGCCGGCGACGCCGATGCCCTCGAGCAACTCGACGACATCGTGGCCGGTCGGGTGCTCGACGACATGACGCTCCGGGTCAAGCTGTGGGCCGCCGACGGCACCATCGTCTACTCAGACGAACGCCGTCTCATCGGCGAGGTCTACGAGCTGGAGGACGACAAGAACCGGTCGCTGTCGAGCGGCGAGGTGGTGTCGGAGATCAGCTCGCTCGACGGCCCCGAGAATCGGTTCGAGGCCGACCTCGCCAGCCAGATGCTCGAGGTCTACCTGCCCATCGACGGACCCGACGATGCACCCCTCCTCTACGAGTCGTACTTCGCGATCTCGCCGGTGAGTGAATCGGCGGGACGGATACGACGCGAGTTCCTCCCCGTGATCCTGGTGCCGCTCGGCCTCATGCTGGCGCTCCACCTTGGCCTGGCGTGGGGACTCACCCGTCGCCTCCAACGCAACCAGGCCGAGCGCGAACGACTGCTCCAGCGGGCGATCGACTCGTCGAACCTCGAGCGACGACGCATCGCCGCCGACCTGCACGACGGGGTTGTCCAGGACCTCGCCGGCACGTCGTTCGCCGTCACCGCCGCTGCGGAGTCGGCGCGCGGGGCCGACGCCGAGTTGGCCCGCGATCTCCAGACCGCTGCCGCTGGAACCCGTCGCAGCCTCCGGTCGCTCCGCTCACTCCTGGTCGACATCTACCCGCCCAACCTGCAGGAGCAGGGCCTCGAAGCGGCGATGGTCGACCTGCTGGCACCGGCCGACGAGCTCGGTATCGACGCGGCGCTCGACGTCCTCGGCCCGGTCGCCGATTGGCCGCCCGACCGCACGGCGCTGGTCTACCGGGTCGTGCAGGAGTCGGTGCGCAACGTGTTCCGCCACGCCGAGGCGTCGACCCTCGCTGTCGGCATCGACGGCCGGTCGTCGGTCACCGCAGTGTCCGTGGTCGACGACGGGGTCGGTTTCGCCTCCGGGGCGCCGGCCAACGGCCACCTCGGCCTTCGCTTGCTGTCGGACCTGACCGCCGACGCCGGCGCCCGCTTCTCGGTCGACTCGAACCCCGGAGTGGGAACGACGATCCGCCTGGAGATCGGCTCGTGATCCGGGTCCTGGTGGTCGACGACCACAGCATCGTCCGGGTGGGCCTGGAACGGCTTCTCCAGCAGTCCGACGACATCGACGTCGTCGGGGTGAGCGACCGTGGCGAGACCGCCGTCGAGCTCGACGGCGAGTTGTGTCCCGACGTCGTGCTGATGGATCTCTCCATGCCGGGCATCTCTGGCATCGAGGCGACCCGACGGATCCTGGCCAACCGAACCGACGCCGTCGTCGTCGTGCTGACCGCCGCGACCGACCGGGGCCACGTCCTCGATGCCATCGAAGCGGGGGCCATCGGCTATCTGGTCAAGGATGCCGATCCGGCGACGCTGGTGGACGGGATTCGAGCGGCGGCCGGCGGCGACAGCCCGATCGATCCCCGAGCTGCTCGTCACGTGATCCACAGCCGGCCGACGACATCGCCGAACCCCACGCTCACCGACCGGGAGAACGAGGTGCTGCACCTGGTCAGCGAGGGCCTGGCGAACAAGGCGATCGCCCGACGGCTCAGTATCAGCGAGAAGACGGTCAAGGCCCACCTGACCAGGGTGTTCGCCGCTATCGGCGTCACCGATCGGACGCAGGCGGCGTTGTGGGCCCGCGACCACCTCGGCCTGGACCGCCGATGAGCCACGCCACCGCTCACCGGCCAGCAGACCGTCGTACGACCAAGGTCCACTACCCACCTAGACCGCCGTCAGCCACGGTGAACAGGTGATGAACGAGCCGCACTTCTCACGATCTGCCCACCGGCACCCATGAGCCGTTTCCTGCTGTACAGCCATGACACCTACGGGCTCGGCCACTTCCGCCGCTGCAGTGTGCTGGCCCGAGCCCTGGTGGTCGCCGACCCCGACGCCCAGGTCCTCATCGTCACCGGCTCACCCCAGGCGCAGGCCTTCCCGCTGCCCGATCGGGTGGACACGGTCAAGCTGCCATGCGTCACCAAGGACCACGGCGGTCGGTACCGGCCGCGGCGGCTCGGCACCGCACTCGCCCCGCTCGTCCGCCTCCGGGCCGGGTTGATCCTCGCCGCGACGCTCGCGTTCGAGCCCGACGTGATCCTGGTCGACCAGGCGCCGGCCGGGATGGGCGGCGAGCTGGCGCCGCTCCTCGACCACTTCCGGGGTCGCCGGAACCGGCCCCGGCTGGTGTTCGGCCAGCGCGACATCATCGACGAGAGCGGTCGGGTCGAGGCCGCCTGGTACCGCGACGACATCTGGACACGACTCGACGGCTACGACCAGGTCCTCGTCTACGGGGACGAGTCGCTCCGGACCACGGCGGTCGAGCTCGACCTCGCTGGCCGCATCGCCGCCCCGGTGACCCACACCGGCTACCTCGCTCCGCACATGCCCGAGCCGATGGGGGGCGAACCGTTCCTGCTGGTGACCCCGGGGGGCGGCGGTGACGGACAGGTCCTCCTCCGCCGCTTCCTCGACGCGGTGGCGGCCGGTGCCACCGGCGATCTCCGATCGGTGGTGGTGACCGGCCCGCTGCTGTCGGTCGGTCGGCGAGCCGAGCTGTTCACCAGGGCGGCCGAGCTGCCGTCGGTCGAGCTGATCGACTTCAGCGACCGGCTCCGCAGCCTGATCGCCTCGGCGGTTGGGGTGGTGTCGATGGCGGGCTACAACACCGTGGTCGAGGAGCTGGCCGCCGACCGGCCGGCCCTGCTGGTGCCGCGGTGCACGCCCCGGCTCGAGCAGTACCTGCGAGCGACCCGGCTGGCAGCCAGAACGTCGCTCGAGTCCGTGATGGCGGAGCAGCTCGACCGCGCTCGGCTCGCCGAGTTCGTCGAGGGGTGCCGCGACGGTCGGACCGCCGCGGTTCCACGGGGCGTGCAGCTCGACGGCGTGACCAACGCGGTGCGGATGCTCCTCGAACTGGCTCGCTCGACCGCCGACCGCCTCGGCGAGGAAAGGCTGACCGATGTCGCGTGATCGCCAGCCGCCCGCCGCGGCCGGTCCGTTGCACGTCGGCTACGTGCTCAAGCAGTATCCCCGCCTCTCGGAGACGTTCATCCTCAATGAGATCCTCGGCCTGGAGGCGAAAGGGGTCGAGATCTCGGTGTTCTCCCTGCGCCACGCCACCGAGGGCCGATTCCATCCCGGAGTCGCCGAGGTCCAGGGTCTCGTCCACTACGCCTCGAACGTCGACAAGGCGTCGCTGCTCGCTGCGGTACGCGCCCTGCCGGACCTCGCCGTCGACCGGCTGCCGGATGTCCTCGCCTTCATCGACCGGTTGCCGGCGGAGCGACAGGCCCGGGTGCTGTTCCAGGCGATCGAGGTCGCCGAACGGGCCCGCGCGGGCGGGGTCGACCATCTCCACGCCCACTTCCTCACCGTGGCGGCCCACACCGCCCACCTCGTGCACCTCCTGACCGGACTCCCCTACACGGTCACCGCCCACGCCAAGGACATCTACCGCCGCACCGTCGACTGGGACGTCGCCGGGCGGGTGGCAGCCGAAGCCGAAGCGGTCATCACCGTCTGCGACGCCAACCTCCGCTACTTGGCCCACCGTCTCGATGGCGGCGATGTGCGGTTGCTGCGCATCTACAACGGGCTCGGCCCCCAGGACCCGCCGTCGCGACTCGAGGCGCGGTCGCCGGGCCTCGTGCTCGGCGTCGGGCGGCTCGTGGAGAAGAAGGGCTTCGACGTGCTGCTCGACGCTGTCGCCGCCCTCCGCCCCGACCATCCCGACCTCCGTTGCGTGCTGGTGGGCGACGGCGACGAACGGTCGGCCCTGGAGTCCCGCGCCGCCGATCTCGGCATCGCCGACATCGTGACCCTCACCGGGGCGATCGGTCAGGACCGGGTCGCCGCATGGCTGCGACAGGCGGAGATCCTCGCGGCGCCGTGCCGGGTCGGCACCGACGGCAACCAGGACGCGTTGCCGACCGTGCTGCTCGAGGCGCTGGGGGCCGGCCTCCCGGTGGTCACCACCCCGGTGGCGGGGATCCCCGAGATCGTGACCGACGGGGTGGAGGGCCTGCTCGTGGAACCGGGCGACGGCGGAGCGCTCGCCGCCGGTCTCGTACGCCTCCTCGACGACGCTGGCGCCCGTGCGGCGATGGCGGAAGCCGGACCGGCGAAGCTGGCGGCGCGGTTCGACCGGTCGTCGACCGTTGACGAGCTGGTCGGGGTCTTCGCCCAGTCAGGCAAGGCCGCGATGGTCCCGCAGACGCCGCGGGTTCCATGAGGATCCTCCAGGTCTGCGCCGATCGGGGCATTGCCCCCGGATCGACGAAGGGCGCCGCCCAGCATCTGCGTGGTGTGGCGGCCGGGCTCGCCGCCCTCGGTCACAGCGTCGTCACCGCCGCGGCGCGCTCGGCCGAGGGGGCGTTCCCGGTGCCGGTGGTCGACCTCGGTGAGCTCGGGCGAGGTCATCGCCCCGCGGTGGGGTTCGACGTGGTCTACGAGCGCTACTCGCTCGGCCACGCCGGCGGGTTGGCGATGGCCAGGGCTGCCGGCCGGCCTTTCGTGCTCGAGGTCAACGCGCCGCTGGTCGCCGAGGCGGCCGCCTACCGCCTCGCGACGGTCCCGTCCGACGCGGCCGATGTCGAAGCCAGGCTGCTGGCCGAGGCCGACCTCGTGGTGGCGGTGTCCACCGATCTCGCCCGGTGGGTGCAGCGGCACCGGCCACCGTCGTCGGGGGGGACCGTGGTGGTGGCCAACGGGTTCGAACCCGCGTGGTTCACCGAGGCTGCCCGACCGGAGCTCGACGGGCCTCTGGTGTTCCTCGGCCACCCGAAGCCGTGGCACGGCGCCGACCGCCTCCCCGCCCTGGTGGCCGGGCTGGTGGATCGCTGGTTCGATCCCGAACTGCTCGTCATCGGCGGCGGGCCGGGGACCGAGGCGATCGCGTCCCGTGCCATCGAGCTCGGCGTCGCCGATCGGTTACGGGTCACCGGCGCGGTGGCCCCGGCGCAGGCGTCGGCGATGCTGGCCAGCGGGTCGGTCGGCCTCGCCCCCTACCGACGGCTCGAGCCGTTCTACTTCTGCCCGCTGAAGGTGATCGACTACGCCGCGGCCGGGCTGCCGGTGGTGGCGAGCGACCAGGGCGACATCGCCCGACTGGTCGGCTCGGGCGGCGTGCTGGTCGACCCCGACAGCGACACCGCGCTGGTGGAGGCCACCGCCTCGCTCCTCGCCGACCCGGACCGACGCCGGCGGTTGGGACGAGCGGGTCGGTCGAAGGCGTGGGCCGAGCGGTCGTGGGTCGAGGCGGCCCGGGCGACCGTCGCCCGGATCGAGGCGATCGCCTCCCCAACCGTTCCTCGCCCCACCGAGATTCCGGCATGAAGCTGCGTCGACGGCGTGCGCTCGAGGTACCAGCGTCGGAGATCGGACGGGCGGTGCAGACGTTCCGGCCGGCGCTGCGGGGCCAGACCTCGAAGCTGCTCCTGGCCGTCGTGCTCGCCTTGGCCGCCACCGCCCTCGAGTTGGCGAAGCCGTGGCCGATCACGTGGATCCTCGATCGCCTCGTGACGGTCGGCACCGCCGGTTCGGGCGCGGCCGTAACGACGGGCAACGGTCTCGACACCACGACACTCGCGCTGCTCGCGGGGGTTGCGGTGGCTATCCCGACCCTCCTCGGCCTGGTCAACGAGCGGTTGGAGCTCACGGTCGCCCGGGTCAGCCGGAAGGCGACGGTGAGGATCCGCAGCGACGTGTTCGAGCACCTGCAGCGGCTCGACCTGGCCGAGCACCACCGGCACTACACCGGCGACCTGCTCACCCGGTTGATGGGCGATGTCAACATGATCCGCGACCTGCTGTTCCCCAGTTGGCTCAACCTGCTGGCTCGGGGGTCGGTGCTGGTCGGCGCCTCGCTGGTCTTCGCCTTCGTCGACTGGCGACTGTTCACGGTCGCTCTCGTCCCCCTGCCGCTGCTGTGGGTCAGCGTCGAGCGCGGCTCGAGCGCCGTCCGGGCGGCGGCAGGGAAGCAGCGACGGAAGGAGGGGGCGATCGCGGCCCAGGCGGCCGAGTCGTTGCGGCAGGTAGGCCTGATCAAGGCGTTCTCCGCCGAGGCGCGGACGGTGGCGGCGTTCCGCAACACGGCCCGGAGCGCGGAGCGGGCCACGATGGCGGCGACCCGTCACGCAGCTCGGATGTCGCGCCTCACCGAGAGCCTCACCGGCGCCGGCGTCGCGCTGGTGCTGGTGCTCGCGGCCCGACGAACCCAGGCCGGTCTGCTGAGCCCCGGTGAGCTCGTGCTGGCCGTCTCCTACACCCGGATGATCTACAAGCCGATACGGAAGCTCACCGGCGAGGGGGCTCGGATCGCCAAGGCCACCGCGTGCGCCGGTCGGGTCCTCGACCTGCTCGACCGACCCGTCGAGCGGTGCGACGATGGCGAGCCGGTCGTGGGCCTCACTGGCCCCATCGACTTCATCGACGTCCACCACCGGTATCCCGATGGCCGCCGGTCACTGCGGGGGCTGTCCGTCAGGATCCCCGAGGGTTCGCTCACGGTGGTCAGCGGGGACAACGGGTCTGGCAAGTCGACGATGCTGTCGTTGCTGCTCCGGCTGCGGCGGCCGACGAGCGGGACGATCCGGATCGCCGGTACCGACATCTCCCACTACGATCTCGCCGACTATCGCGACTGGATTGCCTACGTCCCCCAGGAGCTCGCGCTGTTCGGGGGCACGATCCGGGAGAACATCGCGTTCGGCCGACCCGATGCGAGCGAGGCGGAGATCCAGGCTGCGGCCGACTCGGTCCTCCTCGCCCCGGTGCTCGACGAGCTGCCCGATGGTCTCGACACGGTCCTCGACGAGAACGGGTCGTCGCTGTCGGGCGGCCAGGCCCGCCGGCTGATGCTGGCCCGGGGCGCCGTGCGGGACGGCACGATCCTCCTCCTCGACGAGCCGCTGACCGGGTTGGACCCGCAGGCCCGGGAGCTGGTGGCCGCCGCTATCGCCAACATCGCCAGGGGCCGGACGACCGTGGTGGTGCATCACGGCGACCCGTCGGGCCTCCAAGCCGATCTGTCCATCGACCTGTCGGCGATCGCCGCCCAGCAGGCGGATCCGATGGCCCGATGCACTGCGAGTATCCGATGACCATTCCCTTCGTCCCGACGGCGGCGCTCGCCACCGCCACACCCACGGCGAGGCCCGCCGACGGGGTGACTAGCCCCGAGATCGGGCCGCTCCTCGACGTCGACGCGCTGGCGCACCGGCTCTCCGCCGCCGGCATGCCGGTCACCTCGATCGAGCCGACCTACCTGCGCCACAAGCCCGGGGAGACCACGATCGTCGGCTACCGGGCCTGTCCAGTGGATGCTGCCGACTCGGCGCCCCGGACGTGGCTCCACCTCCGCTGGTGCGCCGACAGCGACCGGGCCGACCAGATGATCGCCAAGGCCCGCACGTTGCAACCGGTCCGGGGCGAGCTGGGGCCGTCGGTGGTGCGGCTCGATCCCGGAACGGTGGCCTACGGGTTCCCCGTCGATCCTGGGCTGCCCCGGCTCCGCTGGTGGACCGACCCTCGCAAACTGAAGCGCTCCTTGGAGGAGCTCGGACGCGAGCGGGGCGGGGTGTCGAGCCGGACCGTGGTCGAGGTGCTCCGCTACAAGCCGCAGCGGCGGCTCGTGGCCCGGGTCGACCTTCGAACGGTCGACGGCGACGTGAGCCCACTACTCGTCCGCTACGGCACCGGGGCGACCGCCCACCGGTTGCAGGCGGTTGCGGCTGCGCTGCGAGCGGCGGGGGTGCGCTGCCCGGCACCGGTCTACCGAGGCGAGAACGGCCGGGTCAGCGTCGACCGGTTCGTGCCCGGTCGATCACTCCGGGAGGCGGTCGACGCCGGCGACGGCGACGCCGACGCCGTGGCCGACGCCCTCGCCCGGTTCCATGCCACGCCGGCACCGCCGATCGACCGGCTGCCCCACCGTCTCCCCTCTCGCGAGCTCGCACGGGCCCACGCCGGACTGGCGGGGCTACGGGCCCTCCGATCCGAGCTCGGCGAGATCACCGACCGGCTCGGTCGTGCGCTGACCGCTTCGACTCCCCCCGACCCCGCCCCCGACCTCCTGCGTCTCGTCCACGGCGATCTGCACACCGGCAACATCGTCGTCGCCACCGGCGACGCCAGACCGGGTGACTGCACGCCGGGCGATTCGGCCGAGCCGTGCTTCGTCGATCTCGATCGGGTGGCGACCGGGCTACCGGTGATGGACCTCGCCTCCCTGCTGGCGCAGGGGATCGCCCTCCCGATCCGCTGGCCCGACCAGTCGGCCGACGCTGTGGAGCACGCAGCGCAGGTGGTGGCCACCTACCGGCACCGATCGACGGCGGCGTGTGACGACCTAGCGAACGGCGACCCCTCCTTGGCGTGGCACACGGCGGTGGCCCTGATCGATCAGGCCCTGCTCCCGCTCCGACAGTTCGCCGCTGACGGTGGGGCCACCGCCGATCTCGTGCTCAAGACAGCAATCGACGTACTCGACTGTCTCGACCCTTGTGGAGCCTTCCTGTGAGCCTCACCTCCGAGCCGACCGCATCGGCACCAGCGGGCGTTGACGCGCTCACCCGCGACACCCCCATCGAGCGGGTTGCCGTCATCGGGACCGGCTACGTCGGTCTCACGTCCGCCGCGTGCCTGGCCCACCTCGGCCGTCACACGACCGCCATCGACATCGATGAGGAGAAGGTGGCCGCGTTGCGGGCCGGCGGGGTCACGATCAGCGAGGCGGGCATCGACCAGCTCCTGGCGGAGGCGACGGCGGCCGAGCGACTCCACTTCAACACCGACCACGAGGCCTGCCGGTCGGCCGATGCGGTGCTGCTGTGCCTGCCAACGCCGCACGGCGGTCACGCCGGACCCGATCTGAGCGCGGTCCAGGCGGCGTGTCGCCAGCTCGGTCCGCTGCTGCGGCCGGGGGCGTTGGTGTTGACGAAGTCGACCGTGCCGCCGGGTACCCATGCCCTGGTGGCCGGGTGGCTCGACCGGACCGACGTGGCCGTCGTCGCCAACCCGGAGTTCCTGCGGGAGGGGGTGGCCGTCGACGACTTCCTCAACCCGGACCGGATCGTGATCGGCGCCTCCACCGAGGCGATCGGTCGCCGAGCGGCGTCGCTCTACCGGGGGGTCGACGCCCCGATCGTGTTCACCGATCCCATGTCGGCCGAGCTGATCAAGTACGCGGCGAACACGTTCCTGGCGACGAAGCTGTCGTTCGTGAACGAGATCAGTCGGCTGTGCCACCACCTCGGGGCCGACATCGACCACGTGGTGGCCGGATTGGGTTCCGACGCCCGGATCGGGCCCGGCTTCCTGCAGCCAGGGCCCGGATGGGGCGGTTCCTGCTTCCCCAAGGACACGAGGGGTCTCGCCCACGTCGCCCGGTCGAGGGGCCAGTACCTCCCGGTGATCGAGGCGGCCTACGAGTCGAACCGGTCGCACGTCGAACACATCGTCGACCAGATCCTCGAGTGCCTGCCGCCCGCCCCGGATCGGCGGGTGGCCGTGTGGGGGGCTGCGTTCAAGGCCGGCACCGACGACGTCCGGGAGTCGCCGGCACTGGCGGTGGCCGACCGGTTGGCCGGCCGCGGGGTCGACGTGGTCGTCCACGACCCGGTGGTGGACCCGGGCTCGATCGCCCATCCGATGGTCGACGGCGGGCCGGCGGCCTGCGCCGGCGCCGACCTCCTGGTGGTGGCGACCGAGTGGCCCGAGTACGCGACCGCCGACCTGTCGGAGGTCGCCCGCCGGCTGCGGCGGCCGCTGGTGTTCGACACGCGGGCCGTGATCGATGCCGATGCCGCGGCTCTGGCCGGCCTCACGGTGCTCCGCCCAGGCCGCCGGTCATGACCGGGCCCGAGCCGCGGCCGACGCGGCCGGTCGACGCGCCGCGGTGGCTGGCGGACTGGCCGCGGTGCCACCCACGCCCGACCGGCCCCTGGACACTGGCCCGCCCCGGCGGGTGGGCCCGCCTCGAACCCGAGCGCGGACGCGTGTCGCCAGCGGTGCCCACCCGGGACCGCCGGCTACCGGGGCTCGCCACCGCCCTCGCCGACGGCGGCCGCCTCGTTGCCTACCGGGTCGGGCGCCGAGCGGTGCTCGCCGACGGTGACCGGTGGATCAAGGTGGTGCGACCGGCTCGTCGAGCCCGGCTGGTCGAGGTGACCACCCGGCTGGCGGGCGAGCTGGGCCGGCGCGGCGTTGGCACGCCGATGGCGCTCGCCCACCACGACGACGGCCGGGTGGCGCTCTCGACCGTGCCCGGGCGCTCGCTGCACGGGATGCTGCGGCGGGTCGCACCAGTCGACCGTCGCCCCGGCGGCGAGCAACCGGTCGACGGAGGGTCTGCTCGTTGGGTGCTGGTCGGCGGCCGGCCGCCAGGCGAGTTGGCGGACGGCGAGCTGGCGGTCCTGGCCGCCATCGAGACCGTGGCCGGGGCGCTGGCCGTCCTGCACGACCTGCCGATTCCGGTGGGATGGGGTGAGCGGGTTCCCGATCCGCCCGACCGCTGGGTGGAGGTGGTCGCCAGGGCGGAACCGGCAGCGGCGGCAAGGCTGCAGCAGGTCGCCGCTGCGCTCGCACCGCCGCCGACGACCGGCCCGCGGGCGCTGGTCCACGGCGACCTGCACGACAAGAACGTCTTCGTCGATGAGTCGGGCGACGCGGTCGGCCTCATCGATCTCGACGGTGTCGGGGCGGGGTGGGCCGAGGACGATGTCGCCGACCTCGCGGTGCACCTCGAGCTTCGAGCGTTGCAGGCCGGGCTCGGCTCGGCGATCGGCCACCGGTGGGCGGCGCACCTGGTGGCGGCCTACGGCGCCCATCGACCGCTCGACGAGGCTCGCCTGCTGGCGGCGGCTCGCTGGACGTGGTTCCGGCTCGGCTGCCTCTACCGCTTCCGCCCGGCGGGAAGGACGCTGTCGGTCGAGCTCCTGCGTCGTGCGCTGGTGTCCGCGTCCGGCGCCGAGCCGGGCAGGTTCGACGCTACCTAGGCGCAGGATCGGGGCCGCGGTGGGAGCTGCCGGTGGCGTTCGAGCCGCCGGCGAGGGGGAGGACCAGCGCCACCGCGGCCCCACCGAGCGCGCTGGGTTCCACCGCCAGCGAGCCGCCGGCGTCCTCGGCGGTGCGGCGGGCGATCGCGAGCCCCAGGCCAGTCGACCCGCTTCCCGATCGGCCGGGTTCGAGGTCGGTCGGATCGATGCCGTCCCCGCCGTCCTCGACCCGGATCCGGATCCCGCCGGTGACGCGGTCGAACCCGATGGTGAGGGGCACGCCGTCGTCGGTGTGGGCGAACACGTTCTCGAGGAGCACGTCGACCGCTGCCTCCAGATCTGCTCGGGGCACCGCCACCGGGAACGGTCCACCGCCCCGCTCGAACCGCCACGGACGGTTCTGATCCTCGGCCAGCACCCGCCAGAACTCGGCCCGTTCGGTCACCACCTCCCCCGCGTCGCAGGCGGAGCCGCCGGGCTCCCCAGCACCCGGCGGGCCGCCGGCCGCTCCCCCGCCGTCCGGGCCAGACCGGGCGGTGGCGTTCCGGCTCGACGGCGGGTCGTCGAGGGCGCCTCGGGCTTCCGCGATCAGGCCGTTGACGGCATCGGTCAGCTCGTCGACGTCGCCGCTGAGCGCCGCTACGAGCTCGGGGTCGTCGACCTGGTCGAGCCGAAGTCGCAGCTTGGTGAGGGGTGTCCGGAGCCGGTGCGACAGCTCGGCCACCAGCTCGCGCTCCCGGTCGAGCATCTGACCCACCCGGGCGCCGAGATCGTTGAACGCACCGCCCAGGGCCTCGAGCTCGGGGGGACCGCTCGGCTCGACCCGCACGTCGAGGTCGCCGTCGCCCAGCCGTCGGGCGGCCCGGGCCAGGTTCTGGGTGGGTCGGACGATGGTGCGAGCCAGCCGGTCGGCGACCATCACCGAGATGCCGACCAGGGCCAGCCCGACCGCGGCGAGGATGCTCCAGGCCCGCCATTGCCCCGCCTGGAGCTCGTCGGTGGGCACCAAGACCCGGATGGCGGAGTGGGCGTCGGGTCCGATCGCGACGGCCGTCACCACCTCCACGCCTCCTTCGGTCTCGGCGATCACGGAGGGCCCGCCGACGAGTGCCCGGTCGAGGGCTGGCGATTCGACCGTGGCCCCGATCACCCATCCCTCGACCGTGACGACGGTGACGCGACCGTCCTGACCTGCCTCGGTGGCGCCGATGGCCGACTCGACCTGGGCCCGGGTGCCTCCGGCGACGAGCGTGGGGGCTATGGCGGCGGCGTCGACCCGGGCCTGGTCGATGGCCAGATCGGCGGCGGTGCGGCGGACGAGGGAGCCGAGCGGCACGACGAACGCGAGCGCCACCATCGTCGACACGGCGACGAACACCACGATGAGGCGACGCCTCACGCCGACCTCACGGTGGGGCGACCAGCTTGACCCCGACCCCGCGCACCGTGTGGAGGTAGCGGGGCTCGGCTGCCGATTCCCCGAGCTTGCGCCGCAGCCACGAGAGGTGCACGTCGATCGTCTTGTCGGACCCGCCGTAGGGCTCGCGCCAGACCTCGGCGTAGAGCTCGTCGCGGGGCACGACCCGGCCGGTGTTGCTGGCCAGATGGGCGAGGAGATCGAACTCCTTGCGGTTGCAGTCGAGGCGGATCCCGTCGAGCCGTGCCTCCCTCGAACGGGTGTCGACCACCAGGCCACCGACCCGGAGGACGCCGTCGCTGTCGGCAGCCGAACTCCGGCGGGCCACCGCTCGGACCCGGGCCTCGAGCTGGGCCCCGGAGAACGGCTTGACCATATAGTCGTCGGCGCCGGCGTCGAGCAGGCGGACGATCTCTGCCTCGTCGTCGCGGGCCGTGGCGATGATCACCGGCACGGCCGACACGGCTCGTATCATGCGGAGGACCTCCGACCCGTCCACGTCGGGGAGGCCGAGATCGAGCACGACGAGATCGGGCGAGTGGTCGATCACCGCCTGGAGACCGGCCATGCCGGACGGCTCAGCTCTGACGACGTGTCCGGCGTCGGCGAGGGCCCGGATCGCCAGCTCACGGATCGTCAGGTCGTCCTCGACCAGCAGCACCGAAGCCACGAGCAAGACCTTACGACCCGGCACCGGGGGCCGGAAGCGTTTAGGGACGATTTAGCCATCGCTTGACGAGCGGCAACGGGGCGGACCTCCACACTGGGGCCATGGTGAAGACGCTGGGATACGTGCTCCTCTGGGCGTGCGGCAGCAGCGCTGCCGTGGCCGTGGCGTGGACCGGGGTGGCGTCGGTCGACGACGGGATCGTCCCGTCGGCCGAGGTCGACGAGCCCGTCGTGGCGCTGTCCTCGGACAGCGGTGCCGACGACGGGGACCGCGCCGACACCTCGGTCCCCGGGGCGGGCACTCCGCCGTCGCCGGTGATGGTCCCGCCGGTGGCGTCGGGCTCGGGCTCCGCCCTCGCCGGCAGTGACGCCGACCCGGATCCCTCGACCGCCACGTCGACCGGTCGGGGGAGCGACACCTCGCCCGACGCCGGGTCGGAGTCCGGGTCGGGATCGGCGGTGACAGCGCCGGCGTCGAACCGGGCGCCGGGCTCGACCACGAGGGCCACGACGGCGGCACCGACCACGCCGACCACCGCCTCGGACCCGGCGACCACCGCCTCGACCGCCACCACAGCCGCTCCCACGACGGGCCCTCCGGCCACGGCGGCGCCAACTCAGGCTCAGATCCAGACGTTCCAGTTGGTGGGTGGAACCACGGCGATCTCGTTCTCGGCGAGTGAGGTGAAGGTGCTGTGGGCGACCCCCGACCCGGGCTACGAGGTCGACATCGAGCCGGAGTCGCCGGGCATCAAGGTGCGGTTCCGGAGCGACGTCCACGAGTCCCGCGTCGATGCGTGGTGGTCCGGCGGGCCCCGGCACGAGATCCGGGAGGAGGCGCGCTGAGTCTCCCCGGCGCCGGGACGCCAGCCCCGGGCCGCGCCGGCGGGCGGCGCTACCGCTGGAGCACGAAGTCGTAGTGGCACGTGCCGCCGGACATGTCGACCACGAGCGACGGGCGAACGCCGAAGACCGCATCGGAGTCGAGGTGGTCGCTGGCGGCGTCGAAGAGGTGGGTGATCACCGTCTGGTAGCCGTCGGCGGTGATCACCACGTGCAGGTGTCCCGGACGCCAGTTGTGGCGACCGTTGGCGAACAGGAGCGCACCGGCCGGACCGTCGCCGGGGATCGAGTAGGCGACCGGTCGGACCCCGATGAACTCGTAGCGACCGTCGGCGCCGGTCGTGAACCGGCCCCGCATGTTCATCGGCGGCTGGTCGGGGTCCTGCACGTCGTAGCGACCGTTGGCCGCCGTCTCCCACACGTCGAGCTCAGCCCCTTCGATCGGGGCGCCGTCGAGGTCGAGCACGGCCCCCGAGAACGTGACAGGCTCGCCCTCGCCTCGATCGCCGTCGGCGGCGATCGAGTCGCCCATCGCCCGCTCGGGCGCGCCCTCCACGTGGAACGGCCCGAACACGGTCGGCTCGGTGCTGCCCGGCTGGGCCACGTGGTTGATCATCTCCACCAGCATCGACACACCCAGGGTGTCGCTGGCGAGGATGAACTCCTGCCGCTGGTCGTCGCACAGCTGCCCGGTCCGGGTCAGCCCGTCGATGATCGAGAACCACTCGTCCCTGGTCAGTCCCACCTCGGCGACGAAGGCGTGGAGGTGGCGGATGGCGGCGGTGGTCAGGTCGCGCAGGCGGGCGTCGGGTGCATCGTCGTAGCGAGCGAGCACGTCGGCCAGGTGGTCGGCGGGGGTGAATGGGGTCGTCGCTACAGGACCGGTCGATTCAGGGCTCGTCGGTTCAGGGCTCATCGTCACGATCTTCGGCGCCCCGGACCGGTTCCCGCAAGGGGGGTTGGTGGCCCGCCTCGATCAGGAGTGGTCGGGGTCCGCGGCGCGGGCGGCGCGGAGGCGACGCTTCTCGTCGTACATCGCCTCGTCGGCCGAGGCGAGGAGATCCTCGGGGCGGCACGACGAGTCACCGGTCGCGATGCCGATGCTCGCCGATACCGACACGGTTCCGTCGGGCAAGTGGATCTGCGGCTCCAGGGCTGCTCGTAGCCGGGCGATCATCGCCGGATGGCTGGCGGGACCACTGCCGGTGGCGACGACGAACTCGTCGCCACCGAGTCGGCCGATCAGATCGCCGTCTCGCACGGCAGCGGCCAAGCGGTCGCCGATGGTCCGGAGAACCGAGTCGCCGTCGGCGTGGCCCCGCGTGTCGTTGATCTCCTTGAACCCGTTGAGATCCACGAAGAACACGCTCACCTCGTCTGAGGCTGCGACGATCCGCTCGAGCTCGGCCAGCAGCCCGCTTCGATTGAGCAGCCCGGTCAGCGAGTCGTGGGTGGCGCGGTACGTGAGGAGTTCGCGCTCCTCGTGGCGCTCGCTGTGGTCGACGGCGACGAGGATCAGACCTCGCGACGCGGGATCGTCGTCGAGCTCGGGAACGACCGACACGTCGAGCCACCGGGGACCGTCCGGTGTCTGGACCGACCACACGAAGTCGCGGGCGGTCGACGAGGAGATGGCCTGCTCCAACTCGGCCGCCATGCCCCCGACGACCGTGGCCGGCAGGTCGTACACGGATCGACCCTCGAGCCGCTCGCGGGACCACCCGGTGACCTCCACACTCGGTGAGACGTAGGTGAGGAGGAGGCGCTCGTCGGTCAGCATGGTGATAGCCGGGGAGTTCTCCACGAGGGCCTGGAAGCGCTCCTGGGAATGGGAGAGCTCGCGTTCATTGGCCGCCAACCGCACCCGGTCGGAGACGTCGTTGAGAATGCCCACCAGGAACTCGGTGCGTCCCTCGGCGCCGTGGAGCGGGACGACCGTCAGGTCGGCATGGAACTGCGTACCGTCGGCTCGGGTGTAGAGCAGCTCGCGGTAGCTGAGGGAGCCCGGCACGGCGCCCAGGTCCTCGAGACCGAATTCCTCGTGGGCGATGATGCCTTCCAGATCGCGGTCGAGGAGCTCGCCGAGTGGTCGCCCGATGAGGTTGGCATAGGTGGAGTTGGCCCAGGCCAGCGTGTAGTCGGTCCGTCGGACGCTCACCGCGATCGGCAACGCCTCGAGGAGAGACGGCAGCCAGGTCCCCGACAGGTCGCCCGTGAACAGTCGATCGGCATCGCGAACGTGCCTCGGTCGCTCAGCGGAGCCGCTCATAGCCCGTTCCCATCGGCCGGGGACGAGGTGCCTTGAGACTCCGGCCGCTCCGTCGGCGGGGCGGTGTGTTTGCCGTGACATCGTGGTTTCGCCGACACACGGTGCCGGTAGGTTCGACCCATGACCGAAGCGCCGACCGTCGCCCCGTCGACGGGAGTGCCCGGATCGGGCGGGACGAACGCAACGGCTGCCGGAATGACCGTGGCCGTCGACGCACTCGCGGCGTACTTCGTCGACGGGGGGCGGGTGGTGCCGGGGGCGACGATCGAGGACGACGGTCGGGCCAGGTCGTGGTGGTGGCCGATGCCGGCCGCCTCGGACCGGGGCCGGGTGGCGCGCCTGCTGGTCGACGGCTCGGTCGAGGAGCAGCAGCGGGTCGCGGCGGGCTTGGCCGAGGCCACCGACCGGCTCGTGCGGGCCCGCCTGGCCGAGGGCGACGTTGCCCTGCTCCCGCCCCGACCCGGGCGGCGGACGGTGCCCGAGGCGTGGGTGCGGTCGCTGTGCTCGCCCGACCCGTGGCTGTCGCCGTCGCTGGCGGCCGACCGGGTCCGGGCGCTGGTGGCCGAGGTGGAGGCGTGGGTGGCGTCGGGGGCGGCGATCCCCGGCTCGGTTCGGGTGTGCCTCCGGGTGGTCGAGCCACTGCCCGACGAGGACGACGACGCGTGGTCGATCGAGGTGTTGGTGCAGGACCCGGTCGACACGGCGATCGTGGCCCCGATCGCCGATGTGTTCGCCGGTTCGGGGGTGTTCGGTCCTGCCGCGTTGGAGGACGCGTTGACGGCGTTGGGTCGGGCGATGCGGCTGGCTCCCGAGCTGCAGGCGCTGGGCGAGCAGGCGGTGCCGTCGTGGGTCGGGCTCGACATGGCCGGCGTCGTCGAGTTCGTGCGATCTCGCCTCGGCCCCCTGGCCGACATCGGGGTGGCGGTGTGGCTGCCGCACTGGTGGACGGCGGGTTCGCGGCTCGGCCTGAAGGCGAAGTCGGCGTCTCGCTCGGCCACCGAGCAGTCGGTGACCGCCGCCGGTTTCGGGTTCGACGAGCTGGTCAGCTTCTCCTGGACCGCCGCGCTGGGCGACGACGAGCTGACCCGGGCCGAGCTGGAGGAGCTGTCGCGGGCGGCGCAGGCCAAGCAGCTGCTGGTGCGGTTCCGGGGCCAATGGGTGGAAGTCGATCCGCGGCAGGTGGCGGCGCTGCTCGACCGGGTCGGACGGGAGGAGCAGGCGACCGCCGGCGACCTGATCCGGGCCGGGTTGGGCCTGTCGAACCTCGACCTCGACGCCGACGGGACCGAGCTTCTCGATGTGATCGACGTGGAGGACACGGGCTGGATCGGTCAGCTCCTCGACGAGGCGGTCACCCATCGGGTGGAGCCGGTCGCCGATCCCGCTGGCTTCGCCGGCGAGTTGCGCCCCTACCAGCAGCGGGGGGTGGGGTGGTTGGCGTTCCTCGGTCGGCTCGGCCTGGGGGGTTGTCTGGCCGACGACATGGGCCTCGGGAAGACGGCGCAGCTCATCGGCACGATGCTGGCCGACCGGTCGGAGAAGCCGACGCTGGTGGTGTCCCCGGTGTCGGTGCTCGGCAACTGGCGGCGGGAGATCGAGCGTTTCGCCCCCGAGCTGTCGGTGCTGCTGCACCACGGGCCGGACCGGTGCCGGGACGGGGTAGACGAGTTCGCCGAGCAGGTTGCCGGATTCGACGTGACCCTCACCACCTACGGGTTGCTGCACCGAGACCGGGAGCTGCTGGAGGCGGTCCGGTGGGGGCGGGTGGTGCTCGACGAGGCCCAGCAGATCAAGAACTCGGGCACGAAGGGGGCTCGGGCGGCGAGGGCGCTGGTCGCTGATCGGCGGGTGGCACTCACGGGTACGCCGGTGGAGAACCGGTTGGCGGAGCTGTGGTCGATCATGCAGTTCCTCAATCCGGGGCTGCTCGGTTCCTCGGCGTCGTTCCGGGAGCGGTTCGCCCGCCCGATCGAGGCCGACGGTGACGAGGGGGCGACCCACCGGCTGGCCCGGGTGACCACGCCGTTCATCCTGCGGCGGCTCAAGTCGGACCGGTCGATCATCACCGATCTGCCGGACAAGATCGAGACGGTCGACTCGTGCCCGCTGACCAGGGAGCAGGTGTCGCTGTACCAGTCGGTGGTCGACGATCTGCTGGCCAGGGCCGACGAGACCGACGGCATGGAGCGGCGGGGCCTGGTGTTGGCCGGGATCATGAAGCTGAAGCAGGTGTGCAACCATCCGAGCCACTTCCTGGGCGACTCCTCGACGCTGGCCGGCCGGTCGGGGAAGCTGCGCCGCACCGAGGAGTTGCTCGACGAGATCGTGGCCGCCGGTGACAAGACGCTGGTGTTCACCCAGTTCACGGCGTGGGGCGATCAGCTGACCCCGTACCTCGAGGCCCGGCTGGGGATCGAGTGCTGGTGGCTCCACGGCGGGGTCGCTCGAGCGGCTCGTGACGAGATGGTCGAGACGTTCTCGTCCTCCGCTGGTCCGGGGGTGCTGCTGTTGTCGGTCAAGGCCGGCGGCACCGGTTTGAATCTGACGGCGGCCAACCACGTGATCCACTACGACCGGTGGTGGAACCCTGCGGTGGAGGATCAGGCCACCGACCGCGCGTACCGGATCGGCCAGGACCGGACCGTGCAGGTCCACAAGCTCGTGTCGGCGGGGTCGATCGAGGAGCGGATCGACGAGGTCATCACCGGCAAGCGGGAGCTGGCCGAGCGGGTGGTGAGCAGCGGTGAGGAGCGCCTCACCGAGCTGAGCACCGCCGAGCTGGCCGACGCCCTGCGGCTGGTCGAGGCGGGCGGTGGCGGGAGGGGCTCGTGAGTCAGCCGAAGTACTGGAGCGACCACTGGCAGCGATTCCCGGAATCGAAGCCGTTGCCGGTGGAGCACGGGCTGGCCACCACCAGGCAGCGGGGCCCGATGGCCGAGCAGTGGTGGTCGAAGCGGTTCGCCGATGTGCTGGAGTCGTTCGGTCTCGGCGGGCGGATGCAGCGGGGCCGTCGCTACGCCCGCCAGGGGCAGGTGATGACGTTGCAGGTCGACGCCGGCCTCATCGCCGCCCAGGTGCAGGGCTCCAGACAGACGCCGTATCTCGTGTCGCTCCGCTTGGCCGAGGTGACCGACGTACAGTGGGCGGCGATCGAGACCGAGCTGTCGGCCAGGGCGGGGCTGGTGGCGGCGTTGCTGGCCGACGAGGTCCCCGACGAATTGCTCGACGTGTTCGACGCCGCCGGGGTCGCCCTGCTGCCCGACCGGTGGGGCGACCTCCGGGCATCGTGCACCTGCCCCGACGCCGCGAGTCCCTGCAAGCACCTGGCGGCGGTGTTGTACGTGTTCGCCGACCAGCTCGACCGCGACCCCTGGCTGTTGCTCCAGTGGCGTGGCCGGAGCCGCGAGGAGATCGTCGACCTGCTCCGCACTGTTTCCCCAGACGCCGACGTCGTCGCCCCGTGGTGGCCGTTCGGCCCCGGCGAGCTCCCGGCCGAGACGCTCGCCTCGGGACCCGCCCCCACCGGCGGCCGGGCGACCACCGGTGGGCCAGGAGGTGATGGCGCGTCGGCGTCGGTGCTCGATCGCCTGGGATCGACCGATCTCGAGGTGCGGGGCGATCCTGTGATCGACCTCATCCGCCCCGCCTACGACGCACTCCTGCCAGCGGAGGACCCGTAGCGCGCCGCATCCTGCATCTTCGTCTACTCGGTGGCCGATGAATCAGCCATCGACCGACCGAAGATGCGGACTCGCTGCCATGGGCCAGCTCTGACGCACCCGGGGTTCGGGTGCTTTCAGCCGGTAGCGGGCGCCACCGATGCCGGCCCTGCGCTGGCTCCGCGACCGCCTCCGCCGACCAGTGCCGCTACGGTCGATCCAATGGATGCCGGGTGTGCCGACTGCGGCTTCGTCTACGACCTGGCTGTGGCGGAGCGGGCTGACGCGGCGATCGCCGAGGGCGCAGCGAAGCTCGCCGATCTCCTGGCTGTTGCATCGGACCCCGCCCGGCGGCGCGAGCCGGGTACCTGGTCGCCGCTCGAATACGCCTGTCACCTGCGCGACGTGCTTCTCGTGCAACGGGAGCGGGTGCTCCTGGCCCGCCGGGCGAGCACGCCGACCGTGGTGCCCATGGGACGCGATGAGCGGGCCGAGCACGACGGCTACGGCACGCAGGATCCGGCCGACGTGGCCGTCCAGCTCGCCCAGGCGGGCAAGCTGCTGGCCAACGCACTGGCCCGGCTCGGTCCCAACGACTGGGACCGGTCGATGATCTACAACTACCCCGAGCCGGCCGAGCGCTCGATCCGCTGGCTGGCGACCCACACCCACCATGAGGTGGTGCATCATCTCGGCGATGTGACCGGCCAGGTCGACCGATAGGCGAGCGTCGGCGTCGGTCGGCGACAGTCGGCGAAGACGGGATGGGTGACCGGTGATGGAGCCAGCGGCGAGACGGATCCACGTGGTGGTGACCGGCCTGATGGGGGTGGGCAAGTCGACGGTGGCCGACGCCGTGGCGGCCGTCCTCGGTCGTGCTCACCGGGACTCCGACGAGGATCTGCAGCGGTTGGTCGCCCGGACCGGGGCCGAGCTGGCCGCCGATCAGGGGGTGGCGGCGCTCCATCGGCTGGAGGCTGCGGTCCTGCTCGGCGCGTTGGCCGATGCTGAGCCGTTGGTGGTGTCGGCGGCGGCTTCGGTCGTCGATGATGTGTGGTGCCGCCGGGCTCTCGTCGAGCGTGCGGTCGTGGTGGTGTTGACGGCGCCGGTGGAGGAGATCGTGCGCCGGGCCGCCACGGGCGACCATCGCCGCCCGATCGATCTCGACGAGCTGACCGATCTCGCTCAACGCCGCGAGCCGCTCTTCGCTGCGGTGGCCGATCTGACGGTCGACGCCTCGCCGCCTCCGGCCGACGTCGTCGACGATGTGCTCGAACAGCTCGGACCACTGCTCCACCGACCCTGACCGTCGGCTCCCGGCTGCCGGCGTGAGCCGGGGTTCGCCGTCCGGTTGCCGTCGCGGCGGGATGCCGGACAGGATGCTGCAATGTCGATCGACATCACCGTTCACGGGTCCCACGTCGTGGTGGTCACCATCGACAACCCATCGAAGGCGAACGCGATGTCCCGGTCGATGCTCGCCGAGCTGGCCGACGTGTGGCAACGCCTCGACGCTGATGCGAGCTGCCGGGCGATCGTGGTGACCGGTGCCGGCGACCGGGCGTTCACCGCCGGGGCCGACGTGTCGGGTGACCTCTCAGCGAGCGAGGACACCGCGGCGATGATCAACCGGGCGCTGTTGAAGACCGAGACGTTCAGCAAGCCGATCGTGGCCGCGGTCAACGGGGCGTGCCTCGGCGGGGGGATCGAGCTGCTGTTGGCGGCCGACGTCCGCTACGCCGCACCCCACGCCCGCTTCGGGCTGCCGGAGGTGAAGTGGGCGATCTATCCGTTCGGCGGGGCCGCCTCCAAGCTCGTCCTCCAGCTCGGCTACGTCCATGCGATGAAGCTGCTCGTGACCGCGGAGGCGATCGGCGCCGACGAAGCGGTGCGCATCGGGCTGGTCAACGAGATCGTTCCCGCCGACGACCTCATGGGCCGGGCCATCGAGACGGCGGAGCTGATCGCCTCGAACAGCCCCCAGGCGGTCCAGGCGGTGAAGCGGTTCGTGTCGGGCGGGTTGGCCGAGCGGGCCCTGGAACGCGAGGCGCTGGAGCAGACGCTTGGCGACGCGGTCCGAGCCAGCCCCGACTTCACCGAAGGCATCGCCGCCTTCCGTGAGCGCCGAGAGCCCCGGTACGAGTAGCCGGTTCGGACTGGCCGCCAGGTCGCATGGTCGGAGCGACGGCCAGCAGCAGTCGCCGGCCCCACACCTCAGCAACGACCGAACGCAGACGAGATCCGTCACCACCGACCGCAGTCGCCCGCGAACACGGCACCCGTGGCCGAGGAGCGGCCGGCAAGGAGCCGAACGCGGGCGTAACCGATCACCATCGACCGGTTACCCCCGCGAGCGGCAGGACCGGGCCTACGGCCGGCGGTCGGTGGGGGTGCGGTTGAGGGAGGGGTCGGCGGCGAGGCGGGCGCGTAAATGCTCGGCGATGCGATGGCGGGCGGCGTCGCCGTCGGGGCTGTCGGGGAGGGCGTGGACGGCTCGGCCGAGGAGGTCTTGGAGTCGCTTGTTGGTGTCGTGGGCGGCGGTTCGTCGTCGACGGGAAGCTCGGCGGTGGCGGCTTCGATATCGGGGGCGAGGTCGGGGAGGAGCGGGGTGAGCGCCGTGAGGAGGTCGGCGGCGAGTCGGTTGTCGGCAGCGAGGAACGGGAGGCGGTGGGGCCAGGAGCGTTCGAGTCGGCGGAGGAGTCGGCTGGCGTCGTCGAGGAGTTCCTTCGACTCGGCGCTGAGGGCCGGGTCCGCGGTCACCTGTTCGATGAGTCGGTGGGCGGCACGGAGTTGCTCGTCGGGGGTGGGGTGCATCAGCCGGCGACCAGGTCGAGGAGGGTGCCGAGCACGGCGGCGGTGGGGAGGTACAGCTCGGCGGATCGGCCTTCGGTGAACGACCGGAGTCCGCTGGCTTGCATCACGGCGGTCTTGTAGCACGACATGGCGTTCCACCAGTGCACAGCGTGGCGGTCGACGGGGACCCCGGTGACCGACTCGTAGTGGCCGAGGAGCTCAGCGCGTTCCCACGCCCCGGGCACGTAGTGCTCGCGGGTGCGGAGGGGTTGGGTGACCCAGCCGAGGTCTTCGTGGGGGTCGCCGAGGTGGGCGAGCTCCCAGTCGAGGAGGGCGATGATCTGGTCGTCGGGGTCGAGGAGGACGTTGCCGACCTTGAAGTCGCCGTGGACAAGAACGGTGCCCGGCGACCGGGGGGCGTTGGCTCGCAGCCACCGGGCGGCCAGTTCGAGTTCGGGGTAGGGCTCGAGCTGGTCACGGCGGAGGATGGCCTCCCAGTGGTCGACGGCAGCGGCGGCAGCGTCGGGTCCGGGGTCGTCGAGGGTCTGGTCGAGGCCGACGGTTCGCCAGTCGACGCGGTGAACCTCGGCCAGGAGCTCGCAGAGCCGACGGGCAAGGTCGCGGCGGCCGTCGATGGGGCGGTGGTCGTCGCCGAGGAGGTAGTAGTCGCACTCGCCGGGCTCTCGGACCATGACGAGCGAGGGTCGGCCGAGGCGGGAGCCGTCGGGGTCGAGCCACCGCACTCGGGGAGCGGGGACGGGTGTGGTTTCGAGGGCTTGCAGCACGGCGAACTCCACGCTGCGCTCGGTCTCGAGCAGGCCGCCCTCGGGGTCCCGCCGGATGATCAGCTCCTCGCTGATCCGGTCTCCTTCCGGGTCGGTCCACTCGGCTTCGAACAGCCAGTTCTCCCGGGAGCGACCGGTGGTCACCCGGGTGAGCTGGTTGACTTGCACGTCGGCGTCAGGTCCGAGCTCGTCGACGAGGAACGCCTGGAGCTGGCGCTGTTGCTGGTCGGCTCCTGCGGTGTCGATCAGGTCGACGGGATCGGTGTTCGTCATGGCGTGTGGCTGCCCGCCGCGTGGTCGTCGGGTTTTTGCACCGGCCCATCATGGCACCCGACCTTCACCACCGCGTACCGGTCACCCGCCCGTTCGGTGCCCGGAAGCCCGACCCTCATCTCGTTGCGACGGAGCTGGACCCAGACTTCGGCGAGTCGTTCGTGTACTGCGACGCACATAGCGAACGCTCCCTCGTCTCAGCGGTGGCAGCCCGGTGTCGGCGAGCGGGCTCGAAGCGGGGCAACCGTCGCAAGTAGCGTTGGGGTCGAAGGCACGGGGTGCGTGCCGATCGAGGGGGCTGTGCCATGGCAACCGCAAACCAGACCGTCGACGAACAGAGCTTGAGCCGGGAGGCGTACTCGGCGTCGATGGCCGAGTACCTGCAGGATGCCGAGGCCCGGGCTCGGGCGATGCCGAACCGGGGACCGATGCGCTACGGCGACGATGGGCGGCTCCACCCCGACATCCTCGCCGCCTACTGGGAGCACGGGTTCTACGTGTTCGAGGGTGCGGTCAGCGCCGAGGAGATCGACGAGCTGCGGGCCGACGCCACCGACATCATCGAGCGAGCCCCGACCCACAAGGGCGCCACCCATGACGCCAAGGGTCGACCGGCCTACGGGCGCGACTGTGCGGTGGAGCCGTATCTGTTGGTGAAACCGCTGTCGGATCCGTGGGGTGGCACGAAGGCGCTGGCGGGTCGGCACCCGTCGAAGATGACCGAGCCGACACCCGACACCGACGCCCCGGTCGAGGTGCCGTACCTGATCTTCGGGATGTGCCAGTCGATGCCGTCGGGGCTTCGGCTCTACGGTCACCCCGACCTGTTGGCGATCGCAGCGGGGATCAACGGTGACGACTTCGTGCCCTACAACGACGCCATGTTCGTCAAGCAGTCGGGACTCGGCGGTTCGGTGGCGTGGCATCAGGACGGGGTGACCCACTGGGACTCGCCGGAGTGGGACGAGGGGATCCACGGGTTCAACTTCCAGGTCCAGCTGTACCGCACCACCCCGGCCAATGCGCTGTGGGTGGTGCCCGGAACCCACAAGACCGGGCGGGTCGACATCGAGGCGAAGGTGGCGGCCAACGGTGGGCGTGACACGCTGCCCGACGCGGTGCCGCTCCTGTGCGAGCCGGGTGATGTGACGGTGGTGAACCGGCAGTGCCTGCACGGTTCGTATGCGAATGCGTCGGCTGATCCTCGGGTGTCGATGACGTTCGGGTTCCACCGGCGCCGGTCGGTGCTCGGGTGTGGCCGGCAAGCTGACGTTGAAGGGCGACGATCTCGACTGGAGAGTCCGGCCCCACCTACGACGAGCAACGGATCTTCGAGCGATCGGCGGTGATCGCGGTGGCGATTGACGCCCGCCGGCAGCACTTCCCCGACGAGACCCCGTTCCGGTATGAACCGTTCGCCGGTCTCGAAGACGACTTCCGGTACGACGACGACACCTACGAGCGCGTGATCCGCGACTACAACACCAAGGACCTGGCGATCTGATCTGATCGCCGGGCGGGCTGAGGGCGGAGCGGTTGTGGGTGAAAGCTACGTGCACGTGCGAGACGAGCCGCGCCATCGCCGCCGGTTCGAGAACGAGTTCTTGCGGGTGTACGACGTGCTCATCCCGCCGGGCGACACCACCCTGTACCACCACCACACCGAAGACACCTTCTATGTGGCGGTGAACGAGGCGTCGGTCAGCGACCGGACCTGGGGTGACGACGAGCCACGAACCGGCACCGCCCCCGCCGGCACGTTGCTGTGCCGGCCCCATCGGGATCGACCGCTGATCCATCAGGTGTCGAACGTCGGCGAGGGACCGATGCGGCTGATCGGGGCCGAGATCAAAGCCACGCCACCAGCGGTCACCGCCGACCCGCTCGACGCCCCCGGCTACGAGCTCCATCTCGAACGGGACCGGCTCCGGGCCTACGATCTCCGCCTCGAGCCGGGCGAGTCGACCGGCCCGATCACCTACGGGTTCTCGGGCCTGTTCGTGATGTTCACCGTGTGCACGCTGCGAGTCGAACCAGCCGAAGGCCCGCCCCACACGAACATCCACGCCCCGGGCGACGTGATCTGGCAAGACGGCCCCTTCGAGTGGACGATCACCAACGTGGGCGAAGCGCCATGCCACGCCGCCCTCGGCGAGTGGCGCTAGCGATCACCGGAGTGCCGAACGACCATCAGCCAAGCAAACCGTGGGACCGGGCCCAGTCGATGAACTGACCACGCTTGAACGGGAGACGGTACGAGTCGGCGACCGGTGAACGGGAGACGGTACGAGTCGGCGATCAGGTCGTCGGCCAAGTGGCTAACGAGCTCAGCGGTAAGGAGCTGGTCTCGTACCGCATCGCACAGCAATCTGAGTGTGGGTCGCAGGGCGACACCGTTCTGCTTTGCCGCCTTCCGGGCAGCGCCGTCGTCGACGACAGCGGTTCCCGGCAGCACCTCCGCCAGCGCAAGGACCGAAGCCTCACCGAGGTTCCGATCACCGACGACGAGGCGACTGGTGTACTTGGCGAGAATCGGGAGATCGCCAACATCGATCGCTCGGCGTTCTATCCAATCGGCATCGAGCACCAGCTGAAGCCGAGAGTCGAGCAGTGCTCCCCGTCGCAGTTCCTCGACGACAGCTTCCGGGATCATCACCGTCCGCTCGCCAGCGACTGCTTTGAGCACACCCAGCCAGTTCTGCCGGGCGAAGTGGCTCAGCGGACCGGTGTCGAACACCAGAACCTCGGCCTGAGCATCTTCGGGACTCACACGAAGTCCCAGGCAGCATCCTCAGGCAGGGTGGGCAGCTGGGGCAGGTCGTCCACCGACCACGTTCCCAGCAGCAGTTCGAGCGCTCGATCAGCGGAAACATCCTCCGATCGATAGAGATCCAAGACGGCCTTCTCGTAGATGAGGGGCACGGCTGGCGGTTCGAGCTCCTCGTGAACGAGCAGATCGAAATCAACGATGTCGGCGCGCGTGGTTCGCGTGGCCCGAACCCGGTCGGCGTCGGCCGCTGATACGACGCCTGCCTCTCGCAGTCGCCGTGCGAGGGTTGCCATGTCGACCCGGTACGTGCTCGCCATCCGCACCGCGGCGAGACGAACGTCGCAGCCCTCTTCTCGTAGCTGCATCCACTGTGGCTCGACCGAGTCAGGTGGGATCAGGAGCGAACGAGCGAAGCGGTCGATTCGAGATTCGCGTCGACCGGCGCTCTGATCGGCGATCCGCCAGTCGACCGAGAACTCGTCAGCGAAGACGAAGTGGCCGATCTCGTGGGCGAGGGTCAGCCGCCGACGGCCCACGTGGCGGTTGCCGTTGACCAGGGCAACCCCTCCGGTGTCGAGGAGAATCGATGCACCGTCGGCGGCTTCTACCGGAAGTTCAAGCGAGAAGGTGAGCAGACCAAGAGCGGCGCTCCTCACTGCGAGGTTCGTTGCGGCTTCGTGGTCTGCATAACCGAGTAATTGTCGAACCTCTACTGCGAGCCGATCGGCCTCCTCCATCGTTCGCGGCTGACGCACCTCAGGACTAGCTGGGAGCTGGAGCCGCCCGAGGCTCTGAATGAAATCGACCTCGCGGGCGATGCGTTCGATCATGCGGTCTACCGCCGGACTAGCTTGACCCGGATCGGCAGCATTGCGTCGAGAGATGACCGCCGGTGGAGCGTCGGCGACGAACCAGTCCAGGCGCTGGCCGACTGCATCGGCGAGCCGGGCAAGCTCGACAGCGGTAACCCGCCGTCGACCAGTCTCGATCTTCGCTACGACCGACCGCTCCATCCCGGCCTCTGCAGCGAGCTGATCCTGCGTCAGCCCAGCCTCGCGCCGAGCCGCGCTGATCCGACGGCCCAGCTCATCGTCTATCTCTGACACATGTGCGATTCTAGAACATCGGCTTGCATGCGACGACCAGGAGTATCCGGTGAACACCAAAGCGACCGGCTGGAGGTAGATCGAACCGAAGCAGCCAGACTCGAACAGATCGTTCGATCCGCCGCCTACGGTGAGGACGTGGAGCCTGCGGAAACCCCTCCGGAGCAACCGTCGCCGGCCGACATTCGTCGCCTGGCGGAACGCCTGCTGCGAACCCGGCAGGACTTCATCGACGAGATGACCCCTCAGGCCAAGGCCGCTCTCGACGCCGCGCTTCCTGGCCCCGACGAAAAGTATCGGCAGTCCGTGAATCGGCCTTGAGGCCGGTCCGGCTGGCCGACAGCGCCATCGCCGATGCCATGGGCTCAGCCGGCGTCCGTCACAGGTCTACAGTGGTGGACCAGATAGCAGAGGGACACGGATGGCCAGAGACCGAGATCGTGATGATCCGCTCGATGATCGGCGAAGCGCCGCCCTTCATTCGCTCCGACACGCCCGTGGCCGTTACACGGCGGAACGGGCAGCCCAGCTCTCCGGCATTCCACAGTCGACCATCTACGACTGGAATCGAGCCGGCGTCTACCAACCCGACTACCGCAACGGGAACCCGATGGCGTGGTCGTACCGAGATCTCGTCTATCTCCGCGTCCTCGCCTGGCTGCGGTCGAAGAAGATGCCCCGTCCCGAGGCCGCGAGCCGGGTGAAGGAGCTGAGGCAAGCGATCGCCGACGGCCACGAGATCCACGTGCTTCAAGCCGACAGCCACGCCTTCGTTCCCGACGGCGATCTGACAGCTCCGATGGGCGGCCAGTCAGTCCTGTTCGCTGAGATGCTCCACCCATTCGAGCTGTCCGGCGCCGCGATCGACGAGATCGGCGATCGGCGGGTCTGGGGTCCAGATTTCGTCACGCCGAGCAGGCACACCTACATCTCCCCCTGGGTGCTCGCCGGTGACCCATGCGTCGACGCGACTCGCATCCCTACGGCAGCTATTTACTCGCTGCGCCACGATCGAGGCCTTACGACAGCCGACGTCATCAATCTCTACCCGGAGCTGACCGAAGCCGAGGTCGACGAGGCGTTCGTCTTGGAGCAGAAGTTGCATGGCAGCGAAGCAGTCGCCGCGTAGCGAGCTACGCATCCTTCTCGACCAGGGATTCCCGAACCCGCCCGGCTTCAACGTCGCCAACGTCGACAGGACCTTGCACGTCAAGCACCTTCAGCTTCTCGCCTATCTCCCCGAGGTTCGGCGCTTCCTCGTCCAGGGAGTCAGTCGAGTGATCTTCCTACCGAAGCCAAGACTTCAGATGCATCACAACGTCCGGGATCCGAAGGAGTTCATAAACCGGATCGGAGGCAGCACCGGCGTGTCAGTCGCGCAAGTGCGCCGAGAAGCCCGAGCCCAGATGCTCGACTGGGAGCAGACCATCGGCGACGACGATGCGCGCTTGGCCCGGCACTTGGGCTACGCGTGATGTTGACGACGTTTGCGAGCTCGAACCGCCGCGCCCAAGAGCACGCACCAGCGATTTGCTCGTGGGCGATCCGGTGGCGAGGCGGTAGACCGACAGGAGGTGTATTGGGCGACGCCATGGCCCGACCACCGGCCCACCCGCTCCCGAATCGTCGAATGTTGCGCCCCCTCTCACCGAAGCCGAAGCCGAACCTCCTGTCCCCAACCCTCGGTCCGACCACAGACCACCGGCACGAAAGCCCATGACCGCAACCGCGCCCGAAGCCGAGTCGCTGATCGCCGCCGGGTCGCAGGTGGCAGTGCGTGACGCCGAGTGGCTCGTCACCCAGGTGCAGCACACCCCCACCGACGGGTTGTTGGTGCGCTGCATCGGCACGTCTGGCCTGGTGAAGGACACCGAGGCCACCTTCTTCACCGCCCTCGACCACATCGAGCCCCTCCAGCCGGAAGACACGGTGCTGGTGGCCGACGACTCGCCCCGGTTCCGCACGTCCCGCCTCTACCTGGAGGCGTTGATCCGCAAGACCCCGGTCCCCGCCGCCGAGACCGGGCTGGCGGTCGCCCACCGCCAGCTCCTGGATCCGCTCGACTACCAGCAGCGAGCGGTCCACAAAGCCCTTACCGGGCTCCGACCCCGGCTCCTGATCGCCGACGCGGTGGGGCTCGGTAAGACCCTCGAAGTTGGCATGATCCTCTCCGAGCTGATCCACCGTGGCCGGGGTGAGCGCATCCTGGTGGTCACCCCCCAGCACATCCTGGAGCAGTTTCAGCACGAGCTGTGGACCCGGTTCGCCATCCCGTTGGTCCGCCTGGACTCGGAGGGCATCCAGCGGGTCCGGCGGGAGATCCCCGGCAACCGGAACCCGTTCACCCACTTCAAGCGGTCGATCATCTCGATCGACACCCTGAAGAACGCCGGCCGCTACCGCCATCACCTGGAGGGCATCCGGTGGGATGCGGTGGTGATCGACGAGTGCCACAACCTCGTCAATCGGGGCACCCTCAACAACCAGTTGGCGAGGGTGCTGGCGCCCCGCACCGAGGCCCTGCTCCTCACGAGTGCCACGCCCCACAACGGCGATCCGAAGTCGTTCGCCGAGCTGATCCGGCTCCTCGACCCCACCGCCATTGCCGACGCCGAGGCGATCGACGCCGACGCCATCGATCACCTCTACGTCCGCCGCCACAAGCACCACGACGACGTGTCAGCCGAGGTGGCCGCCAACTGGGCCGAGCGAGACGAGCCCCGCCCGATCCTCGTGCCCGCCTCGGACCCCGAGAACGCCCTGATGGCCGAAATCGCTGACACCTGGACCCACCCCGCCACCGGCCAGGCCCCCACCTCCGGCAAGGGCCGCACCCTGTTCCCCTGGACGCTGTTCAAAGCGGCCCTGTCGTCGCATCACGCCCTGGCCCAGACGGTGGCCAACCGCCGCCGCACCCTCCACAACACAGTCGACGACGGCGAGCCCCTCCCCCCGGCCCAGCAAGCCGAAGACGAGGCCCTCGCCCGCCTCGAACAGCTCTGCACCGCGGTCGACGACAACAGCGCGTCGAAGCTGCAGGCCCTGGTCGACCAGCTCCGCACCGTCGGAGTCGGACCGAAGTCCTCGACGAGGGTTGTGGTGTTCTCCGAGCGGATCGCCACCTTGGAGTGGCTGGCCACCGCCGTGCCCGAGGCCCTCGGTCTGAAAGACGACCAGGTTCGGGTTCTGCACGGTGGCAAGGCCGACACCGAGCAGATGCAGGTCATCGAAGACTTCGGCCTCGCCGACCACCCCGTCCGCCTCCTCCTCACCGGCGACATGGCCGCCGAGGGCGTGAACCTCCACCGGCAGTGCCACCATCTGATCCACTTCGACCTGCCGTGGTCGCTGATCACGATCGAGCAGCGCAACGGCCGCATCGACCGCTACGGCCAGACCCATCCACCCCAGATCCGGGCGCTGCTCCTCGCCCCCGAGCGAGCCGATCTCGAAGGCGACCTGCGGGTGGTCACCAAGCTCCTCGAGCGGGAGCACCAGGCCCACAAGGCCTTCGGCGACTCGGGTTCCCTGCTTGGCCTGCACGACGTCGACGCCGAGACCGACACCATCACCCGCCGCCTCCGCGACGGCGCCGGGGCTGAAGATCCAGACGCTGTCATTCCCGCCGAGCCCGCATCCGGCAGCTTCGACCTGCTGGCGCTGCTGGCCGGCGGCACCGGTGACGACCCGGTGCCCGTGGTCGACACCCCCACGCTGTTCGACGCCGACCTCGACTTCGTCGACGAAGCCTTCGCCGCCGCCTTCGACGACGCCGACCAAGCCCTCGACCGCCGCCGTGACGCCAACCACCCGGAGCTGGTGTCGATCGTGCCCCCGCCGGATCTGATCCGCCGACTGGCCGTGCTCCCGAAGACGTATCTCGATGAGCAGGAGATCGTCGACCGGTTCCGCCTCACCGCCGATCGGGCGGCGGCCGAAGCCCGCCTGGAGCGGGCCCGCAACGCCACCGATTCGTCGTGGCCCGACGTCGGCCACCTCTCCCCCCTCCACCCGTTGATGGAGTGGCTGGCCGACAAGGTGCTGGCCGCGGTCGGCCGCAACGAGGCCCCGGTGATCGTGGCCGATGTGGAGCAGCCGGTGTTCTGCGTGCAGGGCCTCTACGCCAACGGCCGGGGTCAGCCCCAACTGGTGGAGTGGCTGGCCGTCACCCCCACCGATGATCCGGGCTCACTCGGCGCCAGCCCACCCCGGATCGACGATCTGTTCACGATGTTGGCCAAGGCGGGGGTGGGGGCGTCGATGGCGAACCCGGGCCGCCCCCTCGACCTGAACCCGCTCACCCGTCATCTGCCGACGGTGGTCGACGCTGCCCGCCGTGAACTGGAGGCCCGCCGGGCCGCCCACGACGCCGAGCTCGACCGGGTCCTCGAAGCCCCCACGATGCGGTTGGCCGCCTGGGCCCAGACCTCCCAGCAACTCGCCTACCAGCTCGACGAGCAACGCCGCCGCGACAAAGAACGAGAGGTGCGGGAAGTCCGCGCCGACACCGAGAAGCTGATCAAGTCGACCCGGATCGCCGGTCGACCCCTGGTCAGGGTGGCCGCCGTGCTGGTGGGAGGAAACCACCGATGAGTTTCGAGTCGATCACGAACCGGGGCGAGTTCTTCTCCAACCACTACCTCGATGCCGTCATCGGCGGCGACCTGAAAGATCTGCGCTCCACCTGGGACGAGCGGGAGGCCGTCGACCAACCCACTGCCCGATCCGGCCTGAAGGGTCTACCCGGGGAGTTCTTCACCGCCCGGGCCGGGGCCACCGAGGCCACCCCCTCCCAACGCCCAGCCGCAGTGCAGCACCTCAACGATCTGGTGCTGCGGGCCCTGGGCTTCACCGCCGACCGGTCCCAGAGCACGGTGGAGTTGAAGCGCAACACCGAGCACGTGCTGTCGGTGCCGGTGGCGGCCACGGTGGAGACCGGTTCAGGTCTGCTGCTGGTGGCGATCGAGGCGGGGCTGGCGGCCACGGTGGACGAGCTGATCGCGTTCGATCCCGACGAGTTCAGTGCCGGCCTCCACGGGGCCGACCCGGTCCGCACCCAGCCGGGCCGGTTGCTGGAGCCGGTGGTGTTCGACGCGGGCGGTTCCCGCCCCGACGCCACCTGGGCCGCCGCCGACGCAGTGGGGGAGATCTTCGCCACCGACGACCCGCCCCGCTACGTGCTGGTCCTCGGCGGCAGGGTGGTGCTCCTCGCCGACCGGGCAAAGTGGGCGGAGGGCCGCTATCTGGCGGTCGACCTCGACGCCGCCCTGGAGCGCAACGACACCAAGAAAGCCGGTGAGCTGGAGACGATCGCCGCCCTGTTCTCGGCCGACGCCCTCGACCCGAGCGCCGACGCCGACGGTGGGCAGAGCGTGTTCGACGACCTGGTCGACCGGTCCCACAAGCACGCGGTGGGGGTGTCGAAGGAGCTGCGCCACGGGATCCGGGAATCGATCGAGATCCTGGCCAACGAGGTGATCACCCAGCTCGACGAACAGGCGCGGCAGGGCAAGACGAAGCAGTTCTCCCGCACCGACGTCGACGCCCGCAACCTCACCACCCAGTGCCTCCGCTACCTGTACCGGCTGCTGGTGCTGCTGTATGCGGAGTCGCGCCCGGAGCTGGGGATCGTGCCGGTCGACGATGCCGCCTACCTGGAGGGCTACAGCCTCGACCGGCTCCGGGAGCTGTGCCTGGTGGAGCTCACCGACGACCGGGCCCGCAACGGTACCCACCTCCACGAGTCGCTCTCGCTGCTGTTCGAGTTGGTGAACGACGGCTACCACGCCGAGTCGGCCGAGCAGCAACTCCTGTTCGCCAGCGACAGCGGCGACGGCAACCAGCCGGGCGGCGAGGCCGAGCGCCGCTCCACCGAGGAGTACCTGCAGTTCCCCGGTCTCGACGCCCAACTGTTCGACCCCGCCGCCACCGACCTGGTCGACCGGGTCACCCTCCGCAACGAACCGCTGCAAGCGATCCTCCGCAACCTGATGCTGGCCAAGGGCCGGCCGGGTCGGGGTGGGCGCCGGTCGGGCACCGACGCTGCCGGGTTCATCTCCTACGCCCAGCTCGGCATCAACCAGTTGGGGGCGGTGTATGAGGGGTTGATGGCCTATTCGGGGTTCTTCGCCCGCACCGACCTCTACGAGGTCGCTAAGGGCGGTGACCCCACCGACGGAACGTGGGTGCTCCCGTTCGATGCGCTCGACGTCGACGACTACCCCGACGACGTGTTCGTGACCCGCACCGATGACGTCACCGGCCGCCAGGAGCGGATCGTGCACGAGCGGGGCAGCTTCGTGTTCCGGTTGTCGGGCCGGGACCGGCAACGCTCGGCGTCGTACTACACCCCGGAGGTGCTCACCCGCTGCGTGGTGCGCCACGCGCTGGCCGAGCTGCTCGGCCTCGACGACTACGCCCCCCGAGGGCGGGTCGGCCCAGCTCTCCTCGGCCGTCGAGCTGCTCGACCTCACGATCTGCGAGCCGGCGCTCGGATCGGGGGCGTTCCTCAACGAGGCCATCAACCAGCTCGCCGCCGAGTATCTGCGGCAACGCCAAGCCGAGTTGGGCGAGACACTCGACCCGGAGCGCTACAACGCCGAGCTGCAGAAGGTGAAGGCCCACTACGCGCTGCACCAGTCCTACGGGGTGGACCTCAACGCCACCGCGGTGGAGCTGGCCGAGGTGAGCCTGTGGCTGAACTCGATGTATCCGGGGTTGAAGGCCCCGTGGTTCGGCCTGCAGTTGCGGCGGGGTAATAGTCTCATTGGCTGCCGTCGGGCGGTGTGGTCACTCGACGCGCTGCCCGACAAGCCCTGGCTGGGCAAGAAGGCCGGCTACGCCCCCACCGACGTGCCCCTGGCCGAACCGCTCGACACCGACCACGTACACCACTTCCTCCTCCCCGGACACGGCTGGGGAGCGGTGGCCGACCGCAAGGAAGCAAAGGAGCTCCGACCCGACGAGGTCGATGCGCTGAAGGCGTGGCGCAAGGCGGTGCTGGCCGGCCCCAAGAAGGGCGACGCCGACCGGCTCCGCAATCTGGCCGCCGGGGTGGAGGCGTTGTGGTCAGCCGCCACCGAGCGGCTCCGGTTTACCCAGCGAGCCCTGCGCCGCCCGATCGATCTCTACGGTGCCCCCGCCGGCCCGGCCGGCGTTCCCGGCTCCCGAGCGAACGCGTTGGAGGTACTGGCCGACCCCGACTCACCCCTCGGCCGGCTGCGGACCCTGATGGACGCTTGGGTCGGTCTGTGGTTCTGGCCCCTCGACACCGGCGAGAAACCACCGACGTGGGGCGAGTGGCTACTGGTGGCCGAAGCCCTGGTGCGACCCGACGAGCGAACCTCCCTCACCGGCCAGCTCGACCTCTTCGACGACCTCGACGCCCTCCTCGCCGCCGATCGATCCGCCGCCGGCAACCACCCCACCGTGGCCCAGCTCCGAGCCGAGCACCCGTGGCTCGGCGTCGCCATCGACCGAGCCCGGGCGGAGGGTGCCTGGCACTGGCCGCTCGAGTTCGCCCCCGTGTTCGGCGACGGCGGCTTCGACCTCCAGGTCGGGAACCCCCCGTGGGTGCGTCCACGCTGGCTGGAGGATCTGGTGCTGGCCGAGCACGACCCGTGGTGGGGCGTCACCGACAAGCCCGGCGCCAAAGCCATCAAGGACCGCCGCGCCGTCAACCTGAGCGAGCCGAGTACCCAGACCCCGTATCTGGCCGAACTAGCCAACGCAGAGGCCAACGTCGAACTGCTCGGCTCACCGACCCTCCGCCCCCTGCTGCGGGGCATCCAGACCAACCTCTACATGGTCTTCATGGACACCGTCTGGCGCCACCTCGACCCGAACGGCACCGCCGGCCTCATTCATCCGGAGGGCCACTTCACTGACCCAAAGGCGGGGTCCTTCAGGCGTGCTACGTACGGTCACCTCCGCCTTCAAGCGCATTTCAAGAATCAGCTTCTCCTATTTGAAGACATAAAGGACCACAAACCATTCAGCATCAACATCTACGCCGCTCGAACCGAGCGCATTCGCTTTCACCTCGCCTCCTGGCTTTACACGCCAACCACGCTCACACAGTCGCTAGGACACTCAGGTGACGGTGAGCTGCCCGGAATCCAATACGCGCAGGGTGGATGGGATCTCCGACCCCATCGGGCAAGGGTGCTGACCATCACCGAGGAGGTGTTGGCCGACTGGGCCCGATTGTTCGACGAGCCAGGGACGCCGGCCGCCGAGGCCCGGTTGCTGCGCCCGGTCACCACCGCCGACCTGGAGGCCCTGTCGGTGCTGGCCGACCAACCGACCCGTCTGGCCGACCACGACTACCACTGGACCCGCGGCCACGAGGAGGATCGGGCCAAGACCGACGGCACCATTCGCTGGGAGACCCTAGTCCCCGACAGCTGGGAAGAGGTTATCCTTCAGGGTCCACACTTCGCTGTCGCCACCCCGTTCGACAAGCAGCCCAACGAGAACTGCAGGCACCAGCAGGACTACAGCGCGTGGGACCTGGAGTCCCTCCCCGACACCGTCATCCCCCGCACCAACTACCAACCCGACTGCCCCCCCGACGAGTACCATTCCCGCCTCGACACCTGGAACGGCCGCCCGAGCACCGATTTCTTCAGAGTCATCTGGCGCGAGATGACTCAGCCTGGCCTTGAACGCTCATTTCACGCTGCCTATCTACCGCCCGGCCCGTTTACGACCTCAACTTGCCGCACGATCACATCCTCGGATTCGTCCGAAGTGGCACTACTGGGCGGACTCTTCTCGTCCCTACCGTTTGACTATCTCGTCAAGGTTGCTGGGAAGAGCGCTATCACGCCCGAACTTGCGGATCGGTTTGCGCGACCGACCAGCGGGGCGCTTACGCCATCGCTGCTCCTCCGCACCCTCCGGCTCAACTGTCTCACCCAGAACTACGCGCCACTGTGGGAGGAGCTGTTCGATCCGGCGTGGCAAGAGGACGCATGGACCGATCCGGCGTTGACCCGGTCACAGCTCCAGGCAGTCGAGCCGACGTGGACCATGGACACCCCCCTGCGGCGGGATCAGGACCGGTGGCAGGCGCTGGTCGAGTTGGATGCGTTGGCGGCGCTGATGCTCGGGCTCACCGCCGAGCAGTTGTGCGCCATGTACCGCACCCAGTTCGCGGTGCTCCGCAAGTACGAGTACAAGATGGTGTTCGACGCCGAGGGCCGAAAGATCTGCGGCTACCACCAGTCGGCCGGCTACCGCCAAGCCCAGCTCCAACAGCAAGCCAAAGACGGCGAGCTGCCAAAGGAGTGGAAGAATCTCTGGACCATCTACGAGCAGTACGAGGCCGACCCCTCCACCGTCGACTGGCACGGCCACTTCACCGCCCCCTTCACCCGCGTCGACCGCGAAGCCGCCATGACCCGAGCCTTCGAAACCTTCGCCATCCGCCACCCCGAGCCAAGCACCACTCCGTCGACGACCTCACCGTGACCGACCGACCGCTGAGCCACGACGCCGCTCGTCTGCTCCGCCGTCTCCAGGAGCTCGATCGACGCCCCGGCGCCAACGCCCTCGACCGCATCACCGAGCGTGGCACCAGTCCGCCCAGCAGCACCCTGTCCCGCCCCTCCGCCTCCGGCACTCCGAAGGTGCTCATCGACGGCGTGCTCGACCGGCAGCTGAACGAGCTGGCCGCAGCCGAGCTGATCAGCGCCAGTGCAACCTCGGTCGAGCTGACCGACCGCGGCCGAGGCGCCAACGCCGACGCATCGGTGACCGACGTGTCGCTCGCAGAGCGAGCGCTCTCGTATGCCCGACGCAACTACGTCGCCGCGGCCATCGGAGCCGCGATGACCGCCGTCGCCGTGTTCGTCGCAGTCGTGACCCTGGTCGCCGACGATGGAACCGGAGGCGACGAGAGCTCGCCGACCGACCGTGACGGCAACGCCGCTGACGAGGTACCAGCATCCCCCTCTACGCTGCCGATCGCCGAATCGCTCGATATCGACCTGGTCACCAACCCCGACGAGATCCTTCGTCCGGAACCGGTCGGAGCCTCATACCTCACCACGGTTCCCATCCAAGAGGTACCCGACCCGCCGGGCGGCGTCGACGACTGCGTCGGCCGCTACGAGTGGTCGCGCCCCCTCGACCCCGTCGACGCAGATGTCACCAACCTCGAGCTGCAGGTAACCAACATCGGTCAGGCCGATCTCCGGATCGTCGACGTTCGGGTCGTCGTCGACGGACGAGGGGGACCCCTGGTGTCCACCATGCTCACCTGCCCTGGCCGGGGTGCCATCACCGACCGCCGAACCATCAGCGTCGATCTCGACAACGAGACGGCACAGGTTTACGCCGACAACGAGCTGATCGCGGCCGACTTCACCCTCGAACCGACCGGTTTCGAGGTCTTCGACGTGACCGCCGGCACCGTGGAATGCGACTGCCGCTGGCACCTGGAGATCGACGTCATCCGAGCCGGGGAGACCGAGACCGTCGTCGTCGACGACGGAGGCCAACCGTTCCGCACCTCGTCGTCGACAAATTCACTGTGGTACCAGTTCTCCGACGGTGAATGGGTCGACGTCTCCGCCGGTGGGCCAGGCATCTCGATCCCCGACATTCCGGTGCCGGCAGACGCTGGCGATACTTGCCGACACCTTCCGCCCGAGCTGGTGGCCGACGCCGTCGGACCAGGCTGGAGGCAGGCCGACGGTACCGGAACGACGGTCACGCCCAGCATCGGAACCGGCGGAGAACCAATGTTGGCCGAGGACTGCACCTACTTGCCAGCAGACTCGGGCATCGCCACCGGTCTCCAGCTGCTCCGTTACGCCGACGAAGACGCAGCCGCATCCGAACTCGAAGCCATCGCCGAGCAACTACAGCTCACGTCGACTCCGGTGGCACTGGAGACGGTGGTGGAGGCCGAGGTCGTCGACTACGGGGGTATGGCACTGTTGCGCTGCAGTCCTGCCATCCTCATCCTCCAGGCCCCACCTGGTGCCGACCTCGTCACTCTGGTCGAGACTGCGGCCCGCTCGATCGACCCCGACTGTTGAGGCGGTAGCCCTCAGGTAGACTCGTCGCTGCCCTACTCAAGATCTACCCCGCCTGACGCTTCCGAACCCCGTCAGTATGTGAACGGGCGAAGGCGGATCTGCCTACATTTGAGCAGACCACCACAGCAGAGGTTTTCACCTAGACCACCGACGGTGCGAGCCCGAGTACGGTCCACAACCAGCGAACAGCGCCGCCATCGTTTCGCTGTCGGCAGCCACCTCCTACAGATCGAAGCTGGCTACGCCGACTGAAAAAGACGAACGCTCGTCTCCCCACCGCCGCATCGGAAAGGACGCGCTCTGTGGCCGTCACCGTCTTCAAGGACTCCAGTTACAACCTCACCGGGCTGCTCGAACGAATAGAGCGAGGCGAGATCGGGTTGCCCGATATCCAGCGCCCTTTCGTCTGGTCGAACGCCCAGGTCCGTGATCTGTTCGACTCGATGTACAAGGGCTTCCCGGTCGGCTATCTGCTGTTCTGGTCGACCGGGGCCGACGTCACCTCCCGGCAGATCGGGGTCGACGCGAAACAGACCGTTCCCGACCTGCTCGTGGTCGACGGGCAGCAGCGCCTGACCTCGCTGTTTGCGGTCATGTGCGGCCAGGCCGTGCTGCGCAAGGACTACTCCGAGGCGCGCATCCGGGTGGCGTTCCGCCCTGACGACGCCAAGTTTGAGGTCACGGACGCCGCCGTTGAGAACGACCCGGAGTTCATCCCCGACATTTCGGTGGTGTTCGAAGGCTCGTTCCACTCGTTCACTCGCCAGTATCTGCGGCGCATCGAGGAGTATCGGGGTGGCAAGTTGGGCGACGAGGAGGAGAACCGTCTCGTCGACGCCATCGACCGGCTCAAGGACCTGCAGAACTACCCCTTCCAAGCGATCGAGCTCGACCGATCGATCAGCGAGGAAGACGTGGCCGATGTCTTCGTTCGCATCAACAGCAAGGGAAAGCAGCTCAACAAGTCGGACTTCATCCTTACGTTGATGTCGGTGTTCCGCGAGAAGGAGCGGCGGGAACTCGAGGCGTTCGCGCGGGCAGCGAAGGTCCCGACGACCGGCCCCAGCAGCCCATTCAATCACTTCATCGAGCCAAGCCCGGACCAGCTTCTGCGTACGTCTGTGGGCCTGGCGTTCCGCCGTGCCCGTCTGCAGTACGTGTACTCGATCCTCCGTGGGAAGGATCTGGAGACTGGCGAGTTCAGCGGTGAGCGTCGAGAGCAGCAGTTCGGTCTGCTAGAAGAAGCCCAAGCCGCCACACTTGACCTCGGCAACTGGCACGAGTTCCTCAAGTGCCTGCAGCGGGCGGGGTTCCGATCGAGTCGAATGATCAGCTCCGAGACTGCGCTCATGTACTGCTATACGATCTGGCTGATCGGGCGGCGTGACTACGGGGTGGCTCTCCAGCCGCTCCGGGAGGTGATCTCCCGCTGGTGGTTCATGGCTCACACCACCGGTCGTTACACCGGGTCGTCAGAGACTCAGCTTGAGGCAGACTTGAATCGGCTGCGAGACATCCCGACCGGCGATGCGAAAGGGTTCTGTGACCTGCTCGACCGGTTGATCGGCGACACGTTCACCAACGACTACTGGGCCATCACACTCCCCAACCGGCTTGACACTGCAGCCGCCAAGTCGCCGCCGCTCGCCGCCTACTGGGCCGCCCTCAACCTCCTCGATGCCGAGATGTTGTTCTCGGAACTGAAGGTGTCGGCGATGCTCGATCCGGTGGTGACGCCGATCAAGGACATGGAGCGCCACCACCTCTTCCCTCGAGCCCACCTCGCTCGAGGGGGCATCACCGAGCGCAGCCGGGTCAACGCGATCGCCAACATGGCGTTCGTCGATTGGTCCGACAACATCGCGATCAGCGACCGGGACCCTGCAGAGTACTGGAGCGAGGCGACCGCCCGTACGAACGCGGAACGCATTGAGCGGCAGCGCTTTTGGCATGCGCTCCCCGTCGGGTGGGAACAGCTCGACTACGACGAGTTCTGCGAGAAGCGCCGCAAGCTGATTGCCGCTGTCACCCATCAGGGCTTCAACCTCTTGTTCGGTCAAGCCGACTCCTCAACCGATCCCGGCACGGCACTGCCCGAACTCATCTCACGAGGTGAGTCGGCGGCATTGGAGTTCAAGGAGCGGGCTCGGTGGAGCCACGGGACCGACAAGCGGGGACTGGCCGAGCACATCGTAGCCAAGACCATCTCGGGCTTCATGAATGCCGAAGGTGGGACGCTCCTCATCGGAGTAAACGACGAAGGCAAGGCCACCGGCATCGAAGAAGACTACGAGACGCTCTCAAAGGCCAACCGGGATGGGTTCGAGCTGTTCCTCGTGCAACTCATTGCTGACCACATCACCGGCCCGTCCCCGTCGCTCTGCCGGATCTCGTTCCACGAGGTCGACGGTCGCGACGTGTGCCGGATCGATGTCGGCGCCTCAGCAAAGCCGGTGTTCACCCGCGCCAGAAACAGCAAGGACCACACCGATTTCTGGGTCCGCCTCGGCAACCGTACCGACCAGTACTACGGCTCGGAGCAAGCCGACTACCTCGTCGATCACTGGGGCTAGTGAGGCTGAAACGGCCGGCTCGAGGCGATGTTCACGGGCCGACCCTATGGCCCGGACCCGGCAGAATTCGAGAGCACGGCGACGGAGACAGCGTCGAGGTGGTCGAGGACGAGCTGGTTGGCCTCCCAGCCGTCGGCCGAGGGAACGGGCGCTCCGATCCAGATGGGTCGCGACTGTGGGTGGTCGTCGAGAACCTGCCGGATGCCGTCCCTGGCGACGACGATGCAGGCGTGGCGATGACGGGAAAGCAACACGCACAAGCGGCCGGTCTCGAGGTGGAAGTCCGAAGCAGCAGGGCGTCCGGAGAGCGGGTGGAGCACGACGACGAGGTGAAACTCTCGTCCTTGGAGCCGGTTGGCAGTTTCGACTGTCACGCCAGAGACATCGAGTCCTACGTCGGCCCCGATTTCGTCGAGGCGGATTCGAATCGCTGATCGTTGGTTCCGGTGGGCTACGCCGACGGCAATACGGCTGGGGCCCACGGGTCCGTCATCCCCGGACGTGTCGGTCGCGTGGAGACCGAGCTGGAGGGCGGTGACAACGGTGCGAGCGACTGCGTCGACGGCGTGGACGTCGATCCCCGGTGAGATCCGGGGCGGGAGACGAAGCAGGCACCAGCCGTTGTCCGCTGCCATGTTGATTGCGTCGACAAACTCGGTGCGAGTGCCCGCGCTCGGCGGCTTGGTGGCTGTGAGTGCTCGATCGTCGGTAGCGGTGCCGGCCCGAAAGGGCAGTTGCGGGTAGAACCCGTCCGCCACCAATGGAGCGCATCGGGCGGAGAGTCGCCACGACACCGGGAGCCGGTGAGGTTCGAGGTGAGGGTGGTGGTAGCGGACCGTGTTGACGGCAGGGGTGACCGGGCCGTCGGGCCGGTTGCGCTCGCACACGGCAAGCGAGTGTTCCTTGTCGAGAATCTCGTTCGCCAGAAGTGGGCCGAGGAGATGGCACATGACCCCAACGTCGCTGTCACTTCTGATCCGGCGGCGATCATCGAGGCCATCGACCAGCTCGTCGTCCCGCTTGATCATGTGTTGTTGTGACCCCTACGGAGATCGAGGAGCGCTTCGAGCGACTTCGTACACACCTCATCCCGGTACCGGCGCCGCAGCCCCGGGATCTGTCCCGTCTGCCGTTCGGGAGTCAAGGACGACTACACGACCTGTTACAACTGCAGCCGAAGCAAGTCGAGATCGATGTGAAGGACCTCATCTAAACAAACGGCGTGACTCAAGCTCGATCCCCACGTCGCGCAACTGAATCGACCTGACGTCCGGCCAAACCACGAAGCGGTTCATCGACTGTTGACGGGTAAGGGCATAGCGGACGGGGCAGCTGCTCAGCGCTGCGAGCGACGGAAGGTGAACCGGACATCCCACACAACGAGTCCGGCGCCGGCGATGTTCGGGTGCTGAAACTCGATCTCGAACACCTGGATCGACACGACCGGTAGGCGGTCGTCGTCGGGCTGCAGGTGGTAGGTCCTGGTACCGTCCGGCTGGTCGGTTAGAGCGCTCCAGGCGGCTTCGACTTCCTGAGCGGCGATCCTCAGCAGTTCGTAGAGCTCGGCTTTGTCGACGTTCTCGGTTCGGTCGGGGTGCTCGTTCCACCAGCGGTCGACGTCGCCGAGCACGGTTCGAGCGAGGAGGGTGGTCACAGGGCGACAGAGTAGGTGGAGCCCAGCAGCATGTTAGGTCGTCCCCGCGTGTTGACAGTTCCTCAACTCAACTACGCTCATCACATCATGAAGCTGACTGCGATCCCCTACGACGAGCTCCCGCCCGAGGTTCGAGCCGACGTCGACGACATGGTCGAGTCGAACCGCGAGGAGATCGCCAAGTTTCGCGAGGCGCTCCGCTGCTCGCGCGTCGCAGGCGACGACCCACCGTCTAACGAATCGAAGTAGCAGACCTGCCAGCGGGGCAGATCGCCGATCTGACGCCCAGGGTCACCGACCGCCCGGCGGGCTTCCCTAGCAGTCGGCGGGCCGTCGATTCGAACGTTGCTGCTCAGCCCCTGAAACTCTCCCGGTTTGCATGCGACGGGCCGCACGTCGATAACGGCCGGTAGCGTCGAGACGGCCCATCGCGTCAGAGACCGCCATGATCCCCTCACTCGTCGTCACCGAGATCCGCTCGGCACTCGTGGAGTATCTCGCCTCGACCTTCGCCCTAGCCGACGACGGGGTGCGGGACGCCCTATCGACGTTCCTGGAAGACGAAGCCGACGGGATCTTCCGCGGCCCCTACCTGAAGGTGGCAACACCGTTCCGGTCGGTCGACGAAGGCTGGGAACCGCCGATCGAGTGGCTGCCCGACGGGTTCACGCCGTATGCCCACCAGGCCGCCGCGTTCGAGCGGCTGTCGACCAGCGGCGGTGGCACACCGTCCCCAACGCTCGTCACCACCGGCACCGGGTCAGGAAAGACCGAGTGCTTCCTGTTCCCGGTGCTCGACCATTGCGCCCGGATGCGCCAAGCCGGCCAGGAGGGAATCAAGGCGCTCATCCTCTACCCGATGAACGCCCTCGCCTCCGACCAGGCCGGCCGGATCGCCGAGCGAATCCACACCGAAGCCCGCCTCGCTGGGGTGACCGCCGGGCTCTACGTGGGCGAAGCCGGGCGCCACACCGCCATGTCGGCCGAGTCGATCATCGACAAGCGGGAAGCGCTGCGGGCCGATCCCCCCGACATTCTCCTCACCAACTACAAGATGCTCGACTTCCTCCTCCTGCGAGCCGACGATCGGGAGCTGTGGTCGGCCAACACGCCCGACACGCTCCGCTACCTCGTGCTCGACGAGTTCCACACCTACGACGGCGCCCAAGGCACCGACGTGGCCATGCTCCTGCGCCGCCTCGGCGCGTCACTCGGTATGGCCACCACCGACCGACCGCTGGGCAACGCCGTACCAGTGGCCACCTCCGCCACCCTCGGCACCGGAACCGAAGCCCTCACCGAGCTCCGGGAGTTCGCCGGGAAAGTGTTCGGTGTCGAGTTCGACGAGACCTCGGTGATCGGCGAGACCCGCCAGACCGCCGAGGAAGCGTGCGCCCCCACCGACTACCGCCTCCCGATCCCCGAGGCCGCCGACGTGGCCCACCTCACCGAGGTGGACGACGTGGCCAACGCCTTCTGCGGACTCGCCGATACCGAGCCCGGGGCAGATAGTCCGAGCGACGAACAAGACCAGGGATCGGTTCGAGTTGATGATCCGATCGCGCTCGGTCAACGGTTGCTGGAGCATCCACTGACCCGGCCCATCCTCCACGTGGTGGGCGAGCGGTCACGGTCATGGCCCGATGCCGTGTCCGACATCGTGGCGTTCGCCCCCCACTGGGGCCGTGCCCTTATGACCGGCCAAGCCGCCGACGTGGAACGGGCACTGGCCCAGTTCCTCCGGCTCCTTTCGGTCGCTCGCCGGCAGGTCGGCGGCCGCACCATGCCCTTGTTCACCGTGGAGGTGCAGGTGTGGATCCGGGAGGTGTCGCGACTGCTCCGCACCGTCACCACCGAACCGGCGTTCCGGTGGCGTGACTCCGCCGGCGAGATCGACGAGGATGCCCCCGCGCTACGACCGGGCGGCGAACTGCCGGCCGTGTATTGCCGGCGATGTGGGATGTCGGGATGGATGGCGCTGGCCACCGAGAGCAGCGACGGATTCTCGGTCAACCCCGCCGCCATCGCTGTCGCCGCCCTCAACCGATCGCCCCTGATCCGCACCATGATGCGGGCTCACCCGGAGGACCCTGCCGCCAGGTGGTACTCCCCCGATGAGCGGGTGCTCGTCGACCTACCCGCCGCCGGAGCAGATGACTCAGCCGCCGCCACCGCAGCTCACGATGACGTGCTGCGCCGGATGGCCGACCCGGTGCCGGTACTCGTCAGCACCACCGAGACCGACGCCAAGGACCAGCGCTGTCCCGGCTGTGGTGAGCGCGACGCCGTCCGGTTCCTCGGCTTGGCGGTGGCCAGCCTGGCTTCGGTGTCGATCAACACCCTGTTCGCGTCCCCCCACCTGGAGGGTCACGAGCGCAAGTTGCTGGCGTTCACCGATTCGGTGCAGGACGCCTCGCATCGGGCCGGGTTCTTCGGGAGTCGGACCCACCGCATCAATCTCCGGTCGCTGATGGCCGGCGTGGTTCGGGAGCACGGCGAGCTGACGGTCGACGCCGTGGGCGACATTCTCGTGGCCGATGCCACCTCCGCTCGGGAACGGTTCGGGCTCGTCCCACCCGACCTGCTTCGCCACTCCACCCTGCGGACCGTGTGGACCGACGAACCGGCCGACGGTGCCGTCGAGCTGCTCCGATCCCGGATCGGGTTCGAAGCCGACCTGGAGTTCGGGCTCCGATCCCGAGTCGGTCGAACCCTGGAGCTGTCGAGAGCAGCCGCAGCCGAGGTGGCCGTCGACCCCGACGAGCGAGACACCGTGCTCTCCTTGCTGAGCGAGGAAGTCGAGCAGCTGACGGGCCAGCGACCCGACCCGCACCGCCTCGCCGTCTACCTCCGGGGTCTGCTCGAACGCCTCCGACTGCGGGGCGGGATCGTGCATCCCCTCCTCGAACCGTTCCTCACCAACGGCGGCCGACACTGGCACCTGTGGGGTGGTCGCCCTGACGGCCTCCCACCATTCACCCCCGACCAGGGCCGACCGAGCTTCTTCACCACCGCCACCAACCCGAGCGCCAACGCCTCGCTCGACACCCTCACCGCTACTCCTGGCAACACGCCCACCTGGTTGGTCGACTGGGGCGTCCGTACGCTCGGCGTCGAGCCGGCCGACGCCCGGAACCTGAACGCGTTCACGTTCAACCTGCTGGCGAAGTCGACCGACATCATCACCACCACGGCCACCAGCGCCGGCGCCATCTACGGGCTTGACCGGTCAGCCGTCCGGATCGTGGACGTGAGCGACGACGCCGAGCAGGATGCGAACATCGGGGTGGGGTCGGCCGCCAGCCAGGTTCGCTGCTCGATCTGCGGACACCTCCACGCCGCCCCACCGGAACGGCTCGACGAGTGGGTCGACACGCCCTGCCTTCGGTATCGGTGCGTTGGCCGGTTCGCTCGGTTCGAGCCGCGAGGTGGCGACTACTACCGCCGGCTCTACCGCTCCGGGACCACCCGGCGGGTGGTGGCCGGTGAGCACACCGGCCTGCTGGGCCGGGCCGCTCGGGAAGATCTGGAACGGGCGTTCAAGGACGGCACCGCCCCCAACGCGCCCAACCTGCTGACCGCTACCCCCACCCTGGAGATGGGCATCGACATCGGCGACCTCTCGGCGGTGATGCTCACCTCGGTGCCCCGTAATCCTGCGTCGTACGTGCAGCGGGTGGGGCGAGCGGGCCGGGCGTCGGGCAACTCGCTGGTCACCACGTTCGTGCGGACCGACACCCACGGCCTCTATTACCTGTCGGATCCCGAGGCGATGATCGCCGGTGACGTCCGCCCACCGAACTGCTACCTCGACGCCATCGAGACCCTGCAACGGCAATTCGTCGCCTACCTGCTCGACCGGGCCGCCGACAGGACGATCGACGCGCCGCCCCTCCCCCACCAGATCAGCGCCCTCATGAACGCCGGGCTGGCCGACGGTGGCTTCCTCGCCACCATCGTGAACTCGTCGACCGCCGACTCCGCTCACATCGACGCGTTCCTCGCCCTGTTCGGCCGCCACCTGGCGCCCGGCACCATCGAGGCCCTCCGCCGCTTCGCCAGCGACGGGATCGTGGCTGCGGTCACCGGTGCGGTCGACACGTGGAACGACCAGCGGGCCGAGCTGAGCAACAGGGTGCAGCGACTCACCGGCAGCATCGACCGTCTGGAGGAACCGGGCGGCAACGGGGCCGCCGATCACGAGGCCGAACTGGCCAGCCTGCGAGGCCAGCGCTCGGCGGTCCGTCGTCTGCTCAACGACCACCGCACCGAGTACACGCTGTCAGCCCTGGAACGGCTCGGCCTGCTGCCCAACTACACCTTGGTCGACGACGCCATCACGCTCGCCGCCAGCATGTGGAGCCGTGGTGACGACGGCGATTACCAGACCGACCTGTTCGAGTACCGCCGGTCGGGTCGGCTCGCCATCCGCGAGTTCGCCCCCGGCAACTCGTTCTACGCCGGCGGGCACCGTCACATCGTGGACGCGTTGGAGATCGGCTCGGCCCAGGAGCCGCTATACGAAACCTGGCGGCTCTGCCCCGACTGTGGGTATGCCGAGATCGAACAAGCCGGCGACCCGCCGACGGTGTGCACCCGATGCGCCGGCACCGGAATCGCCGACACTGGCGCCCGTCACCTGATGCTCCGGCTCCGGACCGCGCTGGCGTCGGGTTCCGAAGAGGCCGCCCGGGTCTTCGACGACAGCGACGACCGCCGCCGGGCACGGTATGACGTGATCACCACCGTGGACGTGGAGCCGGACTCCATCGGTGACGCGTGGAGCCTCGACGAGCGAGCCTTCGGCGCCGAGTTCGCCGGCCGGACCCACATCCGCACCATCAACCTCGGGTTGAGCGAACGGTCGGGGGAGTCGGTTCCGATCGCTGGCCGCGACCATCACGTCTCCCGGTTCACCGTGTGCGCCCACTGCGGGGCAGTGCGAGAAGCTCGGGAGCGGCCGAATTCGACCGACACCGACCGGCTCCATCAGGGCTGGTGCAAGGTCCGCAGCGGGCGGGAAAAGGAGCGGTGGGACCCGATCATCCTGCTCCACCAGCTCACCACTGAGTCGATCCGGATCGTGGCGCCGGTGTCGATGTTCGAGATCGACGAGCGCTTGGCGTCGTTCAAAGGTGCGCTGCTGCTCGGCCTCCGGTCCGACTTCGGCGGCGACCCCGACCACCTCGAAGTGGCCGTGGCCGACACGCCCAATCGTGGCGGCGAGGGCCGGCGCCGGTTCCTGGTGCTGTTCGACCGGGTCCCCGGCGGCACCGGCTACCTGGCCCGCATGAGCGACCCGGACCGGATGCGGTCAATTTTGGAGCAGGCGAGGTCGACGATCGCTCGGTGCCCCTGCACCGCCGAGGGTCGCTCGGCCTGCCACCGGTGCCTGCTCGGTGTGGTCGATCGAACCGAGTACGACCTGGTCCGTCGAGACCTTGCCCTCCAGATCGTCGACGACCTCCTCGATGCGTGGAGCTCGCACGCCGTGCCGACGGTGGGTGAGATCGATGTGGGGAAGGTGCAGGAGAGCGAGCTGGAGCGCCGGTTCCGGGTTGCGCTTCGCGACTGGGCCGAGGTGCACCCCAACCCCGACATCAGCTTCCAGACCGTGCCCGGGTCGGACCGTTTCGAGGCGTTCGAGCTTCGCCTCGAACGAGACGGTGTTCGCACCCGCTACCGGATCGACGAGCAGCCGGGCATGACCACCAGCCCCAGTACCACCCCCGACTACCGGATCCGGCGGATGGACGAGCGGGGACCGGAGATCCTCGTATACCTCGACGGTCACCAGTTCCACGCGTCGGCGGTCAACAACAACATCGCGGCCGACGCGGCCAAGCGCCGCGGCCTCCGGGCCGAGGGCCACTTGGTGTGGAACCTCACGTGGGACGACGTGGAAGCGTTCCACAAGGCAGCGCTGGCCGATCCGCCCACCTCGCCGCCTCATCGAACGCTGCTGAAGGGACGGGCCCGCACCATCGCCCAACAGATCCAGGCGCAGGCGAGCGGCGCCCACGACGTCGACGAGGTCAACCGCAATCCGATGGAGCTGCTCATCGAGCTGCTCGCCCGACCCGACGATGACCATGGCACACCGCAGTGGCGCCGGTTGGCCCTTTCCGCCATCGGTGGCCTCGCCGGCAGCGCCGCCACCAACGACGCCGTCGATGCCCCGGACATCGCCGCTGCGGTGCGCGCTGGGCTGGCCGGTACCGCGGATCCGTCGGCGGGCGCCGCTTCGGGCGCGGCGGGGACCGACCCGACCACGAGGCGCTTCGTCCACGTGACCAGCGAGCTGCTCCCCGTCACCCTCCTGCTCGACACCCGTCCCGGCGAAGCCGACCAGGAGCGGTGGACCGTCGTGGCAGCGCTCGACGACGACCTCACAGCGCGTGCGCTTCCCGTCGACCAGAATGCCCACCGCCGACGGTGGAGCGAGTGGCTGCGGTGGTCCAACATCCTGCAGCTCGCCGCCAGCCCGACCACCGAGATCGTGATCGCCGCCACCTCCGAGGTCGACTCGTTCCCGATCGAAGACCTTCCGCTGGTGTCTTCTGCGACGGCCGCCGCCGGTGCCTCGGACGAGCGGGTGGCAGACGAGGGTGAGATGGCGATCACCGACGCGATGGAGGAGGAGCTCGATCTCGTGCTCGACGACGCTGTGGCCGAACTGGTTCGCCAGGCGCTGCGCCGGGGTGTGCCCGACTTCGAGTCGGGACCCGAGCACAACGGCTCGCCACTGGAAGCGGCCTGGCGCGAGCAGCGGGTGGCCGTGCTCGGCAGCGACGAGGAAGGGTTCACCACCGACGGTTGGGACGCCCGACCGGCCGGTGGGTGGAGCAGTGACGAGCTGGTGGCCGTGCTGAAGGAGCGAAGCTGATGGCGACCCTCGCCGTGTCGAAGACGTTCCTGGAGGGCTTCGCCAGGCTCGAACCTCGACTGCGGAGCAAGGTGGCGGAGCACGCCGACACCTTCGCCCGGCTCACCGCCCAGCAATTGCGGGCCCACAATGGCCTGCACTTGGAGTCGCACAAGAACTCCGCCGACCCGCGGGCCCGCACCATTCGACTCGACCGCAACCACCGCGGCATCGTGCTCGACGCCGGCAACGACGAACTGTTCATCCTCGTGTCGATCGGCACCCACGACGAGACCGACCGGTGGATGGCCAACAACAGCTTCAAGGTCAACGCCGCCACCGGCGCCCTCGAAGTGCACGACGTCGAAGCGGTGCAGGCCCAGATCAGCACAACCCCCAAAGCGCCCGGCGACAAACCGCTGTTCGCCCACCGGAAAGACAAAGACTTCACCCAGCTCGGCGTCAACGAGGATCTCGTGCCTGCGCTCCGGGCCCTCACCGACGACCTGCAGGTCCTCGGCTTGTGCGAAGTCATCCCCCCGACCCAGGCCGACGCCGTGATGCGCCTCGCCGGCGACGAGGACGTGGAAACGATCTACGCCGCCATCGTCGGGCAACAACACCAGGAAACGATCGACACCGACGACATCGCCGCCGCCCTCACCGCCCCGGCGTCGCAGGCGACGTTCCACATCCTCGACGGGCAGGAAGAGTTGAACGAGGTCTTGAGCCAGCCGCTGGCTCACTGGAAGCTCTTCCTGCACCCGTCGCAACGGTCGCTGGTGGAACGGGAGTTCTCCGGCCCGGCCCGGGTCACCGGAGGAGCAGGCACCGGCAAGACGGTGGTTGCGATCCATCGGGCTCGTCGGTTGGTCGAGGCGCTTCCGGCCGACCGGGCGGGCGAGACCGGCAAACCGGTGCTGTTCACCACGTTCACCCGGAACCTGGCCCAAGCGATCGAGCAGGACCTGCGGGCGCTCGGCGGCGGGGAGCTGCTCGACCACATCGACGTGGCCAACGTGGACCGGATCGCCTATCGCATCGTGCAAGACGCCGAGGGTCAACGGCCCGATGTGGTCAACGACGAGCAGTTGTCAGCGCTGTGGCAGCAAGTGGTTGACGATCGTGGGCTCGACTTCTCCCCCGGCTTCCTCAACGCCGAGTGGGAGCAGGTGGTGCTGGCGCAGGGGATCGACAACCGCACCGACTACCTGCGGGCCAGCCGGGCTGGGCGTGGCGTCGCTCTCGACCGACGCAGTCGGGCGGCGGTGTGGAAGGCGGTGGAGGAGCTCACCAAGCTGCTGGCCGATCGAGAGGCGAGAACCCACCTCCAACTCGCCGATGCCGCCGCGGGCTACCTCGCTCGACGGTCGGTGAAGCCGTTCCGTCACGTCGTGGTCGACGAGGCCCAGGATCTCCACGAGGCCCAATGGCGATTGCTGCGGGCAATCGTGGACCACGGCCCTGACGACCTGTTCATCGTGGGCGACAGCCACCAGCGGATCTACGACCGGCGATCGTCGATGTCGAAGGTGGGCATCGAGATCCGAGGACGATCGCAGAAACTGAAGATCAACTACCGCACCACCTACGAGATACTCGGCTGGAGCTTGGCGGTGCTGGGTGACGGCGACTTCGACGACCTCGACGGCGGCTCCGACCGGCACGACTTCGCCGGCTATCACAGCTACCGGCACGGCCCCACACCGACGATGTCGGGTCACGATCGGCGAGCCGACCAGTTCACCGCCATGGCCGAGCAGGTGAAACGGTGGGTGAACGAGGGGGTGGAGCAGGAGGAGATCGGGATCGCGGTGCGGTCGCGATCACGGTCGGTCGATCGTGTAGTCCAGGCCCTGGAGAAGGTGGGCCAGGAGCACTGCGTTCTCCCCACCGACATGCCCCGGGCGGTCGGGGTGCGGGTCGGCACGATGCACCGCATGAAGGGCCTGGAGTTCAAGCGGGTGGCGATCGTGGATCTCACCGACGAGTGGTTCCCCGAACCGATGGCCCTCGCCGACGACGACCCGGTCCAACGAGCCGCTGACATTCAGCGAGAAGCATGCCTCCTCTACGTTGCCGCCACCCGGGCCCGCGACGACCTCTGGGTCGGCTGGCATGGCGACCCCAGCCGATTCCTGGGCCCGGTCCTCAACTCGACCTGAACACCTTCTACAACTCGTGAACCGTGACGCCGAGGCGGGCCATGTCGTCTGGATCGGTGGTCAGAATGGTCATGTCGAGTTGCTCGGCCAGGACGGCGAGGCTCGCGTCGACCACATCGCTTGTGCCAGATGTGGCGCAGCGACGCCCGATGACCCTGGGATCGCCGAACGGGTACACCGTGGTGGCCTTGAGCAACATGGCCATCGGCACCTGCTTCGCTGGATCGCGCCATGCCTGCGCGAGGACGGCGTCAGTCGTCGACGGCTCCACGCCCTCGGCCTGCATCCGCTCCACGAGAGCGAGCACAACCCCGCGCAGTGCGGGATTGTCGAGGGCGATGAACACGCCGGCATCGAAAATCAACGTGCTGCCCAGATCTCGTCGGCCTTGGCTCGTTCAGCCTCGGACGGTGGCCCCCACTCAGCGGTCGCCCACTCGACGAATTCCGCCATTGCATCTCGCTGAGCGTCCCGTGCAGCGAGGAGCTCCAGTGCCTCCTCCATCGCTTCACGTTCGGTCCGTCGCCGTGCGGCGGTCTTGGCAAGATTGCGTAGCGCGTCGGCCCCGAGGAACATCGACTTGCGCTTCGGCTTGCCCGGTATCACCTCTGACATACGTCAAGCATACACGTATGCCCGATGTATGCTCAGGCCAGGCCGCCGCCCCGATCCGGCGGACTCTCTCGAGGCGGTAGCATCGGCGTGATGCGGGTGCGGGGAATCCGGGTGGGGGCCGTTGTCGCAGCGGGTCTGCTCGCGGCTGCGTGTTCGGGGGGAAGCGACGAACTGGTGCTCGACGAGGGCACCGTCGATACGAGTTCCACCATCGCGACCACCGCGTCGACGGCACCGTCGTCGTCGACTACCGAGGCGGTGACAACGACGTCGTTGTCGGAGTTGGGGGCTGCGGAGGCCGAGGTGACGAGGGTGGTCGAGGAATGGTTTATGTCGCCGTTCGACACGTCCCTGGGCGAAGAGGGCTTGGCGTTGGAGCAGACCGCTGGGCTCCTCCGGCAGCGAAGCATTGAGCAGCTCGCCGAGGCCGAGGAAGCGGGAGAGATCCTACGGAGTCGCGGTGGTAGCCGGGTCGAGGTTCGGGAGATCGACCTTGACCTCGACAAGGGTCAGGCTGTGGTCGAGGCGTGCGCAAACGCTGACTACGAGACGGTCGATGCGGAGACTGGTGAAGTACTTGGCTCCGACGATCCGGAGGACTTCTGGATCAGTGACTTCTACGTCCAGCGCCTCGACGGTGAATGGAAGATCATCGAGTGGGTCCCGTCACGAATCTCCGCGGACCCGCGCCAGTGCGAGTTCGAAGGGGAGTAAGCCATGCTGAAGCGTGCCGTCGTCGGGACCGCGCTGTTCGTGGCGGCTCTTGGAGCGTTGGGTTCGCCTGCCCTCGCAGAGCCAACACCACCGCCTCCCACCACCACGCCGCCCACGACGACGGCACCGCCCTCCGATGGCAGCGAGAGTTATCAGGAGGGTCGAGGTGGTGCGGGTGTGGACGGCAGTGATCTCTGGGTCGGGGTGACCGAGACGACGCCTGGTGGCCCTGGAACGACGCCGATTTCGACCGGTTCGTCGTATTTCGATGGCTGCATCTTCGACCGGGCCGAAGCCAACGTTCCCTACGTGACGGGTCGGAGCGATATCGCGTCGATCAATGTCGACAACTCGGTCTTCCCCGAGGAGACGCATGTGATCTTTTGCCCCGACCGCGTCGGCCAGGGACCGCTCGGGTTCGACGCCTACACCTTCTACACCGTCGGGGAAGCCCCGCCGACCCCCGTGATCGATGCGCTGATCTCCGACGCCTACTCGCGCACCCCCGTCGTGGCGTTCAACCCGATCAGCTCCCCACCTGGCGACGACGACATTCCACTGGTGACCCAGATGACCACCTTCCTGTGGGTCGACGAGGCCGCGTGGGCGACCCCGGTCTCCGCGGTGGCATCGGTCCCCGGGTTCTCCGTGACCGCAACCGCAGTCCCAGCACTCGCTGAATGGTCGGGCGGTGACGACTCAGCGGTCTGCACCGGCGACCAGATGGAACCGTATGTGTTCGGCATCGGCGGCGACGACGCCCAACCATCAGACTGTTCGATCGTGTTCACCCGCTCGACGGCGATCATCGACCAAGAGATCGCACTCGATGTCACCTGGGAAGCCAGCTACACCTGCTCGATCCCAGTCTGCGGCGGCCCGCTGCCCGACATCGTCATCAGCTCAGCACGACCAGTCGTCGTCGCCGAGATCCAGGCGGTCGAAAGCTGACCTCCCGCGAAGGGCACGACGGAGACCTGAACTCACTTGCGCTGCAACGCGCCGGATCCCGGCCGAGGGGAGCCGGCCGGGATCCGTGGAAACGGGGAAGGGGGACCCCGTTGGATTTGGGTGTTCAGTGAGTGATCAGTAGCCGTCGTCCTCGGAGTCGGAGTCGTCTGCGTCGTCGCTCGAGTCGCCCGAGTCGGCGGCTGCTGCACCCGGGGCGCCGACGAGCTTGCCTTCGCTGTCGACGGCGAACCAGACGTCGCCCGAGCCCTGGCCGTTGACATCGCCGGGGGCGGCGTCGCCGGCGAACCGGTACAGCGGCCAGATGCCGGCGGCGAGCTGGAAGTCGCCGTCGTCACGGGTCACGACCGAGAAGACCTCGGGGTCGAGCCCGTCGGGGAGCTCACCGTCGACGAGGAGCACCGGCGGCCAGGCGTCGGCGCAGGCGTCGTTGCACGACGGGCCGCCAGCCTCACGGTCGTTGAGGAACCCGTAGAGGGTCAGACCGGCCTCGTCGATCAGGACTTCGCCGAGATCGGTGGAGCCCGGGGACACGATCGCCGAGCCATCGGCGGCTGCGCTCGAGCCCTCGCCGGAGTCGGAGTCCGAGGACTGAGCGTCGGCGCCGTCGGCGGCAGCAGCCGCCTCGGTGTCGTCGCTGGTCTCGGAGTCTCCGGCGTCGTCCTTGATCAGTCCGCCGTCGGTGTCCACGGCGAACCAGACGTTGCCCGACCCTTGACCCGTCAGATCACCGGGAGCGGCGTCACCAGCGAAGTAGTACAGCGGCCACTGGCCGGCAACCAGCTGCGTCTGCCCGTCTTCACGCACGGTGGTGGCGAAGATGCCGAAGTCGAGGCCGGGACCGGCGGTCCAGTCGTCGGATACGATCACCGGCGGCCAGGCGTCGGCACAGGTGCCGTAGCAGGTGCTGATGGCGTCGACGTCGTTGGTGAAGCCGTACAGGGTGCGGCCGTCGGGACCGGTCAGGATCGGGCCGAGGCTCGAGTCGCCGGCGAGGACGTCGACGGGGGTTGTGCCGTCGGCGGCCGATTGTGATTCGACGACGGGTGATTCGGCTGCTGCCGACTCCGTGTCGTTGCTGGACTCGCCGCAAGCGGCGAGGGTTAGTGCGAGGCCGATGGTGGCGGCCAGGATCTTGCTACGCATGATGATGCGTCCTCCATGTGTGGTGGGTTGGTGTTGGTTTGTTGGGTTTCGTCTGGCCGCGCCGGGCTCGACGATTCACCTGCTGTCTCGGGCCGCCTGGGGCGGGCCTCGTCAGCTGGCGACGGTGATCTGGCCCTCCATCGAGGGGTGGATCGAGCAGAAGAAGTCGTAGGTGCCGGGGGTGGTCGGGGCTTCGACGGTGGCGGTCGCCCCGTTGCTGAGGCTTCCGGTGTCGACCTCGCCCGACCGGAAGGTGAGCGTGTGGGCGGCGGCGTCGAGGTTGGTGACCTCGATCGGCGCACCGGGGGCCACGCTCTGGGGTCCGGCGAAGGTGAAGTCTTCGATGGAGACGGTGACGCCGGCGACGTTGCCGCCATCGGCGCCCTCGCTCTCGCTGCCGTCAGCGGGCGGGGCGGGCGATCCGGAGCCGCTGTCGTCAGCGGCCGGGGGTGTGCCGCCACGATTGCCGGTTCGGGTGCCGGTGCGGTAGCCGGGGTCGTCGGCGCTGGTGGCGCCATCGGTACCGGCCGACGCCTCGTCGGCCGGTACCGTCGCTGCGGCTGCCTGGTCGGCGCCATCGCCCGAGCTCGCCGGGCGGGCGAGTGCGATGCCACCGGCGAGTCCGCCGGCGATGATCAGGGCGAGGGTTGGGGTGAAGAGGCGGGTCATGTCGTGTCCTTCTCGGGGTGCTGGATTGGGTGACGGGTTGTGGATTGCGAGTCGTGGGGCTCGACGGAGCCACCGCTGCGGCGGCGTCGAGGCGGGGAGCTGGTGTGGAGCGCTGGGGTGGGTCAGATGCCGGGGAAGCCGACGGTGGTGAAGAACCACAGCGACGACGTGAACCAGATGGCGGTGAGGACCGCAACGAGCAGCCCACCGGCGACTGGCAGGGTCCATCCGGGAAGGCGCCTCGAGCGCAGGAGCAGCAGCTTGGCCGTCAATGCTCCGTAGAAGGCGCAGCCGAGGATCGAGTGGGCGAGAACCCGAAGGTTGGTGTCTTGGAAGCCGAGCGACCAGAGACAGTGGTAGGCGACCGGGAGGGTGAAGAAGAAGGCGAGCGTGCCGGTCCACCGGTGCCAGGTGGCCACTCGGGACGGGGCGACGCCGAGGCCGGGCAGCCGACCCCACATCCACGCCGCCGACAGCGCCTGAAAGATCCCGAGGGCCGCGGCGACGGTGGTGAACCAGGCTTTCATCGACAGCAGCGTTGGGAACCCGAAGGCGAAGATCGTCTCCCCGGTGGGCCCGTGGATGCGGCCGTAGACCCCGAGCGACAGCGACACCGCACCACCGATCGCCGCGGCGGCGAGTACCGGGGCCATCGACGGGCCGGCGGTTGTGGGAACGGCCGCTGCGCTTGCAGTACCGGCGCCGGCGTGGCTGTGGGCGATGGTCGGGTCGTACGAGCCGGCAACGTGCGAGTGCATGACCGTCGGGTCGTCGGCGCCGGCGACATTGGCGTGCACGACCGTCGGGTCGTCGGAACCGGCGACGTGAGCGTGCACGATGGTGGGATCGGCGGCGCCGGTGACGTGGCTGTGGACGATTGTCGGGTCGGCCATCGACGGCGGTGTGGGGCGTTCGGACATGACGACGACGATGACGGCAAGCGCTTTCACCCCGCGGTCCGGTCGCTGTCGCGTCGCCTTCGCCTCGCTTTCAGGTCGGTGTCACCACCAACGAAGCCCCGACAGCGGCCTGAAAGGAGCCGTCGGTACGTTTCTCGTATGGCAGTCGAGTGGTTCGAAACCGACGTCGCCCCCGATCTGAGAACGTTGCTCGTCGACTACGACCATCATCAGTTCCCCCTTGACGATCGCGCCGCCGTACTCATCACCTACTTGGAAGCCGACGAGCGCGGCCGGGCAGCATCGATGCTCCACGCCGTGCGCCACGACGCCGCCGATCGCCACCCCGCGCTCCCCGACCGGCTGATCGCCCTGGTCGACACCCTCGAGTGGCGATCGTCACCTCCCCCGCCGTCGCCCGCCTGACACCCGACCGGAGCCTTCGATCCCGGCGCTGGCAGATTCCACGCACACCACCCGAGCAGAAACGCTGCCAAAGGCGGGGCCCACGCTGGCCCTGGCAGATCCTGCGCGCGACGCCGGTGCAAAACGCTGCCAAAGCAACCACGCCCCCGGCCCTGGCAGATCCTGCGGGCGACGCCGGTGCAAAACGCTGCCAGAGCAACCACGCCTCAGGCCCTGGCAGATCCTGCGCGCGACCCCGGTGCAGATCGCTGCCAGAGCGAGCGAACCCACCGCTTTGGCACGGCGCGGCCCCGCTGCCAGAGGCGAACCCACGACGGCCGACCCGACGAGGAACGCGACGGACCGGGAGTGGTCGGCCGCTACCGCTACTGGTCGTCGGCGGTGAGGAAGCGGTCGAGCTCGGCGAGGAAGTGCTGCCACGCTGGCTCGGTGCTGAGCAGGATGTGGTTGCTGCTCTCGAGTGGCACGAGCTGACCGTCGGGGATCAACGACGCCAGGTGCCTCGCCGTTTCGAACGGGACCCGCAGCTCGTTGCGGGAGTGCATGATCAACGCAGGGCACTGCACCTGCCGGGCGAGGTCGACGACGTCGATCGCAGCGAACACCTCCATGAACCGGACGGCGTTCTCCGCCGAGCACGTCCGCCGCTGCAGCTCGTTGAAGGTCTCCCACTGCTCCTGGGTGCCCTCCGGCATGAACTGGGAGGTGAACACCTGCCGGAACGTCGGCTCGTTGGTTCCCCACCCGATCCGGGCGAGCTCGATGTGGAGGTCGGCTTCCCGCTGCTGCTCCGGGGTCGCCGCCCGCACCCCACGACCCTGGGGGTAGGCGCCGAACAGCACCAGCTTGCTGACCCGCTCCGGGTGACGGACCGCATAGGCGATCGCCACCGCCCCGCCCTGCGAGATGCCGAGGAGGGGAAACCGGTCGAGACCGGCGGCGTCGACGACCGAAGCGAGATCGTCGACCCACGCCTCGAACGTGAACCGGTCGACCTCGTGGTCGGACAGCCCACAGCCCCGCTCGTCGTAGCGAAGCAAGGTGTTACTGCGGCTCAGACCCTCGTTCCAGTGCCGCCAGATCGGCGACTCCCAGTCGTAGTCGAGATGGGTCATCCAGTTGGCCGCCTTGACCAGCCACGGCCCGTGGCCGGAGACGGCGTAGGCGAGACCCGTGCCATCCGGCGTGGTGCACATGCGGATCGTCTGACCGAGCGGCGGCTTGCTGCCACCGGCTCTGCTGGTCGAGTCGAGGCTCTGTCCGCCACGGTCAGCCACGTCTGCTGCACGGTCGGCGCGATCGCCTTGGCCGGCACGCTCCGACCGGCCGGCCCGATCGACATCGCCAGCCCGTTCGGCGTTGTCCAGCCGTTCATTGCGTTCGGCTGGCGTGACGTCGACCCAGTCATCGCGGTCGACTCGGTCGGTGACGTCGACCCAGTCGTGCCGTTCGGCGGCGTCGGCTACATCGGAACCGTTGCCGCGGTGAAACGCCGGAGGATCCGCTGCCAGATCCTGGCGGAGGATCGCCATCTCCAGATCACGGAGGTCGCCCGACGGGTCGACGCCGAGATCGTTCAGCAACCGCGTCCGGAGATCGGCGAACGTCGCCAGCGCATCGGCCTGCCGACCGGTGGCGTACAGCGACCGCATCAACGTGGCCACCGGTCGTTCCCGGTACGGGTGATCGCGAACCAGCTGCTCCGCAACCTCCAACGCCTCCCGATGCCGGCCCACGTGAACCAACGCCTCAGCCCGGGTTTCGGTCACCTCGATACGCAGTTCGAGTAGGCGCTGCCGCTCCGCTTCGAGGTCGGGATGGTCGAGGTCGGCCACCGGCTCGCCTCGCCAGAGCGACAGCGCGTCTTCGGCCAGGTCGGGTCGGCCATCGACCGGTTCGGTCCGGAGACGGTCGACGAGGCGCTGGAAACTGGTCAGGTCGAGGTTCGTCTCCGGGCATTCGAACAGGTAGCCATCGGGCTTGGTTTCGATCACCAGCGGATCGGTGAGGAGCCGACGAAGCCGCGACACAACGGTCTGCACCGCCGCGGCCCGCCTGGCCGGGGCGTCGTCACCCCAGACGAGATCGACGAGGCGGTCGACGTCGACCACCTGTCCCCGGTGCAGACCGAGAACAGCCAGGACCTGCCGTTGACGGCGCGAACCGACCTCGATCCGCTGTCCCCCCGAGGCGGTCAGCTCCGTCGAGCCAAGGAGCGAGAGCTGCACGATCGCCAGTATCGCGCAGGACGCCGACCGATCGAACGAAACAGCGCCATGGATGTCCGGGCTTCCCAACAGGTGAGAGCGATCTCGACCGAACCGAGTTGGATTCTCATACTCTTTGGTTCATACTCAAGTCATGGCCTCAGTTCGACGAACCATCTCGCTCCCGCCCGGCCTGGCAAAACGCCTCGACGAAGAAGCGACTCGACGAGGCGTCACGTTCTCTGCATTGATGGCGGAACTCGCCGGTGCCGAACTCCAAGAGCTGCCCTACGCAGGCATTGTCGACGACGACGATGATCTGTCACTACGGGTTGACGAGGTGTTGTCACGCCTCGCCAGCTGATCGTCTGCGACACCGGTCCGCTGGTGTCTGCGCTCAATCGGAACGAAGGGGAGCGCCACCGGTTTGCCGTTCAGCTGTTGGCACGGGCGGGGCGTCAGGTTCTTGTGCCGTGGCCAATCATCACCGAGGTCGATCTGCTGCTCCGCAGCCGTGGTCACCCGACCGCTTCGATCGTCTTCGTTTCATCACTTCTCGATGGGGTCCACCAGTTCGACGCGCCGGCTGATCCCGAACTCCGTTTGGCCCTCGAGCTCGCGGCCCGCTGCCAGGACTCCGGCGCGGACCTGACCGACCTGACGGTCATGGCGATGGCCGAACGTCGCAATGCGGCGATCCTCACCTGGGATTTCCGCCATTTCCGTTCCGTTGTTCTACGCAGAGGGCACCATTGGCCACTGCTCGTCGAGGAACACGAACTACCGAATCCGTAGAGTCGTGAGCCTGCCGTCGATCAAGCAAGGCATACAGACCTGCGCAGAGGTCAAGGTCGCGGCTGAGGGCCGACAGCAGTCTGGATGCAATTTCAGCTGAAGGTGACCTCGACCGAGCCGAGGCCGGCGAACTCAGCGATGATCGTGTCGCCGACGGCGGCTTCGAACACGTCGGTGACGACGCCAGTGGTCACGAGATCGCCGGAGCGGAGTTGGCGGCCGAAGCGGGGCAGCTCGTCGGCCAGCCAGGCCAGCACGTTGAGCGGGTGACCCAGCACGTTGGCGCCCGTGCCGGTGGTGATGACCTCACCGTTCGACCGCACGGTCACCTCGGTGGTGCCGAGATCACCGGCTTGCCAGTCGGTGACGGGCTCGCCAGCGATCCACCAGCCGTGGATGGCATTGTCAGCCGCCACCGGCAACGCCCCGACCGACCAGTCGACGAAGCGGTAGTCGACGATCTCGATCGCCGGGATCACCGCCCCGACGTGCTCGGCGATCGACGCGGCGGTGTGGCCGCCGGGCTGCGGCTCGACGTCGCTTGCGACCTGGATGCCGAACTCGGCCTCGATCACCCGGTGGGTGAAACGATCGGCCGGAAGCTCCGCCCCCGACTCCGACGTGGTGTGCGACAGCAACCGCCCGAATACCGGCCGGTCGATGGCGAGCGCCTGCTGGGCGATCTCGCTGGTGCAGGCGCACTTGTAGCCGATCGCCTCTTCGCCGTCGGGAAGCAGACGGTCGACGAGGAGGGATTGGATGGCGTAGGCGGCGTGGAGGTCGCCCGGTCGGAGCGACGGTGGCAGATCGGCTTCGACCCTCCCGCTCCGTCGCCAGTCGAGCAGTTCCTCCGCGGCCGCACCGTGATCCATCGGGTCATGGTACGCACTTGCCGTGGACGGCCCCGCCGGCCCGGGCCCCCGAAATTTGTGGAGTTTGCAGCGCATACCGCTGCAAACTCCACAAATTCTGCACGACCGCGCGACCGCCGTGCCGGCCACGTCGGCACCGCTCCTGCGCCCGAGGTTGGCGCCGACTACCCGCCGTCGAAGACGTAGGGGTCGCGTGACGCCTGGGCCTCCTGGCACAGGGTGTTCCACTGGCGGCCGCCGTAGTAGGCGAGGCTGCCGGGCGGGGCCTCGCCGTGGCCGTTGTAGTAGGAGATGCAGTCGCGCAGCGGGGCCGAGGCGATGTCGGCCTCGGCGCAGTGCCGGGCGTAGGCGTCCTCCGCCTCCTCGGTCACGTCGACCACCTCGTGGCCCTCGTCCCGCATGGTGGTGAGCAGCCAGGTGACGTAGTCGGAGTGGGTGGTGATCACGTCGGTGAAGTTGAAGCTGCCGCCCCCGCCCTGCGGTCCCGACACGATCAGCAGGTTCGGGAACCCGTTGCTGTGCAACCCGAGGAACGTCTTGGTCCCCTCGGCCTGCCACTTCTCGTTCAGGGTGCGACCGTCGGCGCCCCGGACCATGTCGAAGCTGGCGGGCGCCATCCACTGGAACCCGGTGGCGTAGATCAGCACGTCGAGCGGGTACTCGGTGCCGGCGTGAACCACGCCCCGCTCGTTGATCTCCTTCACCCCGATCGGGGCAGTGTCGACCAGGTGCACGTGGGGGAGATTGAACGTGGGGAGGTACTCGTCGTGGAAGGTCGGCCGCTTGCAGGCGTAGGGGTAGTACGGCTTGAGCGCTTCGGCCGTGTCGCGATCCTCGACGACGGCGTCGACTCTGGCCCGGATCTCCTCCATGGCGGCGAAGTTCTCGTCGAGGAGGACCTGGGTCCACTCCTCCATCGACAGCCGCTTCTTCGGCCGCTTCCTGGTTCGGTACTCGTCGACCAGGCCCGCCATGTACTCGTCGGGAGCCTTGACCGCGTCCCGCACCGACGAGATCGCGGCGAATCGTTGCCGTCGGGCCGTGGCCCATCCCGGCTCGTTCTGCCAGGTGGCGACCTCGTCGGGGGTGGTCGCCCGCTGGGCCCGCACGTCGATCGTGGACGGGGTGCGCTGAAACACGTACAGCTCACCGACCACCTTGGCCAGCTCCGGGATCACCTGGACCGCGGTGGCGCCAGTGCCGATGATGCCCACCCGCTTGCCGGCGAGGTCCACGTCGTAGTTCCACCGCGAGGTGTGGAACGACTCCCCCTCGAAGGTGTCCATCCCGTCGATGCGGGCAAGCTTCGGGGTGGTCAGGATGCCGTTGGCGAGCACCACGAACCGGGCCTTCATGGCATCGCCCCGGTCGGTTCGCACCGTCCACCGCTGGGTGTCGTCGTCCCACGCCGCCGACTCGACCGAGGTGTGGAACAGGCACTTGTCGTAGAAGCCGAACTTGGTGGCCATCGCCTGGCAGTACTCGAAGATCTCGAAGCCAGAGGCGAACTTCATCGTCGGGAAGTACTCCATCTCCTCCAGCAGCGGCAGGTAGCTGTAGGACTCGACATCGCACGCGATCCCGGGATACCGGTTCCAGTACCACGTGCCGCCGACGTCGCCCCCCTTCTCGCAGAACCGGACGTCCTGGAACCCGGCGTCACGGAGCTTGTGCCACAGCAGCAGCCCGGCGAACCCGGCGCCGACCACCAGGATCTCGCACTCGTCGGTGAGCGCCTCTCGGGGCACCGGTTCGGCCGAGTACACGTCGGCCAGATAGCGGCTGTAGTCGTCACCCTCCATGGTCATGTAGTCGGCGGCGCCCCGCCGAGCGTCCTTGAATGCCCGGTAGCGGGCCTGCTCCTCGGCGTTGAACACCGCACCGGCCGGCGCCTGCGCCATCTGGGTCAGCGCCTCGTCGACGACCGCGTACCCCCGGCCCTCCACCCCGTCCATCCGGCTCTCGGCCCGGGTATCGAACACCTTCAACCCGGTCGCCGGGTCCACTGTGATCGCCGTCGTCATCATCGTCCTCCTCGCCTGCCGGCCGAACGGGCCTGGGCATCGTCCACATTCTCGGCCCGTCGACGAGACGAGCGCCAAACGCCGAGGAGCGGTGGCCGGACCGTCGATCGCGCCCCTGCCATCTCCTAAGCAGAACTGGGGTGGCGGCCGACGGGTGTCTCGGGACCGACAGCGAACGGAGGAGCCCGATGACCGGCGAGAACCCGTCCGCCGATCACCAACCCGGTCCCGAACGGGACCACGCTCAGGCCGGCTCAGCAATGAGCGACATCGACGCGAAGCAGCATCGCTACGACCGGTTCGCCAACCAGGCCGAGCTCCCGATGCTCGTGTTGTCGATGCTGATGGTTCCCGTCGTGTTGATGCCGTTCCTGGAGGACCTCAGCCCCGAGTCGCTGTACACGCTGGAGGTGTTGGGGGCTTTCCTGTGGGCTGCGTTCGCTGTGCAGTACGCGATGCTGGTCTACCTCTCCCCCGACCGGTGGCGCACCATCTCCGAGAACAAGCTCGATCTCCTCATCGTGCTGCTCCCCTTCCTCCGACCGCTGCGACTGCTCCGCGTCGTCCAACTCGCCCATGCCGGCACCGCCCTGGCTCGCAGCGGCAAGAGCCTGCGCAAGCTGATCGGTCGACCCGAGTTCGGGGGCACGATCGCAACGATTGGTGGGTTCGTGATCGTGAGCGGTGTGCTCGTGACCATCGCCGAGCACGACCAACCGAACAGCACGATCACGAACATCGGCGACGGGATCTGGTGGGCGATCGTGACCTGCACCACCGTGGGCTACGGCGACGAGTTCCCGGCCACCGCTACCGGCCGCCTCGTGGCTGTCCTGCTCATGTTGGCCGGCATCGGCGGCCTCTCGGTGATCACGGCCGATGTCGCCGCCTACTTCGTCTCCAACGACAGCGAGGACGAGCACGAAGAGCTCAGCGATCGGTTGGAGCGCATCGAGCGCAAGCTCGAACTCGTCGCCGCCCACCTCGACACCGGCCCGCCGGCTGACGCTGACCCCCCGACCGACCACCGAGTCGGAGCGCTGCCTGCCGCCTCGTCGTCTCCGCCGCCGGCGCGTCGGCACGACGACGTTACCCCCACGGCCGCAACCGCCCCGCCGCCGTCAGCACACCAGGCAGGCGATCGCTGACCCCATGGGCAAGGCCACCCTTTCTCCCGGTCCAGCGCGCCAACCGATCCCGTCCTACCGGTCCAGCGCGCCAACCGAACCCGTCCTACCGGTCCAGCGCGCCAACCGAACCCGTCCTACCGGTCCAGCGCGCCAACCGAACCCGTCCTACCGGTCCAGCGCGCCAACCGAACCCGTCCTACCGGTCCAGCGCGCCAACCGAACCCGTCTGCCGGCCGGGATGCGCCATAGTCGGGGCGCCCGACCGGCAGAACCGAGTGACGGGGCGCCCGACCGGCAGAACCGAGTGACGGGGCGCCCGACCGGCAGAACCGAGTGACGTGGCGCACCCGACCGGCAGAACCGAGTGACGTGGCGGCGATGAGGGAGGTGATCAGTCGAAGGTGATCACGGACCGGGTGACGGTGCCCGCTTCGAGCGTGGCCATGGCGTCGTTGATCTCGGTGAGGGGCAGGCGGGCGTCGATCATGGTGTCGAGGTCGAGCTTGCCCTGCAGGTAGAGGTCGAGGAAGTGGGGGGCGTCGATATGGAACGTGCTCGACCCCATGAGCGATCCGGTCAAGCGCTTCTCCACGTAGAAGTGGCCCGGCTGGAGCTCGAGCGTCATCCCCTGCGGGATCGCGCCGACGATCACCGCCAACCCCCGGGGGGCCAGCGCGTAGAGACAGCTCGCCGCCAGCTCGGGCACCCCGACCGCGTCGAAGGCGTAATCGACCCCGCCGTTCGACAGCTTCTTGATCTCCCGCACCACCGACTCGTCGCTCGACAGGATGGTATGGGTCGCACCGAAGTGACGGGCGTTCTCCAGCTTGGCCTCGAGCAGGTCGATGGCGATGATCTGCCGGGCCCCGGCCAGGCGCGCTCCCTGGATGACCGACGTGCCGACGCCACCGCAGCCGAAAACGGCCACCGACGACCCGGGCGCGACCTGGGCCGTGTTCAGCGCCGCGCCGACCCCGGTGGTGACCGCACAACCGACGAGGGCGGCCCGGTCGAGCGGGATCTCGTCGGGGATCTTCACCACCGCCCGCTCGTGCACGAGCATCATCTCGGCGAAGCCGGCCAGGTCGGCGAACTGCTTCAGCGGCTTCCCGTCGAGCGAAAGTCGGGGCGGGGCGTCCTTCGGCCGCATGCAGTAGAGGCGGTTGACGCACAAGTGGCTGCGCCCGAGCAGGCACTGCTGACACGAGCCGCAGAACATCGACGTGCATGCCACCACGTGGTCGCCGACCGCCACCGAGGTGACATCGCTCCCGACCGCCTCCACCACACCCGCCGGCTCGTGGCCGGGCACCACCGGCGGCCTTGGTCCGGCGATCGACCCCTGCATGTAGTGGAGATCGCTGTGGCACACTCCACACGCTGCGGTGCGCAGCAGCACCTCGTTGGGCGCGGGATCGTCGACGTTGATCTGCTCGACGGCGATCGGCTCGTCGGGGCCAAGAAAAAGAGCGGCACTCGCAACTGGCATGATGGGTCTCCTCGATTCTGGGCAAACCCTAATCTGTTCGCTCGGCACCGTCCCAAGATCGGGTTGGCGGCCGGACCGGGCAAGATCGACGCATGCCTGTTCCTTCCCCACCGACGACGAGGTCAACCTCAACCGCCCCACCTTCGACGAGAGTCGGCTCAACGCTGCCGGAATCCTGAGTGCCACGAGAACCGAGGAGGGCAACACCGAGTTCCAGCGGCTGTTGATCGAGGCCACGTTCGAAGCGTTGACCGAGCATCGGATCGACACCACCGACCTACCGTTCGTCGACGCCGAGGAGAACGCCCGGAACCTCGCCACTCGGGCCGAGGGGTTCCGAATGCGGATGACACACATGATGGTGCTGTCGGCCCTGGTGCTTCGACCGGTTCCCCAGCGAGTGGCCCAGCAGGTCGCCGCCTACAGTCGGGAGCTCGGAATCGACGACCGGCTGCTCGAGACTGTCGCCCAGTTCGCGGGAGCCGACAAGGCCCTCGCCGCGGTCGACTTCGAGCGCAACGGCTACACAAGCGACTGGTCGACCGAGCGCAGCTCAGCCCTCCACAGCGACGCACGAGGCTGGGACTCAGCCGGCGACGACCCCGAGCTCGCCGAGCGCTGGCGCAACCTCGCCGACCTCCCACCCGGCACCCTCGGACGCGGCGTGCACGACTTCTACCAGGCCCGCGGCTTCGCCTACCCCGGCAGCCCCGGCTCGGCACCGCCGTTGCTCGCCCAGCACGACTGGGTGCACGTGCTCGCCGACTACGGCACCAAGGTGGAAGCGGAGCTCGAGGTCTTCGCCTTCATCGCCAGAGCCAACGACGACCCGCGCGGCTTCTCCCTGCTGGCGATGGTGGTCTCATTGTTCGAGACGGGCTACCTCTCCGACGGGGCCGGGCTGTTCGAGGCGTTCCCCGGCCAGCTCAGCCAGGACGGTATGACGACCCGTATCGGCGACGCCATGCGACGAGGCGCCCTCAGTCACGGCCGTGACGGCGAGCCTGACGTGGACTTCATGGCCGTCGACTGGTTCGCCATCGCCGACCAGCCGATCGACGAGCTGCGGGCCCAGTACAGCATCCTGCCCAAGTCCGACGCCGCAGTGGCGGCGGGATCCGTCGGTCCCTGGGAGCCAGGCGGCATCTCCGAAGCGCAGTGGGGCATGGGCACCGACCACGCCGCCCGACTCGGGATCCCTTATGACAGCTTCGGGGCCACCGTTCACGCCGCGAACTGATTCGGTTCAGGACGACAAGCCTCAAACCCCGCCCGCGGCCAGGTCCCATCGGGGCAACGACGTGCGGTGACCGGCCGTGACCTCCTCAGGACCGACCGAAGTCACCGCACGCCGGCGGTTGGCTCAGCGTCGCTGGCGGTCGGAGCCGCCTCGCTGGCCGGCTGAGGTGTCGCCCGAGCGGCCGTGAGCAGGATCACCAGCGGCAGCGCGGAAGCGAAGGCCAGGCCGCCGACGCTGACGGCGTAGTCGGCTGCGCTGAGCGGGCCGCGATTGAAGAGGTGGTAGAGCGTGTGGGGTACACCCCACACGAGCGCCGCCAGCGCAGCGCTGACCACCAGCGGCCGGCTCAACGTGATCGCCGCCGCCACGAGCACCACCACCAACGCCAGATTGAGCGCACCGACGTCGCGCACGAGGTGCTCGTTGTAGGGACCGTCGACCGCCACCCACGTCCGCCCGAATCCGGGAAACCCGTCGTAGAACGAGCGAGGGGCGAACAGCGCCCACGCCCCGACCTCCGCCCACAGGAGGGCGAGGTAACCGAGACCGATTCTGAGCCAGCGTGTCGGGTTCATGGGGATCACTGGTTCCGATCATGCAGCCGTAGTGGACTGGCCGGAAGACCACTTCGGGTGTAGATCTCACTACCAGTGGATCTCACGCTCGACCTCGACCCCGCCCTCGGTCGGCGGGCCGCCTTGGAACAGGCACTGCGGGCGGCGATACGCGACGGACGGCTCGCTGCTGGGTCGACCGTCCCCTCCACCCGAGCGCTCGCCGCCGATCTCGGCGTGTCCAGGGCGACGGTGGTGGCCGCCTACGAGCAACTCGTGGCCGAGGGGTACCTCCACGCTCGGCACGGTGCGTCGACCACGGTCGCGTCGATCCCCCGGACCGAGCCGCTCCGCCCCGACGACCACGGCAACCTCGGTCAGCCGTTCACCGTCGACTTCCGTCCCGGCGAGCCCGACGCCAGCCTGTTCCCCCGAGCGGCGTGGCTCCGGTCGGTCCGCCACGTGCTGCGCGACGCCCCCGACCGGGTGCTCGGCTACGGGGATCCCCACGGTCGACCCGAGCTGCGGGCGGCCCTCGCCGCCTACCTCGGGCGGGTGCGGGCGGTTCACGCCTCGGCCGACGCCGTGAGCGTGTTCGCCGGGGCGACATCGGCGTTCGGGTTCGTCGGCGAGATGCTCGTCCACCGGGGGATCACCCGGATCGCGGTGGAGGATCCCTCCCACTTCCTCGCCCACCAGGTCCTGCGACTGGCCGGCGTCACGCTGGTGCCCATACCGGTCGACGACGACGGGATCGACGTGGCCGCCCTCGACCGGTCGGGGGTGACGGCGGTGTTGGCGACGCCGGCCAACCAGTACCCGACCGGGGCGGTCCTCTCGCCCGAGCGCCGGTCGGAGCTGGTGGCGTGGGCCCGGCGGACGAGTGCCTGGATCGTGGAGGACGACTACGACGGGGAGTTCCGCTACGACCGCCAACCCGTGGGGTCGGTGCAGGGCCTCGACCCCGACCGGGTGCTCTACCTCGGGACGGCCAGCAAGGCGCTGGCGCCCGGCCTGCGGCTCGGGTGGGCCGTCGTGCCCCCGGAGCTTCGGCGGCCGCTCGTCGTGGTCAAGCACCTCCGGGCCGGGGTGTCGAGCATCGACCAGCTCGTGCTCGCCGACCTCATCGAGCGGGGCGACTACGACCGACACATCCGCTCGGCCCGGACCTTGTATCGCCGCCGGCTCGACCGGCTCGTCGACGTGGTGGAGACCTCGGCGCCGTGGCTGTCGGCATCGCCGACCCGGGCCGGGCTCCATCTGCCGTGCTGGCTGGCCGACGACGGGCGATCCGAGTCGGCGATCGTGACCGATGCGGCCGAGCACGACATCGGGCTGTTCGGCTTCCGCGCCCACTGGGTGGGCGAGGCCCGTGACGAGGGGCTCGTGCTCGGGTTCGGCCGCGTGCCCGAGCACGGCTTCGGCGCAGCGCTCGAGCGACTCGGGTCGTTCCTGGCCGAGCAGTGACTCCAGCTCGGCGGACTCCGGTCAGGAGCGGAGCGGGCCGTGTCGGTAGTCGGTGGTGAGCTGGTCGAGGCGGCCGCGGAGCTGGTCGTCGAGGACGACCTCGAGCGCGGCGACGGCGGCGTCGAGTTGCTCGGGACGGCTGGCGCCCACGATCGGCGAGGTGACCGCCGGTTGGGCCAGGGCCCAGGCGACCGCCAGCTCGACCATCCCGATCCCGCTCTCCTCCGACACGACCCGCAGCTCGTTCACGGTGGCGAACTCCCGCTCCTGCCAGTACCGATCGAGATAGCGATCGGCGGCGTTGCCGATCGTGAACCGGGTGCCCGCCGCCGGTCCGTCGGCTCGGCGATGCTTGCCGCTGAGGAGCCCGCCGGCGAGTGGGTTGTAGGGGATGACCGCGATGTCGTCGAGCGTGCACAGCGGGAACAGATCGACCTCGGCCTGCCGGCACAGCAGGTTGTAGCGGGGCTGGATCGCGTCGAACCGACGCCACCCCTCGGCGGCCGCGACGCCGTTGGCCCTGGCCACCTGCCACGCGGGGAAGTTCGAGCAGCCGAGGTACCGGACCTTGCCCTGACGGACGAGGTCGTCGAGCGCCGACATCGTCTCCTCGATCGGCGTCCGCACGTCGGGGAAGTGCATCTGGTAGAGATCGACGTGGTCGGTGCCCAGCCGCCGGAGCGATCCCTCGACGGCGTCCATGATGTGCTTGCGACTCCCGCCGCGGTTCCATTTCTGGTGGCCCATCGGGGCGAAGAACTTGGTGGCGAGGATCACGTCGTCCCGCTGGCCGCGCTCGGCCAGCCAGGCCCCGATGATCTCCTCGGTCCGCCCGTTCTCGTCGACCCCGCCGCCCATCGGGTAGGCATCGGCGGTGTCGAGGAACGTGATGCCGTGGTCGAACGCGGCGTCGAGGATGGCGAACGACTGGTCCTGCTCGCACTGGTAGCCGAACGTCATCGTGCCGAGGCACAGCCGCGAGACCGCCATCCCGGTGCGACCGAATCCTGTGTGCTCCATACCCGTCGTACCCCTCACGTCGATCGAGCTCGGGCAACCGTAACCCACGCAATGGCTGCCGGCCCGAGCCGGGGCCCGGCGCGGAGAACTACGACAGGGCAGGGTCCGCCCCGCGTGCGCCGGCGTCGATGGGTAGCATCGGGTGCATGGCGATGCAGCGGGGATCGAAGGGGGCGCGACGGTCCGCCATCCGTGGGATCTGGCAGCTCGCGCTGGGAATCATCACCACGATCGCGATCGTCACGGAGCTTCGGAAGCCCGACGGGGAGCGGACCTGGCACGGCAAGGTCGCCGACATCATCCCCTACGACTTCCGCAAGCCGACACCGGCACGCCTCAAGGAGACCTACTGGAATCCGGACGGCGCGGTCCTGTCGGGGAAGCTGTGGGGGGTCGGATGGGCGCTGAACTTCGGAGCGCTGGTCCGCCTCGTCCGTCGATCCACCTGACCGACGCCGCTACCGATGGGCCGGGAGCGGGGTGAACTCACGGTGGTGGAAGTGGTCGGCCCGACCGAGCGTGCGCTGACGGTTCGTCACCGGGTTGACGATCAGAGAGAAGATACGGCGGGGCCACGGCGACATGTTGGGCGGTGACGCGTGCACGATGGCGTCGCCGAAGACGAGCATGGTGCCCGCGGGTCCCTTGGGGCTGACGAGCCCGCCCGCCTCCGCCAGCGGGCCGACGACCTCGGGACCGACGGTCCAGAGGTCGTAGCTCGTCGAGACCGTGTCGAGCGCAGTCGCGGCCGGACCGCCCGCATGTGAGCCGCGCACGAACATGAGCGGCCCGTTGAACTCGGTCACGTCGTCGAGGAACACGTGCAGATTGAGGGCGAGCGGCTCGGGCACACCGTCCTCGTGGTGGTGGGTGGCGAAGTCGTAGTGCCACTGCCACTGCTCGCCGGTGAAGGCGGCCTTGACGTTGACCTTGACCTGCTGGGCGTACACCGGCACGTCGCCGAGGATCTGGGCGGCCGGCACCAGTAGTCGGGGGTCGTCGACGAGCTGGGCGAACAGCTCGTGCCGGAGGTGGAGCCCCATGGCGGTGCGGACAACGCCGCTCGACCGCTCCCGGATGTTCGCCGCAACGTCGTCGTCGAGCAGGCTGTCGAGGGCGGCGTTCAACGCCGCCACCTCGGCGCCGCTGAACCGCTCCGGCAGCACGACGACACCGTCTCGCTCATAGGTTGCGAGCTGCTCGGGGGTGAGAGTCGCGGCTGCGGCTGGCGGTGGGGTCAGATGGTCGAGCGTGTCCTGCACGGGATGCTCCTCGGGCTCAGGTGCCGTGACGGATGTGGTGGAGGGTGGGGAAGCGCTGACGCAGAGCGCTGGTTTCGGCGGCGATGTCGGGCTGAGGTCGAGCGCCGGTCAGGTTGGCGGCGATCAGCTCGCCCAGCTCCGCCATGTGGTCGGGCTGCATACCGAGGCGGGTGATCTCGGGGGTGCCCAACCGCACGCCGACGCCGTCGGCTCGATCGGGGAGTCCGATCGCGGACGTCAGCAGGTTGCCGGCGCGCAGATGCTGTGCGGCGGCGTGCCCGCCGCCCCATCGGGTGGCGTCGACCGCGAGCTGGTGTGAGCGGGTGGGCCCGTCGCTGGTCTCGAACACGGGGAGGTCGTGTCGTTGGAGCTCGGCGGCGAGGGCGGCGGCGTTGGCGATCATGGCCTGGGCGTACCCGGGCCCGTGGTCGAGCCAGTCGAGCAGCGACACGGCCAGCGCCGCTGTCTTGGCCACGTCGAAGTTGGCGGTGAGCCCCGGGTAGGCGATGGCGTCGAGCCGCTCGGCCAGCTCTGGTTCGTTGGTGAGCACGAGACCACCGGCGGGCCCGCCGAGGCTCTTGTAGGTGCTCATCGTCATCAGGTGGGCGCCCTCGTCGAGCGGGTTGGGCCACGCCCCACCGGCGATCATCCCGCAGGCGTGGGCGGCGTCGAAGAGGAGGGCGGCGCCGTGGCGGTCGGCGATCGCCCGGATCTCGGCGACCGGGTGGGGCACCAGGTTGAGGCTGGTGCCGATCGTGATCAGCTTCGGGCCGACGTTGGCCGCGAGCTGGTCGAGGGCGTCGAGGTCGACGGTGAACGACGCGGCGTCGCCCGGGCAGACGTGCACGTCGAGCCCGTAGAGGCCGGCGGCCCCAGCGCGGTGGTGGGTGACGTGACCCCCGATGGCCGGCGACGGGGCGATGATCGAATCGCCCGGCGAGCAGGTGGCGATGAACGCGTACAGGTTCGCCATCGCTCCCGAGGCGACGCGGAACTCGACGTGGGCGGCGTCGAACACCTCCCTCGCGATCGCCGCGGTCAACACCTCGATCTCCTCGATCGCCTCGAGGCCCATCTCGTACTTGTCGCCCGGGTGACCGAGCGATGCCCGGGTCCCCAGCCCCGAGGCCAGCAGCGCCTCGGCCCGCGGGTTCATCACGTTCGAAGCTGGATTGAGGTTGATGCAGTCGCGGTCGTGGATGTGGGCGTTGCGGTCGACGAGCTGATGGAGCCGCCGATCGAGCGTCTCCAGATCCCTGAGGTCGAGATCGGTGAGGATCTCCCGCTCGCGGGTCACCGCGGGTGGACTCAGCCAGGTGCGCCCCACCACCGAGCGGTCGGCCCGTGACTTCGACATCACGACATCGTGCCACCAATCCACCGCGCACCGCCGGCCCGCATCGCCCCCGTGCGGGCCGTGGGTGGGCGGGGTGGCACAGGCGAACTCGACGAGGGCGCCTCGGCGGTGCTCAGATCTCGGTCGAGGCCGACGCGAGGAGCAGGGGACACCAGGTGCGATCGGAGTCGACGAGGGCCGAGCGCTGATGACAGCCGCCAAGAACGCGGAGCTGCCGGTTCGGGAGCGCATCGCGGCCATGGCCGCCGAGTGCCTCGACGACGGCTGGTTGGTGAACGTGGGAATCGGCATCCCTGGCCTGGTCCCCCACCACACACCCGACGAGCGGGGCATCACGTTCCACGCCGAGCAGGGCGTGGTGGGGTTCGGATCCGACCGGTTCGGTCCCGACGACGGCGTCACGCTCGGTTTCTTCGGCACCACCTACCGGATGCGTCCCGGCGGGTTCATGGGCGACCACACCCGGTCGTTCGCCCTGGTGCGATCCGGTCGGCTCGACGCCACGATCCTCGGGGCGTTCGAGGTGGACGCCGCCGGTGGGCTCGCCAACTTCCAGACGACGTCGATGAGCGTCGGCTGCCCGGGTGGATCCCCCGAGCTCGCCGGTGCGGCCAAGCGGGTGATCGTGACCCTCGAGCACACCGACAAGCGCGGTCGCCCCCGCCTCGTCGAGTTGTCGGCGCTGCCGATCGGCCCCGCCCGTTCTGCCGATCTCGTGGTGACCGAGCTGGGCTGGTTCCGGCCCAGGGGTGATGGGTTCGTCGCCGAACGGCTGGCGCCGGGGGTCAGCCCCGACGACGTGCTCGCCGCCACCGCCGCCGAGGTCGTGCTCCCATGACCGCGGCGATCGACAAGCGGGTCCCGATCGAGGCGTGCCTGGAGGGCGTGGCCGACTCGGCCACGGTGATGGTCGGCGGGTGGGGCGATTGCGGCACCCCGGTCCGACTGATCGACGCCCTCGTGGCGACCGGGGTGCGCGACCTCACGGTGATCATCACCGGGTCGTCCCCGGTGGAGCCGCTGTTCGAGGCGGGGGCGGTGTCGCGGCTGATCACCACGTTCGCCGTGTACCCGGGACAGGTCGGTGCGGCGTCGGCGGTGGAGCGGCGGTTGCGGGAGGGATCGGCGAGCGCCGAGCTCTGCTCGCAGGGGATCCTGGCCGAGCGGATCCGGGCCGGCGGCGCCGGCATCCCCGCCTTCTACGTGGAGGAGCGGATGGTGGGCCGGTTCCGGTCGACCGGCGAGACCCGGATCATCGACGGCGCCCGCTGCGTGCTCGAGACCGCGCTCCGGGCCGATCTGGCGATCATCGCGGCGTCGATCGCCGACCCGACCGGGAACCTGGCGTGGGTCGACGGCGAGCGGAACTTCAACGACCCGATGGCGTACGCCGCCGACGTGGTCGTGGTCGAGGCGTTCGAGATGTACGACGTTGGCTGGCTGCCACCGGAGCACGTGATGGTGCCGGGCGTGGTGATCGACAGGATCGTTCCGCCAGCCGACCAGTGACCCGACCCCGAGCGGTCGAGGCCTCGCCATCGGTCGGCCGGGCGAGTAGAAAACCAACCACGAGTCAACCCGTTGGAAGGAGTCAGACCGATGCACTACGACGAAGCCGTCGCTGCGTTCTTCGTTGCCAGCCCCGAGGGTGCGGTGGCCGAACCCACCCGCAGCCAGTCGGTGGCCCGACGCCTGCGTGACGCGATCGAGCCGATCGCCATGCACCCGGTGTGGTCGCGGCAGACCAACGAGGCGCTGGCCGAGCACGGGCTCGACTTCTTCTCCGGCTATGCCTGGGGCCGGGCCGCGGCGTTGGGTGAGCCGGCACCGTCGGTCGTCGTGTCGTCGTTCGCGGTGTTCGAGCCGTCGCTGATCGCGGGCGTGTACGAGGCGGGTCGGGAGGCGTGTGGCCGTGACCTACTGCTGTCGACCCGGTCGACCGCGACCACCGCCAGCCTCACCGAGGTGCTCGACGGAGCAGACGTGTCCGCCGCCGCCACCCGGTTGCACGACGCCGCCGCCGACCTCGACCGCAGCGGCCGCCCCCTCTACGCCGGCCTGACCGACATCCCGATGTCGGACGATCCGGTGGAGGTGCTGTGGCGGAGCGCGGAGATGATCCGGGAGCATCGGGGCGACAGCCACATCGCGGCCTGCGTGGCCGAGGGACTCGACCCGATCGCGATGAGCGTGCTGACCGAGCTGTGGGTGGGGTTCCCGCTCGGCGAGTACTCGGGCACCCGGGGCTGGGAACCGGAGGCGATCGAGGCCACCTGCGATGCGCTCCGGGCCGATGGCCTGCTCGACGGCGACGCGCTCAGCGCCGACGGGCGAGCCCTGCGCGACGCGATCGAGGACGCGACCGACAAGGCCCAGGAGCAGTTGGTGACCCGCCTCGGCGACGATGTCGACGGCCTCCTCGACGACCTGACCGCGTGGTCGGCGCTGTGCGTTGACGCGTCGGCGTTCCCGCCGAACGTCTACAAGCGGGCCGCGGGCTGACGCGTCACCCCTGGTCGTCGTGTCTCAGCCGTCCTCCTCGGGGAGGTTGGCGAGGACGGTTTGGGCCACGGTGTTGAGCGTGTCGAGCTGCTCGGGCGTGAGCAGGTCGATGAACTGGCGACAGACCGCGTCCACGTGGGCGGGTGCGGCGCGGGCGATCGCTGCTCGCCCGTGGTCGGTGAGGGTGACGAACCAGCCGCGCCGGTCGGTCGGGCATCGCGTCTTCGCCACCAGCCCCCGCTTCTGCATTCGGCTGATGTGGTGCGAGACCCTGCTCTTCTCCCAGCCGAGGCGGTGGCCGAGCTCGTTCAGCCGGGCCTGGTCGTCGGGCCGATCGGAGAGGTCGGCCATGACGAGGTAGTCCTGATACGACAGGCCGTCGTTGGCCAGCGACCGGCTGAGGAAGGCACCGAGCTGGAGTTGCATCAGCGAGAGGTTGCGCCAGGCGTCGATCTCCTCCTCGTCGAGCCAGCGCGGTTCGACCACCAGACAGTCACCCATGCAGTCATCCTAGTATGTTGAAACATCAACTATCCTGCAGGAGCGAAGGCCGATGTCCCCACCGACCGAAGCATCGTCCGCATCGAGTACGGCGAGCACAGCGAACCCGGCGGGCTCCGAGCGCGAGCCGACCGGCCTGATGCCGGCCCTGTTCGTTGGCCACGGCAGCCCGATGAACGCGCTCGAGTCGAACCGGTACAGCCGAGCGTGGGCTGATTTCGGTGGGCGGATGCCCCGGCCGCGAGCGGTGCTGGCCATCTCGGCCCACTGGTACATCAACGCAACGGCAGTCACCGCCATGGCCGCGCCCCGCACCATCCACGACTTCTACGGCTTTCCCGACGAGCTGTTCGCCCTCGACTACCCGGCGCCGGGCGACCCGGAGCTGGCCGCCGAGATCGCCGATGTGGTCAAGCCCACTTGGGTCGGCCAGGACGCCGACTCGTGGGGCCTCGACCACGGCACCTGGTCGGTGCTCGTGCACATGTTCCCCGACGCCAGCATCCCGGTGCTCCAGCTCGCCATCGACGCCACCAAGGACGCCGACTACCACCTGAACCTCGGGGCCGCCCTGGCGCCGCTACGGGAGCGGGGGGTTGCGATCGTGGCCAGCGGGAACGTCGTGCACAATCTGCGTCGGATCGACTGGCAGCGGCCGGACCACGGCGACGAGTGGGCGGTTGCGTTCAACCAGTGCGCGACGTCGCTGATGTCGGAGCGACCGGGTGACATCACCGAGCTCGTCGGGCACGAGCACTACGACATGGCGGCGCCCACACCGGATCACCTCATCCCGCTCTACTACATCGCCGGGCTCGCAGCGGCGGCCGGCACCGGCACCGTGCCGGCGGTCGATCACTATGCGATGGGTTCGCTGTCGATGACGAGCCACCTGCTCCAACTCGACCAGCCCAGGAGGTAGAACCGCCGCGACGACGCGAGCTACTGGTCGAGCAGCGAGCGGCCGAGCGCGCCGAGGTCGACGGCATCGGCCAGGCCGATCAGCACGAGGCACCGCCGTGCCGGCGGCAGCCGGTCGGTCGGCCACGGCTCGATCGACCAGCGGCGGCCGACCCGTTGGACGACGGCCGGGCCGATCCCCTCGATCTCGACGATCCCCTTCACCCGCAGGATCTCCTCCGGCCACCGGTCGAGCGCAGCCGAGATCGTGGCATGGGGAAGGGGGGCATTGATCTCGACGGTGTGCGCCACGAACCGGTTTGCCCCATCGATCTCGATCTCGTCCTCGGCCTCGTCCTCGGGAGGCGGCCCCGGCGCGGCAGGGCCGGGGTCGGGATCGCCGATGTCCGGATCGAGGAGCAGAGCAGGGTCGAGTTGGCCGTGCGCCGCGCCGAGGACCGTCGGGCTGGCGCCGGACGGCGTGGTGCGATCGATGACCCAGGCTCGTACCCCATCGACCGTCTCGGTGCTCACCAGATCGGTCTTGGTGAGGACCACCACGTCGGCGGCCTGGACCTGGCGGATCACCAGATCGCCGACGAACTCGTCGCTGGCTTGGCCGCGGATCGCTTCGGTGTCGGCCAGGACCACGACCGCGTCGAGGCGGCAACCCGGCCAGCCTCGCCCATAGTGGGCGATCTTGGCCGGGTCGGCCACGCCGCTCGCCTCCACCACGATCTGGTCGGGCGCCGGGTCGGTGGCGAGGACCCGATCGAGTGCGTCGCCGAGGGCGTCGGCGATCGAGCAACAGATGCAGCCGTTCTCGAGGGTGAGGGTGTCGCCGTCGTGGCTGGCGATCAGCTCGGCGTCGATGTTGACCGAGCCGAAGTCGTTGACGAGCACGGCGAGTCGCCGACCGTGGTCGCCGGCGAGGAGCCGGTTGAGCAGCGTGGTCTTCCCCGCCCCCAGGTACCCCCCGATGACGGTGACCGGCACACCCCCCGGATCTACGGACACCCTGTCACCAACACCCTGTCATGACGTCACCCTGTCATCACGTCACCCTGTCATCACGTCACCCTGTCATCACGTCACCCTGTCATCACGTCACCCTGTCATCACGTCACCCTGCGCTCAGATCGGGAACTTGGTGCCTTCGAAGACGGTGCCCCAGATCGGAATGTCGCGCAGGGCCTCGACGCCGACGTCGTAGGGGTCGGCGCCGAGGATCGTGAAGTCGGCCGTCTTGCCCGCCCGGAGCGAACCGACCTCGTCTTCGAGGCCGAGCATGTAGGCGGCGTTGATCGTGATCGCCTTGACCGCGGCGTCGAGCGACGCCCGCTCGTTCGGAGCCATCACCTCCCCGTCGAGGTTGATCCGGTTGGCCGCCACCCAGGCGTTGTTGAGGGGGCGGGCGGGGGCCATGGTGAAGTCGGAGTGGACGGCGAAGCGCACCCCGGCCCGCTCCAACGACCCGACCCGCGACATCTGCGACGCCCGCTCGTGACCGAGGGTGTGCTCGGCGAACGCCCGGGACAGCTCGTGCACGTAGTACACCTGCACCGACGCCTGGGCCCCCAGCGCGGCGAGCTTGTCGACCTGCTGGGGCCGCGACACGCCGAAGTGCTCGAAGGTGAACCGGTGGTCGAACCGGGGTCGCTCCCACTGCAGTCGCTCCAGGGTGCGGAGTGTGAGGGCGACGCCGTTGTCGCCGGAGCAGTGCACGTGGATCTTCAAGCCGGCGTTCCACAGCGCCCGGGCGATCTCCTCGAACCGCTCGGGTGGGGTCATCCACTCCCCGTGGCGCCCGTCGAGGTGGCCGGGGAAGCCGAGTTGGAACAGCTCGGCGAAGAAGCCACCGTCGGCGAACATCTTCACGTGGTCGCTGAACCGGAGCCGGTGGGTGTTCCGCTCGGGCAGCGCGAGGAACCGCGCCACCATCTCGGCGTCGCTCCGCTCGTCGCCCTGCGGACCCATGGCGAACGGCAGGAGCTGCATCCGGAACGGCGTGTCGGGTCGCTCCATCACCGCGGTGAGGTGGTCCCACTCCTGCTCGAAGCCGTACATGCCGAACGCGGCGTCGCCGATCGTGGTCTGCCCACCGTGGTGGATCACCTGCCGCATCCGGTCGAGGCCGGCCCGGAACCGTTCGGTGCCGAGGATGAACGGGTTGAGGTAGCGGTAGCCGAAGCCGAGGCCGGTCTCGAAGAACGCACCGCGGTCAACGTCGACCTGCGGGTGACGATGGGCGGCGTCCATGTCGATCCCCATCCACCGGTAGCAGGCGTCGTTGACGATGAAGGAGTGGTAACCCCGGTGCCACACCACGATCGGCCGGGTCGAGGAGATCGCGTTGAGCTGTTCCCGGTCGACGTCGCCGTGCCACAGCGGATGGTGCCCCCAGGCGAAGAGGGGCTCGTCGGGGTCGAGGTCCCGGTTGAGCCGCTCGAGGCGGTCGAGCAGCTCGACCCGGGTGGCGACCGCTCCCACCTGCTCCCACGGGAGGCTCCAGTCGGTGGCGGTGGTGAACGACATCGGCAGGAGGATCGCCGCCATCGACGGGTGGAGGTGGGGGTCGATCAGGCCGGGCATGATCACGTGGTCGGCGAAGGTGTCGTCGATCTCGTGGTCGTGGGCGTCGAGCCACGGGCGCAGGGTCTCGAGCGTGCCGACCTCCACGATGCGACCGTCGCGGACCGCCACCGCCTCCGCGGTGGGCATCGACGGTTCCATGGTGCGGACCCGCCGGGCGGTGAACACGGTGATGTCAGCCATGGACGGCGAGCGTAGTGGTGGCCGTAGGGTGAGCGGATAGCCGACTTCGCCGCCAGACCCGAAGCGCTCTACGAGACGATCGGACAGGGCTACGCCGCCGCCCGGCGGGCCGATCCCCGCATCGCGTCCCAGATCGAGGCGGCGATCGTCGACGGGGGCAGCGGTGCCCTCACCGAGTCGATCGTGAACATCGGGGCGGGCACCGGCAACTACGAGCCGCCCGATCGTCCGGTGACGGCGGTGGAGCCGTCGCCAGCGATGCTGATCCAGCGGACGAACCGCCATCCGGCGGTACGGGCGGTCGCCGAGCACCTCCCGTTCCCCGACGACGCGTTCGCCGTGGCCACGGCGATCTTCACCATCCACCACTGGACCGACCGCGACCTCGGTCTCCGAGAGCTCGGGCGGGTGTCGGGTCGCCAGGTGTCGCTCGTCTACGACCGGGTGGTGGCGTCACGGATGTGGCTGCTCGACTACTTCCCCGCGCTGCGGACGGCGCCATGGGAAGACGACGCGCCCTCGCCCGCCACGATCGCCCGATGGCTCACCGTCGATGAGGTGCGGGTGCTGTGGGTGCCGCCAGATTGCACCGACGGGTTCAGCGGCGCCTACTGGAACCGACCCGAGCGCTACCTCGACCCGGCCGTGCAGGGCGGCATGTCGACCCTGGCCCGCCTCGACCCGACGGCCCTCGCCACCGACACCGCCCGACTTCGGGGCGCGATCGAGTCGGGCGACTGGGACCGGCGGCACGGCTGGCTCCGGACCGAGGACCGGTTCGACATGGGCTACCGGCTCGTCCTCTCCCACACGAGCTGACGGCCCGGCGCCGGTTCCGCCGGTTGGGCGCCCACCCCTCAGCCGTTCCGCCGGTCGACTGCTCCCCGTCCCGCGCTCCTGCCGGTCGACTGCCCGCACCCTCAGCCGTTCTGCCGGTTGACTGCTCCTCGTTGCGTGCTTCTGCCGGTCGACTGCCCCGACTATGGCGCCTGCCGACCGGCAGAACCGGAGACGATGGAGCGCCCGACCGGCAGAAACCGGCAGAACCGGCACCGACCGTGGCAGGTGACGGTCGGGCGTCAGCAGAGTGCCCGACCGGCGGCTGGTGCCGGTCGGGCGACGAAACGGGTGGCGGCGCCGCGCTCAGCCGCGGCCGTGGCGGAGCAGCTCGCCTGGCGTCTCCCCGGTGCACTCGCCGTCGTGGTAGGTCTCCACGCCGTTGACCAGGATGTGGCGGTAACCCTGCGCCCGCTGGACCCGGCGCCACTCGTTACCAGGAAGGTCGTACACGGCCTCGCCGACCCACTCCGGTTCGATGGCCAGCTCGTCGAGGTCGTAGACGATCACGTCGGCCGGAGCCCCCTCGCGGAGCATGCCCCGGTTCTTGAACCCAGCGGCATGAGCGGCGAGCGTGGAGCCCCGGTAGTGGGCCTCCTCGAGGCTCATCGCCCCGGTGTCGCGCACCATCCACGTGAGCATGTCGGTGGTCCACGCCCCGCCGGTGAAGAACTTGGTGTGGGCCCCACCGTCGGACACGCCGGGGATCGTGTAGGGCGACTCGGTGATCGCGCCGGCCATGTGGTCCACGTTGAAATCGGGACCCTCGCCCAGGAACTCGGTCTTCAAGCCGGTCTCCAACGACAAGTCGAGCATGACGTCGATGTAGTGCTTGCCCTCGTCGTCGGCGATGGCGCCCAGCGAGCGACCGACGTACTTCTGGAGGTCCTGACGCCGGTTGACGCCCTGGACGACGAGCTTGTGGGCCGGGCCGCCGACCGCCACCTGGGTTTGGGTGAAGAGGGTGTTCGCCGCGTCCTGCTCCGCCTTGATCCGCTCCCGCAGCGCGGGGTCGGCCATCTTCTGCATCTTCTCCTCGATCGTGCCCGTGGTGGCTTCCCGCCATGCCGGGCTCGAGTCGTAGAGGTTCCACTCGTCCAGGGCGAACACGAACCCGGTGCGGATCGTGGCCGCCTGGCCGTAGATGGGAAGCCCGTCGGCCTGGGCTTCGGCCAGCCAGTCGAGCCGATCGCGGTGGGTGCGGGGGTTGCGCTGGCTCACCGGCACCACGTTGTCGACGATGGGCCTCCCGGCGACCTCGGCCAGCTTGCGCTTGAACGCGAGATCGTCGGGGTCGTTCGGGTTGGCGCTCGTGGCCTGCGTGAGCTGGATGAAGCCTTCGTCGCGCTCGGCCAGCACCTCGGCGAGGGCGAAGATGTCATCATCGACCATCGTGTCCGTCACCATCGGCGTGCCGTCGAAGTCGGCCTGGGTGGAGTTGGGTCCCAGCCGCTGGATCGAGAAGCCGCACAGGCCAGCGTCCATCCCCTCGTGGAGGAGGCGTTGCATCTCCTTCTGCTCGGCGTTGGTGGCCGGCCGGCTCTTGGCCGCCTCCAGCCCCATCACGTAGATCATGAGCGACGCAGTCGGCATGTACTGGAGACAGTTCACGCCCTTCGGCGCACGGTCGAGGCTGTCGAGGTACTCGGGGATGGTCTCCCAGTCCCAGTGGGGCAGCATCCCCTCCTCCATCGCCGCCAGCGGGATGGCTTCGGTTCGCACCATGGTGAGCATCGAGCGCTCCCGGAAGTCGGGCTTGCACGGGGCGAACCCGAAGCCGCAGTTGCCGAGCACGACCGACGTCACCCCGTGCCAGCTCGAGATCGAGCAGTACGGGTCCCAGCGGATCTGGGCGTCGTAGTGGGTGTGGAGGTCGATGAAGCCGGGGGCCACGATGCAGCCCCTGGCGTCGATCACCCGGTCCGACGGGGCGTTGGCCCGGCCGCCGATCTGGCTGATCTTGCCGTCCTTGATCCACAGGTCGCCCCGGAAGCGCGGCACCCGCGTTCCGTCGACGATCGTGCCCCCAGTGATGTGGACATCATGGGTCTCCATGGCATTCTTCCCCTTGCGCAGTTGGTCCCCCGGGACGGCCGCACGCGACGAGCCGGTCCCATGACCTCAACGCTACTTTCGCTCGGTCCCGGGGTCGAAAGCATCGGTCCGATTCGCCCGCCGGGTCGCTGCGTGGCCACCGCCGGACCCGACGTGGACGGGCCCGGTCTGCGAGCACCAAGCTGATGGCATGGAGCTCGAAACCCTGCACGACGACTTCGGTGCCCGCGTTCACGACGTCGATCTGACGGGCCCGCTCCCGCCCGACCTCGTCGACGCGCTCCACGCCGCGATCGACGAGCACTCGGTGCTGCTCTTCGGCGACCAGGCCATGACCGACGAGGCGCAGCTCGCGCTGACGGAGGCGCTCGGCGAGCCGGAGGAGGGGCACGTGACGTTCGGCAAGACCGGCGAGCGGGTGTATCTCGCCACGATCGGCAACGTGGTCGACGGCGAGACCAAGCGTGACGAGTCGGATCCCCAGACCACCAGTCAGAAGGGCAACAACCTGTGGCACTCCGACTCGTCGTTCCGCCTGGTGCCGTCGTACGTGTCGATCCTGCACGCCTACGAGGTGCCCGACGAGGGCGGCGAGACGGAGTTCGTCAGCCAGCGGGCGGCCTACGCTCGGCTCCCGGCGGCGAGGCAGGCGGCGATCGACGACCTGCACGTGCTGCACGACTACGTCTTCAGCCGCACGAAGGTCGCGCCCGTCCACGACAACCACGCCGCCTCGCTCCCCCCGATCGAGCAGAAGCTGGTGCGCACCAACCCCCGCCACGGGCGCCGCAACTACTACGTCGGCTCCCACGCCCGTTCGATCATCGGGTGGAGCGGGATCGACAGCCGGGCCTTGATCGACGAGCTGAACGAGCTCGCCACCCGACCGGCCCATCGCTGGTCGCAACGGTGGCGACCGGGCGACACCGTGATGTGGGACAACCGATGCATCCTCCACCGGGGCGCCGGCTACGACGCCGACCGCTTCCGCCGCTACATGCGCCAGTCACGGGTTCGCGGCGCCGGCCCGACGCTGGAGGAGTGATCCCGACCCAGCCGCTCGGCTACCTCCCGTCGAGCTCCTGTCGGGCCTCGCCCCACAGCTCAGCCAACGCGTTGCCGATTCCGAGATCGTCCGCCCACCGTTCGAGATACTGGCGATCGACGGTGTCGACGTTGATCACGAGCATCTCGACGACATCGCGCCGCTGACGGTCAGAGCCCGACATGGCGAACCATTCGAGCTTCGACAGGATGGAGTCTTCAACGGTCGCAACCCAGACCTCGACGCCGGCAATGATCGTTCGCCGGTGATCATGTAGGGGATACCGGCCGTGTCCAAGGCGGACGTGACGATCTCCAGAAGATCAACTTCCACGCCGAGCCAACAGCGACCTCTCCGCCGCCTCGGCCAACGCCCTGCCATGTAGCCGCTCGATCAGACGAACCATCGTCTGATCGTCATCGAGGTCGGGGTGCCGACGTCGGATTCCCTTCAACGCCAACTCTTGACGAGTGCCGACATCTCTTCCACCATCGCCACCCGCTCGGCAGGTGACTTCGATGCGAACACCATCCGCTGTCGGTGTGCCACGTCGTGTGTTGTGTCTGCGGCCGGCACAGGACCTCCTCGCACCTCGAGGCTAGCCGACGCTCGACCTCGGCTATTGCCAGCGAGCATCTGTCCGATCGAGGCTCAGCACGCACTGGCCGCCGATGCGGCCACCACAGCAGCTTCGCTACCGGTCGCTGCTGCGTCGGAGCCGGGGCCACACGCAAGGCCGGTGCGAAAGGCCGCCACGAGGGAGCCGGCTTTCGTGGGTGAAGCGGGGGCGAGTAGCGTCCGGGGCGGTGCGGGCCGGGCGGTGACGCCGGTCCGAGGCGCCGCCGCCTGGCAATGAGAGGAGCGAGCGCCGTGGAGCCGAGTCGACCGTTGGACGGGATCACGGTGGTCGAGGTGGCGGGCGGGGTGGCTACCGCGTGGTGCGGCAGGCTGCTCGGCCAACTCGGGGCATCGGTGACCCTGGCCGAGCCACCGGAGGGTTCGACGCTCCGTTCCCGACCACCGCTCCTCCCCAGCGGCGAGAGCCCGTGGCATCACTGGCTCAACGGCGACAAGTCGTCGGCTGTCATCGCTGATATGGCCGAGTTGGCAGACCTCGCCGTCGGGGCCGACGTGGTGGTCTACCCGGCCGACCCGTGCTCCGACGCCGGCGATGACGAGATCGAGGTGACCGCGTTGGCGGAGCGGCTGCGCCGGGCCACACCCCACCAGGTGTTCGTCGCGCTGTCGCCGTTCGGGCTGACCGGACCGTGGCGGTCGCTGGCGTCGTCGGAGCTGGTCGAGTGGGCGGCCGGCGGTCACCTCTACCTCACCGGCGACGCCGACCGGGAACCGGTCCAGGGCGGTGGGCCGTGGCCCGCCTACTTCACCGGGTCGACGGCCGCGATCGGCGTGCTGACCGCGCTGATGGACGCGGGCCGGACCGCCGGCGGGCAACTGGTCGACGTCGGGACGATGGAGACCATGGCCGCCGCCCACCAGTGGACGATCACCACCTACACCCATCACGGCTACGTGAAGCGGCGAGACGGGAACCGGCTGGCCGAGTCGTACCACCCTGTATGCGTCTATGCCTGCCGCGACGCCTGGGTGCAGATTGCGGCGGCCTCCTACGACCAGTGGGAGGCGGCGTGCATCGCCACCGACTGCGTGGAGCTGCTGGCCGACGATCGGCTGCAGCCGGCGGCCGGTCGCTACGACCACGCAGACGAGATCGACGCCGCGCTCGGCCCGTGGTTCGCCGAGCGGACCGCGGCAGAGGCGATCGCCGCCCTCCAGGAGGTGCGGGTTCCGGCCAGCGTGGTCAACGACGTTCCCGGCGTTCTGGCCGACGCCCAGCTCGCAGCCCGGGAGTACTGGTCGGCGGTGCCGGCCGCCGGACCCGACGCCCGCGTGCCCGGGCCGGCGGTGGTGATCGGTCCCCGTTCGCCGGCCCCGCTGGTCGAGGCGCCAGCCATCGGCTCTGGCCCTCGGTACCGGTCGGGCCACCCGCCCGCTGGGGCGAAGCCGCCGATCGACCTGCGCGGGGTGCGGGTGCTCGAGTTCTCGATCGCCTGGGCCGGGCCGCTCGCCGGTCGCTATCTGGCCGACCTCGGGGCCGACGTGATCAAGGTGGAGCACCCGACGTCCAGGGGGCTCAGCGTCATCCCCGGAGGGACCGAAACCGGGTGGACGTGGGGCGAGCTACCCCCGGCAACGCTCCGCAACGGCACGTGGCCCGCCACCGACCCCGGCCCCCGCTGGTTCAACAGCATGGGCATGTTCAACAAGATGCAGCGCAACAAGCGCAGCCTCTGCCTCGACGTGAAGGCCCCCGGCGGGGAGGAGGTTCTCCACCGCCTGGTGGCACAGTCCGACGTGGTGCTCAACAACTACTCGCCCCGAGGCGTCCGATCGCTCGGCATCGACCACGACACGCTCACCGCCGTCAACCCGGACATCGTCACCGTGTCGATGTCGGGCTACGGCGCCACCGGGCCGATGGCGTCCCACTTCTCCTTCGGCCCGATCCTGGAGACCCACGCCGGGCTCGCATCGACCACCGGCTACCCCGACCGCGGGCCGCTGCGGGTGGGGGTTGCGTTCCCCGACCCGGCCGGCGGGCTGCTGGGCGCAGTCGCAATCCTCGCCGCGCTGTGGCAGCGGGCCAGGACCGGCGCCGACGTGAAGGTGGACCTGTCGCAGCTCGAGACGCTGCTCCCGGTCATCGGCGATCACCTGCTCACCACATCGGCCACCGGCCGGCCCCCCGAGCGGCTCGGCAACCGCTCGATCGTGTACGCCCCACAGGGCGTCTACCGGTGTGACGGCGACGACGAGTGGGTTGCCGTGACGGTCCGCACCGACGACGAGTGGCAGCGACTCGCAGACCTCGTCGGCGATCCGGCGCTGACCGACCCAGCGTGTGCCGGCGTCGACGGCCGCCGAGCGGCCCATGACCTGATCGATCGCGCGATCACGGCGTGGACGTGTCGTCGGGGCAAGTTCGATGCGATGGACGCGCTGCAGAATCTGGGGATCCCGGCCATGGCCGTGCTGACCAACGCCGACCTGGTCGACGGACCCCACCTCCAGGCCCGCGACTTCATCGCCACCTTCGTCTCGGGCGACGCCGGGCCCCAGCGGCTACCCGGCTGCCCGCTCCACTTCTCCGACCGGTCGATCCCGCTCGGCCCGGCCCCGACGCTCGGGGAGCACAACGCGGAGATCGTCGGCGACCTGCTCGGCTACACCGACGACGCCATCGCGGCACTCGTCGCTGACGGGACGCTGGCCACCGCACCTCCGGCGGGTTGACGCGCCGCCCGACCCGGCCAGGCGATCGTCGACAACCCCTCGGGTCGTCCGAGCGGCGCTGGCCGGTGGCATGGTTGCAGACGTGGAAACCGTGCTCGTGTTCGGGGATCAGCTCAACCGCCGCATCGGCGCGCTCCAGGGCGCCGACCCCGGCACCCATCGGGTGCTGCTGGTGGAGAGCGAGGCGCTCCTGGACCGGGGCCGGCACCGGCAGCGCAACCACCTCGTGGTCACCGCGATCCGCCGCTTCGCCAACGAGCTCGTCGACGCCGGCTTCGACGTCGACCGCCGCAGAGCGGCCACGTTCCGTCAGGGAGTGCAGGACCACGTCGACGAGGTGGTCCCCGACGGCATCGTCGCCACGGAGCCCAACTCACGGGTGGCTCGCGCGCTGTGTGCCGATCTCGGCATCGAACAGGTCAGATCGAACCAGTTCCTCTGCCACCACCGCGACTTCGCCGGGTGGGCCGAAGGTCGGTCGAACCTGAAGATGGAGGAGTTCTACCGCTGGACCCGGGCCCGCCTCGGCTACCTGATGGACGGCGACCAGCCGGTGGAGGGCCGGTGGAACTTCGACGCCGAGAACCGGGAACCGCCGCCAGACGATCCGTCGATCTTCACCGACCCGCCGATGTCGGCGCTCGACGACCTCGACGCCGAGGTGCTCGACTCGCTCCCCGCCACCCACGGCGCTGAGCCGATCGGGCTGTGGGCCACCAGCCGACGGGCGGCGCTGGCCCGGTTACGCCGGTTCGTCGATGACGAGCTCGCACGGTTCGGCCCGTACGAGGACGCGATGACGACCGGGTCGTGGAACCTCGCCCACTCGATCATCAGCCCCTACCTCAACCTCGGCCTGTTGCTGCCCGGAGAGGTCTGCGATCGGGTGGAGGAGGCATACCGGAACGGCGACGTGCCGATCAACTCCGCCGAGGGGTTCATCCGTCAGATCATCGGGTGGCGGGAGTACGTGTGGAACCTCTACTGGTTGTGGCCCGACCACGTCGACGCCAACGTGCTCGACCATCGCCGCCAGCTGCCACCGATGTTCACCGGGGAGGCCACCACCGACATGGCGTGCCTCGCCCACACCTTCGATGGGCTCCGCCAGCGGGCGTGGGTGCATCACATTCCTCGCCTGATGCTGCTCTCGAACTTCGCCAACCTGTACGGCATCCACCCGAAGCGGTTGCTGCGCTGGATGTGGGACACCTACATCGACGGCGCCGAGTGGGTGATGGTTCCGAACGTGATGGGCATGGCGCTCTGGGCCGACGGCGGACGGATGGCCACCAAGCCGTACGTGTCTGGCGGGGCGTACATCAACCGGATGAGCGACTACTGCGGCGACTGCCGCTATGACGCTGCGAAACGGGTGGGTGACGATGCATGCCCGTTCACCACCCTGTACTGGGACTTCATGGCCCGCCACCGCGACAAGCTGGCATCGAACGGCCGAATGGCTCGCCCGCTCGCCAACCTCGACCGGTTGTCGAACATCGACGAGGTCCGCGAGCGGGCTGACCGCGTGATCCGCGGCGTCCGCAACGGCACGATCTGAGCCGTTCGGACCAGCGACCGCGGGGTCGCTGGGTGGCGGCCGCCGCGGTCAGCGGGGCGCGAGCTGGGCGGCTCGGCGTTGGTGGTTGGCAGCGGCCGTGCTGTCGCCCACAGCGGTGAAGATCTCCGCGGCGTGGGCGTGGAGGAGGTGGTCGGAGGTGTCGAAGCGCACCGCGTCGGCGATGTGGTCGGCCGCCTCCTCCGATCGCCCGGTCCGGTGATAGGCCCAGGCCAACGCGTGGTCGGCCTTGACGTTGTCAGGTCGGGCCTCGTGGATCGCGAGGGCCAGTACGAGGGCGGCGTCGGGGTCGGCGAAGGTCGACTCGAACAGCGCTTGCGAGGGGTCGACCCCGTAGCCTGCGGCCAGCTCGGCGGCGGCCGCATCGACCACGGCCGAGGCGGCGACGGTAGCATCCTCGAGGCGGCCCTGGGCGGTGGCGACCTCGGCCTGCAGCATCAGCGCCGCGGTGTTCTCCGGATCGGCAGCGAGCAGGTCCGGCAGGGCAGCGGCGGCAGCATCGACACGGCCGTCGGCGAAGGCCACCCGGGCCGTTCCCACCCGGTAGTCGATCGAGCCGGGAGCGCCCTCGGACGCCCGCCGATAGGCGTCGGCGGCGTCGGCCAGCCGACCCCGCTCGAGGAAGAGCTCACCGAAGAAGCCGTCGATCTTGGCGGTCTCCGCTGCCAGACCAGCGGCCGAGGTCCTGGCCACATACATCGACTCGATCGCCGCGGCGTCGTTGCCGCGTAGCTGCTGGAGGTACGAGAGGCGGGTGTAGGCCGGTACGCCCGGCCGGACGGCGAGGAGACGATCGAGCTCGACCTCTGCGGCGTCGTAGTGACCGAGCTCGATGTTGGCGTCGACCAGGGCGGCCATCGCCACATGGTCGACCGGGTTCTGTTCGAGCGCGGCGCTGGCTTTCACCCGAGCATCGGCGAACCGGTGGAGCCCGAGGTCGACGATGGCGGCTCCTCGCAGTGCCAGCGCGTCGTCGGGCCTGGCCGCGAGGACCTCGGCGAAGAGGCGATCAGCCTCGGCGTAGGTGCCGGTGTCGTCGGTGGCCAACGCATCGACCAGCAGCGCCTCGGCTTCGGCCAGCATCGACGATGGATCGTCGCCGGCGCCCCGGGTGGGTCCGAGGAGGGCCCACCCGAGGACCAGCGAGGCAAGTGTGCCGATGACGACGAGCCCGGCGGCCGAGTGAACCGACGGAACGGTCCACGTCGTGGGTCGTTCGTCGGCGGAGGGAGCGGCCGCGGGGCTCGTCGTCGTCATCGTCAGCTCACCGTCTGGATGAACTCGGAGGAGTTGGCGAAGTTGAGCATCATCTCGCCCCGAGTGAGCTGATTGTTGTTGAGGAGACCCAGCCAGTAGGTCTTCCCGCTCGAGTCGCTCGCCCGACCCAGCACGTTCTGGTAGACGCGCTCCACGAACTGCTCGTTGGTGAGGTTGCCGTACCGGTTGACGAACTCGGTCGACACCGCGAACTGGTTGGCGATGCTGTTCAGGTCGTTCGGGTTGTCGATCCAGTAGTTCAGACCGGCCTCATCGCCATCGCGCAGGAAGAAGGCCCAGTACAGGCGACGCAGCTGGTGGCTGCGGCTGTTGGTCACCGGGTCGTCCTCGGCGGAGTGGTCGTGGACGTGGTCGTACCCGGCGTGGGGATGGGGCAGGTACGGGAAGGTGTTCAGCTGTGGCTTGTCGTTGCGCACGGCCCCGTCGCCCAGCTTGTTGTTGGGATTCTGACCGTTGCACGATCCGACGGGCGTCGCTCCGGCCACGGCCTGGAGGCTGATGTCGACCACGTCGTCACCGATGCGGCGCCCGTTCGGGAACCCGTCGGACTGGCCGGCCAGCAGGCCGAGCGGCTTCTGGTCGGCGTACGCCGTGGGGGTGACGCTGGTGTCGAGTCGCAGCTGCTCGGAGGCGACCACACCCGACGGCTGGTTCACGCCGGGGATACCGGTGAGGTAGATCGTGACCAGGTCGCTTCGAGGTGTGGTGGGATAGCAGGAGAAGGCGTTGGGGTACAGGACCGGCAGGAGCTGACCGAGCCGGGGGTTCTCCACGATCGGCTTGAAGGCGGAGTCGCCAGGGCCGAGCGAACTGCCGTTGAAGGCGTCCTTCGACGAGAGCGGAACGACGACCTCGTTGACCAGCGGGTTGCCCAGGCGCGAGACCTGCACCCAGGCTCCCGAGCCGGCGATGGTGCCGGGGCCGCGGGTGGTGGTCTGGAACCGGTAGGTGGCGGAGTGCACGCCGATGACCTTCTCGGCACCGGCCAGGATCCTGGCCTTCGGCACCTGGATCGCGATCGAGTGCACGTTGAAGCCGTCGGTGCTGTTCACGCCGTTGTCGGCGTCGAGGGGCACGAGGTGCGCCTTGTTGAGCGGGCGCAGCCCGCCGAGGTCGAAGATGGAGCCGAGATCGACCGGGAACGCCTCGTCGCGAGGCCCGGCGAACACCCGCATCTCACCTTCGGTGAGGTTGATCTTCTCGATAGCGGCGTTGGCCAGGGCGGCGTAGTCGGGGGTCGAGCGGGGTCCGATGTTGGCCGGAGCCACCAGACCGGTTCCCAGCACGGTGGTGGCCCCACCGGTGACGACCTCGGTGATGGTGTACTTCTGCTCCACGTTCAGGTTCTTGTAGGTGTCGTTGGTCGAGTCGTACGAGATGACGCCCTCGTTGTAGAGCGGCGTCGTGTTGCTCTTGACCGTGGTGGTGAACCGGAACTGGTAGGCCACCTCGACCACGGCGTCACCGTCGTTGTCGATGCTGATCTCGTAGAGCACGTCTTGACCGAACTGGTGGAAGTTCGGCCCTCCGGCCGGCTCCTGCAGCGGGATGAAGTTGGCGATGAGGGTCACGTGATCGGTCGCGTCGGGCGCGATGAACGCGTAGAGGTCGGTGTTGTCGGCCACCGGGTCCTCGGTGATGAGCGGCGCGTCGCGGTGGCTCGACGCCTCGCCGCCACTGCTCAGGGCCAGGACGGTGGCGCCGACGAGCAGCGCCGCCATCACGGCCACGGCCTTCATGGACAATGATCGCATTGGGTGGGTTTCCTTCGTTGGGTACGGCGGGTCAGGACGGCTCGACGACGTCGACGACGATCCAGTCATCGACGTCGGGAGCCAGAACGATCAGGACCTCCACCGGGTCACCGATCGGCACGGCCCGGATCAGCTCGGGAGCTGTCGGGCCGAACGCCACCATCAGATCCGCCGCGACCCGACCGGCTACCGGTTGGGCGCTCGCGCCTGGGGTGATGGTGCCCCCACAGGCTCGGTCAAGGGCGCTGGAATCGGAGCCGAGAAAGACACCGTCCTCGCCAGTCGAAGGGTTGGGACCGGCCGGGTCGCCCCCGGTGTCGCGGTCGGCATCGCGGTCGGGGCCGCCGGTGCAGTGGTCGAGCCATCGCTGGGCGGCGTTCAGCGCCGCATCGTCGGACGGGAGGATCGGCTCGAGGATCGAGCTGGCGAGATCGACCCGCCAGCCGTCCTCGTCGACCACTGACCACGTCACCTCGGCATCGGCCGAGTGGACCCCGCTGACGAGCGAGATCGATGGTGTCCTCGTCAGCCGGGTCGTGGTCGGTCGATCGATCCATCGCCAGGCGGTGAGCTCGCCGAGGAGGTTGACTCGCTGCTTCGCCCACGCCTCGGGGGTGGCGAACTGGCGGCGTCCCTCGAGGTCGAGGAGCGTGTGGGCGGCGACGTCGTCGCCAGCGATCACCGCGTCGAGGAAGTCACCGACGGCGGCTTCAGGGGTGGCGGCGCCGGCGTCGGCGTGCTCGACCACGACCGGCGCGAGCGGCACGTCGACGACCGCCTCCTCGATGGCTTCGGCCGTCGAGGCCGGTCCACGCCACCCGAACGGGTCCAGAGCCACCAGGCCGCCGAGGGCCGCGGCGAGCAGGAGGCCACCTGCGAGGAAAGCAGGGCCCCGAGACTGCGATCGGCGGCGGGAAGCGATCGGCATCGGCACCCCGCACCATAGGGGGAGCGACGACGGGGCGGTGTGATGCAGGGTTGAACTTCCCGCCCGCAGCGGTCAGAGGAGGTCGGCCGGACGCATCGCGGCGACACCCGGGATGGCCAGGATCTCGGCCAGAGCACCGTCGAGCGCCCTGGCCCGGAACGGCTGACCGGAGAGCCACGGCCGGAGCGCCACGAACAGGTGTCGTCCGCCGTCGTCGGCCATCACCTCGGCCGATTCGACGAGGAGTCGGCAGTAGCGGTCGATGGGCACCCGCCGGGTTCCCATCGTGTGGGCGTCGTCGGCGTTCAGCAGGAGCGGGACCGACCACAGCTCACCGGTCGGCACGTGCATGGGATAGGGCCGCTCGTCGTTGACCCAGTCGCAGACCCACCGCACCCCGGCCTCGGCCAGCAGCGCCGGGGTCCGCTCCGACTCGTTGTACTCGATGCCGAACCAGCCCTCGGGCCGATGGCCGGTGACGCTCGCCACCGCGTCGAGCGAGGTGTCGAGGTAGCGGCGCTCCTCGTCATCGCCCATCCGGCTCGAGATCATCCGGCTCAGCGACAGCCCGTGCCCGACCAGCTCGCAGCCACGCTCGTGGACGTGGCGGGCGAGCCACGGGTATCGCTCGATCGTGAGCGCGTCGATCGCCACGAGCGGGGGAATCCCGTGGCGCTCCAACAGGTCGAGGAGGCGGAACACGCCGACCCGGTGCCCGTACTCCCGGTGGGTGTGCTTGACGTAGTCGGGAAACGGGAGCGGACCGAAGCCCCCGGGGAGGCGACGATTGGTGATCGCCCCCTCCGGCGGACGCCACTCCAGGTGCTCGAGCACCACCAGCACCGACACCGCCAACCGGGCCCCGCCGGGCAACGGCTCCGCCGCCCGGGCCGTGATGGGCGCCCAGTCGTAGTGCCCGTGATCGACCCCCGGCCGACGCTCAGCGGGCATCGGACTCGATCGGGGAGGGCTCGGCGAGCACTGGTTCGGCGGGCACTGGTTCAGCGGGCATGGCGGGTCGCGTCGGCGACGGCATCGTCGTAGTGGTGGGCGAGGTAGTGCTCGGCGATGTCGGCGGCCGTGCACTGCCAGACGCCGTCGTGGCCGAGGATGTGGTCGAGGGTCTCGGCCAGGTAGCGGATCCGGTGGGGGGCGCCGGTGGCGTACGGGTGCAGCGCGAGGCACATCACCCGACCGCCGTCGGCCCCCTCCTCGTAGAGCTGGTCGAACTGGGCCATGCAGATCCGCTGGAAGTGGTCGGCCTCGTAGTGGTGGTTGTAGACGGGCGTGTCGTTGAGCTCGATCGAGTACGGCACCGAGATCAGTCGGCCGGACTCGACCGAGATCGGTACCGGCTGGTCGTCGTGGAGCCAGTCGGCGTGGTAGAGCAGCCCCGCCTCGGCCATCAGGTCGGGGGTGGCGAGGGTGTTGGAGATGGCGGGGCCGAGCATGCCCTTGAGCGGTTCGCCCGTCGCCTGCAGGCAACTCGCCATCGTGTCGGCATAGAACGCCCGCTCCTCGTCCTCGGTGAGGGTCGTGAGGTAGCGGGTGTTGTAGATCCCGTGCGACATGAGCTCCCACCGGCGCTCGATCATGGCCTCGCCGATCTCACCGAAGTGGTCGAGCACGGCGAAGTTGAGCGACACCGTGCAGCGCACGTCGAACTCGTCGAGCACCGGCAGCATCCGCCAGAACCCCACCCGGTTGCCGTACTCCCGCTCGGCATAGCCTTGCACGTCGGGGTGGGGGGATCGGGGCCACGGGTTGCGGACACCGTCTCGAGGCGGCAGGTACTCGTAGAACTCCACGTTGGGGGCGACCCAGAACGCCACCCGGGCGTCGCCCGGCCAGCGGATCGGCGCACGGTCGACGATCGGGCTGTAGGCGATCCGATCGCCCGGCAACGGCCGCTCAGCGGTCATGTGCGCACCCTTCCACGACCGTCGGCCCGTCGCCAGTCGAATCGGTGAAGCGCTCCGGTGCTCGCCGTTCCCGGCCCGGCATCGCCGAAGCCGGGGTGCTCAGCGCCGGGCCGACACCGCGACCGCCTTCCGGAGGCCGAGATCGTGGTTGGTCACCGCCGGTGCGGCGAACCCGTGGGCGGTGAGCATCGACGCGAACGTGTCGGCCTGCTGCGGGGTCCAGCCGTGGCTGGCGTTCCCCCGGGCGCCGGGACGGCTGCGCCGCTCGAGGGCGACGAACATGCCGCCCGGAGCGAGGACCCGGCGAACCTCGGCGAGGCTGGCGTCGAGATCGGTCCAGTGGTGGACCGATGCGATCGACCAGCACGCGGTCACGTCACCGTCGGGCAACGGGAGCGACTCGGCTCCAGCCCGGACCCACCGCAGATCGCCCGAGGGTCGGAGTCGGGTGAGCAGCCGGGCCAGGCGCAGCATCGGCTCGGCGGGGTCGACACCGGTGACCCGAGCGCTGCGCCGAGCAGCCCGCCGGGCCGCCGTTCCCGGGCCGCAGCCGATGTCGAGCACATGGTCGCCCGCACCGACCCCGGCGAGATCGGCCACCAGGCGGGCGTCGGCCCCCCGGCCGATCACCATCGTCGCCCCGGCGACGTAGCCGAACGGACCCCGGAACGGCGGATAGTCGGCGTGGTGGTTCGGGGGCAGCACGATCATGGCCTCGACGCTAGATCCGCCCACCACCAGCGGCTGACGGCCGGCTGACGGGCCGTGGGATCAGGTGGGATCAGGCGGCCACCGGTTGGAGCGGTGCCGGCTCGAGCTCCTTGAGCGCCGGCATCACCTCCCGGGCGAAGAGCTCCATGCTGCTACGAGCCTCGTCGATCGGCATTCCGCCGTACTTGAACACGAACATGATCTCGTTGGTGCCGAAGGCATGGGCGAGCTCGGTGGCCCGTTCGATCGTCTGCTCGGGGGTGCCCCACGGGTGGGAGTCGAAGAAGCCGCGTAGGAACGGCGAGGCGTCCTGGCTGAGCGCCTCCTGCACGGCGCCGTAGGTCTCGTAGCCCTGCACGTCCTTCAGGTGGTCGCCTCGGAGCTCGTAGTGGCGGAGGGCGGAGTCGGCGTACTCCACCATGTAGCGGTCGGCGCCGGCCCGGGCCTCCTCCTCGGTCTCGGCCACGTAGGTCCACAGGGCGAGCTTGGTGTGGGCTGCACCTTCGTGGCCGGCGTCGGCTCGGAGCTGGGTGTAGGTCCTGGCCACGTCGAGCGAGAGGTCGAGCGAGGTGGTGGGGATGATCAGCGGGTTGACGTCGTTGCGGGCGATGACCGCCACCGAATCCGGGGAGCCGCCAGCGCACCAGAGCTGGTCGGTGAGGTCCCGCTCGAGCTGGGGTCGGAGCCGGAGCCCGTCGATCTGGTAGTGCTCGCCGTGGTACTCGCATGCCCCGGTCGACAGGAGCTGCTTGAGGACCTGGAGGCTCTCGTCGAACCGGGCTCGCGACTCGCCCTGGTCGATGCCCAAGCCGCCGAACTCCCGGCGACCGAGCCCCCGACCCACCCCGAGGATGACCCGGCGGTCGCCCCCGAGGAACGCGTCGAGCATGTTCGTGTCCTCGGCCACCCGGACCGGGTTGTGCCACGGGAGCACGACCACCATCGTGCCGAGGTCGACGTTCGACGTGACCCCGGCGATGTAGGTCAGGTACTGCAGCGGATTGGTGACCATCGTGTAGGGGGTGAAGTGGTGCTCGATGGTCCACACCGAGTCGAACCCGCTCGTGTCGGCCAGGCGGGCGAGCTCCACCTCCTCGGCGAAGATCTCGCGGTCGGACTTCGCCGGGCGGGCATCGACCTGCTCGCCCCGCTCCTCGGCCTCGTAGCGGTCCCAATCGGTGTAGTTCTGGTTGAAGATGGTCGCTCCGACCCGCATGGTGTTCCCTTCGTTCGACCCGGTCGGACGGCAGCGATGCGGCCCGAGCTGTGGCGACGAGCCTACGGATGGGCCGGTGGCGGTGTCGAGCGAGGTGGGTGCCGAGCGCGGTGGATCAAGCTGGGGTGCCGAGCGAACGGCGGACGCTCACCCGTCGCTGTCGGCGAACGCGAGCATGCCACCGGCGAGGTTGACGACGTCGGTGAAGCCGGCGGCGGTCAGCAACTCGGCTGCGCTGGTGCTCCGTCCACCGCTGCGGCAGAGCAGCACGACCCGGCGCGAGCGGTCGAGCTCATCGAGCCGGTCGGGGAGGGTGTCGAGCGGGATGTTGACGGCGCCCGGGAGCGTGCCGACCGCCACCTCGTCGGGCTGTCGAACGTCGATCAGTTGACCCTCGCTGCCGACGACGGTCTCGTAGTCGGTCACGGGATGATCGGTGTGCATGGTCAGACCTCCGGGCGGTTGAGCTCACCGAGCACGCCCACGATGTCGCACTCGGGGCCCCGGTTGTAGGGCAGTCGCGACAGTACCGATGCCATGGCGCAGGTGTTGGACAGCGCCGAGAAGACCAGCCCGCTGGCGACGCCGCCCGCGAGCCACTTCGCCTTGGGCACGAAGACGCTGGCCACGATCCCGATGAGGGCGATGGTGCCAGCGACCAGGCGGACCTGGCGGTCCATCGCCCACCGCTCGTTCCCCGAGTGGATCACGTCGCCGCCGAAGGCCAGCCACGAGTTCATGCCGCCCTCGAGGATGTGGAGCGACGACTTCCCGGCCGAGCTGAGCCGGCCGTGGGCGTTGGTCGCTCGGGCTCCCGACTGGCACACGAGGACGACCGGGTGGTCGACGGCGGCGAGATCACCGACGTGCTCCCGAAGTGTGTCGAGCGGCACGTTGTAGGACCCGAGGATGTGGGCGCTCTCGAACTCGCCTCCCGAACGGACGTCGAGGATCTTGACGTCCGGATCGTCCCGCAGCATCCGGGACAACTCGGCACTGTCGATCGAGTCGGGTCTGGCGACCGTCGTGGTCATGGCTACTCCGTTGCAGGGGAAAGGGACTGGTTGCCTATCGGTCTCGCAGCGCGACGACTCAAGCAGGTGATGGACACTTCTGGATGGGTGTCGAGCGGTTCGATCGGCGCTCGTCGATGCCGTGCTGTCGCTGATCGTGCGGCCCGCCCCGCGCCGCCGTGATCGCGGCCAACGCATCGTGGGTGGAGGCGTGGACCCGGTCACTGAGGCTGGCCCAGAGTCCAGCCCGCCGGAGCACGTCGCGAACGGGGCCCTTGGCGCCGGCCAGGTGGAACGTCACGTTGCGGTCGCTCAGCTCCCCGAGAAGGTCGTGGAGCATCTCCGCACCGGTGGCGTCGATGTCGTTGATGCCCGAGGGCGGCGGCTGTGACCGACGAGACGATGGCCACCGGACCCACTGCGAGCTGTCGAGACGTGCCGAACAGCGCGTAGACCAGGACGGGAACGGTGGCGGCGTACAACCCCACCGCGGGCGGCAGCCCGCCAGCAGCGCGTAGGCGGTGTGGTTGCCATCGAGAACTCCCCTCTGAACCTGCTCGGTCAATTATCCGAATGTACGTACTTATGGACTTACCGCTATGGTACCGCAGGGCGGACGGGTGTCAACCAGGGGCTAACCGGCGCGGGTGGGTGACGGTCAGGCGGCGGTCGGTCGGAGCGTGGCCTGTCGACCGGCCGACCAGTCGGACACGAAGCGGTAGCGGTCGCCCCGGATGATGGTGGTCCGCCACTCGATCGGCTGGTCGTCGCTCTTGCCCAGCCGCTCGAGGAAGAACGCTGCCTGATTGCGCTTCAGGTCGAGCCGGGTCCGATCGGCGGGCGCCGGCATCATCGGGGTGAGCCGTTCCCAGCCGTTGTTGGGGACGGGAGCCCGCAGGTTCGCCAGCTCGCGGTACAACGCGGTACGCGACCAGTCGACGTCGAGGAGCGGCCGGGCGAACGTCGCCGGCAGCCACGCCCGATCGATCGCCAGCGGGATGCCGCCGGCCAACCGGAGCCGAGCGAGCAGGACGAGCTCGGTGTCGTCGGCCAGGTCGAGCTGGGCGGCCGCTGCGGTGTCGGTCACGACGCCGAGCTCGAGAACCTCGCTCGTCTGCTCGACCCCTGCCGACTCGACCGAGTTGAAGAGGCTGTAGAGCGTGCCGAGCGACTGCTCGAACTCCGACCGGTTGACCACGGTTCCCCGACCTCGTTCGCGGATGAGCAGCCCGGAGCGATTGAGGTGGCGGACGGCCTCGCGGACCGTGTGCCGGCTCACGTCATAGGTCTGGGTCAGCTCCAGGTCGGTCGGGAACGAGTCGTCGAACTCGCCGGCGTCGAGGCGGCGCTTCAGCTCCGCCTCGAGCTGCGCCCACAGCGGCAGCGGGCTGCTGCGGTCGAGTGGCGTGATCGTCATTCCGTCCCCGATCTTGAACCGTACATCGGACCATATCATTCGACGTATCTGCCGAAAAGGACGTTCGTCCTACCGAATGTCCGTTCATATACTGGATGGCAGGTCGATGGTGACCTTCACCGTCACGATCGACGGGCGACGGGGCGGCTCACTGAAACCGACCCGCACCGGGCGGTCCACCGGACCGGGCGCACCCAGAGGTTGTCCGCCGAGGCTGGCGGAACCAGACTCGACCCACCGCCAGCCGGTGCTCTGGTACCACTCGCGGGCGCCCGTGGGGCTCAGGCCGAAGGTCTGCACGCCCATCAGCCGCCGAGCGATCGGTCCTTCGATCCAGCGGGTGACGGCGAGCGGCCGTGGCAGCGGGATCGGCCGCTTCCGGCCGCCGACCAGCTCCAGCTCGAGACCGATCCGGTCGGCGACGGCGACGGTGCGGCGCCCGTCGGACTCCACGTGGAGCGGCCCGACTTGCACGTCATCGAAACGGTAGATGGCGGTGACGAAGTCGGCGACGGCGTCGGTGGGGGCGAGCAGCACCCGGCGATCGTCGGCGGTCGCCCACATCACGTCGGCCATCGGCCCGATCGGCGACGTCGGCCAGCAGCCGATCACGAAGCGGTCACCCGACGCGAACCCGGCCGCGCTGATCGTTCCCCGCACCTCGACCCGCGTCCTCGTCGGTTCGGCGCCGCCGATCGATCCCATGGCGACACGGTAAACCGCCATCGACTCGCATCCGACGGTCTGGTCGGACCATGCTGCTCGTGCCGACCAGCGCACGCCGGTGCCAGACACATCGTGCGGGTATGGCAGATCGACGACCGGTGAGCGTGAGGCATGGACGACTTCCAGGGGAAGACAGCGGTGATCACCGGCGGGGCGTCGGGCATCGGCCTGGCGGTCGCCCATCGCCTCGGGCGGGAGGGGGCGAACGTGGTCATCGGCGACGTCGAGGCCGACGCCCTCGACCGGGCCCACACCGAGCTCGACAACGCCGGCATCCCGGTGGAGACGGTGGCCACCGACGTGACGGACCGGGCCCAGATCACGGCGCTCGCCGATGCCGCCGAGGCCCGCTTCGGCGCGGTCCACGTGCTGCACAACAACGCCGGGGTCACCACGACGGGGCTGGCCGACGAGCAGACCGACGCCCAGTGGGACTGGGTGCTGCAGGTCAACCTCCTCGCCGTGATCGCCGGGTGTCGGGAGTTCCTGCCCCGGATGAAGGCCCACGGCGAGGCGGCCCATGTGGTGAACACCGCGTCGATGGCGGGCATGAACGGCGGGCCGATGATGGCGCCCTACTTCGCCACGAAGTTCGCCGTGGTCGGCCTCAGCGAGAGCCTGTGGCACGAGGCGCAGATGACCGGGTCGAACGTGGGGGTGTCGGTGCTGTGCCCGGCGTTCGTCCGCACCGGCATCGCCCGATCCGACCGGAACCAGCCCGAGGGCATGGGGGGCTGGGTCACCGCCGGGAGCCAGGCGGCGGCGAAATCGGCCGAGTTCCTGACCGCCGGTGTCGACGGCGGCATCGAGCCCGCCGTCGCCGCCGACGCCGTGGTGGACGGGATCCGGGCCGGGCGACTCTGGATCTTCACCCACCCCGAGTCGCCCCAGTTCATCGTCGACCGGGCCCGGGCGATCGCCGAGGACGGCGTCCCACCCTCGGTCCGACGTCTCGGCCAATGACCTCAGCACGCTGATGTGGAGGAAGCGATGATAAAGGTCTTGGAGATCGTGAAGCGGCGGGCCGGGATGGAGGTGGAGGCGTTTCAGGATCACTGGCGCAACACCCACGGGCCGATCGTGGCCGGGCTCCCCGGGCTTCGGCGCTACGTACAGAGCCACACCCGCCTCGGCGGCTACCGCGACCGCGCCGTGCCTTTCGACGGTGTCGCCGAGCTGTGGTTCGACGACAAGGACGCCCTCGCTGCGATCGCGACCACACCCGAGTTCGCTGCGGCCAAGGCCGACGAGCCGAACTTCATCGACACCGACACGTTGGTGGAGCTGGTGGTCGACGACACGGTCATCAAGGACGACCCCGCGCCCGACGGCGGGCTGAAGAACATCGAGTTCCTCCACCTGTCCCCCGCCCTCGGGCCGGAGGAGGGACATCGCTACTGGCGGGAGGTCCACGGCCCGATCGCGGCGAGCATCCCCACCCTCAGCCGCTATGTGCAGAGCCACGTCCGCATGGGCGCCTATGCCCGGCCCGAGCCCCCACCGTTCGACGGGGTCGCCATCACCTGGTGGGCCGATCTCGATGCGCTGCGAGCCTCGGCGGCGAGCCCGGAGTACGCGGCGACCCGGGCCGACGAGCCCAACTTCCTCGACGGTGTGCCGCCGGTGATCCTGACCACCGAGCACGTCGTCGTCGAGTGATGACCGACGACGACGCCGGCGACAGCACCACGGTTCACCTCCGCACGATGTGTCTGGCACCGGTGTGCTGATGTCGCTCGATGTGGTGTCGTTGGTGCGGCTGTCGGCGGAGGCTCGGCGGAGGATCGAGGCGGTGGACCCGTCGGTGCGGGTGACGGTCGCCGACGGCTGGTTCGACGGTGAGCTCCGCGACACCTGGGGTGACCACACCGCCGACCTGTACCTCCCGGCGGGCTCGACCGGGTCCGGCAGTCGAGACGAGCGCGATGCCCTCCTGGCGACCGCCGACGTGATCCTCACCGGGTTCCCGGTACCGGTCGACCTGCGGGCCCGCAGCCCCCGCCTTCGGTGGGTGCACCAGACCCCGGCCGGGGCCAGCAACCTCCGCCGTTGCGACCTGTGGGGTAGCGACGTGCCAGTCACCACGTCTCGCGGGCTCAACAACACGCTCGCCATCGCCGAGTACGTGATCGCCTCGTTCCTCTACTTCGCCCGCGACCTGCACCGGGCCGACCACGACCGACAGCGGGGTGCGCTCCACCGCCCCGCCTATCGGCCGACCCTGCTGGCCGGCCAGACCGCCTGTGTGGTCGGCGCCGGCGGCATCGGCGCCGAGGTCGGTCGGCTGGCGGCCGGGCTGGGCATGCGGGTGGTCGGCACCCGCCGGACGCCCACCGCCGGCCCGCCGGTGGGGTTCGACCACGTCGGCGGCCCCGAGGAGCTCCACAGCCTCCTCGCCGAGAGCCGGTTCGTCGCCGTGTGCTGCCAGTGGACGCCCGACACCGACGGGCTGATCGGCGCCCCCGAGCTGGCGACCATGCCCGACGATGCCGTGCTGGTGAACGTGGCCAGAGGGGAGATCGTCGACACGGACGCACTCGTCGCCGGGCTCGACAGGATGCGAGGGGCTTCGCTCGACGTCTACACCGGCGAGTTCGACCGCACCCCGCCGGCCGACCTGTGGCCTGACCCCAAGGTGCTGCTCACCCCCCACACCTCCGCCGGGGCCGAGGTGCGCTCTGGCCGACCGGTCGAGCTGTTCTGCGAGAACCTGGCGGCGCTGCTCGAGGGCCGACCACTGGACAACCTCATCGACTGGGAGCGGGGGTACTGACCGCCCGGTCGGGACGATCGGGACGACCCGGACGGTCGCTCTCCGGTCCCCTCGGTTCGGCCGGCGGTCGCCGACTGGCTACCAGCTGGTGGATCTGGTCGGAGAACCGCGTCGTGAGCGGACCCAACACCGCAGTCAACAGCACGTAGCCGGCGGCCAACGCCCCGAGCTGTGGCCCCTCGGCGAGACCGGCGCCAAGCGCGGCGATCACGATCGAGAACTCGCCCCGAGCGATCAGCACCGTGCCGGCCCGGAGTCGACCGCGGCCACCGACCCCACGGCGCCCCGCCCCGTACCAGCCGGTCACGACCTTGGCCAACGCCGAGAGCACGGCGAGCGCCACGGCCCATCCGGCCGTGGCGACGAGATCGGCGGGATCGATCTGGAACGAGAAGAACACGAAGAACGTGGCGGCGAACAGGTCCCGCAGCGGGGTGATGAGCTCCATCACCCGCTCCTCGGCCCGACCGGAGAGGGCGAGGCCAACGAGAAACGCCCCGATCGCTCCCGATACGTCGAACAGCTGGGCCCCGCCGGCGACGAGGAGCACGAGGCCGAACGCCGCCAGCAACAGCGACTCGTTCGAGGGCGTGAGGAGCCGATCGCTCAGCTCCCTGCCGTAGCGGAGCGCGAGGAGCAGGATCACCGCCACGACCAGGAGCGCCACCGCGACGCTGGTGATCGTCTCCGACACGGTCCCCCCGACGACGAGTGCCGCCACGACCGGCAGGTAGATCGCCATCGCCAGGTCCTCGATCACCAGCAGATTGAGGACCACCGGTGTCTCCCGGTTGCCGAGCCGGCCGAGGTCGTCGAGCACCTTGGAGATCACGCCCGACGACGACACCCACGTGACCCCGCCGAGCACCACCGCGGCGAGCGGCGACCACCCGAGCAGCAGCCCGATCATGATCCCGCTACCGGCGTTGAGGACCATGTCCACCACGCCGGTCGACAGACCGGTGCGGAGCCCGGAGCGCAACTCCTCGTCGCTGTACTCGAGGCCCAGCGTGAACAGGAGCAGGAGCACCCCGATCTCTGCGGCCAACGACACGAAGTCCTCGCTCACGTCGAGTCTGACCAACCCGCCCTCGCCCAGCGCCAACCCGGCGATGAGGTACAGCGGCACCGCCGTCATGCCGAGCCGGCTCGCCAACCGAGCGAGCAGGCCCAGCCCGAAGACGAGTGCTCCCACTTCCAAGAACGCCAGTGCGGTTTCGGCGGATCCCGCGGCGACGATCACGGCCGAGCCAGCGGCGACGACAGCAACGCCCTCGAGGGCAGGCGGCGCATCGGTCGCTCAGTCTCCGAGTAGCGAGCGGAGCTGGTGGAGGCCGTCGTGGGTTCCCACCGCCACCAACACGTCGCCGGCGGCGAGGGTGAACTCGGGCCCGGGGGCGGGAATGGCGGAGTCGTCCCGCATGACGGCCACGATCGACGCCCCGGTCCTCGAGCGAAACTCGCCGGTCCCGATCGAGACGCCGGCGAGCTCCGAGCCGTCCGGCAGGGTGAACCACTCGATCGCCAGACCCTCGATCTCCTGGCGGATCTCGGTGACGGCCTCGATCACGGGACTGACGCCGAGGATCTCGGCCAGGACCTGCGTATCGGGCTCGGACAGGCTCACCAGGGTGGTGCAGGCGTCGGGGTCGTCGCCGTCGTAGGCCATGATCTCCCGCCGGCCATCGTGGTGGACGATGACCGCCATGTCGTTGCCCTCCCCGGTTGTGAACTCGTGCCGGACGCCCACGCCCGGCAGCTTGGTCTCGCGCACCACTGACATCCGTCCAGTGTACGCGGGAGCCGTCAGGTGACCTGACCGGCGAACTGTGCCTCGTAGAGGCTGGCGTAGTGGCCGCCGAGGGCGAGGAGCTCGTCGTGGTCGCCCTGCTCCACGATCCTGCCGTCGTCCATCACGAGGATCACATCGGCGCCCCGGATCGTGGAGAGGCGGTGGGCGATCACGAAGCTCGTCCGCTGGGCCCGGAGGGCGTTCATCGCCTCCTGGATCAGCACCTCGGTGCGGGTGTCGACCGAGCTCGTGGCCTCGTCCAGCACGAGGATCGACGGGTCGGCGAGGAACGCCCGGGCGATCGTGAGGAGCTGCTTCTCCCCCGCACTGACGTTGTCGGCCTCGTCGTTGATGACCGTCTCGTAGCCGTCGGGCAACGAGTGCACGAACCGGTCCACGTAGGCGATCCGGGCCGCCTCCCGGATCTCGTCGTCGGTGGCGCCCGGTCGCCCGTAGGCGAGGTTGTCGCGGATCGTCCCGCCGAACAGCCAGGTGTCCTGGAGGACCATGCCGATCCTCGAGCGCAGCTGCCGTCTGGGCATCGACGCGATGTCCCGGCCGTCGAGCGTGATCCTGCCACCGTCGAGGTCGTAGAACCGCATGAGCAGGTTGACCAGGGTGGTCTTGCCGGCGCCGGTGGGACCCACGATGGCCACCGTCTGGCCCGGCTCCGCCACCACGCTCAGACCCTCGATCAGCGGCTTGTCGGGGTCGTAGGAGAAGGTGACGTCGTCGAACACGATGCGGCCCTCGACCGCCTCGCCACCCGAGTCGGGGCGAGCGGCCGCCGCGGCGGGAGCAGCGATGCCGGCCGCCGTGTCGTCTCCCGGGGCGTCGGCCGACTCCTCGTCGGCGTCGAGCAGCTCCAGCACCCGTTCCAGCGAGGCGATGCCCGACTGGAAGGTGGCCGTCATCGACGCCAGGTGGGTCAACGGCTGGGCGAACTGGCGGGCGTACTGGATGAGGGCCTGGACCTCGCCGACGGTGACCGCACCGGCCGCGATCCGCAGTCCGCCGGCGACGGCGATGAGGACGAACTGCAGGTTCCCCATGAACACCATCATGGGTTGGATGAGGCTGGCGGTGAACTGGGCGGTGTAACTGGCCTCGTAGAGCTGATCGTTGTCGTCGCGGAAGCGGGCCTCCACGTCGCGCTGGCGGCCGAAGCTCTTGACCACGGTGTGGCCGGTGAACACCTCTTCGGCCTGGGCGTTGAGCTCGCCGGTGTGGCGCCACTGGGCGAGGAACCGGGGACGGGCCCGCTGCCCGATCAGCTTCATCAACCACACCGAGGTGGGCACGGTGGTCAACGCGATCACGGCGAGCAGCGGCGAGATGACCACCATCATCACCACCACGCCGATCAGGGTGAGAAGCGACACCATGATCTGGCTCGTGGTCTGCTGGAGGCTCTGGGCCAGGTTGTCGATGTCGTTGGTGACACGGCTCAGCAGGTCGCCTCGGGCCTGCCGGTCGACATAGCTGAGCGGGAGCCGGTTGATCTTCCGCTCGACCGATTCCCGTAGGTCGTACATGGCCCGCTGCACCACGCCGGCGAGGATGTAGGCCTGGGCGTAGCCGAGCACCCACGACGCCACGTAGACGCCGCCCACGATGAGCAGCGTTCGCTGCAGCCGATCGAAGTCGATCCCGTCGGCGCTGGTGACGCCACCGATGATGATGTCGGTGGCCTGTCCGAGCAGCCGGGGCCCGAGCACCACGAGCACCACGCTGCCGACCGTCAGCACGAAAGCGAGGGCGAGGAGGTGCCGCTCGCCGGCGAGGATCGCGCCGAGCCGACGGAGCACCACCCCGAAGTTCTCGCTCTTCTCCGTGGGCATGCCGGCCCCGCCGCCGGGGCCGAAACTGCCCCGCCGGGCCTCCCGACCGGTGGTGGTCAGCACCCGGTTGTCGTCGTTCGCCTGGTCCGCGCGACCAGCGCCGCCGGAGGTGCCGTCGCCGGTGTCGTCGGGTGTGACATCGGCGCCGTCGGCGGGCGAGCCGCCGTTGCGATGTCCGTTGCCGCCGGGGTCGACCGGGCGGTTGCCGTTGCCGCTCATGCTGCGGCGCCCTCGCCGAGCTGGGACTCGACGATCTCGGCGTAGGTGGGGCAGGTGGCCACGAGCTCGTCGTGGGTTCCCCGGCCGACGACCTCGCCGTCCTCGAGCACGAGGATCTGGTCGGCGTCGACGATCGTCGACACCCGTTGGGCCACGATCAGCACGGCCGCTTCCCCGGTGCGGGGGCCGAGGGCGGCCCGCAGTCGGGCGTCGGTGCTGAGGTCGAGGGCGGAGAACGAGTCGTCGAAGACGTAGATCTCGGGCTCGGCCACGAGGGCCCTGGCGATCGACAGTCGTTGGCGTTGACCGCCCGAGACGTTCGTGCCGCCCTGGGTGATCTCGCTGTCGAGGCCGTCGGGCATCGCCAGCACGAAGTCGGAGGCCTGGGCCACCTCGAGCGCCTGCCACAGGTCGGCGTCGGTGGCGTCGGGCCGACCGAAACGGAGGTTCGAGGCCACCGTCCCCGAGAACAGGTACGCCTTCTGCGGCACGTAGCCGACGGTGCCCCACAGCAGGTCGGGCTCGAGCTCCCGCACGTCGACCCCGTCGACCAGCACCTGCCCGCTGGTGGCGTCGAACAGGCGGGCCACGAGGTTGACGAGCGTGGTCTTGCCGGCACCGGTGCTGCCGATGATGGCGGTTGTCTCCCCCGCCTCGACCCGGAACGAGATGTCGTGGAGGACCGGCAGCTCGGCACCCGGGTAGCGGAACCCGACCGACCGGAACTCGAGTGTGCCGTGCTCGGGCACGGCGGTGACCGGATCGGTCGGCGCCCGCACCGACGACTCGGTGTCGAGCACCTCGACGATGCGCTCGGCGGCCACTGCGGCCCGTGGCACCATCGACACCATGAACGTGGTCATCACCACTGCGATCAGGATCTGGAGGAGGTAGCTGAGGTAGGCGACGAGCGACCCGGCCTGCAGCTGACCGGCGGCGATCCGATCGGCCCCTATCCAGAGGACCCCCAGGCTGGAGATGTTCACGATGAAGCCCACCGTGGGGAACGTGGCGGCCATCAGCCGGCCGGCCCGCAGCGAGGTGTCGGTGAGGGCCCCGTTGGCGCCGGCGAAGCGGGACGACTCCTCGGGTTCCCGCACGAACGCCCGCACGACCCGGATTCCGGTGATCTGCTCCCGCAGCACGCCGTTGACCCGATCGACCCGGAGCTGCATCTGCTGGAACGCGGGGACCATGCGGGTGACGAGCGCACCCAGGACGAGCACGGTGCCGGGTAGGGCGAACACGAGCACGACCGACAGGCCGACGTCCTCCCGGATGGCGAGGACGATTCCGATCACGAACGTGAGCGGTGCGGCCACCATCATCGTGAGGCCGATCACCACCAGCATCTGCACCTGCTGCACGTCGTTGGTGATGCGGGTGATGAGCGACGGTGCGCCGAACAGGCCGACCTCGCGGGCGGAGTAGTCGGTGACGCGATGGAACAGATCCCGGCGGACGTCGCGGCCGAACGCCATGGCCACCTTGGCGCCGAACCACACCGCCGCCGCGGCGAAGACGATCTGGACGAGGCTGAAGCCGACCATGATGGCGCCGGTGCGCCAGATGTAGGCATTGTCGCCACGGAGGACACCGCGGTCGATGAGGTCGGCGATGAGCGCCGGCAGCGCCAGGGTGGCGGCGGTCTGCACCGCCTGGAGTGCCACGATCAGGGCGAGGGTGGCCCGATAGGGGCGGAGCCGGTCGGCCAGCAGTCGGCGGAGGCTCATCGGTCTCGCCCTCGCCCGGGGCGGCGGGGCTGACGGTGGCCGTCGAGGAACAGGTCGACGATGTCGGCTGCGTCGCGCGGCTCGTCGACCAGCATCGGGTGGGTCAACGCGAGGGCCAGAGCCCGGAGCGTACGGGCGGCGTCGGCAGGGCTCGTGCGGATCGAGTCGGCTTCGCTGGCGAAGAGTGCCGTCAGCGCCGGACTGTCGGGGAGGCGGGTGCGATCTCGCGGTGCCCGATGCTCGCCGATCTGGGAGAACAGCCGCCAGATGTCGACGATCCGGCGCTGGATCAACTCGGTCGCCCGGACGAGGCGCCGCTCGAACGGGTCGGCCGGGTCGAGATCGTCGATCGCGAGCTCGAATGGAGCCTGGTCGATGGCACTGTCGAGCGCGGCGACCAGCAGCTCGTCCTTGTCGGCGAAGACGTTGAAGATGGTTCCCTCCGACACCCCGGCCGCGGTGGCGAGCTGGCGGGTGGTGACCGATGCGCCATGCTCGATCAGCAGCGGCAGCACCGCGGCGATGATCGCCGCCCGCCGTTCCTCGGGGGGCATGGGAGACGCTCGACCGACCCCGGCGGATCCCGCACGGCCGGGGGGTGCAATGGTCGCTGACATCTCGGCCACGGTAGCCGACTGAGTGAGCACTCACTCAGTCGAAGTCGACCTCCGTGGTTTCGACGACCGTCGACTCGACATCGATCGCGCCCGAGCGATCGGGGGCGATGGGGATCGTGCGGCGGCGAGCAGCGACTGCCACCGGCACCCGGAGTGTCAGCACCCCGTCGCGGTGATCGGCCACGAGGGCGTCGACGTCGAGGCCAGCACCGAGCTGTACCGTTCGAGACGCGGTACCGGTCGGTCGCTCGCTGGCGTAGATGCGGTCATCGGGTCGATGGAGCGGGGATCTGGTCGCGACGATCTCGACTCGGTCCCCGATCACGGTGACACCGATCGCCTCTGGTGACACACCCGGCAGATCGACGTGGATCCAGACGTCGTCGCCTCGCCGGTAGGCGTCGAGCGGCAGTGCCGGAATCGACGTGCGCCCGGGCTGGGCGACGAGGTGCTCGACGAGCTCGTCGACGCGAACGGGATCGGAATCGAACAGCATGTTTCGCAATCCTCTGCGCGAACCGGGGAACGCGCTGCCCATAGCTGCTGGAGCGCGCTCCCCGGTTGGACCGCCGGATAGGGGTCAGCCGGCGGCTATCGCGATCTTGCGAGGCTTCGCCTGCTCGATCTTCGGGAGCCGGAGGCGCAGGACACCGTCGGCGAGGTGGGCCTCGATGCGCCCCTGATCGATGCGGTCCGGCAAGCTGAACTGTCGGTAGAACCGACCGGCGCTCCACTCGTGGACGAGCTCGGTCTCGCCGTCGGCCGCCACCTCGTCGACGTTGGCTTCGATCGTGAGCTTGCCGTCGTCGAGGTCGATGTCGACGCTGTCGTTCGTGGCGCCGGGCACGTCGGCGATCACGGTGATCCCATCGCCGTCCTCGAAGATGTCGACCGCTGGGACGAAGACACGACCAGGTCGAGTCTGCTCCACCTCGGTGTCGAGCTCCTGCTTGTCGGTGACTTCGATCTCGGATTCGGTTGCAGCCATGTTGTCGTCTCCTCTCAGCTGCTCTGCACGGCGATGCGGCGCGGCTTGGCTTCAGGCGCCTTCGGCACCGTGACCGTGAGCACACCGTTGCGGTACGTGGCCTCGACGCGCTCGGCGTCGATGTCGGACGGAAGGGTCACCGTGCGAGCGAACGTGCCCGCCCGCCGCTCACGGCGGTGGAAGCTCACCTCGGCACCCTCGCCAGCCTCCTCGACCGGGATCTCGCGCCCACCCCGGAGGGTGACCTTGTTGTGATCCACGGAGAGGTCGAGCGCCTCGGGATCCATCCCCGGAAGCTCGGCCCGTAGATAGAAGGCATCGGCGTCGTGGGTGACGTTCACGGCCGGGAAGAGCCGGTGGTCACGCAGCGACGAGCGTTCACCGAAGTCCCGGAAGAGCGCCTCCATCTCTCGCATCAGCGACGACGGCGGCCACGTCGACGCCCGTTGCCGCACCAGCGGCCTCGTCAGTTCCAACACCATGATCGGGTTTCCTCCTCGATGGGACGTGAGCGGTTTCTCGTTCACCAATAGTGACGAGTATTCAGTATAAACGGCCGAACGTCAAGAACCTTGAGTCGGACACGCTCAAAATGTATGATCACAAGATGCCAAAGCAGCGTGTGAATCTGGACGAGGTCACCGCCGCTGCCATCGCGGTGATCGACCGGGCGTCGCTCGACGCCCTCACCCTGGCCGCCGTCGCCACCGATCTCGGCATGCGACCGTCGGCCCTCTACACCTACTTCGACAGCCTCGACGCGCTCCGTCACGCCGTGGCCGTCCGGGCCACGATGAACCTCACCGACGACCTGAAGGACGCAGCCATCGGTCAATCCGGCGACAACGCGCTCGTCGCCCTCGCCTACGCCTACCGGAGCTTCGCCAACGACCATCCTGGCCAGTACGCGAGCACGCTCCTCCCGCCGACCCAGCCGGGAGACCAACTCGCCCAAGCGGCCGACAGCCTGCACGACGTGTTCGCTCGCGTCATCTCCGGCTACGGACACACCGGCGAAGCCGCCGTCCACGCGGCGCGAGCGGCCCGAGCCGCCATCCACGGGTTCGTGGCGATCGAGGCCGGCCGTGGCTTCTCCACCTCCACCAACCACGACGACACGTTCACCCACCTGATCGGCACCGTCATCGCCGGCCTCCGATAGCGGCGGCGTCAGTCGGCTCGCTCGAGGATCGCCTTCATTCGCTCGAGCGTCGTGCGCATGCCGTCGCGGTTGGTCTTCCCCCGCCAACGCCCGACGGCGGCCCAGTAGAGCCGGAGCGGGAGCGTGTTCTCCAGCCGGAACGACTCGGTGACATCGGTCCCATCGGCCGCTGGTTCGAGGTCGTAGCGCCAGTTGTTGAGCCGTTTCCCGCCCGCGATGACCGTGAACCCGAACGAGCGCTTCGGCTCGCACACGGTCACTTCGCACAGGCTCCAGTAGGTCGGGCCCTTCTGGTTGCGCTTCACGTGCCCCCGGAAGCGAGCACCCGCTGCAGGGCCGGACGCACCGTCGAGCCATTCCGCCTCGAAGGTCTCGGGGCTGAACTCACCGATGCGGGTGACATCGGTAACGAGATCCCACACGTCATCGACCGGCGCTGCGATGTGAACCGTGACCGAGTCTTCCATGGGCCCACCCTAGGACAACGATCGCCGGCGCGACCGGGCCGGACCGTGTCAGCGGCGGGCCGCCGCTTTGCGCTCCTTGGCCACCCGGGCCCGGGCGATCGGATCGAGCTGGACCTTCCGCAGCCTCACGTGGTTGGGGGTGACCTCCACGCATTCGTCCTCCGCGATGAACTCGAGCGCCTGTTCGAGCGACAGCACCCGGGCCGGGGTCAACTTCACGGTCTGGTCGGCGGCGGCCGCCCGGTGGTTGGTGAGCTGCTTCTCCTTGCAGACGTTCACGTCCATGTCCTCGGAGCGGCTGTTCTCGCCCACGATCATCCCGCAGTAGACCTCGGTGGTCGGCGAGACGAGCATCTCCGCCCGCTCCTGGAGGCCGAGCAGCGCGTAGGCGGTCACCGGGCCGTGCCGATCGGCCACGAGCGAACCGGTCCGGCGGGTTCGGAGCTCGCCGAACCACGGCTCGAACCCCTCGAAGGTGTGGTTGAGGAGGCCGGCGCCGCTCGTCTCGGTGAGGAACTCGGTGCGGAAGCCGATCAGGCCACGAGCGGGGACGAGGGCGTCGACCCGGACCCAGCCGGTTCCGTGCTCTCCGGTGGCGTAGCTCGAGATGTTCTCGGTCCGGCCCTTGCGGACCGCCAGGAGCTGGGTCACCGCGCCGAGGTGCTCCTCGGGCACATCGATCGTGACCCGCTCCACCGGTTCGTGTCGCTTCCCGTCGATCGCCTTCGTGACCACCTGCGGCTTGCCCACGGTGAGCTCGAAGCCCTCCCGCCGCATCTGCTCCACGAGCACCGCCAGCTGGAGCTCGCCCCTGGCCTGCACCTCCACCGTCCCCGCCGGATAACCGGCGTCGGCACGGACGTTGGCCACCCGGAGGCTGACGTTGCCGACGAGCTCCTGATCGAGCCGGGACCGGAGCAGGCGGGCGGTGAGCTTGTCGCCGTCCCGCCCGGCGAGCGGGGAGCTGTTGACCCCGATCGTCATCGTGAGCGCCGGCTCGTCGACCTCGATGACGGGCATCGGCCGGGGGTCTTCCGGATCGACGATGGTCTCGCCGATCGTGATGTCGTCGATGCCGGCGATGGCCACCAGGTCGCCAGGACCGGCGTCGACGGCGGGAACCCGTTCGAGGTGCTCGGTGCGGTAGAGCTCGGCGAGTCTCACCCGTTGCACGGTGCCGTCGATCCGGCTGAGCGACACCGACTGGCCCTTGCGGAGGACCCCGTTGATCACGCGGCACAAGGCGAGCCGGCCGACGTAGGGGTCGGCGTCGATGTTGGTGACCCACGCCTGGAGGGGGTGACCGTCGACGTACCGGGGTGCCGGGATGTGGGTGACCAACTGCTTGAACAACGGCTCGACGTCGGTCCCCGGGGTGGCCGCGTCGAGCGACGCCCAGCCGGCCCGGGCGGAGCTGTACACGATCGGGAAGTCGATCTGGTGGTCCTGGGCGTCGAGGTCGAGGAAGAGCTCGTAGACCTCGTCGACCACGGCAGCGATCCGGGCGTCGGGTCGGTCGACCTTGTTCACCACCAGTACCACGGGTAGGTCCCGAGCGAGGGCCTTGCGGAGCACGAACCGGGTCTGGGGCAGCGGCCCCTCGGCGGCGTCGACGAGGAGCACCACCCCGTCGACCATGGTGAGGGCCCGCTCCACCTCGCCGCCGAAGTCGGCGTGACCGGGGGTGTCGACCACGTTGATCGTGATGCCCGACCACACCACCGAGGTGTTCTTGGCGAGGATGGTGATCCCCTTCTCGCGTTCGAGGTCGCCCGAGTCCATGACCCGCTCGGCCACCTCCTCGTGGTCGCCGAAGGCGCCGGTCTGGCGGAGCATGGCGTCGACGAGTGTGGTCTTGCCGTGATCGACGTGGGCCACGATCGCCACGTTGCGCAGATCGCTCCGCTCAGCGGGAGCCGTCGGGCCCGGTTCGGTGGTCATCTTGTGGGCCCTACTCGTTGTTCGGTGGCGCCCGGGAACGGCGCGCGGACTGCGAGAGGACAGTCTACGGCCAGCGGCGGCGCGACGAACCACCGGCGTTCGGGCTCGTGCTGGCACGGCGTCGGGCCGCCGCTCACGAGGAGGACGTTCCGCCGGGCGTCGATGGGTTGGCTATCGTCGGACCGTGCCTGGGGAGACGGACCTCGATGTGTTGCTCGAGCGACTGACGGTGAGTCGACGGCCCGGACGGTTCGCGGTGGTGACCGTCGACGAGCCGCCGCCGCTGGGCGACGGCGTGGAGGCGCTCGTGGCCGAGGCCGACCGGGTGACCGTGGTGGCCACCGTGGAGCGGGCGGCGCAGAGCGGTTGGCGGAGCGACTTCGAGGCGGCGTGGCTCACGCTCGACGTGCACTCGTCGCTGGAGGCGGTGGGACTCACCGCGGCGGTGGCCGGTGCCCTGGCCGAGCACGGCATTCCGTGCAACGTGCTGGCCGGGTGGACCAACGACCATCTGCTGGTGCCGATCGACCGGGTCGACGAGGCCACTGCGGCCCTGGCCGAGGCCAGCCATCACCGCCACGATCGTGACGACTCGCACAGCCACGGGCACGGGCACGGGCACGGGCACGGGCACGGGCACGGGCACGGGCACGGGCACGGGAAGGATCGCGGTTGGTCGGGGGCGATTCGCTACCTCCGGATGGCCCCGAGAATGTGGCGGTCGTCGTTGAACGCTGCGGTGGTCGACCTGCTGGCGCTGCAGCCGGGGGAGACCGTGGTCGACATCGGTGCCGGCATGGGAGCCGGCAGCACGGCCGCCGCGGTCCATGCCGCGAACGTGGTGGCGGTGGAGCCGACGCCGTTCCTGCGCAACGTGCTGAACGTCCGCCGCCTCGCTCCGCCGTGGCGGAACCGGATCACCGTGGCCGACGGAGCGGCCGAGCGGATCCCGGTCGGTGACCGCAGCGCCGACGCGGTCCTGGCGGTGAACACGATGCACCACTGGACCGATCCCGACGATGCGGCGGCCGAGATAGCCCGGGTGCTCCGTCCCAACGGCCGGTTCGCCCTGATCGACGAGGACTTCGAGGACCCCACCCACCCCGACGCCGAGCGGTTCGCGGAGCGGGGTCACCGCCACGGCTTCACGATGGTCGACGCCGACGAGATGGCCGAGCGGTTCCGCACGGTCGGCATCGACGACGTCGTGGCCGAGCGACAGCGGCTCGACGGCAAGCCCGTGATCGCGGTGACCGGGCGGACTGGCCCGCCACCGTCGTAGACATCGGCCCACTCGTCGGACGAACCCGCGTCTGGCCGATGAGACCACTGGGGCCCAGGCGCTACGGTGGGCCGATGACCGTGCTCTCGACGACCATCGACGACCATGTTGCCGTCGTCACCCTGAACCGGCCAGAGGCGAGGAACGCCCTCGACCCCGAATTGCTCGTCGCCCTGGTGGAGACGTGGGAACGCCTCGCCGGCGACGACACCGTCCGGGCGGTGGTGGTCACCGGCGCCGAGGGTTCGACCTTCTGCGCCGGGTTCGACCTCGGTACCACGATCCCGATCATGACCGGGGCCCGCCAGCCCGAGACCGAGGCCGAGCACCGGATGGCCGACGACCCGGGCCTCCGCGGCCGGGCCACCCTGCGGGACTTCGATGTCGGCAAGCCGATGGTGGCAGCGGTCAACGGCCACGCCATCGCCGGCGGGATGGAACTGATGCTCGCCTGCGATCTCCGGGTGGTGGCCAGCGGGGTGAAGCTCGGTCTGTCGGAGGTGACGCTCGGGCTGATCCCGGCCATGGGCGGTACCGCGACCCTGACCCGACACCTCCCCTTCGCCGTGGCCCAGGAGCTGCTGCTCACCGGCGCCCCGATGACGAGCGACGCACTGGCCGAGCACGGCCTGATCAACCGGCTGGTCCCGGCAGCCGAGGTGGTACCGACAGCCAGGGAGTTGGCCTCGGCGATCGCGGCCAACGCGCCGCTGGCGGTGCGGGCCGCCCGCGATGTCCTCCACCGGGCCGCCGACCTCTCGACCGACGAGGCCCTGGCGTTGGAGGCGGAGCACAGCCGCTCGCTCGCCGCCACCGACGACGCCAAGGAGGGCCCGTTGGCCTTCATGGAGAAGCGGGCGCCGGTGTTCACGGGCCGATGAGCCAGCCAGGGGTCGACGCCACCGACGACGTGCACCCGCCCACCCACCTCGAGCGGATCACCGACTACTTCGACGCCTGCAGCGCCGGCTCAGCCGCCGACGTGGCTGGCCACTTCACCGCCGATGCCATCATCTACGACACCAACATCCGACCGATGGTGGGCGCCGACGACATCGGCGCGAGCTGGGTCAAGGTCCGGGAGCGGTGGGGTGGTGCCCGATGGCTCGTCGACTCGATCGTGTCGTCCCCCGACGATGACGCAGCGGCGATCGAGTGGTCGATGACCGGAACCGACCCGGCCTCGGGCCGCAGCTTCGTGTTCCGCGGTAGCGAGCACTACCGCTTCGACCCGGCCGAGAACCTGATCGCCGAGATCCGTCAGTACTGGACGTTCGACCCCGACCGCCTCGACACCGGCCTCGTCGATCATCCTGGACCCGACGGCACCGGCTAGGCAGCGGCGCACAGCCGTCAGTCGGTGAAGCCGGCCTCGGCATGGGCGCCGTCGCAGAGCGGCTTGTTGGCCGAGTGGCCGCAACGGCACAGCGTCACCCGGTTCCTCATCTCCATCGGCTCCCCGTCGGACCGGGTGACCGGAACGCCGCCCGACACCCACAGCGGCCCGTCGGGCATGATCGAGATCTCCTCCGGCAGGCCGGGCTCGATCACGTCACCATCGACCGCATAGGTCAGGGCCCCCGACGGGCAACGCTCGATCATCGCCATCGCCTCGGCCCGGATCCGCGAATCGCCCGTGTCCTTGGCCATCTTCCACACGTTCGTGACCTGGTTGCCGCAGAACCCCGCATGAACGCAGATCGACCGGTCGTCGGAGATCTCCAGACCCGTGCCGCCCAGGCTCGACGCGGTCTCTCGATAGCTGTCGGTGCTCGCGGTCTCGGCGCCGTCGAAGCCGTTGCTGGCGTGCGTACCGTCGCAGTAGGGCTTGTTCGCCGATCCGCCGCACCGGCAGAGGGCGTAGCCGGCACCGTCGTCGATGACGTCGCCGGTCTTCCACGTGAGCGGCTCGCCGTGCTCCGACATCACCGGTTCCTTGCGCCGCAGGGGGACGCCCCCGGTCACGACGTACGGGCCGTTCGGCTGGACCTTGATTCCTGCGGGCTGGTCGCTCATGGCGCAATGCTAGGACACCGTGCCACCCGCTGCCGCCGGACCCGGGTGGCCCCCGCACGATGTGTCTGGCACGGGTGTGCGCGACAGGGCCAGGGGTGGGAGGTCACACGTCGATCCAGAGGAAGGCGAAGTCCTCGCCTCGGGCCTCGATCGTGACCTGGACGGGGAGGCCGAGGGTGACGTCGTCGGGGGCCAGGCCCCGGAGTGCGCCGACCACCCGGGGTCCCTCGTCGAGCTGCACCACCGCGGTCACGTACGGCAGGTCATCGACCCAACCGGGATCGACCGTGAACCGGTTGATCGCCATCGAGTAGATCGAACCGGAGCCCGACACCGGAGCGAACTCGTAGCGATCGGAATGACACGACGGGCAGTACCAGCGAGGGGGATGGCGATGGACCCCGCACTGCAGGCACCGCTGGAGGTGGAGGAGGCCGTTCGAGAGGCAGGCGTGATGGAACTCGAGATTGAGCCCCTCGGGCTTCGGGACGTATTTCCTCGCGGGCTTCTTCGCCGACTTCGACACCTGGTCATCCCCGGTGGGGGCGGTGGCCACGTCAGCCTCTCCCCAGGATGGCGATGCTGCCGTCGCCGAGATCGCCGTAGCCGGTGACGAGACCCAGTTCGGCGTCGGCCACCTGGGCTTCGCCGGCCTCGTGGCGGAGCTGGCGGGCGGCCTCCACGATGTGGTTGAGGCCCCAGCAGTGGCCCTGTGACAGCAGCCCGCCGTGGGTGTTCATCGGGTACTTCCCGCCGAGCCCGATGTTCCCGTCGGCCACGAACTCGCCGGCCCCTCCCTGCTCGCACATCCCGATCGCCTCCAGCTCCATGAGCACCACGTAGGTGAAGCAGTCGTAGATCTGGAGGAAGTCCATGTCGGCCGGCTCCACGCCGGCCATGGCGAACGCCCGGGGTGCTGCCGAGTCGAGCCCGAGCTTCAGCATGTCGGGCCGGTTGGTGATCTCGTCGGCCGGGTACGGGTGGCCCTCGGCTCCGCCCAACCACAGCACGGGGGTGTGAGGCAGGTCCTTGGCCCGCTCGGCCGACGTGAGCACGACCGCCGCCGCGCAGTCGGTCTCGAGGCAGCAGTCGAGCTTGCGCATCGGCTCGGTGATGAACGGCGACGCGAGGTAGTCGTCCATCGTCATCGGCCGACCGCCCATCAGGGCCTTGTCGTTCAGGTGGGCGTGCTCCCGGCACGTCAGCGCCACCTGGGCGGCGTCCTCCGGCGTGATGCCGTACAGGTCGACGTAGCGCTGGATGTACATCGAGTACCACTGCACCGCCGAGCGGACCCCATAGGGGGCGTAGAAGTTGCGGCTCACGTCGATGAACGGACCGGGATCGAGGCGGCGCTTCGACGGTCGGGCATCGGGCCGGGGCCGCATCGCCGAGTAGCCGTTCCACCCGACGGTGACCACCACGTTGGTGGCGATGCCGCAGGCGATCGCCATCGCCGCCGACTGCAGCGCCGCGGTGGGACTGGCACCGCCCATGTGGACGGTGACGGCGTAGTGGATGTCGTCGGCGCCGAGGTTGGCTGCGATCTCCTCGGTGGAGATGAAGCCCGGCGGCGGGATGATCCCGTCGATCTCGCTGGGGTCCAGCCCGGCGTCGGCGATAGCCGCCATACACGCCTGGAGCACGAGCTCGGGCACGCTCAACTCTGCGCCGCGGACGTAGTCGGTCTCGGCGACGCCGACGATCGCGGCCTGCCCTGAAACCCGGAGCTCCGGCTCAGTCGAAGGCGATGACGCCACGGATGTTCTTGCCGTCGTTCATGTCCTTGTAGCCCTCGTTGATCTCGTCGAGGGAGTACCGCTGCGTGATCAGCTCGTCGAGCTTGAGCCTGCCCTCCCGGTACAGCATGAGCAGGTCGGGGATCGCGGCGTTCGGGCTGGCCGACCCGAAGATCGAGCCCCGGAGCTCCTTCTGGTTCAGGGTGAGCATGGCGAGGTCGAGCTTCACGTCCTCCTGCTTCATCGGCGCCACCGCGGTGGCCACCACCGTGCCGCCCTTCGACGTGAGGTTCATCGCCGGCTGGATCAGCTCGCCGTACAGCACGCCAGGGGTGAGGATCGTGGCGTTCGCCATCCGACCCCACGTGAGCTCGGTGACCAGCGGGATCGCTTCCTCCATCGAGCCGACGGCGTGGGTGGCGCCGAACTCCATGGCCTTCTCCTGCTTGAACTGGACCGGGTCGACGGCGATGATGTTCGCCGCTCCGGCCGCCGCCGCACCCTGCACGGCGTTGGACCCGATGCCGCCGCAACCGACGACCACCACCGTGTCGCCGGCCTTGACCTCGGCCCGGTTGACCGCCGATCCGTAGCCGGTGGCGACGCCACAGCTCACCAGGCAGACCACGTCGAGCGGAAGGTCGGGCTCGACCTTGATGACCGACGAGTCGGCCAGGAGCATGTGCTCGGAGAACGTGCCCAGCTTGGCCAGCGTGTTGAGGTCCGTGCCGTCACCGCGGTGATGGCGGTAGGTGCCGTCGGTGATCATCCCGCCGCCGAACGTCTGGGCGCCGAGGTCGCACAGGTTCTGCATCCCCTGGGCGCACGGTTTGCAGATCCCACAGGCCGGCACGAACGCGCACGACACGTGATCGCCCGGAGCGACCTTCGTGACGTTCTCCCCCACCTCGACCACGACGCCCGAGCCCTCGTGACCGCCGATGATCGGGAAGATCGAGTCGACGCCCAGCAGCTCCAGGAGCTCCGGCGGGGGGACCAGGTCGCCGGTGACGACGTGCTCGTCGGAGTGGCACAGGCCCGCGTAGGCGGTCTTGACGAGCACCTCGCCGGGACCGGGCGGATCGAGCTCGATCTCCTCCACGCTCCAGCGCTCACCGACATCGTGCAGAACCGCTGCTCGGGTCTTCATGGCATCCTCGCAATCGCTCGATCCAGGCCGAGGGGTTCGTCGCTGAGCGACAATCGTGGCCCCCTCATCGGCCGACCCTAATTCGACCGCCGTGCCTCCCGCCACAGGCTCGGGCAGACATCGGCCCGCTTGCCCGGCGATGCGACGATCGGCAACCGTTGTCGTCATGCGAATCGGCTGGGCCACCATGGGCGACCACCTCCCCGACCCGGTCACCGGCATCGTGCTCAGCCAGACCGAGCGGCACCGGATGATCGTCGACGCCGCCGTCAGGGCCGAGGAGGCCGGGTTCGTGTCGGCGTCGGTCGGCGAGCACCATTTCTGCGCCTACATCATCTCCGCACCGCCGGTGCTCCTGGCGGCCATGGCCGAGCGCACGTCGACCATTCGGCTGGGTACGGCGGTGGCGTTGGGAGCCAACAACGACCCGATCCGTCTCGCCGAGGACTACGCCACGCTCGACCTGCTGTCCGCCGGCCGGGTCGACCTCGTGCTCGGTCGGGGCAACCTGTACGAGCACACGTTCCACGCGTTCGGTCAGGACCCGGCGGCGTCGCGGGCGATGTACGAGGAGAACGTCGGCCTGATCGTCGAGGCGCTCAACAACGAGCAGATCGACTGGTCGGGTGCGTATCGGGCACCGTTCCGGAACATGACCACCCAGCCCCGGCCGGTGCAGTCACCGTTCCCGGTGTGGATCGGTGGGGGCTCGTCGATGGAGTCGATCGAGTTCGCCGCCAATCGGCGCTTGCCGTTGATGCTGCCCGGCGTGTTCGGCCGGCCGTCCACGTTCACCCCGCTGGCCGACCGCTACCGCGAGCTGTGGGCCGCCAACGGTCACCCGGAGGACGAGCTGCGGATCGGGGCGATCGCCCACACCAACGTGGCACCGACGTCACAGGCGGCCCGGGCCGCGATGGAGCCGAGGATGCACACCTACTTCAACTGGTTGATCGACCACATCGCCCTGTCGACCCCGTCGCTCGTGGGTTTCATCCGCCCGTTCGACCACGACCGGTTCACGACCGACGGGCCCACCGTGTGCGGCAGCCCCGCACAGGTGATCGAGCGCATGGAGGAGTGGCGCGACGCCGCCGGGCTCACCGACTACCTCCTCATGTGCGATCAGGGGGGTATGCCACCGGCCGACCTGTTCGCGATGATCGACTACGCGGGCGAGACGGTGCTGCCCCACTTCGCCGTCGACTCGTAGACGCGGACCCACCGGTCCGGGCGCATGCGGCTCAGGGCGTGACGGCGTCACCCACGGCGTCGGCCGTGTCGACGACGGCGTCCTTCGCCTTCTTCGCCTGACGACGAGCGGTCCGCTCGGCCTTGCGGGCCTTGCGCTTCGCCTTGCGTCGGGCTCGGCGCCCGAGCTCGGTCAGCTCGTCGGCGACATCGGCGGCCTCGTCCTTGCGGCGACGCCACCGCCGGCGCCGACGTTGGCGCTTGTCGTTTGCCAGCAGCTCCAGCTCGGCCTTCTCCGCTCGCTCGTCGGCCTTCTCGACCTGGTGCGAGAGCTTCTCGACCGCCGTCTCGGCCTTCGCCAGGGCCGATCTGGCTCGCTCGCCCCGTTGCTGCTCGATCTCGAGCCGCTCCTTGGTGCTGCGAAAATTGATCAGTCCCAGCGTGCCGATCGAGGCCGTTTTCCGGATCAGTCCCATGTCGAGCTCCTTGTGGCGGTCGGGTCCCTGTCTACCCGATCGAGTCGCCCATCAAACCGCGACGGCGGCGGTCTCCTCCGGCCGGGCACCACCGCTCCACCACCGGCCCGACCTGGTCAAGCTCCGCCCGCGAGAAACGGCACCACGGTCGCCAGCACATCGGACGGTGCCTCTTCGGCCATGAAGTGACCGCAGTCGATGCCGTGGCCCGTCACGTCGGTCGCCCACCGCCGCCACGTCGGCAGCAGGTCGCGGGTGATGCCGCCCCACAAGGCCAGCATCGGGCAGTCGATGGTGGTACCGGCCTCACGGTCCGCGGTGTCGTGGGCGACGTCGATCCGGGCGCCGGCCCGGTAGTCGTCACAGGTCGCCCGGATCGTCTCGTCGGTCCACGCCTCGAGGTAGGCCGCGTACGCCTCGGGGGTGATGGCCGAGCGGCTGCCGGCCCAGTCGACGAGCACGGTCTCGAGGAACAGCTCGCGCTCGGCGACGATGAGGCGCTCCGGGAGCGGTGGCGGGTGGGCCAGGAAGTACCAGTGCCACAGACCTCGACCGGCCAGGCCAGCGGTGGCCTCGAACGTGTCGAGGGTGGGAACGATGTCGAGGGTGACGAGCCGTGCCACGCTCGCCGGATGATCGAGGGCCATGCGGTAGGAGACCCTGGCGCCACGGTCGTGGCCGACCACGGCGAAGCGATCGAAGCCGAGCCGCTCCATCACGACGACGAGGTCGGCGGCCATGGTGCGCTTCGAGTAGCCGGCGTAGTCGTTCCCCGCGGGTGGCTTGTCGCTGGCGCCGTAGCCCCGCAGGTCGGGGGCGACGACCGTGAACCGCTCGGCCAGCACGGGAGCCACCAGGTGCCACATCGCGTGGGTCTGGGGGTAGCCGTGGACCAGCAGTACCGGCGGGCCGCTGCCGCCCACCATCGCGTTGATCCCGCAACCGTCGGCGTCGATCCGCTGCCGGGTGAAGCCTTCGAACATCGGATGCGACCCTACACCGGAGGCGCCGGGGCTTTCTGCGAACGGCCGGCTGCGCACCGGTTGCGCCGCTCGACGTGCTGTGGCTCCGGGTGCCATGGCTCCCGGTCGACGGGTCGTGCCAGACTGCGTCGGAGGTCCGCCAGCGGTGCGGGCTCTGCTGGAAGGGGAACGGAGATGAAGATCGGTTTGGCCTCGCCCAACAGCTCCTACGGGGTGCCGACGGCGGAGGTGGCCGTCGATGCCGAGCAGCGGGGCTACGACAGTCTGTGGGTCGGCGAGCACAGCCACATCCCGGCGAGCCGGGAGACCCCCCACCCGAGCGGCATCGACCTGCCGACGCTCTACTGGCACATGCGGGACCCGTTCGTGACCCTGGCCGCAGCGGCCCAGGCCACCACCGAGCTGAAGCTGGTCACCGGGGTGTGCCTCGTGCTGGAGCACGAGATCCTCGACCTCGCGAAGTCGGTCGCCAGCCTCGACGACGTCTCCGGCGGGCGCTTCCTGTTCGGTGTCGGCGTCGGCTGGAACCGGGAGGAGCTGGCCAACGTGTCGTCGGTGCCGTGGCCACAGCGGTACAACGCGATGCGGGAGACCGTCGCCGCCCTCCGCGAGCTGTGGACCACCGAGGAGTCGGGCTTCAGCGGCGACCACGTGAACTTCGCGCCGTCGTGGGTGTACCCCAAGCCGGCGCAGGACGGTGGACCGCCGGTGCTGATGGGCTGCCAGGGTCGGGTCGGTCTCCGCCATGTTGCCGAGTACGCCGACGGTTGGTGCCCGATCGACATCGGCTTCCGCGATGTGGCCCAGGGCATCGAATGGTTCAAGGAGGCGGTGGCGAAGGCCGACCGCGACCCGGCGTCGATCCCGATCTCCCTCTACTGCTTCGGTGCCCCCGACCGGCCGACCTTGGAGCGGTACCGCGACCTCGGCGTGGAGCGGGTGGTGTTCGGCGCTCCGGACAAGGCCGACTCCCACCGGCGCTTCGTCGACACCCATCAGCACCTGCTCGACGAGTTCGCCGACTAGTGGCGCTCCGCCGGGGTGGCGCTCAGCCTTCGAGCAATGCCTTGAACACGGCGACCTGTGCGGTGGCCGCCTGCTCCCGCGCCAGGTCGTGGTCGGACGCGGGCGCCACCGTTACGACTACGAGCGGGTCGTCGGCCTCGGCCCCGTCCACCTTCTGGATCACGAATCCGTTCGCGCCCGACACCACGTAGGCCTCGCCGCCCACGTCGCCGTCGGCGATCGAGTCGTAGGCGGCGACGAGATCGGCGACCGGCTCGCCGGGGGCGGCGGTGATGCCGAACGTGGTGGTCACCGCCGGGACGGCCGTCGCGCCGTCGGGATCCACCGCGACCACGACCGTCCGGACCGCGCCGCTGTCCTCGTCGGTCGTGCCGCCGATGATCGCAGTCTCGGTCACCTGACCGGCGAACGTCCGCTCGCCGACGAGGCCCTCGCCGTGAACGAAGTCGCCCTGGTGGAGCTCGATCCTGTCGATTCCCGGATCGTCGGCGTGGAGCGTGGCGTTGAGGCGGTCCCAGTCGGCCACGAACGTGGCGAACGACGCTGCCACCCGATCCGGGGGGAGCGGGTCGGTGGCGGGAGCGGTGGCATCGGTGGCGGCGTCGGCGATCGTCGTGGCGGTCGGCCCGGGGCTGGTGCCACCGTCCGAACCGTCGGCTCCGGCTACCGTCGTCTCGACCGCGGCATCGAGGGTCGCGCTGCCATCGGTGGTGACGACCGATGCGCAACCCACGGCGCCGAGGGCGAGCACCAGCACGAGGCGGTGCATCCCGGTCACAGCTTGGAGATGATCTCCTCGGCGTGGGCGTTGGTCTTCGGGCGCTTGAAGACGTGTTGGATGACCCCGTTCTCATCGATCAGGAACGTGGTTCGCTGCAGACCCTCGTAGGTCTTCCCGTAGTTCTTCTTCTCGCCCCACACGCCGTACGCCTCGATCAGCTCCCGATCGGGATCACCGATGAGGGGGAACGGCAGCTCGTGCTTGCCGGCGAACCGCTCGTGACTGGCGTCGTCGTCTGGCGACACGCCAACCACGGCGACATCGTGCTCTGCGAGCAGCCCGAGGTTGTCCCGAAGGTTGCAGGCCTGTTTCGTGCAGCCGGGCGTGGCGTCCTTCGGGTAGAAGTACAGCGCCAGCTTCCTTCCCCGATAATCGGCGAGCGACACGGTCTCACCGTCGAAGGTGGTGGCGGTGAACGGGGGCGCTGTCTCGCCAGCCGGGAGGGGGGATGGAGGTGCAGCCATGCGCTCGATCATACGGGCGCCGGCGGCCGGTATCCCCGGGTGCCCCGGGGGAGATACGGGGGCATCCCCCACGACGTGGATCCGTGGCCACCCGATCATGGGTGCATGGCAGTCGGCACCCTCGACCTCGGACTTCCCCACCTCACGGTCGTCGACAGGATCGGACGAGGCGGGTTCAGCGTCGTCTACAAGGCCGTCGACAACAAGCTGAACCGGCCGGTGGCGGTGAAGGTGCTGACGGGGGCCGTCGACCGGGCCGGGCTCGAGCGGTTCGAGCAGGAGTGCCAGATCCACGGTCCGCTGTCGAACCACCCGAACATCGTCACCATCCACGACGCGGGACTCACACCGACCGGCAGCCCGTTCCTCGTGATGGAGTACCTCGACGGCGGCTCGCTCACCGATCACCTCGAAGCCAACGGCCCCCTGCCGTGGCGGCAGGCGATCGAGTGGATGGTGCCGATCTGCGACGCGGTCGACTCCGCCCACCGCATGGGGGTGCTCCACCGCGACATCAAGCCCGCCAACATCCTCGTCGCAGCGGAAGGTCCAAAGCTGGCCGACTTCGGCATCGCCTGCGTCACCGACGCCACCAGCCCACAGTTCGCGGTGAGCTGGCTCCACGCCCCACCGGAGTCCGAGCTGAACCGGCGCGACGAACGATCCGACGTGTACTCGCTGGCCTCGACACTGTTCGAGCTGCTCACCGGCGCCGCCCCGTTCTGGCGGGAGGGCGACGAGTCGCTCGCCGCCCTCCTCACCCGCCTGGCGACCGCGCCGGCTCCCCACCTCTCCCCCGCCACCGCGCCCCCGTTCCTCGACCACGTGCTGCAGCGGGCACTGGCCAAGGACCCGGCGGAACGGCCCGCGACCGCGGCCGAGTTCGCGGCGACGCTCGTGGCGGGGCTGGAGGGGACCGGGGCCGGTGGCGCGCCCGCCGCCGCCCCGGGCCCCTGGGCTGCGGGGCAAGGCATCGACCCGAGCATGGCCAATGGCGTCACCGCGCTGTTGCCGACCGCAACCCAGATCCTGCCGGCCGTTGCGCTGAGCCCACAGCCCCATCCTCTCTCGTCGAGCAACCCCGGACCACAGCCCCATCCCCTCTCGTCGAGCAACCCCGGACCACACACCGGACCACAGCCCCAGCACCTGTCGGTGTCGACGATCGGGAACGGGGGGCAGCACCCGGGTTGGTACTCATCGACCGCCGGTGGTGGCGGTTCGTTCTCCAACGCCGGCGACCGGCCCGACGATCCCCCCCGACGCCGGCGGTCGAGGAAGCTGCCCGTGGCGGCGGCGATCATCGCACTGGCAACCGTCGGGTTCCTCCTGAGCCCGGCGTGGGGAGCGCTCAGCACCTCGCCGTCGCCGGCCGGTGACGCGATCACCGAGCCCACGAGCGACACCGCAGCGGGATCGGACGCGAACGGGGGCGCCACGGCCACCACCGACGGTTCGGTCGCCACGACCGAGGCGGGTTCGACCGACGCCAGCACCGAGACCACCGACCCGGACACGACCGCTACCACCGACGACCCGGACACGACAGACACGACCGACGACCGGGACCCGACCGCTACCACCGACGACCCGGACACGACCGAGACGACCGACACGCCAGACACGACCGATGCGGTGGTGGGGGTGCCGGATGTGGCGAACCTCGACGCCGTGACCGCCGGTGAGGTGCTCGCCGAGGCCGGTTTCACGAATGTGACCGCCGTCGACGTGGCCAGCGACTCGGTCGACGCCGGGCTCGTCATCGACACCGACCCCGGCGCTGGCACCACGGCCAACCCGGCAGACCTCGTCACCCTGCGGGTGTCCACCGGCCCGCAGCTCGTGACGGTGCCGCCCCTCGAGGGCCTCACCCCGGACGCCGCAATCGCCGCTCTCGACGAGCTCGGCCTCGAGGCGACCATCGAGGTCGTCGAGCTCGAAGGCGACGACACGCTCGACGGGCTCGTCACCGGCACCTTCCCCGGCGCCGGCGAAGAGGTCGCCGCCGGATCGACCGTGGTCGTCGGCGTCGGCGAGGCGCCCGTCGGACCGGTCGTCACGATCGATCCCGAGATCGTCGCCCCCACCGTGGTCACGATCCCCCCGACCACGCTCGACATCGCAGCTCCCTAGCGGTACCGACCGACGGGAGCGGCGATCAGTTCAGCGGTATGTCGGTCCCGTCCTTCGACGACTGGTAGGTGGCCGACAACTCGTCGTAGATCGCCCGCAGCCGGTCGAGGCGGTCACGAGCCGGTCCGGCGTCGGACGGTGGGAGCGAGTCGACCAGCTCAGGGATGCTGAAGGCCGTCCAGAACGCGTTGGACCGCCGATAGGCACCGTCGGCCACACCGAAGACCTCCTCGAGGATGCGGAGGTCGTGGGGGATGGCGAACGCATCGCGCGAATCCTCGTAGGTGAACAGGTAGGCGAACACCTCGAAACCACTCCAGGTGATCGCCGAGAGGCACAACGAGCACGGTTCGTGGGTCGACAGGAACACGCACGACTCGGGGCGGGGCCGATCTGCGGCCGGCATGGCCCAGAAGGCGTTGATCGCGGACACCTCGCCGTGGAGGAGCGGATTCTCGGTCTCCTCGTTCGTCCCGACCACCACCGGCTCGAGGGTCGACCGGTCCAGGACCGCGGCCCCGAACAGCTTGTTGCCCGCGGCCACGCCTCGCCTCGTGACGGGAACGATCTGCAGCTCGACCGCGTCGAGGAGTCCTGTGACGAGGTTCACGCCGTCGATGGGCGTGAATTCTCGATCTTCGGGGAACATCAGCATGACCTCCAGCGTTGTCTACGGGTAGCAAACCCAACCAGACACCCTCGCTCCAACAACCCCACACATTCGAGACAGCCAACGGGGAGTATCCCCGCCTGCGGCCCACCTGGCTCGCAGGTGCGATGTCGTCGTCAGCACGGTTCGAGCAGACCTCGGACCCGGCGGCGTCGACCGGCGGCGCACACCGCCACCGGTCGGGCAAGACCAGCGGCCTTCCATCCGAAAGGCTCCAGATGCGCGGTTCCCTGCGCCTCGGTACATTCGCCGGCGTCAAGGTCGGTATCCACTGGTCGATCGTGTTGATCGCCGTCCTGCTCACGGCCGGCCTCGCCGGCACGGTCCTCCCCCTCTCCGCCGACGGCTACAGCTCCGGCGCCTACCTCGTCGCCGCCGTGGCCACCGCTGTCCTGTTCCTCGGGTCGATCGTGGCCCACGAGCTCGGCCACTCCGTGGTCGCCCAACGGAACGGCATCCGGGTGCGCGGCATCACCCTCTTCGCCCTCGGAGGTGTGGCCGCACTCGAGAGCGAGCCACGCTCCCCCGGCGCTGCGGCCCGAATCGCGCTCGCCGGACCGGCGATGAGCGTGGTGGTCGGGGCTGGCGCGCTGCTCGGCGCACTGCTCCTCGAGGCGCTGGCCTTCCCTGCGCTCGTGGTCGCTGCGCTGGGCTGGCTCGGTGTGGTCAACCTGGGGCTGGCGGTCTTCAACATGCTCCCGGCCCTCCCGCTGGACGGCGGCCGAGTGCTGCAGGCCGGTCTCTGGCGCCGGACCGGCGACCAGCACGTGGCCACGATCAAGGCCGCCACCGTCGGCCGGTACCTCGGGACGGGCCTGGTGCTGCTCGGACTCTGGCAGTTCAGTCAGGGAGCGGCCGGCCTGTGGACTGCGGCGATCGGCGTGTTCGTGATCGCGACGGCTCGGGGCGAGGAGTTCCGGGCCCGGTATCTGCAGCGACGCGCCGAGCAGCAACAGCGCATCGACGCGATGGACCCGATGGCGGTGTTCAAGGTCTTCGGTCACGGTGAGGCTCCCCACCCCCACAGCCCACCGCGGCATCGTGGCGATGTGATCGACGTCACCGGTCGCGAGGCGGGCCCCAACGGTGTGAGCTAGTCCCCCTTCCTCACGCCTCCCGCCTCCGTAGCCGGTCGCGCCCGCCATCCCCACCCCTCCGGGCGGGCGCGACCGGCATCCCCACCTCGTCACCCGCGCCGCGATCCACGCGGTCCTGCTGCGGTCCTGCTGCGGGTCTGGCGGGGCGGGCCGCGCTCCGTCGACCGAGGACCTCAAGCTCGCTTCCTGCGCGCCGATAGCAATGGCCAGGGACGAAACCCAGCGTGCGAGAGGCCAATGTTCACACACCTCAACTTCCAAACCACACTTGGAGCCACGATCACCGCGTCGCTCATCGTGTCTGCGGTTGCGGCATTGATCGCCCTCGTCCTCACGGTGGTCGGCTCCACCACCCTCGCCACGCTGGTCGCGGTGCTGGCACTGGTCATGGTGGCCGGTTGCGCCTACTTCGCAGCGACCCAGCTCGGCGGTCCCGACGACCTCGACGACGTCCTGGCCGCAGCCGACGAGCTCGCCACCGAGCGACTCCCCCGTCTCGCCAACGCACTCCTCGACGACTCCGAGCTCGACGGGTTCGACGAGTTCGCCGGTGCGTCCGACGAGGGGGTGGGACGGATCATCGCTGCGCTGAACTCGATCCAGGCCGACGCCCACAACGCCGCCGTCGAGCAACGGGCCCAGGTGCGGGAGGGCGTGAGCAACCTCGTCGTCAACCTCGTCCGCCGGAACCAGGGCCTGCTCGAACGTCAGCTCTTCCACATCGACCGGCTCGAATCGAGCGAGGAGGACCCCGAACGGCTCGAGGATCTCTACGGGGTCGACCACCTCGCGAGCCGCATGCGTCGAAACGCCGAGAGCCTTCTCGTGCTCGCCGGTCTCGACCCGCAGCGCCGCAAGGGCGATCCGATCTCCATCAACGACCTGATGCGGGTCGCGATGGGCGAGATCGAGGGCTACCAGAACGTCCGCATCGTGCGTGTCGATGACGCCGAGGTGTCGGCCCAGGCCGCCCTCGAGCTCGCCCACCTCCTGTCCGAGCTCCTCGAGAACGCAACCCAGTTCTCGCCGCCGACCGCAGTGGTGGAGCTCGCCGGCCGGAACCAGTCCGATGGTGCCTACCTGATCTCGATCGTCGACGCCGGCATCGGGATGAGCTACGAACAGCTCGACCAGTACAACCAGCTCCTCGTCGACCCGCCGGAGCTCAGCCTCGGATTGAGTCGGTCGCTCGGCTTCATCGTGGTCGCACGACTGGCCCAGCGGCTCGGCCTCACCGTCGAGCTGACCCAGACCGAGGAAGGTGCCGGTGTCACCGCCCTGGTCCTCGTGCCGGCAGAGCTGCTGGGCGGCCAGGCACCCGCCCCGACACCCGAGCGCAGCGAATCGGGATCGACCCCTGAGCCCGAGGCGGTGCCCCCGGCGGCGAGCGCACCGTCGCTACCCGAGGCCGGAGTTGTGCCGGTCGAGCAGTTCGAACCCGTCACGGCCGACGACGAACCCGCATGGGTCCCACCGTCGATGCCCGAGCGGAGAAGCACCGATTCGGGTGCGCCGGCCGAACCGGTGCAACCGGCCGAGCCGGTCGGACCGGCGGCACCGGAGCTCGAACCGTTCGAGCCGACGGTACCGGTGGCCGACGCCGGCGAGCCGGAAGCAGATCGAGCGGCCAAGCCGCAGTCGCCCGCCCTCGCCAAGCTGCTCGGCATCGACCCCGACGAAGCAGCCAGCTCCACGGCCGACGCCGAGCCCGCCGTGCCCCAGCGACTCGACGAGGCGATTCCGAGCGGTGAGCAGTTCGACGCCGGCGTCGCCGGCCTCCTCGAGACGGGCGACTCGCCGGCGGCCACGATGGTCGACCGACGGGCTCCCCAGAGCGAGTCGACGTTCGAGCCGACGCCCGACGCGGGCCCGCCCGATTCGGAACCCATCGAGCTACCACCCCAACGAACCGCCAAAGGGCTGACCAAGCGCGACCGCTCCAAATCGCGGGCCCCGATCGGCGAGGGACGGGTCATCCCCGATGCCGGCAGCTCGGCGACCGCCAGTTCCCGCAAGCCCGAGGAGATCCGAGAGATGCTCGCTCGGTACCGCAAGGCCCGGGAAGGTAACAACCCCGAAGCCACCCCAGAGGCAGGAGGCGCCCAATGACCACGATGAGCTCCGCTGCGACGAACGTGAACTTCCTCGTGAACAACTTCGTCGAGCAGGTTCCGGGCGTGACCGAAGCGGTCGTCGTGTCCTCGGACGGACTCCCCATCGCCGCCTCGAGCGGCCTCGACCGGGATGCGGTCGACCGGTTCTCGGCGGTCGCCTCCGGTCTGATCGGCCTCGCCTACGGCGCCGCCGGACGGTTCGGGGGCGGCGCGGTCACCGAAGTCATCGTCGAGATGGAGAACGCGTTCCTGTTCGTCACCGGCATCAGCGACGGCTCGCTGTTGGCCACGATGGCCGAAGCCAACGCCGACGTCGGGCTCGTGGCCTACGAGATGGCGGTGCTGGTGGAGAAGACCGGCGACGTCCTTACCCCCGAGCTACGAGCCGAGCTCCAAGCCGCCCTGACCCAATGAACGACGACGACCTCAACGGGACCGCAGCGCTGCGGGTTCGGCCCTACCTCCTCACCGGGGGGCGGACCAAGAGCGACGTGCACCTCCCGCTGGAGGCGCAGGTGCGGACCACCGACACCGTCGGCGAGCACGAGACCGCGACCCTCCCCCCGGAGAAGCGCGCGATCGTCGAGCTGTGCGCGCAGCCACACTCGGTCGCCGAGGTGTCCGCCCTCCTCCGAACCCACCTCCAGGTCACGAGGATCCTGATCGGCGACCTGGTGAAGGACGGGCTCGTCGGCACGAACACCGCTCCTGCCCAGTCCGACGAACGACCCGATGTGCGCCTGCTCGAGCGCGTGCTCGACGGGCTTCAATCTCTGTGAGGAACCGATGAGCGGAGCCAATCCCATCCCCGTGAAGATCGTGGTCGCCGGTGGGTTCGCTGTCGGCAAGAGCACGTTCGTGTCCTCGATCTCCGACATCGAACCGTTGACCACCGAAGCGGCGATGACCAAGGTCAGCGAAGGTATCGACGACCTCGGCGACGCAACGTCGAAGAAGTCGACCACCGTCGCGATGGACTTCGGCCGGGTCGCCCTCGGTGAGGACCTGGTCCTCTACCTCTTCGGCACTCCTGGACAGGATCGCTTCCACTTCATGTGGGACGAGCTCGTGCGTGGCGCCATCGGCTCGGTGGTCCTGGTCGACACGAACCGCCTGGAGCACTGCTTCCCTGCGGTCGACTACATGGAACAGACCGGCGTGCCGTTCGTCGTCGCCATCAACGCGTTCGACGGGGCCCTCCAGCACCACCCTGAGGACGTGCGGGAAGCGCTCGACATCCCGGACCACATCCCGGTGATCGTCACCGACGCTCGACACCGCGCCGCCGTCCGCGACACGCTCGTCAACCTCGTCCGGCACGCGATGACGATGGCTGACAGCACCGCGATGGCATAGGACGGGCACCGGTGTCGCACGCCGACGACCCGATCGATCGGATCCGGCCACGGGTAGGGCTGCGGAACCTGCGCCGAGGCGAGTTGGACAGCTCACACCAGTCGGTGACGCCGACGGTGCTGACCCGCTCCGCACTCCAGGTCATGCTCCGGGCGGAGATCGACCGCGCCGGCTCGACGGCGCGGTCGCTGCTGGTCGCCCGCGGCGCGATCCGGCCGATGCCGGGCCGCGGGCCCGACCTTCGCAGCCGTGAGCTCCCGGAGGATCTGGTGGCGCGTCTCGTCGCCGCCCACGACACGACCAGGGTCGCCGCCCTCAGCGGCACCGAGCTCCTGCTCGCCGTGCCCGTGGTCGGCGACCGGCCCGAGGCCGAACGCATCTCGGCGGCGCTGCTCGACGCATTGACCGAACCGGTCGTGATCGATGGGCTGCTCCACCACTTCGGCCCCCGCCTCGGCGTGGCACTCCTCGACGGTGACAACCCGACGGTCGACAAGCTCCTGGAGGGGACCCGACTCGCGCTCGACGAGACCAGCACCGAGCAACCGATGGTCTTCTTCCACCCGTTCCAACGGGTGCGACACGACCTTCGCCAGGGGCTGGCCGACGATCTGCGGGCCGCGGTCGTCGGCGACCATATCGGCGCGACGCTCCAGCCGGTCGTGGAACTCGCCTCGCGGGAGGTCGTCGGTTACGAGGTGCTCGCCCGCTGGGACCGCCCCGGGCACGGACCGGTCCCGTTCGCCGAGATCGCGGAGCTCGCGAGCTCGCTCGGTGTCGATCATGCGCTGCAGGCCAACCTGCTCCGCAGAACCGTCGCTTTGTTCGGCGAGATCGCCGAGCCGCCGAGCCCAGAGGGCGGTGACCGGTCTTGCGATCGGAGGCCGGTGACCGTCTGGCTCCCGACCCGCCCCGACCAACTCCTCCACCCCGAGCTCGCAGGGATGATCATCGGGGCCGTCACCGCCCGACCACACGTCGACTTCGGGCTCGTGCTGAAGCCCACCCCGCCGGCCGGCGGGCCCGCGCTCACCGTCCTCAGGGAGATGGCCGACGCTGGCGTGCGAGCCGCCATCGGCGATTTCGGTATCGGCAACGCCAACCTCACGACGGTGCGGAGCCACGGCTTCGATTCGGTGACGCTCGACCCGACCCTCACCAGGGGTGTGGCCACGAGCCAGACCGCGGCGGCCGTCGTCGGGGCGTTGATCACGATCGCCGACCGACTCGATCTGGTGACGACGGGCCAGGGCATCGACGGCGCCGACCAGCTGGAGGCGCTCGTGGCACTGGGCTGCTCGCTCGGCCAGGGCCCCTTCGTGGACCGGGCGATCACCAGCCCGCAATCGCCGGCCCATACTTGAGGGTGCAGGCCACCACACGGTTGGCCGGCACCGTCGACGAGAGGAGGCCGGTCGTGGGGAACGGTGTGGTCATGGGGCACCGGTGACCGTCGGCGAACCGCCCAATCCGCCGCCCGATGTTGGCTCCGAAGCCGAGGCGATGGCCTACCTGTACGGCGTCGAGGCCGCCGGGTTCGTGGCGGCCAGGACCGCGCTCGTCAAGTCCATCCGGGCGGGCGGCGACAAGGAACTGGCGGCCTCGGTGAAGTCGCTGCGGAAGCCGTCGCTGATCGCCGCCGAGCTGAACCGGTCGTTGCGAGCCTCCGTCGACGAGCTCCGGCTGCTCCTCGAAGCCGCCAGCGAGCTCCGCAACGGGCACCGGGCCGTGTTGTCTGGCAGGCCGGTGGATCTGGCCGCGCTGCAGCGCGCCCACCGCCACGCCGCGGCCGCGGTGGCGGCCCACGCCAGTCGGGACCGGGACCGTGTCGCCGCCATCCTCGAGGCGGCATCGCTCGACGAGGCCTACGACGCCACGCTGCGGGCCGGTACCTTCGCGGTGGAGCCGAGTCCGGCTTCCGGGTTCGACCTGTTCGCCAGCTCCACCGTCGAGCCGGTCTCGGCCACGGTCACGTCGCTCGATCGGGCCCGACGGCGCCGGGCCCGGGCGGCGAAGAAGGCCGACGGTCGGGCGGCCGACCGCAACACCGACGACACGGGCACCGACGACACGGGCACCGACGAGCAGACGTCGTCGACCGCGGTCGAGAGCTCATCGACCGACGACGCGCCACCGACCGATGACGAGGACGTACCGACGGTGGCAGGGGCTGATCCGGCCGCCATCCGGCAGGCGGAGAACGCCGTGCGCCTCGCCAGACGCCGAGCCGCCGCGGCCGCCGACAAACGGACCAGGGCGATCGAGCGGATCGCCGAGCTCGAACGCCGCCTGGACGACGCCCGGGCCAACCTCTCCGCCACCGAACGTGCCGCCGAGGCGGCATCGGCGGCACTCGCCGAGGCCGAAGGGGAGCTCGCCGACACCATCACCGACGGGCCATCGAGCTGACCACCATCGTGCTGCTCGGCCGTGAACGGCTCGTGGTGCCCTGTGGGTGAAGGGTGGACAAACCGGTGGACAAGGGGTGGATGAACGACCGATTTCTGGGGACCGAAAAGAAATCCTGCGGACAACCTTGGGGATTGCGAAAAAGGTCTTGACCCGCTCGTTGCGGGGGAGCACGATGCTGTCACTCAGCCGGAAACGGCAGCCGAACCCCCCGAGAGATCGAAGCGAACATCCCGAGCGATCGAGATGGGAGCCGACGTTTCGAGGAGGTGAGAGGCACCGATCGAAGGTTGGGGCTGGGTGAACGAAATCTGCGGGTCGCTTCGGGCTCGTGCGAAAGCTACAGCGGGTTGTGCACACCGCAAGCTGGAGCACGCTGACCGGCAACGAGTCAGGACCGACCCTCACCACGGCTGGGACGCATGCAACCCACCGTGGCGAAAACCGAAACTGCCCGTCGATGCTTCGACGATGAAGTTCACTTCTCTCAGACGTTTCGACTTCGGAGAGAAGTTCGCTTCCCGAACGAGAACCGACGGACAGCCAACAGGTATCGAGCAAGATGATAGCGCTATCGAGATCGATGCTGGTGGATTTCGGAAACCTTGACTGAGACGTCCTCCCGTCGTCGGATCGCAACAGCGATTCGGACCGGGAGGGCGTCTCCTCTTTTCTCCTCTCCATCGAGCCCTTTCGCTCGAAGTCGGCGGCGCCTCGTTCGGATTACCCCCCGGATGCGGTTGGGGTGCTCCGCTTCCGAGCGGAAGGGCTCCTGTGGTTCCCCCCGGTGATTCCGTCGCCGAGGTCAGGCCGGATTGACGGCGATGGCCACGTAGTTCTTCGGGTGGCCCCGGTCGGTGACCTTGGCGTGCAGCTCCAGGTGCTGGAAGCCCACCGACAGCGCCCCGAAACCGGCCCGCAGCGGCACCAGCGCGGCGGCCGCCGCGACACCGCGGACGCCCCCACCGAGTGCCTTCGGCCGGACCGGGAGGTGGCGGGCCATCCGGTTGAGCTGGTGCCCGACCGTGCCCAGGTAGCCCTCGAGCCAATCGAGGCGTTCGATCTCGAACCCGGCTCGCTCGAAGATCAACCGGACTCCGAACGACGTGAAGCGGTAGAAGTCGTAGGGCTGCTCGTGCTCCTCGAAGAACAGCGGGCCGCTGTAGAAGAGGCGACCGCCGGGACGAAGCACCCGGCGGAGCTCCGTCACCACCGCGTCGGGGTCGGGTACGTGCTCCATGACCTGGCTGAACAGGACCGCGTCGAAGCGATCGTCCTCCACCGGGATCGATCGGAGGTCACACACATGGGTCGTGTCGCCGTAGGCCTTGTCGACCTGCTCGAAGTCGGCCGACTCGTAGCTGACGTGGTCGAGCAACGACCGGTACGGGGCATCGCCGGCGCCGGCGTCGAGAACCCTCGCGCCGGCCGGAATCCCGGTGGCGAAGGCGGCAACCTCCTCCCGGAGCCGGGTTCGAGACGAGTTGTGCCTCAGGAGGTCGATGGGGGACGCCATCGCTCCCCATCGGTCGCGACGGCTCGGGATCAACAAATCCCCCCTCGTCCCGGCGGGCGGCATGCGAACATGGCGGGGTGAGCCGGGACGTTCGACGCGACATCCGACCGTACGACCGCCAGCGCGACCTTCAGGCCGTCACCCGCATCTGGCGCGAGGTCGGCTGGATCGGCGACGAGAACGAGGAGGAACCGCTCGCCATCTTCCTCGACGCCACCGACGTGGAGGTGGGCACGATCGACGACGAGGCCGAGTGCGCCGTCGCCACCCTCCCCGGGGCCATCCGCTATCAGGACACCGACCTGCCGCTCTCGCTCGTGATGGCGGTGACGACCAGCCACGTCGGGCGCAAGCACGGTTTCGCCACCTCGATGACGGCCAGGGCGCTCCGGTCGGCCGCTGCCGCCGGCGCTGCCGTGGCGAGCCTCGGCATGTTCGAGCAGGGCTTCTATGACCGGCTGGGATTCGGGAGCGGGGCCTACCTGCACGATGTCGTCTTCGACCCGGGCTCCCTGGCGCTGGGTCATGTGCCGTACCGGCAGCCGGTCCGGCTCGACCACGGCGACCACGCCGAATTCCACCAGCTCCACGAGCGGCGCCACCGGGGCCATGGCGGCGTGACCATCGAACGGGCCGAGGCGATGCAGGCCGAGCTCCGCTGGCTCGAGAAGCAACCCTTCGGGTTCGGTTATCGCAACGACGACGGTCGGCTCACCCACGCGATCTTCGGCACGACCACCGGGGAGCACGGGCCCTACCACGTCCGCTACATCGCGTATGAGGAGCCGGCCCAACTGCTCGAACTGCTCCGCCTCCTGCGGGAGTTGGCCGACCAGGTCTACTCGGTCAGGATGATCGAACCGGCCGACGTCCAGCTCCAGGACCTCCTCGACGAGCCGCTGAGCCACAACCGGAAGACCGCGTCGTCACCCCATGCCACCGGCATCCGATCGCTGGCGATCTTCCAGCTCCGCATCCTCGATCTCGGCGCGTGCGTCGCCGCCCGTCGGTGGCCGGGACCACCGGTTGCGTGCAACCTCCAGCTCACCGACCCGTTGAGCGGTGACGGACTCGACCGCGATCCGCCGGGGGCCGACTGGGCGGGACTCGCCGGCGACCACGTGCTCCGCATCGGCTCCCCCTCCACGATCGCCGATGGCCACGATCCGTCACTACCCACCCTGCAAGCCTCGGTGGGCGCGTTCACCCGGTGCTGGTTCTCGGTCCGGCCAGCCTCCAGCCTCGCCCTCACCGCAGACCTCGCCGGCCCGGCCGATCTCCTGGCCCAGCTCGACGTGGCCCTCGCCCAACCCACACCCATGCCCGGCTGGGACCACTGACCGGATGACCAGCGGCGGGGAAGCCGCGTCGACCACTGCCGGTTGGTCACAGCATGAGCAGCGAATCGAACGCAGCCGCCAGCAGCAGCACCGCCCCCACCACCGCCGGCGGCCCAGCCGCCGAGGTCGATGTGATCGTGATCGGCATGGGGCCGGCCGGCGAGACCGTCGGCGGCAACCTGGCGGAGGCCGGGCTACGGGTGGTCGGCATCGAGGGCAACCTCGTGGGCGGCGAGTGCCCGTACTGGGGCTGCGTGCCGTCGAAGATGATGATCCGGGCGGCCGACCTCCTCGCGGAGGCGAACCGGGTGAACGACCTGGCCGGCTCGGCCACCACCAAACCCGACTGGGCGCCGGTGGCCCAGCGGATCCGTGATCAGGCGACCGATGGCTGGGACGACACCGTCGCCGTCGAGCGGTTCGTGGGCAAGGGCGGCATCTTCGTTCGGGGCTACGGCACGATCACCGGGCCCGGACAGGTCGACGTCGACGGCGACCGCTACATCGCCTCCAGGGGGATCGTGATCGCGACCGGCACGCTCGCCGCCGTGCCCCCGATCCCCGGCCTGGCCGACACGCCCTACTGGACCAACCACGACATCATCGAGGCCAAGGAGCTCCCCGAATCGCTGATCGTGCTCGGGGGCGGACCGATCGGCGCCGAGCTGGCACAGGTCATGGCCCGGTTCGGGGTGGACGTGACGATCGTGGAGGGTCTCGAGCAACTCCTCCCCCGCAACGAGCCCGAGGCGGGACAGGCCCTCGCCGAGGTGTTCGTGGCCGAAGGCATCGCCGTCCACACCGGACAGTTCGCGAGCGCAGTGCGCTATGACGGAGCCGACGGCGGGGCCGAGCACGGAACGTTCGCCGTCGAGCTGGCCGACGGCACCGAGCTCACGGCCGAACGGCTCCTGGTGGCAACGGGTCGGCGGACCTTCCTCCCCGAACTGGGTGTCGCCAACCTCGGTGTCGACGACACGACGCCGTACCTGACGGTCGACGGTCGGCAACGGGTCGACGTCGCTCCGGAGATGGGTGGCCTCTGGGCAGTCGGTGACATCGCCGGCGAAGGACTGTTCACCCACCTCGCTACCCGGCAGGGGGCGATCGCGGCCGACGACATCCTCGGGAGGAACGTCGAGCCGCTCAACCTCGCTGCGCTGCCGGCGGTCACCTTCACCGACCCCGAGGTCGGCTCGGTCGGCCTGACCGAGTCCGAAGCCCGCGGGGCGGGACTCGACGTGACGGTGGTGACCAAGCAGGTTGGCCACACGGCCAGGGGTTGGCTCCACGCCACCGGCAACGAGGGCCTGGTCAAGATCGTCATCGACGCCGACACCGACCGGGTGGTGGGAGCCACCTCCATGGGTCCCGCCGGAGGTGAGGTGCTCGGCCTGCTGGCGCTCGCCGTCCACGCCGAGATCCCCGTCGCCACCCTCCGGTCGATGATCTACGCGTACCCGACGTTCCACAAGGGCATCGAAGACGCACTGAACGAGCTCCCCGCCTGATCGCTCGGGGCGTCGACCCCAGGGTGACCGAGGCCCCACCTCCGCCACCCCCCACACCGCCCTCCCCAGCGACGGGCGGAGCGGCTACGTTCTTCGTGGCGCAGGCGACCACGAAACCAACCGCCCCGAGGAGCGACCCATGGCAGGCAAGTTCGAGTTGTACGAGGACAAGGCAGGCAAGTACCGGTTCCGGTTGAAGGCGGGCAACGGCGAGATCATCGCCGTGGGCGAGGCCTACGAGTCGAAAGCCAGCGCGAAGAAGGGCATCGAGTCGGTCATGCGCAACGCCGCCGACGCCCAGATCGTGGATCAGACGGGCTGATGGCGCCGAGCGGCGATGCGGTCGATCCGGTCGACGAAGCGCTGACGGCGCTCGCCCACGACCAGATGCCGTTGACCGGGCTGTTGGGGCTCGGCATCGTCGGCGGCGGACCCGATGAGATCCGGGCCCGGTGCTCGTGGACCCCCGAGCGCTGCACCACCGGCGGGGTGCTCCACGGCGGCTACCTGATGGCCATCGCCGACTCGGTCGGGGCGATGGTGGCGGTGTTCAACCTCCCCGAGGGCGCGGGGACCGCCACGATCGAGTCGAAGACGAACTTCCTGCGGGGCGTGACCGAGGGCGATCTCGACGTCGTCGCCACCCCGGTGCACGTCGGCCGGACCACGATCGTAGTGCAGACCGACATCACCCGTGCGACCGACGGCAAGCTCGTGACTCGGACCACCCAGACCCAGGCCGTGATCGGCCCGAGCTGAGCGGTCAGCGAGCCAGGCCCGGGTCGATCCCTCAGCTCGAGGGGAACACGGCGAAGCACTTGTTCGACTGGAAGATGAACGACTCCACGTAGTCGAGGATCTCGACTCGACGGTCGAGCGCGTCCATCGCCCCGATGAGCACGTGCCAGTTGAGCATCTCGTGGTGACCGGACGCCTCGACCTCGGCCGTGGTGCGATTGCGCCAATGGTCGTACCGGCCCTCGGTCAGGGCGGCCAGCATCCCGCTGTCGGCCTCAAAGTCGGGAACGACCCAACCCGAGTTGGGCGACAGGAAGCAGTGCGACCAGCTCGACGAGGCCATGATCACCGACCGGTACGGGCTGTCGATCAGCGTCTCGGCCACCTTCGCCCCGACCTCGTGGCACAACGCCGGGGTCGGCCCTGGCGGATCGGGCAGCAGACCATCGTCGGCGGGCTCTGCGAAGAGGTGGGAGAAGGCTCCCTGGGCCTTGATCACCATGCTGCCGTAGCAGTTGACGTGAAGCGGAACGATCGGGTGGTCGAAGCCTCGCCGGTCCACGTCGAGGAACAGCGCCGTGTAGTTGAACCCGTGGGCCAGCGTCGGCGAGTGCAGCGTCTTGTAGGCGTAGGGCATGGCGATCCCCCGCTCGAGGAGGCCGGTCGCGAGATACTTGGCGCCTTCCCGGTGGCCCCGCAGGGTGACCGTGTGGTCGGCCGGTTCGCCCCAGTAGTTCCCGATCTCGGCGAGCGGTCCTTCGCTCCACACCTGCTGCTCGAACTCGTCGTCGAGCCCGAGCACGCAGAACGGCGGGATGATGTCCTCCTTGAAGTTCTCGTACTGGTCGTCGGCGATCACCACGATGAAATCGGGGTCGAACTCGTCGATGAGCTCGCGCTGTCGGCGGAAGTTGCCCCACATCCGCTCCCGGTAGCGGGCGGCCGACGTCACCCCCTTGTCGTCGCCGATCTCCTCGGCCATGCCCTCCGGCCAGTTGGCCGGGTCCTGCCAGGCATCGTCGACCAGCGGGGCGTTGATGATCGTCTGCCACAGCGAACACATGCCCTCGTCGGTGGCCGTCAGTCCTGGGTAGTGGGTGGTCCCGATGCCGAGGATCTCTCCCATGATGTGCTCCTGTGTCCGGGGTGGGGTGACGGCCGGAGCCGCCACCCCACCAGCCAATCAGAATCAGCCGTCGGCCGACCACTCGTCGATCTCGGCCTCGACCTCGGCCCGATCCCAGTCGTTCGCCCCTTCGACGAGCGACTGGTCGATGAAGCCGCTGACGTCGAGGTCGGCCGTGTCGAGATCGCCGGTGCCGATCAACTGCTCGGCCACCGACTGCCAGACCTCGGTCTGGACCACCCCGAACCGGCCGTCGGCATCGGCCGCCTCGTGGGCGGCCACCGACTGCTCGTACGATGCGACGCCCGCGGCCTCGTCCTCCCACTCCTCGGGCACCGCGGCCCTACCGATCGCCTGGGTGTTCTCGGCGTTGTACAACCCGGCGTAGGTGCCTTTCGCCCAGGCCCGGAGGAAGCCCTCGATGCAGGCGCTGTTGTTCTCCATGGTGTCCGGGGTGACGATGAACGATGCCGACGGCGACGCCTTGAAGCCCGGTGGGGAGATGTCGACGATGTCGACCCCCGAGGCCTGCATCCCGATGAAATCGATGATCGCCCCGGCGATGGCGTCGACGTCGCCGTTCTCCAGCGCCTCCGCGAGGATCGCAGGGCTCTCGCCCAGAATCACCGTGTTGGCGGTGGCCGGGTCGAGGCCGAGCTCTTCGAAGGCGACCGAGATCGTGGCCAGGTCGCTGTCGGTCACCAGGCCGAAGGTTCCCTCGGCGATCTCCTCCAGCGACGACGGACCGTCGGCGAGGGTCACGATGCCCTCAGCCGCCACGTTCCAGTAGTCGTAGACCACGACGAGATCGGAGCCGGCGTCGATCGCCTGCATGACCTCGGGCCCGCCAGCCGAGGCGATGTCGGCCTCGCCGTTCTCCACGAACGCCGTCTCGGGCAGCTCACCGCCGGGCAGGAGGTTGACCTCGATCCCCTCCTCGGCGAAGTAACCGAGCTCGTTGCTCACCAACAGCGGCCAGAAGATGATCGACTCCGGGATCGGCTGGAGGAAGTCGATCGTCCCGCAGTCGGCGGCACCGTCGGATCCACCCTCCGAGGAGTCGTCGCCAGCGCCTTCACCTCCGGCTGCGTCGTCGGAGCCGTCGTCGCCGCACGCTGCAGCCAGCAGCGCAAACGCGGCGATGAGGGCCAAGAGCCGTCGGATACTGGTCATGTCGTTTCCTCTCGTCGTTGGTCGGAGATCTCGTCGGCGGGGCCACGGCCTCGTGTATGGCGGGCGGCGGCCCGCTGGCTCCGCTTCGCCAGCCGCTCGTCGCGATGCCAGAACACCACCCACCGGTCGAGCAGCTCCATCAACCCGTAGAGGGCGAGGCCGATCGCGGTGAGCGTGAGTAGCACGGCGTAGGCGGCCGAGGAGTTGAGCTGGAACGAGAACCGCTGGATGAGCAGGCCGAGGCCCTCCTGGGCCGATACGAACTCGCCGACGATCGCCCCGATGAGCGCCAGCGAGATCGCGGTCTTCAACCCCGCCAGGATCACCGGCAGGGCGCCGGGGAGGGCGAGCCGGAAGAAGCGCTGCCGTCGGGTGGCGCCGAGGGAGCGGAAGAGCTCGTCGGCGTCCTCGTCGACGAGGGTCAACCCGGTCAGCGTGTTGATCAGCACCGGGAAGAAGCAGATCGTGGCGGCCAGCACGATCTTGGGCAGCGCCCCGAAACCGAGCCAGATGAACAGCAGCGGGGCGATGGCGATTCTCGGCGTCACCTGGAGCGCGACCATGTACGGGTAGATCACCCGCCGGAACGGCGTCCACAACGAGCCGGCCACCGCGATGACGAAGCCACCGGCCGAGCCGAGCACGAACCCGGCCAGGACCTCCCACAACGTGACCCCCAGATGGTCGAGCAGGATCCCGTCGGTGACGAGGTTCCAGAACGATCGCCACACCTCGAGCGGAGGGGGCAGGATCCGTTCGCTCACCCACTCCCGCGCCGAGGCGACGGCCCAGAGGCCGACCGTGGCGACCAGCGCGCCCACCTGCAGCGCCGCCCGTGCCGCCAGGCTCGAGCCCCCGACCAGCGCGGCCGTGACCGAAGCATCGCCAGCCCCGGACCCCATCGGGTCCGTCGAGGAACCCGCAGGGTTGCCGGCATCGGCGTTCCCGCCGCTCGCTCCGCTCACAGACACCTGCCGGGGGCTCGCGCCCCCCGACCCCATCGGGCCCGCCGAGGAACCCGCAGGGTTGCCGGCATCGGCGTTCCCGCCGCTCGCTCCGCTCACAGTGCCGCCCCCAGCATCTCCCGGACCTCGAACACGAGGTCGGTGAACTCGGTGGTGCGTTGCAGCTCGATGACGCGGGGCCGGTCGAAGGGCACGTGGACCACGCCCGCCAGGCGACCGGGTCGGGGGGTCATGACGAGGATCTCGTCGGCCAGGAACACCGCCTCGGGGATGTTGTGGGTGACGAACAGCGTCGTGGCGCCGATCTCCCGGTGGATCCTCACCAGCTCGAGATTGAGACGCTCGCGGGTGAACTCGTCCAGAGCGCCGAAGGGCTCGTCGAGCAGGAGCAGGTCGGCCCCGGTCATCAGCAACCGGGCCAACGCCACCCGTTGTTGCATGCCCCCGGAGAGCTGTCGGGGATAGGCGAACTCGAAGCCACCCAGTCCGACGAGGTCGAGGTGGCGCATCGCCTGCTCGCGATCATCGTCGTCGATCCGACCCCGGAGCACGGTCGGCAGGAGCACGTTCTCCACCGCGGAGCGCCACGGCAAAAGCGTCGGCTTCTGGAACATCATGCCCACGTCGGGCCGCGGGCCGCTCACCGGCCGATCCCGGATCGTCAACTCGCCCTCGTGGTCGAGGAGACCCCCGACCAGGCGGAGAAGGGTGGACTTGCCGCACCCGCTCGGTCCGAGAAGTGCGACGAAGTGCCGATCGGGAATCGTGAACGTGGCCCGCTCGAGCGCCACGACCGGCCCGAACCGCTTCCCCACATCGCGGGCGCTGACGCACCCGCCGAGGTGCGCCATGCCGTCGGCCGTGCTCGCAGCGGTTCCCGTGGGGTCGTCGGCCTTCATGCCGTGGCGGTGGCCTCGTCGGCCCGCTTCCGGAGGGCGACCTTGTCGATCTTGCCCACGTTCGTCACCGGTAGCTCGTCCACCAGGTGGAGGAGCTCCGGGAACTTGAACGGCGCGACGCCCCGGTCGGCGAAGTGCCTCCGGAGGTCATCGAGCTCGAGGGCGCGGTTGGTGACGGCGAACAGGCCGATCCGCTCGCCCAGCTTCTCGTCGGTCACGCCGACGGCGGCGGCGTTGAGGACCGCCGGGTGGGCGAGGGCATGATCCTCGACCTCCTCGGCCGAGATCTTCTCGCCACCGCGGTTGATGTGGTCCTTCGAGCGCCCCTCGACGACGAGGTTCCCCGACGGGTGGCGGCGGACGAGATCGCCGCTCCGGTAGAACCCGTCGGGCGTGAACGACCGTTCGTTGTGCTCGGGCGCCCGGTAGTAGCCCCGCAGCGTGTACGGTCCGGCGGTCACGAGCTCACCCACCTCGCCCTCGGGAACCGGCTCGCCCCGCTCATCCACGATCCGGATCTCGTCGGCGGCCGACATCGGCCGCCCCTGGGTCTCGACGATGACGTCGATCGGGTCGTCGTCCCTCGTGTAGTTCAGGAGTCCCTCCGCCATCCCGAACACCTGCTGGAGACGGCAGCCCAGCTCGGGGCCGATGCGCTTCGCCGCCTCCGGCGTGAGCTTCGCCCCGCCGACCTGGAGGAGCGACAACGAGTCGAGCGCCGACGGGTCGCCGGCGACGTCCTCCATCCACTGGATCGCCACCGCGGGAACGGCGGCAACGGTCGTCACCCCCTCGTCCCGGATGAGGGGGAACGCCCGGCTGCTGGCCGGCGACCGTGCCATCACGACGCGCCCGCCCCGCAGGAGCGTGCCGAGGAACCCGGGGCAACCGAGCGGGAAGTTGTGGCCGGCGGGAAGCGCCACGAGATAGACGGTGTCGGGACCGAACCCGCAGACCTCACTACTGGCCCGGACGTTGTAGGCATAGTCGTTGTGGGTGCGGGGGATCAGCTTGGGAAGACCGGTCGTGCCGCCCGAGAGCAGGAACAGCGCGATGTCGTCGGCGTCGACCTCCGGCGAGCGGTGGGTGGCACCGGGCCAATCGATGTCGTCACCGTCGACGACGTGGCCGTCGACCAGGGTGAGGCGTATCGACGGCACGAGCTCGGCGACCTCGGCCGCCAGGTCGGCGTACGCCACCTCGCCTGCGGTTCCACGGGGCACCGCGATCGCCGTCGCCCCCGAGAGCTCCGCAACGTGACACAGCTCCGCTCGGCGATGCCCCGGCAGGGCCATCACGGGTCGGGATCCGACGGCGAGCAGGGCCAGGAACGTCACCACGAAGTCGGCGTCGTTGAGCAGCTGGACGACCACCCGATCGTCGGAGCCGAGACCGGCGTCGGCCAGGCCGGCCGCCCGGGCGTCGACCGCGGCGAGCAGCTCCCCGCGGCAGTATCGCCGTTCCTCGTCGACGAGCACGGTACGGTCGGGTCCGGCTGCGAGGGCGTCGGCCAGCTCGACGAACAGGCTACGACCGGCCCAGTAGCCACGCTCCCGGTACCGGGCTGCGAGCTCTGCCGGCCAAGGTACGAAGCCGTCCGCTGCCATGCCGTCTCCTCTTCCGGTCCGTGCCCGCCCACCACTTTCTAACATCTCGATCGCGAACACAAGCACCCCCGTCAGTAGTCGCTTCGTCACCGCTTCGACCCGTGGCCCGGACCGGTGACCTGCAACCTCGCTAGACCTCGCTAGACCTAGCTAGACCTCGCTAGACCTCACTAGACCTCCACATGCTTGTATGACATAGTTTTGCAGACCGTCCAGAAATCGTCAGGTGTTCTGGTTCAATCCGCCCGTAGGGAGACCCGTCGTATGACCATCGAGATCGGTCTCGGTTGCCGCCGAGCGAGCGGCGGTGCACTGGTGGCCATCGTCGGCGATCAGCTCGTCGACCTGGCTGCCGCGCTGGCCGTCGTCGAGCCGGCGAGCAACGACGACCGGCCGAGCCTGGCGGACGTGCTCGCCCAGTGGCCGCGGTGGAGTGACCGACTGATGTCGATCGCCGATCGGTACCGGGAGGACCCCGACTCGCTGCCGACGAGCGGCACGGCGGACGAGACGGCGTTCGACCCTCCCGTCGTCCCCGACGCGCTCTTGCTGTTCGCCGCCGCCAACTACGCAGCCCACGCGACCGAGGCCGAGAAGTCCGAGGTGATCACCGGCGACGTGAGCGACGGTGCCCAGGACCCGTACCTCTTCCTCAAGCCCAACCGGAGCGTGGTGGGACCGACCGACCCGGTCGTGGCGCCGACCGATTCCACGATGGTCGACTGGGAGGTGGAGCTCGCGGTGGTGATCGGGAAGGCCGGTCGCCGGATCCCGGCCGAATCGGCCATGGCCCACGTCGCCGGGTACACGATCTGCAACGACGTCTCCGCCCGCGACCACGTGACGAGACCGGAGTGGCCCCTGTTCTCGTCGGACTGGTTCGCCCAGAAGGGCTACGACACGTTCACCCCGCTCGGCCCGGTGATCGTCCCCGCCGCCGCCGTACCCGACCCGACGGCCCTCGGGCTCCGGCTCTGGGTGGGCGACGAGCTGATGCAGGACGGACGGGCGTCCGAGATGATCTTCGGGATCGCCGAGCAGATCGAGTTCGCCAGCCGGTTCACGACGCTCCGCCCAGGCGACATCATCTCCACCGGCACGCCGGCCGGGGTCGGTATGGCCACCGGCCGCTACCTGGCGGTCGGTGAGCAGATGATCGCCGAGATCGACGGACTCGGGCGGCAGAAAAGCACGGTGGTGGCCGAGGAGGACGCCCGGGGTGGATGAGACCGCGCTCGGCGGCACGGCTCGCATCGCCATCGTCGGCGGCGGGCCCGGCGGACTGTTCCTCGCCGCCATTCTCCGCAAGGCGCGGCCTGGCTGGGAGGTGATCGTCCACGAGCGGAACCCCCGCGGCGCCACCTACGGCTTCGGGGTGGTGTTCACCGCCCGAACGGTTCGGGGCCTGTTCGAGGCCGACCCGGAGATCACCGCCGAGATCACCGAGGCGTTCGAATCGTGGACCGACATCGAGGTCGGTACGCCGGGCGGCGTCGCCCGGAGCGCCGGGCACGACTTCTCGGCGGTGGAGCGGCGGCGACTCCTCGAGATCACCGCTCGACACGCCGAAGCGGCCGGGGTCGAGCTGCGCTTCGGGAGCGACGTCGAAGACCTCGACGAGCTGCGGGCCGACGTGGATCTCCTGGTGGGGGCGGATGGCGCCAACAGCGGCGTCCGCGACCGGTGGGCCGGCGAGTTCGGGCCATCGATCCATCGGGGCGCCTCCGTGTTCGCCTGGTTCGCGACCCCCCGCCGCTACGACGCCCTGACCTTCCACTTCGTGACCACCGAGCACGGCGCCTTCGCCACCCACGCGTACCCGTTCTCACCGGAGCTGTCGACGTTCATCGTCGAGACCGACGAGCCGACCTGGCGTCGAGCCGGTCTCGACGTCCGGGAGCACGACCCCCCGCCACCGGGCGAGAGCGATGAGCTGGCCCTCGCCCACTGCCAGGCGATCTTCGCCGACAGCCTCCACGGCGAGCCGCTCGTCGGCAACAACTCGCGGTGGGCCCGGTTCGCCACCGTGCGCAACCGATCGTGGCGGGCCGCGGGGAACGTGGCGATTCTCGGCGACGCGGCCCACACCGCCCACTTCTCGGTCGGCTCCGGCACCAAGCTGGCCATGGAGGACGCCGCGGCACTGGCCGCCACGCTGACCACCGAGGACACCGTCGACGCGGCGTTGGCCCGCTACGAGGCGATCCGTCAGCCACAGGTCGGGCGGCTGCAGGACATCGCCGAGCCGAGCCGCGGCTGGTGGGAGTCGTTCGGATCCTGGGTCGACCGCGATGTGTCGACCTTCGCGGTCAACTTCCTCACCCGGACGGGCCGCGAGCTCCTCGATTCGTTGGGGAAGCGCGACCCGGCGTTCGCCGACACCCACACCAGAGCCGATGTGCTCGCCGACCGGGTGACGATCGGCGGGGTCGAACTGGCGAACCGGATCGCGGTACTGGCCGACAGCCGGACCCTCGACACGCCCCCCACCGGAGCGGTGCAGCAGGCGGCGGGACTGGTTCTCGTCGACGCATCCGACATCGCCCGCAGCGGTGACCGCTGGCCAGACGTGGCAGCCGGGCTGCACGCCGGCGGCGCCCGAATCGCCAGCACCGGGTCGAACGATCCGACTTGCGACCTGCTCGTGGTGGGGCCGGGTGCCACCGGGCCGGCGAGCTCCTCGCCGGCGGCCCCTTCCCCCGCTGGCCGGCCGTTCGTTGCGGTGCTCGAAGCGTCACCGGACGCCGGCGATCACGCGGCCCACGCGGCAACGGTCGAACGGGCCCGGGGCCTCGTCGACCACGGAGCGGCTGCGCTCTGGTTGCAGCCGACGCCCGACGCCGAGCGGGGCCGAGACGGGCTCCTCACCGCGTGCAACCGCGTGGCGGCCTCGGTCGACGTGCCGCTGATCGTGTCGGGCGTCCAGTCGACGCTCGACGCCGCCACGTTCGTCACCGCCGGGCGGGCGGCGGTCTGCGTCGCCGAGCCCGGCGAGCTCGAGCTGCGATGGCAGACCTGACCTGATCGCCGGCTCGCGCATCCGGCCCGCCATCCGAGCCGGAACCGCTACCGAAGGGAGTCCGACACCATGACCGACACCGGGAAACGGACCACGACCGAATCCGACGAGGCGCGAATCGACGAGCTGTACCGCGACTTCGAGCGCCTCCACCTCCAGGGGCTGTGGACGCAGGCCGCGGATCTGATGCCGGGGGTTCCCACACCGAAGGCGGTCCCCTGGATCTGGCACGCGGACGATCTCCTGCCGATCGCGGACCGCTGCGGGGAGCTGATCACGATCGAGCGGGGCGGCGAGCGGCGAGCGATCGCCCTGGCCAACCCCGGTCTCGGTGGCCGACCCTACGCCACCCCCACCCTGTGGGCGGCCCTGCAGCACCTCGGCCCCCGGGAGTCGGCGCCCGCCCACCGTCACATGGCGAACGCGGTCCGCTTCGTGCTCGAGGGCGAGGGCGTGTGGACCACGGTCGACGGCGACGCCTGCGACATGGAGCCGGGCGACCTGGTCCTCACACCGGCGTGGACGTTCCACGACCACGCCAACGACACCGACTCGCCCATGCGATGGTTCGACGGGCTCGACATCCCGCTCTCGAACTACCTCGACGTGATCTTCTACGAGAACCACCCCGATCTGGCACAGGCGGTGGACCACCGCAACCGCTCCGAGGATCTGTGGGGCGCCGCCGGCATCCGCGTCCGAGGGGCGGGCCGCGCCCCGCACGGATCACCGCTGTTGCGCTACCGGTGGGAGCAGACCGATGCGGCGCTGCGCCGAGCCACCGCCGTGGCGCCGACAGCGACGATCGACTTCGTCGATCCGACCACCGGCGGTCCTCCGCTGGCGACCCTTGGGTGCTCGATGACCCGTCTGCTGGCAGGAGGCTCGCAGCCGCCGGCCCGCAGGGTCGGCTCGTCGATCGTGGTGGTGTTCCGCGGCCGGGGCCATTCGACGCTCGACGGTAAGCGGTTCGACTGGGGGCCGTTCGACATGATGGCGGTGCCGTCCTGGTGCGAGGTGTCGCACTCGGCGACGGAGGACGCCGACCTGTTCGTCATCCACGATGGGCCGGTCATCGATGCGCTCGGTTTCGGCCGACCGCCGAGCGGCGAGCACAGCCGCTAGCCGTGACGACCGGTAGCGACGGCAACGCACGTCGGACACCGTTCGTTTGAGGACCCGTTCGATCGTCTTCGACGTGTTCGGCAGCTACGTCCGCTACAAGGGCGGTTGCGTCGGCATCGGTGTCCTGGCGGAGATCCTCGCGTGGTTCGACGTCTCCGAGGACGCCGTGCGGGTGACGATGTCGAGGATGCGACGCGAGGGCTGGTTCGTGTCGCGACGCAACGGTCGGGCCTCCTTCTACGCGCTGAGCGACCGCGGCTGGGCGGTGCTCGACGAGGGCAGGCCCCGCATCTTCGACCGCCGTCGCGACGAGTGGTCCGGCGACTGGCATGTCGTGGTCCTCGGGCTCCCCGACACCGGTCGCCGCGATCGCGAGAAGCTCAACAAGGAGATGCTGTGGCGTGGCTACGCGCCGCTGGCGCCGGCGACCTGGATCGCCTCTCGACCGCGGGCTGACGGGCTCGACGCGATCCTCCCCAGAGGAACCGACGTGTACACGTTCTCCAGCCGCTCCGGTTCCGCTGCGGAGGACGAGCGGCTCGCGACCAGCCACTGGGATCTCGACTCGCTCGCCGGCGACTATCGGGCCTTCGTCGCGACCTATGAACCGCTGATGTCGACGAGTCACCTCGACGGGCTGTCCGACGAGGAGGTGTTCGTTCGCCGAACCGAGATCATCCACGAGTACCGGCTCTTCCCGTTCCGGGATCCGGATCTCCCCGCCCGGCTGTTGCCGAACGACTGGCCGGGCCACCAGGCCCACGGCATCTTCCTCCACGTCGTCGACGCGCTCGCCGATCGCGCCTGGGCCGCCTTCGATCGCGTCTACGACCAACCACCACCGTCGATCCACGCCACGCTGGAGCGGGGGTAGAACCCGGAGGTCGGGCCCTGTCATCGCGGACCGGCGCAGCCGGCCCTGTCATCGCGGACCGGCGCAGCCGGCGCGGTCCGTCAAGCCGGGGTGTCGGCCTCGTCGAACAGCCGGGCGGCATCCTCGAAGTCGACGAGCCAGGTCCGGCCGCCATCGTTCGACCGGTAGGAGCTCCAGCCGAGGAGTTGCCTCGCCCGCTCGGGCAGCTCGGCGGCCCTGGCACGGTCGACCATGAGCGGGCTCGCCTCCTCCGGCCGGAGCCACCCGACGACGAAGCTGACGTGGAGCCCGTAGCGCCACTCGCTGGATCGGTTGGCGCCGGCGCCGTGGAGCACCTTGCCGGTGTAGATCATGCCGCTGCCGGCCGGCATGACGGCGTGGGCGGGGTCGTCGGTGGCGACCCCCACGACCGATCGGCTCTGGTCGGCGCTGACCCGGTGGCTCCCCGGCAGCACCACGGTCGCCCCGTTCTCCTCGGTGAAGTCGGTCAGGGCGAACATGCAAGAGATCGTCAGCTCTACACCGTCGCGCCTCGCCTCGGGCCAGTTGCCCTCGTCGCGGTGGAGCACCTGGGCCGGTTCGCCGGGGCCGATGGCCATGACCTGCCCGGTGTTGAGCCAGTAGTCGGCGCCGTGCGGGAGGAGCAACGCATCGGCCGCGGCGAGGAGGAGCGGGTTGAGCAACCCGTGATCCACGAACGCCCGGCTGCGGGCGGCGAGGCCGGTGAACCGCTTGGTGTTCGCACCGTGGAAGTCGTGCCACTTCTGCTCCGGATCCCTGGAACCGGCGGCGGTCGCCTCCAGTGCGCCGTCGAGGTCGGCGACGATGCTCGCGACCGCGTCATCGTCGAGCATGCCGGGCACGATCACACCACCATCGCGCTCGATCGCGGCGAGAACGGGATCGATGTCGACGTCGACGATCTGGAGCTCAGCCACGCCCCAACACTAGGCCGCCTCGACAGCAGCACGCCGGTGCCACCACACCGGTGCCAGACACATCGTGCGGACGTCGGACGTCGCACCGGCGTGCGGGGTTCGCCCGGTCCGGGGTCGGGGCGGCGCCGGGGGTACAGTCGGCGGGCACATGGGTGCGCACGAGTCGTTCGACATCGCGGTGATCGGCGCCGGGCCGGCGGGCGCGGCGACCGCGATCGAGGCGGCCCGTTCCGGCGCGAGGGTCGTCGTGTTCGACAAGGCGCCCTACGGACGCGACAAGGTCTGCGGTGACGGGCTCACGCCGCGGGCGGTGGGCGCGCTGCACGAGCTCGGCATCTCCCTCGATGACGCCCACCGGATCGACGGCCTGCGGATGATCGCGGGGACGAAGGTGCGGGAGCTGCCGTGGCCGGAGACGTCACGGTTCCCCGCCCACGGGGCCGTCTGGCCCCGACGCCGGCTCGACGCCAGCCTGATGGACGCTGCGGCCGACGCAGGCGCGGTGGTCCGGTGGGACACCGAGGCGCTGCCCGCGTTCGCCGACGACGGCCGTGTGATCGGCGTGTGCACCACCGGGACAGACGGTGGCGCCACCACGACGGTCGACGCTGATCTGGTGGTGGTCGCCACCGGCGCCCCCGGCCGGGTGGCGCGCATGGTGGGGGCGGAGCGCGATCCGGCCGAGCCGTTCGGGCTCGCGATCCGGACCTACGCCGAGTCGCCACGCCACACCGACCGGCACCTCGAGGCGTGCCTGACGCTCGAGGACCGGCACGGCGTTGCGGTGCCCGGCTACGGGTGGATGTTTCCGGCCGGCGACGGCACGGTCAACATCGGCGTCGGGGCGTTGTCGACCATGCGGGGCTTCAGGAAGCTGAACCTCAACACCCTGCTCGACAGCTACCGGAACCTCGTGCAGGACGACTGGGACCTCGGGCCGAACCTCGAGCGGCCGCGGGCGTGGCGGTTGCCGATGAGCGCACAGCGGCGCCACGGGCCGGGCTGGGTGGCCGTCGGCGATGCAGCCGGTCTGATCAATCCGATGAACGGCGAAGGCATCGACTACGGCCTGGAGTCCGGGATGCTCGCGGCGAGCCTGTTCGTCGACGATCCGTCCACCGCTCCTGCGCGCTACGACCGGGCCGTGGGCGAGCGGTTCGACGGGTTCCTCCGGACCGGGCGCCGGTTCTCGTTCCTGATCGGCCACCCCCGGATTCTCCGGGCGGGTCTCCGCCTGGCGGTCGGCACGCAGTCGATCGCGAACCTCACGCTGCAGATCATGGGGAACCTGGTCGACTCGGAAACGCCGGGAACTTCTGGCAGAGTGCTTACCATTGCTGATAGATCTCTAGCGGTCGCCGACCCGTTGCTCCGCCGCACACGGGCCGCATCGTGAGGCTGCCACGCCTCACCACGGACGCCCCGGCTCCGGCCGGATGCGGTGACCGCTCAGCCATCCCCCACAACGCCTCAAACACGCCTTGAGCCACAACCTCTTCGAGCTGTTCGCCCAACGGTTCACTCCCTCCCACGATCAACCGTTCCTCAGCACCCCCGGCGAGCCCGCGTTCACCTACGGCGAGCTCGACCGGCGGAGCGCAGCCATCGCCACCGTCCTGGCCGACGACGGCGTCGCGGTCGGCGACCGCGTCGTGGCCCAGATCGACAAGTCGGTCGACGCGGTCGCCCTGTACTGGGCGTGCCTGCGGGCCGGTTTCGTGTACGTGCCGCTCAACACCGCCTACACGGCCGAGGAGGTCGGCTACTTCCTCGGCGATGCGGAAGCGGCGGCGTTCGTGTTCGCTCCGGGCAAGGCGGGAAAGCTGCAGCCGGTGGCCGAGATCGCCAACGTTCCCCGGGTGTACACCCTCGGGTCCCGGAACAAGGGAACGCTGGCCGAAGCGGCGTCGCAGGTCAGCCCCCGTGACACCGTCGTGACACGAGCTCCCGACGACATCGCCTGCATGCTGTACACCTCGGGCACGACCGGCCGCTCGAAGGGGGCGATGATCACCCACGCCAACCTGGCGAGCAACGGCTTGGCCCTGCATGCGATCTGGCGGTTCACCGAGGGAGACGTGCTCCTCCACAGCCTCCCGATCTTCCACGTGCACGGTCTCTTCGTTGCGCTGCACTGCGCGATCCTGAACCGGTCGAACGTGATCTTCCTGCCCCGGTTCGACCTCGAGGACGTTCGCACCTACCTGCCGTCGTCGACGGTGATGATGGGGGTTCCCACCCACTACACCCGGCTCCTGGCCGACGAGGACTTCGGGCCTGAGGACTGCGAGTCGATCCGCCTGTTCACGTGCGGGTCGGCGCCGCTGCTCCCATCGGTCTTCCACGAGTTCACCGAGCGCACCGGCCACACGATCTGCGAGCGGTACGGCATGACCGAGTGCGGCATCATCACCTCCAACCCGCCCGAGGGCGAGCGGATCGCCGGAACGGTCGGCTACCCGCTGCCGAAGGTGGAGATCCGGGTGTGCGACGACGACGACGAGCCGGTGGACGTCGACGTGGTCGGCGGCGTGCAGGTCCGCGGCCCGAACCTTTTCCCCGGCTACTGGCAACTGCCGGAGAAGACGGCGGAGGAGATGACCGACGACGGGTTCTTCCGCACCGGTGACCTCGGCTCGATGGCGTCCGACGGTCGCCTGACGATCGTGGGACGCACGAGCGACATGATCATCTCGGGTGGCTACAACGTGTACCCGAAGGAGATCGAGACCCACCTCGACGAGGTCGCCGGCGTGATCGAGACAGCGGTGGTCGGTCTTCCCCACGCCGACTTCGGGGAGGGCGTCGCCGCGTTCGTGGTGGCCGACCCCGACGCCGACGATGCGGTGACCGAGACCGACCTCCGGGACGCGATCGAAGACAAGCTGGCGTCCTTCAAGCGACCGAAGGCGTACATCTTCGTCGACGACCTCCCCCGCAACGCGATGGGCAAGGTGCAGAAGGCGACGCTCCGTCGAGACCACAGCGAAGCGTTCGACCTCCAGGATCTCTGATCCTCGGTGTTCCCGACCTGCCTGCGGCCGGGTCGACCACGAGCCACTAGGGTGACGCCATGGACGGCCTCGACCCCACCGAATTCGATCTCATCCTGTTCGCGTTCCGCGTGCTGGTGGGACTCACGTTCGCCGCTCACGGCTACGCCAAGATGTTCAAGGGTGGCAGGATCGACGGTACGGCGGGCTGGTTCGACAGCATCGGGATGAAGCCCGGCCGGGTCCACGCCTACCTCGCCAGCCTCACCGAGATGGGGAGCGGAATCCTGCTCGCACTCGGCCTGCTCACACCGTTTGCGGCAGCCGCCATCGTGGGGGTGATGATCGTCGCTGGCTGGACCGTCCATCGCAGCAACGGCTTCTTCATCGTCTCCGAGGGCTGGGAGTACACCTTCGTCGTTGCGCTGATGGCCGTCGTCATCGGCGGGCTCGGCCCCGGCGGCTGGTCGATCGACGCTGCGCTCGGACTGGCCGATGACCTCAACGGTGCCGTCGGCCTGGTCATCGCCGCCGGGATCGGTCTCGCGGCCGGTATCGCCCAGGTCGCCCTGTTCTACCGCCCGCCCGCGCCGAAACCAGTGGAGGCCTGATCCCGCGCCCTCGCCGTGCCGTGAGCCGATCGGCCCACGGCAGCCCGGACCACGGCGAGCGACGCTACGCCTCAACGCCGGTTCGAACGTGCCGATCTCCTTCGGGTAGGCCGCGAACAGGCGAGGTTCCGAGATGCAGACAACGCGTAGGCCAACCCGGGTCGGGTTGGCCTTGGCCGCAACGGTGGCCGCCGTCGTGGCGCTCAGCGCCTGGGTGACCGCCCAGCCGTCGGCCGCGGAGATCGAGGGCGTGCAGCGCACATCGTGGGGCCTCGCCTCGGCTGCTCCCGCCAGGTCGATCGACCGGTTCGACGCGCTCGGTTGGGCGGTGGAGGAGGTCGATGGCGTGGTGTTCGCCGGTGGCAAGTTCCAGGAGGTCACCAACGGCGCAGAGACCGGCTCGCAGCCGTTCCTCGCCGCCTTCGCCATGTCGACCGGCGTGTGGATCCCCGAGTTCGCACCGACGGTGGGAGGCCCCGTTCTGGCCCTCGAGGCATCGCCGGACGGGGCACTGTTCGTCGGTGGCGAGATGGACGAGTGGAACGGCCAGGAGATCGGCGCCCTGGCCAAGATCGATCCACAGACCGGTGACCTGTGGCCGGGATGGAACACGAGGGCGTACGGCGGAACGTCGGTGATCCGCGACCTGAGCCTCGGCCCCGACGGCTGGCTCTACGCCGCCGGGACGTTCACCACCGCCTCCGACGGTGGCGACCCGCAGCCGGTCAGCAGCGTGATCCGCATGGACCCCGACAGTGGCAACGTCGACTGGTCGTGGGTTCCGGCCACGAACGGCGGTGCCGTGTGGGGTGTGGCCGCGAGCCACACCCAGGCCACCGTGTACATCGTGGGCTGGGACAACGTGATGAACGGCCAGCAGGTGGTCGGGGTGAGCACCAACGACGCCGCCCAGGTGACCTGGAGCTCGTTCGAGCTGAACTACCCGTGCTGCGACCACATGTACGACGTACAACCGACGCCGTTCGGCACTGTGATGGTGGTCGGCGAGCAGCACGGCGCCTACTTCTACGACGAGAACGACGGGATGTCGCTGCTCGTCAGCCACGTGACCTCCTACGACAGCCGCTACCAGGACAGCTCGATCCGCCGCGGCGGCGACTACCAGGACATCGAGCTCGTCGGCGATCGGCTGTACGCGTCGTGTCACTGCTGGGGCTCCCACTCGACCGGCACCGGCCCGACGCCGATCCCCTACTCGAGCAACATCGCCAACGTCGGCGGCACCCACACCGGGCTCGTGAGCGCAGTCATCGCCTACGACGCCCAGACCGGTCAGCGCGATCAGGGCTTCAACCCGTACATGTCGGGTGACATCGGCGGCTGGGGGGTCCTCGGAGCATCCGACGGGTGCCTGTGGATCGCCGGCGGGATCAACGCCGTGGGCCAGCCCGGCTCCCAGGCCCCCGCCCGCGACCTCGTGCGGCTGTGTGACGAGGCCGGACCGACACCGCCACCGGTGCCCGCCCCCGCCACGTGCGAGGCGACGATCAGCGGCGACACGGTCACGGTCACCTGGGACAGCGTCGACGTGGCCGTCGACTACGTGATCTACCGAACCGCCGACGGCGGTGCCCAGTCGTGGCGGGGTCGCACCACCGACCCGCCGTTCCTCGACACGAACCGCGACGCCGAGCTCGTCTACTTCGTGGCCGCCCGCAACGTCTCGGAGATCCAGAGCACCCGCACCGAGTGCTCCACCGAGGTGATCGTGGACCCACCGGCGACCGTCGACCCACCGGCGAACTGCGTGGCCACGATCGTCGATCCCGACGTCACGGTCACCTGGGATGCCGTCGCTGTCGCGGCCGACTACATCGTGTATCGCTCGGTCGACGGCGGCACGCAGTACTGGCGCGGACGGACCGCGGCCACGTCGTTCGACGACACGAACCGCGACAACCAGTTGACCTACTACGTGGTCGCCCGACGGGCCGACGGGGAGCGGAGCGAACCGGCCACCTGCACGACGGTCGACGAGACCCCACCGCCGGAGCCGTTGGTGGTGGACCCGGTCGTGTCGTGCTCGGCGACCGTCGATCCAGCCGATCCGACCAGGGCCACGGTGACGTGGCCGGCGGTCGGGCCCCAGGGTCCGGATGGGATCGAGCCGCTGTACGTGATCTACCGCTCGGTCGACGGTGGCCCCCAGTACTGGCGGGGCCGGACCACGACGACCTCGTTCGACGACGGCCTCCGGGCCGGCGGGATCGAGTACTTCGTGGAGGTCAAGGCCGGCAACGACCGGTCGACGATCACCACCTGCGAACCGACGATCCAAGGAGCGGGCTGATGCCGAACCCGATCGACCCCGCGCCCACCGCGGCTCGGCCGATGCCGACCGCGAGCCGTCCGGTCGCCCTGCGGCTCCTCGGCGCAGGTCTGGCCATGGCGATGCTGCTGGGGGCGTGCTCCGACGGCTCGGAGCAGTCGACGCCCACGACGTCGCCGTCGGCCTCGACCACCGACGGTGCGAGCGAGACCGACGGGAGCGGCACCGATGGCAGCGGCGGCGCGGAGCCGATCGTGTTCGAGAGCCCGGGGGCGGACGACGTCGACCTCCTGGTCCCAAGGGCCGAGGAACTGGTCGACGCCCGTCCGGCGGCCATCCTCGACGTGGCCGGGACCGACGGCACCGAGCTGATCCTGTCGTTCGAGATGGGGTCGCACCGGTGTCACGGTGTCCGGGCCCAAGCCGACGAAACCGATGAAGAGGTGCTCCTGTCGATCGAGACCGGGGTGCTTCCCGGCGTCGACCCGGCCTCCTGCCGGTACGGCGTCTACCCCTACACCACGGCGGTCACGCTGGCCGACCCGCTCGGTGAACGACCGATCTCCACGATCGTCCGGGAACCCGCCGACGTGGCGGGCGTGGAGGCCGACGGTGCGGTCGGGACCGCACCCCGTGGCGGCGACCCGACCGACGGGGGCAGCGCCGACGATCCGACCGACCCGGTCGATCCCGACGACCAGACGGCGTCAGGACCGCCGGGGGGCGATCCGAGCGCGCCGTCCCCGATCGAGCGGGGCGGTCCCACCGTCGGCATCGACGATGCCGCTCAGCTCATCGGCCGCAACGTGGAGGATGGTGTCGAGTGGGCCATCGGCCACGGTGTGGAGTGGCGAATCCTCTCCTACGACGGGGAACCGACGGCCGACGACAGCCCATTCGACTCGACCCGGATCAGCTTCGTGGTCGACCGCGACCTCATCGTCCGGTTCGAGTGGTCGTGATCTGACCCGGGCGCGCCGTCAGCCCGACGACGTGCCGACCAGGACGAACTCGATCCGTCGGTTCGCGGCCTTGCCCTCATCCGTGCCATTGTCGGCGATCGGGTTGGCCTCCCCCTCACCCCGGGCCGACATGCGCGCGGGGTCGACGCCGAGCTCGGCGAGGCGGGCAACGACAGCTTCGGCCCGCTGCTCCGACAGCAACAGATTGTCCTGCTCGTCACCCACATCGTCGGTGTGACCGACCACGTCGAACGGAACATCCGGGACCTGGTTCAGTGTCGCTGCCACCTCGGCGAGCACCGTGTCGCTCTCCTCGGAGATCACCGGCGAGTCGGGGGCGAACTGGATCGGTGACGCGGTCACGAGGGCGGCGACCGCCGCCTGCACCTCGTCCACCTGGGCGCTGTTGTCGACGATCGTCAGGCCGCTGGTGTCGACGGTGATGGCCGCGTCGATCCGCTCCCGCACCAACGCCCCGAACTGGGCGGGACGGTCGTCGGTGGGCAGGGTCGACCCGCTGAGACGTAGCACCCCGTCGGTCCAGGTCGTGTCGCCGACCACGAGGGCCACGCCGTCGACGTTCTCGATACCCCAGATCTCGGCCGCAGCGGTCTGCAGGTCGGTGATCGACTGCTCGTTGGGGAGGGCGCCGCTGAGCACCACCGTCGCTCCGCCGCCGGCGGCGCCCGTGATCGCCGCCCCCGCATCGACCGGCGCCCGCTGGGTCTCGGCGAAACCGACCTCGAAGCCGCGGTTGTCGAGACCGAACGTCGACGTGACCGCGGCTTGCAGCGCCTCGGGACGCTCGTCGCCGAGGATCGCCGAGCCGACGAACCGGACGGTGCCGGATTCGAGGGTGGTGTCGGCGTCGACCGTGACGTCGTCGACCACGTTCTCGGGCCCGTACACGTCCTGGGCGAGCGCGATGAGCTGATCCTTCGCCGGCTGGTCGGGCACGGCGCCCTGCACGGCCACCACGTCGCCGTCCACTCGGAACACCAGCCGGCTCGGAGCGGCACCACCCACCAGCTCGGCCGCCGGATCGTTGGTGGTGAGCTCGTCGGGGCGCACGTCGCTGCAGGCGTAGCCGAAGACCACCAGGAAGCAGAACATGCCGGTGAGCAGTGCCAGATAGGCCCATGCCGTACGGCGCTCGCCCCGAGCCTCGACCCGCGACCGGGCGAGGGGCGACTCGAAACGGCGACGCAGAGAGGACACGCCCCGGTCGGGCCCGTCGACCGCGTCGAACTCGTCGACGGGATCCGGGTACTCGGCGAGGCGATGGTCGAGGTCGCCGTAGTCGGGATGCGGACCGTCCGGATCCGCCTCGTCAGCCCCCCGGAGATCGGCGAGCTCGGTGTAGTCGGCTGGAAGGAACCGGGGCTCGGCGTAGTCCGGCTCACCGTGGTCGGACTCGGGGTAGTCGGACTCGGGCTGGGGCGCGTTCACCAGGCCATCGGGTCCGAGGTCGTCGACCCCGGCAACCGGCATCGGGGCGAGGCCGTCGGGATCCGTGGCCGGCCCGGTGTGGCGATGTACCGGTTCGTGCGCCCAGTTCAAGCCGGTACCGTGCTCGGTGGTCACGCTGGCGGTCCGCCCGGGCCGCTCGGGCGGCGGCACACCGGCCTCGAAGGCGCGCGAGGTCAGCCGAGGCGACTCCTCCTCCTCATCGGCGTCGTCCGCCCGCGAACGAAAGAAGCGCTTCATCGGCCCTCGGGATCAGAGCTCCGCCTGGGGCAACCGGGTCAGTGCGTCCTGAACTCGGCTCTCCGGGTACTCGTAGTCGTTCATCTCACCGGAGAAGTACCGATCATAGGCGGCCATGTCGAGGTGGCCGTGACCGCAGAGCGCGGTGAGGATCACCCGCTCCTCGCCCGCCTCCTTCGCCTCCACGGCCGCCCGGACCGTGGCCGCCAGGGCGTGCGTGGGCTCCGGGGCGGGCACGATCCCCTCGGTCCTCGCGAAGTTCACGCCGGCCTCGAAGCACTCCGTCTGGTGGATGGCTTCTGCTTCGATCAGGCCGAGCTCGTAGATGTGCGAGAGCAACGGCGACATGCCGTGGTACCGGAGGCCGCCGGCGTGGATCGGGTCGGGAACGAAGTCGTGGCCGAGGGTGTGCATCTTCAGCAGCGGGGTCATCCCCGCGGTGTCGCCGAAGTCGTAGGCGTACACACCGCGGGTGAGCGTGGGACAGGCCGCCGGTTCGACCGCTCGAATCGTCGGGTCCATCCGGCCGGCGAGCTTCTCGCGGATGAACGGGAACGACAGGCCGGCGAAGTTCGAGCCGCCGCCGGTGCAGCCGACGATCAGGTCGGGGGTCTCGTCCACCTTCGCGAGCTGGAGGAGGGCCTCCTCGCCGATGATCGTCTGGTGCATCAGCACGTGGTTCAGCACGCTGCCGAGTGCGTACCGGGTGTCGGGGTCCTGGGCCGCCACCTCGACCGCTTCGGAGATCGCGATCCCGAGGCTTCCGGGGGTCTGGGAATCGTTGGCGAGGATCTTCCGACCGGCCTCGGTGAGCACCGACGGGCTCGGGTGGATCGTGGCACCGAACGTCTCGATCATCGCCTTGCGGTACGGCTTCTGGTCATACGAGGCCCGCACCTGCCAGACCTCACAGTCCACCCCGAACAGGGAGCAGGCGAAGGCCAGCGCCGTGCCCCATTGCCCGGCCCCGGTCTCGGTGGTGAGCTTCTTCACCCCCTCCTGGGCGTTGTAGAACACCTGCGGCACCGCGGTGTTCGGCTTGTGCGACCCAGCGGGGCTGACCCCCTCGTACTTGTAGTAGATCCGGGCCGGGGTGCCGAGGGCCGCCTCGAGGCGGTGCGCCCGGTAGAGGGGCGACGGCCGCCACAGCCGGTACACGTCCTGCACCTCCTCGGGAATGTCGATGAACCGCTCGGACGAGACCTCCTGCAGGATGAGTGCCATCGGGAACAGCGGCGCCAGGTCGTCGGGGCCGATGGGCTCCCGGGTTCCCGGGTGGAGGGGTGGCGGCGGCGGAGCCGGGAGGTCGGGGACGACGTTGTACCACCGGGTCGGCATGTCCGCTTCGTCGAGCAGGATCTTCGTTTGCTTGGACACGTTCCGGGCTCCTCGTCGGCCATCGACAGCAACAGGTCGACGATACTGGCCGTCGACCGGTACGAGCGCCGGCGACCGTCGACTCGGGGTCACTCCGTGAGCTCGGGAACCTGTTCGATCTCGATGAAGATGCACTCGCCGGGGCACTCGGCGGCGGCGTCGATCACGTCGACCTCGCGGGCGAGCGGCACCACGGCCAGTTCGGCGGAGCCACCGGGGTCGTTCAACACCCGATCACCGTCGCGGCAGTAGGCGATCCCGTCCTCGAGGATGGTGAACACGTCGGGGGCGTGATCGGTGCAGATCCCGTCGCCGGTGCAGAGGTCCTGGTCGATCCAGACCCGTAGCCGGCCGGTCAGGACGGACGTGGCCGTCGGGGCGCCGCCCGCACCTCGGTCGACGTGGTAGGAGGACTCGGTGGGGGGCTCGGCGGCGGTAGCGGTGTGGTCGGAGGACTCGGCCATCAGCTCTCCCAGGGTAGCGGTGTGCGACCGCCAGTGGAGAACCGCCTACCCTGGCCACGGTGACCAGTAGCTTCGGTCGGGCGTTCCGGCTGTCGACGTTCGGCGAGTCCCATGGGCCGGCCGTAGGCGTGGTCGTCGACGGCTGTCCGCCGGGGCTCGCCCTCGACGTGGCCGACATCCAGCGCGACCTCGACCGGCGCCGCCCCGGCCAGAGCCGCCTCGTCACCCAGCGGCAGGAGGGCGACCGGGTGGAGATCCTCTCGGGCCTGTACGACGGTGCCACCACCGGCACACCGATCGCGATGGTGGTGGCCAACGCCGACCAGCGGCCCGGCGCCTACGACCACCTGGAGCACGTCTACCGGCCGAGCCACGCCGACTTCACCTACCACGCCAAGTACGGCCGGCGCGACCATCGCGGCGGGGGTCGGGCGTCGGCGAGGGAGACGATCGGCCGGGTGGCCGCTGGTGCGGTGGCGCGACGGCTGCTGGCGGCCGGCGCTGGGGTGGAGGTGCTCGGCTGGGTGAGCGAGGTGGCCGGCATCGAGGCCATCGTGGCGGCCGACGAGGTCACGATCGACGGCGTGGAGGCCGATCCGACCCGCTGCCCCGATCCCGAGGCGGCGGCGGCCATCACCGCCGCCATCGACGACGCACGGCGCCGAGGCGACTCGCTCGGCGGCGTCGTGTCGATGGTGGCGAGGAACGTGCCCGTCGGGCTCGGCGAGCCCGTGTTCGACAAGCTCGACGCCGAGCTGGCGAAGGGCATGCTGTCGCTCCCGGCGGCGAAGGGCTTCGAGATCGGCAGCGGGTTCGCCGGCACCAGGCTCACCGGACTCACCCACAACGACCCGTTCGACATCGCGGCCGACGGCCGGATCGTGACCACCTCGAACAACTCCGGTGGGGTCCAGGGCGGCATCTCGAACGGGGCCGACATCACATGCCGGGTCGCGTTCAAGCCGACGGCCACGATCGCATCGGAGCAGAAGACCGTCACGACCGCCGGCGAGCCGACAACCCTGGCGGCGACGGGCCGCCACGATCCCTGCGTGCTCCCCCGAGCGGTGCCGCTGGTGGAGGCGATGGCGCTCCTCGTTCTCGCCGACCACTGGCTCCGCCAGGCCGCCACCCACATCCTCGACCCCCGCTGAGCGACACACACGGGCGCACACCGCGGCCCTGCGGGCCGCCGTGCGCCAGGAGAACCGGCGGACGGGTGTGGTCGGCCCCGGCACCAGACATCCGCACGATGTGCCTGGCACCAGCGTGCGGCTGTCAGTCGTCGTCGGGGCGTTGGTCGCGGAGGAAGGCCTCCAGCTCGGCGGCGAGATCATCGCCGGAGGGGAGGCGGTCCTCGTCGCTGTCGACCTGACGCTCGAGGCGGGCGACGTACTCCTGGCTCTCCTCGTCGCTGGCGACGGCCTGGTCGACCCGGGCCGACCACTCGGTGACGTCCTGGTCGAGGTCCTCGTAGCCGGTGTCGACCCCGGTGGTGTGCTGGAGCCGGCGAAGCAGGGCCCGGGTGGCCTTCGGGTTCGGGGGCCCCGGCACGTAGTGCGGCACCGCCACCCGCAGCGCGATGACCGGTACGTTCGCCCGCTCGAGGCGCTCGTTGATCACCCCGGCCAGGCCGGTCGGACCCTCGTACGACGGCGTGCTCAGGTTGAGGCGGCGGACGAGCTCGGGGTGCTGGGCGCTCCCGGTCACCGAGAACGGCCGGGTGTGGGGGACCATCGCCACCAGGGCGCCGACCGTGACGACCATCTCGCAACCGCTGCGGCGGGCCACCTCCACCACGTGGTCGGCGAACCGGTTCCAACGGAGGTGCGGCTCGATGCCGGTCATGACCACCAGATCTCGCGACGAGTCGGTCTTCGCCGCCCTGACCTCGGTCTTCGGCCAGTCGATCACCCGGCTCCCGTCGGGGGCGAGCCGGGCCATGGGCCGGGTCTCCTGGAAGTTGAAGAAGGTCTCCGGATCGATCTCGGCGATCGGCTCGGCGTCGGCTCGATCACAGATCCACTTCAACGCCGACGTCGCCGACTCGGCTGCGTCGAACATGCCTTCGAACGCCGCAAGCAGGAGCGGGCGCCGGAGCTCGGGGATCTCGTTCCAGATCAGATCGGTCACGCCACCCAGGTTCGCGCATCGAGCCGGCGAGCGGGAAACAGTCGGCCGGATGTGGCCCCGATCGGTTCCGCGGCTCGACTCCGGCTGGAGCTGGGCGCAGCTCGGGCCGTATCCTTCGGGCCCGTGACGAGCTCCTCCCCGAACCGAAGGCGCCCGACGACCGCCGATTGGGGTGATGCCCAGGTCCGGTTGTCGCCGACCGTTTCGGTGCTGCTCGGTGTCGACAACGGTCGGTACCCGTCTGGCAACTCCCTGCTCGTCGAGGGCGGCGCCGAGACCGCGCTCATCGACCCGTCGGTGACGGTCGTGGCCCGAGGCGGCGCCCCGGTCCCGGTCGACGTCGTGCTCAACTCCCACGGCCACGAGGATCACGTGGCCGGCAACGGTCTCTACGTCGACGCCCGGGTGCTCGTCCACGACGAGGACGTCGAAGCGGCCCGGTCACTCGACGGGCTGCTGGAGGTGTACGGCTTCGAGAACGAGACCCGCGACGAGTTCGCCCAGCTGGTCGTGGAGGCGTTCCACTACACCCCGCGGCCCGACGCGAAGGGCTTCGCCGACGGCGACGTGTTCGACCTCGGCGGCGTCGAGGTCGAGGCGCTCCACCTACCGGGCCACACCCGCGGGCACAGCGGCTTCGTCATCGACGACGTGTTCTTCCTGTCCGACATCGACCTGACCGGCTTCGGGCCCTACTACGGCGACGCGTGGTCGGATCTGGAGCAGTTCGAGGCCAGCCTCGCCATCGCCAGGGAGGTCGAGGCCCGCTGGTACGTGACCTTCCACCACAAGGGCGTCATCGACGGTCGAGAGCGGTTCCTCGACCTGATCGACTCGTTCGGCGCGGTGATCGGGCGCCGCCACGACGCCATGCTCGACTTCCTGACCGAGCCACGATCCCTCGACGAGATGGTGCAGCGACGGTTCGTCTACCGCCCGCACCAGGACAGCCCCCACATCGACGAGGTGGAGCACCGGACCGCGTTCCTCCACGTCGAGCGGATGCTCGCACGAGGCGAGGCGCAGGAGGTCGAGCCGGGCCGCTTCCAGCGAACCCCTTGACCGCCCGTTCGAAGCACCGGCCGGCCCCCCTCCCCGAAATTTGTGGAGTTTGCAGCGCACAGCGCTGTCAACTCCACAAATTTCGGGGGTGTCGACGGGCATTGGGTCAGAGCAGCTTGGCCAGGTCGTCGAGTCGGGGGAGCACGTCGTCGGGGCCGTTCGACGGGAGGCCGAACGCGGCGTAGTCGGCCCCGGCGTCGCGGTAGGTGGCGATGATCTCCGGGTCGGGTGGGATGGCGAACACGCCCCACGTGAACGAGTCGGGGTCGCGACCACCGTCAGCCCAGGCCTTCTTGACATTCTCCAGCTCGCCGAGGATGTCGTAGCGGCCGTGGATCGGCATCCACCCGTCGCAGTACTCCACGATGTCGGCCACCGACTTCGGGCCGGGGTAGGCCCCCATCAGGATCGGCGGGTGGGGCTGCTGGGTGGGCTTGGGCCACGACCAGCTCGGCTCGTACTTCACGTGCTGGCCTTCGAAGCTGAACTCGTCGGCCGCCCAGATCTCCTTGCAGGCGAGGATGTGCTCCCGCACGATCGCCCGGCGCTCGGAGTAGGCGAGCCTGTGGTTGCGCATCTCCTCCTTGTTCCACCCGTAGCCGATGCCGAAGATGAATCGGCCACCGGAGATCATGTCGAGGCTCGCCACCTCCTTCGACAGCCACAAGGGGTCGCGCTGGGCCACCAGCGTGATGCCGGTGGCGAGCTTGATGGTGCTGGTGGCGCCGGCCACCGCGGCGAGGGCGACGAACTGGTCGTGACTGCGCCAGTACTCCTCCGGGAGCGGCGGTGCGCCCTCCCGCCCACCCCACGGGGTCTCCCGACTCGACGGGATGTGGCTGTGCTCGGGGAACCAGATCGACTGGAAGCCCCGCTGCTCGGCTTCGACCGCCAGCGGCACCGGTTGGATCGACTTGTCGGTCGGGAACATCATGACGCCGATTTCCATGGGGACTCCTCGTCGGATCGTTGGACGACAGGGGCAGGTCGGATCGACTCGTGCCCGGGGCACCCCAAACGTAGGATCGGGCGATGGCCTGCGTCGAGACCTCCCACCCGAAACCCGGCATCACCCAGCTCACCCTCAACCGCCCGGAGCGGTTGAACGCCCTCACCTACGAGTTGGTCGACGAGCTCCACGGTGCCCTCGACGCAGTCCATGCCGACCACGACTGCCGGGCGGTGGTCATCACCGGTGCCGGCCGGGGGTTCTGCGCCGGTCTGGACCTCACCGGTTTCGGCACGGTGCCGGGTACCGAGGGCCACGGCCGACCGCAGCAGGGCATGGCGGTCCAGCAGTTCATCGCCGACCTCGTCCCCCACATGCGTTCCGTCCGTCAACCGATCATCAGCGCGATCAACGGCGCCGCCGCTGGCGGCGGGTTCGCCATCGCGCTGGCCAGCGACGTCCGGGTCTGCGCCCGGTCGGCAAAGTTCGGCACCGCGTTCGTGCGCCTCGGGATCTCCGGGTGCGACATCGGTGTGTCGTGGATGCTGCCCCGCCTGATCGGTGCGTCGCGGGCGTGGGAGCTGATGCTCACCGGCCGGGTGTTCAGCGCGGAGGAGGCCGATCGGCTCGGTCTCGTCACCCGGGTGGTCGACGACGATGCGGTGGTCGACGAGGCGCTCGCCATCGGCGAGCAGATCGCGGCGAACAGCCCAATGGGGGTCTGGATGACCAAGGAGGTGATGTGGTCGAACCTCGAGGTCGGCTCGCTCCGGGCCGGTATCGACATGGAGAACCGCACCCAGATCCTGGCCAGCGGCACCGAGGACTCGCGACGGGCGATGAGCGGCTTCCTGTCGAAGGCACCGATCGAGTGGGAGAACCGCTGATCCCCCAGCCGCCGGGCCGTCGACCTCAGGCGTAGAGCGCTTCGATCTCCTCGGCGTAGTGGCTCATGATGCCGCGGCGCTTCAGCTTGGAGGTCGGGGTGAGGAGCTCGCTGTCGGGCAGCCACTCCTCGCCCAGCACCTTCACCTTCTTGACCCGCTCGGCGTTGTTGAAACCGGCCATGACGTCGCTGAGGCCCGACTCGATCTCGCCGATGACCGCAGGGTCCTCGGCCAACGCTTCGAGGGTGGTGAACTCGACGCCGTTGTTGGCCGCCCACTGGGGGGCGACGTCGGGATCGAGCACCACGAGGGCCGACACGAACGGGCGCTGGTCGCCGATGGCGATCGCCTGACCCACGAGCGGCATCATCTTCAGCGCGGCCTCGAGGTTCGCCGGCGAGAGGTTCTTCCCGCCGGCGGTCACGATGAGCTCCTTCTTCCGGTCGACGATCTTCAGGTAGCCGTCGTCGTCGAGCTCGCCGATGTCGCCCGAGTGGAACCAGCCGTCGTCGTCGAGGACCTCGGCCGTCTTCGCCTCCTGGTTGAGGTAGCCGCGGAACACGTTGCCGCCCCGGCACAGCACCTCCCCGTCCTCGGCGAGCTTGACCTCCACCCCCGGACAGGCTGGACCGACCGAGCCGGGCTTCACCTTGTAGGGGGCCCACGTCATCGGGCCGGTGGTCTCCGACAGCCCGTAGATCTCCGACAGCGGCACGCCGATGGTGCGGAACCAGGCGAGCAGCTCGGCCGGGATGGGCGCGGCCCCGGTGATCGCGGCCTCCAACTGGTCGAGCCCGACGAGCTCGCGGATGGTGGAGAAGGCGACCGCGTCGAGGAACTCGTAGGTCTCGATCTCCTCGGGGGTCGCGGTGCCCCACGTCATCTTCTCGGCGATCGGGCCCGCCGCCTCGACCGCCTCGGAGACGGCCTTCTCCTTCTCCGGGTCTGCGGCGAGCGCCGCCTGGACGCCGGAGTAGATCTTTTCCCACACCCTCGGCACGCCGAACATGAGGTGGGGATGCACCTCACCGGCGTAGGCGGCGAACAGCGTGGGGTCCGGGCAGCAGGTGACCTCGAGGCCCCGGGCCAACGTCTGGTAGTGGCTCGTCATCCGCTCGGCGATGTGGGCCATCGGCAGGTAGCTGACGATCCGCTTCCCGGACATGTCCTCGATCTCGAACGCCTCGCCCAGGCACTCGAGGGTCCAGCACACGTTGCGGTGGTCGAGCATCACACCCTTCGACGGCCCGGTCGTGCCCGAGGTGTAGATGAGGGTCGCGAGGTCCTCCGGCTTCGCCGTCTTCGCCGCCTCGGCGAGATCGATCGGATCCGCAGCGAGCAGGGCGTCGTAGGTGAAGTCGGCTCCTGTGCCGTCGTCGACGATCACCCCGACCTTCTCGAGCGAGGGGATCGACTGGCGGACCTTGCTGACCGCCTCGTAGAAGCCCCGGTCCTCGACCACCGCGAGCTTGGCCGCGGCGTCGTTGGCGAGGTACTCGATCTGCTCCGGCGACGAGCTGTTGTAGATCGAGACCGGGGTCGCGCCGAGGAACAGCGCCGCGGTGTCGAGCACGTGGAACTCGGGCCGGTTCCTGATCATCAGGAGGAACCGGTCGCCCTCGCCCAGCCCCTGCGCCCGGAGTCCGGCCGCCGCCCGGGCGACCCGATCACCGAAGTCGCGGTAGGTCATCTCGTGCCAGGCGTCGGCGTCGTCCTTCCACCGGAGCATGACGAGATCACCATGCTGGTCGAGGGTGTTGAGGAGGAGCTGCGGGACCGTCTGGCCGTCGATCTTGGTGTCGATCTCGGAGGTGGTGGACATGGTGTCGAGGCTACCGCACGGTACGCCACCGGTCTCGACCCCGCCGCGTTCTGTCCGACTGGGCGCCGCGCGGTGGTGCCGGATACCGTCGACGCCATGGAGAACGCGGTGATCATCGACGCCCTTCGGACCCCGATGGGAAAGCGCAACGGCCGGCTGTCGGGTTGGCACCCGGCGGAGCTGGCGGCCGACGTGCTCAACGCGCTCGCAGAACGGAACGATCTCGACCCGGCCCTGGTCGACGACGTGATCATGGGCTGTGTGATGCAGGTCGGCGCCCAGAGCATCAACGTCGGGCGCAACGCCGTGCTGAGCGCCGGCTGGCCGGAGTCGGTGCCGTCGACCACGGTCGACCGCCAGTGTGGCTCGTCCCAGCAGTCGGCCCATTTCGCCGCCCAGGGGGTGATGGCCGGCGCCTACGACGTGGTCATCGCGGCCGGGGTGGAGGTGATGAGCCTCGTGCCGATGGGGGCGTCGGTGCTGGTCAAGGACGTGGGCACGCCGTTCTCCGCGTCGATGGAGAACCGGTACGCCGATGTCGGTGGCCTCCAACCGCAGGGAATCGGGGCCGAGATGATCGCCGACAAGTGGGGCATCACCCGCGAGGAGCTCGACGCGTACGGCCTCCGTAGCCAGCAGTTCGCCGCCCGGGCCAGGGACGAGGGCCGCTTCGACGCGGAGATCCTCCCGGTGGCGGAGAAGGTCCTCGACCGCGAGGCGGGGAAGGTGGTGGTGACGGGCGAGACGGTCACCACCGACGGCGGGATACGGGAGAGCACGCTGGAGAAGCTGGCGTCGCTCAACCCGGCCTTCCTGCCCGACGGGAAGGTCACCGCTGGCAACAGCTCGCAGATCACCGACGGCGCCGCCGCCGTGCTGATCATGAGCGAATCGAAGGCGAGCGAGCTGGGGCTACGGCCGCGAGCGAGGTTCCACAGCTTCGCGCTGGCGGGCGTCGATCCGGTCACGATGCTCACCGGGCCGATTCCCGCCACCACCAAGGTCTTCGAGAAGTCGGGCCTCGGCGTCGACGACATCGACGTGTTCGAGGTCAACGAGGCGTTCGCCTCGGTCGTGCTGGCCTGGGCGGCCGAGCACAACCCCGACATGGATCGCGTCAACCCGAATGGTGGGGCGATCGCGCTCGGGCATCCGCTCGGCTGCTCCGGGGCCCGTCTCATGACCACGATGCTCAACGAGCTGGAGCGGATCGACGGTCGGTACGGCCTGCAGACCATGTGCGAGGGCGGCGGCATGGCCAACGCCACGATCATCGAACGGATCTGACCGGGCCACCATGTCCGACTTCGAGCCCACCACCGACCTGCCCGACTGGATCGACGACGACGACGATCCGGTCGAGTCGTCGGCCCGGCTCCGCGATCAGGCGGTCCAGCACCGACGGCGGCGGATCCTGCAGCTCGGGATCGGCGTGTTAACGGTGGGGCTGATCGCCTTGGGCCAGCCGCCCCTGCGGGTGCTGGCGGCGATGGCGCTGATGTACGGGATCCTGGTGGTGGGGCTGGCGATCATCGGTTCGTTCGCCCGTCCGGTGCCCGAGCCGCCGCCGCCGGGTGAGCTCCGCAGGGTCAAGCTGACCTACCGCTGCGCCACCTGTGGAGCCGAGCTCCGCATGACGCTGGCGAACGAGCAACTTCCACAGGCACCGCGCCACTGCGCGGACGAGATGGAGTTGACGACGCCGATCGACGACCTGTAGTCACACCCTCGCAGCGCCGGCATGGGCGGTGGACCTTCCGCTTCGGCCGCGGTGATTATCCACACCGATCCCGGGTTTCCCCCACGCAGCAGTGGCCTGACGATTCCACACCCTGTGGATAACCCGATCCACTGTCGTGAAGCTGTCGTATGAGCCACATCAGCGGGGGATCAGCGGGGATGATGTCACTCCTTGTGGCTGCGCCTCGCGCCGTTCGTCCCCATGTCTGTGGACAACCTGTGGGGTTCGGCTGGTGGCCGCGCCGTCACGGGCCGTGGTGACGACCGGGGATCAGCGGTACTGGGTGGCGGCCACGATGCCCCCGAGGATCATCCCGAGCCCGAGCAGCAGGTACCAGTTCGACGGCGCACCGAAGCCGGTCACGACGTAGTTGAGGAGGATGACCACGAGACCGAGGCCCATGAGCCCGAACATCAGGAACGGCACCGTTGCCGACAGGCGACCGCCGCCGACCTTCACCGGGTTGCGACTGACGCCCGACGGACCGACCTTCTCGGGGCCGTCGGTCTTCGGTGTCACACGCCCGGAATGAGACTTGTCTTGTCGAACCACCGCGCCACTCTAGCCGTCGCCGGACGGTGCCCTCGCCCACCGCCCCGGCGCCGACGACAGGTCGCCGGTGCCCGACTCGGGTCGGAACTCGCCGACAGCGCGACCGGCGACGGGATATCCTCCGCCCGGTGAACCCCCGGGTGCTCGTACTCGACAACTACGACAGCTTCGTCTACATCCTCGTCCAGTACCTCGGCGAGCTGGGCGCCGAGCCGACCGTGGTGCGCAACGACGCAGCGACCATCGCCGACCTCGCGGAGCTCGATCCCGACGCGGTTCTCGTCTCCCCCGGCCCTGGAACCCCCGACGACGCCGGCCTCTCGCTCGACGTGATCGGCCACTTCGCCGGGAAGCGGCCGGTGCTGGGGGTTTGCCTCGGGCACCAGTGCATCGGCCAGCTCTACGGCGGAACGGTGGTGAGGGCGCCCGAGCTGATGCACGGCAAGACGTCGGTCATCGAGCACACCGACAGCGGCGTGTTCACCGGACTGCCAGCGCCGCTCGAGGCGACCCGCTACCACTCGCTCGTGGTCGATCGGGACTCGCTACCCGACGAACTCGCCATCACCGCCGAGGCGAGGAACGGGCTGATCATGGGACTCCGCCACCGTCAGCTCGACGTGGAGGGCGTGCAGTTCCACCCCGAGTCGATCCTGACCGTGGGCGGTATGGATCTGCTTAGGAACTTCCTCGACCGGACCCGCGTCGCCAGCGCCAGCGCCTGACAGCCGTCAGGGCCCCCGTCCGCGGCGGCTCGTTCTGCGACGGCTCGGGTTCAGCGACCGATCAGTCGCCGCCCCCGTTGTTCCCACCATCGTTCTCCTCGCTGGTCGGAGGCGCCGTCGTGGGGGTGGTCTGGGTGGTCTGGGGCGGGTTGGCAACACCGATCTGGACGACGATCTCACCGCCCAGCGGCACGGTCTCGCCTGCGCCAGGGAACTGCTCGAGCACCTTGCCGACGAGGTCCGAATCGGCGTCGATTCCCACCTCCTCCACCACGACGATGAGTCCACGCTCGTCGAGCTGCAGCTCGGCCGCGTTCCTGGCGAGGCCGGTGACATCGGGGACCTCGACCGCGTCGGCACCGCTCGAGACGTAGACGAAGATCACCGTGCTCACGTCGACCAGTGAGCCGGCGGGTGGATCGGTGCGGATCACCGTGTCCTTCGGCACGTCGGCATCGGGCTCGGCGACCACCTGGATGTTGGCGAGACCGAAACCGGCCTGCCCCAACAGGTTGTTCGCTTCCGCTCCGCTGAAACCAGCGACGTCGGGTACCTCGACCTGCTCCGGACCGCTCGACACCACGAGGACGACCTCGGCCCCCGGGTTGGCCACGCTGCCGGCAGCGATCGATTGGGAGATCACGTTGTCTTCGACGACCTCGTCGCTCGGCTCTCGTTCGATCTTGAACACGAGGCCGGCGTCGGCGAGGGCCTGGCTGGCCACGTCTGCCGTCTGCCCGACCACGTCGGGCACGGTGACGGTCTGCGCCTCCGCTGCGATCGAGATGGTGACCTCGGAGCCCTCCGGCACCTCGGTGCCACCCGCCGGGTCCTGGGCGAAGACCTCACCCGGCTCGAAATCGTCGCTGGGTGCTTCCTCGGTGACCGGGATGACCACGAAGCCCAGGTCCTGGAGCCGATTGGTGGCCGTGCGCTCCGACTCGCCAGTGACCCGCGGGACCTGGACGACATCGGCCGGCACCTCTGTGCCGTCGTCGGCGGTGTCGCCGATGGCCTGCGAGATGTAGTAGACGAGCCCGAACAGGAGGAGCAGCAGGCCGGCGAGCATCACCACGAACACCCCGGTCCGGCTGGGCGGCTCGTAGTACTCCTCGACCGGCTCGACCTGTCGCACCGCCGCCGACGCAGGGAGGGCACGGGTCGTGTCGATGATGGCCCGGGAGCCGGTGTCGAGGCCAGGACCGTGCCCGTTGCCGTTGCCGTTCGGGTGGGCGAAGTGGGGGGCCTGGGATGCTGCGGCGAGGGCCGTGGTGGGCAGCGTGCCGTTGGGCAGGGCGACCTCGCCGGTCGCCAGGAGGGGCATACCCTCCCGGAAGCGTCGAAGGTCGGCGCGCACGTCTTCGGCGGCGGGATAGCGATCGTGGGGTTGCTTGGCCAGCAGCCGGTCGATCACCGCCTCGAGCTGGGGGGGCACCGACGGGTTCAGCGAGCTGGCGAGCGGGGCTCGCTCCTGCACGTGCTTGTAGGCGATCGAGACCGGCGACGAGCCGTTGAACGGCGGCTCCCCGGTGATCATCTCGAACAAGACCACACCGAGCGAGTAGAGGTCGCTCCGGGGATCGACGGGCTTGCCCTGCGCCTGCTCCGGCGAGAAGTAGCTCGCGGTGCCCATGACCGACCCGGTCTGGGTGAGCTCGTCGTCCTCGCCGCCGAAGGCACGGGCGATGCCGAAGTCGGTGACCTTCACCTGACCGGCAGGGTTGATCATGATGTTGCCCGGCTTCACGTCGCGGTGGACGGTGCCGTTGCGGTGGGCGAAACCGAGTGCGGCGGCCACGTCGGTGGCGATCTCGGCCGCGCGATCGGGGTAGAGGTGGCCCTCGGCGGCCAGGAGGTCGGCGAGGCTCCGGCCCTCGACGTACTCCATCACGATGAAGTACGTGTCCTCGTGTGAGCCCCAGTCGTACACGGCGACGATGCTGGGGTGGTTCAGGTTGGCCGCGGCCTGCGCCTCGCGCCGGAACCGGGCCACGAACGTGGGCTCGGCGGCGTACTGCGGGAAGAGGACCTTCACCGCGACCGGACGGTCGAGCAACTGGTCCCTGGCCAGGAAGACGTCGGCCATGCCACCGCGTGCTATCCGGCGATGAAGCTCGTAGCGGCCGCTGAGTACCGGCCGCGTGGTCGAGGCGTCAGTCACAACGACGCCATGGTACTCACCCGCGGTCCCCTTGCGTCGCCAGCCCCCATCGCCATCGCAGAACGCCGCCGATCAGCAAAAGCGTCGACCGGCGCCCACCGGGCCGACGAGCCGCTCGACGACTGGCCGTGGGCGGTCCGACAGCCGTTCGCCGGGACTACAGACGGTCGGCGAAGAAGTGCCGGAACAGCTCGGCGGCGATCGGACCTGCGATCCGTCCACCGGTGTTGTCACCATCGTCCGGGAGGTCCTCGACCAGCACGGCAACAGCCAGTTCCGGTTCCTCGCCCGGCAGCCCGGCGAAGCCGACGATCCAACCGTTGGCCAGTGGCGGATCGGTACCGAGCTGCGCCGTCCCGGTCTTGACCCCGACCTCCAGTCCCGGCACCGCAGCAGCGTTGCCGCCGCCGTTCTCAGCGGCCACGATCAGCGCTCCGGCCAGGGCCCGGGCGTTGTCCTCCCGCATCGACATCCGCCAGGGGTCGGGCTCGTTGCGCCGGACCATCCGCCCGTTGGCGTCAGCCACCTCCAGGAGCAGGTGCGGGGTGGGGACGACCCCATCGTTGGCCACCCCGGCGATCATCAGCGCCATCTGCAACGGCGATGCCTGCACGTCGTACTGACCGATCCCGGCCTGGGCCAGGAGGGGCGAGTCACCGAAGACGCCGGCCGGCACCTCGGGGGTCGGGGCCGAGATCCGCTCGCCGTAGTCCTCGGGGAAGATGCTGGCCACCGCACCGGGCAGGTCGATCGGTGGCACCTCGTTGAACCCGGCAGCCCGGGCCTGGTTCGCCATGACCGCGGGGCCGAGGATCTCGGCCGCCATCAGCGCGAACGGCGTGTTGCACGACTGGACCAGCAGATCGGTCAGGTTCCCACCGCACGCCCGGCCACCGAAGTTCGTCAGCGGGCGGCTGGTGAGCGGATGGATGTACTCGGTGGTCGCCTCGAACACGGGGTCGGTGGGGGTGATGCCCCGGTCCGGCGTCTCGAGCGCGGCAGCCGCCGTGATCACCTTGAACGTGGAGCCCGGTGCCTCGATGTCCCGGTAGGCGCGAGCCCGCAGCGGATTCCCCGGCGCATCGAGCAGCTCCAGGCGGACGGTGCTGGCGGCAGACGAGTTGTTGTCGGCGAGGAGGTTCGGATCGAACGAGGGGTAGCTCCACATCGCGAGGATCGCGCCGGTGCGGGGATCCATGGCGACCACCGAACCCCGCCGCTCGCCGAGCGCGGCGCGGGCCGCCTGCTGCAGGCCGTGATCCAGCGTCAACGTGATCGACCCACCCCGCGCGTCCTCGTCGAGGATGCTCGTGAGATCCGACAGCTGCTGGGCCGGCGTGTCGCCGAGGATCTCGTCGTTGTAGACCCGTTCGAGGCCCTCGGCTCCCGTGTTGAACGAGACGAAGCCGACGGTGTGGGCATAGAGCTCACCCTCGGGGTAGATCCGCTGGAACCGGAACGGGCCGCCCTCGGCCAGGTCGGATCGGGCCACCACCACGCCGTCGCTGGTCCTGATCTCGCCCCGGAGCTGGTCGAACTCGCGTTGCACGGTGCGGGAGTTGGCAGGATTCTGCTGGAGCGCTTCCGCCTCCAGGACCTGCACCCGGTTGAGCTGCACGAACAGGAGGCAGAAGCAGCCGAGGAGCACGAAGATCACGTGCCGGAAGTTGCGGTCCATCAGGCGAGCGCTCGGGTCACCGCGGCGTCGGGAACCTGGGTCGGGGCCGGTGTGCTGTCGGAGATGCGGACGAGGATCGCCAACACGATGTAGTTCGAGATGAGCGACGAACCGCCGTAGGAGACGTACGGCAGGGTCACGCCGGTGAGCGGGAGCAGCCGGAGCACGCCGCCGATGATGATGAACGCCTGGAAGCCGAGCAGGGCCGTCAGCCCGACGGCGAGCAGCTTCTCGAACGGGACCGGCGTGGAGGTGGCCACCCGGAACCCGGAGCTGACGAAGAACATGAACGCCACGAGCACCGCCGAGGCCCCGAGCAGTCCGAGCTCCTCGCCGATGGCGGCGAAGATCATGTCGGTCTCGGCGAACGGGATGTTTCTCGGCAGCCCCTCACCGAGACCGGTGCCGGTGATCCCGCCGTCGGCCAGGGCGAACCACGCCTCGACGATCTGGAACCCGGCGCCCTTGGGGTCGGCGAACGGATCGACGAGGACGTCGACCCGCCGCTGGACATGGGAGAAGAACCGCCACGACACGATCGACCCTGCCGCGAACAGCGCCAGGCCGGTGAACACGTAGGCGGCCCTGCCGGTGGCCACGTAGATCATCACGATGAACAGCGTGAAGAACAGCAGCGACGAGCCGAGGTCGCGCTGGAAGATCATCACCATCAAGGCCACGCCCCACGCCAGGAGCATCGGCCCGAAGTGCTTCAGGTCGGGGATGTTCAGCGGGCCGAGGCGACGGTTGCTGATGGCGAGCAGATCCCGCTTCTCCACCAGATAGCCAGCGAGGAACGCAGCCAGCACGATCTTGGCGAACTCCCCTGGCTGGATCGAGAACGGCCCGGCCCGAAGCCAGATCCGGGCCCCGTTGATCGTGATGCCGAGCCCCGGGATCAGCGGGGTTATGAGCAACCCAACGCCGAGCAGCGCGAGCGAGTACCGGTAGTTGGCGACCCGCTTCAGGTCCCGGAAGACGAGCAGCGTCGCGGCGAACGCGACGATCCCGATCAGCGTCCACGCCGATTGGGCCCCGGCCAGGTCCTCGTCGATCCGGAGGATCATCACGTAGCCGATGCCGTTCAGGAGCGCCGCGAGCGGGAGCAGCAGCCCATCGGCGTTCGGCGCCGCATAGCGGATGACCACATGAGCGCCGATCAGCAGGAGCAGCGTGACGACGAGGAACCCGGCGATGTCGGCCCGGATGTCGGCCGAACCGGCGTTGAGCAGACCGTAGGCCACGACCGTGATCACCGTTCCGAGCACGAGCAGCGTGAGCTCGAGCGTGCGCGCCCGCACGATCAGCTACCCGTCGTCGTTCGGCTGCCCGACGGGGCCCGTGCCGGCGACACCACCGGCGGTCGTCGTCGACGTGGCACCGCCGCCGACGGGCTCCTCGGATCTCGACGAACCTTCCTGCTCGTCGGCCTGATCGATCTCCCCCGCGACGCCCTCGAGCTCCTCGGCGACCGCAGCGGTGGTCGCCGCGTCGTCGACGGCCGCCGACAGGTCTTCGCCGGTCAGCGCCGCCTCCTCCCGCTCCAGTCCCTCGAGGAACGCCAGCGCATCGGCCTCGCTGCCGAACGTGCGGCGGGCCCGCACCTCGTTCTGCGCGTCGTTGGTGAGCTGCTCCAGCCGGTCCTCGGTGGAGGCCACCTGTGCCGGCTGGGTCCACAGGAACCCGTCGGGACGGCCGCGGAACACGGCCAGGGTGTCGTCGTCGCTGCTGACGGTGTCGACGTACCACATCGTGTCGGCCCAGTAGCGCACGCCGAAGTACGCGCCGGCGGACAGACCAGCGGCCACCAGGAGGCCCAGGAGCGCTCGCGGCCAGCGCCGCCTCTTCGGTGTGGACGCGCCGGCATCACCGGCCGCATCCACCGTCGGCTGATCGTCGGCGAGGTGGACGAGCCCGTTGGATGGCTCGGCCGCTTCGTGGACGTCGAGCTGGTGCTCCGCCGTCGCTTCCACTTCGGTGTACGGCTCGCCGGCGTAGTCGTGGTCGTAGAACTGCTCGACGTCGACGTCGACGTCGGCCGGGGCCTCGACGAGATCGACGCCGGCTGCGGCACCACCGCCGGCCGCGAGCGGCTCGCCGCCGGCCAGGTCGAGCCCGTCGCCGTTGGCAGGATTCGCGTTCGTCGCCGGTACCAGGAGGGTCTCGGCGGCCATCGACGACACGTCGCCCCCAGCACCGTCGGTGACGACGTCGATGACGGCGACGGTCACGTTGTCTCGTCCGGCCGCAGCGATCGCCGCCTCGACGAGGCGGTCGGCGGCATCGTTCGGCTCCGGACAGGCCTGGAGGATCGCCACGATGTCCTCTTCGGCGACCTCGTTGAACAGGCCGTCGCTGCAGAGCAGGAACCGGTCGCCGATCTGGGTGGGCATCAGGAACCGGTCGACTTCGACCTGCGATGCGATGCCGAGCGCCCGTGTGAGGATGTTCCGCTGCGGGTGGGTGAGGGCCTCGTCGCGGGTGAGTCGGTTCTGGCGAACGAGATCCTCCACGAGGGAGTGGTCGAGCGTCAGTTGCCCGAACTCGTCGCCCCGGAGGAAGTAGGCCCGGCTGTCGCCCACGTTGACGACGCTGACCTTCTCCTCGCTCGGGCGGAGCGTCAGTGCCACGAGTGTGGTGCCCATGCCTCGGAGGTCGGGATCGGCCGCCCGCTCGAAGACCGCCCGGTTCGCCTCCTCCACGAGCTCGACGAGCCCCCCCGGGGGGATCGGGTCGACCACGTCGACGAACTCGGAGATCGCGATGCTGGCCGCCATCTCCCCACCCTGGTGACCGCCCATGCCGTCGGCGACGACGCCGGTGTAGCCGCCGAAGTGGACACGGTCCTGGTTGCTGTCGCGGACGTTGCCGACGTGCGAGGCGGTCGCTCCCCGTAGCTGCATCAGCGCAGCTCCAGGACGATGCCGCCGAGTTGGAGCCGGTCGCCGGGGGCGCCGGTGACCCGAGAGGTCACGCGCTGGCGGTTCAGGTAGGTGCCGTTCGTCGAGCCGAGGTCCTCGACGACGACGCCCTGGTCATCGTTCCAGACCCTGGCGTGCAACTGTGAGATGTAGGTGTCGTCCAGTGTGATGTGGCAACTGGCGGCCCGCCCGATCGTCACTTCACCGTTCACGAGGTACTCCCGACCTGCTTCGGAGGGCGGTTCGAGGACCACCAGTTTCGGTGGACCTCCGTTGCGCCCCCGTTGCGCCCGCCTCTTCTTTGTAGACGGTGGCGGCCCGGTTGCGGTCGCGGTCGCCCGAGATCCTGCCCACGTGGCCTGGAGGACCCTGAAGAAGAAGAGGTAGAGGAGCAGGAGCAGGCACCACCTCAGCAGCGTCAGTAGGGCATCGGTCACCAGAGCGCAGGTTACCCACTCTCGACCTCCTCACGACCAGGCACCGCCGATCCCCCATCGAACTACAGGCGTCGGAACCGGAGGGTGATGGCCCCGAACGTGATCTGATCGCCGTCTTCGAGTTGGTACCGCTGAACCCGCTGACCGTTGATCTTGCTGCCGTTGGTGGACCCGAGGTCGACCAGCTCGTAGTTGTCGCCGACGGCGTGGAGCTCGGCGTGACGGCGCGACACGTTCTGGTCGTTGATGACGATGTCGGAGTCGGACAGTCGGCCGATCGTGGACACGCCGCCCTTCAACAGGTGGTGATGACCGTCCGGCCCCTCCAGCCACGCGTTGGGTTCCTCCATCGGGATCCGCTCGTCGTAGGAGGGGTGGACGCGGAAGATGCCGACCTTGAGGTCGGAGTCGGCTTCGAGCTCCACCGACACCCGACCCAGGAAGCTCAGGGCCTCGGCCTTGGCGTGGTCCCGTACGGTGGCCATCAGCTCGTTGGTGAGCGACTGCTGGACCTGGCCGAAACGGGCGTGGTCCTCCACCGAGACGCGGATCACGAAACGGTTCGGGGCCAGTGCCCGACCCCGGACGTCGAGGGTTCGAGCAGCGTCCATCTCCTTGATCAGCCGCCGACCGAGCTCGACGGGTTGGAGTCCACTCCTGAAGGCGCGTGCAAACATTCCCTCTACCAGCCGTTCCAGGCGATCTTCGAAACTTCGTAAGACCAACGCAACCTCTGCCGCAGATCTGCCGAGCGTCCAGCATGCCACGAACGTGGTCCGGGATGCGCTCGGTGGTCGGCCGCGGCTGCCGTCGCGACCGGTGTCGGGACGGGTCCCGGATGGCAGCCGACGAACGGAATCCCGGTGCTTGCGACGGTCCGCCGGGATACCATCCGGCAGACCACTCGCGCGAGTGGCGGAATTGGCAGACGCGCAGGATTCAGGTTCCTGTGTCCGAAAGGACGTGAGGGTTCAAGTCCCTCCTCGCGCACGTGCGAGCCGCAGGGCGGCTCGACCCGAGTCTCGGCGGCGTTCACGGACGATCGGGGCCAGCTGTACCGGCCAGTCTGACCCGAGTCTCGGCGGCGTTCACGGACGATCGGGGCCAGCTGTACCGGCCAGTCTGCCCGTTCGCAACGGCCCGGCGAGCATCACCCGCCGCATCAGGTACTCAACGAGCGCAATCAGCGTCGCCTGGACACGCTCCTTCTTCAGCGCGTTCGTGAAGCCGATGGGAATGGATGGGTCGAGGGCCAAGACGTCGCGCACCTCGTTGATCGCCACCTCGGGGGAACCGGGGAACCAGTTCAGCGCGACGATGAACGGGATCTGCCGCGTTTCGAAGTAGTCGATGGGGCCGAACGAGTCCTCGATCCGGCGAATGTCGATCAGGACGACGGCGCCGAGTGCGCCTATGGCGATGTTGTCCCACATGAAGGCGAAGTCGACCTGGTTCCGAACTCCGTGATGATCTCTCTCGCGACGAGCGCCAAGATCACGACGAGCGGAATCGCCACCACAGCGAGCAGCTTCACTCCGAGCGACACGTTTCGTAGACTCACGACCTCGCCTCCCATGCGATATTCGGACGGCTTCGGGGGCCAACCCCCGGAGCCCGCCCGCCGCAGAGCCGTCTCTGCATGAGGCTCCGCGGTGTCCTGTCTGCTGACTGGCCGCGCCGTCCGGCGAGGGGTTCCATCCCATCGCCCGATCGCGGTATACAGACAAGACGAGCACAACTACGTCGTCGTATGAGACCGCCCGGCACACAGGAAGACCGTTCCTACTTACCCGCTGGGCCAGTGCTGATCTGAGGATTTCATGGTTGAACTCGACTTCGCGAACATGCATCAGCGAGGCTGGTCGCCCGCCGTCGCATTCACCCTCGGAACCCAGAACGGGCTGAGCCGCCTCGAGACGTTCAAGGCAATCTTGGACAACTGGGGCACTGCACCTTTCCGGGTAACGGAGTTGGAAGGCTTCGACAACGGCACCTACCCGAGCGCATCGGCTCGAGCGGCCGCCACCGTGGGCCTCGCAGCCGTCGTCCTCAACTACCCGCAGGCGACGGCGGACGACTTCGCCGAGTTCGAGGCGAGAACGGGTATCAGCCGGAAGGTCGTGGCCCTGGCCCGAGCCGACAGGGCGGACGACGCGCTCCGTTTCTACGACAGGCTCGAGACGGATCGGCTCTTCTTGCGGGCACTCGACGAGCGCGACGCTCGTCGAGTTGTTGCCCTCGCGGCCGACCCGATCGAGCAGGTCGCCGGGCTCGATGACAGCCGATCCGTAGCGACCTTCGACTGGGGCTGGGCGTTCACCGTTGACGACGAGGTTCGTCCCCCAGCTGGCGACCGGCCATCGACCCGACGGCAGGCCCGAGCGATGCTCGTCGATCGTTTCACCGGCGCACTGATCGAGCTTGCAGACACCATCGATCTCGCCAGCGCCTGCGCTCGATACGGCATGACCGGCTGGCCAGACCAGATCTCGGAACCAACCGGATAGAGGAACTCGCTCGCCGCTCGGCATCGCACTCTCCTTCGTCTGCTCTTCCGTCTGGACGAGGAGGACCACAGCTCGCGCTGCCCGACGGCGCTACTCCTCAGCGAGGTCGCAAAGCTCGATGATCGATGTGCGCTCAGGCCGGCACCACCCATTGTGGGGGCATGAGTAGATGAGGAGGGCGCGTGCCGGCCCGAGCAAACAACTCTGTCAACGCCCGCCGCTGCGTCGACAGGTCCTGCTACCAACCGTCCAGGGACAGAGTTGGCGCAGAATCTGTTCGAGGTCCCTATCGCACAGCCCTGCTCTTCCGAGCTGTGTCGACAAGGAGCGAGACTAAGCAGTGATCCAACACTTGCAATATGGGTAGTTCTACCCGCTTCATAGCTGGAAGAATTTTGCTGACCTACCCGTAACCCTTTCGGCTCAATGGACGATAACGGTGGGTGTAATGCCAGACGGCGGTAGTGAGCCCCCAGGCGAGTTCACGGCACTTCTCGACGGCGCGCGCCGCTATGAGCGTTCGGCATTCGATGAACTGTTCAACATGTGGAGCGGATCTCTACACACCTTCGCTCTCGCCCGTGGCGTGAACGAGCCCGAGGACGTCGTGAACGAAACGTTCATGGGGATCTTCAAATCAATTCATCGATTCACCGGAACAGAATCCGACTTCCGTGCCTGGGTGTTTCGAATCGCTCGCAACAAGATCACCGACCACCATCGGCGCCGGGGCCGGAGCCCGGTCACGTTTCCGCTCGAGACGGCCCCTGCAATCGTCGGCGGCAATGTCGAAGAGGAGGCAATGGAGGAGTTCGGTAACGAACGACTCGTCGAACTGCTGGATTTGTTGACGGATGCGCAGCGGGAAATGATCATGCTGCGAATCGTCGGCGACCTGACCATCGATCAGGTGGCGAGCGTGATGGGTCGAAGCAGCGGTGCCGTCAAGCTGTTGCAGAACCGAGCTCTTCAGCAACTCGAGCGGGCACTTCTCGACCAACGACTCGCGACCGAAGACCATCCGGGCGACTGTGTGGTGTGACGGTGGGGTGTGACGGTGTGACGGATGTGTGGTGTGACGGTGGGGTGTGACGGTGGTGTCTGACAGTGGGGTGTGAATGAGGGTTCCCGGGTGGCGCCAGGCCGACCACCAATTCGACGATGAGCGAGAGCGACTGCTGCTCGGACACGACGACGGAACTGCGCTTGCGGCCTACTTGAACGAGCTACGTGGACGCCTCGAGCCTGCCCGTGACATCGAGCCCAGCGCAGACCTCGTGACTGCGATCGATGAATTGGTGAGCCGGGAGTCGCCCCTGCGTCGGGCGAAGTCGGCGACCGGTTCCCCGCGAGCCGCGGGTCTGCTACCACGCATGGGCAGTGAACCTCGGCACCGACGAGGAACTCGGCTCAGATTCGTCGCCACCGCGGCGGCGGTCACGTTGGGCATCGGTGTTGCTCTTCTGGCTGGATTCCCCCGCTCAGACGCAACAACCAGCGCATCGGGCGATGGGTCTGTTTCCGGTTCGGTCGATCAGGTTCCAGAGCCCACCACGCTCCAGGTGATCTCCCTCGGCCGGGCTGGTCTCGTTGCGCTCGACGAACAGGACGGCACCGCTGTTCTCGCCAAGGTGCGACCCGCCGACGGGTGGGAACTGAGCTACAAGCACCCCGACTGCATCGAGATGTCGCTCACGAGCGGCCAGAACGAGATGGTCTCGGTCTCGTTGATCGCCGCCGACAGCCGTGCGTGGATCGAGATCTCCGATCAGGGACGCAACGAGACGACACGACTGCCGCTCGATCAGCTCGAAGCCCTGGACGAGGACGTCTCCGATTGGCCAGACGTCCGAGCGGTTGGTCACCTCGCCACACCTGGCGACGACCCGTACGTGTCCGACCGGTCTCGCCCGGCGAACGACGGGCCAGCTTCGGGTATCCCCGCCACCGGCGTCGCCCCCGGTGGCGGGGTGCCCATGACCAGCCTCACGGTGGCTCCGGCGTCGACTCCGGCCACCCCCGACACGAGTCGGACATCGCAAGCTCCCACCACGATCTCGGCTCCGTCCGCCACGACAGCGCCTCCACCGGAGACGACTCGATCCGACGATGATGACGACGAGGAGCCCGACGACGACTGATCTGCCGGTCTTCGGACCGGTGCGACGTCGACGTTGGGGCCCGCAGCTTCGGCAACGGCGTTCGCGGACGTGAGCGATCGGAGATGAGTGGTTTCGCCCGCGAACGCGTGCGCTGTCGGCGCCGCGCTCGCGATCTGCGACTTCGGGTCGGAACGGATCCGACGGTGCGCCCAGAACCGCCGATGCAATACGGTGCGTCCATGGCTGACCCACTGGTACTCACCGAAGACCGTGGCCTGGTTCGGATCATCACCCTGAACCGGCCGGACGCGATGAACTCGATCAACCGGGCGCTGTCCGAGGCGGTCGCGGCGGCGATGGACGACCTCGACGCCGACGACTCGGTGCGGGTCGGCGTGTTGACGGGCGCCGGTCGGGGCTTCAGCGCCGGCATGGACCTCAAGGCGTTCGTGGCCGGTGAGACGCCGATGATCGAAGGTCGGGGCCTGGCCGGCATGGTCGAGCGGGGCCCGACCAAGCCGCTGATCGCAGCCGTCGAGGGCTTCGCGCTGGCCGGTGGCCTCGAGGTGGTGCTCGGCTGCGACCTCGTGGTGGCGGCCAAGAACGCGAAGCTCGGCATCCCGGAGGTGACCGTCGGCCTGTTCGCCGGGGCGGGTGCGCTGGGCCGGCTGCCGCGGCATCTCCCCGAGTCGATCGCGATGAAGCTGGCCCTCACCGGTGACCCGATCACCGCGGAGGAGGCCCATGCGTTCGGCATGGTGGTGGAGGTGACCGAGCCCGGCGACGCCGTCGACGCCGCGGTCGCCCTCGGCGAGCGGATCGCAAGGAACGCTCCACTCGGGGTGGCGGCCTCGAAACGGATCATCCGCGAGAGCTGGGGTATGACCGACGGCGAGTACTGGCCCTACCAGGACCCGATCATGGACGAGGTGTTCGCCACGGAGGACGCCAAGGAAGGGGCGACCGCGTTCGCCGAGAAGCGCGAACCGAACTGGAAGGGCCGGTAGCCCCTGCGGGAGCACGACACCGACGCCACCGCCGACGGCCACGACACCGACGCCAACGGCGACGGCTACGACACCGACGCCAACGGCGACGGCCGCCATCGCCGACGGCTACGACACAGCCGATGCCGGTTCTCGGCGGGAGATCATCGGCTGGCAGATGTACGACTGGGCGTGGTCGGCGTTCTCGACCACGATCACCACCGCACTGCTCGGTCCGTACCTGTTCGACCTCGCCGAGCGCAACGGCGGTGTCGCGGTTGGCGGCTTCACGATCGACGCGGCGTCGGTGTTCCCCTTCGCGGTCAGCTTGTCGGCCCTGCTGCAGGTGATCGTGCTGCCGCTGGTCGGGGCGGTGGCCGACCACACGCCGCACAAGAAGCGGCTGATGATGGCGCTCGCCTACACCGGCAGCGTCCTGCTGTTGGGCCTGTTCCTGGTGACGGTGGAGACGGTCCTGCTCGGCGCCGCGCTGTTCGTGCTGGCCGGCGTGGCCTTCGCCGCCGCCTCGGTGGTGTACAACTCGTTCCTCCCCGAGCTCGTCCCGCCGGCGCTGCGGGATCGGGTGAGCGCCCGCGGGTACGCCTACGGCTATCTCGGCGGCGGACTGTGGCTCGGCGCCAACTTCGTCCTGATCGCGCTCATGGACGACACGGAGCTCGCCGTCCGGCTCAGCCTCGGCGGCACCGGCCTGTGGTGCCTCGTGTTCTTCGCGCTCTACCCGGGCCGGCTCCTGAAGGCTCGACCGGCGCTGCGGTCGAAGCCGCCGGGCCAGGGCTGGCTGGGGTTCAGCCTGCGGGCGGTGGGAGCGACCGTCGTCGAGATGCGAGCCCACTACCCGGTCGCGTTCCGCTATCTGATCGCCTACCTGTTCTTCATCGACGGGATCGGCACGGTGATCAACGTGTCCACGTCGTTCGCCGCCGATGAGCTCGACGCCGAACCGGCGACCTTGCTCACCCTCGTGCTCCTCATCCAGTTCATCGCCATCCCCGGCTCCCTCGGCTTCGGGCGACTCGCCGAGCGGATCGGGGCCAAACGAGCGCTCGAAGCCAATCTGACCGTGTGGGCCGCGCTCGTGATCTACGCCTTCGTGGCCCTGGACTCGATCGGCGAGCTGTTCGTGATGGGCATCGTGCTGGCCCTCGTGCTCGGTGGGGCCCAGGCGCTCAGCCGCTCGCTGTTCGCCCAGATGATCCCCGCCAGCCGGAAGGCCGAATACTTCGGGTTCTACGAGATCGCAGCGAGGGGAACGTCGTGGCTGGGTCCGTTGGCGTTCGCCGTGGCCAACCAGGCCTTCGGCTCGCAGCGGATCGCCATCCTGTCGTTGATCGCGTTCTTCGTGATCGGGATCGCCCTGCTCGTGCCGCTGCGGGTCGGTCAGGCCATGATCGACGCTGGCAACGATCCGCAGGCGGTGACGTCGTAGCGATCGCGGCGGCGTCACCTCCACCCGGCGGCGGCTCGACCCGGGCCCGATCGTGTCGACAGGTACTCCGGCTGTCAGGGGGCGTAGACGCCCTCCGGCGAGCTGAGGCTCATCGGGGAACGGCACCCGCGGACCCGGACGCCGAGCGTGTCGCCGTCGACGGTGAGGGAGCCCGGGCCTGACCCGGCGTCGACCACGTCGCTCAGCCGAACCCCACGGAATGCCACCACCTTCTCCCACCGGCAGGGCTGCGGTACGAACCAGATGCCGCGCTCCAGGTCGCCGCGCCAGTAGTCACCGTTCCCCGCTTCGTCCAGCGGGGTCGACCTCGGCTGCCAGCGGTACCAGTCGCCGCACGATTCCGCGGCGGTGAGCCAGTCGGGCTCGAGATCGTCGATCGTCACCAGGAGTCGGCCGTCGCCGAGATGCTCCTCGCCGATGATCCTCGTCGAGCGGTCGCGCATGACCCGCCACAGCTCGAAGCGGCAATCGGTGGCGTCGGCGGCCGTGGCGTAGAGGCCCGGTTCGATCTCGCCCTCCACCAGATACCGGTCCGGCCGGTCGTCCTCGTCGCGGTCGCGGTCACTGCTGTCCCGGTCACTGCGGTCGCGGTCACTGCGGTCCCTGGAGTCGTCGGCCCGATCGCCGCGGGTCCCGCGACGGTCACGCTCGTCGTCCAGGTCACGCTCGTCGGTGACGAAGATCCGCTGCCTGGGTCGGTAGTCGCGGTCGCGGGCTGCGATCTTCGGGTCGGGGGAGTCGCCGATCGCGTACGCGCCGGCGGAGAACGCCGGCCGGCCGGGCCCGGGCTCGGGGGGTGCCTCGGGATCGAGCTCGACCTCGGCGATCGTGGCGAGCGGCGACGGTCGCGAGGTGGCCGCCCCGGCCTCTGCAGGCTGGGGGAAGTTCTCGACCGAGTAGGTGATCGATGCGAACACCCCCCACAGCAGAATCCCGATTGCGACCAGTCTCGCCACGTGTGCCCCATCGGACGGGTCCGGCATCGGATGAACCGTTCGACCCAAAAACCGGCCCGGGCGGCCAGGACCGCCGTCGACCGCAACTAGCTTCGAGGTCATGAGCGCCGAACAAGGCAGGCCGTCGGGCGTAGATCGCGTCGTCGACGCGGCGAGGATGGCGGGACTCGACGTCGAGGTGGTCGAGTACCCGGCGGAGACCCGCACCGCGGTGCAGGCGGCCGACGCGGTCGGCTGCAAGGTCGACCAGATCGTGAAGTCGATGGTGTTCGACGCCGACGGCGAGCTGGTGCTGGCCCTGACGAGCGGCGCCAATCAGGTCGACGCCGACCGACTCGCCGCCCTCGCCGGCGTCGCCTCGTGCGCCCGCGCCGACCCGAACGAGGTGCGATCGGTCACCGGCTTCGCCATCGGCGGCGTCGCCCCGATCGGTCACCTCAACCGCATCCGGACCTGGATCGACCCGCACCTCCTCGCCTTCGACGAGGTCTGGGCGGCCGCCGGGTCGCCCCGCCACGTGTTCCCGGTCGACCCGTCGACGCTCGCCTCGCTCACCGACGCCGAGCCGGCGGCCTTCACCGTGACCGAGGGGTCCTGACCAGCCCATGAACCAGCCGCCCGACGAGGTCGGCGTCGGGCCACACCCCGAGCCGTGGCCCGCCGACCCGCGCTACGACCGTGAACTCCTGGCCGCCGGCGACCGTCGCAACGTGGTCGACGAATATCGCTACTGGACGGTCGAGGCGATCCGGGCCGACCTCGACACCCGCCGCCACCCGTTCCACGTCGCCATCGAGAACTGGCAGCACGACCTGAACATCGGCACCGTCGTCCGCACGGCGAACGCGTTCGTGGCGGCCGAGGTGCACATCGTCGGCCGGCGAAGGTGGAATCGGCGGGGGGCGATGGTCACGGATCGGTACCAGCACGTCCGTCACCATCCCGAGCCCCGCGACCTCGCCGCCTGGGCGGCGGCGGCGCAGCTCCCGCTCGTCGGGATCGACAACCTCCCGGGGTCGGTCCCGCTCGGCGACCGGCCCCTCCCCCGACGGTGCGTGCTCGTGTTCGGTCAGGAGGGGCCCGGGCTCTCGACGACGATGCGGTCCGTGCTGCAGGAGTGCCGGTCGATCCCCCAGTTCGGCTCGACCCGGTCGATCAACGCCGGCGTGGCGGCCGGCATCGCGATGTACGCCTGGATCGAGCAGCACGCCGACGTCGAGCGCTGACCCGGCCTCCCACCGGTCACCCGCACCCCCGGGCCCGGATCAGCCCACGTTCCAACCGGCTCGACCCGGCTCGACCCGGCCAGCTCAGGGTCGGCCGCTGCGGCCGTCGCGATCGACGACGACCATCCGCCGCTTCGGGAACATCTTCCGGAGGAGCTGCTCGATGGCCACCGCGCCGGCGAGGAGGATGGCCAGTACCAGCACCCACCGGGCGAGCTGGCCGACGATCGGGGGGATCGACCGCTCGGGCTCGGTCAGCAGCTCGACGGTGAAGGCATCGACCGCCGCTGCCGGCGTCGACGTCGCCCGCCCGGCCGAGAGCGCCCGCAGGCTCGCCGATTGCAGCTCGTCGATCACGTGGCCCTGGAGGTCCCCCTCGGTGGGGAACACGAGCGCAGCGTCGGCGTCGCTCGCTTCGAGCACCCGCCGGGCGAAGGCCTCCGCGCTCGGTTGCGGATCGACCGGCGCGACGACCACGAGCCGGAGCCCGCGGGCGCGGGCCTCGCGGATCGATTCGGCGATCGCCAGCTCGTCGAGATCGGTGCGCTCGGGGGCGACGTAGACCCCGTCGATGGCGAGCTCCTCGGCAACCTCGAGGGGCGACTCGGCCGCGGCGGGACCGACCGGCGCCACGAGGAGTGCGCCGAGGCAGACCAGGACGACGACTGGGAGCCGGATGAGCCGGACGACCCGACCGGCGGCGACCGGCGGCGCGCTGCTGCCGGATCTAGCCGAGCAGGAACTTCCTCGTCTTGGCATGCCCATCATCGTAGGCCCGATAGAAGTCGTCGAACGCTCGCGCTTCGGCCGCATCGTCGTCGAGCACGTACACGCTGCTCTCGCCGGCGAGCGATCCGTCGACCGGGCCCGTGTCGGCCTGCCAGTTGAGGCGCTCGGCCCGGGCGACTGCCCGCAGCAAACGGTCGCGCTGGTCGGTGAGTGCATCGACCTCGGCCTGCAGGTCGGCGATCCGGCGGCGAAGGGAGGTGGGGGTCAGGAGTGCGTTCTTCACGCAGGTTCTGGTCGGACCATGCCTCGCGACCTTGAAGGGTCAGTCGATCAGTGGCCGAACATCATCAGCCACTGATCGAGCGACTTCGGCTTGTACACGATGTTCAGCGCTCGGGTGTCGCCCATCGAGCGCGACGGCTCGGGCGAGTACAGGTGGCCGGGGAAGAGGACCGCGTCGTCGGGGACCTTGCCGAGCCGGTCGTGCACGGAGCGGTAGAGCTCCTCGGGGTCACCGCCGGGCAGATCGGTGCGTCCGCAGCCGTCGAGGAAGAGGGTGTCGCCCGAGACGAGGTGGCCGTGTACGAGGAAGCACTGGCTCCCCGGCGTGTGACCGGGGGTGTGGATGAGCTCGATGTCGAGCTCGCCGACCGTGACGACATCGCCCGAGTCGTGGGCGGTCAACACGTCCGACCCGAGTCCGGTCGTCTTCGCCACCAGCTCCACCTCCGGCCGTTGGAGATGGATCGGCACGTCGACCCGCTCCAGGAGCTCGGCGATGCCGTTGATCTGATGACCCATCATGTTCCCACCGATGTGGTCGGCGTGGTAGTGGGTGGCGAGCACCCCCACCACCCGCATCCCGTCGGCTTCGGCCACGTCGAGGATGCCGCCGACGTCGTACGCCGGGTCGATCACGACCGCCTCACCGGTGGCACGGTCGCCGACCAGGTAGCTGAAGTTGACCATCTGGCGGGCGATCATGTCGCCGGTGGCGAAGTCGCGGCCGCTCAGGAGTTGCCGGAAGTAGAGGCGATCGTCGGCAGGGCCCCGCTCGCTCCCCTGCCCGTTCGATGTTCCGGTCTCGCTCGATTCCATGGTGCGACTCTATTCTCCGTTGCGGAGCGCCGGGAACTCCCCGACCTGTCGGGCGCGGTTCGGGGGACGCGGCTCGGCCACCACGCAGCCGACGAACATCGGGAGGACCGGGACGATGGGGAGGACGGGGACATGCCGCTGACGGCTGCGCAGGAGGAGTCGCTCGACAACCTCCCGTGGTTCGCCCTGAACACGGTCCACGCCCCCTACGCCGAGGGCGCCGGGCCGGCGCTGAAGTACCGGCGCTCCATGGCGGTGTTCTGCGGCACCGAACGCCTCGGCCCCGACGGCTGGCGGGCATTGACCGATCTCGTCCGGCCGGGACGAGCCGTGGTGCTCTTCCAGCCCGCCCCGGGGCCGGTGCCCGCCACCTTCGAGGAGGTGTTCCGCTCGTCGGCGTGGCAGATGGTGGCCGATGGGCCGGTCACGCCCCAGGCCGTGCAGGGGACGCAACCGGAACTGGTGGAGCTGGGCGACGACGACGTCGAGGAGATGCTCGCGCTGACCGCGCTGGCCGAGCCCGGCCCGTTCTTCCAGGAGACACATCTCCTCGGGACCTATCTGGGCGTGCGGGAGAACGGTCGGCTCGTGGCGATGGCCGGTGAGCGACTCCGGACCGACAACGTCGCCGAGATCAGCGCCGTCAGCACCCACCCCGATGTCCGTCGGCGGGGCCTCGGCGGTCTCCTGACGATGGCGATGGTGGACGTGATCCGGGAACGGGGCCAGTTGGCCATGCTCCACGTGGCCAAGACGAACGCTGCGGCCATCCCCCTCTACGAGAAGCTCGGATTCCGGATTCGGGGCGAGGTCGAATCGGTCGCTGCCCGACGGCTCGTGTGATCACGGCGACAGGTTCGGCTCGCCCGTCTCGCCGCGACGCGGCAGGAGATACTGCGGGTGCTCACGCTCGCCATGGTCGGTGGTGAGGTCGATGGTCTGAATACGGGGGTACCGGCTGAATGGCGGGAGATAGACCCCAACGGCGTAGAACCCGAGCCCGATCAACGTGGTCATGAACAACCAGACAGGTGCTGGTAAAGGCCAGAGTCGAGCGACGGAGCTGACCGCCGAGAGGCCGAGACCGAACGCGATTCCCGCCGGCGCGAACTGCAAGCCCCGCAGCCGACGCTCGTCGGGGAGGGTGCCGGCAGCGAGCCGGACCACGGCCGCCGCGAGCCCGATCCCGCCCACGGCGAAGAGCGCGAGCACCAGTGCGGAGGTCACGGCGACCGGGCTGCCGTGCACGTCGAGGATCGCGGGTTGGGAGTCGAGGACGCGCCCGTCGGGGCCCGACACCACGAGCCGTCCCCGCAGCAGACCGTGCGCCTGGGCATCGATCCCGTGAAGATCCACCGGGAACCTGATCAGCCGTTCCTCACCTGGTAGGACGGTCTCATCGATGCCGGTCCTGGAACTGACGACCGGCAGGCCCAGGAGCCGGCCCTCGAGCTCGACCGATGCGATGTCGACCGGGACGCTCGTGACGTTCGTGACGTTCAGGGTGACGTCGAGCTCCTCACCGTCGTTGAGCGGTATCGGATCCGCGGCCGACGACTCGACGAGCGGGATGGTCCCGGCGAGCGCGTCAACTCGGATCACACCACTCCCCGACGACCGGCTACATGCTGGAATAACCAGCAAGAGTCCGACCACACCAACTACAAATGATGACATGGATACAGGGTTCTTTGTCACGAACTCGTCTGCCCCTACAGTCGCGAAAGAGAAGAATTTCGGCGTATGGTCACCCTACGATCTTCGAGCCAACACGTGACAGCAATTGCGACGCCGAACCGCTGTTTTTGGGGGCAACTTGATGCGTACCCGGTGGATAGCCGGCTGGTTCTGCCCGCCGTGGACGAGGTCGACCGAAGCTGTGGTCGCGGTGGCCGTCATCGCCTCCGTCGCTGCCTCGACCGGCTCGCTCACACCCGTTCCGGCGCTGGCAGCAGCGCCATCCGAGTCGGCGGTGACCTCGTCGATCACCACCCCGACCACCGTGCCGACATCACCACCGACGACGAGCCAGCCGACCTCGCCGACCACTGCATCGACCAGCGCCTCATCGACCGGGTCGTCCACCACCTCCAGGCCCGCCACGACCGGGTCCACCACCAGCGCGTCGACCACGACCTCGTCGACCAGCGCCTCATCGACCGGGTCGTCCTCGACCACGCGACGGACCACGACATCGTCGTCGACGACGACCGAGCAGACCACGACGACCCGTCGAGCCACGAGCAGCACCACCTCGACCACCAGGAGCACGACGACCACCACGGCATCGAGCACGACCACCACGAGGGCGACCACCACGACGCTGGCCACGACGCCCATCCCCATCGAACCGGTGGTTGCCGACGACGAAGGCGAGGCTGCCCCGCTCGGTCCGCCGAGCCCCGCCCTTCCCGCTGACGACACCGCCGACGCGCCGACGCCGAGCGCTGACGAGCAGCAGACGGGGAGCCCCGCCGGCGGAGGTGGCACCCCGACCGGCCGAAACGACAGCTCGCCGCTCGAGAACGCTCGCGTGGCGGGGAGCCGCCAAGAGGCGCCCCCCGGCCCCGACCGGTCCACACCGGTCGGGCGGGCGATCGAGCTCGGCGAGCCGGGGGACTCGGCCCGGCGCTCGGGCACCGGACACGGCGCGGCCAGACGACCGGAACCGCTCACCGCGCTCGCATCGATCGCGTCCGCCAGTCGGGCCGTGCGGATCGGCGGCCGGGAGACGGTCTTCCTGAACGAGGGCTGCCACGGGGCGACCGTCGGGTGGCTCGAACAAGGAGCCGTCACCGACCTCGACGGCCCCGGTGACGAACGCCCCGGCAGCGACAACGACGAGGGCACCGGCGATGGCGACGGGGCGGCGGGCGTCCGGCGTGTTGCGATCGAGGACCTCGACGCCGAGCCGAAGACCTTCACGCTCGACGTCGACGGGATCGAGCTCGGCACCCGCGTCCTCGCCCTCGACTGTGAGGACCCCACGGCCGGTGACCTCGAGCTCCTCGTGTATCGCCAGAACCTGTCGGGACCGGCGGGGCTCGGCACGGTCGCGCTCGTGACCACGATCGGCATGGGGGCGACGGCGGGTGTCCTGGCCACCTCCGTCACCATCGGGGCTCCCCCGGCGCGGCGACGCCGCGCCGGGGGACGGTCCCCGTGGTTCCCGCACGATCGAGGTTCCGCCGGAGGCACGTCACGGTCGGCTCCACCACCGGTTCCCTGAGGGCCTCAGCCCGCCCGACACCCCCGGAAGGCCATCTCGACCCGCCGACGTCAGGTCGTGGGCACCTCCGCTCGCTCGAGCGGAGCGCTCCTCGAGCGGTCGCCCGTCGGTCCATCCGGTCGCTGCTCCCCGGCGGTCGAGGTGGCGATGGCGCGAGCAACGATCGTCATCATCGTGATGTGCTCGTCGGTCAGGAGGCGGTTCGGACCCACCGATGCCGCGGTCAGCACACCGATCGGCTCCCCGCAACCGGCGATCGACACCGCTGCCAGCGACGTGACCCCCTGCGGGCCAGGCCCGTCGTCGCCTTCGTCGTCGTTGTGACCGGGTTGGCGCCAGAGGGTTGGTTCGCCGGTAGCGATCGCGGTCGCTTCCGGCGACGCGGGGCTCGCGACCGGCCCCACGTCGCACAACCAGGCACCCGGCGCCGCCGCGGTCGCGATCAGCCGGAGCGTCCCGCCATCGTCGAGCCTGGCCACCCGGAACAGGTCGATACCCCGAAGCGAGAGAAAGCCGTCGGCGACGCAGCCGGCGATCGCATCGAGAACCGACTCCGACCGGTCACCCCGACCGGGCTCCGGGCGATCGTGGTCGGTGGCGACGATGGTCAGGAGCTGTTCGAGCATCGCGAGCTCAGCGACCCGGCGGGCGAGGATCAGCTCGCACCTCCGGTGCGTCTCGTCGCCCTCGCCGAACGCTGCGATCGACCGCAGGTTCACAACCGCGGCGACGAGAAGGGCCGTCACCTGTGATGCCAGTAGCCGATCATCGGTGTCGAACCCGACCGGGCTCCGGCGAGCCATCATCATCGAGCCGAGGGCGTTGGTGGGCCGGAACGGAACGACCAGCGCAGTCCTCATGCCCGCCGCCGCCAACCCCGCGAGGTCGCGGAAGGCGCTCGTTCCGAGCTCGTTCTCGGCCAGGATCGACCCGGACGCCGCGGCCTCAGCGAGCGCGAGACCCTCCGCCGGCACGTCCTTGCCGGCCGCGAGGCGCTCGCCTTCCCGTGGCAGGGCGGTCATGCGCAGGCGATTGCCATCGACCGACCGCAGGCCGACACCGATCCAGTCGGCGCAGAACAGGGTGTAGGCGTGGCGGCCGGCCGCCTCGAGCAGCTCGGCTTCGGTCGTGGCCCGGTGGACGTCGGCGGCCAACGACCCGACTGCACCAACCCGCTCGCTCGTCGATCTCGCCTCGGCGCTCACCCGTCTCCATCGCCCCGAATCCCGGCGCGGGCATAGGTCGACGAACCCAAAAGTTCACGCCGCTGCCACCTACCTACCCGCTGGCCCCTCAGGTTCGAGCTGCGATGTAGGCGTCGATGAGCTCGATCAACCGGTCGCGGCCGAAGCTCGGCTCGTGGCCGCCGTGGACGATCTCGGCCGGTAGCCGCCGCAGCCGTTCCATGGTCCGGAGATAGTCGCCGACGTCGCTGTCGGGCAGCCCATCGATGAGCGGTCCGTCGTAGATCGCATCGCCGGTGAACAGCACGCCGGTCGCCTCTTCGAGGAGGCCGATGTTGCCCGGAGAGTGTCCCGGGAGATGGAGAACCTCGAAGCTGCGGTCGCCGAGGTCGATCCGGTCGCCCTCGTCGACCTCGCGGGTCACGGTGGTGGAGACGATCCCGTAGTGCGAGGGGTCGTAGTCCTCGTCGGGCAAGGCGTCGATGAGCAGCTCGTCGGTGATCGGGTAACCGATCGAAGCGAGCAGATCGAGTGCACCCGGCGTGAAGTCGTCCCGGACGATCCCGAGGAACTCCTGGTAGTCGGCCATTCGGGGTGCCTCGAGCCGATGCATGATCCGCTCGTCGAACTCGTGGAGACCACCGACGTGGTCGTAGTGGATGTGGGTGGCGACCGCCGCCACCGGGTGGTCGATCAGATCGGCCAGCTCCGCCCGCACCGAGGCCACCCCGACCCCGGTGTCGACGATCAGATCGCGGTCGCGGCCCCGAACGTGAAAGATGTTGCAGCGGATGAGCGGGTTGACGTGCGGTTCGACGAGGAGCGTCACCCCCGCCCCCAGGTCCTCCCGGACGAACCACCGGTCGGCGACGCGCAGACCGGTCATCGGCCGCCAGCCTCCCGGCCCACCCGGGTCACAGGAACACCACGGCCACATAGACCTCGTTGGTCGCCTCGGCCGACTCGTCGACGAAGATCTCCAGCACCCGTCCCGGTGCCGCGCCGCCGGAGCACTCGCGGTAGGTCGTGGCCGTCTGTGGATGCCACCAGTCGAGCTCCTCGGTGATGACCGCCTGGGGCGGGGTCGACGCCTGCTGCGACAAGAGTCCATCACACCCGATCGACGACTCGAGAATCGGCAGCTCGTCGCGGTCGATGGTGAAGCGGATCTGGTAGAGGGGGTCCTGGAAGCCCTCGGTGGCGATCCACACATCGACGGTCGACGGCGGGAAGCTCAGGCCGAGGCTCTCCTCGAAGCCGGCGGCACCCTCCCAGTCGTCGAGGGTCTCGAAGCTGGCGGTCTCGAACGTCGATCCGAAGTCGGAGCTGCTGAAGGCCCACGCGAGGAGCGCGACGACGCCGAGACCGAGCAGCACCAACGTTCCGAACGCGGCGGCCAGGGCGATCAGCAGTCGCTTGGTGGCGGTCATCCCGGGCCCGCTCGTCCGGACCGGTCCCGACGGTGCGGCCGACTCCATGGCCGTCAACGTAGAGGACGGCGACGGCCCACCGGCGTCACCGGCCACCTTCCCACCCGAGCTGACGAGGTCGACGAGGTGGAGCCGGGGGCGGAGCGAACCCCCCGATAAGCCCCGCCCCCGGTCATTCGTTCGCGTCCCCGGCCCAGCTGGGTACCCGACGCGTTCGAACGCTGCTCCCATTCAATCCGATATCGGCCCGCGATGGGTAATCCAACCCAAACTTTCATCCGGAACATTCTCCCAAACGGCGTTCGGTGCGCAGGATGGGGCGCGCTGCTGCTAGTCGTCGAACAAGGCCTGTTGGCGGCGGGCCAGCTCCTCCGGTGAGACGTCTTCCACGTGGGTGGCGATACCCCAGCGGTGGCCCCACGGGTCCTGGAACTGCCCGGCGCGGTCGCCGTAGAACTGGTCCTCCGGCTGGCGGATCGGGATCGCCCCCGCCTCGAGGGCGATGGCGAACACGAGGTCGACGTCGTCGACGTAGACCGACAGGGCGATCGGGGTACCGCCGATCTTGGCGGGCCCGAAGAATCCGGCTTCGGGGAACTCGTCGGCGAGCATGATCACCGAGTCGCCGAGCTCGAGCTCGCAGTGGCCGACCTTGCCGCCCGGCGCCGGCATCCGCAGCCGCTCCCTTGCGCCGAACACGGCCTTGTAGAACTCGATGGCGTCGCCGGCGCCGTCGACCGCGAGCGTTGGATTGACGGTGCGGAACGTGTCCGGTTGCGCGCTGACCATGGGGGAATCGTAGGGCCGGTGGCGACGGCACTGCGGGCAATCGCACGCTGGCCGCCGAGCAACCGACTCTGCCGTCGGCCAGACTGTCTCAGTGTCCACCGACGCCGTGCACCGCCGCATCACCGACCACTACGACCGGGCCGATCTGGCCGCGTCGATCGAGGCCGCGTTCGCGTCGCTCGGCACGCCTACCGACGAGTTGACGCTGAGCGACCTGGCCCCGGTCGACGAGTTCCACGTCGGGGGACGGCCGGCGACCGAGTCGTTCCTCGGCCAGCTCGGGCTCGGTCCGGGGATGACGGTGCTCGACGTCGGCTCGGGGCTCGGCGGGCCGGCACGCTACGCCGCGGCAACGTTCGGCTGCCGGGTGGTCGGCGCCGACCCGACGGCCGTCTATGTGCAGGTTGCCCGGATGCTCTCGGGCTGGCTCGGGCTCGACGAGCAGGTGACGTTCCGCCAGACGTCGACCCGCGAGCTCGCACAGGCCGGCGATCGCTTCGACGCCGCCTATCTCCTGCACGTAGGTATGAACGTTCCCGACAAGACCGGCTTCTTCCGCGAGATCGGCGCGGTGCTCGAGCCGGGTTCGACCCTGGGCGTGTACGACCTGATGCGGACCGACGAGGGTGATCTCGGCTACCCCATGCCGTGGGCGACAACGGCCGACGGCAGCTTCGTGGCCACCCAGGCCGCCTACGAGTCGAGCCTGGCCACGGCCGGCTTCGAGCTCACCGGGGCCCGCGACCGCGGGGACCTGGCGACGGCGTTCATCGACACCATCGGGAAGGCGGTGGCCTCCGGCTCCGCCCCCGCCAGCCCGGTCGGGCTCCACCTCGTGATGGGCCCCACGATCGGCGAGAAGGTGCGGAACCTGTCGACCGCCCTGGAGGCGGAGCTGCTGACCCCGGTCGAGCTCATCGCCCGCCGCCGCTGATCAGCGGCACCGACGGGAGCGGCCGATCCCGGCCACGGCGCCGTGCTCTGGCCAGCGCTCAGCGAACGAATGCCGCGGTCAGGTCGGTCCAGGTCGACAGCTCAGCCGCAGTGGAGGCGACGTGCAGTGTGGCGTCGGGCAAGAGGTCGGCCAGCTGCTCCGCCGTGTCGACCGGGTGAACCGGATCGCCGGTCCACGCGAGGATGAGCGTCGGCGCCGCGATCGAGGCGACCTCGTCACGATCGGGGAAGTCGGCCCGGGCCGCGCCCCGCAGCACGAGCGTCAGCCGGGCGGGATCCCACGCCCGCATCGCCGCCGCCCGCCGCTCGGCTCGGCCGGGCTCGCCCACGAACGGATCGGGCGGCGGAAGGTCGGCGCCGGCGGCGATGACCGGCTCGACGCCCCTGGTCTCGATCACGTGGGCGGTGGCCTCCCACTGGTCGACCTGGCCGGCCCGGGTCTCCCAGGCGGTCGGCGGGATCGCCAGCACGAGGCGGTCCACCCGGTCGGGAGCGGCCACCGCTGCGTGGAGCGCGGTCCCGGCCCCCATCGACGCCCCGGCGGCGATGTAGTGCCCGATCCCGAGGGCCGACGCCAACGCCAACTGGTCGGCGGCGAGCGACGCCCACGAGTAGCCGTCGAGGTCCACCGTCGACGCCGACCGACCGTGACCCCGGGCGTCGTAGCGGGTGACCCGGGCGGGAACACGCCCCCAGTCGATCATGGGACCCGTCTCGCTGTCCCGCGCCACCAGGTCCTCCGCCTCCCGGCTCGAGGTGAGACCGTGGCCCCACACCAGCGCGGGTCCGTCGCCCGCGGTTTGGTGGGCCAGTTGCGCTCCCCGGATCGCGAGGTGCCCCTCAGCGGTCATCCGCCGCTGGCACCGCTCTCGGCTGCTGCCTTCATGTTCTCCAGCGTGGCTCGGATGCTCGTGATCATGTTCTGCCGGCGGAGGTCGATCTCGGCCTCGCCGTGCTCCTTCATCCTCGGCGAGAGGTTCCGGAGCTCGTAGTTCTCGGTGAGGGTCGTGCCACCGTCGGGGTTCGGCTCCACCACGTACTGCCACAGAGCGATGTTGTACTCCATCCCCCCGGTCACGAACCCGAACGATCGCCCCTCCTCTCGCTCGACGATCTCCACCGGCGCTTTCCACTCCTCGTCATTCAGACGGTTGACACCCACGAACATGTCGCCGACCCGGCCGGTGCCGGGCTCACCGTCGGGGCCCTTGCGCCAGTAACCCCCGTCGTTCTCGGAGCTCCACTCGCCGTAGCGCTCCATGTCGACCACCATCTCCCAGACCCGCTCCGGCGGGGCCGCGATGTCGATGCTGTCACTGTGGGTGTGAATCGGCTCAGCCATGGGGGCGACGTTACCCCTCGGGCCCCGACCCGTCCCAGACGCGGCGGTTCGACCACCGGTGGGCCGACGACAGGTGGATCGGCCGTCCGGGGCCGAGGCTTGCCGGTGACACCTGGCGCCGGCCATCGTTTGGCATGGCGAACGAACACGGCTTGCTCCCGAAGGCAGATCCCGAACAGCTCGACGACGAGATGCGCCGCCGGTTGGAGGTGTGGTTCGACAAGGCCTACGAGGACGACAACCTGTTCCTGACACTCGCCCGGGAACCCGAGGTGCTCCGACAGTTCCTCGACTGGGTCGGTTTCATCTACACCGACCGCTCCTCCCTCGATCCGAAGCTGGTGGAGCTGTGTCGGATCCGGTTGGCCGTTCGCAACCAGTGCGTGCATTGAAGCCTCGCTCGGAGCGCATCGTTGATGCGCAAGGGAATGACGGCGGCCGAGGCCGACGCCGCCGTGGCCGACCTCCCACCGATCGGCACGCCGCCCGATCGCTCGCCCGCCATGCTTCCCCCCGAGCAGATCGCGGCGCTCCGGTTGGCCGACGTGCTGACCGAGCCTCGGGCCACCCCCGTCGACATCGATCTGATGGCCGAGCTCCGGGCCAACTTCACGCCGGGCCAGATCCTCGAGCTGGCCTCGGCCCTGGCGGTGGCCTCGGGCTGGCAACGGTTCATCGAGGCGTTCGGCGTCCGACCGGACCACTGGACCGAGGCCACTCCGATCCCTCCTCGACCGAACGACGACGCGTCGATCTGACGAGACCGTATGTATCGGCCCGCCCGTGGCCGGCGCCGGCGGGCCGATCGAGATGGCTGCGCCGCCACGACCACTGCGGTGGCCTAGGATCCAACCGGCATGGGGAATCCAGTGCCACCGAGGCCATCGTCGGGCGTCGAGGTCGAGGCTCGCTCCTTCATCCGCCGACTCTACGACTCGCCGACCACCAGGACCGCAGTGGTCGTCGGCGTCATCGGCCTGTTCGTCACGGTGAGCATCGGCGGCGTGCTCGGTCCGCTGCTCGTCGTCGGGGCGTTGGCGGTGATCGTCGTCACCCTGTCCCCCTCACTCACCGCTGCGTTCGGCTGGGAGGCGGCCAAGGTGGAGCTGCCGACCACGGCGCTCACCTTGGGATCATCGCCGACGGTCACCTACCGACGACGAGCGCGACGGCCCCCGCCGGCGGCCGAGTTCGGGATCCAGTGCAAGGTGGTGTGCCAGGAGCGGGTCGAGTACCGACGCGGCACCGACACCGAGGTCGACACGGCAACCGTGTTCGAGCAGTCCTACACCGGCCGGGGCACGAGCACCGGCGACGGCCTCGAGGGCACGGTGAAGATCCTCATCCCCGTCGCCGCTGGCGCCCCCACGTTCGACCTGGGTGACAACGCGGTCCGCTGGTGGCTGGAGACGACGGTCGACGGCGCCGGCCTACCGAGCGATCGTCAGCGCTTCCCGATCACCGTGAGCGCGGCGCTCGACCCCGACGTCCGCAACCAGATCGGTGATCGATGAGCGACCCGAACCTCGACATCGCGCTGGAGCGCGGCATCGTGGAGATCGGGAGCGCGCTCCGCGGTCGGGTGCGACGGACCGGCGAGCTCGACGACCTGGCCACGGACAGCCGCCAGCCGGTACGAGCCGTCCGGGTTTCGCTCCGCTACACCACGGAGGGTCGAGGCGACACCGACGAGCGAACCGTGGCCGAATGCGAGCTCCCGGTCGACGAGTACGGGCGAACCGAAACCACGTTCGAGTTCACCGTGCCGGTCCGTGGCCCGATCTCCTACGACGGCCGCCTCATCCGGGTGCTGTGGTTCGTCGATGCCCAGGTGGACGTGCGGCTCCGCCGCGATCCCACCGTGCACATTCCGGTGCTCGTCATCCCCTCGGGTGGCTGGGGCCTCTACGACCGGCCCCACCCGCTGAACCTGCGAACAAGGTGAGTGGGTACGCCGCTACGTCGGCGGGCCCGATGGGGTCTGGGGGCGCCAGCCCCCAGCGAGAACCTGCGAACGAAGTGAGTGGGTACGCCGCTACGTCGGCGGGCCCGATGGGGTCTGGGGGCGCCAGCCCCCAGCGAGAACCTGCGAACGACATGAGCGACCGGTATAGGGGGGTCGGTCTTCGGGGGAATCCCTTCGCCACCGGGTGCGACGCTGCCATCGACGCCGAGCTGTTCGTGCCGCGCGGGTTGCCAGCGGAGCCCCCACCCCCGGGGGCCGGCGCGTTCGTGCAGGTGATCGGCGAGCGAGGGACGGGCAAGAGCACGCACCTCGACCACTGGCGGCAAGTCCGGCCAGGCCCGCTGCACCACGTGCCACCAGCCCCCTACCGGCACCGGTGGCGGCGACCACCGGTGGGCGAGATCGCATACGGCGATGAGATCGACCGCATGCCACGACCGCTGCGACGCTGGTGGTTTCGCCGGCTGGCCCGGTGCGGGGCGACGCTGGTGATCGGCACCCACGCCGACCTGTCGAGACTCGCCCGGCAGGCCGGCTTCGGTCGGGACGGGGCGAGCCTCGACACCCACGTGCTGCCGCCGATCGACCGGGCGACGCTCGACGAGGTCCTCGACCTCCGGATCCGAGCTGCAGCGCTGGGCGGGACCGAGCCGACCGGTCTGCTGACCGACGCCGACCGACAGCGGATCCTTGCCGGCTCGAAGGGCTCGATCCGGAGAGCGGAGGCGATCGCCCACGAGCTGGTGGCGGAACGGGTCCGCTGACCACACCGCAACGAGGGCCGACGATCAGCCGGAGCGCCGGTCGGCCGTCGCCGACCCAGCCAACCCGCCGGCCGTCACCGACCCAGCCAACCCGTCGGCCGTCACCGACGCGGTGATGAGATCGACCAGCTCGTCGATCTCCCGCTTCGTGACGGCCGGCCCGCCGGAGAGCCGCCAGGTGAACTCCCCGACCATCGCCCGGTACAGCAGACGAGCTCGGCGCCGGGCGAGCGGTGCGGGTAGGCCGATCTCCCGGAGGAGCGCCGCAACGTAGTCGACCCGTCGAGCGTCGACCCGCTCGACGGCTGCGGCCGCGGTCTCATCGGATGATGCCCAGGCTCGAACCCGAACCTCGATGACGTCGGCCGGATGGTCGGCGGCGAACGTCTGGTGGGCGAGCAGGCGGAGACGCGTCGAGGAACCGTCACCGGGACGCTCCACCCGATCGATGACCTGGCTCGTCCCGGCCCGCTCCCACTCGGCGAGCACCTCGAGTTGGAGCGAACGACGGTTGTCGAAGTGGTGGTAGAAGCTCCCCTTCGTCACCCCGAGGCGTGCGGCCAGTGGCTCGACGCGGAGGGCCTCGACACCACCGTCACAGAGGGCGTCGAAAGCACCGGCGACCCACTCCGCCCGTGACAAGCGTCTCGCAGAAGTGTCAGCCATCCCCTAGACCATACGGTTCCGTACGGTTAGGCTCAACCATACGGAACCGTATGTTCCGTATCACTGCCCCTTCGGAGGTCGTTCCATGTCCCCACCCCAGATCGTCATCACCGGCTGCCTCTGCGTCCTCGCAGTGGCCCACTCGGCGCTCGGCGAGTCCGACATCATCCGGCCGCTCTTCGCAGCCGAGTGGGAGGTCCCGCTCCCCCGGTGGGCGGCCCAGCGGATCCTTCGCTTCGCGTGGCACCTCACCTCGATGGCGTGGCTCGCGCTCGCCGTGATCGCGTCAGGCGGCGATCACCTGCTCACGATCGGTGTGCTGACGCTGGCGTCGGCCGCGGTGATCTTCGCCGCCTTGCGGGGCCACCTCGCCTGGCCGATCTTCCTGCTGGCGGGACTCGCTGCCCTCCGCGAGGCCGGAGCGATCGGCGACCGATGGCTCGAGGCCGGCGCCGCGGTCACGGCTGTGGTGCTGCTCGCCGCTTCGGCGCTGCACGTGTACTGGGCCGTCGGCGGCCGATGGCTCGTCGACCGGGCCGTGCCGGGCGACGCCACCGACCGGTTCACCCCCGGTCCGATGCTCACGCTGCTGGTTGCGGGCGCGCTGGCGGTCTTCGGTCTGCTGGTGTGGATCGAAGCGTTCGGACCGGAATACAGGTGGTTGCACTGGCTGGCGGTGGCCGGGGTGTCAGCGCTCGTGATCCGGGCGATCGGTGATGGACGGGTGGCGGGGTTCACCAAGGCCGAGCGCCACAGCAGATTCGCGGTGGCCGACGATCGCTACTTCACCCCGCTGGTGGTGTTCCTGGCCCTCGGAGCGACCGGAGCCGTGCTCGTCTGACACCGGCCAGTGGCGACTGCGTCCGTTGTCACACCTGCCGCGACAGGGATACGGGGTCGAAACCGTCGTAGCATGTCGTTCGGTGGGCGACCGACGATCATCCGGAGGGGATTCACGCAGTGGTAGATGACTGGCGTTTCAGGCAATCGGGGTGGACCGTGGGAGCCAAGCTCCTGGCACTGGTCGCCGTTCTCTCGCTGGCAGCCGCTGCCTGCGCCGGCGGCGACGAATCCACCGCCGCCAACGAGGGCATCGCGGAGACCGATGCCAGCGACTCCACCGACGGCACCAGCGGTGCCGACGAGGCGAGCGACGAGGATGCCACCGACGATGACGGCGATGGCGATGACGACGACCCGGCGGCCGATGACGACGCGGCAGGCGATGACGCAGCCGGCGACGACGCAGCCGACGACAACGCAGCCGATGACGGCGCCGACGACAGCGCCGACGACGGGGCTCAGCAGGGCGGCGAGCTGCCCAACGCCTGCCCCGCGGATGGCTGTCGAGTCGAGATCACCGGGGCCGAGCCGGGCCCGGGCGGCGAGATCGAGCTCACCTTCGACGCCAACTACACGCCCGACTTCGAGCAGAACCACATCCACGTCTTCTGGGACTCCCAGGAACCGGGCTCGGTCAGCTCCGACTACGCGGCCCAGGGCTACGAGGTGCAGGGTGACTGGCACCCCACCGACGAGTATCCGAAGTACGTGACCCAGTCGGACGCGTCGGCGAGCTCGGTGTCGCGGGAGGGGTCGACGATGGTCTGTGTCACCGCGGCCGACACCGATCATGCGGTCATAAACGCCACCCTCTACGACTGCATGGACGTGGCCGACCTCCTCAGCTCGTGAGCTGACACCGTGACCAGCGGCATCGAGTCGCTGCCGACCAGGTTCGGGCGCTACGAGGTTCTCGGGCTGGTCGGGTCCGGATCGTTCGCCGATGTCGCCCGGGCGTGGGACGACGGTCTCGACAGCCACGTGGCGATCAAGGTGTTGAACCCGACGGCCAACGCCGACGCGCTCGCCCGCGAGCGGTTCATCGAGGAGGGCAAGCTGCTCCGCCGGGTGGCCAGCCCGAACGTGCTCGCCGTGCACGATCTCGGCGAGCTCGACGACGGTCGCCCGTATCTCGTGATGCAGTTGGCCGAGGGCGGAACGCTCGACGAGCGGATCGAGCCACTCCGCGGCCGCCCGGCCGACGCCGACACCGTCCGACGGGTGGCCGAGGCGATGGCCGACGGCATGGAGGCGCTGCACCGGGTCGGTGTCGTCCATCGCGACATCAAACCCGAGAACCTCATGATCCACATCGACGAGGCGAGCACCACCTCCGCCCGGGCGGGTCCCGCCCACGAAGACGGCGGCACCGCCACCACGTCGCTCCCGGGGGGACCGCCGGGGGCCGACACCGTGATCGCCGGCGTGCTCGGACCCGACGAGCGCCTGCTGATCGGCGATCTCGGGCTCGCGAAGGACCTCGCCAACCGAGGGTCGGCGCCCAGCGTCATCGGTGGTTCGGCCCGCTACCAGGCCCCCGAGCAGCTCCGGGCCGACGGCACCCTCGGTCCGCCGACCGACCTCTATGCGGCGTCGGCCGTGCTGTGGCTGCTCCTGACCGGCCGGGTGGCGCCGGAACCACACGACGTGGCCGACGAGCTCCTGATCTTTCGCCCCGACTGGCAGGCGTTCTTCGCCAGGGCGATGGCGCTCGACCCGGCGGATCGGTTCCCCACGGCGGTCGCGTGGCGGTCGGCGGTGCTCGATCACCTCGAGCTGGAGCCGGTGGCGATCGACGACGGCTCCCGAGCGCTCACCGACCTCCGGTCCTGTCCCTACAAGGGCCTGGCGTCGTTCCAGCCTGAGGACGCATCGGTGTTCTTCGGGCGCGAGGACCTCGTCGGCGACCTGCTCCGTCGGCTCCAGACCAACCGGGTGCTGGTGGTGGCCGGGCCATCGGGTAGCGGCAAGAGCTCGCTGGTTCGAGCCGGTCTGCTGCCGGCGCTGCGCAGCGGGGCGATCGCCGGCAGCGAGTCGTGGCGCTACGAGCTCCTCACGCCCGGTATCGATCCGTTCGACGAGCTGCACTACCGGCTGACCCGGGGCACCGAGGGCGAGCCCCGATACCGCGCCGACCAGTTGGCCGCCGATCCCCGCCTCGCCCGGCGACTGCTCGACGAGTCGGTCGAGGGATCGGGCGACCAGCACTGGCTGCTGTACGTCGACCAGTTCGAGGAGGTCTTCACCCAGCACGAGGATCCATCGGTCGCCAGGGCGTTCGTGGATGCGCTGGCGGCGATGGCCGATCCGACCGACAGCCGGCTCCGGCTGGTGATCGCGGTCAGGGCCGACTTCTACGGCCGGTGTGCCCAGATCCCGTGGCTGGCCCAGCGGATCACCGAGAACCAGGTGCTCGTGGGACCGATGGGTACCGACAACATGCGACGGGCGATCGAGGAACCGGCCCGGCGGCACGGGCTCCGGTTCGAGCCTGGCCTGGTCGACCTGATGCTCGAGGAGGGCGGCGAGAGCGCCGGCTCGTTGCCACTGATCTCCCACGCGCTGGTGGAGACATGGTCGCGGCGCGACAGGAACGTGCTCACCGTCGCCGGTTTCAGCACGGCCGGCGGGGTGGGCGGGGCGATCGCCCAGAGCGCCGACGCGCTGTTCGAGATCACCTTCGACGAGGCCCAGCAACGGGCGGCGAAACGGTTGCTCCTGCGGCTCGTGACCCCCGGCGAAGGCACCGCCGACACCCGCCGCCGGCTCCCGTTCGCCGAGCTCGAACGCGACAGCGAAGCCGAGGTGATGGCGACCGTGGTCGATGAGTTCGTGTCGGCCCGCCTGCTCGCGGTCGACGAGAAGACCGTCGAGATCGCCCATGAGGCGCTCATCGGTGGTTGGCCTCGACTGCGGGACTGGATCGACGCCGAGCGGCAGGATCTCCGGTTCCGGCAGCGGGTCGGTCGAGCTGCCACCGAGTGGGAGGCCAGCGACCGCGACCCCGACCTCCTGTGGCGAGGCACGCCACTCGCCCAGGCCCGCGACTGGGCCGAGGAGCACCCCGACGGCTTCGACCTGCTCGAGCAGGAATTCGTCGACGCCGCCGAGGACGCGCGGGTGGCAGAGGAGGAGGCCCAGGCCCAACGGGCGGCCCGGTCGGCGGTGACCCGGCGGCGGGCGACGATCGCTCTCGCCGCGCTCACGCTGGCCTCGATCGTGGCCTCGATCGTGGCCTTCGCCGCCCTCCGTCGAGCGACCAGCAGCACCGAGGTGGCGGAGCGTCAGTTCGCGAACGCGCTGGGGACCTCGGCGGTCGGCCAGGCCCGGTCCGACCCCCGGCTCGCCCTACGGCTGGCGATGGAGAGCGCGGCGCGCTCGGACCGCCCACCGGTCGACGCTCGGGCTGCGATGGCCCGCGCCCGGGTCGCGCTGAGCGAACCGGGGCTCACGCCCTTCGGCCCACCGATCAGCACCCCCGGCAGCTTCAAGGTGGCGCTCCGTCCCGACGGAGCGATCGCCGCGGTGGCCGACCCGACCGGGCCGATCCGGGTCTACGACGTGGCGACCGGCGAGCAGGTCGGTGAGACGCTCACGGCCCATGCCGACGGGGCCCGGACGCTCGCCTTCAGCCCAGAGGGCACGACGCTGGTGAGCGGTGCGAGCGACAACCTCGTCTACAGCTGGGACCTCACCGATCCGGAGAGCGTCGGTCCACCGCAGGAGATCTCCAACAAGGGGTTCATCGTGTGGAACATCGCCTTGCACCCGACCGACGGCACGGTTGCGGTGGCCTACGACGACGGCACGATCGGCATCTTCGACGTGGACACCGCCCAGGAGGAGCGGGAGCTCGTGTGGGACGACGGCAGCGGTGGGATCATCGCCGTCGCGTTCTCGCCCGACGGCTCCAAGCTGGTGGCCTCGAACCGGAGCGGCCGCCTCAACGGCTGGGACACCGCCACCTACGAGCAGTTGTGGGATCCGCTCGACACCGACGAGGGAGCGAAGCTCTGGGAGATCGTCTTCAGCCCCGACAGCTCCACCTTCGCCACGGCCGGCGACCGGCCGGTGGCCTATCTCCACGATGCCGAGACCGGCCAGCCGATCGACGGCAAGGTGTTCGGCGAGGAGGCGCTCGCCGAGGACGGGACCCCGCTGAACCCGGACGTCACCGCGATCAAGGGCATCGAGTTCTCCGTCGACGGGGCGCGCCTCATCGGCGGGAGTGCGGCCGGCACGGTCCACACGTGGTCGATCGAGGATCCGTCGCTGTCGCCGACCTCGTCGATCGCCGGCCACGCCGATGCGGTGGAGCACGGCGACCTCAGCGCCGACGGCACGCTCTACGCGTCGGTCGGCGACGACAAGCGCCTCCGGCTGTGGCGCACGGGGGGCGTCCCCCTCTACCTCGAGCTCGACGACTTCGCCGGCGGCGCCTACGGGGCGGCGTTCGATCCCGAGGGCCGATCGATGGCGGTCGGCGACGGCGAGGGTGGTCTTCATGTGATCGACCTCGACGACCCGAACGCCCGCACGTCGGGGGTGGGACACACCCGGGCCGTGTGGGACTCGGTCTGGTCTACCGACGGTTCGACCGTCTACTCCATCGGTGACGACGGCCGGGTCCTGGCGTGGGATCCGGCGACGGCGACGGTGACGGCCGAGGTGGGTCGTCACCAGGCCGGCGGGCGGGCGCTCGCCCTGTCGCCCGACGGTCGGTTCCTCGCCTCATCGGATCGCGGCGACCGGGAGGGGGCCGGCGCCGACGTGTTCATCTGGAGCACCGAGAACCTCTCGCTCCACGCCCAGCCCGCACCGCACGACCAGGGCGTTCGGGCCCTCGCCTTCTCGCCGGACGGTGAGCTGCTGGCCACCGCCGACGGGATCGGCCGGATCCGTATCTGGCGGACATCGGATTTCGAGCTGGAACGCGAGTGGTCGACGAGCGCCAACATCGTGTGGGCGGTCGCGTTCAACGAGGACGGGCTCCTCGCCACGGTGGACGCCTCCGAGGACGTCCACGTGTTCGATCCGGCGACCGGCGACGAGGTCGGCGTCACGATCAGCGGGCTGGGCACGAACGGGGGGACCGGGGTCGGGTTCGCCGCCGACGGGTTGTCGGCCGCGGTGGTCACGAGGCGGGGCGAGCTGCTGCTGGTCGACTGGGAGCAGGGCCTGGGGCTGGTGACGTCATCGATCGAGACCGCGACCGACCCGGATGCCGAGTCGTTCGAGCTGGTCTTCGACACCACCGGTTCCCGATTCGCCACCACGGCCACCGACGGCACGGTCAGGGTGTGGGACGTCCTGTCGAGCGGTCGGGCCTGCGACGAGGCAGCCTCACGGCTCGACCCGTCGATCGAGGCCGACATCTTCGAGGGTGCCCCGACCAACGCCTGCGCCGGTGGATGACCGGTCGATCGGGGTCGATGATGCGGCCCCATGGGTCGGGATGGCCCTCCCGCTGCTAGAACAAGGGAGATGAGCGAGATGGGGGCCCCGGGGCCGGTCGTGCTGACGGTGCGGCAGTTCGCCCGGAGTCCGCTGCACCTCCTGCTCCGCGATCGGATCACGTTCGGGCGGGACTGCGACGGCTTCCTGCTCGTCGACAACCGCGCCTCCAGACGACACGCCGAGTTCCGGTTGGTCGGGTCGCAGGTGCTGGTCACCGATCTCGGGAGCTCGAACGGCACGACGAGGAACGGCCAGCCGGTGAACGGCGAGACCCTCCTGCACTCCGGCGACATCGTGGGCATCGGGAGCGCCGAGATCGAGGTGGGCGAGCCGGTGGCGCTGGCCCCCGGGGCGCGTCAGGCGATCCGGGGCGACCTGACCACGGAGATGCAGACCGCGGAGCGCCACCGGAGCTCGATCGCCAGGCTGAGCGAAACGGTCGACACCCGCGAGCTGACCAGCCTCGCCAACGACATCGGCGACGAGGGCACCGTGACGATCGTGTTCAGCGACATCGAGGACTCGACCGTGCGGGCCACGAGCCTGGGCGACGAGTCGTGGATGCGGGCGCTCGATGTGCACAACCGGATCGTGCGGGCCCAGCTCCGCCAGCACGGTGGGCGGGAGATCAAGTCGCAGGGCGACGGTTTCATGATGAGCTTCGAGAGCGCTCGCCGGGCCGTGCAGTTCGCCATCGACGCCCAGCGCGACATCCACCACAAGCGGATGAGCGAACCGGCGTGGGACCTGTCGATCCGGCTCGGGGTGCACACCGGCGAAGCCGTCCGGACCGCCGACGGTGACCTCTACGGCCGGCACGTGATCATCGCCTCGAGGATCGCCGACCACGCGGCGGGCGGCGAGATCCTCGTGTCATCGCTGGTGCGGGAGCTGACGACCGGGAAGGTCGAGCTGACCTACGAGCCCGGGCGGGTGGTGGAGTTGAAGGGCATCGGCAGCCAGACCGTTCACCGGGTGGCGTGGTCGCCGTGACCCCGCGCCTCGCCGGTCACGCCCGTTCGGTGAGCCCCCGGCGATCGATCACCTCGACCGACCCCCGTCTCGTGCGCACGATCCCCGCCTTGGCGAGCTGGCCGAGCACGCTGCTCACCGTGGGCCTGGTGGTCTGGGCGAGCTGGGCGATCTCCTCCTGCTTGAGGTAGATCGGCTCCGGATCGAACGCGTCGACGAGCCGCTGGAGTTGACGAGCGACCCGCTTCTCCGCCGGTAGCCAGGCGGTCTCGCCGAGCTGCCGGGTGAGCCGGTCGACCCGCTGGACGAGCAGGCCGATGAGGAACCGGTCGACCCAGGTGACCTCGTTCCGGAGACGGTCGAAGTGCTCACGGTCGAGCGCCATCGTCTCCGCCGGCCGCAGGGCCCGGATCGTGGCGGTGCGGAGACCGTCGGAGGCGAGCAGCGACATCTCACCGAACACGTCACCCGGACCCTCGATGGTCATCCCGACCCGCTCGCCGGTACCCGTGGCCGTGTGGACGAGGAACCAGCCGCTCTCGATGATGTGGAGCGACGCCCCCGGGTCGCCCTCGTGGAAGACGACCTCGCCCCGTTCGAAGCGTCGACGCTGCATGATGGTGCGAAGCTCGCGTTCCTGAGCTTCGGTCAGTCCATCGAAGAAGGCCATCGAGGCACCCATTCCCTCGACCATAGAACGTGTTTCTTCACCGGTGTCGGCACCACCTGGAACGAATCGTTACATGCGGCTTCGGGCCGCTCGTCGGTTGGATCCGACCCCGGTCGCCAGTGGGTCGCAAGTGGTCGCCCGCCGGTGGCCATCGCGTTCCCTGGACCGTCGGGCCGGCTCATGCAACGATGGGCGCCGTGACTGGAGCCACCCCAGAAGGAAACCACGGCAACATCCGCCACGCCGGCGACGCCAAGCTCTTCGCGTCCTGCCCGGATGCCGAGCGCGACGTGCTCCGCACCCTGGCGGTCCCGTTGCGGGTCCCGGCCGGTGAGGACATCGTCGGCCAGGGCGACTTCGGGGCGTCGATCGGGGTCGTGCTGGAGGGCCGGGCGAGCGTGTGGCTCAACGAGGAGCATGTCGCCGACCTGGCGGCCGGCGATTGCTTCGGCGAGTTGGCGGTCCTGGCCAAGCCCGGGTCGACGGGGCAGCGGGCGGCCAGGGTGCGGGCCGACACCGAGGTCCGGGTCGACACGGTCGGGCGGCGGGAGCTCGTCGAGAACCTCTCCGACATCCCGACCATCGCCGAGAAGCTCCGGGAGCAGGCCGCAAGCTACTGACCAGCCGACGATCAGAGCCGACCGGCCTCGATCACCCGGTTCAGGAATTGCTGGGTCCTGGTCTCGGCCGGCTCGCTGAAGAGGGCTGTCGGCGGGCCGGCCTCGAGCACCCGACCACCGTCGAGGAAGCACACCCGGTTGGCCACGTCGCGGGCGAATCCCATCTCGTGGGTGGCCAGCACCATGGTCATGCCCCCCTCGGCGAGCTCCCGGATCGCGGCCAGCACCTCCCCCACGAGCTCCGGATCGAGGGCGGAGGTGATCTCGTCGAGGAGGAGCAGCTCCGGGTCCGACATCAATGCCCGCACGATCGCCGCCCGCTGGTTCTGGCCACCGCTCAGCTTATTGGGATAGTCGGCGGCCTTGTCGCCGAGGCCGAACCGGGCCAGCAGCTCACGGCCCTTCTCCTCGGCATCCCGCCTGGCGACACCGTGGGCCCGGCGGGGTCCGAGCGTGATGTTGTCGAGCACGTTCATGTGGGGGAACAGATTGAACGACTGGAACACGATCCCGATCCGCCGACGGATCTCGTTGGCGTTCACCCCTGACGCCGTCACGTCGACACCGTCGAGGAGGATCCTGCCGTCGTCGACCTCGTCGAGCAGATCGATGCAGCGCAGCACGGTCGACTTCCCGCAGCCCGACGGACCGATCAGACAGACGACCTCGTGCTCGGCCACCGAGAGGTCGAACCGATCCAGCACCACGAGATCCCCGAACGACTTGCCCACACCGTCGAGCTGGAGCTTGGTGGCCTCCGGCCCCGCGCCGGTGGTCATACGATCGTCTGGGAGCGCAGGGCCCGGTCCCGGCCCGCGTACCAGTCGACGAATCGGGTGAGCGGCACGCTGACCGCCAGGAACAGCACCGCGGCCACGACGAACGACGTGTAGTTGAACGTCCTCGCCTTGTAGACGTCGGCCTCCCGGACGGCGTCACGGACGCCGAGGACCGACACGAGGGCGACGTCCTTCAGGAGGGCGACCACCAGGTTCATCAGCGCCGGCACCACGTTGCGGACCGCCTGGGGCAGGATCGCGAACCGGAGGCTCTGGATCTGGGTCAGACCGAGCGCCCGGGCCGACGCCCGCTGCGACTCGGGCACCGCGTCGATACCGGACCGGTAGATCTCGGCGGTATAGGCCGCATAGGAGAGGGTGAGCGCGATCACCCCCCACACGACGGCCGAGTTGGTCACGCCCGGGAGGTCGAGCGCCGGCACCCCGAAGCCGAGCACGAGGACGAGGAGGATCACCGGGATGCCCCGGAAGAAGTCGGTGTAGACCACGGCGAACAGCCGTGCCGGGGCGAACGCCGGACCGCGCAGGCTCCGCATGAACGCGATCACGAGCGCCACGATCGGGATCGCCACCACCGCCACCGCGAACATGCGGAGGTTCAGCCAGAAGCCACGGAGCACGTCGGGGGCCGACGCCCGGAAATCCTCGGGGTTGAAGAACTGGCTGCGAACCCGCGGCCAGTTCGGGCTCGTCACCACGAGCGCGACGAACAGGCCGAACACCACGATCGTGGAGATCGTGGCGATCAGCGCGCCGCGAGCGCCGTCCTCGGCCGACAGCCGTGCTCGTCGGGACATCGACCGGCCCGGCCTACGCCCTCAGCTCGACCCAGCTCAGTTGCTGAGCGTCGGGATCGAGCCACCGTCATTGAGCCACTCGTCCTCGATCGATTCGAGCGTGCCGTCGTCGCGGAGCGCCTCGAGCGCCTCGTTCACGCACTCCACGAGCGGTGAGCCGTCCTCGAACAGCATGCCGAGCTCCTCCGGCTCCCCGCTGCGGGGAAGGACCCCCACGATCGAGGCGTCGGGGATCTCCACCGCGGTCACGAAGTAGGCGGTCGGCAGATCGAACACGATCCCGTCGACCTGACCCGCTTCGAACGCCGACTTGGCGGCGGCGTTGTCGTCGAACACGAGCGGCGGCGCCGACGGCTCGATCACCGTCTCGATGTAGTCGAGGCTGGTGGTGCCGATCGCGGCGCCGAGCTGGGCGTCGACGAGATCGGCCACGGCTGCTGCGGAGGCCACCGACCCGTCGGCTGCGCCGACGATGGCCTGCTCCACCTGGTAGTACCCGGCGGAGAAGTCGACCACCTCGTCACGGTCGGCGGTGATCGAGTACTGCTGGATGTTGAAGTCGTAGTCCTTGTCGCCGGGGGCGATCGCCTCGTCGAACCCGGTCCGGACCCACTCGACGGTCTCGATCCCCAGCTCGCCGGCCACGGCGTAGACGACCGCAGCCTCAAAGCCCTGCTCGTTGGCGGGGTCGTCGTCGACCATCCACGGCTCGAAGACCGGGTCGCCGGTGGCGACGGTCAACACGCCGTCGGTCTTGGTGGGCGGGTTCTCGCAGTCGCCGGCCACCGCTTCGGTGGCGTCGTCGTCGCTGCCGCACGCCGCCAGTAGCAGGGCGAACGCCGCGGCGATCGCCAGAGCTCTCTTCGATGTCATCTCGTCTCTCCCTCGGTACCGGGAGAGGAGTGTACTGGCGCCGGTCAGAGGGTCAGCCAGGGGGTGAGGGTGGTGCCCTCGTCCCAGGAGATCTCGAACCGGACCGGTCCGGAGAGGCCCGACACCGATGCCCGGCCGGCGTCGTCGACGGCGAGCTCGCGGCTGTCGGTGGTCCGGCGAAGCACCAGCTTCGTGGGCCGTGGCGTGAGGGTCGCAACCACGAGGTCGTTGTCGATCGAGACCTCGATCGAGCCGGCGCCGGTCTCGAACGCGACGATCCTGGAGAACGCTGCGTCACGGAAGCCGACGACTTCCACCTGGTTGTCCTCGATCAGTCGTGCCAGGTCGGCGTCGAGGGTTCGCCAACCGTGGGCCGCGTACGCGGCTTCCATCGCGTGGGCGGGGGGCTTGTCGCCGGCCATCGCCTCGCGAAGGAGGGTGAGGAGGTCGTCATCGTTCATAGGTGCTGTCATGACGAGGGCAGTCCGCCGGTGATACGTGAAACTTCGGGCGACGAGCGGAGCGACTCCAGACACCGGGCCCTGGTGGGTCCGATGCTCCCGATCGGCACGTCGAGCAGTTCCGAGATCTCCTCGTAGGACACCGGTGGGTCGACGATCAGCAGCCGGAGGAGCCGTTGGCACCGGCCGGGGAGTCGCGCGAAGGCGGCGGCCACCGCGGCCCGGCTCTCATCGCGTTCGAGCAGCTCCCCGGGGTTCGGGAGGCTCGAGCCGGCGAGGTCGAGCGGCTCACCGAGATCGGCCACCTCCTCCGACGGGATCACCCGGCTGCGCTGGCGGACCACGCCGACGCACTCGTTGCGCGTGGTCTGACCCAGCCACCCGGCGAGCTTGGCCGGTTCGCGGATGCGGTCGAGGTGCTCGGCCAGCTTCAGCCACACGGTCTGGAAGACGTCCTTGGATGTCTCCTCGTCGAACCGGAAGCCCCGGATGATGCTCCAGACGAGCCCCGAGTGGCCATCGACCAGGTTCTTCCAGGCGGACGTGTCACCGTTCCTGGCTTCCAGGACCTGTCCCTCGACGTCTTCCATCAGCTCCAACTCTATGTGTGCCGTGCGGTGCCTGGCGCACGAGCACGACACGAAAAGGGCGGAGAGCGGTAGGTCTCCCTCCAGACCTACCGCTCATCGCCACCTGCGCTCGGGCCCGTGGGGCATCCGGTTGCGCACCAGTACTGACCCCCGTCCGGGGCCGTTGATACACAGAAGCTCGAGATTTCTCCCGTCGTCCACCCGATCCCCCACCCGGCTCTGCCAGATCCCGCGTCCACGCCCGGTGCGAAACGCTGCCAACGCAGCGAAGTGGTTCGTCTACTGAGCGACGACCTCGTCGGGGTAGTGGAACCAGCGCAGGTGCTCGAAGTCGGCGCTCGTCTCGGGGAGGCCGAGCGGGGCGGGGCGGGCGGCGGCCAGCTCGTCGATGAGCCGCCGCGCCCGCTCGAGGTACTCGGGGAGTCCACCCTCGGGCACGGGGGTGGGGCGACGGCGGTACCGCATCGAACCGTCGGCGTAGGAGATGTCGTGGAGCGAGAGCGGCGGCTCGGCCAGGCCGTCGCGGTGGGTCCACAGGCCAGTGTCGGGCTCGAAGCGGTAGTAGGGCAGCAGCACCGGGGCCGACTCCGCGAGCAGTGCCACCGCGTCGACGAGGTAGCGGAAGGTCTCGTCGTCGATGAAGTAGTTGAAGTTGACCCGGACCCAGCCGGGCTTGATCCCCTCGCAGCCCCGGGTGATCTCCCGCTCGAACTCGTGCGACTGGTCGAGGTCGATCCCGAGCAGTCGGTGCCCGTAGGGGCCGGCGCACGAGCAGCCGCCGCGGGACTGGATGCCGAACACGTCGTTCAGCACGGCAACCACGAAGTTGTGGTGCAGGTAGCGGTCGCCCGCCGCCCTGACGACGAACGACACGATCGACAGACGCTCGGCCTCGAGGCTGCCGAGGATCTCGATGTTCGGGTGGGCGGTCCACGCCTCTACCGCCTGCCGCACGAACCGGGCCTCCCTCGCCTTGATCTCCTCGACCCCCACCGCCTCCTTGAGCTGGAAGACGAGCCCGGCCCGGATCGAGCCGACGATGTCGGGGGTGCCGCCCTCCTCGCGGTGCTCCACGTCGGGGAGGTAGTCGTGCTCGGTGGGGTTGACGTAGGCGACGGTGCCGCCGCCGGGCACGTCTGGCACGCGGTTGTCGAACAGATCCCGGCGGGCGACGAGCACCCCGGGCGTTCCCGGCCCGCCGATCAGCTTGTGGGGCGAGACGAAGATCGCATCGAGGTGGCCGAGGCTGGCGTCGATGCCGACGTAGGGGGCCGACGCGGCGTAGTCCCAGAAGGCGAGCGCCCCGTGCTGGTGGAGCAGCGATGCGACGGCCTCGATGTCGGTCATGATGCCGGTGACGTTCGAGGCGGCGGAGAACGAGCCGATCAGTTGCGGCCGATCGGCGTGGGCGAGCAGCTCCCGCTCCAGGTGGGCGAGGTCGACGTGACCGTCGGCGTCCTCGTCGATCGTGACCACGTCGGCGATCGATTCCCGCCACGGCAGTTCGTTCGAGTGGTGCTCGTAGGGGCCGATGAACACCACGGGCCGCTCGTGGGGCGGGATGGCGGCGCTGAGGGCGTAGCGGTCGTCGAGGTTCGACGGGATCCGCAGGCCGAGCACGCCGATGAGCTTGGCGATGGCGCCGGTGGAGCCGCTGCCGCAGAACAGCACCACGTGATCGTCGGTGGCGCCGACGCAGCGGGCGATGATCTCGCGGGCGTCGTCGCGGAACCGCGTGGTCTGCAGGCCCGTGCCCGACGACTCGGTGTGGGTGTTGGCGTACAGCGGGAGGACGACCTCGGCGATGTAGTCCTCGATGAAGGTGAGCGACCGGCCCGAGGCGGTGTAGTCGGCGTAGACGACGGGACGCGGGCCGAACGGGCCGCCCACCATCTCGTCGCCGCCGATCACCGACGAGCGGATCTTCTCGATCAGCCGATCGACTCGAGCGTTGGTTCCCACCTCTCGATCATCCCTCTGTCGGTGCCGTGGTGCGGAGGACCAGCACGTGGGCGGTGTCGTTGGCGTGCTCGTGATCGGTTCGATCGTAGAGGGGGATGAAGGCCATCTCGGGTTCCTCGATCACCTGCCGAGCGGCCAACTCGGCGAGGTGGTGCTCGAAGCCGGCCGCCTCGTGGAAGCGGGAGTTCACGCCGAGCACGAGGAGGCCGCCCGGTCGGACGATCCGGGCGAGCTCCTCGATCGCCTCCGGTCCCACGTGTCCGGTGGTGAACGTGCCGGCGCTCACGACCGCTCCGTAGGTGCCGGTCTCGATGGCGAGCGGCTCGGTCAGATCGGCCTCGATGAGGCTGCCGTAGACGGGGGCCCCGGCCCGGTTCAGCTTCTCGGCCGCCCGTGCCAGCATCTCGGGCGAGATGTCGAGGCCGTCGAGCGGCCACCGGCCGAGCTTGGCTATCTCCGCGGCGACCACGCCGGTGCCGCAACCGACGTCGAGCACCGGGCCGTCGGTGGGTGTCGCCTCGCCGGCGAAGACCTTGGCCACCTCGACGTGGTAGATGTAGCCGTGGCTGGCCATGAAGTCGTCTTCGTAGCTGGCCGCCCACCGGCGATAGAGGTCCACGTTGTCGGCTGGCGTCTCGACGGCATAGGCGTCGTGCAGATCGAACGTCTCCGCTGCGTCGCCAGCCTCGCCGTTCTCGGGGCCAGGGGCGGGAACGTCGTCATCGGTGGGCACCCACCAACCATACGCAGCCGAACGGACCGCCGAGCAACCGGCCGCGATCAGCGAACGAATCGGCTGATCACCCCCCGAAATTTGTCGACTTTGCAGCGGTGAGCGCTGCAAAGTCGACAAATTTCAGGGGGTGGCGAGCCCAATCCCGTGGCTCTCCCGGTGACGATCGCAGTTCCGGTCATCGGCGCCGGGCTCAGTCGAGCATCTTGCCGAGGTCGAGCTCCGGCCGACGCTCCCGGCTCCCGGTGACCTGCTCCCTGGGGGCCACATCGCGATTCTTCACCCGGTAGGTCTTGGCCCGGGAGGACCACCATACGACCCCACCCGCCGCAACCGTGAGCGCCACGAACACCAAGAGCAACTCCATCGCCTCAACGGTACCCCCTACGCTGGCGTCGATGCTGCTCCGACGACTTGCCGACACCTCGGTGGCCGTGGCCGCGACGAGCTCGCGCAAGGAGAAGGGTGAGCTGCTGGCGGCCGTCGTCGCCGATCTCGAGGCCGACGAGGTGGAGGCCGCGATCGGGTTCCTCACCGGGTCGATCCGGCAGGGCTCGATCGGCGTGGGCTGGGCCACCGTGGCCAAGCTCGACATCGAGCCGGCCCACGACGCCACGCTCCAGGTGCTCGAGCTCGACGAGCTCCTCTCGGCGATCGCGGTCACGACCGGCCCCGGGTCGGGTGCGACGAGGGCCCAGCTCCTCACCGGGCTCCTGGCCAGGGCGACCGAGCCCGAGTACGAGTTCGTGCGGCGGGTGCTGATCGGCGACCTCCGACAGGGGGCGCTCCAGGGCGTGGTCACCGATGCGGTGGCGAAGGCGGCCGGCGTCACCCAGAAGCTGCTGCGCCGGGCGGTGATGCTGCGGGGCGATCTCGGGGCCACCGCCGTGGTCGCGCTGACCGACGGAACCGACGGTCTGGCCGCCATCGATCTCGAGGTGGGCCGGCCGATCCAGCCGATGCTGGCCTCCACCGCCCCCGACGTGCACGATGCCGTGACCGCCACGGGTGAGGCCCAGGTGGAGTGGAAGCTCGACGGCGCCCGGATCCAGGTCCACCGCGACGGCGACACGGTGGGCATCTACACCCGCAACCTCAACGACGTGACCGACCGACTCCCCCACATCGTCGAGGCCGTACGCGGCCTCGGGTGTGACAGCGCCGTGCTCGACGGTGAGGTGCTGGGCTTCTTCGGGGACGGTTCCGACGACGATGACCCGAGACCCCAGGCGTTCCAGGACACGATGAGCGTGTTCGGCACCGAAGGGGAGGGCCACGCCCACGGGTTGCAGCCGTTCTTCTTCGATCTGATGTTCCTCGACGGCATCAGCCTGATCGATCGGCCACTCCGGGAGCGGAGCGGCCTCCTCGCGGCGCTCGTCGGCGACCGGCAGATCCCGCGCACGATCACCGCCGAGCCCGACGATGCGGCCGCGATGCTCGCCGCCGCCCTCGATGCGGGACACGAAGGGGTGATGGTCAAGGCCGTCGACAGCCCCTACGAGGCGGGTCGGCGGGGCAAGACGTGGCGCAAGGTGAAGCCCGTCCACACCCTCGATCTCGTGGTGCTCGCCGCGGAGTGGGGCCACGGCCGCCGACGGGGCTGGCTGTCGAACCTGCACCTCGGGGCGCGCGAACCCGGCGGTGACGGCTTCCTCATGGTGGGCAAGACGTTCAAGGGGTTGACCGACGAGCTGTTGCAGTGGCAAACGGAACGGTTCCTCGAGCTCAAAACCCACGAGAGCAACGAGGGGTTCGTAGTGCACATTGCTCCTGAGCTGGTGGTGGAGATTGCCCTCGACGGAGCGCAGAAATCAACCCGGTATCCCGGTGGTGTCGCCCTTCGATTCGCCCGTGTGAAGGGCTACCGACCAGACCGTGAAGCAGTCACCGCCGACACGATCGAGGCGGTGCGGGCGTTGCTCTGAACGGCTTCCGGCCGTACCGCACAGCGGTCTCGTCCCGGCGCTGCCACACTCGGTCGCTGGTCTGAAAAAACCTGTGGAGGCAGCCCAGAATGCGGATCGGGCTGCCTCCACAAGGGCGGCGGCTACAGCCACCCACTGGGGGCGACTGCTGCGAGAGCGGGAGAGTTGTCGGCGGAAACAAACCCTCCCGCATCAACATGTTTAGTAAATAGTTGGTCATCTTTCAAGGGGTTTTGTAATAAATTCTCCAAGAACTGCTTTTCCTATTTGATCAAATCACTAGCTTCTTCATGGTCCATGCGCTTGGGTGTCGGTCGTTGTCGTCGATCGACGATGGCAGACTGTCGCCCACGATGATCGATCTCCGCTCCGACACTGTGACCACGCCGAGCAAGGCCATGCGGGCCGCGATCGCCGACGCTGCGGTCGGCGACGACGTGTGGGGCGACGATCCCACCGTCGCCGAGCTCGAGGCGAAGGCGGCCGCCATCCTCGGCAAGGAGGCCGCGGTGTTCGTCGCCTCCGGCACCCAGGGCAACCTCTGCGCCCTCATGGCCCACTGCCAGCGGGGTGACGAGTACATCGTGGGCGACACCGCCCACACCTACCGCTACGAGGCCGGTGGCGGGGCCGTGCTGGGCAGCATCCAGCCCCAGCCGGTACGGACCCTGCCGACCGGCGAGCTCGACCTCGACCATGCGGCCTCGGTGGTGAAACCGGACGACCCCCACTTCGCCCGCAGCCGCCTCCTCTGCCTCGAGAACACGAACGACGGCCGGGTGCTCGACCTCGACCACCAGCGGGAGGCGGCGGCCTTGGCCGCCGAGCACGGCCTGAGCCTCCACCTCGACGGGGCACGGTTGTGGAACGCGGCGGTCGCCCTCGGCGTTCCCCCGGCCACCGTCGCCGAGCCGTTCGACACCGTGTCGGTGTGCCTGTCGAAGGGACTCGGCGCCCCGATCGGCTCGGTGCTGGCCGGCTCGCCCGACCTGATCGAGGCGGCCCGCCGCTGGCGGAAGATCCTCGGCGGCGGGATGCGGCAGGTAGGAATGATCGCCGCCGCCGGGATCTACGCCCTCGACAACAACATCGAGCGCCTCGCCGACGATCACGCCAACGCCCAGCGGCTGGTCGACGGGCTCGCGGCGGTGGATGGCGTCACCGTCGACCGTCACGCCACCAACATGGTGTTCGCGTCGTTCACCGCCGACCCGGAACCGGTGATCGAGGCGGCGAAGGCGGCCGACGTGAAACTGGCGATCAACGGTCGGACCTGCAGGATGGTGACCCACCTCGACGTCGACGCCGACGACATCGACGAGGTGGTCGGACTGATTGCCGCAGCGCTCCCTGCGCGACAATGGGCGCCATGACTGAACAGAGCGGACGAGAGAGCGGACGACCGGCCGACTCCCCCGGGTACGCCGCCTACCGGGAGGCACTCGAGGGGTCGAGGCTGCGCGACGTGCCCTTCGAGACGATGTCGGGGGTGCCGGTCGAGCCGGTCTACGGCGACGGCCCCTACCCCGGCCAGTACCCGTACACCCGGGGCGTGTACCCGTCGATGTACCGGTCGCGGCTGTGGACGATGCGGATGTTCGCCGGGTTCGGAACCGCCGAGGACACCAACGCCCGGTTCAAGGAGCTCCTGGCCAACGGGGTGACCGGGCTCTCCACCGCGTTCGACATGCCGACCCTGATGGGTCGCGACTCCGACAGCCCGTGGTCGGTCGGCGAGGTCGGCCGGGCCGGGGTGGCGGTCGACACGCTGTCGGACATGGAGGACCTGTTCGCCGACGTGGATCTGTCGGCGGTGTCGACGTCGATGACGATCAACGGTCCGGCCGCCACCGCCCTGGCGATGTACGTGGCGGTGGCGGAGAAGAACGGTGTCGCCAGGGCCGACCTCGCCGGGACGATCCAGAACGACATCTTCAAGGAGTACCAGGCCCAGAAGGAGTACATCTATCCGCCGCGGCCGTCGGTGCGGATCGTGACCGACATGATCCGGTTCACGGCGGCGGAGATGCCCCGCTGGCATCCGGTGTCGATCTCGGGGTACCACATCCGTGAGGCCGGGAGCACCGCGGCCCAGGAGCTGGCGTTCACCCTGGCGAACGGGTTCGCCTACGTGGAGGCTGCGGTCGCGGCCGGGGTCGACGTCGACACCTTCGCCGGTCGGCTGAGCTTCTTCTTCAACTCCCACAGCGACTTCTTCGAGGAGGTCGGCAAGTTCCGGGCCGCCCGCCGGATCTGGGCCCGGTGGATGAAGGAGCGCTACGGGGCGACCCAGGAGCGGTCGATGCTGTGCCGGTTCCACTCGCAGACCGCCGGGGTGTCGCTCACGGCTCAACAGCCGGAGATCAACATCGCCCGGGTCGCCATCCAGGCCCTGGCCGCCGCGATGGGCGGAACCCAGAGCCTCCACACCGACAGCTACGACGAGGCCCTCGCCCTCCCCACCGAGAAGGCGGCGAGGATCGCGCTGCGGACCCAGCAGATCGTGGCCCACGAGACCGGGGTGGCCAACGTGGCCGACCCGCTCGGTGGCGCCCCTTACGTGGAGTGGATGACCGACGAGATGGAGCGCCAGGCGGAGGCGATCTTCGCCCACCTCGACGATCTCGGGAACGGCTCGATCCTGGAGGGGGTGTACGCAGGGATCGAGAACGGCTACTTCGTCGGCGAGATCGCCGAGGCGGCCTACCGATTCGAGCGGGAGGTCAACGCCGGCCGGCGGATCGTGGTGGGCGTGAACGAGTTCACCGACGGCGACGACTCGACCAACGAGCTGCTCCGGATCGACGCCGAGACCGAGGAGTACCAGCTCAAGCGGCTGGCCGACGTGAAGCTCGCCCGCAACGACGACGCCGTTCGCGACGCGTTGGCCGAGGTGCAGACCACGGCCGCCGATCCCACCCGGAACCTGATGCCGGCCATCATCGACGCGGTCGAGGTCTACGCCACGCTCGAGGAGATCGCGATGGCGATGGAGGCCGAGTTCGGCACCTACGTGGAGAAGGCGATCATATGAGCGACAGCGCAAGCGCCGACCGGGCCGGTGTGGACGACCCCGAGCACACCGTGATCCGGGTGATCCTCGCCAAGCTCGGCCTCGACGGACACGACCGGGGCCTGAAGGTGGTGGCCAGGATCCTGCGCGACGCCGGCTTCGAGGTGATCTACCTCGGGCTCCGCCAGACCACCGACAGCATCGTGGCCGCCGCCGAGCAGGAGGATGCCGACGCCATCGGCCTGTCGATGCACAACGCCGGCCACATGACCCTCGCCCCGATGATGGTCGAGGCGCTGGCCGAAGCCGAGCTGTCGATTCCCGTGGTGGTCGGCGGGATCGTGCCCGACCAGGACGTGCAACCCCTCCTCGACGCCGGCGTGAGCGCCGTCCTCGGTCCCGGGGCGTCCGCCGAGGAGGTCGCCAGGTCGGTGCGCGACGCGGTTGCGGCCAGCGTCGCGTGAGCCGCGGCGCGACGACCCCCCGCAGCAAGGCGGCCCCCGACGTCGCCGGGCTCTACGCCGAGGCACGCGCTGGGAGTCGGCGGGCCCTCGGCCGCCTGCTGACGCTCGTCGAGCGGGGTGGGCCCCAGGCCGACGAGATCAGCGAGCTCGCTCACCCCCACGCCGGGGCGGCCCACATCATCGGCATCACCGGAGCCCCCGGCGCCGGCAAGTCGACGCTCACCGGGCAACTGGTGGCACTGATGCAGGCCGCCGGGCAGCGACCGGCGGTGCTGGCGGTCGATCCGTCGTCGCCCCTCACCGGTGGTGCGATCCTCGGCGACCGGATCCGGATGGACGACATCGCGCCGGCCGGTGTGGCCGCGCCAGCGGCCGGCAACGGCGGGGCCGCGCCGTCGACCGACACCGCCTTCATCCGCTCCATGGCCACCCGCGGTCACTCCGGGGGGCTGGCCCTCGCCGTGCCGTTGGCGGTCCGGCTGTTCGACGCGGTCGGGTACGGGCCGGTCATCATCGAGACGGTCGGCGTCGGGCAGGTCGAGGTGGACGTGGTCGGCGCCGCCGACACCGCGATCGTGGTGGTCACACCGGGCATGGGCGACGCGGTCCAGGCCAACAAGGCGGGGCTGCTGGAGGTGGCCGACGTGTTCGTGGTCAACAAGGCCGACCGGCCAGGCGCCAACGACGTGCGCCGCGACCTCGACCTCATGCTCGACCTCAGCCACCTGACGGGCCAGGAGGCCGATGACGGGTATCGACCACCGATCGTGATGAGCTCCGCCCTCGATGGAACCGGAGCCCCGGACGTGCTCGACGCCGCCCAGGCCCACCTCGCCCACCTCGACGCCGGCGACGGCCGGGGGGCCAGACGGCGCATGCGGGTCAAGACCGAGATCCAGGCCCGGATGGAGCAGACCCTGATCGCCATGACAGAATCGGTGTTGTCATCACCGGTGGGGACGGCCACGGTGGCCGAGGCCGAGCAGGGTCTGATCCCACCGACGAGAGCGAGCGCAGCGCTGTTGGACGAGCTCATCCGGGCCCAGCGGCACTGAGCGAGCAGAGAGGTAGCAGACCAGTGACCGCCACGGACCCCGTCGTCATCCTCGAAGGTGCGAGAACCCCGATCGGTCGGTTCAACGGCTCGCTCGCCTCGTTCTCCGCCACCGACCTCGGCGGTGTCGCCATCGCCGCCGCCCTCGAACGGGCCGGCGTGTCGCCCGATGCCGTCGACCAGGTGGTGATGGGCCACGTGCTCACCGCCGGCGAGGGCCAGTCGGCCGCCCGCAACGCCAGTGTGAAGGGCGGGCTGGGCATGGACGTACCGGCGGTCACCGTCAACAAGGTGTGCCTCTCCGGTCTCCAGGCCATCAACTACGGATGGATGCTGATCGCCACCGGCCAGGCCGAGGTGGTGGTGGCTGGCGGGATGGAGTCGATGACGAACGCTCCCTACCTCCTCCCGAAGGGCCGCACGGGCTACGGGTACGGGCACGGCGAGGTGCTCGATTCGCTCCTCTACGACGGGTTGACCTGCGCGATCGAGTCGGTGCTCATGGGCGAGGGGACCGACCAGTACGCCCAGGCCGACCAGATCGGCCGCGACGCCCAGGACGCCTACGCCGCCGAGTCGCACGAGCGGGCGGCGACCGCCATCAAGGACGGGCTGCTCGCCAGCGAGATCGTGGCGGTGTCGGTGCCGCAACGTCGAGGCGATCCGATCACGTTCGACGAGGACGAGGGGGTCCGCCCGGGGACCGACGCGACCTCGCTCGCCGGCCTGCGGCCGGCGTTCGTGCCCGACGGCGGCACGGTCACCGCCGGGAACGCCTCCCAGATCTCCGACGGCGCCTCGGCGACGGTACTCGCCTCGGCTGCGGCGGCGGAGCGGCTCGGGGCTGCGCCGCTGGCCGAGCTGGTGTCGTTCGGTCAGGTGGCCGGGCCCGACAACTGCTCGCTGCTGCAGCAGCCGTCGACCGCGATCAACGCCGCCCTCGATCGGGCCGGCCTGGCCGTGTCCGACGTCGACCTGTTCGAGATCAACGAGGCGTTCGCTGCGGTGGCGCTGGGCTCGCTCGATCACCTGGGCATCGACGCCGACATCGTGAACGTGAACGGTGGCGCCATCGCCCTCGGGCACCCGCTGGGCATGTCGGGCAACCGGATCGCGCTGACCGCGGCCCACGAGCTGCGCCGTCGGGGTGGCGGGATCGCCGCCGCGGGGCTGTGCGGTGGCGGCGGCCAGGGTGACGCCCTGATCATGCGGGTGGCCGGCTGAGCCCTCCGGGCCCGGGCGCTGGCGGGTCGGGCCGCTACCCTCCGCCCGATGGATACCAACGAGCGACCGACGATCTCCGTCCCTGCGGGCGACGCACCAGGCGAGTTGGTGATCACCGACGACGTGGTGGGCGACGGGCCGGAAGCGGTGAACGGTGCCCAGGTGAACGTCGACTACGTCGGGGTGAGCTGGAGCAACGGCCAGGAGTTCGACGCCTCGTGGAACCGGGGCGACACCCTGGCCTTCACGATCGGGGCCGGACAGGTCATCCAGGGCTGGGACCAGGGCGTGGCCGGCATGCGGGTCGGGGGTCGACGCACGATCACGATCCCGCCCCACCTCGGCTACGGGGCCGCCGGCGCCGGCGGCGTGATCGGTCCCCACGAGACGTTGATCTTCACGGTGGACCTCCGCTCGATCGGCTGAACCCGGTCCAGCTTCTGCCGGTCGCTCGCACCGCCCGACACCGTTCTGCCTGTGGACACGCGCCATAGTCGGGGCGGCCGACCGGCAGAACCGGGGTTGATGGTGCGGCCGACCGGCAGAACGGTCGCCGATGGGCTGCAGGTCGTCAGGTGGTGAGGTCGCGGAGACGCTTCTTGTCGACCGAGTGCTGCCAGTCGGCGAGGATCGCCCGGATCGCGGCGATCAGCGCCAGCGGCTGATCCAGCGGGATGTGGTGGTAGGCCTGGGGGATCTCGATCATCGGCGCGCTCCTGCCGGTGAGATCCTCCATGTAGCGCTGGACCTCCGGCGTCACCAGGTCGCTGAGCTGGCCGTGCATGAGGGCCAGACGGCACTTCGTGCGGGTGAGGTAGTCGTTGGTCGTGTAGCGCTCACGGGCGAACACGGCAGGGTCGAACTTCCACGACCAGCCCGCTTCGGTCTCCCGCAGCGAGTGCCGGGCGATGTGGTCGACGATGAAATCGTTGGTGGTGGGCTGCGGGGGCTGCAGATGGAAGTGCTCAACCGCGGTCTCGAGGTCGGGGTAGGTCTTCGGGTTGCGGAACATCCGGCCCCGCTCCCCCTCCTCCGACTCCGGGTCAGGCTGGCGGACCGGGGCGTCGAGGATGATCGCGCCGGCGAGCTCATCGCCGAAGCGGGCCGCGATGGCGATCGCCACGTGTCCTCCCATGGAGTGGCCAACCACGATCGGCCGCTCGGGCGCACCGGCGTGCCGAGCCACCGCCATCACCTCGTCGGCCCACTGCTCCATCGTGTAGGCGTCCCGCCGGCCGCTGTCGCCGTGTCCGGAGAGGTCTGGGGCGATGACGAAGTACTCCTGCAGCCCGCGGGTCGCGATGAGCTGGGGGGCGATGAACGACCACCAGTGGGCGTGGGCCGCCCCGCCGTGCAAGAGCAGCAGGGCCGGGCGCGACGGGTCGCCCCACTGCAGGTAGTGGATCGGGCAACCGTCGACGTCGACGATGCGCGACTCGGGGGCGGTCGCGATCGCGCCGGTGAACCAACTCGGGGGGCGTGACATGGCCACCATTCTGGGCCTTCTTCGCGACCGGCCGACCAATCCGCTCGCCCCAGCAACGCGATTCGCGTTCAAGTTTCCCCCGAACAGGACGAATGTCCATAGGACGACAAGAGTTGGGAGACACGGTGAAGCTCGTCGACCGCCGCGCGATCGCTCTGACGGCGCTCGGTGTCACGCTCAGCATCACGGGTGCATGCGGGGCCGACCCGGACGATGGGGCCGCGCCGGCGGCCCTCGCGTTCGAAGCGGTCACCACGTCACCGTCATCTCCCTCCTCCTCCCCGTCGTCCTCATCCCGCCCGTCCTCATCCCCCCCGTCCTCATCCACCTCCGAGACATCGATATCGGCGTTCACCCCCGAGACGCTCGAGGGAATGCTGGCGACGGAGGGCGGTCGGGCGCTCCTCATCGCCAGCATCGAAGCGGAGGCCGGCATCGGACCGGAAGCGGCCGAGTGCCTGCTCGATTCGACCCCGCTCGAGATCCTGGCCGACGCGGCCGCGGCCTTCCTGGCCGGCGAGGGCGAGGGCCGTCTGTTCCCCGCCGAGCAGCTGTCGAACCTGGGGCCGATCCTCGACTCGTGTGGCGTCGACGCCCAGAGCATCGAGTGATGAGGGCCCTGCGCTACCCGATCGGACTCCTCCTCACCCTGCTCGTCGCCGTGCCGTTCGCCGGTGCTGGGTGGTTCGCCGTCGACTACACCCACAGTGCCTCCGCCCAGCGGGTGCAGACCGGCATCGTCGACACCTCCGTGCGCCGCCTGATCCTGCTCACCGAGCTCCGGGCCAGGCTCCTCGATGAACGCAACTGGATGTCGGCGCTGGGTGGCATCGAGGAGATCGGGCTCGACGTCACGTTCGCCCGGTCGATGACCGGTCTCGACGTTCCTCTCGAGCTCGAACGGGCCAGAGCCGAGGTCGACCGCCTGGTCGTCCAGCTCGGCCTCGGCGACGCGGCAGCCCAGATCGAGACCATTCGAGAGCTCGACGGCAACCTCTCGATGATCGCCTTGCGATACAGCGAGCTGGAGGCGCAGTTCGCCGACGACGCCGACGAGACGCTCGACGACCTCCTCGAACGGGCGGGAACGCTCGACGGCGCTGACCGCCTCGTCACGTCGTTGCGCGTGCTCCGGGCGTCGACCGATGCGCGCCAGGCGATCTCCAACGAGTTCACCGCCTTCTTCAGCGCACGTTTCTCGCCTATCGCCAACGGGGGAGACGAGGTCAGCGAGGCCCTCGAGCAACGGGCGATCCGGGCAGAGGCCGAGCGCGAGATCGAACGGCTCGCCGACGATGGTTCGAACGTGCACAGCGCCATCCGGGCTATCTCGAGCTCCCAGGCCGCTGAGCTCTTCGACGACAGCGTCGTGGAGCTGCTGACTTCGCGGCTCGAGCCATCGGCGGACAGCGGTACCGGCGCGACGTCGGGCGACGGAACCGAGCTGTCGGCGGTACTCGACGACATCGCCGGCGTCGCCTCGGTGTTCGCCGCCAGCTCCGACACGACCGGCCTCTACTTCGACCTGGTCGAGGCGGCCGGCGACGATACGCTCGAGGCGAGCCAGGCGTTGGCGGATCGAGCCAACCGGCAGCAGGACCGGGCGCTGCTCTCGATGCTCTCGCTCGGGTCGATGTCGCTCGGGATCGGACTCGCTGCGACGAGGGCGATCCGGGGTCCCGTCCGGCGGCTCGCCAGCGTCGCCTCCCGTATCAGCGCCGGTGACTCGTCGGCCCGGTTCGCCAACGCCGGCGGCCCGATCGAGATCCGGGCGGCGGGGAACGCGCTCGACGACGCGGCCGAGCACCTGCAACTGGCCGAGCGGCAGGCCAAGGCATTGGCCGATGGCGACCTCGCCCACCCGGTGCTCTCCAACGAGACGGCGGGCGAGCTCGGGGCGTCGCTCCAGAACGCCGTGGGGGCGCTCGCCACATCGCTGCAGGAGCGCGAGGACTTCCGCCGGCGGCTGTCCTACGAGGCGACCCACGACGGTCTCACCGGCGTGGCCAACCGGAAGGCGTCGGTCACCAAGCTCAACCAGGGCTTGGCCCGCGCCCGTCAGACCGGTACCGGGCTCGCGTTGCTCTTCATCGACCTCGACGGCTTCAAGGCGATCAACGACGGACACGGGCACCGCGCCGGCGACGTCGTCCTGCGCGAGATCGCGCACCGCATGACGCGTGTGGCGCGGGCCGATGACCACGTCGGCCGCCTCGGCGGTGACGAGTTCGTGATGATCGCAGAGCCGGTCGCCCACGTCGACGAGGCCGTCGAGCTGGCAACCCGCCTCCTCCAGGAGCTGGCCGAGCCGATCGTGTCGAACGGGACGACGTTCACCCTGAGTGCCAGCATCGGGATCTCGTTCAGCGGCGATGCCGTGCGGTCCGGGTCGACGCTGGACTCGGGGGCGGGCCCGAGCTCATCACGGTCCGACGGGAACCGGATGCTGCGCGACGCCGATCTCGCGGTCTACGAAGCCAAGCGGATGGGCCGCGGCCAGGTCGTCGTCTGCGGCGACGAGCTTCGGGCCTCGGTGTCGGAGCAGGCCGTGCTCGAGCGCGCGATCCACGCTGCGATCGCCGGGAACGAGTTCGTCCTCCACTACCAGCCGATCGTGGAGCCGTCGACGGGCGGCGTGGTGGCCCTCGAAGCACTGGCGAGGTGGAACCGTCCATCGGTGGGACTGGTCGCACCGGCCGAGTTCATCCCGTTCGCCGAGCGGAGCGACCTGATCGTGATGATCGACCAGTGGGTCATCGGCGCCGTCGCCCGCCAGATCGTGGCCTGGGACGCCGCCGGTCGGTACGCCGACATGGCGGTCGGCGTGAACATCTCGGGACGGCATCTCGCATCGACCGACTTCCTCGACGACGTGCTGTCGCCGCTCAGCGACCTCGGCGTCGACCCGGGCCGGGTCATCGTCGAGATCACCGAGAGCGCCCTGCTGGAAGACCTCGACGGCGCGGCCTCGAAGCTCCGGGCGCTGCGGTCGCGCGGGGCACGGGTGGCCATCGACGACTTCGGCACCGGCTACACGTCGCTCGCCCACCTGAAGCGGCTGCCGATCGACATCCTGAAGATCGACCGCAGCTTCACCAGCGACGAATCGTCGTCGTCGCTCGCCAAGCTCATCATCGACACCGGCCACCTCCTCGGGGCGACCATCATCGCCGAGGGCATCGAGACCGACGAGCAGGCGACCTCGCTGGCCACCATGGGCGCCGACATGCTCCAGGGCTACCTGTTCGGCCGTCCACAACCGCCGGACCAGCTCCGGCACGACCTCGAAGCCACGATCTGACGGCGGTCGGTCAGCGTCGCGACGGGCCGATGTGGAGCGGGTGGCCGAGCGCGGCCAGCGCCGCTTCGTGGAAGCTCTCACCGACGGTGGGGTGGGCGTGGATGGTGCCGGCGATGTCCTCCAGGGTCGCCCCCATCTCGATCGCCAGCCCGAACGCAGCGGCCAGCTCGGCCACCGCAGGGCCGACCGCCTGGACCCCGACCACGAGCTGATCCGACGCCCGTGCGACGATGCGGACCATCCCGGCGGTGGAGGCGCCGAGTGTCATGGTTCGCCCGTTGGCCAGGAGCGGGAACCGGCCAACGACGATCTCGCCGTGGTTCCGCTCCGCGGTGGCGGGGTCGTCGCCGACGACGACGATCTCGGGATCGCTGAAGACGATCGCCGGGACCGTCCTGGCGTCGAACACCGAGGGCAACCCGGCGATCGCCTCCGCCACGATCTCGCCCTGCTTCATCGCCCGGTGGGCCAGCATCGGCTCGCCGGTGACGTCGCCGATCGCCCACACCCGACGCATCGACGTGCGACCCTGCTCATCGATCACGATGGCGCCACCGTCGGTGGTGATCCGGAGACCCCCGAGACCGAGGCCGGCGGTGTTCGGGCGGCGACCGACGGTCACCAGGATCTTGTCGGCGGGCACGGTGCGCTCGCCGTCGGCATTGGTGACCACCAGGCCGCCGCCGACGGCGCTGCTCTCCCTGTCGGAGCTGTCGCCGCGCTCGCTCGCGGCGCCCTCGCTCGCCACCCGGAGGGCGGTGGTGGCGGTGAGGACGTCGACGTCGAGCGCGGCCAGCCGCTTCATGACCGGGCGGGTCAGCTCCGCATCGAACGCCGGCAGGATCCGGTCCTCGGCCTCCACGAACGTGACCTGGCTGCCGAGCTTGGCGAACGCCGTGCCGAGCTCCAGCCCGATGTAACCGGCACCCACGATCGCCAGCGCGTCCGGCACCTCGCCGAGCGCGAGGGCGTCGGTGGACGAGATGACGGGACCGCCGAACGGCAACGAGGGCAACGCAACCGACGTGGAGCCGGTGGCGATGACGACGTGGTCGGCCTGGATGAGCACCCGGCCGCCCCCGTCGGCGAGGGCGACGTCGCACGTCTTGCCGTCGACCATCGTGGCCCGCCCTGCGACCACCTCGGTGCCCGCCGCCGCGAGAAGCGACGCGACCCCCCGGTTGAGTTGGCCGACGATGCCGTCCTTCCAGCCCACCGTGGCCGCCAGGTCGATGGTCGGCGCGGTGGCCGTGATCCCGAGCGGCGACGTGTCGGCGGCCTCGGCCATCCTGGCGAACTCGTCGGCGACGTGGATCAGCGCCTTCGAGGGGATGCAGCCCACGTTGAGGCAGGTGCCGCCGAGCGGCTGGTCGTCGACCACGATCGCCGGCACGCCGAGTTGCCCACACCGGATCCCGGCGACATAGCCACCGGGGCCGCCGCCGATGATGACGGCGGTGGTCTGCCGGCGATCGACTCGGGCATCGGCGACAGCCCGCTCCAACCGACCGGCCACCGGTCAGGCCTCGCCCGATGACGGCGGACGGGACGGGTAGTCGTCGCCGACGAACAGGAGTGCCGGTTCCTCGAGCGACCGGCGGATCTGCTGGATGAACGACGCGGCGTCCCAGCCGTCGATGATCCGGTGGTCGAACGACGACGACAGATTCATCATCTTGCGCACCACGACCTGCCCGTCGACCACCACGGGGCGGTCGACGATCTTGTTCACCCCTACGATCGCCACCTCGGGCTTGTTGATGACCGGGGTGGTGACGAGCCCGCCGAGCGGGCCGAGGCTGGTGATCGTGATCGTGGAACCGGTGAGATCCGTCGGACTCGCCTTCCGGGCGCGGGTCAGGTCGGCCAGTTCGGCGATCCGGTCGGCGAGGTCGACGAGCGACATCGCCTCGGCGTGGCGAACCACCGGGACCACGAGCCCGTTCTCGGTCTGCGTGGCGATACCCACGTGGACGCCGCCGTAGGTGGTGAGGGTCTCGGCGTCGTCGTCGACGTGGGCGTTCATGGTGGGGAAGTCGACGATCGCGTCGACCAGCGCCCGAACCAGGAAGGGCAGCAGTGTCAGGCGGGGACTGCTCCCGCTGCGCTCGTTCAGTGCGGCCCGGAGCGATTCGAGCGCGGTGACGTCGACCTCGTCGACGTAGGTGATGTGGGGGATCGTGGTGGTGGCAGCCACCATGCGGGTGGCGATCTGTCGCCGCAGCCCGACGATCGGTTCCTCGCTGGTACCCATGTCGGGTTCCCGGCGGCGGCCAGGCGTCGACCGACCGCTGCCCTCTGCCTCGTGCCAGAACCGGTCGAGGTCCTCGTGGGTGATCCGACCGGCCGGCCCGCTGCCCGGCACCATGCGGAGGTCGATCCCCGCGTTCCGGGCCCGATGGCGGACGGCGGGACTGGCGAGGGGCTTCTCGCCCTCGGCTCTCGGCGGCGACGACCGGGGTCCGCCGGTTCCGGCCGGTCGGCCCGACGTGGTGCGGTGGCCACCCGGCGATCCACGGCCGGGCTCGCCGCTCGACGCGAGGCCCGTCACGTCACCACCGGGCTCGCCGCTCGACGCGAGGCCCGTCACGTCACCACCGGGCTCGCCGTTCGACGTTGCGGACCCGCTGGTGTCGGCCGGGCTCGAGTTCGTCGCAGCCGGGGCCGACTCGCCGTTGGCGACGGCGGAGAAGCGCAGCTTCGCCTCATCGAACGTCGGTCCGGCCCGGCCGCCGGCCGCTGCCGCTGCCGGCGCGGCGCCACCGGCGGGGAACTCCGCGGTCCGGTCGGCGGGGTGCTCGCCGGGTCGGCGGCCGGCCGGATGCTCGTCGGTCCGGGAGAGCTCGCCGGGTGGCGCCCCGGGATCGCCGGCGCCGGCCACGGTCAGCTCGATCAGGGGGCTCCCGACCGCCAGGATGGCGCCCACGTCCCCGTGCAGGTTGGCGATCACGCCGTCGACCGGCGAGGGGATCTCCACGTTGGCCTTGTCGGTCATGACCTCGGCGAGCACCTGGTTGCGGCCGACCGTCTGACCGACGACGACCGCCCAACCGACGAGCTCGACCTCGGCGATCCCCTCCCCGACATCCGGGACCTTGATCACGTGGTTACCCATCGAGCCCCCGATCAGTACTCGAGGACGGCGGTGATGGCGCGTCCGATGCGGTCAGGTCCGGGGAAGTAGGCCCACTCCTGTCCCATCGGATACGGCGTGTCCCACCCGGTCACCCGGGTGATGGGCGCCTCGAGGTGGTCGAAGCAGCGCTCCTGGACCTGGGCCGACAGCTCGGCCCCGAACCCGCTGGTTCTCGTGGCCTCGTGGGCGATGACGACCCGTCCGGTCTTGCGGACCGATTCGGTGATCGCGTCGATGTCGAGCGGGAGCAGGGTGCGGAGATCGATCACGTCGGCCGACACCCCCGTCTCCTCGGCCGCCGCTCGGGCAACGTGGACCAGGGTCCCGTAGGCGAGCAGGGTCACGTCGGCGCCCTCGGCGACCAGCGACGCCCGTCCCAGCGGGATCCGGTAGTGGCCCGTCGGCACCTCGCCCGCCGGATGGTTCGACCACGAGCGGATCGGGCGGTCGTGGTGACCGTCGAACGGCCCGTTGTAGAGGCGCTTCGGCTCGAGGAAGATCACGGGATCGTCGTTCTCGATGCTGGCGATCAGGAGGCCCTTGGCGTCGTACGGTGTCGCCGGGACCACCACCTGCAGGCCGGCGACGTGGGTGAACAGTGCCTCGGGGCTCTGGGAGTGGGTCTGGCCACCGCGGATCCCGCCGCCCACCGGCATGCGGATCACCAGCGGTGCCGTGAACTCGCCCACCGAGCGGGACCGGAGCCGGGCCGCCTCCGACACGATCTGGTCGTAGCCCGGGTACATGTAATCGGCGAACTGGATCTCGGCCACGGGCCGGAGCCCGTAGGCGGCCATACCGACCGCGGCGCCGACGATCCCGCTCTCACTGATCGGCGTGTCGAAGCTGCGGTGGGTGCCGAAGCGCTGCTGGAGACCCTCGGTGCAACGGAAGACCCCACCGAAGTAGCCGGCGTCCTCGCCGAACGACACCACCCGTTCGTCGCGGGCCATCATCACCGCCAGGGCGTCGCGGATGGCCTCGATCATCGTCATCGACTGGGTGGGGCCACCCGAGGGTGACCCGGCGGGCGCGAGCGACGTGGGCGAATCGACCATCAGACGCCCAGGTCCTGTCGCTGCTCGATGAGATGGCGTGGCATGTCGGCGTAGACGTGCTCGAACATGTGCGAGGCGCTGAGGGCGGGGCCGCTGTTCATCGTGCCCAGCTCCTCGGCCTCCGCCACGGTCGCCTCGATCCGGTCGTCGACGCGGGCGCCGATGGCGTCGAGCTCGTCCGCGCTGGCGGCGCCGATGGCGATGAGGTGGTTGCCGAGACGTTCGATCGGATCGCCGAGCGGCCACCTCGAAGCGGCGTCGGACGAGCGGTAGCGGCTGGGATCATCGGACGAGGAGTGACTCCCGGCCCGGTAGGTGACCCACTCGATCAGGGTGGGACCGAAGCCGGCTCGGGCCCGGCGGGTCGCCCAGTCGGACACGGCATAGGTGGCGAGCAGGTCGTTGCCGTCGACCCGGAGCACCGGGAGGCCGTAGCCGGTGCCCCGCTGGGCGAACGTGGCCGCCTCCCCGCCGGCGATGCCCTGGAAGCTCGAGATCGCCCACTGATTGTTGACCACGTTGATGATCACCGGCGGCTGGTAGACCGAGGCGAAGACGAGGGCGCTGTGGAAGTCGTTCTCGGCCGTGGCCCCTTCGCCGGTCCAGGCGACGGCCACGTTCCGCTCACCTTCGATCGCGGAGGCCATCGCCCAACCGACCGCCTGGATGAGCTGGGTAGCGAGGTTGCCCGAGATCGAGAAGAAGCCCTTCTCGGGCACGGAGTGCATGCTGGGGAGCTGCGCCCCCTTCAGCCGGTCGCCCGTGTTCGACAGGACCTGGCAGAACATCTCGAGGAGGGAGTGGCCGTTCGCCATGAGCAGGCCGGACTGCCGGTACGTGGGGAAGTGCATGTCGAGACCCTGGCCGTAGCCGGGTGAGGTGGCGTCGACCCCGAGTGCGGCACCGACCGCCACCGCCTCCTCCCCCCTGGACTGGATGGCGAAGCCGGCCTTGCCCTGCCGCTGGAGGAGCATCGCCTGCTCGTCGAACGCCCGGGTCTCGAGCATGTGCCGGAACGCCCGGAGCTTCAAGTCGGGCTCCAGGTCGGGGTTCCACGGCCCGACGGCGGCATCGTCGGCGTCGAGCACGCGGATGATGGCGCCGGCGTGGTCGTGGGTGTCGCCCGCGGCGACGTCGATCGGGGGCTTCGAGACCGACCCGGCGGGGGTCACGACGATGTGGGAGAAGTCGGGCTCGTCGCCGGGGCGCGCCGGCGGTTCGGGGACCTGGAGGCGCATCGGCAGCTCGGCGGGCTCCCCGGTGGACTGTGCTGGCGGCTGAGCGGGGTCGTTCGGCGTTGCGATACCCCCGATGATAGTGACGGGTCCGCATCACCGCCGCGGCAGGTGTTGTGGATTCTGGCACCTCCCCATCGATGCTCGGATCGGGCTGCCATCTCGGGACGCCTCGTCGGGATGTGGGGCGGGTTCGGCGAATCGACCGCTCGGGAGTGGGTGTGCGTAGATTGCGGGCGGATGAAGGCCGCGCCGACCACCGATCCGCCCGTGGATCCGACCACCTCCGGGTACCGGTGGGCGATGCTCGCTGCGGTGTGGGCGGTGTACTACGGCTTCGGTCTCGTCGCTGGCTCGCTGGCACCGGTGGTGGCGCAGGTCATCGACGACCTCGGCCTGACCCGGGCGTCGATGGGCGTGGTACTCGGGGCGTGGCAGCTCGTGTACCTCGGGGCCGCCATCCCCGCCGGGAAGGCGATCGACAAGCTCGGGCTGCGCTGGTCGTTGGGGATCGCGTCGCTCCTCATCGCCGCCTCCGGGTTGGCCCGCGCCAGCGCCACCGGGCTGTGGACGCTGTTCGGGGCGGTGGCGATCTTCGGGCTCGGCGGTCCGCTGGTGTCGATCGGGGCGCCGAAGCTGATCGCGAACTGGTTCGACGAGCGAGATCGGCGCACGGCGGTCGGCGTCTACACGACCGCCCCGGCGCTGGGAACGGCCACCGCCCTCGCCGGCGCCAACAGCGTGCTGGTGCCGGCGTTCGGGTCGTGGCGGTGGGCGGTGGCGATCTTTGCCGTCGGGGCGGCGACGGCAGGACTGGTGTGGGTCGTCGTGGCCGGTCGGGCACCGTGGACCGAGCCCCGCCGTAGCGGGGGTCAGGCGGCGACGTCGACGCTGGCACTGCTCCGGGTGCCGGTGGTGCGGACGGTGCTGATCATCGCCACCGGCACCTTCCTGTTCTCCCACGCGATGGCCAACTGGCTGGTCGAGGTCCTGCGGGACGGTGGGATCTCAGCGGCGCGGGCCGGCGGGTGGGCGGCGCTCGTGACCGTCACCGGGATCGTGGCCAGCGCCACGATCCCCCGGGCGGCATCCGCTCGGCGTCGGGTACCGATCCTGATGACGGTGTTGATCCTGGCCGCCGGCGGGGCGCTGTCGTTGCGGCTGGCGCCGGGGACTGCGCTGCTCATCCCGGCGCTGGTCGCCATCGGCCTGGCGCGGGCGGCGACCCCGATCGACATGCTCGCGCTGATGGACGATCCCGACGTCGGCCCGGATCGCATGGCCCCCGCCGGCGGGCTGTTCTTCACCGCCGGCGAGATCGGCGGCGTGCTCGGCCCGCTCCTCACCGGCGTGCTGGCCGAGACCTCTGGCGACTTCCGCCTCCCGCTGACCGCCCTCGCCACCATCGCCTTCGCCATGGCTCTCGTCGCCACCCGCCTCCGCCCCCGCTGAGCACCCCAGCGTGCGCACACCGGTGTCAGACACCTCGTGCGGGGGTGGAGTCGACGCCGTCACCCGACCCACCCGCGACAGCGTTCGGCGTGCGGTGCAGGAAGGCCGCGAGCAGCGGGGCGATCTGGTCGGCGTGGTGGACCCACGGGGCATGGCCGCCGTCGACGACGTGCAGCTCGGCGTCGGGCATGGCAGCGGCCATGCGTCGACCGATCGCCGGTGAGCCCATCGGGTCGTCGGTGGCGAACACGAGCAGGGTCGGCGCGTCGATCCGCTGCAACTGGTCGGCGGTGAGCGCCAGCTCGGGTCGACTCCCCCGCAGCCGGACGAGCCGGTTGAGCATGGGGAGGAAGGTGCTGTCGAAGTGATCGAGGCGCTCGGTGGCCAGGATGAGGGCTGCGATCTCGGGCGGGAGCGGATGCTCGTGGACCATCTTCGACAGTTGCTCGACCTGACGCTCCGACGGTGGTTGGAGCCTGGTCATCAGCCTTCCGAGGAGTCGGACCGACAGCAACCGCATCGGCAGCGGGGCCGACGTGTCGAGCACGATCGCCGGGCAGCCGACATGGGCCAGGGCTCCGACCCGATCGGGATGGTCGATCGCCAGCCACGAGGTCCAGAGCGAGGCCAGCGAGTTGACCACGAAGACCGGGCGCTCCACGCCGAGCCCGTCGAGCAACTCGACGAGGAAGCGGACGGCATTGGTACGAAGGTCGTCGGTGAAGGTGGCGCTGCTGTCGGTGAGGCCATAGCCGGGGAGATCGACGGCGTACTGGGTGACGCCATCGAGCCGTGACATGAGCGGCGCCAGCATCGCCGCCGGCACGCCGATGCCGTTGAGCAGCACCACGGGGGGACCGTCGCCACGGACCAGCACATGGGCCCGACCGCCGACGAGCGGCGCGTCGACCCATCGCTCCTCGCAATCCACGCCGTACCGGCGGAGCACGGCCGCCTGGGCGCGTTCGAAGTGGTCGTCGAGCATGATGGTCCCTCCTCTGACCTCGCTCGGTTTACAGAGTGTAAACCGGGTGTCCCCACCATAGGAGTAGCTTTACGCCATGTCAACCAGTGGCCCGTACGGTGATCCGGAGACGCGCGCTCGCATCCTCGACGCCACCTGGCAGCTGGTTGCCGAACAGGGGGCCGGGCTCAGGCTGGCCGACGTGGCCAAGCAGGCCGCCGTCTCCCGGCAGGCGATCTACCTGCACTTCGGCGACCGCTCAGGCCTGCTGGTGGCACTCGTGCGACACATGGACGACACGCTCGATCTGGGCGAGTCGTTGGCCGCGATCCACGCCGCGCCGGACGGTGCCTCGTTGCTCGAGGCCGTGCTGCGGCTCAACACGACGTTCTGGCGTCAGATACTCCCCGTGGCCCAGGTGCTGGAGGCCTCGCAGTACACCGACGACGCCCTCGGGGCGGCATGGCGGGACCGGATGGAGTTCCGCCACGCCGGCTTTCGGGAGATGATCGTCACACTCCAGGCCATGGAGGAGCTCGACGACGGCTGGACGATCGATGACGCCACCGCCACCCTCTACGCCGTGACCCATTTCGACACGTGGCGCGAGCTCACGATGCGGCTCGCCTGGAGCGACGACCGCTACGTCGAGTCGCTGGCCCGCCTCCTACGCCGAGCCCTCCTCCCCAAGTGAGGACACCGGGTTGTCGTCTGCGGGGTCAGCCGTCGCCGCGGAGGCGACGGCGGAAGCGGCGCATGCCGTTGAGCCAGCGGTCGTAGTCGTTGGCCTTCCGCTCGAAGTAGGTGGCCACCTCCGGGTGGGGCAGCACGAGGAACCGCTCCTCCCGCATCGCATCGACGCAGGCCTGAGCCACCGTCTCGGCCTCGAGGATGCCGTCGCCAGACGCCTGACCGGTGTTGCTCCGCCCCGACTGGGCCCGCGGTCCGAGGATGTTGGTGCGGACGGCCTGGGGACAGAGCACGGAGACGCCGATGCCCTGCTCGCCGTAGTTGATCGACACCCACTCGGCGAAGGCCACCGCCGCGTGCTTCGAGACGGCGTAGGGACCGGAGTCCATCTGGGTCAGCAGGCCGGCGGCGGACGCGGTGTTGAGCAGGTAGCCGCCACCGTTCTCGACCATGCCGGGAATCGCAGCCCGGGCGGCGTAGAGGTGCGACCAGGTGTGCACGTTCATCATCCGCTCCCACTCATCGGTGGGAAGGTCGAGCCCGCCGGGTAGGCCGTATCCGGCGTTCGACACGAACACGTCGAGCCGGCCATGAGCATTCTGGGTGTCGACCACGATCTGCTCGACCGCCCGCTCGTCGCCGACGTCGAGCTGGGCGGAGGTCGCAACCGAGCCGATCTTCTCCGCTGTCTCGGCCGCGTTGTCACCGTTGAGGTCGGTGCAGACGACGGCCGCCGCCCCCTCGGCGGCGAAGGCCTCGGCCAACGCCCGACCGATTCCCGAACCCGCTCCCGTGATCACCGCTACCTTGTCGCTCAGCTCCATGCGGCCCGACCCTACCGCTCGTCGCCGGTCCCGGTCACGGCTGACCGGCCGGCCTGTCGATGCCGCCGCCCGACGCCCGATCGCCGAGAGTCGGCCCTCAGGAGCCGAGGCCGAGTCGCTCGAACTGGTCGGCTGGTGCGTCGACGTGGCGCAGGGCCGTCACGAGGAGGTCGACCAGCTCGTGCTCCGCCCGCTCCCCGGCGCGGTTCTCCTGCTCATGGGGGTCGACGTCGAGGTCGTACAGGTGGTGCTGCCCGACCGACTTCGCGCCGCTCGCCCAGAACGGCACCCGGTCGCCGGCCGCGTAGGGCTGGCGGATCACGGGGATCGACGAGCCCGGCATCCGGTCGAGGACCGCCCGGTCGTCGGGCGGTGGGAGCGCCTCGATCCCGGGCACGTGGAGTGGCATCGTCGACCATCGGTTCGACCACATCGAGAGCGGGAACCCGTCGACCGCCGGCGCCCTCGCGTACTTCGAGGTCCCGTCGGTGATCTGCACCCAGTTGCCGAACACGCCGCCGATCGCCCAGTCCCGGATCCGTTCGGCCTCGCCGGTGAGCAGCGGGACGAGCGACCGGCCGTGGGTGCGGTGCGACGAGGCCACCTCGAACACGTCGGCGAGGGTGGCGTGGAGGTCGACGTTGGTGGTGAGCGCGTCGCAGGTTCCGCCGCCGGGCGAACCGGGCCAGTGGATGAGCAGTGGGGTGTGGCCGAGCGGCTCGAACTGGGGGACCATCGGCTTGCCCCAGATGTCGTGCCGGTCGCCGTCGGGGCCGACTCGGCGCTCGTCGCCCAGATAGTGGCCGTGGTCGGTGCACACGATCACCGCCGTGGTGTCCCACAGGTCACCGTCGTCGAGGGCTCCGAGGACCTCGCCGAACCAGTGGTCGATCATCGACACCTTGGCGCCGTAGTTGGCTCGGATGTGGCGCCCCTGGGCATCGCTCAGCTGGCCGTTCGATCGACCGCCCACCACGTACGGCGGCCAGATCAACAGGTCGTCGGTCCACGGCTCGTCCCAGTACGTGCCGAGCCACGGCTCGGGGGTGTCGAACGGCTCGTGGGGGTCGAACTCGTCGACGAACAGGAACCACCGGTCGAGGTGGGCCGGTGAGCGCCGCAGCCAGTCGGCGGCGGCCGACATGGTGGTCGGGCCGGGGAAGTCGGCCTCGGTCCGAAAGAAGGTGCGGGAGCGGTCGTACGCCCTCGACGGCCCGTCGACCCCGAAGGTGTCGCGCCAGAACCAGCCGCCGTCGCGCGCAGGGAGCGCAGGAGCCCCCACCCACGACGGATCGACGTGGAGGCGCCACGGGTCGCCCTCGTGGCCTCGGGTGTAGTCCCAGGCGCCGAAGTCGGTGTGGTAGTTCTCGCCGCCGGTCTCGAAGAGGTGGGGATGGTCGGAGATCAGCGCGGAGGCCACGCCGGCCTCGGCGATCTCCGCCACGATCGACCGCTCCCACAGCTCGATCGATCCCCAGCATCGCCAGAGGAAGTCGAGGGCGCCGACCAGGATGTCGTGGCGGGCCGGCATGCACGGCAGCGAGCCGGTGACGTGCCGGGTGAACCGGGTGGCTCTCGCCGAGAACCGGTCGAGGTTGGGGGTGGCGAACTCGGTGCCCCCGTAGCAGCCGAGGTGGTGCCGGTTGAGCGAGTCGAGCAGTACGACCACCACGCCATCGACCCGGCCCCCATCTGCCCGACCACCGTCCACCCGACCACCATCCACCCGACCACCGTCGACCCGCCCGCTGGGCCGGCCGTCGGCCGGCTGCTCGCTCATCCCGGGTCCCACCCCGGAGACGCTAGTACCTCGGCACCTGGCGCACGGGCGATCCGCTGGGCGTCCGGTGCCCCGGGCAACTCAGTCTCCCCGCCGGTCCTGGCCGTCGGTGGCGGGCGGATCGATCGACGCCGTCCGGGTGTCGGCGTCCGGGCAGTCGAACGGCGGCCGGTAGGACCGCGACAGGTTCCAGCCGAGCGGCGACGAGCGTTCGTGTTCGACGACCGCAGCGCACAGCCGTCGGGTGACGACGTCGGGTCGACCGCCGAGGCGGGCCCACCGGTACTCGGCCACCGCCGGTGCCGCATCGGGCCCGAGATCGTGGACGAGGTAGTAGGCGTCGACCGGGCTGTCGAGGGTGGCCCGGTCGAGGTTGACCTGGGCCACCCGCCGCTCCGGGTTGGCGACACCGAACGCGACCGCGAAGACCGCGGCCGACAGCACGGCGGCCGACGGCAGCCAGTTCCGCTCGTGGTGGAGGCCGAACGACCGGGCGACCGACGCCGCTGTCATCACCGCCAGCCACGCCAGGAACGTGGCGACCGACAACCGCAGCATGGTCAGCCCGAACGAGCCGATGTAGTAGGCGAGCCGGCTGAACGAGACGGCGATCAACGCGGCGAGGGCCAGACCGATCAGCGCGGCCGGGATTCGCTGGGCCGGATCTGGAGCGAGACTTCGCCGGCCCACCCGGTGTGCGGTGTTGAGCACCGCCAGCGTGATCGCCGCCACCGCCACGAGCTGGAAGAAGCCCTGGCGGGTGTAGTCCGCCGCGGTGAGGCCCTGCTGGGACAGCACGACCGACCGGGCGCCACCGCTGATCAGGGCGACCTGCAGACCACACCACACGACGAGGGTGGCGGTGGCCGCCCACAGCGCGGCCAGCGCCTCGGCCCGGAACGAGCGTCCGGTCGGTGCCTGGGCCTCGTCGACCCGATCGGGGCCGAGCATCTCGGGCTCGGCCCGAGCTGCGACGAGGGCCACGATCGAGGCCGGGATGACCATCAGGGCGGTCACGACCAGATGGCCCAGCCACGCTGCGACGTCGAAGATCGACACCAGCCAGCCGAACGCAGCGTCGCCGGAGGCGAGGAGCATCCCGAGCACCGTCGCCACGGTGAGGCCGATGGCGGCCGAGCGCAGCCACACGGCGAACCGTCCGGAGCCGAGCCGGCCGAGCTGGTCGATGCCCCGCCGCAACCACGGCCACACATCGAAGACGGCGCTCAGCCAGGCGAAGAAGCTGCGGGACCACGGCTGGTGCTGGCCGAGCTCGAGGCCGTCGCTGGCCACGAGCACCACGAGGGCACCGACGTTGAGGGCGATCACGGCCGACACCCAGTCGGAGGCGCGCACGGTGAGGACCGCGCCGCTCGCCACCAGCAGGACGAGGCCGAGCCGCTGAGCCAGCGACGCGGCCCGTCCTGCGACGACCAGCAGCCCGGCCACCGCGACGACCAGCAGCGTGGTGGCCACCGACGCGAAGGGGACCCGGACGGCGAGGTCGGCCAGCACGGCCACGGGCACGATCGCGGCCAGCAGCGGGATCGCCCACGGGGGGAGCTCCACGGTTCGTCCGGGCGCCGATGGGGACGACGGCGGCCCGAACGGCCGCCCCAGCCGGGGGTTGGCAGGCGGCGGTGGCAGGGGAAGTGCCGATGGGTCGGGCGGTGGCGGGTCGGTCACCTCGATGCCGTCCCCCTCCGATCCTCGGGCGCGTTCGACTCCTGGGCTGGTGGACGGTCCCCTGGTTCGGGTCGACCGGTGGTTCCTCGTTCGGGTCGACCGGTGGTCGACGGTGTGGTCGGGTCGACCGGTGGTCGACGGTGTGGTCGGGTCGACCGGTGGTCGACGGTGTGGTCGGGTCGACCGGTGGTCGACGGGTGTTCAGGTCGCCGGTCGTGACGGCAGCGTCACCGTCACGCAGGTTCCCTTGGGCTTGTTGGACGTGATCCGGATCGTGCCGTCGTGACGGTCGACGATCCGTTTGCAGATGGCGAGGCCGAGCCCGGCACCACCTCCACCGGTCGGGGCCGAGCCGTCGGCCTGCCAGAAGCGCTCGAAGACCCGCAGTTGATCCTGCGGTGCGATGCCGGGACCGCGGTCGCGGACCCGGACCACCACGTCGGACTGCCGGCCTTCGGCTTCGACGATCACCTCGCTCCCGAGGGGGGCGAACCGGAGGGCGTTGCCGACGATGTTGGTGAAGAGCTGGTGGAGTCGACCCTCGTCGGCGACCACGCCGAGCGGACCCGAGGTGGTGAGCGACAGGTCCGACGCCGGGTGGAGGAGCTCTGCCTCACCCACGACCTGCTTGAGCAGCACGCCTACCGCCACGAGCTCCCGAGGCTGGTCGTCGCCTCGGCCCTCCAGTCGACTCAGGTCGAGCAGCTGGACCACCAGCTTGGAGAGGTGCTCGGCCTGGGCGAGCATCGTGGCGAGGGTCTCCGGGTCGGCCTCGGTCACGTGGTCGACGAGGTTCTCGATCTGGCTGCGGAGGGCCGCCACCGGCGTGCGCAGCTCGTGGGAGGCGTTGGCCACGAACTCCTTCTGCAGCCGGTCGACCTCGGCCAGTTCGGCCGCCATGCGGTTGAACGAGGTCGCGAGCTGGCCTACCTCGTCCTGGGCGGTCACGGTGACCCGCTGGTGGTAGTCGCCCCGGGCCATCTTCTGCGCCGCCCGGGCCATGTCCCGCAGCGGGTGGGTCATCCCCCGGGCGAGCACCTGCACGGCGGCGAGGGCGAGCACCCCCGAGATGATCGGCCGCACCCACACCGGCCAGCCCAGGTAGTAGCCGATCTGGCTCACCAGCGCGGTGACGCCGACGGCGGCGACGATCACGATCGACCACTTGGTCTTGATGCTCGTGATCCGATCGAGCGGATTCGGCACGCTCATCGGCTCGACCCCATGCCTCGGCCGAACCGACGCTGCGCCGGGCCGATCATGCCGCTGGCTCGCCGAGGGAGTAGCCGATGCCGTGCACCGTGCGGATGAGGTCGTCGCTCGTCTTGCGGCGGATCGAGCGGATGTGACTGTCGACAGTGCGGGCGATCGAGCCGTCGCGGTACCCCCAGACCTTGTCGAGCAGTTGCAGCCGGCTCATCACCGCCCCGTTGGCGTCCTGCAACGCCCGGAGCAGATCGAACTCGGTGGGGGTGAGGTGGACGGGCTCGCCGTCGAACTCGGCCAAGCGGCGGGCCGGGTCGAGGGTCAGGGCACCGCAGGTGACGGCGCCCACGTCGTTGGCCCGACGGAGCACGGCCCGCACCCGAGCCGTCAGCTCCTTCATCGAGAACGGCTTGGTGAGGTAGTCGTCGGCCCCGAGGCCGAGACCGACGAGCAGGTCGGTCTCGTCGGACCGGGCCGTCAGCATGATCACCGGCACCCGGCGCACGGCGTGGACGCGTCGGCAGACCTCGAGCCCGTCGAAACCGGGGAGGTTGAGGTCGAGGATTATGAGGTCGGGCAGCTCGTCGAGTGCAGCCTGCACCGCGGTGGGACCGTCCTCGGCTCGAAGGGCGCGGAACCCCTCGGCGTCGAGTCTGGTGACGAGGGCATCGGCGATCGACCGCTCATCCTCAACGACCAGGATCGTGGCACCCGATCGCGCCTCGCCAGGCCCGGTCGTCGTCGTGTCGCTACCCACGATCACCACAGTACGGGGCGACCCCGCCCCATGTCCGGCGCGAATTGCGCCCGAGTTGTGAAGGTTGTGTGCAGACGGCCTGCGTCGGCCACACCCGCACGAAGTGCCTGGCACCAGCGTGCGGCGGTTGCCGTGCGGATGTCAGCAGGTTGGCCAGGAGGCGAGGACCCGGGCCTCGGGTGGGGGGAGGGGACGGTTGGCGAACATCGCGAGGTCGTCGGCCAGGATCATGCGGGTCTCGGCCGGGTCGATGATCTCGTCGATCTTCATCGTGCCGGCGGCCTCGTAGGGCGAGGTCGCCTCGCCAACGCCGGCCACGAGCCGGGCCCGTTCCGCCTCCCGCTCGTCGGGATCGGCGATCTGGTCGAGCTTCGAGCCGTAGGCCACGTTGACCCCCACGTCGGGGTCCATGAACCCGATCTCGGAGCCCGGCCAGGCATAGAGGCCCTTGTTGACCATGCCGGCGCCGTTCATCGCCTGCCACGCCAGGCCGAACGCCTTGCGGATGCACACGGTGAGGGTCGGGGTCGACGCGAGCTGCAGTGCCTGCATCATCCGCATGCCCCAGTGGAGCATCCGGTCGTGCTCCACCCGCTTCCCCACCATGAAGCCGGGCACGTCGATCAACCAGATGATCGGGAGGTTGAACGAGTCGCACAGGGTGGTGAGCCGGATGATCTTCTGGCAGGCCTCCGGGTCGAGGGTGCCGGCGTTGAACATCGGGTTGTTGGCGATGAACCCGATCGGCCAGCCGTCGAGCCTGGCGAGCCCGGTCGACACGTTGCGGGCGAACGTCGGTTGGAGCTCGAACACCGAGCCGTCGTCGCAGATCCTGGCCACGACCCGGCGCATGTCATAGCCCCTGGTACGGCGGGTCGGCACCAGCGCCGGCAGCTCGGGATCCGGCCCGATCGGGCCCACCGGATCCGCCCTCGGGGCCCGCCGGTGGATGTTGGGCGGCAGGTACGACAGCCACCGGCTGATCGCGTCGTACGCCTCGTCGTCGGTGTCGACACCGAGGTCGATCTGGCCGGTGTGGCGTGCGTGCACGTCGACCCCGCCCACCTCCTCGAAGCTGATGACCTCCCCGGTGGCTATCTCGAAGACCTTGGGCGACGTGACCGCCAGCGTGGAGCCGCGGGTCATCACCACGAAGTCGGACAGGGCCGACAGGAACGAGGAGCCGCCGAACGACTGGCCCACGATGGCGGTGGCCATCGGCACCTGGTGACGGCGACGAGCCATCACGAAGACCTCGCCGGCCTCCGAGATGCCCTCGGACCCGATCAGGTCGGGGATGCGGCCGCCGCCGGTCTGGCCGATGTGGACGACCGGGATCCCCATGGCGATCGCCCGCTCGTAGAGGCGCTGCTCCTTGCGGCCGCCGACCATCGAGCTCGACCCTCGCTTCACGGTGATGTCATCGCCGAACACCGCCACCGGTTGCCCGTCGACCAGGCCGTGACCACCGATCTTCCCGTCGCCCGGTGTCGACGCCCGATCCTCGGGCCGTATCGACCGGGAGAACGTGCCGAGCTCGCGGAACGTGCCGTCGTCGAGGAAGGCGTCGATGTGGTCCCGGATCGTCTTGTCGCCATCGGCCCGGATGCGCTCGATCTTGTCGACACCGCCCATCTCGGCCCGGATCCGCTCGGCCCGGGCCGCCCGGTCAGCGGCCAGGTCGGGGGCGTCGTCGTCGTTCTGTGTCTTCGCGGTGGTCACCGGCCGAGTCTCGCATCGCCGGCCACCGGAGACGATTCCAGATCCGGGTCTGACGCGTCGGTCGAGAGGGAAACAGCCGTCGGTGAGCGTGCGGCGTGACGCAGCCTCGTCAGGCTGCCGCCATGGGTTCGCCGTGGACGAGGTCGGCCGGGGTCTCGGCCCTGAGCCAGCGGCCGAGCCCGATGAGGCCCGGGGCGAGAATCACAGCGGCGACGGCGACGGCCGCTGGCGAGACGATCGGGTAGTCGCCCCACTCGTCGCGGGTACCCACCTCCAGGTAGCGGAGCACCGACCACGTGACCACGCCGACGAGCCACGCACCGCCGAAGGCGACGGTCGGGCCCGTCGGCGCGACGCCGCGGGCGTTGACCGCGGCTGCGACCAGCAGCATTCCGAGCGCGAACAGGACACCCCATCCCATCACGAACCAGAACAGGAGGGTCGCCAGGGTTCCGAGGCCCACGAGCGCCAAGCCGATCGCGCCGAGCGGTCCGAGACCGCCGTGGCGCCGGTTCAGGCCGACGACGAGCACCGCGGTGGCCACGGCGGCCCCGACGAGCGAGGCGAACGCCACGTAGACCAGCGCGTCGCCTGCTGACCCGGAGCGATCGAGCACCTCGTCGAGCACCCAGGCCGATGCGGCGATCACCCACAGCGCCGCCGCCACCATGGCGGCCAAGCCGGCCATCTTCGTGAACTTCGTGGGCATCGCCAATCCTCCAGTACTCGTCGCGGCGAACGCCGCGGCCACGGTTGTCGAGTCGCCAAAGCGCGCCAGCACCTGGTGCTGGGCCCGCTCGTGGGTCGCCCCGTCGTCGATGGCCCGCTCGACCGCCGAGACGAGGTGGTCCTCCGCCTCGGCGATGACGTCGTCGACGTCGATCCGCCAGGTCAGGCGTCGCCGCAGTGCAGCCAGGTAGTCGTCGATCAGGTCGTAGCCGGCCACGGTGCCCCTCCGATCACCTGGTTCATCGCTGTGGCGAAGGCCTCCCAGCCCTGTCGCTGCTCGGTCAGCGCCTGCCGACCCGGGCCGGTGAGGTGGTAGGTCCGTCGCCGGCGACCCTGCACCACCGACCAGTCGGACCCCAGCAACCCTTCGCCCTCGAGACGATTCAGTGCCGGGTAGATCGTTCCCTCGGGGAGGTCGAACGCATCGTCGCTCGTGGATCGCAGCGCCTCGATGACCGCGTAGCCGTGCTTCGGTCCGGTGGCGATCACCGACAGCAGCAGCAGATCCAGGTGGCCCTTCAGCGACTCACCCCTCACGGTCTCACCGGCCCCGTTGCCCGCAGATCTCCATACCTAGGAACCCTACACTATGTGACCCTAGGTATCAAGCGGACGGCTGCGGGTGGGCGCTGGCCGGTGGATCCTCGTGGGGGTCATAGTGTGGGCACACAGCGTCGAGGAGGAGCGATGGGCCGATTCAACGAGCGAGTGGTGCTGGTGACCGGTGGCGGCGGCGGGATCGGGAGCGCCGTCTGTGCGGGGTTCGCGGCGGAGGGAGCGGCGGTCGCGGTTCTCGACCGCTCGGCCGACGCCGCGGAGGGCACCGCCTCGGCCATCACCGGAGCCGGTGGCCGGGCCATCGCCGTCGATGCCGACATCACCGAGCGGGTGTCGGTCGACGCCGCGGTGGCGCAGGTGACCGGTGAGCTCGGCCCGATCGACGTGCTGGTCAACAACGCGGGGTGGGACCTCTTCGTCCCGTTTCTCGACACCGAGCCCGACGACTGGGCGCGCCTGATCGACATCAACCTGGTCGGTGCGCTCAACATGCACCACGCCGTGCTGCCACGGATGGTGGAACGGGGCAGCGGCCGGATCGTGAACGTCTCGTCGGACGCGGCCAGGGTCGGCTCGTCCGGCGAGGCCGTCTACGCCGCCTGCAAGGCGGGTCTGGTCGCGTTCTCGAAGACCCTGGCCCGGGAGCACTCCCGGCACGGCATCACGTTCAACGTGGTGTGCCCCGGCCCCACCGACACCGCACTGCTGGCGACCGTGACCGACACGGCGGCCAACCCCGAGAAGCTGCGGGAGGCGTTCCGGCGGGCGATCCCGATGGGACGTCTCGGCCAGCCAGACGACCTGGTCGGTGCGGTCCTCTTCTTCGCCAGCGACGACGCCGGGTTCGTGACCGGGCAGGTGCTGAGCGTGTCCGGCGGCCTGACGATGGCCGGTTGATCGGTGGGGCGATGAAGGTTCGACCCAACCCGTACGTCGAGGGTGAGCTGCTCGATCTGGCCGAGATGGCGGGCCGGTTCGCCGCCGACCGCGTCGCACCCGGCTTCCTCGAGCGGGACACAACCCGCGTCCTCGACCGGACGATCAGCGTCGAGATGGGCGAGCTCGGACTGATCGCCCCGGAGCTGCCGGTCGAGCTCGGCGGCCAGGGTGCGACGAAGGTCGCGTCTGGCGTCATCCACGAGCAGATCGCCGCCGCCGACCTGTCGATCTCCTACATCAACCTGCTCGGCTCGCTGAACGCCAAGATCCTGGCCGACCACGGCGAACCCGAGGTCGTCGGGCCGTGGCTGCACGAGCTCACCGCTGGCCGGGTCATCGCCGCCCTCGCCCTGACCGAGCCGCGCGGCGGGTCCGACGCGGCCAACCTGGGCCTGCGGATCGAGCGCGACGGCGACCGCTACGTGCTGGACGGTGAGAAGACATCGATCTCGGCCGCCGACCAGGCCGAGATCGCGGTCGTGTTCGGCCGAACCGGCGGGCCGGGCGCCCGGGGCATCACCGCCGTGCTGGTCCCCCTCGACTCGTCCGGGATCACCACCACCCGGTTCGACTGCCACGGGCAGCGGGCGATCGGCCGCGGCTCGATCTTCTTCGACGGGGTCCGGGTGCCGGTGTCGCACCGCCTCGGCGACGAGGGCGGCGGGTTCGTCCAGGTGATGCAGGGCTTCGACTTCTCCCGGGCCCTGATCGGCCTGCAGGTGCTCGGTGTGGCCAGGGCCGCCCTCGACGACGCCTGGACCCACGCCACCGAGCGCACCGCCTTCGGGCAGCCGCTCGCCGCGTTCCAGGGCGTCTCCCACCGGCTGGCGGAGCTCGACACCCAGGTGGAGGGATCCCGACTGCTGTGCTACCAGGCCCTGTGGGCCGCCGACCGTGACCTGCCGCACACCGCCGAGGCGGCGATGTGCAAGTGGTGGGCCCCGAAGCTGGCCTACGACGTGGTCCACGAGTGCCTGTTGGTCCTCGGGCACGGCGGGTATGACCGGGGCGTGATGGAGCAGCGGCTCCGCGACATCCTCGGCTTCCAGATCGGCGACGGCACAGCGCAGATCATGAAGACCATCGTGGCCCGGGACCGGGCCGGCCGGGCCAACGTGCCAGCCTGAGGGACCCGGCGGGTCGGCGACGGCGTCGGCGCGACGAAGCGCTTGTCGCCGGAGCGGGGCGGCGTCGATACTGTCCAGACCGAACGACGAGCGTGGCGAGCGGGCCACCGTGAGGTTTCCGAACATGGACGACGACACGGAACAGCCACCCGGCACCGGGCCGAGCGCGGCATCGAGCCGGTCCACGGCGAGGAGCGACGGTTTGGCCGCGGTGGCCATCATCATCGTGACGATCGCCCTCATCGCCTTCGTCGTCAGCCAGTTGGTCGCTTCCTAGTCGACGACCAAATGGCAACCGGCACCCGCGTGTGCTGGGATGGCCCCGGATCGTGACCGGTGCGGTAGGGAGAGCAAGCACGCTCACCACCGGCCACGGGAACGGAAGGGGAGAGATGAGCTCACGACGAACCGATGCTGCGCGGACCCGTTGGTGGCTGCTCGGCCGGGTGTTGGCCCTGTTGGCCGCACTGGCCGTGATCGCGGCGGCGTGCGGTGACAGCGACGACGACGGCGACGGTGACGGCACCGACACCGAGACCACCGCAGCCGACGGTGGCGACGACTCGTCCGACGCCGGCGACGGAGGCGATGACGAAGGGGCCGAGGGCGGTGGTGAGGCACCCAGCGGCGACCCGATCCGGGTCATGACCGTCACCACGTTGAACGCCGCCGGCCCGACGTACGAGAACATCGCCAACACCGCGAACCTCTACGCCGACTACATCAACGCCCGGGGCGGGATCGCCGGTCGACCGCTCGAGGTGACCGTGTGCGACGAGCAGTTCGACCCGGCGGTGGCCACCACGTGCGCCCGGCAGGCGGTCGAGGAGGACATGGTGTCGGTCGTCGGCTCCTTCACGTTCTTCGCGGAGAGCATCGTGCCGGTGATCGCCGAGTCCGACATCACCTGGTTCGGTCCGTGCTGCCCGATCACACCGTCGGAGCTGACCAGCCCCCACTCGTTCCCGATCGGGAACCAGCCGATGTACGCGGTCGGTGCGGTCAAGCGGGCGGTCGACGACGGCTGCCAGGCGATCAACTCGGTCATCATCGACGGCGCCCAGATCTTCATCCCGCCGATGGAGAACGCGGCGGCGGCCCTCGGCACCAGCTTCGGGGAGACGGTGATCCTGCCCCCGACCGCCCAGGACTACTCCGCCGAGGTGGCCCAGGCCCTCACCGGCGACGCCGACTGCGTGATCGTGATCGTGGGCGAGACCCCCTACATCACCTGGAACACGGCGTGGGCCCAGTCGGGAACCGACGCCCGCCAGTACGGACCCCAGGGCAACCTCAACGAGGTCTCGGCGGCCGGCAACGAGGAGGCCACCGACGGCGACATCATCGCCGGCATGTACCCCGACATCTCGACCGCCCCGTGGGACGAGTACCGGGCCGCCCTCGAGGAGGCCGGGATCATCGACGACGGCAACGACTACAACAGCCTCGGTGGCATGGGCACCTGGGCTGCGTTCGTCGGCTTCACCCAGATCGCCGAGACGATCGATGGGGAGATCACCGCGTCGTCGTTCTTCGAGGCGGCGTCGAACACGTCGAACCTCGACCTCAACGGCATGGTCCCCACCCTCGACTTCACCCAGGAGTGGACCGACGGCCTCGAGGGGTACCAGCGGCTGTTCAACCGCAGCGTGGTCTACAGCACGCTCGAGGACGGCAAGGTCGTTCCGCTGACCACCGACTTCGAGGACGTGAGCGATCTGGCCACCGGAAGCGGCGGCTGAGGTCCCCGTGGCGAACCTCCTCATCCGGCGCGGCGGCGCCGGATGAGGGCGGGGCCACCGGAGACCGTCGACGGTCGGCGTCTCGCTTCGGGTGTCGCCTCGCGGCGATACTCATGCGTGACGCACGAGCACATTCCATGGCCGTAGATCACCAAGGGGGACGATGAACGAGGTCGTCAGATTCGCGTTGCTGGGACTCGGCGTCGGCGCGCTCTACGCCCTCGCCTCCCAGGGCCTGATCGTGATCTACCGGGGAACCGGCGTCCTCAACTTCTCGCTCGGGGCCACCGCGATCGCCGGGGTGTTCGCCCAGTGGGAGCTGCAGACCGTCTACGGCTGGCCGTTCCTCCTCTCGGCGTTGGCTGGCGTGGCGTGGGCCGCGTTTCTCGGCGTGCTGACCCACTGGCTGATCATGAAGCCGTTGCGCCGAGCCAGTTCGCTGGTGCGGGTGATCGCCACCCTCGGGGTGCTGATCACGGTGCAGGCGGCCACGATCATCCGGTACGGCTCCCAACCGCGCCAGGTCGACAGCTGGCTCCCCACCGACCGGCTGACGCTGTGGAGCGACGTGTCGTTCACCGTGGACCGGTTGATCCTGCTCCTGATCGCCTGCGGGTCGGCGGCGGGGCTCTGGCTGCTCTACCGGTCGAGCCAGTTCGGCCTGGCCACCGAGGCGGTGTCGGAGAGCGAGCGGGCGGCCGCCGCGATCGGTCTGAACCCGAACTGGATCGCGGTCGGCAACTGGGCGCTCGGCTCGGCGATCGCCACGGTGGCCGGCATCCTCGTGGTGCCGATCATCACGCTCCAGATCACGGCGATGACGGGGCTGGTGCTGGCGGCGCTGGCGGCGGCGCTCGTGGCCGACTTCCGCTCGTTCCTCGTCGCCACCGCTGCGGGGTTCGCCCTCGGGATCGGCCAAGCGCTGGTGGGCCGCTTCGTCGACCAGCAGGGCCTCCGGGAGTCGCTGCCGTTCCTCGTCATCATCGTGTTCCTCGTGTTCCGGGGCCGGGCGCTGCCCCTGCGCGACTTCTATCTCCGCCGCCAGCCGATGCTGGGCAACGGTCGGATGTCGTGGGACTGGACCCTGTTCGTCACCGGGGTGATCGTCTTCTTGCTGCTCACCAAGCAGACCAAGTGGATCGACGCGATCACCGTGTCGCTCGGGGTGTCGATCGTGCTCCTGTCGGTGGTGCTGCTCACCGGCTACGCCGGACAGCTCTCGCTGGCCCAGTACGCGTTCGCCGGGTGGGGGGCGTACGTGGCCGGTCGGCTGGTGGCCGTCTACGACATCCCGTTCCTGCTCGGCCTGGTGGCCGGCGTGCTCGCCGCGGTGCCGATCGGTCTCGTGTTCGGGCTGCCGGCGGTGCGGACCCGGGGCATCAACCTCGCCATCGTGACCCTCGGCCTGGGCACCACGATGGAGCTGATGCTGTTCCGCAACCGCGACCTCACCGGCGGGGTCCAGGGCACCCAGGTGGGCAACCCCGACCTGTTCGGCTTCGACATCGGCTCGATCAGCCACCCCGCCCGCTACGGGATCTTCGTGCTGATCGTGGCGTTGCTGACGGTGTGGGTGGTGTCCAACGTCCGCCGGAGTCGGAGCGGTCGACGACTGATCGCGGTGCGGACCAACGAGCGGGCGGCGGCGGCCCTCGGCATCGACGTCACGGTGGCCAAGCTGTACGCGTTCGCCCTCTCGGCCGCGATCGCGGCGCTGGGCGGCATCGTCCTCGCCTTCCGCCTCAGCTCGATCAGCTACCAGTCCTACGACAGCTTCACCTCGATCACCTACGTCGGCCTGACCCTCGTGGGCGGCGTCGGCCACCTCCTCGGTGCATTCGTGGGGGCCACGATGGCCACCGCCGGCCTCAACCAGGAGATCCTCGAGTCGAACTGGGAGGGGGTCGGCCGCTGGATCGGCCTGATCAGCGGCGTGTCGATCCTCCTGATGGTGCTCGCCTACCAGGACGGCGTCGCGGCCGAGTGGGTCAAGATCTTCCGCTTCGTGAAGAAGCTCCGCAAGTGGGGCCAGAGCTACGCCATCGACCTCGCCGACGTCGCCGCCCCCGAACCGGACGATCCCGACCAGGCGGCCACCGTGCCACCCAGGGCATTGGAGGTGGAGGGCCTGACCGTGCGCTACGGGGCCGTCGTGGCGGTCGACGACGTGTCGTGCCGTCTGGAACCGGGCACGATCACCGGCCTGATCGGTCCGAACGGGGCGGGGAAGACGTCGCTCATCGACGCGGTCAGCGGCTTCGCCGCCGCCGAGGGCCGGGTGGTCCTGGCCGACCCTGGTACCGGTGACGCTCGCGACCTGTCGGCGGCGTCGCCCGTGACCCGAGCTCGGGCCGGGGTCGCCCGCTCGTTCCAGTCGCTCGAGCTGTTCGAGGACTCGACCGTCTTCGAGAACCTCAGCGTGGCTGCCGACCCCCAGGATCTCCGGTCGTATCTCCGGGACCTGGTCCGGCCGGTCAATCCCCCGTTCCCGCCCGAGGTGGTGCGGGCGATCAGGGAGTTCCAGCTCGACGAGGACCTCCACCGCGACGTCCGCGACCTGTCCTACGGCAAGCGGCGCCTGCTGGCGATCGCCAGGGCGGTGGCCATGCATCCCAGCGTCCTCCTGCTCGATGAGCCGGCGGCCGGGCTGAGCGCAACCGAGAGCGCGGAGCTGGCGCTCGTGGTTCGCCGCCTGGCCGAGCACTGGGGCATGGCGGTGCTGGTGGTCGAGCACGACATGAACTTCGTGATGGAGGTGTGCGACCACGTGATCGTGCTCGACTTCGGACGACTCATCGCCTCGGGATCACCAGCCGAGGTGCGGAACGATCCGGCCGTGATCGCCGCCTATCTCGGCGACGAGATCGACGATCTCACGGCGAGCGATCTGGCCCCGGTCGGCGGCGGCGGGGGTGGTGGCGCATGACCGCGACCTCGACCGACGGATCGGCCTGGCCCCTGCTGGAGACCCGTCTCCTCAAGGCCGGCTACCTCGGCCGGGAGGTGGTCAACTCGGTCGACCTGCACGTGAACCGGGGCGAGGTGGTCTGCCTGCTCGGCCCCAACGGGGCCGGCAAGACCACCACGCTGCTGACCATCGCCGGGGAACTGGTGCCGGTCGACGGGCTGGTGATGTTCAACCACGTGCCGACGTGGACGCCGGTCCACCAGCGGGTGCGGAGCGGCGGCATCGGCCTCGTCACCGAGGAGCGCCTGGTCTTCACCCGGCTCTCCGCCCGCGACAACCTCCGGATCGGCGGCGGCTCGGTGGAGCGGGCGTTGGAGCTGTTCCCCGAGCTGGAACCTCGGTTGGGGGTTCGGGGCGGGATGTTGTCGGGCGGCGAGCAGCAGATGCTGGCCCTGGCCCGGGCGCTGAGCGGCGACCCGTCGCTGCTCCTGGCCGACGAGCTGTCGCTCGGCCTGGCCCCCCGGATCGTCGACCGCCTCCTCGGGGCGGTCCGGACCGCGGCCGACGAGCGGGGCACCGGGGCCCTGATCGTGGAGCAGCACGCCCGCAAAGCCCTGCGCTACGCCGACCGCATGTACCTGATGGCCCGCGGCCAGATCCAGCTCGAGCTCCCGGCCGACGAGGCCATGGACCGCCTCGACGAGATCGAGGACGCCTACCTGAGCGGCACCTCCGAGACCGAGGAGGACCACCTCGAGCGGCAGCGCCGGAAGAGCAAGCGGAAGGCCTGGAAGCGGCAGCGGGTCAGGGAGCGGGAGTTGCAGCGGCTCACGGGGAAGCTGGTGTCGACCCGGACGGTCGACGAGGACGACTACTACTTCGACCTCGAACGGCGCCGGCGGGACATCGCCGAGCGGCTTCGCAGCCGGCAGAGACGGTACTGAGAAGACGGTACTGAAGAGAAAGCAGGGGTACAGCTGATGGGGTACCGAACAGCAGAGCTACCGGACGTCGACCTCGACGAGTTCGCCGACCTCCCGTTCTTCCAACGGATGAAGCTGCTCCAGCTCCACTGGGTGGAGCACGGGTTCGGCACGCCCAAGCAGACCGGCACGTTCTACGCGTGGAAGATCTTCTTCTACGCGCTGTTCGGCTGGATCGTGGCCGGCGCGTTCACCGCCGGGCTGGAGTTCAGCGACCTGAGCTCCTGGTGGAGCGAGCCGATCTTCTACCAGAAGCTCATGATCTGGACGATCCTGCTCGAGATCCTGGGCCTCGCCGCCACCTGCGGACCGCTGGCGTTCCACTTCGACCCGCCGATCGGCGGGGTCCTCTACTGGTGGCAGAACGACACCCTCCGCGTGCCCCCCTACCCCAACCACGTGCCGTTCACCGCCGGCAGCCGGCGGACCCCGTGGGACACCGGCCTCTACAAGCTGATCCTGGCCAGCCTCGTGTTGTTGTTGTTCCTGTCGGGGCAGCAGGTCGACGGGCTCCCCGAGGGCTCGGCCGGGATCCTACCCCAGTGGGCGGTGCTGATCTACTGCGGGCTGATCCTCACCATGGGCCTGCGGGACAAGGTGGTGTTCCTGTCGTCCCGGGCCGAGCAGTACGTGCCGACGCTGCTGTGCTTCGGCCTGTTCACGAACTTCGTCGACATGATCATCGCCGCCAAGATCTTCATCGTGATCATCTGGATGGGGGCCGGGTTCTCGAAGTTCAACCACGGCTTCTCGTCGACCGTGGCGATCATGGTCCAGAACACGCCGTGGGTGGTGTGGGACCGGTTCCGCAAGGCCACCGTCAAGGACTACCCCAACGACCTGCGACCCTCGAACGTCACCCATGCGCTGGCCCACATCGGGGGCACCACCTGCGAGTTGGTGATGCCGCTGGTCCTGCTGTTCGCTCCGTGGCACTGGATGACGTGGGTGGCGATCGTGTCGATCTGGATGCTCCACACGTTCATCATCTCCACGTTCCCGCTGGCGGTGCCGCTCGAGTGGAACGTGTTCTTCATCTTCTGTGCCGCGTTCCTCTTCCACAACTTCCACCCGAGTGACGGCTACGCGGTGACCGACATGAACCCCGCCCTGTTGCCGGTGGTGCTGGTGATGGGCCTGTCGTTCATCATCCTCGGTGCGTTCAAGCCCCAGTACGTGTCGTTCCTGATCGGGATGAAGCAGTACGCCGGCAACTGGGCCGCCGCCACGTTCTCCTTCCGAGACAAGGAGAAGGAGGACCGGATCAACGACAAGATCGTCAAGGCCGCCGACAACCAGATCGACCAGATCGAGCCGCTGTTCGGCAAGGAGATCTCCGAGGTCTTCATCCAGAAGGCGGTGGCGTTCCGGATGATGCACCCGATGGGGCGCATGCACATCTCGGCGCTGATGCGCCACGTCGACAGCCTCGACGACCGGGTGCAGCGGGAGGGTGAGTTCGTGAGCAACGTGCTCACCGGCTGGAACTTCGGCGACGGTCACTGTCTCGACGAGCGCCTGATCAGCGCCCTCCAGGAGCGCTGCCAGTACGAGCCGGGCGACGTGGTCATCGCCTGGACCGAATCCCAGCCGGCGTTCGACAAGAAGGTCCAGTACCGGGTGATCGACGCCGCCCTGGGGGTGGTGGAGAAGGGCTGGTACCACAACGACGACGCCTACAACACCCAACCGTGGCTGCCTGACGGGCCGATCCCCCACACGATCACCTGGACCAGACCCGGTTACGAGGCACCAGGGGTTCCGTACCCGGGAACGGGGGGCAGGAGCTGATCGGACGCCACGGCGCCCGGCCGGCTCCCAGCCGGTGACGGCGAACTAGGATCCAGCCCGATGACCTCGGCCATCGTGATCGGCAGTGGCCCGAACGGGCTGGCCGGCGCGGCCCGGCTGGCGATGGCCGGGCTCGACGTGACGGTGCTGGAGGCGGGCGACACCATCGGGGGCGGCACCCGCAGCTCGGAGATGATCCTGCCGGGACTCCTCCACGATCATTGCTCGGCGGTGCACCCGATCGCCGCGGCGTCGCCCTTCCTGAACCGGCTCGACCTCGAAGCCGAGGGGCTCCGTTGGCTGCAGCCGGAGGTCGACTGCGCTCATCCGCTCGACGACGGGACGGCCGGCGTGTACCTCCGCTCGATCGACGCGACGGTCGACGCCCTGGGAGCCGACGGTCGACGGTGGCGGCGACTGTTCGCCCCCGCGACGGGCCGCGTCGACGACCTGATGGTCGACGCCACCCAGCCGATCCTGCGGGTGCCGGGAAGCCCGCTGCCGCTGGCCCGGTTCGGAGCGTTGTCGGCCCTGCCGGCCACGGTTCTGGCCCGATGGCTGACCACGGTGGAGGCTCGGGCCCTGTGGGCGGGGGTGGCGGCCCACACCTTCCACCCGCTCGATCGGCCGTTCACCAGCGCCGTGGGGCTGATGCTGCTCGTGGCCGGTCACGCCGAGGGCTGGGTGGTGGCGGCTGGCGGTTCGCAGTCGATCGCCGACGCCCTCGCCGCGCTGATCGACCGCCACGGCGGCCGTATCGAGGTGGGTCATCGCGTCACGTCGGTCGCCGACCTGCCAGACCACGACGTGCTGCTCCTCGATCTGGCCCCGGGAGCGGCTGCCGACCTCCTCGGCGATCGCCTGCCGGCCAGGGTCGCCAGGGCCTACCGGCGGTTCCGGCACGGACCGGGGGCGTTCAAGGTGGACTTCGCGGTCGAGTCGGGGGTTCCGTGGACCGCATCGGCGGCCCAGCGGGCGGGCACGGTGCACCTCGGCGGCGACCTCGACGAGATCGTGGCCAACGAGGCGGCGGTCCATCGGGGGGTGATGCCGGAACGGCCCTTCGTGCTGGTGGGGCAGCAGTACCTGGCCGACCCGAGCCGCTCGGCGGGCGACGTCCATCCGCTGTGGACCTACGCCCACGTGCCCCACGGCTACACCGGCGACGCCACCGAGGCGATCACGGCCCAGGTCGAGCGGTTCGCTCCCGGGTTCCGGGATCGGGTGGTCGGCACCGCGGTGCGGTCCACGACCGAGCTGTCGACCCGCAATCCGAACTTCGTCGGGGGCGACATCATCGGTGGCGCGGCCACACCCGGTCAGCTCCTGTTCCGGCCCCGGGTGGCGCGCGATCCCTACGCCACCGGCGTTCCCGGGGTGTACCTGTGCTCCGCCTCGACCCCGCCGGGGGCGGGGGCCCACGGCCTGTGCGGCGCCAACGCCGCCGGCCGGGCGCTGGCCGAGCTCGGGCTCGCCTGACGGGCGCTGCCCGGGCGAGCGTCGGCCGCGCTGCGGCGCGCGCTGGACCGCGCATCGCACCGCGTGTTTCACTGTTGGTGTTATACGTTCTAACAGAAGCGTGAGTTACTCTTGCTCGAACGGAATCGGGACGCTCGAGGCGCCGGGGACGGCGGCGGCTGGTGAGCAACGACGTGGAGCTGGGCCCTGACGCGGTGGTCGATGCCGCCGTCCAGGCGTTGCCAGACGTCGGACTGGACGCGATGTCGCTCAGCGAACTGGCGCGGCGCCTCGGGGTTACCCAGCCCGCCCTCTACCGGCACGTCGATGGTGTCGACGATCTGTGGCGCCGGCTCGGCCTCCGGGGCCGCAGCGAACTTGCGCAAGCGCTGACCGAGGCTGCCATCGGCCGTAGCGGCGACGGGGCGGTGGTGGCCACGGCCCGGGCCTGGCGGCGCTTCGCCCTGACGAACCCCGAGCTGTACGCCGCCACCGACCGGTTCCCCTGCGTCGGCGACGACGACCTCGAAGCCGCCGTGGCCGATGTCGTGTCCGTCCTGGCCGGCGTCATCCGCGGCTATGGGCTCGACGGTCCGGCCGGCATCGACGCCGCCCGGGCACTGCGCAGCGCCCTGCACGGCTTCGTCCACCTCGAGCTGGTCGACGGCCACCCCCACGACCACGACCGCGACGCGAGCTTCGACGCCATGGTGCGGATGCTCTGCGTCGGACTCGCCGACCTGGCCCGACGGTCGCCGGCCGAGTTTCCCGCCCCCGCGTCAACCATCGAGGAGGACCGACCATGACCCATCTCAAGCTCCACTGGTTCCTTCCGACCGGTGGCGACAGCCGCGACGTGCTGCCATCGACCGACAAACCCGGTCAGCGGCAGCCCGACCTGGCCTACCTGGCCCAGGTGGCCCAGGCCGCCGACCAGCACGGCTTCGAGGCCATGCTCACCCCGTGCGGAACCGGCTGCGAGGACGCCTGGATCACCACCGCCACGCTCGTTCCGCTGACCCGCCGGATCAAGTTCCTCGTGGCGTTCCGGCCCGGGATCCTCTCCCCCACCCTCGCGGCCCAGATGGCGAGCACCTACCAGCGGATGTCCGGCGGGCGGATGCTGGTCAACGTGGTCACGGGGGCCGAGCCCCGCGAGCTCCACCGCTTCGGCGACTTCGCCGACAAGGCGAGCCGGTACCGGCGCACGGGTGAGTTCCTCACGATCATGCGCCACGCGTGGACCGGCGAGCCCATCGACTACGACGGCGAGCACTACACCGTGACGGGGGCCACCACCAGAGCCGTCCCCGACCCGGTCCCCGAGATCTACTTCGGGGGCGCCTCCATCGAAGCGAAGGACGTGGCAGCCGCCGCCGCCGACGTGTACCTCGTGTGGGGCGAGCCCCCGGACGCGGCCGAGGCCCAACTGCGCGACGTCGAGCGCCGGGCGGCGGCCATCGGACGGACCCTGCGGTACGGCATCCGGTTCCACGTGATCGCCCGACCGACCAGCGAGGAGGCGTGGGCCGCAGCCGATGCGCTGCTGGCCGGGATATCCGACGACGACATCGCCGCTGCGAGGGCGGACTTCGAGACCACGATGTCGGAGGGGCAGCGGCGGATGGCCGAGCTGCACGGCTCCGACGTCGGGCGGCTGGTGATCCACCCCAACGTGTGGGCCGGCATCGGGCTGGTCCGCGGCGGGGCCGGCACCGCCCTGGTCGGCTCGTTCCAGGAGATCGCCGACCGGCTGGAGGAGTACCATCGCCACGGTTTCGACGAGTTCATCCTCTCCGGCTACCCACACCTCGAGGAGGCCCACTGGGTGGGTGAGGGGGTGATGCCCGAGCTCCGGCGTCGAGGCCTGCTCCCGACCCTGGACGCAGCCGACCGGGGCGCGGTGTTCTCCTTCCGCTGAGACCGTGCACGCCAGCGGCGTTGGTTCGTAGCATCGGGACGGAGGTCGAGGTCGTGGACGAGGTAACCGGACAGGACGGCAAGGTCGGGGTTCCCGACCTGCCGGTGACCGTGATCGGCGGCTACCTGGGCGCCGGCAAGACCACGCTGGTGAACCACCTCCTGAGGACCGCCGGTGAGCGCCTCGCCGTCCTCGTGAACGACTTCGGCGAGATCGACATCGACGCCGACCTGATCGAATCCGATGACGGCGAGACCATCTCGCTGGCCAACGGGTGCATCTGCTGCAGCCTGGTCGACGGGTTCGCGGCGGCGTTGGACACGGTTCGATCGATCGAGCCGCGGCCCGATCGGCTGGTGATCGAGACGAGCGGGGTGGCCGACCCGGCGACCGTGGCGGCCTACGGGCACGGCCCGGGGCTCGCGCTCGATGCCGTCGTGGTCGTCGTCGACGCCGAGACCATCCGCCAGCGTGCCACCGACCGCTACGTGGGGGAGACGGTGGTGGGTCAGCTCGGCTCGGCCGATGTGGTCGTGGTGAACAAGGTCGACCTGGTCGACGAGCGCGAGGCGGCGTCGGTCGTGGCGTGGGTGAGCGAGCGGGCGGACGGCGCGGTGGTGGTCGCCGTCACCGACAGCCAGGTCGACCCCGTCGTGCTGTTCGGGCGGGAGCCGAGCCGGGCACACCTCCGCGACACGACAGCGGCGGCACCTCATCAGCAGGCCGACGACGACTACGAGTCGTGGTCGTGGTCGAGCGACGGCGGCGTGCAGCGGGACAGGGTGGAGGCGCTGATGGACGCCCTGCCGGAGACGGTGGTGCGGGCGAAGGGCCTGCTGTGGATCGATGACGGCAGCGCAACCGGCGACAGCACGACGAGCTGCGAGCCCTGCGTCGACGGTGGCGGGAGTCGGGCCGAGCGCCGGGAGGTGCTCCAGCGGGTGGGTCGTCGGTGGAGTCTCCGCCCGGCCACGACCGACCTCGACGGCACCGGTTCCCGCCTCGTGGTCATCGGGCTCCGGGGTGCTATCGACGACGGCTGGCTGGCCGCCCAGCTCGATCCCGCGAGCTGACGATCGGCGGGCGGCGGCCCATCGTCCAAGACACAGCGATCAGCGGATGGTGCCGGTGGCGCGCAGATCGGCCAGTCGACCGGCGTCGAGTCCGAGGACCTCGGCCAGGATCTCGTCGGTGTGCTCGCCGAGCTGCGGGGCCGGCGTGCCGTGCTCGTCCTGGGGAGGGAGGGCGCCGGCCCGGGCCGGGAACCCTGGCACGTCGAGCCGGCCGAGCAGCGGGTCCTCGATCTCGGTGATCGCCCCCCGCTCCCGGAACCACGGGTGCTCGGTGGCGGCCGATCCGGCGTCGAGCACCGGGGCCGCCGGGCAGCGGTGCGCCTCGAGATGGTCGAGCACGGCCCGGTCGCTGGGGAACGTCTGCATCCAGGCCTCGACGGCGTCGGCCAGGGCGGCGCTGTTCGCCACCCGGCTCTGCGGGTCGGCGAAGCGGGGGTCGGTCTCGATGCCCGAGCCGGTGACCGCGTCGCGGAACCGCTCCCACTGGCGGTCGGTGATGTGCACCACCACGTAGCCCTCGGGGCCCTGGTAGCTGCCGGTCGGCGGGGTCACGCCGAGCTGGCGCCCACGCCGCCGCTGGCCGTGCTGGGGTCCGAGCACGCTCGGCACCTGCACGGCCAGCGCCTGCATGTGGAGGAGCGGTTCCACCAGGCTCACGTCGAGGTGCTGACCCTCGCCGGTGCGGTCGCGGTGGAACAGGGCGTGGCCGATGAGGCCGAACGCCGTGAGTCCGGCTGCGCAGTCGGCGATGGCCGTCCCCACCGGCAGCGGCGGGCCGTCGGGCTCGCCGGTCACGTGCATCACCCCGGCGTAGGCCTGGCCGACGATGTCGTAGCCGGGCAGGTGGGACAGCGAGTTGTCCTTCCCGAAGGCGGAGATCGACGCCATGATCAGCTCGGGGCGCTCGGCGCTGAGCGAGGCGTAGTCGAGGCGTCGCTTCTCGAGCACGCCAGGGCCGAAGTTCTCGACCACCACGTCGGAGGCGAGGGCCAGTTCCCGCAGGATCCCGTGACCGGCGGGGTCGGCGAAGTCCAGGCAGATGCTGCGCTTACCCCGGTTCTGCTGCACGAAGAAGCCGCTGCGACCGTCGACGAAGGCCGGCACCGCACGGCAGGGGTCGCCGTCGGGGCCTGGCTCCACCTTGATCACGTCGGCCCCCATCGCCGCCAGCAGGCGGGTCGCGCTGGGGCCGGACAGGTACTGCGTGAGGTCGAGGACCCGAATCCCGCTGAGCACGGCGGTCAGTCTCCGACGTCGGTTCGTTCGATGGGCATGCCACAGACTCGACCACGACCGGGCTTTCCGTCGAGCTGGCTGTCGACGAGCGGGAGCGGCGAGCCATGATGAGCGCATGCCTCTCGGACCGACGTGGACGATCGGTGACGTGACCGTCACCAGCATCATCGAAGGCGACCAGCACTGGAGGTTCGCCTGGCTCCTCCCCGCCGTCACCGAGGACGACATCGACCGGATCGGCTGGCTCACCCCGCACTTCGTCGACGAGAAGGGGAAGATGATCCTGCGGATCCAGGCGCTGATCGTGGAGTCGGCGGGGAAGCGGATCATGGTCGACACGTGCGTCGGCAACGACAAGGACCGGCCGACGCCCCTGTTCGACAAGCTGCAGACGACGTTCATGGACGACTTCGTGGCAGCCGGGTTCGACGTCGACTCGATCGACGTGGTGGTGTGCACCCACCTCCACGTGGACCACGTGGGCTGGAACACGACGCTGGTGGACGGGGCGTGGGTGCCCACGTTCCCCAGCGCCGAGTACCTGTTCGGACGGGTCGAGTACGAGCACTGGAAGGCGGCCGACGAGACGGCGATCTACGGGGACGTGATGGGCGACTCGGTCAGCCCGATCGTCGACGCCGGTCTGGCGGTGCTGGTGGCGTCGGACCACGAGCTGACGAGCGAGGTGCGGCTGGAGCCCACGCCGGGGCACACGCCCGGCCATCACAGCATCCGCATCACATCCGGCGGGGAGACGGCGGTCATCACCGGCGACATGGTCCACCACCCCATCCAGTTCCCGATGGTCGACCTCACCTCTGACGCCGACACCGACTCGGCCGCGGCCGTGGCCACCCGCCGCTCGTCGTTCGCCCGGTGGGAGGCCGAGGGGGCGCTCGTGATCGGCACCCACTTCGCCGGCCCGGGCGCCGGTCGCCTCACCGCCGATGGCGACACCTGGCGCTTCAACGTGTGAGTCCACCGCCAACCGGTCGCACTACCGCACGTCGGTGCCGGCCCGGGATCGGCGCCCACCCCCGCACGATGTGTCTGACACCGGCGTGCGGGGGTGCGGTCAGGGGCGGCCCGCGTGGCGGCGCATCGGGGGCACCGTCGTGGGGGGTTGCTTGCGGGGCGGGAGCTCGGTCAGGAGCTCGGTGGTGGCCGCTGCGATCGTGGCCACCGCCCGCTCGAAGGCGTCGACGGTCGTGGCCGACGGCTCCCGGATACCGCTGATCTTGCGGACGTACTGACGAGCCCCGGCTTCGATCTCCTCGGGGGTGGCCGCCGGTTCGAGACCGCGGAGGATGGTGATGTTCCGACACATGCGATCAGTGTCGCACGGTCGGCCGCCAACCCGCAGCGGCCGGCGGATGACCAGCCGGTGTCAGGCGACGAACACCAGGCTCGACTCGGCCACCTGCACGCCGACGCCCGTCCCGATCGCTGCGTCCCGGATCGCCGCGGTGACCGGCTCGGGATCGACGACATGCAACGTCCCGATGTCGGTGCCGTCGGCGGTCACCTCGACGAGGTGGTGCTTGAAGCCCTTCTTCGAGACGGCGACGCGCACGAGCTGCCGGAACGCGAGCTCCCGAACACGCCACGCCGGGAAGAACAGCGCGAAGACGCTGAGCAGCCGAAACGGCCCGAGGCTTCGGCCCTGGAGATACAGGATGCGGCGATCGGTGACGACGATCGTGCCCAGGTGCTCGTTGCGCCCGCCGTGCAGTGTCACGTTCGCCCGTTGGTGGTACCGGACGGACTCGTCCGACCGCAGCTGGTCGCGTAACTCGTTGGGCAGATCCGTCGTAGCGGTCATCGCCGACCCCCGTCGCTCATCGCCCCGCCCGGAACGCTACCGCTCGAGTCGACGGCACGCTCGCGCCAACGGACCCGCGCCGAGCAGGCCGGATCAGGCGAGGGTGTTCGTCTTCGTGATGAACTCGGCGCTCTCGCTGAAGCCGAGCATCACCTGACCCCGGGTGACGCCCCGGCCCATCTCGCCGAGCCAGTAGGCGCGGCCCTCGCCGTCGGCGGCTCGGCCGAGCACGTTCCGGTAGACGAGGTCGATGAAGCCGTCGTTGCCGAGGCTCCCGTAGCGCTGCGAGAACTCGGTCGACGAGGCGAAGGCGTCGCTGATCGCCCGGTACGGGAGGTTGGTGCCGATCCAGTAGCGGACCCCATCGGTGTCGGGCTGGCGGAGGAAGTAGGCGAGGTAGAGCCGGGCGATCGGCCCGGCCTGCTCGGTCCGTTCCACGTCGCCCACCGAGGCGGCGACGAACTCCGGAGACTCGCTGAAACCGACCATCACCTCGCCCCGCGGCTTGCCACCGTCGAGCACGGAGGTCCAGTGGGCGTGACCGCCGCTGTCGGCGGACCGGCCGAGCACGTTCCGGTAGAGCAGTGTGACGAACTCCCCGTTCGACACGTGTCCGTACCGGTCGACGAACTCGCCGGAACCGGCGAACGCGTCGGACACGTCGACGAGGCGAACCCCGGATCGGCGGGCGTCGACCCAGTGGTCGAGGCCGGCGGAGTCGGGGAGTCGGCCGAAGTACGCCTTGTAGAGGCGGACGATCTCCGCCCGGTACCGGAGCGTGGCCCCGGCACCGGTGGGGTTCAGCCCGCTGGTGGTGCGGTTGGGGGCCGGGGCGGCCAGGAAGCCGAGGTTCTCGTAGCCCCCGCCGAGGATCTGGTTGGCGTCGGCCTGGAGCCAGGTGTCGAGCACGGTCGCGTAGACGCTGCGGAAATCGACCGTGGGCACGAGATTGCCCTGACGGTCGAGGGCGTCGAGCGACGGCAGTTGGCCGTAGAACCCGCCCCTCACCTGTGTGCCGAGGGCGAGGAGGGTGCTGGCGGCACCGTGGTCGGTGCCGTTCGAGCGGTTCGCCTTCACCCGCCGCCCGAACTCCGAGACGGTGAGGATCAGGGTCCTGGCGGCGTAGGTGGTGTCCAGCCGGGCGAAGAACGCCCGGAGGGCGCCGTCGAGCTCGGCCATCCGGGCGTTGTGCATCTCGGGTTGGCCGGCGTGGGAGTCGAAGTCGCCATAGGCCACCGTCAGCACCCGGATGCCGACGTTGGCGTTGATCAGGCGGGCGCACAGGTCGAGCTTCTGCGCCAACGGGTTCGCCAACTCGGACCCGTCGCCGTAGATCGGCTCGATCGTGGCCGCCATGTCGACCGCCCGCCGGCCGGCGACGGCGAGGGCGTCGGCGAGCTCGCCCCTACCGGTGGTGGCGTTGCCGAGCGCAGCGACGGCGGCGTACTGCCGCTGGTAGGTGGGATCGAGGCCGGCCACCTCCAGGATGCCGTTCGCCGTCGGCGGCACGCCCGACGCCTGGCGATGCTGGCCCTGGACCACCAGCGGGATCGAGCTCCCGATCGTCACGCCGTGGAACGGGTCGTTGCCGCCGGGCAGGCCGTCGAGGTAGCGGCCGAGCCAGCCGCTGCGGAACTGGGGGGCGGTCGACCCGGCCATCCACCGGGCCATCGAGGAGAAGTGGCTGAGGTCGGTGCCGGGGGCGCCGACACCGTCGATGACGGCCACGTCGCCCCGTCGCCACATCTCGTTGACGATCCCGAGGCCGGGGTGCAGGGCGCGGTCGTCGCTGATGGCGATCGCCGACGACGCCGGGATGGCCAACGACCGGCGCCGGTCGTAGTAGGTGCCGTTCTGGATCGGGATGACGGTGTTCAGTCCGTCGTTCCCGCCTCCCATCGTGATCAGCACGAGGATGCCGTCGCCGGGGCCGACCGGCACCGCCGCCTCTGCCATCTCGGCCATCCACGTTGGCAGCACCGCGACCCCGCCGGCGAGGGCCGCCGCCTGCAGGAACCGGCGGCGGGTGACGCTGACCGCGTCGGTTGGCAACGGGGCCGACACGGCGGCGAGAACGTCGGTGGTGGTGGGGTCGCTTCGGGTCATGGTCGTGGTCGGAGAGATCGAGGTTCGGGGCGGGTCGAGGTTCGGGGCAGGTGGAGGTTCGGGGAGGTCGTGGCTGGGGTCAGGCGAGCTGGAACTCGGGTGTGAGCAGCGGGAGGAACAGCAGCCCCGCCCGCTCCGCCCACCTCGTGTGCGCCCGCTCGTCGACCACGTAGTCGATGAGGGCGTTCCGGGTGGCTGGCGTGGGGTCGGTGATCCCGAACCGGCCCAGCGCAGCGTCGACGGCGGCGGCCGGTGTCCTGGCCGAGGAGTCGAGGAGCTCGTCCTGGTGGTACAGCCGCCACCGGACGGTGCTGGCGAACTTGGCCTTCGCCCACAGGGCCGACGAGGTGATCCAGTAGTGGTTCTGCTTCCAGCCCGACACGTTCGGGGGGAAGAACGGCTCCTGGCCCATCGTGCGGAGCGTCCACTCGGGGTGGGTGACCTCGCAGGGCAGGCCCGTGATCCGCATCGCGGCCACCACGTACTCGATCGGACTCCGGACGAGGCTGTTCCTGGCCCGGTCGGAGCGGAACTGCGGGTGGAGCAGGATGGCCTTGACGAGCGGCCTGATCTCCATCCCGCTCGCCGCGAACGCGGCGGCGACGGTGTCGATCACGGCCGGCTCGGGATCGGGGTAGGCGAGGAACGACCAGAGCTTGGTGGCGATGAACCGGGCCACGATGTCGCGCTTGGGGCCCTGGATGATGTGGTGCAGGATCGCCGGTCCGTCCCAGTTCCTCCGCTCACCGAAGAACGTCTTGTCGTTCCAGTCGTGGGCCTCGGGGGTGAACCGGTAGTTGTCGGCGTCGTCGAGGATGTGCCCGGTCCATGCTCTGGCCGATTCGGTGACGTCGTCTTCGCTGTAGTGACCGATCCCGAGGGTGAAGAGCTCCATCGCCTCGCGGGAGAAGTTCTCGTTCGGGCTGCCCGCCACGTTGCGGTCGTTGTCGAGGTAGCGGAGCATCGCCGGTTGGACCGAGACCCGCTGCACGAGATCCTCGAAGTTGCCGAGGCCGTGGGTGCGGAACAGTTGGTTCTGGTCGAACATCATCTGCCGGTTGGAGACCTTCTGCATCGACGAGCACAGATGGCCGTGCCAGAACAGCACCATCTTCTCCACGAGCGGTGCGTGGCTGGTGCGGCAGCGGTCGAGCCAGAACCACGCCATCGACACGTAGTTCCGGTAGAAGCCGTTGGCCGGATCGAGGTTGGGGACCCCGACGTGATGGGGGGTCGCCGCCGACGTGTCGAGCACCTGCTCGACGAGGTCGGGCCAGTCGAAGGCGGTACGCGCGTCGATCTCGGCCGGCGTACCGCCGAACCCGGTTCGACTCAGGAGCAGGGCGACATCGTCGCGGGACGTGGCGATGGTTCAGATATCGACCAGATCGCACGAGATGTGACCGTTTGTGGTCGAGAAGCTCAGCTCGGCCGGTACTGCTCCAGGTAGGCGAGCACCTCGTCGAGCTTGCGGTGTCCTCCCGGTTGGAGGATGAGCCGGTCGACGCCGAGCTCAGCATAGGCCTCGAGGTCGCCGGGCTTCAGTCGCCCGGGAGGGGTGATGCTGATCTCCAGGGGGCCGAGGCCGTCGCGCCGTTCGCACTCCCCCGCCAGCACGTCGAGCTGGGCGATGTCAGCCCTGGTGGTCTCGACGTCGCGCATGAACCCGTACCAGCCGTCGGCCGTCTCGACCGCTCGCCGGGCCGCCCGCCGGCTGTGGCCACCGACGATGACCGGGATGCTCGCCTGGGCCGGCTTCGGGTTGGCGGTGACCCCGTCGAACGAGACGAAGTCGCCGGAGAACGACGCAGCGTCGGTGGTCCACAGGACCCGCATCGCTTCGAGGTATTCGTCGGCCCGCTCACCCCGACGCTCCATCGGCACCCCACAGGCGGTCATCTCCGGTTCCAGGTACCCGACGCCCAGGCCGAACAGGAGCCTGCCCCCACTGAGGTGGTCGAGGCTGGCGAGGCTCTTGGCCAGGACCGCCGGTTGGCGTTGGGGCAGGATGATGATCCCGCTCCCCAGCTTGATCGTGGACGTCGCGGCGGCCACGTATGCGAGCGCCACCGCGGTGTCGACCATCGGCGTCTCTGGCGCGGCCGGCGAGGGCGGTACCTGTGGATCCGGGAGCACGATGTGCTCACCGGTCCACACCGATTCATAGCCGGCTGCTTCGGCCTCCATGGCCACCCGTGTCATCACATCGGGGTCGGCCATCTCCCCCATGTTGATCCCGAACAGCGCCAACGCCGGTGTGGTCATGACTTGGAGTATCGCGCCCCGACCGGTGCCGGGTCAGGCCGACGTCGGGCACATCGGTTCTTTCCCCCAAGGCCACCGTTTCCGGTTGAAACGCTGCGATCATGAAACTATGACCACTGCCACACGCTCCGCCGCGCGTTCGATGGCTCGCCTGGTTTCCGAGCCGGTTCGGGCACCCGTCCGCCAGCTCGTCAACCACTACGCCGTCTTCTTCGAAGACCTCATCCACGCGATCAAGTCAGAGATCATCGGCCGGTTCGACGAGCTCGACCGGACGATCGCCAAGGGGAACGAGCAGCTCACCGATGAGCTCGGCACCCAGGCCGCCACGATCCGGACCCTGCAGAGCGAGGTCGAGCGGCTGCAGGCGATGGTGGAGGTCCAGGCCCGGGAACCTCGGGTCGAGCGGGGTCCGGATCGCAGGGCGGCGACCGTACCCACCACAGCGTGAACGTCGTCTACGACCTGCTCGGCTTCCAGAGCCGAGATCACGGCGAGCGTGGCATCGCCCGCTATGTCCTCCACCTCGCCCTGGCCCTCGAGCGGGTCCGCCCAGGGTTGATCACCCAGTACCTCATGCACCCGCACCTGCCGTTCCCGGCCGGCGCGGAGCCGCTCGTCGCCACCGGTCGCGTGGTTCGCGCCGACCGGTGGTCGCCCCAGCGCACGCCGACAGCCGGTGGTGTCTTCATCGCAGGATCACCCTTCGAGACGTTCAACCTCCCCTCGGAGCTGATCCTGCCGTCGTACGCCCGGTCGCCGTGGTGGCGATCGGCGGTGGTCGTGCACGATGTCATCCCGGCGCTGTTCCCGGAGCTCTACCTGACCGACCCCGACAACGCCAGCTACTACTCGGCCCGACTCCACTCGCTCAACCTCGCCGATCGCTTCCTCACCAACTCCGAGGCGACGTCCGACGACACGATCGAGATGCTCGGGCTCGACCCGGCCAACGTCACGATGATCGGCGCCGGGGCCGACGCCCGCTTCCGGCGGCCGGCGGCCGGCCACCGTGCTGCTGGTGAATCGCTCGTGAGCGACCAGGTGATCCCCGGTCTCGAGCCCGACTACATCCTGTTCCCGACGGGGATCGATCCCCGCAAGAACATCGAGCGCACGATCGAGGCCTACGGGCTGCTCCCGGCCTCGATGCGGCGCCGCCATCAGCTCGTGCTCGCGTGCCGCCTCAGCGATTCCGACCGCGTCCTGGTCGGCGAGCTCGCGACCGAGGCCGGGTTGACCGAGACCGAGTTCGTCGTCACCGGCTACACGTCCGACGAGACGCTGTGCCGCCTCTATCAGGGCGCCCACCTCGTGGTGTTCCCGTCGTACTACGAGGGGTTCGGGTTGCCGGCGCTCGAGGCGATGCACTGCGGGGCCCCGGTGCTCTGCGCCGACGCCGCCTCGTTGAAGGAGGTGCAGCCCATAGATGCCGCCCGCTTCGACCCCATGGATCCGGCGGCCATCGCCGAGGCGATCCAGCGTGGTGTCACCGATTCGGACTTCCGCGATGCGCTCCGCCAACAGGCCGTGCCCCCCTTCACCTGGGAGCTCGCTGCCGAGCGAGCAGCGGTGGTCATCGACGAACTGGTGGAGATCGTCGCCCAGCGACGGGTCGGGCCCGATGGCCAGGCGCCGAAGCCGCGGCTCGCGCTGTTCGCCCCCCTCCCCTCGCTGCCGACGTCGAGCGCCAGATACACCTACCGGATGGCCGAGGCACTCAGCGCCCACGTCGACGTGACCGTCTTCGTCGGCGCTGCGCCGAGCTCGCTCGATGCCCCGGACGGCGTGACGGTTGCGCCGGCAAGCCGGTTCGAGGCGATGGTGGCTGGCGGCGCCGCGTTCGACCGGGTGCTGGTGATCACCGACAACGACCGGCGCGACATCCCCGGTCTCCAGGCGCTCCTCGCCCATGGCGGCTGCCTGTTGTTGCACACTGCGAACCTCACCGCGGTGTACAACGCGATGTTCAACGAGGAGCCGGACTCGCTGCCCGCCCTGTCGGTCGGCGAGCTGGTGGCCACGACCTACCCGGGTCGCTACCGGCCCGAGGTCGAGGAGCTGTCGACGATCCCACCCGAGACCTCGGAGCGGTTCGGCGTCGCCCTCCTGGCCGACGCCGCCCGACGGGCCGACGCCGTGTTCACCCATTGGCCACAGCTCGCCACGCTGGCCGAGCTCGACACGGGGATGCCGGTGGAGGTGGTGTCGAACTACCCGTGCCCGCCAGGACCTGCCGATCGACCGGACGCGCCGGCCACCTCGAAGACCTCGCAGGACGGTCCACCGCGCGTGATCGTCACGGCGTTCGGCGAGGTCCGGTCCCCGACCGACGTCGAGGGCCTGCTCGTCGCCTGGTCGCATCTGGTGCCGACCATCGAGCGGGGCATGCTCCGCCTCGTGGGTTCCATCGACGGGCCGACCACCACCGCGGTCCTCGACCAGGCTGAGGGTCTCGGCATCGGTGACAGGATCGACGTGATCGGCCACGTCAGCGACCGCGAGGTCGCTCGTCTGGCAGGGGAATCGACCCTGGTGCTCCACCTCGGTCGGTTCGGTCGCGACAAGGTCGCCTACGAGATCTCCGAGCTGATCGCAGCGGGTTCGCCGACGCTGGTCAGCACCGTCGGACCCGGCGGGGATCTCCCGGACGATGCCGTGGTGAAGCTCCCGCCGTTGGCGACGACGGACGAGCTGACGGCGCTGCTCGGCGAGCTGCTCGGCGACGACGACCGCCGACGACGGCTGTCGCGCGCCGCCGTACACTACGCCAACGACAACTCCTACGAGGTGGTCGCGAAGGCGCTGGTGAGCGCCCTCTTCCGATCGAACGTGAATCGTGGTTGACCAATGAGCGACGACATACTCCTCGACCTTCGAGACAAGTCGACGCAGGGCCTGTCCCAGCTCGAGGTCCTCAGGAACGGCCAGGCGGTCTACGTCGGCGACCATCAGGTCCTCACCCGACTCTTCACCGGGCAGAAGATCTACGTCGACTCCCGGGACGTCTCGGTCGCGCCGGCGATCATTCTCGACGGCATCTGGGAACCGGACACCACCCGCGCCTTCCTCCGTCTGCTGGAGCCTGGCGACTGCCTGCTCGACGTCGGCGCCAACCTCGGCTACTTCGGGGTGATCGCAGGAACGGTCATCGAGGCCGCCCAGGGTGGCTCGATCCACCTCATCGAGGCGAACCCCCACCTCACCACGCTCCTCACGAAGTCGCTGCGGGTCGCCGGGCTGGCTGACCGGTCAACGCTCACCAACTGCGCCATCAGCGACCGGCGGACGAAGGTCGAGCTTCGCCTGGTCGAACACCTCCTCGGGAGCGCGTTCCTCGCCGAGCCCGACGAGACCACCGAGGAGCCGATCGAGGAGATCGTGACCCTCCAGGCGGTCACGCTCGACGAGTTCACCGCCGAGCGGGGCCTCGACCGGGTCGACGTCGTCAAGCTCGACATCGAGGGGTCCGAGGACGTCGCCTACGCCGGCATGGGCGACATCGTGAGGCGGAACAGGGAGAACCTACGCCTCCTGCTGGAGTTCACCCCTGGCCGCTACGACGACCCCGTGGGGCTCTACGAGCAGATCGCCGACGACTTCGAGCACGTGGCCACGGTCGACCGGATGGGAGACCTCGTAGCTGTCCGCACCTATCGCGATCTCGCCGAGGCGGCCAACGACGAGTTCGCCATGCTGGTGGCGAGCAATCGTGCGCTCGAGCACTGACCACGCCTCCGGAACGCCGTCCGACGCCGGTGTGAGCCCCGGCTCCAGCCGAGGTCGGCGGCGCCCGACCGTGACGCCGTCCCGACCGTGCACCCAGGAGGAGCTGGAGTCGCCGACGTTCCGTCGTTGGGCGGTGGCGATGGGCGAGGACCCGAACCGGCTCCATCGGAAGATCTGGGAGTTCAGCTACATCGCCCATGCGCTCCACACCGCCGGCATGCTCGAACCGGGCATGCGGGGCCTCGGGTTCGCGGTTGGCCGTGAACCGCTTCCCAGCCTGTTCGCCATGCACGGAGCGACGATCGTCGCGACCGACATCGACACGCCCCGGGCGCGGGCGAGCGGTTGGATCGACGCCCATCAGCACGCGTCGGACATCGACTCGTTGAACCTGCGGGGCCTGTGCCCCGACGACCGCTTCCGGGAGAACTGCACGTTCCGGGTCGTGGACATGAACGACCTTCCCGACGACCTCCGCGACTTCGACTTCCTGTGGTCGGCCTGCGCCTTCGAGCACCTGGGCACGCTCGACAACGGTGCGCTGTTCGTCAGGCGGGCGATGCGGTGCCTCAAGCCGGGCGGTGTCGCGGTGCACACGACCGAGCTCAACTGCTCGGCGGGCGAGGCGACCCTCACCAGCGGTCAGACGGTGATCTACCGCAGGAGCGACCTCGAGGAGCTCGCCCATGGGCTGATCGCCGACGGTCACCTCGTGGACATGACCTTCGAGTTGGGCTCGCTGCCGGCCGACCGCCACGTCGACCACCCGCCCTACGAGGGCGACACCCACCTGAAGCTGCTGCTCGAGGGCCACGTGTCGACGTCGTACGGGATCACGATCCGGGCGAGCGACAAACCCACGGACTGATCAGCGGCCGGGTGGGCCGCATCGACCAGGGTCACGTGCGGAGCTGCACCGGGGACTCGGCGAGGTCGGTGTCGAAGGCGACGTCGATCGCCAACGGACCGGCGAGGCTCCGACCGGTGTGGACGCCGAAGCCCAGCTCCGGTGGCGTCCGGTCGTAGTCGCTCGCGTCGGTCGGTGCCTGCAGGGCGACGGTGACGATGTAGTCACCGTCGGCGAAGGGGACGTCGTCGATCGTGAACTCGACCCGTCCTTCGCCGGGGCTCACCGTCGGATCGTCGCCGACGAGGGCGTAGCTCGACACGTCGACCAGGAGCAGGCCGTCGTTGCGGTGGATCCACAGGTGGGCCCGGACCGGGGCCGGTCGCTCGACGGCGACCCGCAGGCTGATCGTGAGCCGATCACCGAGGCGGAACTCCTCCCGACCGGGTGCCGGCGGCTCGACCGTCGCCTGAAGGATCCTCACCGGTGACTCGGCGATCCTCCTGACGGTCTCGTTGCCGTCGGCGTCGAGGACGAGGTCGGCCTCACCGATCGATCGCCGGTAGACGGAGACGGCTTCGTGCACGTCGCCGAGGTGGATGGGGTTGCCGTGGTCGAGCACGAGCGCGGTGTGGCAGAGGTCGCGGACCTGTTCTGGCGAGTGGGTGACGAGGCAGATCGTCCGACCCTCGGTCTGGAAGCCCCGAACCCGGTTGAGGCACTTGCGCTGGAAGGCCTCGTCGCCGACGGCGAGGACCTCGTCGATCAACAGCACGTCGGGGTCGAGGTTGACCGCCACGGCGAAGCCGAGCCGGGCGTACATCCCGGAGCTGTAGTGCTTCACCTGGGTGTCGATGAAGTCCTCGAGACCGGCGAAGTCGACGATCTCGTCGAAGATGCGGTCGATCCCGGTCTTGGAGAACCCGAGGATCGAGCCGTTCAGGTAGACGTTCTCCCTCCCGGTCAGATCGGGGTGGAACCCGGCGCCCAGCTCCAGCAGGGCCGACAGCCGACCCCGGACCCGCACGACGCCCTCCGTCGGACGGATCGTGCCCGCGATGCACTTCAGGAGGGTGCTCTTCCCCGAACCGTTGTGGCCGAGGATGCCGAACGTCTCCCCCGCCCGCACCTCGAAGTCGACGTTGCGGAGGGCGTGGAAGTCCTCGACGGTCGACCCCCGCAGCGTGAGGAGCCGCTCCTTGAGTGTCTTCGCCGGCTCGGAGTGCTTCCGGAACGTCTTGGTGACTCCCGCCACCTCGATCGTGACCGAGGGGCTTCCGGGTCGCCCACCGGCGACGGTGGTCACAGCTCCTCCCCCAGGTCGGCTTCGAGACGGGTGAACACCTTGAACCCGGCGTAGAGGAAGACGATGCCGAACACGGCGGAGATCGCGAGGTTCTGGAGATACCAGGACGTGGGCCGGAGGAGGAGCGCGAAGTCGGCCTGCTCCTCCGGGCTGAAGTTCGTGGGGTTGTAGACCACCCGCTGGAAGACGGTGACCACGGGCGTCATCGGATTGAGCATGGCGAGCCGCTCGGCCCCTGGGCCCCACTTGTCGATCAGGGCTTCGCCCACGAACTCGTACACGTACACGATCGGGGTGAACCAGAACCACGTCAGCAGGCCGAGCTCCAGGAAGTGCTGCACATCGCGGAAGTGGACGTTGAGGGCCGACAGGAGGAGACCCAGGCCGGTGGCGATCATGAGCGTCACCACGAGCGCCGGGATCACGAGCCACAACATCCCCCATTCCGGCGACTGTCGGAACGCGGCGAGACCCGCCCCCAGGATCACGAGCTGGAAGCAGAACGTGACCAGGTTGGCGCCGATCGCAGCGAGCGGCAGGATCTCGCGGGGGAACCACACCTTCTGCACGAGCGGTCCGTTCCCGGTGATCGATGTGGTGGCGGCACCGAGCCCGATCGAGAACAGGTTGTAGGCCAGCAGGCCCGAGAGGAGCAGCAGACCGTAGCGGGGGACGCTGTTGCGGAGGATCACGCTGAAGACGACGCTGAAGACCACGAGGTACAACAGCGGGTTGAGCAGCGTCCACAGGAAACCGAGGACGCTGTCCTTGTAGCGGACCTTCAGCTCGCGGCGCACGAGGTTCGCAAGCAGCTCCCGGTAGGACCAGATGTCGCGCAGTCGCGATGGCAGATCTGCGGGCCGATTGCCGTTCTCGAGGAGCGGCGGGAGCTCTCGATCGCGTATGGCGGTCACCACGCGACTCTACCCGTGAGGGCCAGGCCAATGGTGGCAGCGCCGGTCACCGCGGTACCCATGTGGAAAGCGCCGTCGGGCCCGACATGATGGCGTCATGGCCCTTTTCGACCTGCTTCTCGACCCGGTTAAGGCGCCAATCCGCCGAAGCGTGACGAACTACCGCGTCCACTTCGAGGAGATGCTCCACTCGGTCAAGAACGAGATCGTGGACCGGCTCGACAGCTCCGAGGAATCCACCAAGGTGCTCCGGAAGTCGATCGCTGCGTCGCAGAGCGGCGTCGCCGATCAGTTGGCGGTGGCGGCCGCGTCGAGCCGGGCGCTCGAAGCGGATGTTGAGGCTCTGCGCAACGAGCTCACGACGGTGCGGGAGGACATGGCGGCCATGCGCGCCGAGTCGTCGCGGCTCGGGAACCTGACCGGCGCCCGGCTCGCCGAGATCGACGGTGAGGCTGCGGCGTTCCTCAACTGGACGTCGGCCTGGAACGGTCCCCTGTCGGATGCCGGGCTGTTCATCAACCACCCGTATCTCGTGGAGTGGCGTCACGGTGGTGCGTCGGTCCGCCTCGTCAACGAGCGGATCATCGAGCAGCCGTTCGTGTTCGCCGCGATCTCGGATCTGCGGATCGGGTCGCGCATCCTCGACGTTGGCGGTGGGGAGAGCACGCTCGGGCTCGCCCTCGCCTCCCTCGGCCACGAGGTGACCGTGATCGAGCCCCGCGGTTACCCGTTCGAGCATCCGAACCTCACGGTCTACGAGGGCCCGCTGGAGACCTTCGAGCCCGACGAGCCGTTCGACGCGGTGATCCTGCTGTCCACGATCGAGCACCTCGGGATCGGGCACTACGCCGATGGGACCAGCGAGAACGCGTCGGCCGATCTCGCGGCGATGAAGATCGTCCGGGAGATCACCGCGCCGGGCGGACGGCTCGTGCTCACCACCCCGTACGGACCGTCGGCGGTGACCGAGCTGGAGCGGATCTACGATCGCGACGACCTGAAGGTCCTCCTCGACGGGTGGCAGATACTGCGGTTGAGCGTCGGTCGCGAGGTCGACGAGACGACCTGGACGGTGGAGGGCGACGGCCTGGCCGACCACCGCGGCGACAAGTGCGTGGCCATGGTGGTCGGTGTCGTGCCGAGCCCGGGACCACCCCCGCTCCCGGATCGGGCGGGCGAGGCCGAGACCGGCGCCAGCCCTGACCCGGAGACCGAAGCCGAAGCCGCAGCCGAGACCGCGACTTCTCCGAGTCCGCCCCAGCCGCCGTCTGCTTGAGGGTCTTACCGGCACGTGATCAGCTCGTCAGTGCCCGCCAGTTGCTGGCGGCGGTGATCTCGTCGAGGAGCGGGTCGGCGGCGAGCAACGTGTAGTCGAGGTCGAGGAACGCCCGACGGTGGGCCCGGTGGACCCGGGTCGCTGTTTCGACCGGAAGCAGGTCGCGCCAGCCGTTCGGGACGTTTCGCCACCGGTGGGGGTCGCCCTGCTCGCCGCCGGCGAGCGCCCGGAGGTGATCGGCGTGGGTCTCGGCCAGATCCGGGGCGATGCCGAGCCCGGCGAGGAGCTTGCCGATCGCACCCGGCGGATCGGCGATCAGATCCTCGTAGCGGACCCGGTGCGTGGTGCCGTCGCGCCACCACCGGCGGGTGATGTCGAGCAACCGGGCTGCACCCTTGTCGGTCGCCCACGTGAGGAACTGCTCGCTGGTGGGGGACGCACCCCGGAGCGCCTCGGGGGATGGGATGACGGCGCCGTCGAGCCAGTCGAGCGCGGTGTGCTCGAGGTGGCTGGCGTGCGCCGCCGAGAGCAGCACGTCGAACGGATGACGGGCGACGGTGATCACCTCGGCGTCGGTGGCGGCCACGAACTTCCGGGCCTGCCGGTCGTTCGGGGCGTGGACGTGGATGAGCGCCGGCCCGGCGACGCTGTCGGGGTCGAGATCGGCGACCGTGGAAGCGGCCAACGTGGGGAAGCCGGTCAGGTCGGCCACCATGCGCTGGAGCAGCGGACCGCCCGAACCGGGTGAGGTGGTGATCAGCACCGGTTTGGCCGTCCCCGCTGGTCGCGCCCCGCCAGCCACCCGGAAGGCGTGGTGGTAGTCGGTGCGGAGCGACTCGACGATGGCTTCGCTCACCGCGCGCTCGTCCGCTGGTGACCGGTCGAGGTGGGCTTCGAGGAGCAGGGCGAGCTCCAGTGCTCGCACCCGTCGCCTCGCCGGGAGGGCGCCGAGCAGTGTTCGGAGCTGCGCCATCACGGCTGCCTGATCGGCGCCGTGGCGGGCGAACAGTGCCGGCCAGTCGTGACTGGTGGCGTAGGCGTCGAGATCGGTCTCGAGCTGGGTGCGACGCTTCACGGGAATCAGACCCTCGTGTGTCGTAGGGCGCGCCGGGATCACGGGGTCCCGGCGGGCGGGGGCGGCGGGGGCTCCCAGCCTACGACAGGCAGTGGATGTTGCCGGGGCATCGCTGCGGGCAGAGGAACCCAGTCACCGTCACGACGCTCCCCGAGCTCGGCCGAGCCACGACCCGGATGGCCCGACAGGTCGGGCCGGTGAGGTCGAGTCGGGTCAGGCCGTCCGCTCGTAGGACCAGCCATCGGCGTTCATCACCAGCCGATGGCGAGGTCCGCTGACGTCGGCACCGTCGAGCCCACCGTTGGCGTAGGCGACGTCGCCGGCCCAGGTCAGGGTCATCGGGTCGGTGCGGATCGGGCGGGTCCGGAACTCGTCGGGCTCGTTGGCGGCGGCCCAGCCGATCGCGTCGGCGACGGCGGCATGCCCGCTCAACTGGTACAACGTCACCCACGTGGGAGGCACCAGCTCGATCTCGCCGGCCTGGCGCTTGGCGATGGCGTCGGTCGGGGTCAGCCACTGATGCTCGTGGATCTCGCCACCGTCGACCTCGATCTCGCCGGAGGGCGCCTCGGCCACGAAGAACCAGGTGGAGAACCGGCGCTGGAGCTTGCGGTTCGGACCGATCGAGGAGTGGGTGGGCGGGATCCAGTACGACCAGGTCTCGAGGGCGTCACCGGCGACGACGAGGCCGGTTTCCTCCTCCACCTCCCGCACCGCGGCGACCCGGGCGGAGCCGAGGTGATCGTCGGGATCGAGCTCGTGGTCGTCGACCCGACCGCCGGGGAAGACCCACATCCCGCCGAACGCGATCTTCGAGTTTCGTCGCAGCATGAGGGCTTCGAGGCCGTCGGTACCGTCGCGGAGGAGCACAACGGTGGCGGCCGGAATGAGGTCGTGGTCGTCGTCGGTCACGGCCAACCAACCTACGATCGATCACCGACGACGCCCAAAGTCGGTCCGGCCCAGCGCCTACGATCGTGGGCGACGTGACGACGATACGCAAGGTCCTCCTCTACGTCGTGGTCGACGGGCGGCTCGCCGTGTTTCGCCATCCCGACTCACCAGAGGCCGGCATACAGGTCCCGGCGGGCACGGTGAAGCCCAACGAGTCGGATGAGCAGGCGGCTCTGCGAGAGGCGTACGAGGAGACTGGGCTCACGGGCTCACGGCTCGTCGCCGCCCTCGGCCGAGAGCTGTTCGACTTCTCGCCGTTCGGACGTGACGAGCTCCACGATCGCGCCTTCTTCCAGCTGGCGGTCGACAGCCCGGTTCCAGCGGTGTGGTCGAGCCACGAGAAGCACGACGGCCTCGCCGAGCCGACGCGCTTCGACTTCTTCTGGTTGCCGCTGGCCGAGGATGTGCTGATCGCCGGCCACGGTCGCCTGCTCGGCGAGATCCGGTAGCGACCCGACGGCGCTGTGTCGATGAGGGACGACGAGCCGGAGCTGGGCCATCACGACGGGAGCCATGCTCACCGTTCGTCTGAGCACGGCAGAGCGGGAGCCACCAGGGCGCCGACACCGCCATCGGTTTCCCGACGACGCTGTCGGTGGCGATGCGTGTGGAGGAGTGGCAGCTCCCGCTACTACCGTTTTGAGCCGGTGAGGGTGATGATCACCGGTCTCAGTAGCATCGTCAACAGCCTCGAAAATCTTGAGCGCAGGTTTTGGATTCGGAGGAGTGAGGAGCGATGCTCGGCGACGACTTCCTCGCCTACTTGACGCTCGCGATCGGTGGGGCGCTCGTGGTGGGCAACGCGTTGGCATTGCTGCGGCCTCGAACCGACGGTCCCGACGGCGAGGTGATCAAGGCGCCGTTCGGTCGTTCGATGATCCAGATCACGATCGGCGGGGTCGCTGCGGTGTGGGCGCTGGCCACCATCCTCACCTGACGGGCGGGCTCGCTGGACCCGCCAGCACTGTCGGTCTCGGGCCTACGGTCAGAACTCGTCGACCGGCCCGCTCGACGGGCCGGGCCCGCCGCCGGGCGGCAGGGTCCGGGCCATGTTGTCGAAGCGCGTGTACTGCCCACGGAACGCGAGCCGGGCCTTCCCGGTGGGGCCGTTCCGGTGCTTGGCGATGATCACCTCGGCGACACCCTTGTCTGGCGAGGCGTCGTCGTAGACCTCATCCCGGTACAGAAACAGAACGACGTCTGCATCCTGTTCCAAGCTGCCTGATTCCCGCAGATCGCTCAGCATCGGTCGCTTGTCGGTTCGCTGCTCCAGGCCGCGGTTGAGCTGGGCGAGCGCGACGACGGGGGCGTCGAGCTCACGGGCGAGGATCTTGAGGTTCCGACTGATCTCCGACACCTCGACCTGTCGGCTCTCGGCATTCGACCGGCCGGTCATGAGCTGGATGTAGTCGACGACCACCATGCCGAGATCGCCCTCCCGGCTCTTGAGCCGGCGGGCCTTGGCTCGGATGTCCATGACCGACGTGTGGGGGTTGTCGTCGATGTAGATCGGGGCCTCGGCCAGGCGGCCGACGGCGTGGGTGATCCGGGTCCACTCGCCTTCCTCGAGCCGCCCGGTCTTCACCCGGCCCGCGTCGACGAGCGCATCGGAGCACAGCAGCCGTTGCGACAGCTCGAGCTGGCTCATCTCCAGCGTGAAGATCAGCACGGGCCGCTGGTCCTTCATGGCGGAATTGGCGGCCAGACCGAGGGCGAACGCCGTCTTCCCCATCGCGGGCCTGGCCCCCACGACGTAGAGGGCGCTCGGTTGGAGTCCGGCGAGCTTCTCGTCGAGATCGAGGTAGCCCGTGCTGAGACCGGTGATCGCCTCACCCCGGTCGTACAGCATCTCGATCCGGTCGAGGTTCGCCGGGAGCAGATCCTTGATCGGGGCCATCGTGTTGGCCACCCGCCGTTGGGCGACGTCGAACATGCGCGACTCGGCGTCGTCGACCGCCTTGGTCACATCGTCGGGAACGCTGTAGGCCGTCTCGGCGATCTCGTTCGAGACGGTGATCATCCGGCGGAGCAGCGCGTGCTCCTCGACGATCTTCGCGTAGTGGGCCGCGTTGCTGATGGCTGGCGTGGTGGCCTGGAAGTCGAGCAGCACCGCTGGACCGCCCACCTCCTCGAGCAGCCCGGCCCGTTTCAGCTCGTCGGCGACGGTGACGGCATCGACCGGCTCGCCCCCGCTGTAGAGGCTGAGAATCGCATCGTAGAGGTGCCCGTGGGCCGGCTTGTAGAAGTGGTCGGGGTCGAGGATCTCGACCACCTCGGCGATGGCTTCCCGGCTGAGCAGCATGGCGCCCAGCACCGACTCCTCGGCCCGCAGGTTGTTCGGTGGGACCCGAGCGGGTGGGCCTGGTCGGGTACCGTCTGCCATGCAGCCAATCCTCCCTGCGGACACCTGTGAATCACTAGACCTGCAACTTGTGAATTACCGCCGTGATTCTGTGGATCCGACCGTGGATGAGCTGTGGGTCGCCAACGAGTCCGCGGTGGTCAGCCCAGCGATCCAAGCCCTGTGGAAAACTCTCTGGATAAGTGGGGGCGCGACGTCCACAGCATTTCCCACCTATCCACAACGCCCGAGTCACCGGCCGTGAGCGCCAGGTGTGCTCAGGCTTCGACCACCGAGATGCTCACCGGGAACTGCACCTCGTTGTGCGGCTTGACGGTGACGGCATGCATGCCGGTGGACCGGATCGGCTCGTCGAGCTCGATCATGCGCCGGTCGAGCTCGACCCCGACCTGCACCTGGATCGCATCGGCGACGTCGCTCGAGGTGACCGAGCCGAAGAGCTTGCCCTCGACGCCGGCCCGAGCGGAGATCTCGACGGTCCTGGCCACCAGGATCTTCGCCACCTCCTCGGCCGCCTCCCGCTCCTTGGCGTTGCGGGCCTGCCAGGACTTCTTCATCGCTGCGGCCTGCGCTTCGACACCGGGGCTCGCCTGCTGGGCCTGACCCTTGGGGATCAGGAGGTTGCGGGCGAACCCGTCCGAGACGTCGACGATGTCGCCCCGGTTGCCGAGGCCATCGATCGCTTCGTGGAGTACGACTCGCATCAGGCGTCCGCCGTCTCTTCGGTGTTGCCGGTCGGCGGGGCTGGTGGCCCATCCGACCGCTCATCCGACGAACCATCGCTCGACGGGCCCCGGTCGCTGTCGGAACGCGGTGGTCGATCATCCCGACCGCCCCGTCCGCCACCACCAGCGCCGCGACGCTGGGTGGTGACCCGGCTCGTGTAGGCGAGGAGGCCCATCTCCCGAGCGTTCTTGATCGCCCGGGCGACTTCCCGTTGCTGCTGGGAGTCGTTGCCCGACACCCGGCGTGACCTGATCTTCGCCCGATCGGACATGAAGCGCTTCAACAGCTCGACGTCCTTGTAGTCGATGTACTCGACGTTCTCGGTCGCCAGGGGGCTGATCTTCTTCTTGGGCTTGCGGCCGTTGTCCTTCGGCTTGCTGCGCTTGCGTGTGCTGCCTTTGGCCATGACTTAAAAGGGCTCCTCGTCGGGGTTGTAGGCCGGCGCGTTGTTCTGACCGCCGCCGCCCTGGCGTGCGGGGGCGCCGCCGCCGTTGTAGCCGCCACCGGCATTCTCCGGTCGCTCGTTCCGTCGGACCTCGGCGGTGGCCCAGCGGAGGCTGATCGCGACGTCGTCGGCCACGATCTCCACCTTCGAGCGCTTCTCGCCCTCCTGGTTCTCCCACGACCGCTGATCGAGCCGGCCGGTCACCGTCACACGGGTGCCCTTGCCGACGGTCTCGGCGACGTTCTCGGCCAGTTGGGCCCAGGCCGTGATGTCGAAGAACGACACGGCCTCCTCCCACTCCTGGGTCTGGCGGTTCTGCCAGCGCCGGTTCACGGCGACGCCGAAGTTGGCGACGGCCTGACCGGACGGGGTGAACCGGAGCTCGGGTTCGCGCGTCGCGTTCCCGGTGATGGTCACGTTGTTGTCGATTGCCACCTGGGACCTCCCTATGCGGTGGCGCCTGCCAGGCCCCGACGGTGTGCCTCGTCGAGCGGCAGGCGGAGGAACTTGTGGCGGACGACCTCGTCCGCGAGGCGCAGGGTGCGATCGATCTCGTTCAGCGCGTTGGGAGCGAGGAACTCGAGGACGACGTAGAACCCCTCGCGGGTCTTGTCGATCTCGTAGGCGAAGCGACGGACGCCCCACTTGTCGAGCTTCTCGAGCGTGCCCTCGGCATCGTTCGCCATCTTCTCCAACCGGTTGACGAAGGTCTGGATCGACGACTCGTCGGTGTCGGCCTTGAAGATGATCATCAGTTCATAAGCCCGCATCGGTGGGCGCTACCTCCCTGTGGACCCGCCGCAGCGGGGCCCCCGACGGTCAGGGGCAGGGTCTTCGTGTTCGCTGACTCGCCGGGCGGGGCCGATCGACGCAGGTCGCTGCGCGAGCAGGCGGCGCCCGTGACGAGCCGCTGTTGCAGGCTACCGACTGCCGTCTCGCTTCCGACCTGATCGTGGGTGCGACCATGAATCGACCATAGAACGGGGGTGTGACAGCCAAACGGGCCGCAACGACAAACGGGGGTGGTGACAGCCGAACGGGGGGTGTGACAGCGGAGCCGACGGCTGCCACTATCGGTGGGTGAACACCGAGACGTCACCCGCAGCGCCTTCACCTCCGGAGAGCGACGACTGCCAGAGCTGTGGCCGAGACGACGAGCCCCTGACCCACGTGCGCCGGATCTACGTGTCCCCCGCCTCGTGGGAGTCCGAGGAGACCCGCAAACCGGCCGAGCACACGGAGCTGTGGTGTGAGGTGTGCATGGTCCACTACCCGCACGAGGTGATCGGGTAGCACACACGCATCGCTCACCCGGATTCGCGGTGGACGTGGGCCCGCTGGCCGTCGCGATCGAAGATCATGATCAGCTCGACCGGCTCGTCGATGGCGGCCACCGCGTGTGGGGTCATCGTGGCGAACTCCGCCGCTTCGCCGGTCTCGACGATCAGTTCCCGGTCACCGAGCAGCAACCTGGCACGCCCCTCGATCACCACGAACCAGTCGTGGCCGGGGTGAACCTGCTGCTCGGGCGGTCCGGCGGTCGGTTCGAGCCGCATCTTCAGCGCAATCGTGTTGCCGGTGGGGCGGCTCAGCATCCAGGTCGTGACACCCGCTGCCGCCGGGGACGGGACAGGCCGGATCACGATGTCGTCGTCGCTGTGGACGTCGAGCAGGGCGTCGAGATCGACCTGGAGCGCCCTGGCCAGCGGAACCAGCACGTCGAGGCCGATCGTACGGTTCCCGGTCTCGATCCGACTGATCGTCGAGGCGCTCAGGTTCGTACGCGACGCCACGTCGTCGAGCGACAGCCCGAGCGTCCTGCGCAGGCTCCGGAGCCTCGTGCGGACAACCTGTTCGATCTCGTGCATCGCGACCAACCTCGTCGATCGAGCGGCCGGCCCCTTCGCATGACAACCGGCGCTCTTGCGAATACTGCATGGTAGTTTGCGGGATCAGCGATACCACCTACCGTCGACGACATGAGCACCACAGCGAATCGAACCGTCGAACGACACTGCGATGTCGCCGTCATCGGTGGATCGGCCGCCGGCCTCGCCGCCGCCCTCCAACTCGCCCGACAGCGACGGTCGGTGATCGTCGTCGACGCCGGCGAGCCACGGAACGCGCCGGCGCCGACGATGCACGGCTACCTCGGCCGCGAGAGCGTCCCGCCCGGTGCGTTCGCCGAGATCGCCCGCACCGAGGTCCGTCGGTACGGCGCCGAGGTGCTCACCGGACGAGCGACGGAGGTGACCGGGGCCCATGGCTGTTTCCGCGTCTCCCTCACCGGCGGCCACTCGTTGGTCGCTCGGCGGGTTGTCGTTGCGACGGGCGTCGTCGACGAGCTCCCCGCCATCGAGGGCCTCGAGTCGCGTTGGGGGAACGACGTCATCCACTGCCCGTTCTGCCATGGCTACGAGGTCCGCGGTCGCCGGGTCGTGCAGATCATCACCCACCCGATGGGCCTTCACCCCGCTGGGTTGTTCCGCCAGCTGACCAACAGCCTCACACTCGTGGTTCACGACCCGACCGACGTCGACCACGATCAGCTCGACGCCCTCCGGTCCAGCGGCATACCGATGATCGATGCACGGGTCGACCGGGTCCACCCCTGGCCCGATGGCGACGGTCTGTCGGTGGAGCTGCGCGACGCTCCACCGATCCCCGCCGACGCGGTCGTGATCAGTCCCCGATTCCGCCCGCGCGTCGACGCCTGCGCCTCGCTCGGACTCGAGCTCGCCACCCATCCGAGCGGGCTCGGCGAGATCGTGGTGACCACGCCGACCGGCGAGACGTCGGTTCCCGGGGTCTACGCGGCCGGCAACGTCGCCGATCCCAGCCAGCAGGTCCTCCACGCGGCAGCGAGCGGCAGCTGGGTGGGCGGGACGATCAGCGCCAGCCTCGCCGACGACGACATCGAGGCCGCGACCCGCCCGGCCCCCGCCGCGGTCGACTGGGAGCACCGGTACAGCGGCGAGCCGATCTGGAGCGGCAACCCGAACCGGACCCTCGTCACCGAGGTCACCGGACTCGAGCCGGCCCGGGCGCTCGACGTGGGAGCCGGCGACGGGGCCGACGCCCTCTGGCTGGCCGAGCGGGGATGGCAGGTCACCGCGGCCGACATCGCCCAGCACGCGCTCGACCGGGTCGCTGCGGTCGCCGAGGCCGAGCAGGTCCCCGTTCGTTGCCTCCGGGCCGACGTCAACGACCGGGACCCGTTCCGCGGCGAGACGTTCGACCTCGTCAGCCTCCACTTCCCCGCAATCCCCCGCACACCCGACGATCGAGCGGTCCACAACCTGGTCGACGCCGTGGCCCCCGGTGGCACCCTCCTCGTGGTCGGCCACGACCTCGAGGCGCTCCGGCATCCGATCGACACCGCCCGCCACAGCCGCCCGTTCGATCCCGACAGCAGCCTGCGGGTCGACGACGTCGTCGTCGAGCTCCGCCGCCGGGCTGACTGGCGGATCGAGGTGAACGAGCGGCGGGACCGCGAGCCAGGAACCGCCGCCGACACCCACCACGCCGCCGACGTGGTGCTGCGAGCCCGACACTGTCCGGTGAGCGCGTGACCTCGCTCCGGGGAGCATCGTTCTAGATCGTGTTCTCTCTGATCTTGTTCTGTGTGGCATTGTTCTGTGTGGCATTGTTCTATATGATGTAGAACAATGCTCTTCACGATCGACCACTCGGCCAAGGTGCCGCTCTACGAACAGATCGTGGCCCAGATCCGGCGCGCGATCACCGACGGCGAGCTCAGCGCTGGCGACCGGCTCCCGCCCGCCCGCCAGCTCGCCGACTCGCTCGACGTCAACATGCACACCGTGTTGCGGGCCTACGGCACCCTCCGCGACGAGGCGATCCTCGACATGCGGCGAGGTCGGGGCGTGACGGTCGCCGACGAGGCCCCCACCACCAACCGCCTCCGGGAGCTGGCCGGCCAACTCGCCGCCGAGGCCCGCAAGCACGACCTCGGCGAGTCCGACGTCCTCACCCTGATCCGGGAGTATCTGTGATGACCGACCCGACGCCCATCGAATCGACGACTTCCAGCTCGCGGCCCACCGATCCACCCCGCCGGGTCGACCTCGCCAAGCGGCTGCTCCTCGGCATCGGGGGACCTGCCCTCACCGCTGCGCTGATCGTCGGACCCATTGTGGCCTGGTCCGGTCCGCTGCCCGATCCGCTCAACATCAGCTGGGACGCCGCGGGTCGACCGAAGAACCCGGCATCGCTCGATCGCTATCTCGGGCTGCAGGCAGCGTTCGCCACGATCTGCTCCCTCGGTTTCGTCGTGGGCGCCGTCCGGCCGTTGACGCGGGGGATCGCGAACGCCACCGCAGCCGTGATCGCCGGCGCGGTGGCCCCGATTCTGGCCGTGGCAACGACGTCGACGCTCCTTGCCAACAACGGTGAGCGCTCGTGGACCGACGTCGACGCCCCCGGATTCGGCTGGTTGCTCGTGTCGCTGAGCGCTGCCCTACTCGGCGCGGCAGCGAGCGGTTGGCTCACCCGCGACCTGCTCCTGTCCACCGTCGACGGACCACGCCACCAGCCGAGCGCCGGGTTGGACCTCGGCGAGAGCCGAACCGCCTCGTGGCACTCGGGTTCGTCGGCCCGCTGGCCGATCTGGACGGCGATCGGCACCGGGGTGACAGGGCTGGTGCTGCTGACTGCAACGGTTCGGCCGTTCGGCGCCCTGGGCACCTTGCTCGGTCTCGGAGCGCTCTTGATCGGGGCTGCTGCGCTCGTGTTCGCCACCATTCGGGTCAACGTCGACCGGCATGGGCTCACCATCTCCTACGGATGGCTGCCCTGGCCCCGCAGTCGGGTGGCACTGGACGCGATAGCGGCGGCTGAGGCGATCGATGTCGACCCACGCGATCACGGCGGGTGGGGCTATCGGGGCAGCCGGTTGCTGTTCAAGAAGGCCGCGGTCGTCGTTCGGCGAGGTGAGGGTCTTCGGCTCACCTTGCGCAACGGCGGGGAGTTCGTGGTCACCGTCGACAACGCCGAGCAGGGTGCCGGGGTCCTCAACGACATTCGGGCCGCCCGCACCACGACCTGATCGGGCGCTGCGCCACCGCTCGTGACGATCGCTGGCCCAGTCGTCACTACCCCCACGACAGCGTCAGCGAGTAGGTTCGCCATCGAACGCAACACCGCTCCGAGGAACGCCAGTTGAAGGGGGTCACGATCATGGGTATCTGCGACGGGAAGGTGGTGATCGTCACCGGTGCCGGTCGAGGGATCGGCCGAGGCCACGCGATCGAGTTCGCCCGCCAGGGGGCGAAGGTGGTGGTGAACGACCTCGGCGGCGAGGTCGACGGATCGGGAGACGACCTCTCCCCCGCTCAGCAGGTGGTGGCGGAGATCGAGGGCATGGGCGGCGAGGCGGTCGTCAACGGCGACGACGTGTCGAGCTGGGAGGGCGCCCAGCGGATGGTGAACCAGGCGATCGAGCACTTCGGCGAGCTGCACGTGGTGGTCAACAACGCCGGCATCCTTCGCGACAGGATGCTCACCAACATGACCGAGGCCGAGTGGGACGCGGTGATCCAGGTTCACCTGAAGGGAACGTTCGCGCCGTCGCGGTGGGCGGCCGCCTACTGGCGGGAGCGGTTCAAGGCCGACGACCCGGTCGAGGGGGCGGCGATCATCAACACGAGCAGCACCTCTGGCCTGTACGGCAACCCCGGTCAGACGAACTACGGCGCAGCCAAGGCCGGCATCGCGGCGTTCACGATCATCGCGTCGGGCGAGCTCGGCCGCTACGGGGTGACCGTCAACGCGATCTCACCGGGGGCGAGAACGAGGATGACCGAGAACCTGCCGTTCGGTCAGCAGGAGTTCGAGGAGGGCGAGTTCGACTCTCGCCACGCCGACAACGTGGCCCCCACGGTGGTCTGGCTCGGCTCGAACGAGCCCGCCGCCCGGCAGGTCACCGGTCGGGTGTTCCTGGTGAACGGCGGGAACGTGAACTGCATGGAAGGCTGGGAGGCCGGCCCCGGCGCGTCGAAGGACGACCGGTGGGACCCGCCGGAGCTGACCGGTGTGATACCGGGCCTCGTGGCCGATGCGGCCGAGAACATGATGACCCGCCGCCAGCGCAGCCGCGCCGCGGAGGCCCAGTGAGCATCCGCGGCAAGGCGTTCATCGCCGGTGCCTATGAGCACCCGGGTCGCAAGATCCCCGACCAGTCGCTGATGGAGATCCACGCCCGGGTGTGCGTGGGTGCGCTGGAGGACGCCGGCCTCGCGATGGGCGACGTCGACGCCTACTTCGGCGCCGGCGACTCGCCCGGGTTCGGGACGTTGTCGATGATGGACTACCTCGGCATCTCGGCGACCTACATCGACTCCACCGAGATGGGCGGGTCGTCGTATGTGGCCCACGTCAACCACGCAGCCGCCGCGATCGCGGCCGGGAAGTGCCAGGTGGCGCTGGTCAGCCTCGCCGGCAAGCCCCGCACCGGGGGCGCCCAACCGGGAGGTGCGGGGCGGGCAGCCGGACCCGAAGCAGACTTCGAATCGCTCTACGGCAGCACCGTGGTGGCTGCCTACGCCCTCGCTGCCCGCCGTCACATGCACGAGTTCGGCACGACCAGCGAGCAGCTCGCGGCGATCAAGGTCGCCGCCAGCACCCACGCCCAGCACAATCCGACGGCGATGCTGCGCGACGTGGTCACGATCGACGAGGTGCTCGCATCGCCCGTGATCGCCGATCCGCTCCACCGGCTCGACTGCTGCGTGATCACCGACGGGGGCGGTGCGGTGGTGGTGGTCAGCCCCGAGGTGGCCGCCGATCTCGACCGCCACTGCGTGGCGATCCTCGGTGCCGGCGAGGCCCCGAAGGGCACCGCCAACGGCCGCATCGACTTGACCCACACCGGTGCGGTGTGGTCGGGACCGCTCGCGTTCACCGAGGCGGGGATCAGCCCGGCCGACATCGACTACGCGTCGATCTACGACTCGTTCACCATCACCGTGCTGGAGACGATCGAAGACCTCGGCTTCTGCGCCAAGGGCGAGGGCGGCGCCTTCGTGGCCGACGGGGCGCTCCAGGCCCCCCACGGAACGCTGCCGTTCAACACCGACGGCGGCGGGCTGTGCTCGAACCACCCCGGCAACCGGGGCGGCATGACCAAGATCCTCGAAGCCGTCCGGCAACTCCGGGGCGAAGCGCACCCCGAGGTGCAGGTGCCGGACTGCGAGCTGGCCCTCGCCCACGGCACGGGCGGCTCGCTGGCGGCGAGGATGGGAAGCGCGACCCTGATCATGGCGAGGGAGCTGTAGCGATGACCGTGCACGACGAGACGACCTCGACGACGACCTCTGCTCCGGCCCTGCCCACCAAGGCCCCACGGACGAACCTCGACTCCGAGCCGTTCTGGGCGGCCACCGGCGAGGGCCGACTCACGCTCCAGCGGTGCACGGCCTGCCACACCGTGATCTGGTGGCCCCGCGCCCTGTGCCCCAACTGCTCGAGCTTCGATCTCGAGTGGTTCGACGCATCCGGCGAGGGCTCGGTCTACAGCTACACGGTGGTCCATCAGAGCCCCGGTCGTCGGTGGGGCGAGGCGACGCCCTACGTGCTTGCCTACGTCGAGCTCGACGAGGGCCCCCGGCTGATGACGAACATCGTGGGCTGCGACCCGGCGACCGTCGCCATCGACCAGCGGGTCCGGGTGGTGTTCGACGACACCGGCGAGGGCAACGCCCTCCCCCGCTTCACGCCGAGCTGACCGGCGGCTCCCCGGCCCGCTCGGCGGGCTCCAGCGGCCGCTGCCAGAAACCGAGGTCGTGCCAACGGTCGAACTTGTGCCCGACGGCGGGGAACGTGCCGACGTAGCGGTACCCCATCCGTTCGTGGAGGGCGACGCTCGCCGGGTTCGGCAGCGCGATCCCGGCGATCACCTGCCGGATCCCGGCCCCGGCGAGCAGCGCGAGCAACTCACCCACGAGGCTGGTGCCGACGCTGCGACCGCGGGCCCAATCGGCCACGTACACGGTGGTCTCCCTGGTGGCGCCGTAGGCCGGCCGGGTCCGGAAGTCGGAGGCGTAGGTGTAGCCGGCCACCCGGCCCCCGAGTTCGGCCACCAACCACGGATCGCGGGCGGTCACGGCAGCGAGACGCCCGGCGAACTCGTCGACGGTCGGCGGCTCGAACTCGAACGAGATCGCCGTCTCCAGCACCACCGGGCGGTAGATGTCGAGCATGGCCGCCACGTCGCCCGGTGCGGCCGGTCGGACGACGGGCTCCGGGCCGGGCCCATGCCCGACGGGCGACGGGCCGGTGCTGGGCTCGGTCACCGACCCGGTCCCGCCTAGCCGTCGCCGGGGTCGGTCGTCTGGGGACCGGCCGGGTTGAGCTGCTGGCCCCACAGCTCCGGTGCCACGCACGGTGCGGTGGTGGGCGGCGGTTCCTGCTCACCGTCGCCCTCGAGGATCTCGCCGTCGTTGTCATTGTTGTTGAGATAGGGGGCGTTGAGATACGGGGCGTTGCGATAGGGGCTGTTGAAGTACGAGGTGTTGCGGGCGAGGTTCACCCCGGTCGGCGGTGGCGGCCCCTCCGGCTCCGACGACGGCGGGCCCACCCCGTTGCCGTTCCCGTTGCCGTTCCCGTTGCCCTGGGTCGTGGTCGGCGCCGTGGTCGTCGGCGCTGTGGTGGGCGGCGCGGTCGTTGGCGGCGGCGTGGTCGGCGGTTGGGTGGTGTCGGGCGGCGAGGTGGAACCCGATCGTGTCGAGTCCGGGGGCTCCGACGAGTCGGTCGACGACGTGCTCTCGTCGGGTGGGGTCGTCGGCTCGAGGTAGCGGAAGCTGTCGGCGTCGCTGCCGTAGGGGTAGCCGAACCGGTCCAGCTCCACACCACACGGCGGGAGCGTGGTGATCGACAGCTCCTGGTTGAGTCGGACGCCGGGGAACTCGGTCTCGACCTGGATCGGTTCGCACGGCGGCATCGCTGTGGTGGCGTCCTGCATGAACGCCTTCCAGATCCAGGTGGGCATGTTGCCGCCCTCGATGTTGGCCCAGTCGCGATCGTCGATGTAGCGACCCTGCTCGTCCTTGGGGGTGTCGATCCCGCCGTCGTCGCGTGGCTTGCGGAAGTCGATCATCGGGCGTTGCGTCTCGCCGTCGTACCCCACCCACACCGCGGTGGTGATCCCGCACCCGAACCCGGCGAACCAGCCGTCGACGTTGTTCTGCGACGTGCCGGTCTTGCCGGCGACCGGCCGATCCTCCGACCACGCGGCAGCTCGACCGGTCCCCTCGTTGGCGTTGGCGACGAGGGCGAAGTTGACCTGGTGAGCGGTGGACGGGTTCAGCACCTGATCGCCCTGGCGGTCCGGTCCCTCCGCGCAGACGCCGTCGACCGGGTACCAGCACACGACCTCCCCGTCGACGTTCTCGATGCGCTCGATCAGGACGGGGTCGAGCTGGGTCCCACCCCGCTCGAACACCGAGTAGACGCCGGCCATGTCGATGACCGGCACCTCTTTACTACCGAGGATGAGCGAGCACGGCGGCGTGCCGGTATCGGGCTGGTTGAGGTCGGAGGTGACGCCGAGCTCGTGGGCCATGCCGGCGAGCAGATCGGGGCGGATGTCGACGACGAGCTGGGCGAACACCACATTCGACGACCACTGCAGCGCATCGATCAGGTCCCGGTAGCGGTTCTGACCGCTCGAGCCACCGGTGACCTGCCACGGACCCTCGGCGTCGGAGCAGACCCCGCCGATCCGGGTCACCCCGGGCACCGCCGGATAGAGCGAGCGGGCCGAGATGCCCTGCTCGATGGCCAGGGCCAACCCGATGGTCTTGAAGGTGGACCCCGGTTGGCGGCCGGCACCGCCGGAGCTGGTGGCCAGGTTGAACTCGTCGTTCTCGAAGTCGGTGCCGCCGAGCATCGCGATGACCCGCCCCCGGTCGTCGAGGCTGACGAGCGCGGCCGCCGGGTCGTTGGGGTTGTTGGGATCGAGGTACGCCGGTCCGAGCTCCGGGCGGCCCCGCGCCTCGAGGTCCTCGTCGGGCTTCGGTTCGTGGGCGGCCCGCCACGCGGCCTGCTGGAGGTTCTGGTCGAGCGTGGTGTAGACCCGGATCCCGTTCGTGTAGATCTCGCCGTTGGGGTAGAGCACGTCGAGCTGCTGGCGCACCTCCTCCACGAAGTACTGGGTGCCCCACTCGGCGCCCTTCACGTCGCCGAGTCCCTCGCGGTCGGGCGGGGGGACGACGTTGTCCCACCCGGTCTCGTTGGCCGCGGTCGCCTCCTCCAGCGTGATGTACTCGGCTTCGAGCATCAACTGGAGCGATGAGCGACGACGATGATCGGCCTCCTCGGGGTCTCGATGCGGGTCTGCCCCGTTGGGGTTCCGCAACAGCCCGGCGATGTAGGCCGACTCGGGCACGTTGAGCTCGCCGACGTCCTTGCCGAAGTAGGCCCTGGCCGCCGCCTGCACACCCGAGGCCCCCCGCCCGAAGTAGGCCCGGTTGAGATAGCGGGTGAGGATCTCCTCCTTGGCGCACAGCTCCGGGGTCCGGTCGCCGAGCTCCCCCGACTCCGAGCACTCGCGGGCGAGCTCGTCTTCGAGCTTGATCGCCCGGATCGCCTCCCGGACCTTGCGGGACAGGTCGCGCTCGGCATCGTTGAACGCGAGCTTCACGTACTGCTGGGTGATCGTCGAGCCACCCTGCAGCACCCCCTCCTGGCGGAAGTACTGGTAGGCGGCGCGGGAGATACCCCGGGGGTCCACACCCTGGTGCACGAAGAAGTCCTGATCCTCGGTCGCCACGACAGCGTCGATCAGACCCTGCGGCAGCTGGTCATAGGTGATGACCTCGCGGTCCTCGCCGGCGGTCGACAGCATGATCGTGGCGTTGTCGGGGCCGCAGTCGGCGGTGACCTCGGCCGTGCAGAGGAAGCTGGTCTGGGCGATCGAATCGAACTCGTCGCGGGGGAGGTCGGTCTGGCCGAAGGCGTAGAGCACGGCGCCGATCCCGCCGACCACCAGCAGGGCGATCGCGAACAGGAAGCGGCGGAACCGCCAGAACGGATTGCGGCGACGGTTGCGGGGTTGGGTCGGGCCGGAGAGGGGGTCGAGTGCGCGTTGAAGGGAGTTCATGGGGAGAGTGGGGGGTTCGCCGTTCGTGTTGCCGCCGAAGCGCTCCTAGTCAGAGACCGCGAACGATTCGCGGAGGTGGTTCCACCAGCAGTGCCGACACACCTCGATCTCGTAGCACGTGGCTGGCCGCCCCCGCCGCCGCAGCTTCCCCATCTCGTCGCTGTCGGCCAGGACCCGCCCGTGCTTGGGTAGGCCGGGGCCGAACGCGAACGTGACGGCGACGAGGTCGTCGCTGTCACAGATCGGGCATGGTTCCTCGATCGGTGTGGCACACGTGTGAGCGACTCGCCGCAGCTCCGGTTGGGCGTCGCAGATCTCCTCGGTGCTCCGCCTACCCCGGGCGAACGCGTCGACGAGGTGTTGACGGGCGAGCCGGTAGCTCACCACGCCTGCCTCCCCCGTGGAGGGGGTCGCCTTCCGAGCGATGCTCACGAGAGACAAGGTTAGCGATCGGATTGCCGATCTTCCCGTCGGACCGACTTCCGGCCTGTCACCGGCGCCGACCCACCCGGTCGTCGCCGGCCTCGTTGCGGAGCCAGGCCTGGACCTCGGCGATCGCCTCCGCTGCCGTCATCGGGCCGGTTTCGAGTCGACACGCCTTGAGGTGGGCCATCGCCCGACCCACGATCGGTCCCGGTTCGAGGCCGAGCTCGTCGATCAGGTCCCCCCCGCCCACCGGAGGCTCGAGGTCGTCGAGATCCTCCCCGTCGGCGAGGCGGGCCACCGTGGCCTGGAACGGATTCGGGTCGGGGAGCTGACGGTGGCGACGGACGTTGTCGACGAGCTGGACCACCTCGGGGACCCCGGCCAGACCGATCGAGTCGACGACGGTACGGACGAGCCGGTCGGTGACATCGCCGCCGAGGACAGCCTCGGCCGCTTCGAGTAGCAGGGTCGTGTCGGTCGTGTCGGCGCGGCCGTAACGGAGCCGACGAAGCATCCCCGCCGCGCCGGCGGTGCCCAGCGGGAGGAGCAGCCCGGCCCGACGGACGAGCGGGGACCCGGGCGCGGCGACCAGTGCCAACGCCTCGGCCCGATCCCGAGGCGCCACCGACGACAGCTCCGGAACGACGTGATCGAGCACCCCGGTCCGATCGAGGAACCCGAAGCCGGGCTCGGGTCGGGAGACGGTGAGCTGCTTCTCCAACTCGGCCTGCACCCGCTCGGCTGACACGATCGCCAGCCTGGGCGCGCCGTCGGTGGCAGCGGCCACCAGCTCGGGGGCCGGCGTGAGGTGGAACCGGGCGAGGAACCGGGCGGCCCGCAGCATGCGGAGGGGGTCGTCGGTGAAGGACACGTCGGGTTCGAGCGGTGTCTCGAGCACCCCCGCGGCGAGAGCGGCCCGGCCGCCGAACGGATCGACGAGCCCCCCGTCGGGCAGCGACGCGGCGATGGCGTTGATCGTGAAATCGCGCCGGGCGAGATCGTCGTCGATCGACAGGCCGAACGTGACGGCCGGCTTCCGGGACGACGCGTCGTAGGCCTCGGCCCGATGGGTGGTGATCTCCACCAGGCGGGAGCCGATCTTCGCCCCGATGGTGCCGAACCGCTCCCCCTGCGTCCACACGGCCGAGGCGTGGCGATCGACGAGGCGGGTGATCTCGCTGGGGACGGCCTCGGTGGTGAAGTCGAGATCGAACTGGTCGAGCTCCGCGCCCGTCACGGAGCGACCGGTCACACCCGGGTCGGCGGCTGGGTCGCTGCTCGTCGCGACCAGGAGATCCCGAACCGCGCCGCCCACGAGATACAGCCGGTACCCGGCGGCGGTGAACGAGTCGACCAGACCGTCGACCGACGCCACGACCTCGTCGAGCGCGGCGCCGAACGACGGCGCCACGGGTTCGCCGTCGCCGGGGTTCACGGCTCGGCCGCCGGTCGAGCGGTCGGTCGGGTCGGGTCGGTTCACCGGTCGAGGTGGATGCTGCGGGCCCGCTCGACCGCGTCCTCGCCCGGCCCCCCGCTCGTCGGACGCTCCGGGCGGTGCCGCTCCCCCACCAGCGCGGCCGCCACCGCGGCGGTCGAGGCCATCATCGCCCTCAGGTCGTAACCACCCTCGAGGAACAGGAGCCGACGTCCGGGCGGGGCGAACGCGCAGAGGTCGGTGACGATGTCGGCGAAGTCGCCGGCGGTGAGCCCGAGGTCGGTGATCGGATCGGCCCGGTGCCCGTCGAACCCGGCCGAGACCAGCAGCCACGCGGGCTCGAAGTCCTCGACGACCGGCGCCACGACCGCTTCGATCGCCCGGCGGTAGGCGTCGCCGGTGGTCCCGGACGGGAACGCCACGTTGACCGTCGCGCCATCCCCGGCGCCGGCCCCGATCTCGGCCGGGCTCCCCGAGAACGGGTAGAGGGGCGACTGATGGAAGCTGACGAACAGCACCCGCCCGTCGTCGTAGAAGATGTCCTGCGTGCCGTTGCCGTGGTGGGCGTCGATGTCGACGATCACGACCCGCTCGCCTCGGTCGGCCAGCGCTGCTGCGGCGACGGCGACGTTGTTGACGAGGCAGAACCCCATCTGCCGATCGGTGGTGGCGTGGTGCCCGGGGGGTCGCACCATCGACCACCCGGCCGAGGCCTCACCCCGGTCGAGGCGGTCGATCAGGTCGATGCCGGCGCCGGCGGCCACCCATGCCGCGTCGGCGGAATGGGGGCCGACGAACGTGTCGGCGTCGATCGCTCCGCCCCCGCCAGCACACACGGCCTCCAGTCGATCGAGCACGGCGGCCGGGTGGACCCGCTCGAGGGTCGGCCGGTCTGCCGGGGGTGCCTCCACCCATCGAACGGCGTCGTCGAGGTGGAGCTCGGCGATCCCCCGTTCGGCCGCGGTCAACCGATCGGGGCGCTCGGGATGGCCCGGCCCGGTCTCGTGCCGCCAGCAGAGCTCGTGGGTGGCCACGAGAAGTCCGGAGGGGGTGGGGCTCATGCCCTACGACGGTAGCGGCGAAACCCTCGGCGGATCCCGCCGAGGACCCGCTCGGCGACCCCGACGGCCCGGCAGAGGGGCCGCCGGGCGCGTAGGCTGGGTCGGGTGGCACCTACCACGTCGCCCGCGCGCCGGGGCTTGAGTCGAGCGGTTGCCGCGAACGTCGGCGGGAACCGCCTTCGGGTCGCGCCATGGCAAGGCCATGCATTCGTCGCGCTCGTCGGTCCGGCCAGGACCAGGCGCCAACCCAGCCCCGCCGAGATCCGATCCTGCATCGACGAGCTGCTGGCCAGGGGCGTGACAACGGCGGTGACCCCCGCGCTCAGTCCCTACGAGGCCGAGCCGTTCTTCCAGGCGGGCTTCGAGCTGCACGAGCGGCTCCACCTCCTGGCCCGCACCATCGATGAGAAGCCGCCCCGGCCCACCCACCGGCTGCGCCGGGGGCGGCGGTGGGATCGGGGCCGAGTGCTGGAGGTCGACGGCGAGGCGTTCGAGAGGTTCTGGCGGTTCGATGCGCTCGCCCTCAAGGAGGCCCGGCGAGCGACGCCGGTGCATCGCTTCCAGGTGGCGGTGGTGGGGGGCCGGGTCGCTGGCTATGCGGTGACGGGCCGGGCCGGGGGTCGGGGCTACCTGCAGCGCCTGGCGGTCGACCCCGAGCTGCACGGCCAGGGCATCGGATCGTCGCTGGTGAACGATTGCCTCCGCTGGCTGCACGGCAAGGGGGTGCACCTGGTGCTCGTGAACACCCAGGAGCGAAACCGGCGTGCCCTCGATCTGTACGAGCGCATCGGGTTCGTGCGGCAGCGTGACGGGCTCCTGGTGTTGCGGTGGGATGCACCTGCGTGAGCGCGGCCGGTCGGCGGCGCTTGCCGCGGTCCGCGGTGCTCACCGTCGTCGCCCTCCTCGCGATGCTGCTGTGCACGGCCGCCGGTGCCCAGGCGGCGCCGGGGGCGGCCGAGCCCGTCGCTCTGGAGCTGGTGTCGCAGACCCCGCTCGTGCCGGCCGACGGTGAGCTGGAGCTCCGGTTCGCCCTCGGCGAATTGACGCCCGCACCGCCGGCACCAACCGACGACGACGCGGCCGACGGCTCCGCCAGCGGGCCCGAGGGTACCGATGACAGCGCAGCGGGCGAGCAGCCCGGCGATGACCCGGTCGCCGGCGGGACCGACGGCGACGAGGCCCAGGGATCGATACGGGTGATCGTCACGGTGTACGGCCGACTGCTCGACCCGGCCGAGCTCGACGCCGAGCCGGCCGTGGCGATCAATCGCCGTCCCGAGGTGGCGCTCACATCGCTGCCGATCGAACAGGGGGTGGCGACCGTTCGACTGCCGATCCGGCCCGGCGACCAGTTCGACGACGTCGACCGGATGCTCATCCCCGACGCCGGCGTCTATCCCGTGACCGTCGAGTTGCGCGAAGGTGACAACACCGTCGCTTCACTTCGTACCGAGATGATCCGACTACCAGTGCCCGAAACCCCCGGCGCCGGGGCGGCGCCGGTCGGTCCGCCCGTGGCGACGGTCCTCCCGGTGGGCGCCGATGGACTCTCGGTGACGGCCGCGACCCGGCTGCTCGACCGCCATCCAGGGATCCCGGTGGCACCGATGCTCGACGGGACGGCGCTGGCAATCCTGGAGGCGGATCCCGAGCTGGCTGCGGGCTTGGCGGCGGCGCTCGGCGAGCGAACGGTGATCCTGTCGACCCGGCCGGCGCTCGACGTCTCCAGCCTCGCCGCCATCGGGCGGCTCGACCGGTACCGGCAGGCGTTCGCCGCGACCCGGGCGTCGGCGACAGCGCTCGGCCTGCCATTCGACGGCGCGACCACCACCATCGATGCGAGGCAGACCGCAGCGGGAGCGACCGAGCTGGCGTCGCTGGGCGTCCAGCGGGCGCTGCATCGCGGCGCCGTCGACCCGGCGGTGGCCCCGCCGTCGAGTCGGGTACGGACCGACCGGGGCGAGGTCGTGGAGCTGTGGGCTCGGCCGATCGGCACGGACCTCGGTGGAGCGAGCCGGGGCCCGGTCGAGCGGTCGCAGCGCGTGCTGGCCCAGTTGGCGCTCGCCGACCCCGACGTGCCGGTCCTGGTGAACCTCGACTCCGGCGCCGAACCCGATCCGGACACCCTCGACGTCCTGTTGGGGGCGATGGTCGCCCCCGAGCTCCGGATCAGGCCGCTGGCCGAGCTGGCGCCCCTCGTGGCCCGCGAGGTCGCCGAGCCGGCGGAACGACCGGCGCTCGATCTCCGGGCGGTCACCGATCACACCGCCACCGCGGTGGCGTTGCTCGCCGACTACGGCGACTTCCACGTGAGCGGGCCCGGCGAGCCCGAGGCCTACGAGGCGGAGCTCGACGCCACGCTCGCCCTCACCAACGCTGGCGACGGGGCGGACCGCACCGAGCGGGTGGTCGCGCTCAACCGCCGGCTGGAGGCCGAGCTGGCCACGATCGCGCTGCCCGAGAACCAGTCGGTGACGCTCGCCGCCCAGTCGGCGGTGATCCCGCTGACGATCGAGAACAACTCGTCGGGCGCCCGTCAGGTGCTGCTCAGCTTCCGCAGCGACAAGATCATCGTCGAGCAGAACCGCCAGCCGATCACGATCGAACCGGGTACGGCATCGATCGACATCGACATCCAGACCCGGTCGCTCGGCGTCTCCCCGCTCCAGGTCTCGCTGTTGACACCCGACGGTCAGCGCGTTCTCGCCACGACACGCTTCGAGGTGCGGTCGACCGCGGTCCCCGGCCTCGGCCTGTTGATCTCCGCCGTCGGGCTGCTCCTCCTCGGCGGCTGGTGGTACGTGAGCATCCGCCGCCGGCGCTCGCCGCCCGCCGAGCCGGGGCCGGGCCGCACCCCGCCCGACGAGCCCGCTCCGTCGACGCCCGATCGAACTGATGTCGTGGCAACCGGTAGCGTGTAGGTCGTGACCTCCTGGGCGTCACCTACCGATGGTGCGGCCGCAGTACCAGGAATGAGGCTCGGCGGACGCTACGAGCTGGTCCGTACCATCGCGTCTGGAGGAATGGCCCAGGTGTGGCTCGCCCGGGACCACCACACCGGGCAACAGGTGGCGGCCAAGATCCTCCATCCACACCTCGCCACCGACGCGGCGTTCGTCGAGCGGTTCCGGCGGGAGGCGGCGGCCGCGGCCTCGCTCGACCATCGCTCGATCGTGACCATCCACGACACGGTCAGCGAGCTCGGCCTCGAGGCGATCATCATGGAGCTGATCGAGGGACTGACCCTCCGCCAGATCCTCGACCAGGTGACGGTGATGTCCGCCGTCGACGTGGTCCACTTCGCGGCCGAGATCGCGGCGGCGCTCGACATCGCCCATCAGGCCGGGATCGTCCATCGCGACATCAAACCGGCGAACATCATGATCTGCCCCGACAAGCGGGTGATGGTCACCGACTTCGGCATCGCCAAGGCCGCCAACGACGCCGATCTGACCCAGACGGGCACCCTGCTCGGCACCGCGAAGTACCTCGCACCGGAGCAGGTCAGCGGGGCCCCGATCGATCCGCGGTCGGATCTGTACGCGCTCGGGGTGGTGATGTTCGAGGCGCTCACCGGTGAGGTGCCGTTCAAGGCCAACACCGACGCGGCCACCGCCCTGGCCCGGCTGCAGAAGGATGCGCCGACGGTGCGGTCGCTCCGGCCGAACGTGTCGGACGAGCTCGATGCGATCGTCGACCGGCTGATGGATCGCGATCCGAACCGTCGCTACACGCGGGCGAGCGCACTCGCTGACGTGCTCCGGGCGCTGCGGGCGGCGACCGGCGACCCCACCCATCCGATACGCACCGACTACGCCGACCACTCACGCCCCGTGCCGCCGTTGCCGCCGGGTGCGGTGGGCGGTCCCGGCCAGCCCGGGGGTCAGCCGGCGCGCCCGCAGTGGGCCGACCCGAATCGTCCCCGACCGCCGGACCCGCCTGGCGCCAGCACCGGCGTCGGGGGCAATGCGGTGCATCCGAGCGGAAACGGCGGCCCCGTTCATACCGCACCCACACCGGCGGTCCGCGCCACGGGTCATGCGCCGCCGCCGTCAGCCGGGGGGAACGGGTCGCCGCCAGCGACGGGCCCGGCGCAGAACGGCCAGTACGATGCGGCCGGCAACCATGTCGATCCCGGTGCGCACGGTGGGGTTCCGGCGGCGAACGGACCAGATTCTCCCGGGGTGGCGGCGCCGATCTCACCACCGGGCGGGCAGCGGCTCCCGGCCGATTGGGCCCCGCCCAGTCACGGACCGCCGAGCCGTGGTCGACGGACCCGACGCCGCGCCGCCGGCCCGAAGCCACCGTCGACGCTCGACGATTCCGACGTGTTGCACATGATCGAGATCGACGCCCAGCACGGCGAGTCTCGGCCCGGTCAGGCCCGGTCGCTTCCGGCCGACCGGGTGGTCCGCACCGGGCGCTCCCGCATCCTGCCGGTGCTCGTGATCGCTGCGATCGTGGTGGTGTTGATCGGGCTGCTCGCGCTCCTCACCGACGTGGATGACCGGATGGGGATCGGAGCCGACTCGAACCCACTCGACGAGAGCGGTGACGGACTCACGATCACCGCGATCAACTCGTTCGACCCGCAGACCCTCGACGAGGACAAGGCCGAGCGGGAGGAGCTGACACCCCTGGCGTTCGACCGTGATCCGACCACGGCGTGGGAGACCGAGAACTACCGGCAGCCGAACCTCGGCGGCCTGAAGGACGGTGTGGGCCTCCTGATCTCGCTCGACGATGCCGTGCCGCTCAACCGGATCGAGCTCGACTCGAACTCCGAGGGCTGGGTGGCCGAGATCTACGTTGGCGACGAGTTCGCCCCCGACGGGAGCGACTGGGGCGAGCCGGTGGCCACAGTCGAGGCCGGCAGCAACCGGGTCGTCCGCGACCTGGGTCGGATCGAAGGGGACCTGCTGCTCTTGTGGATCCTCGACACAGGCCTGACCGACGAGCGCTTCCGGTTCGAACTGGCCGAGGTGGTCGTCCGCTGACCTAGCCGGTCGACCCGACTCTCGCGCTCGGGAACGGCGCGAGTTGGCGCCGTGTTCGAGCCTCTATGCTGCGCCAATCGAACGCTCCGATCCAGAGCTCGTCGAGCTCGCACGGTCGGGCGACCGGGGGGCGATGAACGATCTTCTCGGCCGCCACTACGACCGGCTCTACTCGATCTGCTTCCGCATCGCCGGGAGTCATGCCGACGCGGCCGATGCCTGCCAGGAGGCGTTGCTGGCGATCGTCAAGGGCCTCGACCGGTTCGACGGCCGTTCCACGTTCAAGACCTGGAGCTACCGGGTGGCGAGCAACGCCTGCCTCGACGAGATGCGGCGGAAGAACCGCCGGCCGGTGGCCATGTCGGACACGCTGCCGGAGGCGATGACCGCGACGGCCGGCGTGGATCAGCAGGTGGCGGACCGTTTGACGATCGAAGCGGCGCTGCCGATGCTGCCCGAGGAGTTCCGGGTTCCGGTGGTGCTGCGGGATGTCGCCGGGCTCGACTACGCCGAGATCGCCGAAACCCTCTCCCTGCCACCCGGAACGGTTCGTTCCAGGATCGCCCGCGGCAGGCGGCAACTTTCTTCGCTGGTCGGGAACCCGGCACCCCCGAACGGACGTCAGAGCTAGTGCGATGACCTCTGACTTCGACGAGTTGGCATCCGCCCACCTGGACGGCGAGACGAGCGAGGCCGACGCGGGGCGGGTCGAGTCCGACCGGGAGCTGCTCGAGGTGGTCGAGGAGTTCCGATTGGTCGCCGAGGCGCTCGACGTCGACGTCGCGCCGGCCGACGAGTTCCTGCGTGGTCGCCAGATCGGCGCCGCCCTCGACGCGTTCGACGCCCTCGGCTCGGCCGCCGGGTCGACGGGGGCCGCCGACACAAGCGACGCCGTCGGTGCCTCCGAGGCAACACCACCGGCCGCCGACGGCGAGTCGAGCGCGGTGGACCTGGCTCGACGCCGGGCCGAGCGAGATCGACGCACGACCAGACCTGGGGGTTTGCCCCGCTGGTTGAGCGTCGCTGCGGTGCTCCTGCTCGTGGTCGGCGGGGTGGGACTCCTCGCCCAGCTCGGTGGGTCGTCCGACGACGAAGCGGCGACGGAGGCGTTCGACGCGGACGACGAGGTCGCCCTCACCACTGCTGCCGGGACCGAGCGGGACGCAGCCGGCGGCGAGGACGTCGAGACCGAGGCCTCGCAGTTGGCAGCGGGAGACGCCGAGACGTCGGACGATGGCGCGAGCGAGGCCGCCGAGTCCGTGGAGGAGGGCGAGGACGACTCGACTGCCGACGACGGCGCCGCCGCTGACGACGAGGCCGCTGATGAGGGGGACGGCCAGAGCTTCGATGGCGACGATGCCGACACTGCGGCGCCGGCGGGCTCCGGGGGGTTCTTTCCCGAGGAACAACTCGAGGCGGCGACCCAGGCGTTCGACGCCGTCCCGGATCAGGAGCGGCTCCTCGCGTTGGCCGACGGCCCCCGGTTCGATCCCGCCCTCGCGACGTGCGCGGCGGATGCCGATGTCGGCGGTGACGAGGTTCGGTTCTTCGTGCCGGTTCGGGTCGCTGGCGTCGACGGTGAGGCGCTGTTCACGGGGCCCGACAGCCAGCCGACTGCCGTGCTGGTCGACGGCGACTGTCAGCCGCTCGGTTGAGGCCGCTCAGGACTCGGACGGGCTGTTCGCCCAGCTCCGAAGCTCAGGGCCGGCGGCGACGGTAGGATGCCACCCGTGGTGAATGCTGAGATGCCCGCGAGCCGGTCCGACGACGATCGAGCGAGGTCGCTGACCTCCGATGTTGTCGACGACTGGCCCGCTCGGGCGTCGGCCACGGTGGTCGAGTACGTGGCGACCGTGCGGGGCAAGACCACCGGGCCCGCCCTCGCAGCCTCGCGCACCGTCGTGTACTTCGCCGCGATCGGGCTGATCGCGATCGTCGCTGCGATCCTGCTCCTACTGCTCCTGGTCAGGGTGCTCGTGTCGGCAACCGCCTACCTGCCATTCGTCGACGAGGGCGAGTCATGGCTCGCCTACCTCGTCCTTGGCGCGGTGTTCCTCCTGGGTGGTTTGATCATGTGGCGGAAGAAGGAAGCCCGCTGACCGTTCGGGTGTTTCGATCTGCGCAGCCGACACGAGCGGCGAGCTCGCCCCCGAGCCCCACCGAGGGCCCATTCGAGAAAGGGTGACCCGATGTCAGACGGGCAACCGACCGAGCACGAGTTGATCATCATCGGCAGCGGCCCAGCCGGGCTGACGGCTGCCATCTACGCCGCCCGAGCGTCGCTCGCGCCGCTGGTCCTCGAGGGTGAGCCGTCGAGCACCAGCGACCAGCCGGGCGGACAGCTCATGCTCACCACCGATGTGGAGAACTATCCCGGCTTCGCCGAGGGGATCATGGGCCCGGAGCTGATGATGAGCTTCCGGGAGCAGGCCGTCCGGTTCGGGGCGGCGATGGAGACCGTCAAGGCCTCACGGGTCGACCTGTCGGAGCGGCCGTTCAAGGTGTGGGTCGGCGACCCGGACGCGCCCGAACCCACCTACCTGGCCCAGGCGTTGATCGTGGCGACCGGAGCGAAGTCGCTGATGCTCGAGCTCCCCAACGAGACCGAGCTCATCGGCCACGGCGTCTCGACGTGCGCCACGTGCGACGGCTTCTTCTTTCGGGACCAGGACATCGCCGTCGTCGGCGGGGGTGACTCTGCGATCGAGGAGGCCACGTTCCTCACGAAGTTCGCCAAGAGTGTGACGATCATTCACCGCCGCGACGAGTTGCGAGCCTCCAAGATCATGCAGGACCGCGCCATGGCGAACGAGAAGATCCGGTTCCTCTGGGACACGGTGGTCGAGGAGATCCACGGCACCGACACGCTGGAGGGGTTGACGATCGCCAACGTGAAGACCGGCGAGCAGTCGAAGCTCGACGTGAGCGGTTTGTTCGTGGCGATCGGCCACCGGCCGAACACCGACCTCTTCGTCGGCCAACTCGACATGAAGGAGAACGGCTATCTGGTCACGAGGGCGCCGAGCTCCTACACCAGCGTGGAGGGCGTGTTCGGCTGTGGAGACGTCCAGGACGACGTCTACCGTCAGGCCGTCACGTCGGCGGGATCGGGTTGCACAGCGGCGATCGATGCCGAGCGCTGGCTCGAAGCCCAGCACGACCACGGCTAACGTCGGGTCGACAGGCGCCCCGCGACCCGGGACTCAGTCCGACACTCGCGGAATACCGACCCGACGGGTCAGGTTTCCATCCCGACGCAACACTGCAGGAAGGCACTGCCAATGTCCGAGAACGTAACCGAGCTCAACGAGACCACCTTCGACGAGGTCGTCAACGGCTCGGCGGAGCCGGTCGTCGTCGATTTCTGGGCCGAATGGTGCGGCCCGTGCAAGATGGTGGCCCCGATCCTCGATGAGATCGCGGTCGAACAGGCGGGCAAGGTGAAGGTCACCAAGCTCAACGTCGACGAGGTCCCGGCCATCGCCCAGCGCTACGGCGTGATGAGCATCCCGACGATGCTCGTCTTCAAGGACGGCGAGGTCGACAAGCGGATCGTGGGCGCCAAGCCCAAGGCCCAGCTCATCGACGAGCTCGGTCTCTGATCCCCCACTGACGAGGTCCGATCCGTCGGATCCACACTCGGATCCACCCATTCGACGATGCACGACGAGACGAGGCAGGCGGCCCCACGGGGTTACCTGCCTCGTTCGCGTCGATCGGCCTCGCCGTCAGGGGCGAGCGGCTGCGGCGTGGGTCGAGGCCGGCCCGAGTAGTTCCATGGCGAGGAGGACCGACACCGTCTCGGAACGATTCCAGCCGCGAGCCTGCCCGAGGCGGGTGAGCTGGTCGAACTCGGCATCGGAGATCGAGAGTCGGAGCCTCGTGCGGCCCTTGGCCGTCATCCGCCCACCCTCGCCTGCGTAGATCGCGTTGCCGTGGCGCCGGAACGCCGCCATCACCACGTCGGCGGCGTTGATCCCCGTTCGCTCGAGTGCGTCGGCCAACATGTGGGGCACCGACAGCTCCCGCCGCTTTCGATTGATCCCGGGGTTGACCGCTCGATGGGGGACGGCAGCCGACTCGGACGGGAGCGGTGGCGGGCTCGGCGTGAGGTGGGGGGCGGTCGTAACCGGGGCGGCATGGTGGACCTCGACGGGCGCGACCGGCGCGATGGGGGGTTGGGCGACGGGAGCCGGGTGTGCGATCACCGGGGCCGGATGGGGAGCGACAGGATGCGGGTCGGGGTGGGGCGGAACGCTGGGAGGAGATTGGGGGGCCGATACCGGTTGTGGTGAGAGGTCGGCTCGATCGACCGGCGGCTCGGCGGGTACCGCCGGGGGTGGAGCGGGCTGCTGTCGGTCGGCTGGCGGCTGATCGGCGTCAGCTGGTCGACGTCGGCCGGACGCCCCCTTGAAGCTCTTCGGGTCGGCGATCGTGTTGAGTCCGCGGGCTTTGCTGAGCGTCCTGTCGGTCACTGATTGACTCCTTCGAGCAGCCGCTCAGCGAGGGCGATCCGATCATCGACCTCGTCGGCCAACTCATAGAACTCGCGGGCGAGGTCGGCGAGGTTGGCTGGGATCTTGATCTTGGAGTGGATCTGATTCGTGATCGAGACGGTGGAGGCCCACTCGGCGTACTCGTGAAGGAAGAGGCCGGCCTTGCGACTGTCGTCATAGGCGGCACCCGCTTCGCGGATGATCGTCTGGAACGGATCGGCGATGCCGGCCAGTACCTCCGCCACCTCGGTACGTGTCTCGGCTCGTTTGCGGGGGGCACCGGCGCTGATCTTCATCAGGACGACTCCCAGCAGGAGGATGTCCGATTCGAGGACCTCCAACTCCTCGGCCAGTACCCGGAGCCCGTCGATGTTGTCGACGCCGGAGCTCGTGGGAACCAGGAGGTACTTGCCCGTCTGCATGGCGAGATCTGCGAGACGGGACGAGCCCGACGGCGGCAGGTCGAACACGACACGGTCGTAGCGACCCGAGGCCATCAACTTCTCGAAGGGGTGGGAGAAGACCTCCGGTCCGTTGTTGTTCGCCGCGAGGTGGTGGGCGAGCGTCTTGGTGTGCCTGCCGGCCGGGATGACGTCGAGGTTGTCGCGTGCCTTCACCGCCACGAGGTCATCGCCGTACATGACGGCGTCCATCAGGTGGCGACCATCGCCGACCTCCCGGGGATCGAGCCCGACCACCTTCGTGGCCGACGCCTGCACGTCGAGGTCGGCGACGAGGATGCGCTTGCCCTCGCTCGACCAGATCCCGGCGAGCTGTGTGGCGAGTGTGGTCTTGCAGCTGCCGCCCTTGCCGATGCCGACCACGATCGAGTTCGGGATCGATCCCATCGTTTGCCTCCTGAGCCCGTCTGGTCCCGCGAGGCCCAGATCATACCCACCCATGGGTGTGGAGCGGTGCATACCGGGCTCGATCGGTTGGATCAGGGGGACGGAGTGGGGTTCCACCCGCGAACATCCGTGGTTCTGACCGCGATCCTCACCGAATCTGACCAGGAAACGGCGCGATACACCCCTGATCATGCGCAGTTTCAGCCATGTTACTCGCCGAACTATGCCCGATAGGGCGCTGAACACACCAGTTTCGTACCCATGACTGGGTATAGAGTCGTGTGATCCAACGGATGCTCGGTGGGCGATCGGTGGTTGGTAGTAGGTACATCACGGGACGATCGACGCAGGTCGGCCTCGCACCTGCCGCCGGCACCGCCGGTCGGTTCCGAACAACGGCTGCCGCTTCCCCCTCGCACCCCGGGCGCCTCGCAGCGAACGCTCACAGCCCGCTCGCAGCGTCCACCCGGGTCGCCTGGGGAGCAACACCGCACCGAGCGGAACAGCCTCTCAGAACGGCCCTGAGGGCGCCACGCCACTGGTTGCGACATCGCTTGCGACCGGCCGGTGACGCCAGCGGCCACCCGCGCCGCCGGCCATCGCCCGGGCCACCATCCTCCTGCCCGACAGAGGGAACAGCCATACGAGGACGGGTATGCCGTCGGGGCGATGTGGGGCGGCCTTGGGTGCCTACACGGGATATTCAGGGACGTCGACGGTACATCATGGGCACGTAGCGACGACAAACTGGGTCCAGCGCGGTATCTTCCGGGCAATCATCGGGGACGTTGTGGGTATCGTCCGGGTATACAACGGGGGCAAATAGTAGACGCGACACCCGGCGACGACCGACGTTTCACGTGAAACAACGACACCGACCGCCTGACCTGCGGCAGGGCTACGCGCAACCGTCACGGTTAGGCACAGGTCTATCCACAACCTGTGGGTTCAGCTCTCGACGGCTCGAATCGCGTCGTCGCCGTCCACGCCGAGCACCAGTTCGGTCAGTCGGTCCAGGTCGTCTGCGTCGGCGAACTCCACGACGATCCGTCCCCGCTCACCGCTCGTCGACACCTCCACCCGAGTGTCGAGGTACTCCGCCAGGAGCTCCTCCACGGCCAGAACCGACGACGACTTCATCGAGCCGGACGATGCCGGAACATCATCCATCCCGCCATCGGCATCGCGCTGACTCGCTCTCCGGACGAACTCCTCGACCTTTCGCACCGTCAGCCCCTCGCGCACCGCTCGGTCGGCGAGGGCGATCTGGAACTCTGCGTCCGGGTAGGCCAACAACGCCCTGGCGTGGCCTTCACCCAGCGCCTGCGACGCGATCAACCGCTGAACGACGACAGGTAGCTGAAACAAGCGAAGCAGATTGGCCACCGCCGACCGGCTCTTTCCCACCCGCTTCGCCACTGCCTCCTGGGTGAGACCGAAGTCGTCGACGAGTTGGCGATAGGCGGCGGCTTCCTCGAGCGGGTTCAGGTCGGCTCGATGCAGGTTCTCCACCACGGCCTGCTCGAGCGATGACAGGTCATCTGCCGGCCGCACGATCGCCGGCACCGCGGTCAGCCCGGCCCGGATCGCGGCACGCCACCGCCGTTCGCCCGCTATGAGCTCATATCGATCGAAGTCGATTCGTCTGAGCAGGATCGGCTGGAGCACACCCACCTCGAGGACCGACGCAGCCAGCGCGTCGAGCTCCTCCTCCACGAACCGTGCCCTCGGTTGGAACTCGTTCGGCTCGATGGAGCCCACCGGCACAGACACGAAGAGTGGCACCGCATCGTCGGTCGGCCACGGCACGGTCCTGTGGAAATCGCCAACGGGTTCCGTCGCCTGGCCGCCCTCGGCTCCGAACTCACCTTCACCTCCGCTGCCCGCCCTCGCCCCGGCGCCACCCGACATCCCCACAGCCGAGGGCCAGTAACGCCCCGGCCAGGTCTCGTCTGCCACGCCAGCGTCGTCCGACGGCGACGGCGCACTCGGAGACAACGGCCCGCCACCGTCCTCGAACGCCGCATCTTCAGCTGGCCATGTCTCGCTCGCCGACCCAGCCCCCTCTGCCGCTGCTTTCACGGCGGACGCGTCGGCATCCGCATCGTCGGCAGGGCCGAGGGCTTCGTCCAGCTCCACGTCGGCGCCGGCACCGCCCGCCTCACGCACGCGGTCCGCGTCGGTCGTCGGGCCAACGGTTTCCGCCGTTCCGAGCTCCATGCCGGCGCCGGTCCCACCACTCCCGCCGTGGCCGACCAGCGGCGGCTCATCAGGCGCTCGACCGTCCCCGCCTGGCCACTCGTACCCGGCGGCGTGACCACGATCCAGCGCCGACGGCCGCCCGTCGACCTCCTCGACGTCCGCGTCGGTCGGCGGCGACGCATCATCGTCGGCTGGCGTCGGCGCGCCCGACCGCCCGGTCAAGCCGAGCAGGGCATCGAGCCCGCCGGTCTCGTCGGCCGACTCGTTGGCCGTCAGTGCCTCACTGGCGGTTCGCCCGCCACCTCACGGGCGAGATCCCGGTACGAGAGGGCGCCCCGCGAGGCGGTGTCGAACACGGTGATCGGCTGGCCGAAACTCGGGGCCTCCGACAAGCGAACGGTTCTCGGGATCACCGTCTGGCACACCAGGTCGCCGAAGTGCTCCCGTACCTCGGTCGCCACCTGACTGGCCAGGTTGGTCCGAGCGTCGAACATGACCAGCACGATGTGCGAGAGGTGCAGCTCCGAGTTCAGGTTCCGCTGTACGAGATCGACGTTTCTCAGGAGCTGACCCAGCCCCTCGAGCGCGTAGTACTCGCACTGGATCGGTACCAGCACCTCCGTGGCCGCCGCGAATGCGTTCACGGTCAGCAATCCCAGCGACGGCGGGCAGTCGATCAAGACCATGTCGAAGTCGTCGCGCACTTTGGCCACGGCGTTCTTCAGCCGCATCTCCCGGCTGAACGCCGGAACCAACTCGATCTCGGCACCGGCGAGATCCAAGTTCGCTGGGGCCAGGAAGAGGTTCTTCACCGCGGCGGCCTCGATGGCATCGTCCATCGGCACGTCGTGGAGCAGCACGTCGTACATCGACGACTGCAGCGTCCGCGGATTGATTCCCAGGCCGGTACTGGCGTTGCCCTGCGGGTCGAGGTCGATGATGAGCACGCGATGGCCCAGCTCAGCCGCCGCCGCGCCGAGGTTCACGGCGGTCGTCGTCTTACCGACACCGCCCTTCTGGTTCGCCACTGCGATCAGGCGGGCGCCGTCGGTCGTCGAACCTGCAGCCGCCTTGTCGCTGGATTCCAACGTAGTCAACCTCGCTCCTCCTGGTCGCCGCCATCCTGACCGTCCCACCGCAGAACACCAACCCGCAGTCGACCACCGGCCATAGCGAACCGCTTCGACAACTCGACGGTAGTCCTCCGCATCGGACACACTCGCTCTCGTCAGGCCCCTCGTGGCGCCTCCTACCTCAATCGTAGGCGATCTCCCGCACCAGGGATTCGACCCCCCAGCATCGGCGACCGACCGGCGATCCTCACGCGTCGGCCGACCCAGCAGCGCCCCGCCGGCGCACGCCCTCGGTCAGCCGCTCGACGACCCGCTGACCCCTCCGTCCGGCGTGACCACCGGGCGCGCTCGCTGCGCCCGCCGGGGTCGCGGATAGTCCTCCCCAACCACGCCGGTTCGCTCGAAGATCGCGTAACCGGTTGCGCCGGGGTACGAGGTCAGACCGAGGGTGGCCAGCTCGTCGGCCGGCCACGACCGGCCTCCTGGCGGTTCGCTGATCACGCAGCGACCACCGGGCCGGAGCAGGGGAGCGGCGCACTCCAGCGTGCTCGAAGGGGGGCCGAAACTCCTCGCCACGACCCCGTCGTAGGCGAAGCGGTGCTCCGGGTCGTGGCCGAGCTCCTCTGCTCGGCCCCGCACCACCGTCACCCGCTCCTGCAGGGCCAACTGCACCACCGCCCACACGAGGAAGGCGGTCCGCTTCGCCGCAGCGTCGATCAGCACGAACCGCATCCGCTCGAAACGGCAGGCCATCGGCAGGGCTGGGATCCCTCCGCCCGAGCCGAGGTCGGCTACGAGCAGCGCGTCGTCGCGTCCGTCGAGGAGCGCCTCCCCGAACGCGACGCCGTGGTCGACATGAGGTCCCACATCGCCCGGCCCGAGGAGGCCGAGCCGACGGGACTCGTGGAGGATCTCGGTGAGCTGGGCTCTACTGGCTGCCAACCGACTCGGACTCGTCGACTGCGGCCTCGCCCTCCGCCGCATCGGCGTCATCGTCCGCGTCAGGGCCCGGCTCGACGTCCTCACCGGCGACATCGTCGGTCGCCGTGGCCGTGTCGTCAGCCGTGCCGTCAGCCGTGTCATCGATCGCGTCGTCGGTGGTGTCGTCATCGATCGCGTCGTCGGCTTCGTCCGACGCGCCGGCCAGGGGCACGACGACCACCCGCCGCCGAGGCTCCGTTCCTGCCGAGCGGGTCTCCACGTCGTCGACGTCGCTCAGCGCATCGTGCACGACCTTCCGGTCGGCCGAGTTCATCGGTTCGAGCGACCGCTCCTTGCCGTCACCCTTCGCCTCCTCGGCTGCCTCGAGGGCGAACGTCACCAGCGCATCCCGGCGCAGGGCCCGATAACCGCCCACATCCACCTTGATCCGGATGTTGCTGGGAGCGCTCCGCTGGGCGGTGACCCGGGTCAGCTCCTGGATGGCGTCGAGGGTGCGACCTTTCGGTCCCACCATCAGGCCGTGCCGGCCGTCGACGGAGGCGAGGAGACCACCGTCGTCCTCGCTCACGGTCACGCCGCCCTCGAAACCGAACGCCTCGGTGAGACCGGTGAGGAACGTCTCGAGCTGTTCCGACACTTCGTCCATGCTTGCCTCCTCGACGGGCACCTTGCCGGTCTCGTCCTGCGACTTGCGACCACCGCGATCGCGATTGCGCTTCCGTCCGCGGTTGCCGTCGCGGCCTCCGCTCCGCCCATCCGCATCCTGGCCACGCCCGTCGCGGCTGTCGCCTCCCCCATCGGCGCTTCCGCTGGCGGCACTGCTCTTCTGCCGGTCTGCCGACCCATCGCTCGCGCCCTGATCCTTGCCGCCCGATCCGGACCTGCTCCTGCCTCGCCCGCGCGTGCCGCCCGATCCGCCGTCGCGGCCGCCCTCGCTCCGGCGCTTCCGGTTCCGTCCCCGGTCAACCTTCGGTCTCGTGCTCCTCGGCTTCACCCGTGCCCGCACCCGGGCGTTGCCACGAACCCGCCCGAACAGACCCTGCTTCGGCTCCTCCAGCACCTCGATCTCGGCCTCGGCCTCGTCGACGCCGAGGTTGTCGAGCGCCAGATCGATCGCTTCCGGCAGCGTCTTGGCTGTGATGTTGACCCATTCCACGCGTGGTTACCTCTTCCGCTTCTTCTTCGAACTCGTGGGCTTCGTGCCCTTCGGGGTGACCCGACTCGACGTGCTGTCGGCCTGGCCGGCGGTGCTGCCGCTCCGCATCTTGGCCCGCCGCCGTCGCTTCGCCCACGCCTCGGCCCGGTCTGCCGCCGACCCGGCTCCGTTGGCACCGACGCCGTTCGTGGCCGCCGTGTCATCAGCGAGGTCGTCGGCCAGGTCATCGGACTCGTCGGTGGAACCCGTGCTGGCGTTCGCCGGCTTCTTGCCGCCGCCCTTGGATCCTCCGCGTCCCGCACCCGACTTCTTGCCAGCGGCGCTCTTCTTGCCAGACCGGTTGGCGCCCGCCTTCCCGGCTCCCTTGGCGTCGGTGCCCGCCTTCTCGTCCTTGCCACCGGCCGACGTGGCGGACGAGCCGCTCGTGCCATCGACATCGTCGGCGTCGGCGTCGGCGTCGGCGTCGGCCTTGTCGGCGTCTGCCTTGTCGGCTTCCTGGTTGCCGTAGTAGGCGCGGGTGATGAAGGCCTGCTGACCGATCCGGAGCACGTTCATCGTCGCCCAGTACACGACGAGGCCGGCGGGGAAGAGGAAGCTCCAGATGCCCGACGCCAGCGGGAGCACCTTGAGGATCATCTCCTGCTGCGGGTTCATGCCGACCGAACCGGTCCGCCGGGACGACACCTGGCGCTGCTGGTAGAAGCTCGTGGCCACCACGAACAGAATCAGCACCACATAGGGGATGCCGGCCACGACGTCGCTCTGGATGACGTCGCGGGCCTCCTGGGCGAGATCGAAGGGACCGAAGTTCAGCTCGGTCTGCTGGATGATGTCGACGTACAGTTCGCTGCCGACGTCGAGATAGCGCGGCTCGAACGTCTCCCCGACGACCGCCGCGCCGCCGACCTGCTCCCTGGCCTGCTCGGAGATCGAGAAGAACGGCGCCTCCGACACCCGGCGCGACAGACCGCGCAAGACGTTGAACAGCACCAGGAACACGGGCAACTGGGCCAGCATCGGCAGGCAGCCCCCGACCGGGTTGATGCCGTTCTCTTGATAGAGCGCCATCAACTCGGCGTTGAGCGTCTGCTTGTCGTCCTTGTGCTTCTTCTGCAGCTCCTTCAGGCGGGGCTGCATCTCCTGCATCTTGATCGTGGAGCGGGTGGCCTTGAGGGTCAGCGGCATCAACACGACCATCACCGCCGCCGTCAGCAGGATGATGGCGACACCGACAGAGCCGCCGACAACGGGCAGCGAGTAGAAGAAGGCCAGGACGCTGGCCACCGCTTCCAGGAGGAAATCGAAGTTCATGGCTCCGGCACCGGGTCGAACCCGAACGAACCGAACGGGTGGCAACGGGAAAGGCGGCGGAGCGCCAGCCACAGGCCCTTGCCCGGGCCGTGGCTCTCGATCGCCTCCGCGGCGTACTGCGAGCAGGTTGGGATGTAACGACACCGCGGCCGACGCACCACCGCGGTCGCCTGATACCAGCGGATCGCGGTCAGGAAGATTCTGCTGAGCAGCGGCTTCACGGCGTGCTCCTCGCCAGGGACCGTCGGTCGGTGGCGCCGACCCGTCGACGGAGCTCCGCGAGGCAGTCGTCCACGCTGGCGAGGAGGCTGGGGTAGCTGTCGGTCAGGACCGAGCGGTTGCCGGCGATGAGGAAGGCGCCCTGCGGTCCCTCGACGGGGTTCCACATCTCGCCGAACGCAGCCCGGAGCCGTCGCCGGGCGCGGTTCCGCTCCACGGCGTTGCCGAACTTCCGCCCGAAGGCGAACGCGACGGTCGGGTCGGGGTCAGGCTGTGGGCGGAACGTCATCCGGACCGCACCACAACGCACCCGATGCCCCTCGTGCCGCAACTCGGCGAAGACCGCCCGACTCCGGATTCCGGCGATCACGCACTCAGGCGAGCCCGCCCCTTGGCCCGACGGGCCCGAAGGACTGCACGACCTCCGCGGGTGGCCTTCCTGGCACGGAAGCCGTGCTTGTGGGCACGCTTCCTGTTGTTGGGCTGAAAGGTACGCTTCACGAAACGACACTCCCTACGGGCCGGTCCCGGCTCCGATTGGCTCCAGGTGACCGCCCAGGCCCGGCCCTACCTGCCGCCCGCCTCCGGTCGGCTACTGCAATCGGCCGGGAGCGGGAGTCAGTGGCGAGCGAAGGGGCGAACGCACCTCTCTCGACGTCGGCACCTCGCCCACAAGCCTGCAGAGCGACTGCCAAACGGGCTTGCACGGAACTCGGGCCGCTGTCCCGATCGTACCCGGCCCACAGGGCACAACCACCTTTTCCACAGCGAGGGGTGGGCGGGCGGTCCGGTCAGTGCTACCGTCGGTCCACCTCGAAGGGCAGCGCCGCTCTCCGAGGGCGACACGAATCCCGCACGGTCAGGGCGACCAGCTGATTCCTCGTTAACCGCCACCAGACGAATCAGCTTGGCGATTTGTGGACAGACCTGTGGGGATTGGGGAGAAACCGCTGGTGGAGGCACTGTGTTAGCAGCCGAGCAATTGTGGACAGATGCGTCCGATCTGCTCCGGAGCCAAGTTTCCGATGGAGTTTGGCAAAGCACCTTCGCCCGCGTCGCGCCCGTCGAGCTGACCGATGATCGGTTCGTGCTCGGCCTCCCGAACGGGATCATCCGCGACAAGCTCGACGGCCGCTACCGGCCACTCGTCGAGGACGCGGTGGCCGAGGCGGCAGGTCATGACATCACCGTCGACTTCCAGCTCATGCTGCCGACCCTGTTCGACGCCGCAGCGGAGGTGGCCGAGCCCGACATCGATCTCACCCGGCGCAGCCCCGCCGCCGACATGACCGGGCTCGACCAGGCCACCGTGGCGGTCCCCGGTCCCCACGGGGCCAACGGGCGGACCGGTCTCGATTCGCTCGACGCCGACTCGCTCACCGATCCCACCCACCGCTACACGTTCGACGGCTTCGTGATCGGTCCGTCCAACCGGTTCGCCCACGCCGCCGCCCTGTCGGTGGCGGAACGGCCGGGCGGTTCCTACAACCCGCTGTTCATCTACGGCGCGGCCGGGCTCGGGAAGACCCACATCCTCCGGGCGATCGAGCACTTCGTCAACGACGTCTATCCCCGGTTGAAGGTGCTGTACGTCTCCACCGAGACGTTCCTGAACGAGTTCGTCGACTCGATCAAGAACTCGTCTGGTAACGACTTCAAGCGCCGCTACCGGCAGATCGACGTCCTGCTCGTCGACGACATCCAGTTCATCGAGGGGAAGGACTCGCTCCAGGAGGAGCTCTTCCACACCTTCAATGACCTGTACGGGTCGAACCGGCAGATCGTGCTCTCCTCGGATCGCCCACCCGATGCGATCCCCACGCTCGAGGACCGCCTGAAGAGCCGGTTCATGATGGGCCTGCTGACCGACATCCAGCCGCCCGACATCGAGACCCGGATGGCGATCCTCCGCAAGAAGGCCGATCGCGACGGTCACCTGTTGCCCAACGAGGTCAGCGAGTTCATCGCCACGAACATCACGAGCAACATCCGTGAGCTCGAAGGCGCCCTGAACAAGGTCACGGCGTTCGCCACCCTCAACGGGCAGACGATGACCCGCCAGATCGCCGAGCAGGTCCTTGGCGACTTCATCGCCGACCGCCAGCCGCGGCCGATCACCGTCTCGATGATCCTCGACGCCACCGTCGACCAGTTCGGCTTCACGATCGAGGAACTGACCGGCAAGTCCCGCCGGCGCCCGCTCGTCATCACCCGACAGATGGCGATGTACGTCACCCGGCAGATGACCGACCTGAGCTTCCCCGTCATCGCCCGCGAGTTCGGTGGGCGCGACCACACCACGGTCATGCACGCGTGCGACAAGATCTCGGCCCTGATGAAGGAGCGGTCGCAGATCTACAACGACGTGATGAACCTGGAGAAGCGGGTTCGCAACGAGGCCCAAGCCGGCGAGTTCTGAGCCGCGAGCACCCGGCCCTGGGGACAGACCGGTGGACGAGCGGTGGTCTTCCGTGTGCGGATCTTGTGCAGAGAAGCGCCCGGGGCCGTGGATACGCTGCGGGCTATCCCCATCGGGATCGCCGCTGCATCGATCCGGTGGGGACGCGGTATCGAGCCTCTGGATAGCCCAAGGGTCGTTGACCTGGGGCGACGCCGGTCCGTCCACATTCCACAGCTCCTATTACCCACTACTGCCATTTCGAGAACGGAAGACTGTTGTAATGAGGACAGCCATGAGGACAGCACACGCAGAGCCAGGACTCATCGAGATCGGGGAGCACACGCCATGAAGTTCCGTTGCGAACGCGATGTCCTGGTCGAGGCGCTCGGCATCGCCGGTCGAGCGGTCAGCACCCGAGGAACCCTGCCCGGCCTATCGGGTATCCGGGCCGAGCTCGACGGCGACGCGCTCACGGTCACCGGCAGCGACCTCGACCTCACGATCTCCACCACCGTCACCGTGTCCGGCGAGTCCGACGGCCTCGCGGTGATCCCCGCCCGCCTCGCCTCCGACATCGTCCGGGCCGTGCAGCCCGGCGCGGTGTCGTTCGCGGCCGAGGACGAATCGCTCACGATCCGGGCCGGTCGGAGTGAGTTCAGCATCCGCCTCATCTCCGGCGACGAGTTCCCCCGAGGCAACGACCTCGAGGTCGACCCGGTCACCGTGCCCAGCGAGCAGTTGGCCACCGCCCTGAAGCAGGTGGTCCTGGCGGCCAGCGCCGACGACTCCCGCCCGATCCTCACCGGCGTCCTGCTGGCGGCCGAGGAGGGCGGCATCCGCCTCGTCGCCACCGACTCGTACCGGTTGGCCATGCGCGACGTCTCGAACGTGTCGGTACTGGCCGAGGGGCAGAGCGTGCTCATCCCATCGCGGGCGCTCGGCGAGCTGAACCGGGTGCTGGCCCAGGACGACGACGTCACGCTCCGGCTCGGTCACAACGAGGCCTCGTTCGAGGTCGGCACCGTCACGCTCACCACCCGCCTCATCGAGGGCGACTTCCCGAACTACCGGGGCCTGATCCCCGACTCGCACCCCAACAATCTCGTGGTCGACCGCGAGGAACTGCTCGACGCCCTCCGCCGGGTGAAGCTGTTGGCCCGCGAGTCGACCCCGATCCGGATCGAGATGTCGAGCGACGGGATGGAGCTCGTCGCGATCACCCAGGATGTCGGCACCGCGAGGGAGAGCCTGGAGAGCACGTACACCGGCGAGGACCTCGTCGTGGCGTTCAACCCCCAGTACCTCCTCGAGGGCGTGGAGGTCGCTCCGTCCGAGCGGATCGAGCTGGCTACGATCGACGAGTTGAAGCCGGCGCTGGTGCGGGCGGTCGGCGTCGACGACTTCCTCTACCTGCTGATGCCAGTCCGGGTCTCCTGATCCGGCTCGCCCTCGGGCAGGCCGCGAGCGAACGATGCTGATCAGCCGGCTCTGGCTCGACGACTTCCGGTCCTACGAGAAGCTCGAGCTGCCGCTGGCCACCGGCCTGACCGCGATCTGCGGGCCGAACGGCGTCGGCAAGACGAACCTGCTCGAAGCGCTCGGCCTACTGGCCACACTGAAATCGTTCCGGGGGGCACCGGTGGAGAGCATGATCCGGCGCGGCACCCCCGCCGCCGTCGTGCGGGCGGAGGGGGTTCGCGACGAGCGCGACGTGCTGATCGAGCTCGAGCTGGTCAAGGGCAAGACCCGGGCCCAGGTCAACCGGCAGCGGCTCCGGCGAGCCCGCGACCTCCTCGGGGCCGTCCGGGTCACCGTGTTCGCCCCCGACGACCTCGCCCTGATCAAGGAGGGGCCGGCGCTGCGCCGGACCTACCTCGACGAGATCCTCGTCGCGCTCGACCCGGCTGCCGACACGGTGATCGCCGACGTCGACAGGATCCTCCGACAGCGCAACGCCCTGCTCCGGCAGTCGAAAGGCCGGCTCGACGAGGCGGCGTCGATGACGCTCGACGTGTGGGACAACAAGCTCGCCGACCGGGGCGAGCAGCTCACCGTCCGCCGCGAGCGGCTGGTGGGGGAGCTGCTGCCGTTGGTGGCCGGGGCCTACGAGTTGCTCGCCGGGCGGTCGACGCCGGTCGCCGCGAACTACGAGCGGTCGTGGTCGGCGTCCACGTTGGGCGAGGCGCTGGCGGCCGGACGCGACGACGACGTTCGCCGGGGGGTGAGCCAGCTCGGGCCACACCGCGACGAGCTGCGCCTCGGCCTCGACGGGCTCGCGGCCAGGACCGAGGCGTCGCAGGGGGAGCAGCGGACGCTGGCGTTGGCGCTGCGGTTGTCGGGTCATCGCCTCGTGAGCGACCGGCTCGGCGAAGCGCCGCTGTTGCTGCTCGACGACGTGCTCTCCGAGCTCGACCAGGATCGGGCCGCCGCCCTGCTCGGCAACCTCCCGCCGGGCCAGAGCATCATCACCTCCGCCGGGGCCCTCCCCCCGGCGGCCACACCCGATCAGGTGCTGTCGCTGACCGACGACGGTTCGCTGGTGGATTCGTTCCCGTGAGCGAGCCCCAGCACCTCCGCAAGGGGCTCGAGCTGTTTCTCGAGCACCTCGGCGCGCCACCGGTCGATGTGATCACCGGGCTCACCGACAGCTGGGTGGACGTGGTCGGACCGGCGGCCGCCGGAGCCACCCGTCCGATCGAGCTGGTCGATGGGACCCTCGTCGTGGCGTGCGACGACCCGGCGTGGGCCGCCCAGGTCCGCTGGATGGAACGCCAGATCGTCGATCGGTTCACGGCGCTGTTCCCCGAGGTGTCGCTGTCGCGGGTCGCCGCCCGCAGCAAGGGGTAGCGACTCGTCGTTCACCGCAGGGACAACACCGACCCAGACCCGCTCCCTGGTAGAATGAACCGTCGGTCTGTGGGCCGGTTCCCGCCACCCGGGGCAGGGCCTCCACCGCATCAGTCGTATGGAAGAACCCATCACCGAAAACGAACAGAGCCCCAGCTCAGCAGACTCCTACAGCGCCGCGGACATTCAGGTTCTCGAGGGTCTCGAGGCGGTCCGCAAGCGGCCGGGGATGTACATCGGCTCGACCGGTCCGACCGGCCTCCACCACCTGGTGTGGGAGGTTGTGGACAACGCTGTGGATGAAGCGATGGCGGGTCATTGCGACCGGATCGATGTCGAGGTGCGCGCCGACGGTGGGGTCGAAGTCACCGACAATGGTCGTGGGATTCCGGTCGGGATTCATCCGAAGTACGAGGACTTGACCGCAGCCGAGGTCGTCCTCACGGTTCTTCATGCCGGCGGCAAGTTCGGTGACAGCGGCTACAAGGTTTCCGGCGGGCTGCACGGCGTCGGGGTCTCGGTGGTCAACGCGCTGTCCACAAGGGTAGAGGTCGAGATCGACCGAGACGGCAAGCGCCATCTCATGACGTTCCGCGATGGCGGGACCCCCGATCGGAAGCTCACCGTCATCGGTGACTCGCCGATGGTCCAGGCTGCCACGAACGGCATCGAGACCAATGGCAACACGGCGAACGGGGCCGCCACGGGCGCTTCGAGCCCGGTCGTCCGCACCGGTACCACCGTCCGGTTCTGGCCCGATCCGACGATCTTCAAAGAGGGAGTGGAGTTCCGCACCCAGACCCTCGTCGAGCGGTTCCAGATGATGGCGTTCCTCAACGCCGGGCTCGAGTTCCACATCACCGATTCCCGTGATCCCTCCTTCGAGGAGGTCGTCCTCCGCTACGACGGTGGCATCAAGGACTTCGTCCGCCACCTGAACGCGTCGAAGGAGGCCCTCTTCGACCAGGTCGGCCACTTCTCCGAGCACGATGACAACGAGGAGGTCGAGGTCGCCTTCAGTTGGAACACGGGCTACCAGACCGACGGGATCCACAGCTTCGCCAACGGGATCAACACCATCGAGGGCGGGATGCACGAGCAGGGGTTCCGCACCGCCCTCACCCGCACGGTCAACGCCTACGCCAAGGCCACCGGGCAGTTGAAGGAGAAGGAGGAGAACCTCCAGGGCGAGGACATCCGGGAGGGCCTCACCGCGATCATCTCGGTCCGGGTCACCGAGCCCCAGTTCGAGGGGCAGACCAAGTCGAAGCTGGGGAACGTGTCGGTCCGATCGCTGGTGGAGAAGGCCACCAACGAGAAGCTCCGGGAGTGGTTCGAGGAGAACCCGAAGGAAGCCAAGGCGGTGGTGATCAAGGCGAGCCAGGCGGCCAAGGCCAGGATCGCGGCCACTCAGGCCCGCCAGACGATCCGCCGGAAGTCGGCCTTGGATGGCGCCGGCCTGCCCGGCAAGCTCGCCGACTGCCAGAGCAAGGACCCGGCCGAGTCGGAGCTGTACATCGTGGAGGGCAACTCGGCCGGTGGTTCGGCCAAGGAGGCCCGCAACCCCCGCACGATGGCGATCCTCCCGATCCGGGGCAAGATCCTCAACGTCGAACGGGCCCGCCCGGACCGCATGTACAAGAACACCGAGGTCATCTCCCTCATCCAGGCGATCGGGGCCGGGCTCGGCGAGGAGTTCGACGTCACCAAGGCCCGCTACCACAAGATCGTCCTCCTGGCCGATGCCGACGTCGACGGCAGTCACATCCGCACGCTGCTCCTCACCTTCTTCTTCCGGCAGATGCGGCCGTTGGTGGAGCACGGTTACGTCTACATCGCCCAGCCCCCGCTGTACTCAACCGAGGTTGGCCGGTCGAAGCTGTACCTCAAGGACGACGCCGCCCGCGACAGCTACCTCGCCGAGCATCCCAACGCCGAGTTCCAGCGACTGAAGGGCCTCGGCGAGATGGACGCCGACGAGCTGTGGGAGACCACGATGGATCCCGAGCGGCGAACCCTGCTCCAGGTCACGGCCGAACAGGCCGCCATCGCCGACGAGGTCTTCGCCGTGCTCATGGGCGATGACGTCGAGAGCCGCAAGCAGTTCATCCAGACCAACGCCGATGACGTCAGATTCCTCGACATCTGATCGCCGGGTGACCGACCGATGAGCGACACCCCGCCTCCCACCGACGGGACCGACGAAGAACTCGAGCCAGGTGACGGGATCGAGCCGATCGAGATCCAGGCCGAGATGGAGGACTCGTTCCTCGAGTACGCCATGTCGGTCATCATCTCCCGGGCTCTGCCCGACGCCCGGGACGGTCTGAAGCCGGTCCACCGTCGGATCCTGTGGTCCATGTTCGACGAGGGTCACCGCCCCGACCGGTCGCACGTGAAGTGCGCCACCGTCGTGGGCGACGTGATCGGCCGCTTCCATCCCCACGGCGACACCGCGATCTACGATTCGCTCGTCCGCATGGGGCAGACCTTCTCGCTGCGCCACACGCTGATCGACCCCCACGGCAACTTCGGCTCGCCCGACGATCCCCCCGCCGCCTACCGCTACACGGAGTGCCGGCTGACGCCCCTGGCGATGCAGCTCCTGGCCGACATCGACCGCGACACGGTGGACTTCCGGCCCAACTTCGACGGCCAGCACTCCGAACCCGAGGTGTTGCCCAGCCGGTTCCCCAACCTGCTGGTCAACGGCAGCCAGGGGATCGCGGTGGGGATGGCCACCAACATCCCGCCCCACAACCTCGGCGAGGCGATCGACGCCACCATCCACCTGATCGACAATCCGGACGCAACCCCCGACGACCTGATGGAGCACGTCAAGGGTCCCGACTTCCCCACGAGGGCCCAGATCCTGGGCCGGGTCGGCATCCGCGACGCCTACCGCACCGGTCGGGGCTCGATCCGGCTGCGGGCGGTGGCCGAGATCGTCGAAGGCAAGACATCTGACCAGATCGTGGTCACCGAGGTGCCGTACCAGACCTCGGTCGACCAGATCGCGAGGAAGGCGGCCGAGCTGGTCGAGCGGGGTGACCTGACCGGGTTGCGGGAGATCCGCAACGAGTCGGCCAAGGGCAACACCCGCCTCGTGTTCGAGCTCAAGCGCGACGCCACCGCCCTGGTGGTGCTGAACAACCTCTTCAAGTACACGCCGATGCAGACCACCTTCAGCGTGAACATGGTGGCCCTGGTCGACGGGGTGCCCCGCACGCTGAACCTGCGCGACGCGCTCGTCGCCTACGTGGAGCATCAGCGGGAGGTCGTCCGTCGGCGGAGCGAGTACCTGCTCGACGAGGCCCGCCGCCGGGCCCACATCCTCGAGGGCCTGCTGCGGGCGCTCGACATGATCGATGCGATCATCGCCGCCATCCGGGCCAGCGAGGACCGCCCCGAGGCCAGGGAACGGCTGATGGGGGAGGGGTTCGACTTCTCGGAGATCCAGGCGAACTTCATCCTCGACATGACCCTGTCCCGCCTCACCCGCCTCGCCCGCTCCGAGATCGAGAACGAGCTCGAGGAGAAGCGGGCCACGATCGCCGAGCTGGAGGCGATCCTCGCCGACCCGGCCAAGCTCGACGGGGTCATCAAGGACGAGCTCACCGAGATCAAGGACGAGTTCGCCGACGAGCGTTACACCGAGCTCGTCCCCGATCCGGGCGAGCTCGACATCGAGGACCTCATCGACGACGAGGACCTCGTGGTCACGCTGTCGTCGACCGGGTACATCAAGTCGGTCTCGGCAGAGGAGTTCCGCACCCAGGGCCGCGGGGGTCGCGGTGTCACCGGGGCGAAGCTGAAGGACGACGACGACGACGTCGTGTCCCACCTCCTCCACACCACCGCCCACGCCTACCTGCTGTTCTTCTCGAACCAGGGGCGGGTCTACCGGATCAAGGCCCACGAGATCCCGATCTCGAGTCGGACGTCGCGGGGGATGGCGCTGGTCAACCTGCTCCAGTTGGCGACCGACGAGCGGATCCAGGCCATCGTCGACACTCGCGACTACGAGACCAACCGGTTTTTGTTCTTCGCCACCCGCCAGGGTCGGGTGAAGAAGACGCTGTTCACCGCATACGACTCGTCGCTGCGGGGCGGTCTGATCGCCATCAAGCTCAACGACGGCGACGAGCTCGTGTCGGTCGTGCCGACCAACGGCACCGACGACATCTTCATGACGTCCCGCCAGGGTCAGGCCCTCCGGTTCGCGGAAGACGACGTGCGGGCGATGGGCCGCAGCGCCGCCGGGGTCCGGGGCATGAAGTTCCGCGACGGCGACGAGCTCGTCTCCTGCGACGTGTTCACGAGCGACACCGAGTTGCTGGTGATCACGAGCGAGGGCTTCGGCAAGCGGACCGATCCGGAGTTGTTCACCCGCAAGGGCCGGGCCGGGCTCGGCGTGCGGTGCGTGAAGGTCAACGAGCAGCGAGGCAAGGTGGTGGCGGCGATGTTCGTGGCCGCTGACGACGAGGTCCTGCTGATCTCCGAGGCTGGTGTGGTGATCCGCACCGGCGTGGCCGACATCTCCCAGCAGGGCCGCGACGCCACCGGGGTTCGGGTGATGAGCCTCGACCACGACGACCAGGTGTCGGCCGTGGCCCGACTGTTCTCGGTGGAGGAGGTGGCCGCCGGCGAACTCGCCGACATCGGCCCCGACCCCGAGCAGGAGTCTGTGGATGAACTCGCCGCATCCGACGAGGATGCGGCCCACGACGACGGTTCCGACCCCTCCGAACCCGAGTGAGACGCGCCCCCGAGCGGGGTCCGGCGCGGGGTTCGATGCTGCCACTGGCGGGGGCGATGGTGGCGGTCATCGCGCTGCTGCTCCTGGTGCTGGTCGAGCTGGGTTCGCGCACGGTCGATCGGGCCGAGGCCCAGACCGCAGCCGACATGGCCGCTCTCGCCGCGGTGCACGAGGGCCGGTCGGGGGCGGCGGAGCTCGCCACCCGCAACGGGGCGGAGCTGGTGGCCTTCGCCGCGGTCGACGGCGCGGTTCGGGTGGAGGTTCGGGTGGGCCATGCCACCGCCGAGGCGTGGGCCGAGCTCGACTGGACGGCGATCCCGTTCCCCGGCGGTCGGCCTGGATGAGGCGGTTTCATGATGGTTTGAGGTCGACCTCACGCAACGATCTTCATCCTGACCAGGAGTCGGCCTCCGCGGCGCCTACACTGGGCCCGTCTATGGGTGCTGACGATGGCTCGCGGAGGGGTTCTTCCGACGTGGAGAACTCGCTCGTGGCGGCGCTCGGCTTCGAGCCGACCGCCGACACGGTCGACGATGGTGCCGCGGTGCTCGTCGAGGACGGCACAGCCGACACCCTCGACTGGTCCACCAGCGAACCGGCGTACGTTGTCGATCAACCCGACATCCACCTTCACGCCGGCCCCGATCTCGCCGATGGGTTCGACGAAGCCGCTCCGCCAACCACCGCCGAGGCTGACGATGCGATGACGCCGCCAAAAGGAAGAGGCAAGGGGCCCCAGACCTATCGGAGAAGCGCTCGGGCCCGCCCGACGCCGAAGCCGTCGGCGCCGCCGATGCCCGATCCGTCCACCGCACTCGACCCCGGCGATCCGGACCACTCCGGCGACCCGGCACTCGACGGCTACGACTACCCCGACGTCGACGGGTTCGCTGCCGGTCAGCAGTCGCTGACCGAGCTCGCCTCGGACGCCACCGGTCCGATTCCCGCTGGTCGGTTCTCCGCCTCCCGGTCGTCCCGGGGCGCCCACAGCAGCGATCCGCCTCCCCCCATCCTCGATGACGGCAACGGTGTCGGCTCGGATCGGGCGAACGAGACACTCGTGGTCGACGGGCTGTCGCTCGACGGCGGCCAGCCTTCCAACGCCGAGGCCACCGACCAGGCCGCCCCGTCGGCGGGGTCCGTGGACGGCTACTGGGCCGACGATCCTCACGCGGAGGGCCATCACGCCGAGTCCACCTCGGGTGGCGTCGTCGCCGACGAATCGCCAGGCTTGTTCGACCCGCCCCCACCCGCCGCGCCGGACACGATCCTCGCCGAGGAGCCGCCCACGACCGCTCCCACCCAGGCTGTCCGTACCGATCCGCCCCCACCTGCGCCACCCGAGACCCTCCTGGTCGAGGCCCCGCCGACAACACCGCCGATCATGCCCGACGCCGAGGCGGCGCCGGTGGGCACCCCACCCCCGCCGCTCGTCGGCGACCCCACCACCGAGACGAGCCTGAACGCGAACGGCGCCGTCGCTGCGCCCGCTGGCGCAGGAGCCACGATCGCCGCCCGGTCCGAAGAGGCCAGGGCCCGAGGCGGCGACCTCGCCGCTCGGATGCCCCAACTGCTCGACCAGGGCCTCCTCAAGCGCACGGGCCGAGTGCGGTCCCGCAAGGTGCGGCGGGTGGTCCGCCACATCGATCCGTGGTCGGTGCTCACGTTCTCGGTGCTGTTCTTCCTGTGCCTGTTCGCGGCGCTGCTGCTGGCGAGCGTGCTCGTGTGGAACGCCGCGGTGGCGGCCGGCACGATCGAGAACATCGAGAGCTTCATCCGGGAGATCGGCGACTACCAGACCTACGAGATCAACGGCGACGTGGTCTTCCGCGCCGCCATGGTGATCGCCGGGATCTTCACCCTGGCCGCTTCGGTGATGGTCGTGCTGCTGGTGGTGGTGTTCAACCTCATCTCGGACCTCGTCGGTGGCATCCGGGTCACGGTGGTCGAAGAGGAGACGATCCGAGTCCGCCGCGCAAACCAGTAGGCAGCACCACCGGGAAGCGGTAGCGTGAATCGTCCCCCCGGGGCTATAGCTCAGTTGGTTAGAGCGCACCCCTGATAAGGGTGAGGTCCCAAGTTCAACTCTTGGTAGCCCCACGGGAACCCGCTGACTTCAGCGGGTTTCTTCGCGTTCGGGTTCGCACAGAGTCGTCTCGAGCCTGTTGCCGAGGTCGCTTGCTACGGCAGGTCGATGTCGAACTCGAAACGATGAACCGGAGCCGGGTTGCCGAACTGGTCGACGGTGGAGTTCACCCCGATCTGGCGCTGGAGGACCTGACCCCTGGCACCCCGGTACTGCCCGGTGCCGCCGGTGACGATTCGCATCGCCTCCCACGGGGCGGTGTTGCTTCCCTCGATGCCCTCCGATGCCAGCATGTCGCTGACCAGCGGAAACGAGGTGAGGTCGCCGAGGTAGTACTCCTGGTGTGTCGCCAGGTGTGGTTCGGGTCGAGCCGGGCCCAACAGGAAATGGCCACGGCACAGGAAGGTCCCGATCGTGCCCTCATCGGTGGGGACGAAACCGTCACCCGAGATCGTGCCCTCGGGGTAGAGGTAGCCCTCAGCGAAGAACGGGGAGCCGAGCACGTCACCCTCCTCCAGCCCACGCTCGGGCATCAGCAGGAACAACGGCAGATCCCGGATCGTCGGCCCGAGCACCGCACATTCGAGAACCAACGACTCCCGCTGCTCCCCGCTCGCCGCCGCTGCGGCCCCCGCCCCCACCACGGCTCCACCGGCGGCGAGCGCCGCTCCGCCAAGCACGGTTCGAGTGATGAACGAACGGCGGTTCCCACTCCCATCCCTGCTCTCGGTCCTGTCCTCGGTCTTGTCTTCCTCCATGACCTCTTCCCTTCGTCGGTCGATCGTCTCGCTGGTCAGGTGAACTGACGGGTGCGCCGCCGGTTTCGGCCTCACTCCCACTGGGGGCAGGTGGCCACTCGTTCGGCGTCGGTCGGGCCGTACTGGTCCCATTCGGTAGGTGTCAGATTGCGACCGGCCGCTCGGCAGGCGATGTCGGCCCACCGATCCGGTTCCAACGTCCACACGATGAGGCGGTCATCGGTGACGGTGGGGAGGAAGCGGGCGCCGTCGGGCACACCGAGCAGGCTGCGAGTGTCGCTCGGGAAGGGCACACCGACCGGGGTCCACGTGGCGGCGTCGACCAACACCGGAGCCCCGAGGGTGGACACGAGGTACCGGCCATCGTCGGTGAACTGCAGCGGTCGGCCCTCTTCACCGCCGAGTCCGTAGGTGCCGACGATGAGCTCGTCGCCGGTCGGCTGGAAGGTCTCGGCATCCCGTACGACGACCTTCCCGGAGAAGTCCCCGGTCAGGAGGAACCGGCCATCCGGCGTGAAGACCGCGTCGGTGATCGAGGTCGAGTTGCGGATCTCCGGGCTGATCGCCCGACCGGTGTCCCGATCGAAGACGAGCGCGAACGATCCGATGTCGGATCTGGCGAAGACCGCGACGAGGCGGCGCCCGTCGGGGTGCCAGGCCACCGATGTCGTGTGCACCGCGCGATCGCCGTCGGGCTCGAGCTGGGCGACCGCCGCCAGATCTGCACGATCGTAGATGGCGACCCCGGCCCGCTGTGGCGAGCCTCGCCCCACGGCCAGCCATCGATCGTCGGGGGAGACGTCACCGCTGGTGAACGTTCCGACTTCGAGCTGCTGGCCAGTCGGCTGGAGGGTCTCTGGATCGAGGAAGTGCAGCACGCCGAGATCCCCCAGCGGTTCGATGACAACCGGTCCTCCGTAGTGGTCGAGGCCGCCGAAGACGGCGTTGTCGATGTCGGGCGTCATCGGTTCGAGACGAGGCTGATCGAGTCGGTGGAACGCTGGAGCGTGGCCTGGCCCGCTCCACGAGAGGAGCCGCCCGTCGGCGGACGCCTGGGCGGTGCGCCCCCACTCCGGGCGCTCGACCGATCGGTGGATGAGGCCCGACCCGTCGAGGGCGACGAGGCGAACGCCATCGTCCCCTGCCACTGCGGCCCGACGCCCCGCCGGATCGACAGCGACGTCCACGCCGAGGGAGGCGGCGCCCCGGGTTTCGGTGTCGATGAGGGTCGGGCGCCCGCCCGTTCGGGCGTCGACGACCGCGACCAGCCCCGACCGGGTCGAGGCCACGAGCCTGTCGCCGGCGACCTCCAGGTCGAAGTCGTTGGGGAGCGTCCCGACCTCAACCGCCGGCTGGTACTCGCCGACGGGCTCGCCTCGATCGAGGTCGATCACCGTCACGTACCGTCCGCTGGCGACGACGGCAGTGGTCGGGTCGAGGAAGTCGATGTCGGTCGGAGTCCCCGGCAACCGCCGCTCGCCGACGAAGGCCGGACGGTCGAGTAGCAGGTCGAGATCGGGCTCGAGCGTCGTCCCGTCGAAGCTCCGCACGAAGATCCCACCGGTGGTGAAGATCCGCTGGCCGTCATCGCTGAACCGCACTCTCGACACACCGACCGGGACCGTCAGCGGCTCGTGGTACGCACCGTCCGGGAACCGAGCCTCCGGCGGTAGGTCGTCCTGCCGCTCGCCGTGGGCCAGTCGGGCCGTGGCCAGCTCCGTCCCGATCTCGACGTCCCACAGGCGGAGCCAACCGTCGCGATCACCGGTGGCGAGCCGTCGACCGGTCGGGTCGAGGTCGAGCGCGCTGATCACTCCCTCGGCGGCGAGCGACTGGACGACCCGGCCCGATGCGATGTCCACGATGACCGCCCCCTCGCCGGTGCCGACGGCCAGGCGGGTTCCGTCCTCGGCGACGTCGAGGCCAGCGATGGTTCGGCTCGACACCAGCTCGCGGCGATCCCCACCCGTCGTCGGCAGCGCATCGACACCGTTGTCGTGCAGGGCGTAGATCGTCGTGCCGTCCGGGTCCCAGGCCAGCTCCCGGTAGGGCCGACCAGCGCCGAGCAGACCGAGGAACGGGCCGGTCCGGGTCAGCGCCTGTTGGAGAGCGCCGAGGGTGAGCGGCGACGGATCGCGGCGGTACGCCTCGGCGGCGAGGAGCAGGCCCAGCTCGCGGTTGGTTTCGGTGGCGCCGGCGACAGCGGCGACCAGGCGGCGGGTTTCGCCATCACTCCGAGCCGACCGGGCCCGGTCTCGTTGCCCACCGGCCAGGACCCCCGCCGCCAGTGTCACCACGAGCAGCGCCGCGGTCGCGAGGAGGGTCAACCGGAGCCGCCGGAGCCGTCGACGTTCCCGGTTGTGCTCCTCGTCGCGGTGCTCCCGGCTGGCCACCAGGTAGGCCGTGAGCTCGTCAGTGGCGATAGGTGCGGCGCGCTCGAGCCAGTCGAGGCCGGCCTCGAGGCGGGGTCCACGGAGGAGGTCGCTGTCGTCTCGGCCGCCTTCCGACCACTGGCGGGCGTTGTTGCTGAGCTGCACCTGGAGCTCCCGCTCGGCCCGATCCTCGTCCAACCAGGTGGCGAGGCGATCCCACGACGAGAACAGCGCCTCGTGGGCCACCTCGATCGTCGGTGCTCGGGAGACGGGATCGCGGTCGCGGGTCAGCAGCCGAGCATCGACGAAGCGACCGAGCGCTCGGTCGGAGTCGTGGGCGGCCACCGGGTCGAGGGCGACCCGACGTCGGGCACCGGTCTCGGTCTCGACCGCGGCCAACTGTCCGAACGAGCGGCGAGCCAATGCCTTCTGGTCGTCGTCGAGCTCCGAGTAGACCCGTTCGGCTGTGGTCGCGACCGAGCCGGCGAGGCCACCGAGCTCATCGAAGGCCGCGTTGGTGAGGAGATCGCCGTCGCGCCGCTCGAACAGCTCGGTGAGCGTGTACTGGAGAAGCGGCAACGCTCCGGGTCGGGTCGACGCATCGAGGATCAACCGGCTCAGCAGTCCCTCCTCCAGGCGACAACCCGAGAGGTGAACCGGCTCGATGATGATCCGCTCGAGCTCGGCCGGTTCGAGCGCGGTCAGATGGATGGCGTTGCGGGCCAGCAGGTCACCGAGAACCGGCAGGTCGAGCGGGTGGTTCCAGCGGTCGGCCCGTACCGTGACGAGCAGGCGGACCGGTGCGTCGGGGGCGGTGACCGCGGCGCTGAGCTGGTCGACGAAAGCGGCCCGATCTTCCGCTGAGCTGAGGCTGAACAGCTCCTCGAACTGGTCGATGACCAGCACCAGTGATCCACCGCCGGGCAGCGCGGAAATGATCGTCTCGCGCAGCGTGTCGTCGGCACTGCCGGCCCCGCCGATCCCGGCGGCACGGGTCGCGTTGCCGGTTGGCCCTGCCAGCGGAATGACCGAGACCGAGCGGAGCGCGGCGGTCAGTCGGGCGAACGGTGCATCTCCGGGCACCATGACCGCCACCACTGGCGCCGGCGGAGCCGAGCGGCCGGCTTGGAGGGCGGGCACGACCCCGGCCCGAGCCAGGCTCGACTTCCCCGATCCGGAAGCGCCAACGATCGCCACGACGGGCTCGGTCTCGAGCCGAGCCACCACCCGCTCGACGATCTGCTCTCGGCCCCGGAAGATGCCGGCGTCCACCTCTTCGAAGGGCCGGAGCCCTCGGAACGGGTTGCGGCTCACCACCTGAATGGCCGTCCGGGAACCGGGCGCTGCCACCGGCAGGTCGTCGTTGCGACCCAGCACGGCGACGACCTCGTCGACGAGGGTGGCCACGGTCGCCTGACGGTGCCGGGGGTCGGCGGCGACCGCCCTGTCGAGCACCACGCCAAGCGGCTCTGGATCGACGCAAGCGCGACCTCCGGCCACTGCGGCCGACCGCAACGTCGCCCCGAGGCTGAACACGTCGACCGCCGTGGTGACGGGCTCGCCTCGCAACTGCTCGGGAGCGGCGTAGCGGGGCGACCCGACCGACGAGGTCCCATCGACCTGGTCGGCATCGACGAGGGCCGCGATCCCGAAGTCGGCCAGGCTGTAGTTGCCGGCCTCGTCGAGCAACACGTTGCCCGGCTTCACGTCGCGGTGGACGATCCCGAGGTCGTGCGCTGCCTGGAGTGCCCCTCCGACCTGCTCGGCCAGCTGGAGGAGTTCCGCTCCGGTCAGCGGTCGTCGCTCCAGCCGATCGGCCAACGAACCACCCCGGAGGAGCCGCATGACCACGAAGGCAGCGCCCGGTTCCCGCCAGTAGTCGTGAACCGGCACGGCGTTGGGGTGCTCCAGCCGAGCCACCAGTTGGGCCTCGGTCTCGAAGCGCCTCACGAAGCCGGGACGATCGGCGAGCTCCGGTCGGATCTCCTTGATCGCCACCTCGCGGTCGAGCGAGGTCTGCTGCGCTCGCCACACCGTCGAGTAGGCGCCCCGGCCGATCGGTTCGGCGATGACATAGCCCGGGACCGTCGGTGGTCGGCGGGGGATCAGCTCCTCGTCGTTGGCCAGGATGCGCCGCTCGAGGTCCTGGAGCTCCGGTCCCGGCTCGAGGCCCAAGTCGGTGAGCAGCTCCCGTCGATAGTCCTGGTAGGCGGCGAGTGCCTCAGCCGACCGTCCAGCTTGGTGCAGCGAGCTGATCAACGCCGAGCGGATGCCATCGCGCCAGGGGTGGTCGATTGCCAACTGACGGGCTTCGGCGATGACGGTGTCGTGCGCCCCCGACGACGCCAGATGGGAGAGGCGTAGCTCCCGAGCGGCGACCAGCAACTCGGCGAGCCTCGTCGACTCGGCTTGGACCCAGCCGTCATCGCCGGCGACCCCGAACGGCTGGCCCCGCCACAGCGCGATCGCCTGCTCCGTGAGGGCCAGGCCGTCCTCGGTGGTGGTCGATCGGGCAGTCTCGATCAGGTTTGCGAACTCGTCGATGTCGACTCGGATATCGCGTGGCTCCAGGCGGTAGCCGCGCTCGGTGGTGGCGATGAGCGGCTCGGCCAGGCCGCCGGACTCGAACCGGTTTCGGAGCCGTGACACGTAGGTCCTCAGGGACGCCTCGGCCCCCGGTGGGGGCGTCCGATCGCTCCACAGCCGTTCGATCAGTCGATCCTTCGAGACCTCGGCCGGACGATCGATCGCCAGCGCAACCAGTAGCCGTTGCAGGCGGACACCTCCGGGGTCGATCTCGCCACGAGATGTACGCAACGAGACCGGACCGAGCAAGAGGAGTGACGTGGCGCTCTGTTCGTCGGCGTCGACCATCACCCTTCAGCCTGAACGACCGTCGTTGCAGCTCCGCAACGCCTCGAACAGGGCAAACGCCCGTCCCCCATGGTTCGACCCTAGCCCCGGTCAGCACCTGTCACCGAGCTGCAACCGAGGCGGGCGACGCTCGCTGGACCGTCGGTCAACCGGCCGACCCGACTGGAGGACCCGCGAGATGAAGAGACGAACGAACCGATTGGCGACGGCGGTCGGCATCGCCCTGATGGCGACCGCCGTTCTGGCTACCTCAGCCGCCGCCATCCCGGGCGTGACGACGGAGACGACCGTCTTCACGGTGCCGACCGGAACCGAACCACCGGCACCGGCCGGAGAGGCCACTCTGGTCAGAGGCGAGCACGACATCCAGGCCCGAGTCGCCGCCGAGGACCTCGAACCCGGTGTGTACACGTTGTGGTGGATCCTCTTCAACCAGCCAGAGGCATGCCTCTTCCCCGGCGAGTGCGGTCCGTGGGACCTCACCAACCCGGCGGTCGTGTCCGACCTCGGCTACGCCGGTGGGGTGGTTGTGGGCGAGAACGGCACGGCCCACATCACCGCCCGCCTTGCCGAGGGTGAAGACATCGTCGGCTTCCCCGATGCTCTCCCGGGGATCCAGTCCAACACCGGGCTGGAGGACGCCATGGGAACCGAGGTCCACCTCGTCGTTCACGCTCACGGTCCGGTGGTTCCCGGACTCGTCGGGGAACAGCTCAACTCGTTCGCGGGCGGGTGCGATCACCCGTTCGGCGATGAGTACGGCACCCCCGGGCCCAACCCCACGACTGAATGCATGGATGTGCGGTTCGCGGTCTTCCGCGGGCTCTCGTGAGGCCCGCCGACTGATCGAACCCGGGTCCACGGGGGGATGGACCCGGGTTCCACTGCGCCGGTTCGGGGCCGCATCCGACTCGGGTGTTCGAGCGCTGTGTTCGAGCGCCACTGGTCAACAGCGTGGAACGATCACCACCCTTCGGTCATCCGACCACCGCTTCTCGTCGGACCGCTGGTCGGGCACTGGCGACGGCGACGGGTCCAGGTCGGCCCGTCCCCGCACCGTGCCTGCTGCGACGCCGCCGGTGACGAGCGCGCTTGCGACCCGCTCGGCTCGCTCGAATGACAACGCCAGGTTGCCACCCGGCCGCGACGAGTCGCGCTCGTCAGCGTGACCGGTCACGTCGTAGACGGCGTCGCCGGATGGACACACCGACCCGTCGCGGTCGACCAGGCACGGGCTCTGCTGGACCACGGCCACGAGGGACGCGATCCACTGTCCGCTCCCCGGCGGTGGCTCGGCGCTATCCGTGTCGAATCCGCCGATCACGCCGAAGTCGGCCAGGGCCGCTGGTGTGAAGCAGCGGTCCTGGTCTTCGACGTAGGGGGCTGGTTCGTCGCTGACGAAGACCTCCGCCACTCCTATGCCTGATGACTGCGCCGGGCCGCGACCGGTGGTCACGTGCAGCTTGAGGTCGGCCACGATGTGACCCGGGACTGCGAAGCCGAGGAGGCCCGCTGCGAAGCCCGCCATCCATGCTTTGCTCCTCATGGCAGCCACCCTGGTGGGCGACCTGTGGCGCCGGTCGCCTTCGGCAGACCGTGCGGCCGCGAGTGGCTAGAGTCGGGGTTGTCCGGCAGGAGCTCTGAACGGGGCTCGTGTGCTGACAGGGGACGGGCGCCGTCTGCTTCCAAGGCTCGGCGCTCGTCCCCGACCGGTTCTCGGGCGACGGTTGTCGGGTCCCGCTCGCCCGGTGGATGATCCGCCCGAAGGCAGGTCGACGTGTGGTTGCTGGCTAGCTGTGCGCTCATTGGCGCCTCACTTTCTCTCGTTGCGTGGTGATGGTTGCGCGGGGCCGGGCGTGCCCGTTGGTGCGCCGGCTCCAGCCGTCGTCTGGCAGCGTTCTGCACCGACGCTGCGCGTTGAATCTGCCCGAGCTGCTCGGGACCCGGCCTCTGGCAGCGTTCTGCACTGACAGCGCTCGTCGTATCTGCCAAGGGTGGGTCTGCTGGCTGGCCCCGAACCGCGTGGGCCGACCGTCACATTCCAATCCCGACCAGGCGGATCTACAATTGAGATCACATCATGAACGTCGACGCGGCCTCCCCACTGGGGAGAAGCGTTGCGGCGAGCAAGGGGCTGGCAGTTTGCTGACAGGCGAGGCCGGCCCCTTGTGCGTGGCGGACCTCGATCCGGATCGATCGACCGGACTCTCCCGACGAAGGCTCCAGAAACAAGCTGTCGGGTTGGTGATGTCATGGCCGTCCCCCTTGTGTTACGTCCCCCGAGAGGGAAGTCGGCACTGACGTTCGTTAGAGCTTGAAACAACTCTGGCTACCCGCAAGTATGGTGGCGTTCCCAGGGTTACGTCAACTAGGAGCAGCCCCGAAGAACCACCACCAGTGTCGCATACCTGGTACGGTACGCCGATCGTCGCATCGGCTCGCAGCCTGTCGAGGACCCCGAATGCCCCAGTCGCCAACCACGGCTCGCCGAGAGTTTGGCATCCGAGTGCGCAACCGCCGCACGGAACTCGGACTCACCGCCGCCCAGGTAGCAAAGGGCTTGGGCCTGTCCCGCGTGTACTACTCGAAGATCGAGAATGCACACACTGTTCTTGCTGATACAAGGCTCCCGGATCTCGTTGATCTGCTTGAGACTGACGAGAAGGATGCCTTAGAGCTAGCTGACCTACTGAAGGCTGGCCGTCACACCGGTTGGTGGGAGAAGCATAGCGCATACCTAGAGGAGCAGTTCATCGAGTTCATTGGACTTGAACAGGGGGCGAGTCGCGTAAGGATATTCGAGGGTCGCCTAATGACTGGGCTGGCTCAAACAGAACAATACGCCACTGCGGTAGTCAACGCTGCGACTGATACGCCGCGAGGTGAGGCCTGGAGATTTGTCGAAATCAGAATGCGCCGCCAAGAGCGGTTGACCGAGCCTGAACCCCTTGAGATGGAGCTTCTTCTCAGCGAAGCTGCACTTGTACAGCAGTTTGGCGGTCCCGAGGTACTCCGCGGTCAACTGATCAAGCTTCTAGAGTTGATTGACTCGTCGGTGGCACGTGTACGCGTACAGCCGTTCGTCGGCACGCCTTTGGGAATGATTACATCGTCAACGGTCGTACTATTCGAGTTTCCGAGCGATCATCTTCCCACGACCGCCTGGATCGAAGGTGGTGGGCTTCTGACACTTAGTGACGATGATTCACTTGTTCGGTCACTCGTTCTTGACTACGAGCTAGCCCTATCTTCGAGCCTCGACGAGGTAGACTCCAGGGCGTTGATTCGAGAAAAAATGGAGGAAATCTAGAATACGGCTCGGACGACTACCTTTTGGCCGTAAGAAGATCCTCAAGTCGGAGTTCGTTATTTCGGATTGCCCCGACATACGCATCCCATTCGGCAGGTAGGAAGTCCAGCCTCGTGCCGTCGAGAGTCGAAGTAGTTACTACCGAGCCATCATCAAGCCTCTCAACACTCATCTCGCGATGACGTGCGATAATGCCCGATTGACCAACATCGTTCTCAGCGATTGCTTCTCGAACTTCCTGGTATCCAGTCGCCGAAAGGGCGATCACTAGGTCGAAGTGAGCGACGTAACCTTCCGCTCGACGGGCCTTCGAATCAGCTAGCGCAACGACCTTGTCTGAAATGGCTTTTAGGGTAACACAGCAAGCACCACCATTGCCCGATGCACGGGCCTTGATCCAACCGCCGTCTCGCGAGGGGCCTAGACTCCCTAAATGCAACGTGGCCCTCCCAGATTGGTGTGTGCGGAGCGCCACTGCTACAGCGTGAACACTCTGATGTGCTACTTTGAATCGAAGTCTGCACGGTCATCAAACGTCTAGCGGGCCGTCCCTTGCTGGCACATGGCGCGCTGAAAGGTCGGGTTCTCGCTGCTCTACCGTCCACTCAACCGAGCGTCGTAACAGCACGTCTCGGGTCGGTCGACTGCCTGAATATAGCTGGCAATCTCTGAAACAAGTGACCAATATGGATAACGTATGTAGGCAATAATCCCTAGCTGGATTGCTCCGAGGTTCGAGATTGGGACGGATTGCTCAGTGGTTCTTTAGTTACCAGAAGGTCTTCATGAGGAGCACCCGTTGAAGGATTCTGGCGATCTTGTTGACGGCAGTCGTCTCCAGGTGGGATGTTGAGCCGATCGGATGCAGCTGCCCCTGAGACCCCGTCGCGGGGCCCACTATCGACGGGGCCTGTGCTGGCCGGTGGAGATCAGCTCAGGCTGGCACCTTGATTAGATGCTCGGACGCGCCACGATGACGGATCGATGTCGATAAGTGCGCCAAGCGGTCGGCAAGGTCAGCCCCGACCTCAGCCCAGCCCTGCCCGGAGATCCGGGTGGGCGATCGCCCGGAGGGCGTCGGCTCGCTCCGCCACGGTGCGGCCTTTGAGCCGGGCCACGCCGTGCTCGGTGATGACGAGGTCGGCGAACGAGCGCACGCCGGTCACGGTGGCTCCCGCCGCGAGCTCGGCTGACGATGCGTGACCGGGAGCCGTCGCGACCGGCCGTGGACGGCAGCGCGATGATCGACCGGCCATTGGCCGCCTCGGCCGCCCCGATCAGGTAGTCGGGTTGGCCACCGGGGCCCGACAGCACCCGGCTGCCCACCATCTCCGCGTTGACCGACCCATCTAGCGCCACCTCGACCGCCGAGTTGATCGCCACGAACCGATCGAGCGCCCCCAGCGCACCGGGGCCGTGGGAGATCGTCGACGGCACCATCAGCAGATCGGGGTTGCGGTCGGCGAACTCGAACGACGGCTGGCCGCCGAGCACCGCCCCCACCACCATCTTCCCCGGCCACGTCGGCTTGTGGGCGCCGGTCAGCGCACCGCTGGCGTGGAGGGCGACCACCTCGTCGCCGATCATCCCGCCGTGGATCCCGAGATCCCGATGGCCACCCAGCGCCGCCAGCACCGCCTTCGGGATCGCCCCCACGCCGAACTGGATGGTCGACTGATCCGGCACCTCGCTGGCCACCAGCGCGCCGATCCGCTCGGCCACCTCGTCGACCGTGCTGGGCGGCAACTCCACCAGCGGATGGTCGACGTCGACCAGCAGGTCGATCTCGTCGCGATCCAGCTCACCTGCGCCGTAGGTGTACGGCATGCGGGGATTGACCTGGGCCACCACCAGCGGTGCGTTCACGATCATCTCCACCGGTATCCCCACGTTGACGCCGAGGCTGAATCGTCCCTCGGGCCCTGGCCGGCTGACGTGGATCACGGCGGCATCGATCGCCAGCGCCCCATCCGGTCGGGTGAGCTTGGCGAAGTGGCGGAGGCTCACCGGCACGTTGCCGAGCGCGCCGGCCTCCCGCATGCCGTTCACCGCGAGGCTCGGCTGGAGGCTGAGCAGGTGGAACGGCTCGCCGGGGTGGGCGAACACGGGCAGCGGTTCGAGCAGGTAGTCGGTCACCAGTTCGAGCCGGTCCCACCGGTGACGCTCGGCCACCAGCGCCTCGGCGACCGCCGTCGGCGCGCCGCAACCGCCGGCCAGGTAGATCCGGCGGCAGTCGGCCAGCGCCTCGATCGCCTGGTGCATCGTCGCGGCCTCGCCCCGCCGCCCGTCGACCCGCGGCCTCGGCACCTCGTCGACCGTCATCGGTGTCCAGCCTCCCGAGACCCAGCGAGCATCGCCCGACCCTACTCGTGACCGGCGTTACCGGCCTCGCCGGAGCCCCCCGGGCTGCTACTGGTTACTGGTACACGTAGAAGTCCGATACGTCGAACATCGACTGGACCGACGGCTGGACCTGGGTCAGCAGCGAGAGCAGGGGATCCCCGGCCCGGTGACGGAACAGCGGATCGCCGGCCGGTGACTGACCACCCGGCACATACGGCGATGCTGGATGGTCCTGCTGCCAGTCGGCCCAGAGCTTGTCGACGAAGCAGTGGTTGAGGAAGAACACCGGGTCGTTGGGCGACGTGCCAGGATCCATGTCGCCCCCCACCCACACGTGCACCCGATTGTGCATCTGGGAGAGCACCGTCTGCGTCCTCGGCCGCCACCCCTCCAGCAGGTTCCGGAACGCGGTCTCCACCGTGGTGTCGAGACCGTCGGCATCGTAGTCGTCGGGCGCCATCGTCCGATCGAGGTCGACCTGGCGGGGCAGTCGGTTCCCCCGGTTGCGGAAGCGGCGTCGCAAGGGCCGGTTCTCGGCCTGCAGGCCGAAGCCCTCCTGACCGACCCGAACCGCGAAGCCGGCGGCGCCGCTGAACGGCCCATCGTCGATCAGGTGGCCGAGCCCGTCCTGCCCGTTGCCGCCGATGATCCCCCAGAGCGCGGGCTGGGTCACCTGTTGCGCCGGGCTGAACCCCTCACCGTCGGCCACCCAGTTCCAGTAGGGGAGGCCGAAGTCGTCACGGTCGAGGCCGAGCGCCGCCCGGATGTCGAACTCGAGCAGCAGGAGGAACCAGCGGTGCCAGGGGAGGAACACCGGCCCGGAGTGGGCGGCATTGCGACGGTTGCCGGAGAACGTCTCCCGCATGGTCACGTAGTGCCAGATCGCGTAGAGGTCGTAGCGGGAGAGATCCTGCGAACCGGCAGCGCCGCCGGGGATCCCGAGGCCTGCGGTCGTGAGCCCGGTGGGCTGCGCCTTCAGCGCCTGGATTCCCTCGACGAACCGTTGGGCGTCCTGGGCGTTGGTGGTGATGTCTCGACGGATGGCGGCCATCAGTGCTCACCTCCGTCGCGAGGGGGGAAGTCGGTCGGGAACTGCTCGACGATCCGCTCGACCAGGTCCACGGCCGACGCCTCCTGGTGGTTGGGCAGGCCGTGATAGTGGGTGATCCCGTCGTCGTCGACCCCGACGTGACCGACGAGTTCCCGACCGTCGACCATCACCCGGTAGCTCGTGTGGATCTCGATGTCGTGCCCGAGGTGGGTCGCCCGCCGGATCGACGTGTGTCCCTCGTGGCCCTGCCCAGCCTGTTCGCTCGCCACGATCTGACGGGTGTAGGCCGCCAGCGCCTCAGCGTCATCGCTCGCGAGCGCTGCGGCCACGTCGTCGGAGGCCACCATCGACAGCCCCGGCCCCGCCGCTGCATGGCGGTGGGGATCGGCCCCCGCCCCGGCTCGTTCGGCCTCGGCCTGCTCGGCCCCAACTCGGTCCGCACTGGGTCTGCGCCGGTAGCTGGTGGTGACGACGTGGTGCAGGGTGGACGTGTTCGCGTCCCACCTGGTCTCCTCGCCGTGCGCGGTCGCTCGCAGCCCACAGGTGCAGGGCTGCGGGCAGCGGCACGGGTCGCAGGTGCACCACGGGTTGGGGCACACGTTGCCATGGTCCATTCTCGGTCCCTCCCGATCGTGTGACTCCAGCATGGTCGACGGCCGGCGACCCCGCTGCCGACAATTCGGCACTCGGCACTCGGCACTCGGCACTGGCACGGGCATCGACCCCGACGTTGGGTGCTCGGCGCTCGCCCACCGGCTCGTTGCTGGCGACCGGGCCGATGGTGGCCGCTAGCGTTCGCTCCAGCCAGCATCCCTGCACGGGTTCGAGACGGAGATCGACATGACCGAAGACACGCAGCGGAAACCGGTCGCACCGTACATGGCCATCGGGCTCTCGACGGTCGCCTACGGCGTGGCGGCGCGCAAGCACATCAAGCAGAACCTGGAGATCATCGAAGACAACATCCACGCCGCCGTGTCGATGGTGAACATCAACATGCCGGTGAAGCTGATCGCCCTGGCCGAGGGGGCGATGACGGGCTTCACCGACGAGGCGTTCGACCTCGAGCACACCCGTGCCGCCCGCGAGCTCTTCATCGACATCCCCGGCGAAGAGACCGAGTTCCTCGGCCGCCTGGCCAGGCTCTACGACACCTACCTCGTGGTCCAGTGCAAGGCCCGCTGGCCCGAGGTCATGGACGACCGCTACTTCAACACGCTGTTCGTCATCGCCCCGTCGGGCGAGGTGGTGCACAAGGCGGCCAAGAACCACCTGTGGTGCCGGGAGCGCTCCTGCACCCCGCACGACATCTACGACCGCTGGGTGGAGGTGTTCGGCGACGGGATCGAGGCCTTCTACCCGGTGCTCGAGACCGACGACATCGGCAACATCGGCACGATCTGCTGCAGCGACGGCGAGTACCCGGAGGCCGTTCGGGCCCTGACCCTCAACGGCGCCGAGGTCGTGTACCGACCGAGCGAGGCGATGCCGATGACCGGCAACTCCTATCCCGGCGGCGGCGGGTGGATGATCCAGAACCGGGGGCACGCCCAGTTCAACAGCGTGTACATGCTGTGCCCCAACGTCGGCCCCGTCTACCTGCACCCGAGGATGAAGCACCCGATCGACATCGCCGGCGGCAATGCCCACATCGTCGACTACCAGGGCAACGTCATGTCGTACTCGGCATCGGGGTACAACACGATGGTGGCGGCGATCATCGACATCGAAGCGCTCCGCCAGTTCCGGGTGATGAACCTCAACAGCAACTGGACCAAGGATCTCCGCACCGAGCTGTTCCGCAAGATGTACGAGCAGCCGATCCACCCGAAGAACCTGTGGCTCGAGCAGGATCCGCTACCCCACGCCGAGGTCGACGAGGTCTACCGGGCCAACATCCAGCGTCTCATCGAACGCGGCGCGTTCACCGCCCCTGCTCACGACTTCCCGGGAGCGCACTACCAGTCGGGAACCTCGTCGCCCGAGGAGGAGGACTGGAACAACATCAAGACCCTGTGGGAAGGCTGGGGCGAAGACGGCGAGGAGGGCTAGGCGCCTGCGCCACAGATCCAACCCCGATCGTCAACTATATGGTTGACGATCGGATCAGCGCGGCCTACGCTCGCAACCCATGGCCAAGGCTGCATATCAGGGACCAGACGAGGCACTGGCGCACTACGAAGCGCTGGTGGCCCGCAACCCGGACGTCGCGCGCAAGGGGGCCAAGAACCCCTACACCTCCCGCAATGGCCACATGTTCAGCTTCCTCGACATCGACGGCACGATGGCGCTTCGCATGGCCGACGACCGGTACGACGCCTTTGTCGCCGCCTACGACTCCGGCCCGGTCGAGCAGTACGGCAGGACGATGCGGGGCTATGTGCGGGTGCCGGCCGACTTGCTCGAGCGAACCGACGAGCTCGAGCCGTGGTTCAACGAGAGCCACGAGTGGATCGGCACGCTGAAGCCGAAAGCCACGACCCGCAAGAAGTCCGCCACGAAGAAAGCGGCAGCCGCCAACAAGAAGCCCGCCACGAAGAAGCCGGCAGCCGCCAACAAGAAGCCCGCCACGAAGAAGCCGGCAGCCGCCAAGAACAAACCAGCCGCCAAGAAGCGCTCAACTGCCAAGCAGAGGGCGGTCTGAGCCGATGGTCTCCGCAGCGGCCACGGCTGACGCCGAGCTCGATGCCCTCTTCGCCGCGTTGGCCAGCGGGCCTCGCCGGGCGATCGTGGCCCACCTGACCACGGGGCCCGCCACCACCCCCGAGCTCGGCCGCCGGTTCGACTTCTCCAAGCAAGCCCTCAACCGGCACATCGTGGCCCTCGAAGGCACCGGCCTGATCGAGCGTCGACTCGACGGCCGGGTCCACACGATCGCCCTCGTGCCCGAGCGGCTCGACGGTGTCACCCACTGGACCGACCACATCCGCGCCGCCTGGTCGGGCAACCTCGACCGCCTCGGCGCGGTGCTCGACGAGATGGACATGGAGGACGAGCAATGACCCAATCGGATTCCGTCACCCTGACCCGCACCTACCGGGCCTCACCGGAGCAGATCTGGAAGGCGTGGACCGACCCCGACGTGCTCGCCCGCTGGTACGGGTGCGCCCCCGACCAGCACTGGACCATCCACCAGTGGGACGTGCAGGTCGGCGGGAGCCTCCACGTCAGCATGGAGTTCGACACCGGACCGTTCGTGGTCCACGGCGAGTTCCTCGAGGTCGATGCCCCCAACCGCCTCCGGTTCACGTTCGCCGAGGGTCAGACGATCGCGGTCGACATCGCCAGCGCCGACGGCGAATCGACGGTGACCGTCGTCCACGACGGGCTCGACGGCGACATGCCGCCGATCATCACGGCCGGCTGGACCAGCAGCCTCGCCGAGCTCGGCGCCGCGGCGACCTGACCCGATCCGCGGAGCCGGCTCCGAACCGCCATCTGCGGCCCCGCGCCCGCCCCGCTGCCGGATCGTGGTCACCACGACGGAAGCGATGGCGGGCCTCGCACCGGAGCGCTAGCGTCGCGCAACCGGCCCCGAGCCCGGGAGCCGGACGGGCGAGAAGGGGAGCCAGGTCGTGAGCAGAGTCGCAGGTGAGGAGGTCGGGCTGCCGGCATCGATCGACGAGGTGGATGCCGGCTGGTTGACGAAGGTGCTGCGGACGAGCGGAGCGATCGGGGCCGACCACGCGGTCGCGTCGGTCGAGCTGGCGCCGTTCGCCGAGGGGCTCGGCTTCCTCAGCGTGCTCCATCGGGCGACGCTCACCTACGACGGCGACCCGCCAGACGCGCCGGCCACGGTGATCGTGAAGATGATCACCGACATGGCGGTGCAGCGGGGGATCGGTGAGACGCTCCACTTCTACCCGAGGGAGCTCCGGTTCTACCGGGAGGTGGCGCCGTCTGCGGGGTTCCGGTCGCCGGTGGCCCACGCCGCGATCATGGCGGCGGACTCCCAGGAGTTCGTGCTGGTCATGGAGGACCTGTCGGGGCTCCGCGCCCTCGACCAGGCGGTGGGGGTGGCGGCCCCCGATGCGGTGTTGGCCGCCGAGACCATGGCCAAACTGCACGGCGCGTTCGCCGGCAAGGACCTGTCGGACCTGGAGACCACCTTCCTCCCGTTCGACAACCCGATCTACCGGGCCGCGCTCCCGCAGATCTTCGCCGGCGGCTGGTCCACCTGCAAGAAGGCGGCGGCCGACCTGCTCTCGCCCGGGGTGGTGGCGTTCGGTGACCGCTTCGCCGACCTCGTGCCCTGGTTCATGGAGCGGTTCACCGGCACCACATTGGTCCACGCCGACTGGCGGGCCGACAACCTCCTCGTCGACGACACCACCGGCGAGATGGCGGTCATCGACTTCCAGCTCGTCGGCACCGGGCAACCCACCTACGACCTCGGCTACTTCCTCAGCCAATCCGTCGAGCCCGAGGTCCGGGCCGAACACGGTCAGGCCATCATCGACCGCTACTACGAATCGCTGAACGCCACCGGCGCCGACTTCGACCACGACGACCTCCACGATGCCCTGCGGTTGTCGATGGCGTGGTGCCTGATCTACCCCGTGTCGCAGTTCGCCGCCTGGGCCGAGCTGCCCGAGCCGTATCAGCAGACCGCGCTCCGCATGCTCCGCCGCTCCGTCACCGCCGTCGACGAGTTCGAGTCGCTCGCACTGGTTCCCGAGTGAGGGGCCGCCCGGTGACGGGCAGACCTGACGAGTGACGTCAGTGGCGGCGGACGAGGAACGTCTCGTCGTTGAACCACAGTCCCTCGCGCCGCTGGAGGATCTTGGCGGTGGCGTCGAGGTACGAGCCGTCGATCGCGGCCGCCTCCACCCGTTCGTCTTCGATCTGGGCCACGTAGATCGCGGCGTTCCACGCCGCGAACAGGGTGGAGGTGCCGATCGCGTTGCCGATCTCGGTGGGAAGGGTGTGCATCGAGTAACGCAACCGAGACTCGGCCTCGGGTAGCGCCATCAGATCGAAGTTGCGGACGTCGTCGCCGAGGTCGTCGCGGAGCGCCTTGATCAATTCGTGACGGTCGACCGGGAACGGCTCCTCGTCCGGCCAGATCTCACGGATGATCTCCAGCCCGGGATCGTCGCCCGCCGACTGGATCCCCAGCAACGCCCCGTGGCTCCGGAGGCTGCGGCTGAGCGGCGAGAGGATCCGCTGCACCTTGAAGTCGGCCGACATTCGTGACCGCCACGGCTGCGACGCGAGGATCAGGTCGTAGTCGGCCCGCTGGTCGCCCCGGCGGGGGATGACGCTGTCGAGCGCGAACCGCTGGTCGGCCCGCAGGATCACCACCACGGTCGGCGTGACGTAGAGCGGGTTGCCGGTCTTCTCGCTCGGTCTCACCTGCCAGTGCTCGGCCAGGAACCCGTCGAGGTCGCGGAGCTGCTCGCCGAAATGGTTCGACGCCGTCCCGTCGAGCTCGACGACGTGGAACACCAACCGCTCCTGCTTCTCCTCGGTGTTGGGCCACAGCGTCGGTGACTCGCTGTAGTGCAGGTTGGTCAACGCCACGACGGTCTGGGGGTGCTCGACGAGCCGGTCGGGCAGCTTGTCGAGCGTGAGGCGGATGTCTTCGAGACTGATCTCCTTGCCCGCAACGAAGAACGGCATCGTGGGGTACTTCTGATGCATGGCCCGGAGGAGATGGGCGAGCACCGTGCCGTCGCCGACACCCGCGTCGAAGAGGCGGAGCGCCGGTGGCTCGGGTCGGAGGCCGTCGAGCTCCCGGGTGGCCCGCTCCGCCACCCGCCACTTCTCGTCGCAGGTGGTGACGAACGTCAGGTACTTCTGGCGGTTGTCGTAGAAGCGGAACGGTCGATCGGTGGTCACAGGTACCCGCCGAAGGTACACACCCGCCTCGCTCGAATCCAGCGATGCCCGCACCGCGCCCGAGCGCAACGCGAGGCCAAGGTCAGCCTCCGTCGGCGAGCACCGATTCGGCCACGAACAACGTGCCCGCCCCGTCGAACTCGAGCACGAGGATCGATGCCCGCACGGGATCGCCGACATCGCTGAACTCGAGCGGGCCGGACAGACCGTCGTAGTCGATGTCCACCCCGTCGTTCAGGAGACCAGCACACGAGGTGAACGTGGTGCACGTCTCACCGCCGCGGGTGATGTCGTTGATCTCGGCGGCGATCGCCTCCGGGTCGTCGACCCCCGCCGCGATGGCGCCAAGGGCCACGAGCACCACCGCGTCGTACGACTCGGCCGAGTAGGAGTAGTCGACCAGTGAGGGATCGAGCGCGTCGAGCCGGTCGGCGAAGTCCGGCTGGGTGCCGGGCACGTCGACCCCGGGGAGGGTGCCCCGCATCCCGGCCAGCACCGACGGATCGGCGAACTCCGACGCCAGGTAGGTGCCCATGTTGCCGTCGGTGCCGTAGATCAACTTGTCGCCCGGGCCGGCACCGCGATCGATCAGCGCCTGGAGTATCTGGGCGGTCTCGAAGAAACCGATGATCACGATCGCATCGGGATCCGGCGCCACCGCCGATTCGACGAGACCGTCGAAGCTTGCGGCGTTCGGATCGTAGACCTGCTCGAACACGACCTCGCCGCCGTTGGCCTCGAAGCGTTCGGTGGCGATGTCGAGGAGGTCCACGCCATAGCTGTCGTCGAGGGCGAGGAACGCAGCGGTGACCGCCCCATCGCCCAACACGGTTTCGGCCAGGGCGACGCCCTGGATCGCGTCCGACGGGGCGGTGCGGAAGTACCGGCCATCGTCGGCATAGTTGGTGAAGGCCGTCGAGGTGTTGGAGGGTGACACCTGGATCAGGCCGGCGCCCGTGATCCTGTCGATCACGGTGAGCGACACACCCGACGATGCGGCCCCGATGAACGCGTCGACGTTCTCCTCGAGCAGACGGTCGACGGTGGCGTTGGCCACGTCACCATTGTCGCCAGAGTCGCCCGGAAGCCAGGTCACGTCACGGCCGAACACCCCACCGCCGGCGTTGATGTCGGCGATCGCCAACTCCACACCGGCCTGCATCGGCGGCCCGAGGAACGCGAGATTGCCAGTCTCGGGCAGCAGGCCACCGACGGTCAACACACCGTCGCCACCCACCTCACCACCAGCGGTCGGAGCGGGCTCGTCATCGCCGCCGCCGCCGTCATCGCCGGGGTCGTCGTCGCTGTTGTCGGGTGTGGTGGTTCCGCTTCCGGACGATGGCGCGTCGTCGGGCTCCCCGGCGTTCTCCACCGAGTCGCCGGCGACGTCGTCGGTGCCGCCGAGACCGTCCCAGGTCCGCAGGGCCAGCACCGCTCCGATCGTCACCACCACGATCCCGACGAACGTGGCCAGGAACAGGCCGGACGTCCCCGACAGGAAGCTCAGTCGCCGATCGGGCGCGGGTGGCGCAGCCGGTGCCAGGGGGAGGGCACCGCCGGCAGGGGCACCGACTCCGCTCGGCGGACTGCTGCGCCCCGCCTGTCCGGAGCCGGGTGGCCCTGGGGAGGAGTGAGGTGGCGCCGAGCCGGGTGGTGCTGGCGGAGAGAACGGCGGCCCCGAGCCAGGTGGTGCCGCCGGGGAGAACGGCGGCCCGGAGTCGGATGGCGCTGCGGGGGAGAACGGCGGCCCCGAGCCAGGTGGCGCTACAGGGGAGAACGGCGGCCCGGAGTCGGATGGCGCTGCGGGGGAGAGCGGTGGCGCCGAGAGCCGGGCGCAGTGTTGGTCGGGGCGTACGGCGCCCTCGGGGCCGGAGTCGTCGGGGACGATGTCGACGACGGGGTCAACCAGCCGCCGGCCGCCTCCAGTTCCGCGACGAAGCTCGCAGCGGTCGGGTGCCGGTCGGCCGGTGCCTTGGCCATCGCCGTGGCGAGGAACCAGTCGATCCCCGGCTGCCCGGTGGTCGGCGGCGGCTGCACGAGGATCTGATTGATCTGCCCGGCCGGCGAAGGGTGGTGGAACGGCGGTGCCCCGGTGCCGAGCGCGTACAGCGTGGCGCCCAATGAGTAGAGGTCGGAACGGCCGTCCCGGGGATCGGCCACCTCGCCGCTGGCGGCGTCGGGGAGCGCGCCGAAGGTCTCGGGCGGTGTGTACGACAACGAGTAGGCCACCTGGTTGGTGACGGTGCCCTCGGCGATGGCCGAGATGCCGAAGTCGGTCAGCTTCGGCACGCCCGACGCCGACAACAGGATGTTGGCCGGCTTCACATCCCGATGCACGATGCCGTGACCGTGACTGAAGCCGAGGGCGTCGGCGATCGGCAGGATCAGCCCGATCGCCGCCGGCCAGTCCATCGGCCCGGTGCGGTCGATCCGGTCCTGGAGCGAGCCGCCCGGCAGGTACTCCATGACGAGGAATGGTCGGTTGCCGTTGGCCGTGTAGCCCGATCGGAACAGCGTCACGATGTTGGGATGACCGGTCGTCAAACCCATCGTGCGACGCTCGCGGTCGAACCGGCGACGAGCCGCGTCGTCCACCGCGCGGAGCACCTTCACCGCCACCTGCCGTCCCTGCGCCACCTCGTTGGCGGCGTAGACCGTGGCGAAACCGCCCGAGCCGAGCTCCCGGTACTGCGTCAGCCCGTCGATTCCGAGATCGAGCCCGTCCATGGAGGGTCAGGCTAACCTCCGCCGCATCGCGCCGGTTGGCGAGCTGACACCCGGGTGCATGCAGTCACCTAGACTCCCAGCGAAACCCGGCGATCCGCAGGGCGGCGCCGTTGAGGCGAGCGGTCGAGCGGAAGGTGGCGCGAGCATGACGACGGTAGCGGAGGTCCTGAGCAAGGACCGTGTGGAGTTCGACGAGCTCGAGGAGCGGTACAACCCGGTGCTCGAACTGGTCGACGTGCTGATCGGCGTGGTGCCGAACTGCGATCGCTACCTCGAGATCTGGCAGCCGGGGTTCCGCACCTACAACCTGATGGTGCCGAACTTCCTCAACCTGCCGCACTCGCTCCTCGGGCGGAGCGCCCCGAAGGACATCGTGGGTCTCGGCATGTACGCGTCGTCCCGGGCTGCCGATTGCATGTACTGCTCCGCCCACACCTGCTCGTTCGCCCTGCGGCGCGGATCGAGCGCGAGTGCGGTCACCGGTGAGTCCCGGACCGCGGCCGAGGCGGCGGCGGTCGCGGTGGCCGAGGGCTTGTCGACGATGCCCCACCACTACACCCCAGAGGTCGGAACGGAGCTCCGGCGCCACGTCTCCGATGAGGACGCCGAGTGGATCGTCATGGCGGTGGCGATGATGGGCTTCCTCAACAAGTTCATGGATGCCATCGGCGTCGAGCTCGAACCGGAGCCGATCGGTGATGTGGCCGACTTGATCGAGCCGACGGGTTGGACGATCGGTCAGCACGGCTGGGCGCAGGAGGCACCCGCGCCGCGCGGCGACGGTCTGCCCCCGGTCGACTCAGCCCGCACCATGCTGACGGTCCTGCGCAATGTCCCGGGCGCCATTCGACTGGAGCGACGGTGGATGGCCGGCCTGCCCAAGGGCCCCGCCGCCGAGCGACGCCACATCGCCCAGCAGTACGGATTCGACCAGCCGCTGCTGACCACCATCGGCCTCGCCCGACCGCGACGGGCGCTGACCGCACTTCTACGTCACAACCTCGATCCCGAGCAGTCCGAGATCGGGATCGACCTCAAGGCCCTCGTCGGTCTGGTGTTCGCCCATCACGCGCAGAGCCAGCCGCTCATCGAACGGCTGGAGGAGCTGGCCGCCCACCACGACGTGGATCGGGCCACGATCGAGGCGACGTCGACCTTCGATCCGACCCAGCCGCCCGACGGGTTCGACGATCGGGCGACGGCGGCCCTCGCCACCGCCCACCGGTTCGCCCCCAGCCCGGCGATCGTCGACGAGCCGACCGTGGCGGCCGCCGACCAGCACCTGTCGACTGCGGAGATCGTCGAGATCGCAGTGTGGGTGTCGGTCTGTCAGCTGATGCACCGGCTCACCGTCTTCTACGAACTGTAGATCCAACGGAACGATGACCGGCCAGTACCGGTCGGCCCCCGAGCGACAGGAGACAGGGTGCAAGGCGACAAAGCGGCAGGTGACGATCGGACGGGCGACAAAGCGGCAGGCGACGAAGCGACAGGTGACGAACGGACGGGTGAGAAACCGACCGCGAACGGTCTGACAGCGAACGGTCCGGCCGACGAGCCGAAGGCCGACGCACAGCCCGAGCACGCCGTGGTCGCCGACCTTCGCCAGCAGGCTCACACGATCCGCACGGAGATGGGCGGCACTGACAAGCTCGAGCGGATGGCGGCCGAGGGCGACCGCACGATCCGCCAGCACATCGACAGCATCCTCGATCCCGGCTCGTTCGCCGAGGTCGGCACGTTCAGCCGCTCGCTCCGTGAGGACGACCGGGACCGGACCCCCGGCGACGGCAAGATCGGCGGCCACGGCACGATCGACGGGCGCCCGGTTGCGATCTTCGGCGACGACATCACCGTCTACCGCGGCTCGTCGTCGATCGTGGGAACCCGCAAGGAGCACCGCCTCTACGAGCGGGCTCTGGCGATGGGCATCCCGATCGTCCACGTCGGTGAGACCGGCGGCGCCCGCATCCCCGACACGATGGGGGCCGAGGGCATCTCCGAACCGGGCGAGCTGTTCTCGATGGCGGCCCGCCGACACCGGGTGCCGATGGCGACCGCCATCGTCGGCCAGTCGTTCGGCGGGTCGTCGTTCCTGGCCGGCATGTCCGACTTCGTGGTGATGACCGAAGGGTCGTGCCTCGCCGTGACCTCCCCCAGGGTGTTCGAGATCGCCACCGGTGAGATCATCTCGTTCGAGGACCTCGGCGGGGTCGACGTGCACGCCACCACCACCGGCCAGATCGACCTCGCGGTCGACACCGACGCCGAAGCGTACGACGCCATCCGCCGCTGGCTCAGCTACCTGCCGTCGAACGCCCACGAACCCGCCCCTCGCGGCCCCCGACCCGACACGATCGACGCCGACCCCGACCTCACCGATCTCGTTCCCGCCCGACGCACCCGGGGCTACGACATGCGCCGGGTGGTAGCCCGCATCTGCGACGACGGCTCGGTGTTCGAGATCATGCCCCGCTACGCCCGCAGCGTGACCTGCGCCCTCGCTCGCATCGACGGGTTCAGCGTGGGGGTCATCGCCAACAACCCGATGTTCAACGCCGGCGCCCTCGACCCTGAGTCGTGCCAGAAGATCATCCGCCTGCTCACCTGGTGCGACGCCTGGAACCTCCCAGCGGTGTTCCTCGTGGACGTGCCCGGATTCCTCGTGGGTCGCCGGGTCGAGCACGACCGGATGCTCAACTGGGGCATGCGGATGATGCAGGCGCTGCAGCTCGCATCGACCCCCACGCTCACCGTGTGCATCCGCAAGGCGTTCGGCATGGCGTGGCAGGCGATGAACGGATCGATGATGCCGGCCCACGGCGTCTACGCGTGGCCCGGGGCCGAGATCGGGTTCATGGATCCCGAGGTGGGCATCAACGTGGCCTACGGCACCAAGCTCGCCCGAATCGAGGACCCGGCCGAGCGGGAGGCCGAACGCAAGCGCCTGGTGGCCGAGGTGGCGGAGGCCACCTCGCCCTACGAGGCGGCGGGCACGATGCGGATCGACGAGATCATCGACCCAGCCGACACCCGTCGCGTCCTCGCCGCCGACCTCAACCGCCTCGCCAACCGCCCCGTGCCCCCACCCGAGGCCCGCCCCCTCACCTGGTGGCCGACGGTCTAGCTGTCAGGTCCGCCGTCCGCTCGTCCCCGTCCAGGCGCACGCGTTGGCGGTTGTGGGCCTCGTGGGTGAGGCTTGGGGCCGCCAACGGGCTTGCCCGCTGCGCGTTGGCGGTTGTGGGCCTCGTGGGTGAGGCTTGGGGCCGCCAACGGGCGGTGAGCGGAGCCGGTCGGGTCAGGTGGGGTCGAGGTCGAGCCAGCGGAACCAATGGTGGTAGAAGTGGCGGATCTTCGACTCCTGATACGAGGCGAAGATCACCTCCTGCTGCTCCTGCGCTTTGAGCCCCTGCTGCACCAGTGGCAGGTTCAACGAGTCCTGCTGGAAGATCTTGGCCAGCGGGCCGAGCTCGGGGGCGAGCGTCCAGTCGTCGTCGAGCCCCAACTCGGTGACCGCCGCCGGCCGTGGCCGCTCGGCGGGATCGGCGGGCGCCAACGGGAACAGCATCACCTCGAAGATGCACTCCTCCGGATCGTCGCCGTTCGGCCGGAACCGGTACATGATCGGGTTGAAGCACCCCCAGGGCGACCAGTTCGGGAACACCGAGAAGAAGATGGCGTCGATCAGCTCGGCGTCGGCGATGGCGTCGACGTCGATCGCGTCGCCGTGCGACTTGCGGATCTGGGCCCGCCGATGGTCGGCCATCCACCCCCGGACCTTGCCGACATCGCCCTCGATCTCGGCCGGCGGGTCGGGGAGCTGGAGCGGCACGTCGTCCATGCCCGCCAGGTTCGGCCCGCCGATCCACAGGCACAGGTGCGGGTCGGCCTGCAGCAACGGACCGTCGAGATGGTTGCCGTCGTGGTCGAAGAGGCTCTCGCCACCGTCGTGGTCGATCACCCGCACCGCACTCGGGTCGGGCCCGGTCGACACCCGCTCGTAGACGTGGCCGCTCAACGGATGACGCCAGCGCCCGTACTGGCGGCCGTCGTCGAGGCGTTCCCACTGCTGCATGCCCGTCAGGTGAGGGCTCGCCACCCCCGACGACGACATCGCCCGGCTGTAGTTCCCGAAGCAGTCGTACTTGGAGTTGGCGTCGCCCAGGGTCTCCATCAGCGTCGGGTGGGTGGCCACCACGTGGTAGCTCTCCATGAACGCTTCCTGGCACGTCTTCCAGTTCATCGGCATGAGCTTGCGGACGTGGGCCGCCTTGAATCGACGCTCGAACGGCACGAACTCGAAGTGCTCCTCCAGGTCGCCGAGATGATCGGCCAGCGGGGGAGCGGAGCGGTCGGGGTTGAGGAACACGAACCCGTGCCACGTGTCGACCTGGGCCTCGGGCAGGCCGTAGTCGGCCACGTCCACGTCGGGGAAGTCCCACTGGCAGGGGATCTCCTTGAGCTCGCCGCCGAGCTCCCAGCACCAGCCGTGGAACGCGCACCGCAGGTTCGCTGCCCCCCGCCCGCTGGTTGCCCGCAGCTTCCTGCCCCGGTGCAGGCACGCATTGCGATACGCCTTGATCTCGTCCGGTGCCGTCCGCACGACGAGGAACGAGAGATGGGCGATGTCGTAGACGTGGTGGTCGCCGACGTCGGGGATCTCCTCCTCGAGGCACACGAGCTGCCACACCTTCGACCAGAGTCGCTCCACCTCCAGGTCGTGGATCGCCTTGTCGTAGTACGCCCGGGCCGGCACCCGGGTGTTGCCCGGCGGCACGTCGTCGCCAACCCGCCGCAGCACCGCCGACACCGGGTGGGTGTCGGCGTCGAACAGCTCGTCGTAGCTGATCCCAGCCGAGCGGTCGGAACCGGTCAACGTCTCGGTCACTCGCCCGACCTCCGTACTCGTGCTCACTCGTCGTTGGGTAGTTCCACGATCCAACGTAACGTTCGGTCAAAAATGTTGTCCACTACTACCATGGGTTGAGAGCCAGCAAAGAGGGGTACAACTTCACCATGGGCCTCTCCGATCGGGAGCACCAGATCCTCCAGGAGCTCGAGCAGCAGTTCCCCGCGACCGGGGTCGCGGCCCGGATCCGGCGGATCACTCGCCGCCTGGGACCGTGGGCCGACCGGCTCGGTTGGCTGCTGCTCGTCGTCGGCATCGTCGGTGTGTTCGCCCTCCTCGCCTCCTCCGTGCTGGCCAGCTTCGGCTCGTTGCTGGCGGCGATCGTCGGTTTGGGGCTGCTGATCCAGGGGCCGATCAGCCGGGTGATGCGCCGCCTGCGCACCCAGCTCCACGTGCGCGACGGCGACGACACCCGCAACGGCGACGCCCCCACCGACGTCTGCTGATCACCTTCGTCGGCTTCGGTCCGGATCGGACGGCCCGTGTAGGGTCGGGCTTCGACGACGCCCACCGTCGCGTCGAGTGGCCAGGGGCCGCGACCGAGAAGGGGACCATCGTGCAGGCGGCAATCTTCCGACAAGCTCACGAACCGGTGACCATCGAGTCGGTCGACGTCGACTCGCCGGCCGACCGGGAGGTGATCGTGCGGACCATGGCCACCGGGGTCTGCCACAGCGACCTCCACTTCGTCGACGGCGACCTGCCCGCTCCCCGCCGGCCGATGGTGATGGGACATGAGGGCGCCGGCGTGGTGGAGGAGGTCGGCGCTGCCGTGACCGGGTTCCAGCCCGGTGACCACGTGGTGGCCTGCCTGTCGGGGTTCTGCGGTTCGTGCGCCCAGTGCCTCAGCGGCCATCCGAACGTGTGCACCGCCCGGTATGTCAGCCGTCCCCGCGGCGCCGATCCCCGCCTCCGGATCGACGGTGAGGGTGTGATCCAGTTCGCCGACCTCGGCACCTTCGCCGAGCAGATGCTGGTGCACGAGAACTCGATCGTGAAGATCGATCCCGACATTCCGTTCGACGTCGCTGCGCTGATGGGGTGCGGGGTGCTCACCGGGCTGGGGGCGGCGTTGCGCACCGCCGGGCTCGAAGCCGGTCAGACCGTGGCCGTGTTCGGCTGCGGCGGAGTCGGCCTGTCGATCGTGCAGGGCGCGCTGTTGGGCGGGGCGGGGCGGATCATCGCCATCGACCAGTTCCAGTCCAAGCTCGAGATGGCCAGCGCGCTCGGTGCCACCGACCTGATCGACGGTTCCGCCGGCGATGCGGTGGACCGGGTCCGGGAGCTGACCGGCGGGGCCGGCGTCGACCACGCCTTCGAGGCGGTCGGCCTGCCGTCGCTGATCCGGCAGGCGATCGAGGTGCTCGCGGTTCGGGGCACGGTCACCATCGTCGGGGTCACACCGACCGGGGCGACCCTCGAGTTCCCGCTCGACGCGATCCGCCCCGAGTGCAAGATCCAGACGAGCCGGATGGGTTCCAACCGGTTCCGGATCGACATCCCGATGTACCTCGAGTTCTACCGGCAGGGTCGGTTGCGGCTGGACGACATGGTGACCCGCCGGCTCCAGCTCCGTGACGTCAACGAGTCGTTCCGGGCGATGAAAGCGGGTGAGGTGGCCCGCAGCGTCCTGCTGTTTGCATGACCGAGGGCGCCGAGTCGAGTCTGGTCGACGGGGGTCCGCTCGCCGGGCTGCGGGTGGTCGAGCTCGCCGGTGGTGTCGCCGCCGCGTTCTGCGCCCGCCAGCTGCGGGGGTTCGGGGCTGAGACGATCCGGATCGAAGGTCTCACACGCGACTCGGATCGGGACGGCGGGGTCGCTCGGGTCGATCGCCTGACCGGTGATCAGCGGGTGTTCCTCGTGGCCGGCGCCCGTCGGGTCGCGCTCGATGGGCCGAACGTCGGGGCGGAGCTGGCCGCCCTCCTCGACAGCGCCGACGTGATCATCGAGGACCAGGACCCCGGGTTCCTCACACGGTGCTGGCGCGATCCGATCACGGCGGGAGGGGCCGAGGCGGGACCGGTGATCACGTCGCTGTCCCCCCTCGGCCACGAGGGACCCCGGTCGGACTGGCAGGCGACCAACGCCGTCCAGTTCGCCCTCGGCGGACTCCTGACGCTGACCGGCGACCCCGAGCGGGAACCGCTGGTCACCGGTGGCGATCAAGCGCTGTTCCTCGGCGGTCTCCACGGGTTCGCGGCGACGGTCGTGGCGGTTCTCGGTCGGGTCCGTACCGGTCGGGGGGCCTGGATCGATCTGTCGCTGCAGGAGGCGGCCGCCTCCATGATGGAGCTCTACGCGGCCCAGAGCGAGTATGTCCTGCGGGAACCGGTCACCCGGGCCGGGAACTCGGTCCGCGCCGTATGGGGCGTCTACCCCTGCGCCGACGGTTATGCCGGGGTGTGCTGCCTGGAGCGCCAGGTGCACGCGTTCCTCGCCCTCCTCGGACCGGATCTCGCCGCCGACCCCCGCTTCGGCGACCCGGCCAGCAGGCTCGAGCACGACGACGAGCTCCTGGCCCACGTCATGGCATTCATGGCCGACGCCACGAAGGACGAGCTCGCCGCGCTCTCGCCGGTCCACCGAGTGCCGTTCGGGGCGGTCAGGACACCGGCCGAGCTCCTCCACGACGAGAGCTATGCCGAGCGGGGCTTCTTCGACCGGGTCGACACCCCCGACGGCACGGCGGTGGTGCCGGGCCGGCCGTTCCCGGGGCTCGGTTGGCACGGCGCCGATCGACTCGACGAGTCCCTCACCTCGCCGCCGGCGTGGGAGGCGGCCGGGTGGCGGCCGGCGAGCTCCTCGCCATCTCCAGCGCCGGTCGGGCCGATCGCGGCCCCGTCGAGCTCGCCGGGGCGAGTTGCGTCGAGGTCGGCGGCCACCGGGTCGGATGGGGACCGCGGACAGCTCGAAGGGCTCCGCATCGTCGACCTCACGATGATGTGGGCCGGCCCCTACGCCACGAAGCTTCTCGCCGAGGCCGGGGCCGAGGTGATCAAGATCGAGTCGCCGCGCGCCTGGGACAACATCCGGACCCTGATCCCCCAGGACCCCGACGTCGACGACCCGTGGAACTCGGCCTACTACTTCAACGAGTACAACCACTCGAAGAAGTCGCTCACCCTCGACCTCGCCCAGGCCCGCGGGCGCGAGGTGTTCCTCCGTCTCGTGGCCACGGCCGACGTCGTGATCGAGAACTACCGGGCCGACGTGCTCGACAACCTCGGACTGGGCCACGACGTGCTCCGCCGGGCGAAGGACGACATCGTGCTCGTGTCGATGGCCGGGTTCGGCAAGACGGGGCCGCTGGCCAACCACGTGGGGTTCGGCCCGATCATCGAGATGATGTCAGGGCTGATGTCGCTCACCGGCTACGGCGACGACGGCGTGCCCTACAAGACCGGTGTGTCCTACGGCGACCCGGTCGGCGGGCTCAACGCGGTGGCGGCCGTCGGGCTGGCGATCCTCGCACGCGACAAGACCGGTCGGGGTGTCCACGTCGATCTGGCCCAGCGGGAGACCGCGTCGATCATGGCTGGTCCGGCGTTCGTGGCCGCCTCGCTTCGCGGCGAGTCACCCACCCATCGCGGCAACCGTGATCCGAGGTGTGTGCCGCAGGGCTGCTACCCGGCGGCCGGCGAGGACCGGTGGGTGGTGGTATCGGTCCGGTCCGACAGCGAATGGGCCCGGTTGGCCCACCAGCTCGGTCGGCCCGACCTCGCCCCCCTCGATCACGAAGAGCGGGCCGCTCGCCACGATGAGCTCGACGAGGTGGTGGCCGGATGGACCTCGACCCGGTCGGCCGACGATGTGGCCTGTGCGCTCCAGGCCGACGGCATCCCGGCCGCGGCGGTGATCGACACGTTCGACGTTCACGATGACCCGCAACTCGATGCCCGTAACTTCTACCGTGTGGTGCCCAACCCGAAGATGCAGCCCTACCGACAGACCGGCCCGACGTGGCGGGTCCACGGCCCGCCGCCGCACGAGATGCGCCGCTCGCCGTGGTTCGGTGAGCACAACGCCGAGCTGCTGGCCGAGCTGGGTATCGACGAGGCCACCGTCGCCCGGTTGCGAGCCGTCGGGATCGTCGCCGACGCCCCGATCGATCCGTCGGTGGGGTGAGCCGTGTTGGCAGCGGCGCTCTCGTCGAACATCGGTCGGTGGCCTGGCCGGCGGTGCATCCCGGCATCGTCGATCGTCGATCGTCGATCGTCGGTCGTCGGGGTCGGTCGATGTCAGATCGAAGGGTCGTCGGCCGGCCCGAAGTCGTCCCAGCTCGGGGCGGGACGAGGGCTCGTCGGTTCCGCGGCCGAGGGTCTGTTCAGCCCGCCCGACCGACGGCCATGCTCGAGCGGCCGATCCAACTCGTGGTCACGGTCCCAGCTGGGGCCATCGTCGCTGCCGCCACCACCGTGCCCACCGCCAGGATCGCGGTCGCCGAGATCGCGCTCGCCGAGGTCGATGACACCACCATCCGCAGGTGCGCCTTCGGTGGTGGACGTACCGACCAGCACGGCCGCCATGATCGTGGTGACCGGCACCGCGGCCACGAGGCCGATCGATCCGCACAGGGTGCGGACGATCTCCACGGCGACGATCTCGGAATTGGCCACCACCCCCAGCGGCTGATCCGACGCGGCGAACACCAGGAGCAGCGGCATGCTCGCCCCCGCATAGGCCAGGAGCAGCGTGTTCACCGTCGACGCGATGTGCTCCCGCCCGACCCGAATGCCCGACACGATCAGCTCCGACACGGTGAGTCGTTCGTTCCGGTGGCGGAGCTCCGCCACGGTCGCCACCTGGGTGACGGTCACGTCGTCGAGTGCCCCCAGAGTGCCGATCACTGCGCCGCCGAGCAGGAGCGACGACAGGTTCACGTCGGCCACCAACGGCAGGGTCAACCCCTCCTCGGTGGCCAGACCGCTGAAGTTGGCGACGTCGAAGAACAGAGCGGCGATCGCCAGCGTCAGCAGCAGCGACGCCAGCGTGCCAGCGAGCGCGACCGTCGTGGTCGGGTTGAACCCGTGGGTCAGGTAGAGGCTGATGAACGCGATCGCCGACCCGGCGACGACCGCCACCCACACGGGATCGTTCCCGTCGAGCACCGACGGCGCCACGAACCACACGAGCACCACCACCGTGACCGCCATCGCCGCCAGGGCCGACACCCCCCGCCAGCGGCCGAGGGCGATCACCACCAGCGCGAAGAGCAGTGCCAGCCACACGAGCGACGAGCCGCGGTCGCGGTCGGCGTAGAAGTAGTAGTTGGTGGTGGGTTCGTAGCCGAGCACGATGGCGTCGCCGACCGCCAGCGTCGGGGCCGGGGCCTGGACGGTGAGGTTGTACTCCGGGAGGACCACGATGGCCCCGGCGTCGGGACCCTCGGTGAGGACCACGCTGTAACTGAGGCAGTCCTGCGGATCGTCGGGCGTCGAATAGGAGCAGATGTCCTCGATGGCGGTCTCCACCACGGCGTCGTACTGCTCGGTCACCAGCCCGAGCTGGGCCGCCTCACCGATCGCCGCCTCCCGACCACTCCCGTCTGGCCACAGAACCGCCAGACCCACGAGCGTGAGCACGCCCACGATCGCCACCGCGGCCAGGATCACCCGCAGCGCCGGCACCCCGAGCCAGACCGACCAACTCCCCTCCAAGCCGTGCCCGTGACTGTGGCCGTGACCGAGCTCGCTGCGGTCGGGCGACTCGTGATTCGGGCTGCTCACGGGGTCCAAGTCTGTCAGCGAACCGCCGCCACGCCACGTCGCCGACGAGAACCCCGTTCTGGTTGGCGGTTGCGGGCCTCGTGGGTGAGGCTCGTGGCCGCCAACGCGGGTGGGGTGGTGGGGTGTGGGGGCGTTGGCGGTTGGGGGCCTCGTGGGTGAGGCTTGTGACCGCCAACGTGGGTGTGGGCGTGGGGGGTGGGCGGAGCGACCGACTACGAGCGGCGGAGCTCGTCGAGAAGGCCTGACAGGATCTCGACCTGGCCCGCCACGTCGGCACATCCGATGCGGATGCACAGATGGCGGGCGCCGGCGTCGATGAACCCGGTCAGCCATTCGCCGACCTTGTCGGGCGGTCCGGCGATCGAACCCTGCTGACGAGCGATCACCTCATGCGGCACCCCGTAGTAGAGCTCGGAGTGCTCGGCCAGCTCCCGTTCGGCCTGCTCGGTCGGGCCGAACACCACGGTCAGGTAGGCGGCCGCTGCCAGTTCGTCGCGGCTCCGGCCCGCCGCCTCGGCAGACGCCACCACCCGAGCGAGACCCGTAGCGAAGTGGTCGTGCGATGGCGTCGTCGGGAACCAACCGTCGCCGTGCCGGCCGGTCCGCTCCAGGGTGCGCGGCCCGTGGCCGCCGATCCAGATCGGCGGGCCGCCCGCCCGGCCCGGCAGCGGATACATCTGCTCGCCGCCCGAGCCGCCCGAGCCGCCCGAGCCGCCCGAGCCGCCCGCGCCGCCCGAGCCGCCCGAGCCGCCCGATCGAGTCGACGAGCCGCCAGAGCCGCCCGAGTTGTCGGCGGGGTCGGGAGCCGATCCGGTCCACAGTGCCCGCGCTCGCTGGACCACGGCGAGCGAGCCGCTGGCCCGGCGCTCGAAGTCGCGCCCGACCAGTTCGTGGTCGACCCGAACCCCGGGCGTACCGGGGCCGGCCCCCACGCCGAGCACGAGCCGACCGCTCGACAGGGCGTCGACGGTCGCCGTCGTCTGGGCCAACTGCTCGCCCGTCCACAGCGACGGCAGCAGCACTGCGGTCCCCAGCAGGACGCGCTCGGTTCGAGCCGCCACCGCAGCCAGCAGCGACAGCGGTTCGGCACGAGGCCGAGCGAGGAGCGAGTCGCCGGCCCAGACCGAGTCGAACCCCGCCCCCTCGGCTTCCACCGCCAGCTCGACGAGCGGTCGCGGGTCACCGGTGCCGTCGCCGTAGATCACGGCCTCCCGGGTGGGGAGCAGCAACCCGATCCCGATCGGAGCTGACGGTGTGCCGTCGGGTTCACGCCCGGTGGGTCCACTGGCTGGGGTCATGGCGCTCCTCGGTCCGGTCGGCAGGCTACTCGGGTTCGTACGTCCAGTCGGGACGCTTTCGCCGCTGCCGGCGATCGAGCGTGAAGCGGTCGCCCTCGAGCTCGACGATCTTGGTGATCTCGAGGTCGCGAGGCGGGGTCCGCAGCTCGGGGCGGCGAAGATCGGGGAGGAGGCTGGCCACCAGTCGCTGTTCCTGGGTGGGGAGGAAGCACCGGGCGCTGTCGGTGACGTTACCGAGCCGGGCCGACAGCTCCACCAGGCTGGCGTCCCGACCGGCCACCACGTCGGCGAGGATCTCGGTGATGCGACCGGTGCCGAGCTTGCAGGCCGGGCACTGCCCGCACGACTCGACCGCCAAGAACCGGGACACGGCCAGCACCAGCTCGGCCGGGTCGGTCCGATCATCGAGCACGATGAACCCCGCCGTCCCGAGGCCGGCCCCGATCCCGTCGAGGTGCTCGTAGGTGAGCGGCACGTCGAGGTGGTCGGCCCGAATGACGGGGTTGGAGATCCCCGACAGCACGTACTTCACCGCCCGGCCCGCCGGTAGCCCACCCCCGACCTGGTCGATCACGTGGCTGAGCGGCGTCCCCATGTCGAACTCGGCCACACCGTGGCGGACGGTGTCGCCGGAGATGGTGCACACCACTGTGCCGGGGGAGTCGGCGGTGCCGGTCGACCGGAACCACTCGACGCCGTTGGCCAGGATCAGCGGCACCGTCGACAATGTCTCCACGTTGTTGACCAGGGTCGGGTTGGCGTCGGTTCGCTCCGTCGAGTCGAGGTTGGCCCCGGCCGACCAACCCACCTGCGGTGAGGTGGTGAACAGCCCGTAGATGTACGGCGGGAAGAGCCGGGGGAGCGGCTCCTCGCCCTCGATCACCTCGAGCAGGGCCTTCTCCTCGCCGAACAGGTACTCATCGGGACCCTGCACCACCTCGATCGAGATGTCGGGGGCGATGCCGGCGTCGCTCATCTCCACCGCCGCCGTCGCCACCCGCTCCGCTTCGACGTCGAACGACGTCTTGAGGGCGATGAACGCCCGGGCCGCATCGAGGGTACGGGCCGCCACCAGCAGCCCTTCCACCAGCAGGTACGGGTTGGCCCGGACGATGGCGCGGTCCTTGAACGTGCCCGGCTCCCCCTCGGCGCCGTTGGCGACCACGAACCGCTGGCCCACCGCGTCGCCGCCCGCGGCGATCGACGCCCACTTCACCCCAACCGGGAACCCGGCGCCGCCCCGGCCCCGCAACCCGGCGTCGGTCAGCGCCGCGATCGTGGCGTCGGGCCCTGCCCGCTCGGCGAACGCGAGACCCTGCAGCCCACCGGCGGCCCGGTACTCGTCGAGCGTGGAAACAGGATCGCCGGAGAGCAGCCGCACCGCGCCATCGTAGGTCCCGTTCCATCGTCGATGGCCGGTCCGGCGGCGACCGGTCACGGCGCGGGCCACGCAGCCGTCGCGGTCCGCTCGCCCGGGCCGACCGGTCAGGCGGTCGGTACGGCTCGGCCGGCGATCGCGTCGAGCGGCACCCCGCCGGGGAGGGTGCCGAGCTCCGTTCCCCAGTCGCCGTCGACCCGCGACCGGACGTAGGTATCGGCCACGTCGTCGTCGCCGTGGCGAACGAGGAGCGTCGCGGTCCACGTGACCGCGAGTTGCTCGACCAGGCGCCGGGCATCGGTTTCCTGAGGCGCACTCGCGGCGAGAGCGTCGCGGGTGTCGACGATGGCCCGGTCGACCCGGGGATCCAGCCCGGCCCCCCGCTCCAACTCGGCCACGAACGCGTCGGCCACCTCCGGGCTACGAGCCAGCGCCCGGAGCACGTCGAGCGCGATCACGTTGCCCGAGCCCTCCCAGATCGAGTTGAGCGGGACCTCCCGGTACAGGCGGGGCAGGATCGACTCCTCTACGTACCCGTTCCCACCGACGCACTCCAGCGCCTCTCGCACCACCGGCGTCGACCGCTTCGTCAGCCAGTACTTGGCCACCGCCGCCCCGAGACGAGCCACCGCCGCCTCACCCTCGTCGACCGGTGCCCGCTCGAACGCCCCCGACAGGCGCACATCGAGCAGCGTGGCCGCCTCGGTCTCGATCTCGAGGTCGGCCAGCACGTTCTGCATCAGCGGCTTGTCGATCAGGGTCGCCCCGAACGCTGAGCGGTGGGCGACGTGCCAACCGGCCTGCGAGACCGCCTGCCGCATCAACGCCGTCGCCCACGTGGTGCAGTCGAGCCGGGTCCCGGCGACCATGTCGATGATCGTCCGGACCCCTCGACCCTCCTCACCGACCAGCCACGCCGCAGCGTCGACCAGCTCCACCTCACTCGACGCGTTCGACCGGTTCCCCAGCTTGTCCTTCAGCCGGAGGAGGTGCAGCGAGTTCCGGGTCCCGTCGGGCAGGACCCGGGGTAGCAGGAAGCACGACAACCCGCCGGGGGCGTGGGCGAGGGTGAGGAACGCGTCGCACATCGGGGCCGACACGAACCACTTGGAACCGGTCAACCGGTACTCGACGCCCGGCCCACCACCGCCGATGGGCGTCGCGGTGGTGGTGTTGGCCCGCACGTCGGACCCGCCCTGGCGCTCGGTCATCGACATCCCCAGCAGCACGCCGGCCTTGCGGTCGGGCGGGGCGAGCACCGGGTCGTACGTCGTCGACCTGACCAATGGACCCCAGGTGTCCAGCAGGTCCGGTTGGTGCTGGAGGGCGTACAGGCCGGCGCCGGTCATCGAGATCGGGCACCCGTGCCCGACGTCGGCCTGGGCGATCAGCAGCATCGCCGCGTTCCTCGACACGTAGCCGCCGTCGCCCGGGGCCGCGTCGTAGTGGCGGCAGTGCAACCCGTGCGACACCGACAACGACATCAGCGAGTGGTAGGCCGGGTGGTAGCGCACCTCGTCGACCCGGTCGCCGAACCGGTCGTGGGTGACCAACTCCGGTTCGTGACGGTTGGCGTCGTGCCCCCAACCGACCACCAGCTCCGACCCGACGATCTCCCCGAACGCCTCGAGCTCATTGGCGTGGCCGGCGCCGCCCTCCCGCTCGACCGCGGACCGCAGCACCGGGTCAGCGGTGAACGGGTTGTAGGGCTCGAGGGGTGGCGGCTGGTTCGCGCCCCGGTCGGCCCGGTCACTCCGATCGCCCCGGTCGCCCGTGACGCCGCCGTCGGCCCCGGCTCGGCTCCTCGTCTCGCTCGCTGCCCCGCTCATCGATCGGCCGGTGCGCGGAGGTGGAGGCGGACGCCGAGGTTGCGTTCGGGCGGGACCTCATAGCGGCCGTCGCCGAGCGGTTGAGCGTCGGGCACGGTCGCCGGTTCGACCAGGGTGAACGCCAGGTGATGCAGCCGGCCGGGCCGATCGCCGAGCCAGTGCACCCACGCCGGGTCGGTGGGATCGACCAGCCGAAGCAGGAAACCGGCTGACGCGAGCTCGACGTAGGCGCCGGTGGGGTCGTCGCCCTCGGCCACCAGATCCATGCCGAGCGCCTTGACGAACAGCTCGGTCGCCGCCGACAGGTCGGCCACGAGGTGGACGCACCGCTCGAGCGTCGGGAGCCCTGACCGGATCGACGGGGGTAGGGGGGTGGCGTCGACCCAACCGTCGTCACCGCTGCCGTCGCCCTGGTGGGCCAACTGGATCACGATCCCGTGGCTCTGCTTGGGATGGAGGAACGCCTCCATCCACTGGGGGTCGTCGCTCCGCTCGCCCACCACGTCGTACCCGACCCCGCGAACCTGGTCGAGGGCGGCCGCGAAGTCGGGAACCTTGAACGTGTAGTGGTGGGGTCCGGGGCCGTTGCGGGCCAGGAAGCGACGGATGAAGTCGCTGCCCTCGCCGGGAATCGCCTCGAGGATCTCGATCTTCGTGCCCGCTGCGAACTGGATCTGGCAGAAGTAGAAGCCGTCCCCGTCACCCTCCCCGTCACCGTTCGGGCCAGCATCGGCCCGCCGCTCGGGATCGTTGTCGGGCCCGCCGAGCCACTTCCCGCCGAGGTGGTAGCCGTAGCGGATGAGGTTGTCCCACGCCCGCTCCGACGCGACGGCGACATGATCCATGGTGATGCGATCGACAGCCATCCGGTCAGGCTATTCGTCCCGCCTCCCAGCCCTCGAAATCGCTTGCTGCCGTCGCCGGCGCCCGCAACCGTCACCGCGACGGGGCGGTCACCGTGCGGGCGGCCGACCTCGCGACCGCCAAGGCCGGTGCGGCTCTGTTCGCCGAGCGGATCCCGGAGGTCGAGCCGGTCGAGGAGCGCGAAGTCGCCATCGACTTCTGGCAGGTCAGCGACGACGTGTACCGCCGGACCCGGTTGGTGGAGGCGCCCCGCTGGGAGGAGATCGCGAGCAACTACCCCGACGATGTGGCGGCCGAGGTCGACGCGCTCGTCACCGCCGACCTGGAGGGGGTGAGCGGTCGGCTCGTGCTCTGGCACGGCCCGCCCGGCACGGGGAAGACAACGGCGCTGCGGGCCCTCGCCCGGACCTGGGCTGAGCGGTGCTGGGTGCAGGTGCTGCTCGACCCCGAGCGGATCTTCGCGTCGTCCAGCAACCTGTTCGAGGTCGTGATCGACAGCGACGCCGAGGCGTCGACGTGGCGGCTCATCGTGATCGAGGACGCGGATGAGCTGATCCGGGTCGACGCCAAGGAGCGGGTCGGTCGGTCGTTGGCCCGTCTGCTCAACCTGAGCGATGGACTGCTCGGGCAGGGGTTGCGGGTCCTCACCCTCAGACGTTCGGCTCCGAGTCGGTTTCGCTGGCCGACGCGCTCCATCCCGACGCCGACGGAACGGCGGCGACCAGCACACCGCTCGGTCTCTATCCGTAGCGACCGACACCCGATCGACCGCTGGGTCCAACGGCGGCCCCAGCGGTCGAGAAGTGCTGGGGAAGACCCGCGAGCCCCCTCAGCCGGTGCTCGCAGAGGAATCGGAGCCGGCGAGGCGAGGCGCCTTCTCGATCCGGTAGTGCTCCGCGGTGAGCCCGATCGCCGACAGCACCACCGTGATCACCAGCAACCACACGGCGTCGAGGTCGGCGCCGCCGACCATCACGATCGCCAGCGCCCCGATCGCCGCGAGCCGTTCCTTCGCCAGCACGCCATAGGCCCGGTAGATCGCGATGACGATCCCGCCCACCACCATCGCCGCTCCGGCGAGGAACATCATGCGGAAGGCGAGAGGAAGCGGATCGTCGGGATGGAGCGCAGCTTCCTCGAGCCCGACCGCCATCAGGATCACGCCGGCGACGATGGGCGCGTGGGCGTAGGAGTAGGCATCGCGACCGAACCTGGGGGCATCGCGAGGGCTGAGCTCCTCGCTCTTGTGCTCGAGAGCCGGCTGGACCCGATCGAAGTAGGTCCACCAGATCAGACCCGCCGTGGCGCCGGTGGCGACCAGCGCCACCACGGCGGTCGCCGAGAAGCCCTCGCCCTCGTTCAACGGTTCGACGAGCGCGTTCCCGAGGGCGACGATCACCTCGCCGAGCGCCACGATGAGGATGAGACCATGCCGCTCGGCGAAGTGTCCGGGGCGGAACAGCCACTCCCCCTGGCCGGCCTGCACGGTGGCCCAGACGACGACCAGCGCCGAGACGATCCACACCCCGATCCGGGCGCCATCCTGGAGGAAACCACCGATGACGAGGATCACCATCGCAGCGATGCTCGGAGCTGCGTACCGGACAGCGGTGGAACGCCGCCCACCATCGTCGGTGCTGGTGACGAGCAACGCCAGCGCCATCACGTGGATCACCGCCAGCGGGATCGCGAACAACAGCCCACCCTCACCGAACGCCGAGTCCACCGCGGCTGCCATCGGCACGCTGGCCACCGTCGCCGCCAGGAAGATGAGTCGGACCGATCGTTGGTTCCCCGGCACGAGGTTGGCCGACCAGGTGAACTGCGTCCACGGGAGCCACAGCAGCAGGAACACGAGCGCGGCCTGTCCGACGTGCTCCCAGTCGGGGTGGCCGATCAGCAGATGGACCAGCTGCGAGAACGCGAACACGAACGCCAGGTCGAAGAACAGCTCGACCGGGTCGGCCGTGAAGTCCTCGGTGGGCTCAGGAACCGCCAAACCCTTCATGGGCCGAGGGTAGTGGGCCAGACTGGTCGCCGGATGGAACCCCCTGGCCAGACGCTCGATCGGATCCGACTCCCCCAGGGTCCGCAGGTGCCGCTCCGAGCGGTGCTGCGACGGATCGGACTCGCGGTCGCCCTGGTGGTGTTCGTGGCGCTGGTGGTGCGCATCGGGCGCGGCGGCTACGTGGATGTCACCGACGACGAGATCAGCTTTCTCGATGCGTTGTACTACGCCTCGGTGACGGTCACCACCACCGGCTATGGCGACATCACCGCGGTCGGCAGCGGCGCCCGCCTCGCCACGGTCCTGCTGATCACGCCGGCCAGGATCCTCTTCCTCATCCTGGTGGTCGGCACCACGGTGGAGGTCCTGACCGACCAGACCCGGCAACACATCGCAACCAAGCGTTGGAGGCAGCGCGTGCACGACCACATCGTCATCTGTGGCTTCGGGGCCACCGGTCAGAGCGCGGCCGACGAGCTGCTGAGCCGGGGGGCGGCCCGGTCCGAGATCGTGGTCGTCGACACCGACCCGGCCGTCATCGACGAGGCCGGACGAGCAGGCTTCGTGGCTGTCCATGGCGACGCCACCCAGAACCAGGTGCTCGTCCAGGCCGCCGTCGCCAGCGCTCGAGCTGTCGTGGTGACCCCGAACCGGGACGACACGGCGGTGCTGATCACCCTCACGGTCAGGGAGATGAACCCCAGCGGCCACATCGTGGCCGGCGGGCGGGAGCAGGAGAACCTCCACCTGCTCCGCCAGGGCGGGGCCGACGAGGTGATCGACGCCACCGCCGCCGTCGGTCGGATGCTCGGTCTCGCCACCTTCGCGCCAGGTGCGGTTCAGGTGCTGGACGACCTCATCGATTCGAGCAGCGGGCTCGAACTGATCGAGATCGCCCCCGCCGTGCACGACGGGAACGTCGCCGTGCCCGACGGCGCGACGCTGGTGGCCGCCATCCGCGACGGCCACCGGATACCGGCCGCGCAGCTCGACCCCGTTGCACTCCGCCCCGACGACCGGCTCGTCGTGCTCCGCGACTCCGGCCGTCGCGACTCCCCCAACCCGCCGACCTGACCGGTCAGGACCACCGAACCCCGAAATTTGTGCGTTTGACAGCGGCTCCCGCTGTCAAACGCACAAATTTCGGGGGGTTATCAGCCAATTCGCTCGTCGATCGCCGCGGCCAGGGCGGCTGGGTCGTCGACGCTCACCCACAGCGCCGAGTGGTCGCGGAAGCCGATCACCCGCGGGACCCGAGACCTGAACGCGATGCACAAGCCCGACTCGTGGTTGGTGCCGAACGTGATGCCGTCGTCGGCGAAGCTGAGGCGGAGGCCCACCGCCGTGTACCACCGGTGGGGGCCGGTGATCTCGGTGTGGTCAACGTTCGACAGCGGCGTCTCCACCTTCGCCCACCCGTAGGTGGCCACGAGGCGGCCGTCGTCGGTCAGCGTGACACCGTGGCGGCGGCGCACGCCGAGCACGGTGAACAAGGGCTTCCAGCGGTTGTCGAAGCGGTAGGGAAAGGTGACTTCCATAGGGGAGACGACCCGAGCGTAGTTGTCCGCGGCTTCAGCTCCGCACCGTAGCCTTGCCTCGTGGATTCGCTGGCTGGCATCGACCTGCCGGATAGTGCAGGGAGGGTGGTGGCGGCCCTCGTGGTCGTGGTCTGCACGTTCATCGTTGCCGCTGCGATCCAGCCCGTGTTGCGCTTCCTGACACGGCGGGCGGTGCGCCGGGCAACCGAAGGTCGGGGCCGGTGGCGGCTGCGCCTCCCCCGTGTCAACGACGGCGCCAGAACCGAGCAACGCCGTATCCAACGGGCCGACGCCGCCGCCCAGATGATGTCGCGGATCTCGACGGTGATCCTCTTCGCCCTCGCCGCGCTCATCGTGGCCAGGATCCTCGGCGTCGACCCGGTGTTCCTCCTGTCGTCGGCGGGGTTCGTCGGCGTCGGCCTGGCGTTCGGCGGGCAGGCGCTCATCCACGACTGGATCACGGGTCTGATCGTGCTGCTCGAGGACCGCTACGCCGTCGGCGACCTCGTGAAGGTCCGGGTCGGTTCCGACGAGGTCACCGGCACGGTCGAGACCCTCGGCGGCGCAGGGCTCCGGTTGCGCCTCGCCGACGGCGCCACCTGGCACGGCGGGCACGGGTCGATCGACAGCGTCATCAACCTGTCCCAGCAGCTCGTGACGAGCTCGATCGACGTCCCGTCGGACTCGCTGGCCGGCATCGACGAGGCGGAGCTCGCTCGACAGCTCGACATGGGCAACCTCGACCTCGGGTTCAGCGACGTCCTGGTCGCGCCCGCCGTCGACGCGGAGCAGATCAGCACGGGCATGACCCGGGTGACCGTTCGGGCGTCTCGACCCCTGAACAAGCGGCAGAAGCGCGCGGTGGCGGAGCGGATCGCTCGAGGCAGGGTCACCGGCGGGAAGCAGCCGGCGAACGAGCCCTGACGCTCAGGCCTTCATCGCCCCGTCGATCACGAACTCGTGCCCGTTGCAGTACGCCGACTCGTCTGACGCGAGGAACAGTACGAGCCGGCCCACCTCGTCGGCCGATGCCGTGCGTCCCGCCGGGATGCGGGCGACGACGTTCTCCAGGTTCTCGAACTCGTCGAGCATGGCCGTCTCGATGATCCCGGGGTGGACCGAGTTGACCCGCACCCCGGACGGCGCGAGCTGGATCGCCGCCGACTTCGTCATGCCCCGCACCGCCCACTTGGTGGCGCCGTAGGCGAACGCCACCGCCGAGCCACCGATCCCGGCGATCGACGAGATGTTGATGATGCTCCCTGAACCCTGCTCCTGCATCACCTTCCCCCCGGCCCGCATGCCGAGGAACACGCCGGTCTGGTTGATGTCGATCATCTGGTGCCAGTCGTCGAGGGTCGTGTCGAACAGCGACACGGTGCGGAAGATGCCGGCGTTGTTGACGAGCACGTCGAGGCGACCCCGGTCGGACGTGATCCGTTCGATCACGGTGTCCCACTCGGTCTCGCTGGTCACGTCGTGGTGGAGGTAGACCGCGGCGTCGCCGATCCTGGCGGCGGTGGCCTCCCCCTCGTCGTCGAGGACGTCGGTGAGGTAGACCGTGGCGCCCTCCTCGGCGAAGAGCGCGGCCTCCGCCGCCCCCTGGCCCCGTGCTCCGCCGGTGATGAGTGCGATCTTGTCGTCGAGCCGTCCCATACGGCCGCGACAGTACCCCGGGCCGGTCGGGGTGGGCTACCGCTGGTAGATGCGGGAGATCGCATCGGCCCGGTTGCCGATCACGGTCGCCCGCTTCACCTTCATCGTGGGTGTCAGCTCGCCGCTCGCCACCGTGAACGTCGAGTCGAGCACCTGGAACGACTTGATCCGCTCCGCCTGTGAAACGCTCTGGTTCACCTCGTCGATGGCCTTCTGCAGCTCGGCCCGGAGCTCGTCGTCGTTGGCCAGCCGGCCGGCCAGGTTCTCCGACGAGGGGTCGCGGTCGTGCTCGCTGGCCCACGTGGCCAGCTCCTCGGGGTCGAGCGTGATGAGCGACGCGATGAACGGTTTCTCGTCGCCGATCACCACCGCGTGGTCGATGAGGCGATGGGTGCCGAGGGCGGCTTCGAGCGGCCCCGGTGACACGTTCTTCCCGCCGGCGGTGACGATCAGGTCCTTCATCCGACCGGTGATCACCACGTGGCCGTCGTCGTCGACCTCGCCGATGTCGCCGGTGCGGAACCAGGTGCCGTCGAACGAGCGCTCGGTCTCCTCGGTGTTGCGCCAGTAGCCCTCGAAGACGAGGTCGCCGGCGAGTTGGATCTCGCCTCCCTCTGCGATCCGCACGTCGACGCCCGGCATCGGCGGTCCGACCGTTCCCGGTTTCGCCCCACCGACCCGATGGACCGTGGCCGGGCCCGTGGTCTCGGTGAGGCCATACCCTTCGAGCACCTCGACGCCCATCCCGCTGAAGAACGCGCTCAGCTCGCCACTCAACGGGGCGCCGCCCGAGATCACGTGGGTCAGCTCGCCACCCATCGCGTCGCGGATGTTCCCATAGACGAGGCGGTCGGCGATCCCGTGGCGAACCTTCACCAGCAACGGCTGGTCCCGTCCGGCTGCCCGATTGTGTTGGAAGGCCTTGGCGGCCGCCACCGCCTCGTCGAAGATGCGCCGCTTCAGTCCGCTGCCAGCCTTCTTGCCGGCACCTTCATAGACCTTCTCCAGCACGCGGGGCACCACCGTGAGCCAGGTCGGCTTCACCTCGGCCAGGTCGTCGAGGAGGGTGTCGATCCCGCCGCCGAACGCCACCGGCACCCCGCTGGTGATCGCCGTGAGCTGCACCGCCCTGGCCAGTATGTGGGCCAGTGGGAGGAACGTCAGGGTGCGGTTCCCCGGGCCGATCAGCTCCGGGGCGATCGCGGTGACCTGGCGGATCGTCCAGATCAGGTTGCGGTGGGTGAGCGTGCAGCCCTTCGGCCGTCCGGTCGTACCCGACGTGTACACGAGCGTCGCCGGTGCGGCCTGGTCGATCGTCGACGCCCGCCGGTCGAGCTCGCTCTCGTCCACGTCGACCCCGCGCTGGCGGAGCTCGTCGAGGCCACCGTCGTCGATCGTGAACACGTCGCCCAGTTCGGGGGCCGACGATCGAGCGCCCTCCACCATCGCCAGCATCTCGCCGTTCTCCACGATCGCGGTGGTGGCGCCGCTGTCCTCCAGGATCCAGGCGACCTGATCGGCCGACGACGTCTCGTAGATCGTCACCGTCACCCCGCCGGCCTGCCAGATCGCGTAGTCGAGCAGGGCCCACTGGGCGCTGGCCTTGCTGAAGATCACCACCCGATCGCCGACGCCGACGCCCGCTCCCACCAGCCCGGCGGCCAACGCCCTGATCGCCGACATCATCTCGGCCACCGACATCGACGTGAACCGCCCGCCGTCGCGGTACAGGATCGCGTCGGCCGATGGCTCGTCGTCGAAACGGGTCTGCAGGGCCCGCAGGACGTTGTCGTCGGGTGGGACCGTGACCGGCTGATCGTCGTTCGCTGCCATCGGGGCCACCTCCGTGGTCGTGTGGCGCAAGGTTAGAGGAGATCACCCGGCCGGGCGCTCGTCTCTGGCAGGCGCCGGTGCCTGGGGCGAGTTCGCTGGCGCCGGGCGCGTTCGCAACGGCTCGTGCGGGAGGGGTACGGTCCCGGCGACGAGAGGAGACACGATGAGCGACAGCGATCCGACCGGAGGCGATCTCGAGGGCCGCGATCTTCGAGGCCGCGATCTCGAAGGAAGGGTGGCGATCGTCACCGGCGCGGCCAAGCCCCGGGGACAGGGGGCGGCGGAGGCCCGGCTCTTCGCCGAGCGGGGGGCCACCGTGATCCTGACCGACGTGCTCGACGAGGACGGGGAGCGGACGGCCGGGGGGATCGAGCGGGCCGAGTACCTCCACCTCGACGTGGCCGACGAGGCGGCGTGGGACGCGGCAGTGGCCGACGTGCTGAGCCGCCACGGCCGGCTCGACGTGCTCGTCAACAACGCGGGCATCGCCCGGATGGCCCAGTTGGTGAACGCGTCGATGGCCGACTGGGAGCTGACCCTCGCGGTCAACCAGACCGGGGTGTTCCTCGGGATGCGGGCCGGGGCGAGGGCGATGATCGAGGCCGGCAACGGCGGGTCGATCATCAACATCAGCTCCGTCGCCGGCCTCGAGGGGCTCTTCGGGTCGATGGCCTACGGCGCCTCGAAGTGGGCCGTGCGAGGGATGACGAAGATCGCGGCCAAGGAGCTCGGCAAGCACGGGATCCGGGTGAACTCGATCCACCCGGGCTTCATCGACACCGACATGCTGGCCGAGGGCAACTTCGACGACGACCAGATGGCCCGGATGGCGAAGTCGTCACCCCTCGGCCGGATCGGTACCCCCGAGGACATCGCGAGGACCGCCCTCCACCTCGCCAGCGACTCGTCGTCGTGGGTGACCGGTCAGGAGTTCGTGGTCGACGGCGGCTACCACGGCTAGCCCCGACCGGCGCACGAACGCCTGCTCAGTTCGTTCCGCCGAAGCGTCGGCGTCCCTGCTCACTTCGTTCCGCCGAAGCGTCGGCGTCCCTGCTCACTTCGTTCACAAATCGATGCCGATGCCGGCGATCGGGATCGCCGGTGACAGCTGCGGCGGCTCCGCCATCAGCGGCCCGAACGCCTGCATCGCCGCCTGCATGGCCTCGGTCTGGCCGTGGGCCTGCATCGCCTCCTCGCTGGCCATGAGGGCGAAGAACCAGAACGTGTCGTCGGCGGTGCGGTGGTAGGAGTATACCTCCACCCCTGGTTCGCCCTTGGCCGCTTCGACCATGGTGGTGAGCACGGCCGCCATCTCGTCGCCCTTGCCCTCCTGGCAGGTGATCGTGCCGAACATCGAAACCTTGCTCATCGAACGCCTCCCGACGGCTGCCGGACGCTCCGGCTCCGCTCCGACCGTACCCGGTGATTCGGAGCGGGTCAGTCGATGATCAGCGGGAGGTCGTCGCTCGGGGGTTGGCCGGAGTCGGCGCTGCGGGCGAGCTTGGAGTGGGCTCGCCAGTCGACGTCGTCGTCGAGCAGCACCGACGCCGCCCGCACCCGATCCCAGCTCACGTCCTGCACGTTCGGTGGGACCACACCGGTGTCGCGGAACCGCTTGGCGGCGTCGATCAACTGGGCCCGCACCGCGATGACGAACGCGTCGGTGGAGCCGAGGTGCTCCTGGGTGCGGTCGTACAGCGGGTAGCCGTCGTCGTCGCACATGAGCTCGGTCATCGCCCGATCCTGGAGGTTGAGCACGAACGGGATCCCGCAGTGCATCAGGGTCTTCTCCACCTCCAGGTCGCGGTGGTAGTCGTTGGTCTTGTTCGCCGCAGTGACGAAGTAGGTGCGGGGGTCGTTGGTGCGGGGCAGGTAGCCGCCGACCTCGCCGAACGGGTCGTCCTCCCGGAACGACAACTCCTCGGGCATCGGCCCCTCCGGGTTGCCGGAGTGGCTGATCAACATCGTGTGGGTGTCGTCGACGGGCACGAACGACCGGAGGTTGATCGTCGCGCCGACGCTGATCATGGTGTGGAACGGGAAGATGAACTGGTTGATCCGATGCCAGGTCTTGTGGTTCTTCCACGCCCGCTGGCTCGAGTAGTACGCCCCGTACTCGGTCCGTTCCACGTCGAGCACGGGGGGCTCGGGATCGGGGCTCCAGAACCCGCGGATCCCGAGGGGAGGGGCGGGGGAGTCGGCCTCGAGGCGGCGGTGCAGCCAGTTGAGGTGGACCGAGTCGAGGTCGCCCTCCATGTTCTGCACCCAGTTGGCCTCCTCCATCATGATCGCCGGCACCTGCACCTGGTTCTCGGGGATCGTGTTGATCTCGTAGGTGGGGAACGGCGGCGGGTCACCTTCGCCGAGGAACACCCAGATCATGTGGTTGACCTCGTGGCACGGGTAGGCCCGGATCGTCACCGTCTCGATCAGGTGCTGCTGTATCCGGCTGCCGGCCTTCTCGGTTGGCAGGTCGACGATCGTGCCCTCGGTGTCGAACTTCCAGCCGTGGTACTGGCAGCGGATACCGCAGTCCTCCACCCGACCGAAGTACATGCTCGCCCCGCGGTGGGGGCAGGCCTCGGCGATGGCCCCCATCCTCCCGTTCGAATCGCGGAACATCACGAAGCTCTCGCCGAGCAGCATCATCCGCTTCGCCGGTCCGTCGGGTTCGGGAAACTCCCGCGACGGCAGGCACGGGATCCAGTACTGCCGCATCAGCTCGCCCATCGGCGTGCCTTTTCCCACGCGGCACAGCAGTTCGTTGTCGTCAGCGGTGAGCATGAGCTCCGACCCCCCTCGGTGTTCTCCTGGGCTCCATTCGACCACGCCGCTGTCCGTGGCGACAGCCCAGCGGCGCGGAAGAACGGTGCTGCGAGGAAGCTCAGCCGAGCTCGGGCAGCTCGGGTTGCCAGTTCGGGTCGAGCGCCTCGAAGACCCAGCGACTCTCGATCACGTCATAGGTGGGCAGATCGAAGTGCTCCCGCTCGTGAACGAGGTCGGCTCCGGTCGCCCGGAACTCGAACGTCGAGAGGAGCCCGGTGGCGTCGTCGATCTCGATCCGGACATCGGCCGATCCTCCGAACTCGACGTGATCGACGAGCTGCTGCACGTCGGCGTTGCTGGAGGTCGAGAGACAGTAGGCGCTCACGCCGTCACCGCCGTCATCGGAGCAGCGGTCGAGATCCTCGGCACCCTCCACCAGCCGCCGGACGCGCTCGGCGAACGTCACGTACGGGAGGCCACCTTCCCAGGTCGTCGGCATCCACGTGCCGTCGACCTCCATCCGCTCATCGGCGGTGACCCGCATGAACGTCCGTCCGTCGACGGTCCTCACTTCCAAGAGGTCGGGTACGAACCCGTCGGGGCCGAGCTCGATGTCGGCGAGGGCCTTCGACGGATCGGGCCGGCTGACGAAGTCCTCGTCGTCGCCTCGGAACCGAACGCTGACCGTGTCGGCGACCGTGGTGCCATCGAAGGAGCGGGTGTTGACGATCTCCAGCTGTCCGCTCTCGAGCGCGTCGGTCCGGTCGATGGCCGTGAACAGGGGGGCCACGTCGACCGGTTCCCGACCGACGAGAAGCACCGCACCGAAGGCCACGACCGCCACCGCAGCGACGGCCGCCAGCAGGGCGTAGCGGCCCCGCGCGCCGGTGCCCCCGGTCACCCGTGCTGGCCCGTCCACGATCTTCTCCAGGAGTGCGTGAGCCGACGGATCCTCCGCGCCGGGCAGCGTCCTGCCGGCGAGCGGATCAGGGAGACGGTGGAGCCCCGGCCAGTGGTCGGGCTGGTCGGTGTCGGTCATCGTTTCTCCGATCGGGCGCTGTGGTCGGGTTCGTGCACCGTTCCATTCCCGCCGCCAGCCGGCGATTGCAGGGCGTCGAGGCCTTCCTGCAACCGCTTCCGCATGCGGTGGACCCGCACGGTCGCGGCGCCGGCCGTGCAGTCGAGCACCACCGCCAGTTCATCGGGGCCGAGTCCTTCCCACGACACGAGCTGCAGCAGGTCGAGGTCGGCGGGCGAAAGCGACCGGGCGGCGGTGCTGATCAGGTCAACGTCGGCCACGAGCTCGGCCGGGTCGACGACGGACCCCGACAGGTTCCCGGCTCTGGATTCGGTCACCAGGCGTCCCGTGGCGTCGGCCCGGCGACCGTTGGCCCGCCACCGATGGGCCACCTTGTTCCTGGCCACCGCGTAGAGCCACGCCCGGGCCTGGGTTTCGTCGACATCGTCGAGCCGGTTCCACGTTGCGGCGAACACCTCGGCGACCACGTCGTCGGCGTCGGCCGCGTCGAGGCGGCGGAGGCAGAAGGCTGAGATCGCCGAGTAGTGGGTGCGGAAGAGGCGTTCGAATCGGGCGCGGTTTGCCATCATCTGCGCCATTCCCGATGCGCCACCGCGATTACACCGGCCAGCCCAACGCCGACCGACGCGCGACCGACCGGCACGCCGCTCGATGGTCAGCCGATCAGCTCGGCCGCCAGCGCCGCCGTGGCCCGAACCGCCGACAGCACCGGCGTGCCGGTGACCTCGCGAACGCGGGCGAGGAGCTCCCGGTCGTAGCCGAAGCAGTCGAGCACCACGAGATCGACCCCTGCCGCCTTCAGCTCCCGGGCGGCGTCGGTGGGGTCGGTTCCCGGCCGGACCGACACGACGGTCGCCGGCCGGTCGGGGCGGCCGCGGCTCTCGGTGAACAGCTCGATCTGCTCGGGGATCGGAACCAGCACCCCGAGTCGATGGCCGCTGGGGAGTACCGAGTCGACGAGGCCGTCGAGCACGACCGACGGGAACAGCAGGTTCGGTCGCTCGGGCAAACCGGTGAAGCGGCCGGTGCAGGCCACGACCGTCAAGCGGCTGCCGGCCCGCTCGATCAGTGGTGCGAGCCGTTGCGTGATCGCCTGCTTCGACGCCACCACGTGGCCCCCGTCGGGCAGCCGAACGTGGAGGGCGTCGGCGTCCTCGGTGGGGGTCAGTTCGTCGATCTCGGCTCGGGTGTGTCCGTCGAGCGCGCCCTGCACGTCGATGTCGTCGGGCCCGAGACCGTAGTGGTCGAGCACGTCGCTGAGCTCGGCCACGATGTCGTGTCGGGGAGCCTGGCCGATCGTCAGGGCGAGCACCGGTCGCATGATCCGGACACTACCCACCGGGGGTGGGCGCCGTGTAGTGGCCGGCGACCCCGGCTGGCTAGGGTGCCCTCCGCGGGCACGGCCCGGCGAGCGCAGGAGGGACGAGGATGAGCGATCAGTGGCCGCCGCCCGCGGCCGGCGAGCCTGGCCGCGAGCAATGGGCACCACCGGAGGTCTCGACCCCTCCCAACGGCCCAGCGCCCGCCCCGCCGCCAGCCGCTCCGCCTGCGAGTCCTCCGCCCACGGCTCCGCCGGCCACCCCGTCGCCGCCGGCCACTCCGCACGCAACGCCTCGGTCCGAAACCGCTCCGCCGGCCACCGCGTCGTCCGGGGCCGGATCACCTCGCGCTTCCGCGTCACCCTCGAAGCGCTCGGGCCGACCCCGCTGGATGGTGGCGCTCGGACTGCTCGTGTCGGCCCTCGTCGGCGCTGGAGCGGCCGTCGGGGTGATGACGTTCCTGGCGCGCCCGGCCGCAGCCGACGTCGAGCTGCGCGACCTCGGCAGCGCCGGCGATGACCCGTTCACCGATCCCGTCGCCCCCGAGCCGTCGGCCACCCTCTCCGACTTCGCCGAGTCGGCGCCCGAGACCGCCGACACGTCCGATCTCGACGAGACCGGGGCCGGTTATCGCCGCGCCTCCGGTGACGTCCCCGGTGTGTTCGGGGGCACCCTCGACGAGCAGGCCTGCGACCCCGGTCAGCTCGTCTCGTTCCTCACCGCCGATCCGGCCAAGGCGGCGGTGTGGGCATCGGTGCTGTCGATCGACCCCGCCGACATCGCGACCTACGTCGGCGGCCTCACCGGTGCCAACCTCGGGTTCGACACCCGCGTCCTCGACCACGGCTTCGCCGGCGGTGAGGTCGTGGCCCGCCAGGCCCTCCTCCGGCGGGGCACCGCCGTCCTCGTCGACGCCCGCGGTGTTCCCCGGGTCAACTGCTACTCGGGCAACCCACTGCTCGATCCGACCGTCGCCGACGACGAGGACTACGCCGGGAACCGATGGTCGAACCTCGACCTGACCGTCATCGTGGTGATCGTGGCCACCACCACCGACCGGCAGGACTTCGACCTCGTCGACATCGGCAGCGGCGAGGTGTTCAAGCGCCCGGTCGGCACGACGGGCGAAGCCGACGGCGCGGCCAGCGAGCCGACCGACACCACCACCGACGTCGTGGCGGCCGGCGAGATCCAGCTCGGCACCCCGGTCGCCGGTCGGATCGCCGACGAACCCGAGATCCGCTTCCAGGTCGACGTCCCGTCGAGCTCGATCCTCACCATCGCCGTCGAGAACCAGCGCGACAGCGTGAACGCGGTCGGCGTGACGCTCGTGTCGGCCGGCGAGCAGATCAGGTTCTTCCGGGTGCAACCCGACGGCGGCGAGACGTTCACCTACACCCTCGACGACACCGCCGGCGGACCCTATGAGATCGTGATCACCGAAGGCCCCGGCGAGTTCACCCTCACCGCCTCCGCCGAGACCCAGGACGACGCCGGCCAGGGCGCCGACGCCGGCGCTGAGCCCGGCACGGCGGCGGAGGTGACCGCCGGCCAGCCGGTGGCGGGCTGGCTGGCCGACCTCGACAACGGCGACCGGTACCTGATCCCGGTGGACGGTGGCGAGGTGATCACCCTGACCGCCGAGACCGCGGCCGACGCCGCGAACGCCGCCGCGTTCACCGTGGAGATCGCCGGTGAGCAACTCGAGTTCGTCCGGGCCCAACCCGGGGGCACCGAGACGTGGGAGCTCGTACTCGGCCCCGACGACGTCGGCCAGATCGAGGTTCTCGTCACCGAAGGCCCTGGCAACTACGCGTTCACCCTCGACGTGGTAGCTCAGAACGACGCCGGCGAGCCGGGCGACGCCTCGAACGAGCTCCCCGAGGCCCGAAACCTGACCGACCTCACCGCCATCGACGGCGAGGTCGGCAACCGCGACCCCGGCGACCTCTATCTCTTCGAGGCTCCCGGCGACGAGCTGACGGTGGAGGTCACCGCGGCGGCCGATGGTGACAGCGCCGTGGGGGTGACGGTGTTCGGGCCCGACGGGCGGCAGATCGACTTCTTCCGGGTCCAACCCGGGGTCACCACCGCCGAGACGCTCGCCACCGTGGCCGGCGAGACCCACCGGCTCCTGGTGACCGAGGGTCGGGCCCGCTACAGCATCTCGCTGTCGTGACCGCAGGGCTCGGCGTGACGCAGCGATGAGCGACGGCCGGGAGCGACTGGCGGCGGCCCTGCCCCGGTACGCCATCGGCGACGAGCTCGGCCGCGGCGGGTGGGGCGTCGTCTACCGAGCCGAACATCGCGAGCTGGGTCGGTCGGTGGCGGTCAAACAGCTCTCACCGGCGGTGGGAGCCAACGACGAGGCCCGGGCCCGGTTCGTCACCGAGGCCCGGCTGGTGGCCAGCCTCGTCCATCCCCACATCGTGCCCGTGTACGACTTCGTGGATCACGACGGCGTCTGCGCCATCGTGATGGAACTGGCGACCGGCGGTTCGCTGAGCGACCGGCTCGAGGGCGGGCTCCGGGCCGACGAGGCGATCGCCATCGTGCTCGCCGTTGCCTCCGGTCTCGATCACGCCCACGCCCACCGGCTGCTCCATCGCGACATCAAGCCCGACAATGTGCTGTTCGCCGACGGCGCGGTCAAGCTCACCGACTTCGGCATCGCCAAGGTGCTCGACTCGGAGACCGCGGGGATGACCGCCACCGGGTCGATCATCGGCACGCCGACCTACATGGCGCCCGAGCAGGTCTCGGGTGGGGAGCTCTCGCCCGCCACCGACGTGTACGCGCTGGCGGTTGTGCTCTACCGGCTGCTCGCTGGCGAGTTCCCCTACCCCCGGGTGACCGACTCGGTGGCTCAGCTCTTCCAGCACGTCCATGAACCGGCCCGACCGCTCCGATCGATCCGGCCCGAGATCGATCCGGGGGTGGCCGCCGTGGTCCACCGAGGGCTGGCGAAGGATCCGGCCGAGCGCCCGCCGACCGCCCAGCGGTTCGCGGTGGAGCTCGCCGCCGCCACCCGGGTCCGACTGGGAGCCGGGTGGCTCGATCGCACCGGCGTTGCGGTGATGGGGGCGAACTCGATCCTCAGCGCCGCCGAGCACGCAGCGGATCACGCAGACGGTGCGGCCCACGCCGGGCATACGTTCGTCGACCCGCCGTCTGGTGGTGGCCCGACCGTGGCCGCCCCGCCACCCGGTGGCCTCCCGCCGTACGTCGAGCCGGCGACGTCGGGCTCGCCGGTCGGCCGTGGCGACCCCGCGCCGGCCACCGTGGTCCACGGTGCCGAACCGCCGACCCATGGCCGCACGCCGTTCCGCGTCGCCCTCGCCGCGGCCGCCGTCCTCGGGCTCGTCCTGGCCGGCCTGGCCGTGGTCGCCCTCCTGCGGGGCGATGACGACTCGCCGACGGCGGACCCCGGCTCGGACACGACCGAGACCGACACCGCCACCGACACCGACGCTGCGGCCGTCACCCCGGCCGAGCTCGAGAGATTCACTGCCGCCTGCGCCGCCGCCGGCGTGTCGGAGGAACGGTGCGGCTGCGCGGCCGACCGGGTCGACACCGATCTCGATCCCGACGAGTTCCGGCGTGGGTTGCAGGTGATCGAGGGCGACGGCCAGTCGCTCACGCCCGAGCTGGAGCGGGTGTTCCAAGCCTGTGTCGACGACGGCTTCTGACCGACGCCGCGGCGGCGAATAGCATCGCCGCCATGTCCTCCGTCGACCTCGTCGTCCGCAACGCAACCGTGGTCACCGCCGACGACACGTTCACCGCCGACATCGGCGTGACCGACGGTGTCATCACCGCCCTCGAGCACCCGGGCACCGACAGCTCGGAGCTCCGGGGTGCCGCCACCGAGCTCGACGCCACCGGCAAGCTCGTCCTCCCCGGTGGGATCGACAGCCACACCCACATCGAGCAGCTCTCCTCCGCCGGGGTGATGAACGCGGATGACTTCCACTCCGCCACCGTGTCGGCCGCCTTCGGCGGGACCACGACCACGATGTCGTTCGCCGCTCAGCACAGGGGGATGACCATCCCGGACGTGCTCGCCGATTACCACCAGCGGGCCGCCAGCAAGGCCGTGATCGACTATGCCTTCCATCTGATCGTGGCCGACCCCACACCGCAGACCCTGGCCGACGATCTGCCCCAGGCGATCGCCGACGGCGTCGCCTCCTTCAAGCTGTACATGACCTACGACCGGCTCATGGTCGACGATCGGCAGATCCTCGACGTGCTCACCACGGCCAGAGCCAACGGCGCGCTCACCATGGTGCACGCCGAGAACCATCACATGATCGGCTGGATGTCGGATCGGGTGGTGGGAGCGGGGAACACGCTGCCCCGTTACCACGCCGTGTGCCACACCCGGGGGGCGGAGGCGGAGGCGATCCACCGGCTCGTGGCCCTCGCCGAACTGGCCGACGCTCCGGTGCTGGTGGTGCACGTCTCCACCGTCGACGGGATCGAGGAGATCCGCCGGGCCAGGGCCCGGGGGTTGAAGGTGTTCGGAGAGACCTGTCCCCAGTACCTGTTCCTCACCAGCGACGACCTCGACCGGGGCGGCCTCGACGGGGCGATGTTCTGCTGCAGCCCACCCCCGAGAGACGCCGTCGCCCAGGAGGCCTGCTGGGCCGGCCTGCTCGACGGCACCCTGCAGGTGTACTCGTCGGACCATGCGCCGTTCCGGTTCGACGAATCGGGCAAGCTCCCCAACGGCCAGCAGACCACGTTCAAGGAGATCGCCAACGGCGTGCCCGGCCTCGAGCTCCGACTCCCGATGCTGTTCACCGAAGGCGTGGGATCCGGCCGGCTCACGCTCAACCAGTTCGTGGACCTCACCGCCACCCGGCACGCCAGGATCTACGGCCTCTACCCCCGGAAGGGCACGATCGCCGTCGGCAGCGACGCCGACTTCGCCATCTGGGACACCGAGCGCGAGCTGACCATCACCGACGAGCTCGTCCACGACAACGTCGGCTACACCCCCTACGCCGGCCGCCGGTTGAAGGGCTGGCCCGAGACCGTCGTGTCGCGAGGCGACGTGGTCGTGGCGGACGGCACCCTCCACGCCGAACGGGGCCGGGGTCGCTTCCTGCCCCGGGGCACGCCTGACGCCGCCGTCCCCCTCGGTCGGGATGTGCCCGAGATCCAGCAGATGACCGCCTGGGGGACCCCGTTCACCCGCTGAAACGCGACACCCCCGTCGAAATTTGTGCGGCTGACAGCGCATACCGCTGTCAGCTCGACAAAATTCGGGGGGTATGACTCGATCGATGACCATTGCGGCCGCTCAGCTCGGGCCGATCCAGCTCGACGAGACCCGGGAGTCGGCGGTGGCCCGCCTCGTGGACCTGTTCCGCACCGCCGCCGGCCGGGGAGCGGAGCTGGTGGTGTTCCCCGAGCTGGCGTTCACCACGTTCTTCCCCCGTTGGTGGTTCGACGACGAGGCCGAGGTGGAGCGTCGGTTCTTCGAGCCGTCGATGCCGTCGGCCGCCACCCAGCCGCTGTTCGACACCGCAGCCGAGCTCGGGGTCGGGTTCATCATCGGCTACGCCGAGTTGGCCGACGGTCGACGGTTCAACACGTCGATCCTCGTGGGGCCCGACGGGTCGATCGTGGGGAAGTACCGCAAGATCCACCTCCCCGGCCACGCCGACCACAAGCCCGATGCCGCTTTCCAGCACCTCGAGAAGCGGTACTTCGAGGTGGGCGACCTCGGCTTCCCCGTGTACCGGTACCGGCACGCTGGGATCGAGGGACCCGTGATCGGGATGTTGATCTGCAACGACCGGCGCTGGCCCGAGGCGTTCCGGGTGCTCGGCCTGCAGGGGGCCGAGATCGTGGCCCTCGGCTTCAACACACCGTCGACCAACCTGCACTACCCGGAACCGCCGGCCCAGCGGGTCCACCAGCACCTGGTGATGGCCCAGGCGATGGCCAACCAGAACGCGGTCTGGCTCGTCGAGACCGCCAAGGCCGGCTTCGAGGATGGGTTCGGCATGTTCGGCAACTCGGTGATCGTCGCCCCCACTGGCGAGATCGTGGCCAAGACCGGCACCGAGGACGACGAGGTGATCGTCCACGACTGTGACCTGTCGCTCGGCGCCGACCTCCGCCGCACCATGTTCAACCTCGCCGCCCACCGCCGCCCCGAGCACTACGGGCTGATCGTGGAACGCACCGGAGTGGAGGTCACACCGGCCAACGAGTGATGTGGGTTGCCTGTCCGCATTCCGCCAGCACCAGCGATGATCCGGCGCCATGCTGCAGCGGTGGACATCCGAGACCCGGTCGCCGAACCCTCATCGACCGGACGAGACCGTCGTCTCGTTCACCTGCCGTGGCTGGTCGCTGCGCTCGTCGTGCTCGGTTGGGGCGTCAACTTCGTCCTGGCCAAGCATGCGCTCAACCAGTTCAGCGTCGCTTCGTTCAACTTCATCCGCTTCGCCGGGATGGCGGTCATCGGGTGGATTGTCGTGGGACTGACGAGAAGCCGGGTGCCCATCGCGCCCCACGACCGCCGTCGATTCGTCGCCGTCGCCGTTGTCGGCTTCTGCGGCTACGTCTTCGGCTTCAGCGTCGGGCTCGCCTACACGAGCGCCTTCTCCGCGTCCCTGCTCCTCGCGTTGGTGCCGCTCTGGGTGGCCACGTTCGACGCGATCCTCACCCGACGACGCCCGCCGCTCGTCACCGTGGCGGCATTGGCGCTCGCGGCGGGAGGAACCGCGCTGTTCGTCGGAACCCGGACGTCGGTCGCGCTGGGCTGGGGCGACGCGATCTCCCTGGTCGTCGCTGCGCTCTATGCGGCCTACCTGATGCTGAACCGGGGACTGGTCGACCGGTACCCACCGTTCACCCTGACCACCTACGCGGTCTCGATGGCGGCGGTCCCCATCCTCCTCTCGACCGCTCCGACACTTCGCCAACAGGAGTGGGCGTCGGTCTCCGGCGATGGCTGGCTGGCGATGGCGTGGGTGATCGTGGGGCCGGTCTTCGTGGCCTGGTCACTGTGGAACTGGGTCCTCCGCTCGCTCCCGCCGGCCCAGATCGCACCACTGTTGTTCACCGTCCCGGTCACGAGCGGCCTCGCGGCGTGGATCTTCCTGGGTGAATCGATCGCGCCCGGACAGATCGCCGGAACGACAGCCGTGGTCGGCGGGCTCGTTCTCGACCAGCGGGTCCGGGCCCGGTCGTCGTGAGGTGGCGTCAGCCGAGCTCCACCGGGGTCGGCCCCGACGGGAGGGTGTAGCGGAAGTCGCAGTGGGAGGCGCCGCCCATGATCGTCTGGCTCCGCTCGAAGGTGATGCTCGGGTTGAACCCCTCCACCATCGTGCCGTCGCGGTTGCAGGAGAACAGCGCTCCCAGCTCGGGGATCCCGAGCGACCGGTACATCTCGGCGTAGCGGCAGCGGGTCACGTTGAACGCGAAGACGTCGTCGGTCTTCTCCACCACCTCGATCTCGAGGGCGTCGCCCTTGGTCCAGTTCTCCATGCTGTCGGCGAAGGCGTCGAGGTCGTTCCCACCGAGCGCGTCGGCCAGTTGGCCGCCCTGGGTCCTGGCCACGCTCACCACGACCTCCCGGGCGATCTCGGTGACCCGGTCGGCCCCGAACTCCTCGCCGAGTCGTTCGATCAGCGGCGCCACGATCCGAGCTTCGATCTCCCGCCGCGTCAGCACGCCGACGTCGTTGAGGGTGTCGGGAGGCGGCTGGGCGCTGCCGGTGGACGGGTCGGACGAGGGGTCGGTCTGGCCGGTCATCGCGTCAGCCTGACACGTCCGGTCTCGTCGCCGCATAGCCGTCCTGCATGAACCTCGTGAGGTAGTCGCGGTAGACGAGCGGCTCGTGGCGGGGGGCCTCACCCGGCTCGACACAGCTCGGCACCGGCTCGATCACGCTGTCGACCCGCGGATCGAAGAAGAACGGGATCGCGTACCGGTCGACCGTCGACGTGTTCCGGGCCCGGTGCTTCGTCGACAGGAACCGGTCGTTGGTCCAACGGCGGAGCATGTCGCCGGCGTTGACCACGAACGACTCCGGCTCCTGCTCCACGTCGAACCATTCCCCGGTCGGGGCCTGGATCTGGAGACCGGCCACCGGGTTCGACGGGAGCATCGTCATGTAGCCGGCGTCGGAGTGGGGATCGATACCCCACTGGTCGTCGCTGGCCGGCAACGCCGGGTAGTGGGTCATCCGTAGCGTGGCCAGCGCCGGGTCGAAGAACTGATCGAAGAACCCGGCGGGCATCCCCGCGGCCAGCGAGTACAGCGGGAGCAGGTGATGGCCCAGCCGGTCCATCACCCGGTAGTAGTCACCGACCGCCTCCTCGAAACCGGGCAACGCGGCAGGGTCCGGGAAGCCGTTGCGTCGCGAACCGGGCCGGCCCATGAAGAACGCGGCGTTGAGGGCCGGTGGGCCGTCGCGCTGCGCGCCGCCGAGCGGCATGTAGCCCATCGTCGAAGGACCCATCGGATGGTCGAGCTTCGCGTCGTCGGGGAGGGCGTGGTAGGCGGCGGCCCACTCGTAGATCGAGGTCACCTGCTGCCAGGCGACGCCGTGGCCGACGATCGACAGGAACCCGACCTCGGTCAGCGCGTCCCGGACCTGCTCCGCCGCCACCGCGGTTGCGGCGGGATCGCCCGCGAGGTGGCCGGCGAGGTCGACGACCGGCAACGTCGTGACGGTGGGGGAGCGGTCGGTGGCCGTCGAGCGGGTCGGGACTCGGGTGTCGGGCGCCATGGGAGTTTCTCCTGGGTACGACTCGAACGCTACCGGCTCCCCGATCGGTGGGCGAAGACGAACCGATCCCGGCGTCGTGTACCGTCGGGGCCGATGTCGATTCGATCGGTCGCGGCGTCGGCAGTCGCGTGCGCCGTTCTCATCACGGGTTGCGGTGTGGTGGGCTTCAGCGACGAGGAGGCGACCGCCACCACGGTCGCCGACGAGTCGGTCGACACCACGACCGTGGCCTCCACCCCGACCATCACGGCCGACGGCGGATCGGACGGCGAGTCCGACGGCGAGTCCGACGATGGGTCGTCGGCCCCGCCCGACGACCCGCTGGTGGGCGCAGCCGGGATCGGCGACCCCTACTACGCCCAGCTCGGCAACGGTGGCTACGACGTCGACCACTACGACCTCGTGATCACCTTCGACGACACCACCGGCCGGATCGAGGCCGAGGCCACGATCGCCGCCACCGCCACCCAGGACCTCGAGACGTTCAACCTCGACTTCGGCCCGTTCGACGCGGTCACGGTCACCGTCGACGGGGCCCCAGCGCAGATCGATCACGCGCCACCGGAGTTGACGGTCACCCCGGCCGAGCTCCTGACCAGCGGGCAGTCGTTCACGACGGTCGTGACCTACGCCGGTGTCCCGCAACCGGTGGCCGGCGCCAGCGGGTTCTCCGGAGGCTGGTTGACCACCGGCAGCGGTGCCATCTACGTGGCGTCCGAGCCCGACGGCGCCCACACGTGGTTCCCCAGCAACGACCATCCGATGGACAAGGCGACCTACTCGGTGACCGTCACCGCGGCCTCGGCCCTGGAGGTCGCCGGGAACGGCGTGCTCACCGGCGAGGTCGACAACGGTGACGGCACCAGGACCTGGGTGTGGGAGATGGCGACCCCGATGGCGTCCTACCTGGCTGCGGTGTCGATCGCCGACTACGAGATCCAACGGTCGGCCGGCCCCGACGGGGTGCAGATACGGAACTTCTTCCCCGCCGCCATCGCCACCGAGGCCGAGTTCGACTTCGGCCGGACCGCGGAGATGATCGACTACTTCGCCACGGTGTTCGGCCCGTACCCCTTCGACACCTACGGTGTGGTGGTGGTGCCGACCCCCCTCGGCTTCGCGCTGGAGAACCAGACCATGTCGCTGTTCGGCACCGACCTGGTCACCGGCACACGGGCCGCCGAAACGGTCGTGGCCCACGAGCTGGCCCACCAGTGGTTCGGCAACCACGTGTCGCCCGCCACCTGGCAGGACATCTGGCTCAACGAGGGCTTCGCGTCCTACGCCGAGGAGCTGTGGGCCGATCACAGCGCCGATGGTCCCCAGCTCGGCGGGGGCGGCATCGACGCGATCTCCGCCCGCCTCGCCAGCCAGGGGGCCGGGCTCGGCCCGATCGCCGACCCGGGTACCGACGACCTGTTCAGCCAGGCCGTCTACGTGCGAGGGGCGATGGTGCTCCACGCCCTCCGACTCGAGGTGGGCGACGACGGGTTCTTCGAGATCCTCCGCCTCTGGGTGGAGCGGTACGGCGGTTCGGCGGCGTCGACCGCCGACTTCGTCGCGGTGGCCGAGGAGGTCTCGGGCGCCGAGTTGGGCCCCTTCTTCGACGACTGGCTCACCGCGCCAACCCCACCGGACTTCCCCCGGTCGTGATCCCACCTGGCGCCGTCGGGGACGCGACCCGCGCAGCGGGTGCGAAGGCGTAGGCTGGCGCGATGCTCACACTCCTCCGGCGGGTCGCCGCCGCGCTCGGCGCCGCCGCGCTGATCGCTGCCCTCGTCCGACTGCGGGGGACGGGCGGGGTCCCGCCCCAGACCGGCGGGTGGCGCGAGATCACCGAGAACGAACTCGCCTGATGCGGTTCGCGTTGGTGGGCCTCGGTACCACCGGATCCCACCTCGCTCGGCAGCTCGTGCAGGCCCCTGCCACCGAGGTCTCGGTGACCGACGCCGACGCCCGCCGGGTCGAGCGGGTCTTGCCGGCGCTCGAGGCGATCGCCGGCGGCGTCACCGTGCGGAGCGACCCACCCGACCCGGCCGACCCGGCCGACGTCGTGATCCTCGCGGGTCCCGTCGGCAGTCACTGCAAGCTGGCGTCGTCGATGCTGGCCGCCGGGAGTCACGTCGTGTCGCTGTCCGACGACCCCGACGAGTGTCGGCAACTGCTCGGACTCCACGACACCGCCGAGCGCGTCGGTCGGTCGGTCGTGGTGGGGGCCGGGTTCGTTCCCGGTCTGAGCTGCGTGCTCGCCCGTTTCGCCTCGGAGCGTCTCGACGCAGTGGAGGTGATCAGTGTGTACAAGGCCGGCACCGGGGGTCCGGCCTGCGCTCGCCAACACCACCGGGCACTGAAGCTCGACGGCCACGACTGGCTCGACGGGGAGTGGATCCTCCGGCGCGGTGGGTCCGGGCGCGATCTGGCGTGGTTCCCCGAACCGTTCGGCGCCCGCGACTGCTATCGCGGTGCGCTGCCGAGCCCGTTGCTGCTCCAACGGGAGTTCCCCCACGCGTCGCGCATCTCGGCCCGGGTGTCGGCCACGAGACGTGATCGACTCACCTCGAGGTTGCCGATGCTGCGACCCCCACACGACGACGGTGGCCCGGGGGCGCTCCGGGTCGAGGTGCGGGGTCGTGCGTTCGGCGCAGTGGAGACCCTCGTGCTCGGCGCGATCGACCATCCGTCGGTGGCAGCCGCCATCGTGTCGGCGGTCGCTGCGGTGGAGGCCGGGTCGGGTCGAGCGCCCGCCGGGGCCGGCGGTCTGGCGTCGTGGCCCGAACCGAGACGGTTGTTGACCGAGCTCCGGGCCCGCGGTGTCCGGGTGGCGTTGTTCAGCGGCGCGCTCGGCTCTGCGCTGAGCTGACCGCGTCCCGCGTCGGGCGGCGAGCACGCCGCCAGCAGTGCCGCTGACAGTGCCGCTGGTAGTGCCGTCGGCTCAATCTCGGGGTGGGGCGCTCAAGTCCGACGCCGATCGTGTCGACGCACACACCACGGGAAACTTTCTCGAAAAGTTCCTCAAGTTTCGTGCCCGCCTTGACGAGAACTCTTCCTGCATGGAGGACAACACGAAGGGCACGATAGGTATGACAACGACGTCGCAGTCGGAGCTGAACGCTCGCATCGAAGCGAACCTTCCCCTGGTGAAGCACGTGGTGTTCCAGGTCGCGGTGCACTTCCCCCGCCACGTCGATCGGGAGGAGCTGGCCCGGGCCGGCGCGCTCGGTCTGGTCGAGGCGGCTCGCCGCTTCGACGACAGCCGGGGTGTTCCCTTCGAACGGTTCGCCGCCCAGCGCATCCGGGGCGCCATCCTCGACTCCGTCCGGGCCGCCGACTGGGCCCCCCGCTCGGTCCGGATGCTGGCCCGTCGGCTCGAGGCGACCGAGCAGTTCCTCGCCACTCGCCTGGGTCGTGTGCCCAACACCGACGAGATGGCCGACGAGCTCGGCGTCAGCCGGGAGGAGCTCGCCAAGCTGCAGGACCGGTTGTTCCGATCGGTCGTGTTGGCGCTCGACCACGAGACCAGCGACGACTCCGACGAGGACCTCACCCTGGTCGATATCCTCCGGGACCGGTCGACGGTGGAACCGCTCGAGGAGCTCGAGACCCGCGAGCTGCACACCTACCTGCGCGACGCGGTGGACCTGCTGCCGGAGCGGCAGCGGTTCGTGATCGTCGGCTACTTCCTGGAGGGCAAGACCTCACAGGAGCTCGCCCGGTTCCTCGGTGTCACGGAGTCGCGGATCTCCCAGTTGCGGAGCGAGGCGCTCCGGAACCTGAAGCTCGGGATCGAGGCCCAGTATCAGGCGCCGGGCGAGGCCGACATCGATGCGCCCGTCGGGCGGGTCGCCAAGCGGCAGGCCGCCTACGTGGAGGGAATCGGTGCAGCGTCGGAGTGGAAGCACCGCCTGACCCGCTGGGATCGGCACTACGACGTGCCGGAGGAACCGCTGTTACCGGTGGTGGCGCTCAACCGGTGATCCGGCCCGACCTCGGCTGGCCCACAGGTTGGCAGGTCGGCCGGTCGGCTGGTCGACCGTGGTCAGAACGTCGCCGCTTCCTGCCACCGGTCGATCAGTGTGGCATCGCCGAAGACCTCGACGGCATCGGCCCGAAGTCGGCTCCACACGAGCAGCAGGAGATCCGACATCGCCCCCCTGGCCGCCACGTCGCCCTTGGCGTGACCGTGGCTCCAGTCGATCGCCTCGGGGCCGAGTGTCATGAGCCACTCGCCGTCCGGGGCGTCGGTGGCGTGGAGGTGGATGGTCTCCCCCGACCCCCCGAGCACCTCGAACTGCAGGCGGTTCGGGGCGAACACCTCCAGCATCTCGTCGATGCCGTCGCGAGCGAGGTCGGTGTCGATCGGTGCCGTCGCCGCCGGTGCGGTGCCCTCCGCGGCGGAGCAGGCATCCCACCGGTGCATCGCGACCTCGTGGGTCACCCGCCGTAGCCACCACGACGCCGGCTGGGGGCCGAGCCACGAAGGGTGGAGCTCGTTCAGGTCCACCGAGGCGAGCTTGGTCCGGAGCGCGGTCGCTCCCTCCGCGAACCAGTCGAGCACGTCGGGCCCCACCGGGGGCTCACCGACCGAGGAGCGGGGTGGGGCGTCGTCGGGGGAGGCCTCGAGGTTCTTCGCGATGTAGCGGAGCAGCCAGCCGGTGTGGCCGACCACGGAGTGCACCGTCCACCCCTCGAGGTGGGCGACGTCGCGGCTGAGCGAGTCGGGGTCGATACCGGCGATGCGTTCGGTCTCGGTGGTGAGCAAACGATGGTAGGCGTCTGGCTCGAGGCGGCTCATTGCTGCGTTCCCGTCTCCCGTCTGGTCCCGTCGGTTCTCGTCGTCATCGATCCTGTGTCGACGGAGGCGACCCAGGCGTCGAGGGTACGCCAGCGATCGTTGAGCCAGGCAATCCGGCTCGACTCGTCGACCGGGATGTCGGATCGGGGGAACCGCCACCAGTCGACCACGACGGGCCGCTCCAGCGGGAGCCGACGGCGTAGTCCGGTGAGGTGGGCCACCCCCTCCAGCCCGACGTGCCCGAGCACGACCACATCGAGATGTGGTTGCTCGGCGAGGAGGGCGAGCGTGCCCGCCGGCTTCGGGGGGAGGAGGTGTTGGAGGGAGCGGGCGTAGGCGGCCAACGGTGTATCGCCGCGACGCTCGAGGGAGGCGATGACCCGCGCCCGGGTGGACGGTGTGGCGTAGGTGCCCTCGGGGAAGATCACGAGCGCCGAGTCGGGGAGGGCGGTCCTGGCGAACCGGGAGATCGCCGCCGCCTCACGGTCGCCGTCGGCGTCGCGGGCAACGAAGTAGTTGCCGAGGCGATGGCCGAAGAGGTCGAGGTTCGGAACCCACCGCAGCTCGGCCTTGATCACGTAGTGGGCGAACCGTCCGAGGCGCTTGGTCACCACATCGGCCGGGAGGATGGCGTCGACCATGCTCGCGTGGCGGCTGAGGAGGATGAACGAGTCGGTCGGCAGGGTGGTCGGGTCGGGGAGCTCGAGGCGGAGCCCGACCAGTCGACCGGCCCACCGCAGCAGCGACGAGGCCCACCATCCCTGGATCCGCCGGTAGGGGTGGGTCGTGGCGACCGGATGGAGCTGTTGTCGGAGCACCATCGCCCGGAACCGCTCGCGGATCCACAGCGCGCCAGCGGCGGCGACACCGGCCCACTCGTGGGCGAGATACACGACGGCGAAGAGCCCGAGGCGGACGGTGGGGAGCCGCCGGAGGCCGGTCATCAGGTCGACGAGGGCACCGCCGACGAGCCACACCGGCGACGTGAGCACCAGCAGCGGAAGCGCGACGAGAACGGCGGGGATGGTCAGCAGACGGCGACCGAGCATCGTCGGAGCGCTCCCTTTGCGCTGATCCGTGCGGCGTCGGTGCCGGTGGTCGGCCGTACGGGCGGGCCGATGGGGCCCGGGCTACCGCTCTTCTTTGAAGATGACGTGCTGGCGCACGACCGGATCGTACTTCTTGAGCTCGATCCGCTCGCGGGTGTTCACCTTGTTCTTCTTGGTGACGTACATGTAGCCCGTGCCAGCCGTGGACCGGAGCTTCACCAGTGGACGCTTGTCGCTCTTGGCCATCAGACCTTCTCCCCTCGGCGGCGCAGGTCGGCAACGACCGACTCGATGCCCTTCTTGTTGATCGTCTTGATCCCCTTGGCGCTCACGGTGAGCGTGACCCACCGCTTCTCCGACGGCAACCAGAACCGCTGCCGCTGGATGTTGGGGCTCCACCGGCGCTTGGTGGTGCGGTGGGAGTGGGAGACGCTGTTCCCGAAGCTGGGCTTGCGGCCCGTGACTTGGCATACCTTCGACATTGGAACCTCGGACAACAGACGCGGTGTGACGCAGGGACCTGTCAAGGCTACCCCCCACCGATCCGTCATCCTCACCTCGGGACGGTCAGCCCCGGCGGTGGGGTGGGATGCGGTCGCCCGGTTGCCAGCGGTCACGGTGGGGAGCCGGCGCCCCGATCGTGGGAACCACCACGATCGCCACCGCCACGGTCGCCACGACCACCACGGCGGCCGGCAACCACAGCCGGCTCGCGCCGACGGCGCCGGCCAGGACGTCGCCGAGTCCCACCCCCACCGCGGCGAGCAGCGCCGCGAGCCCCAGCCCGGTGGCCGACGAGCCGTGGGCGCTCCGGTCGACGCTGGCGTTACGGCGTCGAGCGTGGGCGAGCCTGACGAGCTCGCCGTGGGCCAGCGCACTGCTCCCCGCGGCGACGAGCACGAGGGGGTCGAGCTCGCCGGTCGACCGCCGGACCCACACGCCGATCAGGAGCAGCAACCAGCCGGTCGTCAGCCACAGCAACGAGAAGTCACCCCCGTCGACGCTGGCCACGTGGACCGCGAGTCCGACGAGCACCGTGCCGAACACCACCCAGGGTGCCACGAGGTGGACCGGCCCGACGACACCCCAGAACGCCACGATCAGCGCGCCGAGCAATGCTTCGGGGCCCAGCAGTGCCCGGATGCGCCGGCCTCGCGCCGCCCGTCGGTCCTGCCGGGCAGCCGCCGCCCCCGTCGCCCTCGTTGCTCCGGCCGGTGTGGATCTGATGTTGACGGTCACGCCGGCTGCCTCGCCCGTCCGAGGTTCCGCGCCACCCGCCGCATGACGTGCTCCAACGGATCGCCGGCCGTCCACGGGATGACGGTGGCGCCCCGCTCAACCAGCCACCGCTCGTTGAGCTCGTTGCCGGCCCGGAACACCCGCCTGGCGAGCGAGCTCACCGACTCGTCCGGTTCGGGCAGGTCTGGCTTCACCACCAGCACCTCGTGGCCACGGCTCCGCAGCTCGACCAGCGCCGTCAGCACCAGCTCGGAGAGCAGTGGCGACACCGCCACGATCGTCGCCGACCGGGAGAGGTTGGCGGGGACCGCGAAGACGTCGTCGCGGTCGAGCTCGAGCAGCACCTCGGTGGCGAGCAGCGCGTCGACCACGGCGTGGAGGTGCCTGCGTCCGAGCCTGGCTGGTAGCCACCGGACGCCCCGGCCGACGTCGAGGAGCCCGACGCGATCCTGGGCCCTGAGGTGACGATCGGCGAGGGCGGTGGCGGCGGTGACGGTCCACCGGAGGGTGGTGTCGAGGTCCACGCCGAGATCCTGGGCGGAGTCGACGAGGAGCACGATGTCGGAGGACCGGTCGGGGTGCCGGTCGATCACCATCGGCGTTCCCCGCCGCTGGCTCAATCGGGGGCTGATCGACCGGACCGGATCGCCGTAGCGGTACGGGCGAACCTCGGCCAGTTCCGATCCGGGCCCGATCCTGCTGCTCCGGTGCTCGCCCGTCACCGGTCGGTCCCGGTGGAGCGGGATGAGGCTGGTCAGCCGTTCGGCTGGGGGATGGATGCGAACGGGAACCTGCAGCGGATACTGCCCCACGAGCTCCGAAACGCCGAGCCGGTCCCTCGTGGTGACGACAGCCCACTCGGGTCCGGCTGCGCCCCACCGCGTCGCCCGGATCGGGATCTCGAACCGCCGCCGCCCGTTCACGGCCGCCACGAAGCGGGCTGGTCCCGTCGCTTCGAGGATGGCCGGGAGCTGCACCTCCAGCTCCACCCACGGAGCGGCCCGCCGGGCGACCAGTTCGATGCTGAAGATGAGCTCGTCGCCTTCGATCACCCGGCGGGCGCTCAGCTCGGCCGACTCGGCCTGCACCGCCGGCCACCAACCGTCGAGCAACGACACCAGCAGGACCATGAGGAACGGGGCGCCGACCGCGGCCGGTTCGAGCTGCCGGAGCCCCAAGGTCAGCACCACCGAGCCGAACCCGATCAGCGCGCAGAGCCAGAACCGGTGCGTCAGCGACCGGGTCACCGCGGCGCGGTGCTCGCCGGGTGGTCGCCGGGCTGCACGGCGCTCGGGGTGGCGACTTGGCCGACGACCTCGCTCACGACCTGCTCCGCCCGCACGCCGCGCACCCACTGATCGGGCTGGAGGAGCAGCCGATGGGCGAGGGAGGGCACCGCCAGGGCCTTGACGTCGTCGGGGAGCACGTGCGAGCGGCCGGCCATCGCCGCCCTGGCCCGAGCCGCTTTGAGCAGGGCCAGCGAACCTCGCGGGCTGGCACCGGCCTCCGTGCGGGCGCTCCGCCTCGTCGCCTCGACGAGATCCACCACGTAGGTGGCGACCGGCTCGGAGATGTGAACCTCCTCGACCCGCCGCTGGAGCGCAGCGACGGCACCGGCGTCGAGGACGGGCCGGAGGTCGACCCGGTCGGCACCCCGCTCAGCCCGCCGGAGGATCAGCTCCACCTCGTGGACCCGGCCCGGATAGCCGACCCCGCTGCGGATGAGGAACCGGTCGAGCTGCGCCTCGGGGAGCGGGTAGGTGCCCTCCTGCTCGATCGGATTCTGGGTGCCGATCACGAGGAACGGTTCGGGAAGGGGTCTGGTCACGGCGTCGGCCGTCACCTGCCGCTCCTCCATCGCCTCGAGCAGGGCCGACTGGGTCTTGGGTGGTGCCCGGTTGATCTCGTCGCCCAGCACCAGGTTGGCGAAGATCGGTCCCGGCTGGAACTCGGTGGTCGAACCGCTCGTGAGCACGGTGGCGCCGGTGATGTCGGCCGGGATCAGGTCCGGGGTGAACTGGATGCGAGCGAAGCGGAGCCCGGCAGCCTGGGCGACGGCCCTGGCAATGGCGGTCTTCGCCACGCCCGGCACGTCCTCCAGCAGCACGTGACCGTCGGCGAGAAGGGCGGTGACGATCAGTTCGAGGACGTCCCGCTTGCCCACGATCGCCCGCTCCAGCTCGGCGAGGAGGTCGTTGGCCGCGACCTGCACGTCGGTGTGGTTCACGTCGCCGCTCCCCGCTCGAGGCCGAGCTGGGCCTCGACCCTGGCGATCGCCGCTTCGACGTCGTCCTCGTCGGCCGTGATCGGGAGCTGGTCCTCGGGGTCGTCGAGGCGGGCGGCCACGATCAGGCGATTCACCGTGGCGTTGAGGTCGTAGCGGGGGACGGCCCGGTGGCCCTGCGTCCGCAGCAATCGGAGCTGGTCCTCGATGGCCTGGAGCTCCCACGGTGTTCTCGTCTGCCCCGGCGGTGGCGGTTGCTCCGGTTCCCGCGGACCGGCCGAGGACGGCCCCCGCGCCAGCTTGCGGTCGAACCGGACTGCGAGGAGCAGCACGGCCGCGGCCAGCAGCCCGGCGACGAGTGGGAACGCGGCGATCACGGCGTCGACCATCAGCGCCCCTCACCCGGCGCCACGGGCGTGGGCGGCGTGGGCGGAGCCGCTCGCGTCGACGGGTCGGGCGGGTCGGTGGCGCACGGTGTGTCGGTGGCACGGGCCGAGACCGCCGATCGGTGGAGCTCCACGAGGTCGGCCACGGCCGCATCGCGGTCGGTCGCGTCGGGGGACTCGGCTGCGAACCGGGTTCGAGCGAACCGATCGCACAGCGAGCGCAGCGGCATCGCCAGGTGCGGGAGGTCGCCGACGACCCGCTCGCACCACTCGAACGGGGTCTCGGTCGTGACGCGGCGGGGCATGCCACCGAGTCCCCGTTCGGCGGCGCTGAACGCGAGCCGGATCGCCCGCCCCGGGTCGGCGTCGTGCGCGAGCATCGTCACGAACTCGTGGAAGCGGTCGTCGGGAACGCCATCGTCGCCGACGAACGTCGGGCCGAACGGCTCCGGGCCGATCGTCGACCGGCGGCGTCGGGCGAGGAGGTACAGCAGACCGCCCGCCGCCACGCCGGCCATCATCAGCGCCAGCGCTCGGGTAGCGTCGACTCCTCCGGTGCCCCCACGCTGCGTGGGGTCGTCGCCGGTCGCGTCCCCGTCGTCAGTTGCACGCCCGGGTGCTGCCGAACCGGTGCGAACGTCGGCCACGACGCCGTCCGGCAGCGTCGCCCGGCCATCGGGACCCACCTCGATCGGCGTCCGGTTTCCGGCGGTGTCGACCAGCGTGAGCGTGAAACCCGGCTCCTCCGACACGACCCGGATCTCGGTGAACGAGCCGTCGGGGTGGAGCACGTCGACCGCCGACCGGCGGGGCTCGCTGCTCGGGTCTCGGTCCGGGTTGGCCTCCACCGCCCGGATGGCCATCCCGCTCCGGCCCCCGTCGGCCGGCCGATCGGTGAGCCGTTCGATGCGTCCGTCGCTCGCGACCCACGCCACCGAGTTGCCCGATGCGTCCTCGACCGCGATCGGGACGGGGTCGGGTCGAGGGCCCAGCTCCTCGTCGCGCGGTAACACGATGGCGAGCGGCTCGGGTCCGTCGAGCACGAGCTCCACCCGGCCACCCTGGTCGCTGAGGAGGATGGTGCTCGGCGCGGCGCCGTCGGCGACAGCGCCCTGCACGGCCTGGCCCTCTGGTCCGATCGAGGCGGTGACGGGGGGCCGTTCGAGCTCGTCGGCAGGCCCGTGCACCGAACCGTCATCGGCCGAGGCGGCGATCCCGACGAGCGCAAGAAGGCCGACGGCGATCGGGGCGATCATCCAACGGAGTCGGCCGAGCGTCGATTCCCGGTCGACGTGGTGGGTCACGACCCCACGTTAGAGGACGGGGGTCACCGCCCGACTTCGGGCAGCGGGGCGCCCGGGTCAGGCCTCGTCGAGCGGGGCCACGTCGCCGGCGGAGGCGGAGACCGGTGCGCTCAGGGTGCTGAGCGTGTCGTAGAAGTCGTCGGGGCGGGTGATGAACCGCACCCGTCCGAGCGCCTGGTCCTGACCGGCGGTCTCCACCCGCATGTGGGCGTACGACAGCAGCTCGCCGGGCACGGTCCGTCGATACACCACGTCGGTCACACGGGAGAGCGGCATCGACGCCACCCGGGAGCCGAGGAAACCGCTCGCCTCCACGAGCCGTCGGTTCGTGATGAAGCGACGCTCGTAGAAGGCCCACCGGGCGGCGAAGGTGACCATCCGGAAGATGACGAGGACGACCGCCAGGCTGAGCGTCACAGCGAAGTCGAAGAGGAAGAACGACACCACGGCCAGCCCGGGGATGACCCACTTCAATGCCGGGTTGCTGCTGGCGGTGTTGGTGAACGGGTCGACGGCCAGGCGGGAGGTCGGCAACCGGCCGGTGGTGATGGTGGCGAAGATCCAGATCCCGACGGCGATCAGCAGGATCACGACGACCAGCCGGTTCTCATTGCTGATGTCGCCGTCCTGGACGTCGACGATGAAGAGCACCGTGAGCAGGAACACGAACGTCTCGAAGAACGGCTGGATGAGGGCCGCCGGGTGCTGCCGCTCGGCGTAGAACTCGATCTCGTCCCTGAGGAGCACCGCAGACGAGTCCGGCGGCTTGAACAGCGACCTCAGGTTCCGGCGTTCTTGCTTCTTGGCGGGTTGCCCGGCGGGCTGTCGGGCGGGTTGCGCAGTGGCCATCTCGCGGCTCTCGCTTTACGGGCGTGTGACGATCCTAGGTACGATGAGCGGCGGTCTTCAAGGGCGATCGCGGGGCGCGTGGCTCAGCAGGGCGAACGCGGACGTGGATCGATCCTCAGCCGGTTGGGGGCGAACCGAAGTCGTCGCTGCTGTCACCGGTGCCGGGGTCCGGTTCCGGTTCGATGTCGATCGTGGGCGGTGGCGGCGCTGGTTCCGGATCGGCAGCGACCGTGCCGCCTTGCGGTTCCACCGTGATGTCGTCCTGGTTCGGCTGGAGCAGTTCTGGCGTATCGGCCTCGGCCTCGTCCGTGAACAGCCCGTCGAGAAAGTCGCCGGCCGCTTCGGCCATGTCGCCGAGCCAGATCACGAAGGTGCGGGTCTGGCTGCCCGCACTCGTGGGGCTGGAGAAGATCAGGAACGCCACGAAGGCGATCAACAGCGGGTAGAGCCACTTCTTCATGGTGTTCGCCTCCCTGCCGCCCCCTCGCCGTACAGGGCACGGCGCTGGGCGCGGAAGTGTTCGCGGAACTCCACCCCGGTTCGGACGATGATACTACTGGTCGTCGCGTACCGGGTGGACCTCATACCCAAGCGTAGATCGCGGGCCGGCGCTGGGGACAGCGCCCCGGTCCGGGCGTCAGAGCTCCTCGATGGCCGATTCGAGCTCGTCCTGTCCCACGATCCCCTCGAATCGGGCGGTCACCGCCCCATCGGCGTCGACCACGAAGATCCACGGTTCGGTGGCCAATCCCCATTCGAACATCGCAGGGATCGGCTGGAGGTCGTTGGCTCGGGCGGCGGCCACGTCGAACGGTTCGACGTGCACGAAGTCGACGCCGTCGCGCCCCTCGGCCACCTGCTTCGCGATGTCGACCGTCGGTCCGCACACCGCCGTCTGGCAGAACGCCGGGGTGGCGAACACGATCACGGTCGGCCGGCCGTTGGCCACGGCGTCTGCGATCGTGAGGTCGTAGAAATCGGGTTCGGGGTCGGGGTCGGTCGAGATCGCCATGAGTTCCTCGGGCGTCGAACCGGTGAGGGTCAGCGACGCTGGTGCGGGGTCGCCGGGATCGGGAACAGGTGAGTCGGTCCCGACCTGAACCAGCGCCGCCGGTACGGCCTCGTCGGCGCCCTTGATCGACACGGCCCACTGCCCGGCCTCGCTGAAGGTGACCGGTGCCGTGTACACGCCGATCGCAACCCCCGGGTTCGACAACCACGACGCGGCCACCTCGGCCGCCCCGTCGCCGTCGACCTGCTCGAGCACGAGCACCGCCCGCTCGTCGGGGCCGCCGAGGAACTGGTTCGGCCCGTCACCGAGCAGTCCCACGAGGAGTCGCTGCTCACCGTTGGTGGTGAGCGTGCCGGGGGCGTTGGCCACCACCACGGTGGTGTCGGCGTCGATGATCTGGGCGACACCCTCCTCCGGGTCGTCGGCCGCACACGCTGCCACGAACAACCCGCCGACGCAGCACAGTGCAGCCGTTCGCCACCACCGCAGGGACTCGCCCATTCGGGTACCTCCTCGGTTTCGGGCACGATTCGTCATGCCTCGTCATGGAACCGACGCCCGAAGGTAGCTGTTCCATGCTGTTGTGCCTGCTCACCGTGGACGACAATCTGTCCCGTCGCCGGGACCGAGGGGACAGCACGGAATGAGAGGGAGGACCACGGCATGACCGATGACGGGACACGGTGGATCGTCGAAGGTGCGATCGACCCGAGGTGGCCCATCAACACCAGGGGAAACGTGGGGGAGGTGTTCCCCGAGGTGCTGACCCCGCTCTCGTACGAGCTCGCGATCCCCACTGCGGAGAAGGCGTGGCGGGAGACCTACTTCCGCCTCGGTATCGGAACACCAGCCGACTTCTCGTCCGACGACCCGGTGATCATCGGCCTCTACGGCGGGTACTGCTACCTCAACCTGTCGTATCTGCGGATGATGGGGGTGCGGGCTCCCGGCTCGTCGGCCGAGGCGATCGACGTGTCGTTCTTCGGGGAGGGCGATCCTCCCCCGTACCGTCCGCAGCCGGGCGACAAGAACCTCCGGTCGAGCTTCCGGATCCTGCGGACGGTGCTCGGCGCGCTCGGTCAGCGGGAGCTGCCCGAGGTGGTGTCGAACAGCTTCCAGGTGGCGGCGGCGTTCGAGTCGCAACGGCCACCGCTCGACGCTCCCGACGATGCCCTCGTCGACTACCTCTTCGCCCTCCGGGAGCCGTTCTTCCACACGTTCGGCAACCACATGGAGACCACCGCGCTCGCGGCGATCGTCACCGGGGTCCTGGCCGACGCCGCGGCGGCTGCCGGTGAGCCCGGTCTGGTGACCCACCTCGTCGGCGCTGCCGGCGACGTGCGGTCCGCCCGCTACTCGCTCGAGCTGTGGGAGCTCGCGAAGACGGTGCGGGACACGCCAGCGCTGTCGGCCGCGTTCGACGCCGGGATGGACGGGCTGCTCGAACGCCTCCGGGCCGATCCCGATCCCGAGGGCTTCCTGACCCGGTTCGACGAGTTCGTCACCAGGCACGGGCACCGTGGCCCGAACGACTGGGAGCTGTCGGGCCGCACGTGGGACAACACGCCGTCGCTGGCCCTCGTGGCGATCGACCGGATGCGGCTCGCCACCACCGATCTCGACCCGGCCGGCCGCCTCGCCGACGACGAGAAGCGGCGGGAGGACGCCATCGCCAAGGTCCGACCTGCGGTCGGGCTGCTCGATCGGCTCAACTTCGACCGGGCGGTCAAGGCCGCTCCGTACTGGGCTCAGGCCCGGGAGGCGACCCGCGACCGGGCCGTCCGGTCCACTCTGCCGGTGAAGCAGGCCTACCGGGAGCTCGTGCGGCGGGCGGCGGAGCGGGGTGGCTCGACCGACCCGGCGGTGGTGGCGCTCCTCCGCCCCACCACCGAGCTCCGTCCCTACCTGGACGATCCGTCGGCCTTCGTCGACACGCTGGCCGAACGAGCCGCCCTCCGGGACCGATTCGCGGCAGTGGAGCCCCGGTTCTTCATCACCTCCCAGGGCGAGGTGCCCACGATCGAGCAACTGGAGGCCGAGCAGGGCACCGCGGCGACGGCAGCCGTTGCCGGTGACGTGCTCTCCGGCAACGCCGGCTCGCAGGGTGTGGCCACGGGCAAGGTGCGGGTCGTGCTCGATCCGGCCGACGCCAATGGGCTGGAGCCAGGCGAGGTGCTCGTCGCGCCGCTGACCGATCCGGCCTGGACGCCGCTGTTCCTCCCGGCGGCCGCGGTGGTGGTGAACGTCGGCGCGTTGATGAGCCACGCGGTGATCGTGTCCCGGGAGTTGGGCATCCCTTGCGTGGTGGCCGTCGACGGTGCCACCGAGCGGTTGACCACCGGGATGACCGTCGAGGTCGACGGCACCGCCGGGACGGTCACGGTCTGCTGAGGCCGGTCGCCGAGTCGCGCTCCTCCACCACGAGGCGGACGATGGCGGTGGTCTCCCGACCCAGGTCGGTGGTGAGCCGGTCGGCGAGGGCGTCGGCGCGGGGCGACCCGTCCGACGGGCCGATCACCACCACGGTCACGGTGTCGCCGTCGATCCGGACCTCCACTGCGTCGTGGTCGTCGTAGAGCTCCAGCCAGGCGTCGACGGCGGACTCGACATCGTTGCGGATCGCAATGCTGCGGGCGATCTCGGTGCCGTTCAGAAGGAGGGCCCCCACCACGAACGCGGCCACTCCGGCGACGGCGGCCAGCGCGGTTCGCATCCGGTGTTGGTTGGCCGCCAACCGCTCGATGGGGGTGACACCGGTGATCACGAACGTCGCCCCGCCCACGATCAGGATGGCCAGCATGTTCGTTGCGAACAACAGGCCCGCTCCCCGCGCTGCGCCCCAGTCGCCCTGGGAGAGCCCGAGCCCCACCACGGTGAGTGGCGGAACGAGCGAGATCGCGATCGCGACCCCAGGCAATGAGTCGGACACGTCGGGCCGGGACAGTCCGTAGGCGCCGGCGGCGCCCGCAGCGACCGCCACCACCAGGTCGAGCGTGGTGGGGGAGATGCGTGACAGGATCTGCGAGTTGGTGGCGGTGTCGAACGAGGTCGGACTGGCCAGGCCGATCACCAGGCCGATCCCGATCGCAGCGACGATGCCGCCAGCGGCGACGAGGCTGCTCCGGCCGAGCCGGTTCGGCCATCCCATGACCAGCGAGATGGCCATGCCCATGAGCGGTGTCATCAGCGGTGCGATCAGCATCGCGCCGATCACCACGGCGGTGGAGTCGGCGATGATCCCGCCAGATGCGATGACGGCGGCGAACGTCATCAGCGTGAAGAACCGACCCACCCTCGCCCGTGCATCGGGGCCCTCGTAGAGGATCCTGCCGTACAGCGCCTGCCGGTCGTCGGCGGCCTTCGGTCGCTCACGGAGCCATGCGGCCACCAGCGAGGTGGCGTCGGGGTACGACGACACACCGTCGACCTCGGGATCGAGGGATCGGACGATCACGATCAGGCTGAGGGCGAGCCAGCCGAGCCCGACCATGGCGATCGCGGTTTGGAGCAGGGTCTCGGGGAACCGGAGCAGAAGGGCTCCGATGCTGGCGAGGAGGGCGGCCTGGGCGATCGGCCAGCTCCGCTCGCCGTGTCGACCGCGCCCGATATCGATCGTGATGTGGGCGGCTGTTGCGATGGCTAGCACGCCGAGCCCACGGCCGAGCAGGTCGTCGGCTCTGGTCGGCGGCGTACCGAGGAGCGCGACACCGACGGCCACGAGCACGGCGGCGCCGCCCAGCCGCAGTGGATCGACCGGTCGGTGTCGTCGAGCCGTCCAGATCGTGATCAGGCCGAGCAGGGCGAGGGCCAGCCCGATGAGGCGGGCGAGGATCTGGTCGGTGCGGCTCGGCCACGCGAGGATCGCGACCGCCATCGCTGCCCCCGCCATCGAGCGCAGTACGACCGGGTGGCCGAGCACCCGACGGTCGAACGCCACCCGCCGTGCAAGGTCGCCCACGTCGTCGTGGGCGTCGGCGAACTCGGCCGGCTCGGCCGACCGCGTTCGCGGTGCGCCCTCGGGCATGGCTGCTCCTCCTCGCTCGAGTTGGGAGGCCGTAGGGCCGGCTCGATGTCGAGGGTCCCTCGGCCGTTGCGCCCGATGCTACGTCGGCAGGCTCCCTCGAGCAGAAGGCGCAGCTCGACAGCAGCAGGTTGGCCGTCATCGGACGGCCGTGCGCCGACGGCACCCGTGTCCAGCGTCTCAGCGACAGCTCGCGGGGGGCCTGGGGTGGCGGGTCGGCGGGCTCGTCGGCGGGCACCCGGTCCGGGGGTTGTCGCTGAGACGCTGAACACCATCCCCTGTCGGGGTGCTGACCGCCTCGCTGGGTGCTGCATCTCGTCGGCGGTCGACCCTCGGGGGCTGGTCTCGACGTGATTCGGCGGCCTGGCGGTGGGACCGGGCCGGTGACGAGTGGTCTGCGGGCGCGCCGAACCGGCCCCGTCGAACGTGGGGGCCCGGTGCTGTCTGGTCTCGGCCTGGTTCGGCTGCTGGTCGGCCCGGCGGCTCGGTCTCTCCGGGCCGGTCGCTGCCGTTGCCTGGGGTGGGCGGGGGTGGTGGCGCCGCGGGGGTGTGCGGGGCTCGGGGTGGCTAGATCCGCAGGGGGGTGGCTGGTGGTGGTGGGGTGGGCCAGGGGAAGGGCTGGACGTCGCCGGTTCGGAGGTGGGTGAAGTAGGTTCGTAGGGCTCGGACCCGGCGGCGGATCCAGTAGTGGGTGGATCGGGGGGCGTCGAGGTAGCGGTAGAGGCCTCGGGTGATGCGTTGGACCCGGTTCCAGCCGATCTCCCATCGCAGGGCGTCGGAGATGACCTTGGAGGCTCGTCCCCGGAAGGTGATGCCCTCGGTTTCGCAGCGGTCCACCAGTTCGGCCACGGTCAGGGGTCGGCGGGCTTCGCGGAGCAGGGTGGTGAGCACGTAGCGGAGGTCCCGGCCTCGCAGTTCGCCATGGGTGATGACCCGCATACCGAACCGGCCCCGCACCACCTCCCGATCCCCCACCCGACGCTCTCCCACCCGCTGCTCTCCCATCAGCAGAGCATCCCACACGCCTGTGACAGCGAAGCCCGGTTCGGCACTGGGAAGGGCGACGACGGGTCCCGCGGTCTCGTCAGGGTGCGACGTAGTCGTCGGTCTCCACGAACTCTGCTGCTGCGGCGGTCGTTGCGATCGCACATTCGTCGGCGGGTCCGAGGCTACTGCGGACACCTGCGCAGGGTCCCTCCATGATGTCCGGGCGGGTGGTCGTGATCCAGGTGAACAGATCGTCGATCTGCCGCGGGTTGTCGAGGTTGATCGAGACGCCGAGGATCTCATCGTCGACCACCCTGAGCACGAACTCGGTCCCCATCTCGGCGGTGCCGAGGATCGTCGAAACGTCGTCGGTGGTGAGGGTGGTACAGGTCACACCGGTGCGTTCGGCGGTGACCGTGCAAGATCGCTCGACCACCTCGACGTTGGATGCCTCGTCGTAGGCCTGACTGTAGAGGGTGTTCTGCAGCGGGGCGTCCTCGGCTGTCAATGCCTCGATCGCAGCGGGGTCGCCCGAGTAGTACGCGTCGAGGAATGCGGCGCCGACCGCCAGGAGCTCGGTCTCGTTGCCGTCGTCGCCCGCCGCCTCGCTGGTCGGCGCGGATTCGGTGGTGGCGGTCGTTTCGGTTGCCGATTGATCGTCGTCGTCCTGCTCCGACGTCGCGGTCGCGGTGGGTGGATCGGTGGCGATCGAATCGTCGTCGTCTCTGGCGAGAAGGAAGACAGCTCCCAGCAGCGCGATCGTCATGGCCGCTGCAGCCAGTGGCCAGAGCAGTTTCCTGTTCTTCATGTCGATGTCCTCCTCGAGTTCGACGATGGTTGGCTCGGTCTCGTTCGTGTGGTCTGCACCTAGGTCAGCCAGCAGATCGGCGAGTAGACGTGCTGCGAAGTCAGGATCGGGTTGCTGGGCCATGTCGGCGACTTCCGACAGCCGGTCGAGGGGGTCTCGTTCAGCCATGCTCGACCTCCAGATAGGCGCTTCTGAAAGCGGATCGGGCACGACTCAGAAGCGACTCGGTCGCTTTCTCGCTCCGGCCAATGAGTTCGGCCACTTCCCTGACCCCGTAGCCCTCGACGTGTTGGAGCACGAGCGCTGTCCGCTGGTTGCCTGCGAGCCGGCCCAATGCCTCGAGGACGGCGTGGCGGTCGGCGACATCCGGGTCGCTGTCGGACTCGAAGGCGCTGATGTTCCCCACCGACCGCTCTCGATGGACTCGTTGGCGACGCCAGTGATCGATCAGTCGACGCCTGGCCACCGTGCGAAGCCACGAGATGGTGACGGTCTCCGGTCGGCCCTCACGAAACGCCTGGGCTGCTGCTGCGAACGTCTCCGCCGTCAAGTCCTCGGCGAGCAGTTTGTCGCCAGCGACTCGGAGGTGGAGGAATCCGTAGACGATCGGCAGTGACGCCTCGTACATACGGCTGAACTCCACCTCCAAGTCAGGCGGTGCCCCCTGGTGCTGTTCCCCCATCACCCCTACATTCGTTCATCGCGCCCGAATCCTTCGCCAAGCGGAGGAAAAGACGCCCACCGCGACGGGTAGGGTCGAGTTCGGTGCCGACGTGGACGAGACGATCGTGGTTCACGTGGTCGCCGCCGGTGGTGGTGGCCATCGTCGTCATGATCGCAATCGTTGCCACGGGCGGATCACCGGCTGATGATGGTGCGACGGCGACGGCGTCACCGTCGTCGGGAGCGTCGTCGACGTCCGGGGGCTCGCCGGCGCCGACCGAGCCCGTGACGCCGACGACCGGGTTCGCCGACCGGGAGCCGACGCTCCCCGACGAACCCTACGATTACCGCGTCGAGCTCCCGGCCCACGTGCTGGCGAGCGACGCCGAGTTCGACACCCGACCAGGCACCCGACCCGTCGACGGCGCTGCCGCGAACGAGCTCGCGACCCTCGGCCGGGTCCTGTTCTACGACGTGAACCTGAGCGCCAACCGGACCGTTCGGTGCGCGTCGTGTCACGTTCAGGTGCACTCGTTCACCGACCCCCTGATCCGCAGCCAGGGCCTGCTCGGCGCCAGGACCCGGCGCAACTCGATGGCGTTGGCCAACGCCCGGTTCAATCCGACCGGTCGCTACCTGTGGGACGAGGCGGCGGCGTCGTTGGAGGACCAGGTTCTCCTCCCGTTCGTCGATCCGCTCGAGATGGGACTGGCCCCCGGCCAGTTGGTCGACCGGGTCGAGACGCAGGCCTACTACGGTCCGCTGTTCGAGGCTGCCTACGGTGACCGGGAGGTGACCGACGAGCGGGTCGCGACCGCACTGGCCCAGTTCATCGGGGCGATGGTGAGCTTCGAGAGCCGGTACGACGAGGGTCGGGGCCAGGTCACCTCACCACTCGACGAGTTCCCCAACTTCACCACCGAGGAGAACGAGGGCAAGCGCCTCTTCTTCACGCCGATCGCCGACGGTGGGGGCTCGTGCGCGAGCTGTCACGTGGGCGAGGCGCTGGTGTCGCGGCCGGACGGCCCGGCCAACAACGGCGTCGACCCGCCGGTCCTCGAGGTGGTCGTGCCCGACCTCGGCGCGTTCGAGGTGACCGGGGAACCCGCCGACGTCGGTCGGTTCCGGGTGCCGTCACTCCGGAACGTGGCGGTCACCTCGCCCTACATGCACGACGGTCGCCTCCCCTCGCTGGAGGCGGTCGTCGAGCACTACAACACGATGATCCAGCCCCACGAGAACCTGTCGTCGGAGCTGCGGGACAGCGTCGGCGATCCGGTCAGGCTCGGCTTCACCCCTGACCAGACCGAGGCGCTCGTGGCGTTCCTGCTCACCCTCACCGACGACGACTTCCTCACCGACGAGCGCTTCGCCGAACCCTTCCGCGACAACTGACATCGCTGCTGCCGAGATCAGGCCGCTGCCCAGATCAGGCCGCTGCCCAGATCAGGTTCTCCCCTCGCGGTCGGTGGGGATCGGGCAGGCGGTGAGCTGGTAGGTGTCGAGGCGGCGGGCGAGGGCGTACAGGAGGATCCCGATCGCAGCGAGTCCGATCACGGGTTGCACCGGCGCCCACCAGCTCAGCGCTCCCGACGTGCCGACGAGGGCCACCACCGCCTGGTTGCACACCGGGCAGCCCACAGCCAGGAAGGACACGAACCCGCCCCACACCGGTTTCGTGTCCTCGTCGCCCGCCGGGTCGTCGGGGACCCGGATGGCGAATATCAACCCGATCAGTGCGGCGGTGATCGCCAGGATCACATAGTCGATCGGGCGCGTGGGGACCGGTCGGCCGAAGATCGGGGTGTCGATCAGGTCGGAGGGAATGCCGATGAGCAGCGCGGCAACGACCGCGTACGGTATGGCCCGGAGCCAGGTGATTGCGGGGAGCGAGGCGAGTGCGCCGATCACGGTCATCAGGCTACGGGGTCGCAGGCGGCCGGACAGCTCGCGTCAGCACGGGTCGAGGGCGATGGTGTCGTCCACGACGACCGGCTCCTGGAGGGGTTCGAACACCACCTCGTCGCCGTCGGGGTCGGTCACGAGGAGGAAGCCTCCTCCGGCATCGACGACGTACTCGAAGCCCTCGTTGGTCGCGGTGAAGATCGAACCACCGGCGTGGCAGGCGGGCAGTCTGATCCCGTCGCCGGTCGTCCTGTTCCGTCCCACATAGGCCAGTCGACCCTGGCTGTCGCCGCAGATCCGGACCCGGAACCTCGGGGTCTGGGTGTCGATCACCGGCAAGGGGCACGCGGGGTCGACGGTCGGTCCCGTCGTCGTGGTGGTCGTCGAGGTGGTGGAGGTGGCGACCGTCGTGGCGGTGGTCTCGGTCGTTGATCCGGTGCTGGCGGTAGTCGAAACTGTGGTCGAGCTGGTCGTCGGCGTCGTGGTCGTCGGCGTGCTGGCAGAGGTCGACGCGCTGTCGTCCGGGTCGCCGTCGGTGCTCGTCTCGTCGTCGCTTGCGCTCGCCTCGCCATTCGGCTCGTCGCCACCCCCGAACGACAGTGCGACCACAGCCAGCACTGCGACGACCACGGTGAGGCCAGCACCCACCAGCACGTAGAGCAGCCGGTTCGAGCCGCCAGCCCCTCTGTCACCACCCGCGCCGCCACCACCACTCGAGCCGCCACTTCCCGAGCCGTCGTAGCTCGGGTTGATCAAGGTCCTGTCCGGATCGAACGGCGCCGAGCCGGGCCCGGCCGGCATGGCGGGCGTCGGTCGGTGGTGGCCCGAGGATGGGTTCGGGGAGCCGATCGGGGGTGGTGCGACGGGAACGCTGGCGATCACGGTCTGCCCGGCGCCTGCAGCGGCGGCTGGGCCGCCCCCGGCTCCGCCGCCAGTCGTGGCCGATGCCCGGGCCGCGTCGAGCTCGTCGGCGAGCTGGGCTGCGGTCGACGGTCGCCCGCTCGCCTCCTTCGCCAGCGCTCGGGTTGCGATGTCGGCCACCGCGTCGGGCACGCCGTGCTTGCGTAGGTCGGGCGGCGGTTGGGTCAGCGCCCGGGTGATCATCGCCGGCACACCATGGTCGCCGGGTTCCTGGAACGGCGGTCGACCGACGATCAGGTTGTAGAGCGTGGAGCCCAGGGCGTAGATGTCGATGGCTGGCGTCGGCGGAAGTCCGTGCAGCACCTCGGGAGCGGCGTGGGCGATCGTGGCCGTGGTGCTGGTGGTGGCGGTGGCGTTGCTGGCCACCGCCGCGATGCCGAAGTCGGTCAGGCGGGGGTTGTCGTACGCATCGATGAGGATGTTGTCGGGCTTGATGTCGCGATGGAGCACACCCTGCTCGTGGGCGGCCTGGGCCGCTCGTGCGATGGCCACGATGATCGCCACGGCGTCGGGCCACGGCAGCGGTCCCTCGCGCTCGAGTCGATCGGCCACCGACCCCTTCGTGGCCAGCGACATGACGATGTACCCCTCGCCCTGCTCCGTGTAGCCCGACTCGTGGACCGGCACGATGTTCGGGTGGGCGCCGAGCCGGCCCATCGTCTGCCGCTCCCGGTCGAACCGGCGGCGCTCGGTCTCCCCGAGCGTGCCCTGGAGGACCTTGATCGCCACCTCGCGGCCGTGCTCCACGTCGGTCGCCCGATAGACGGCGCCGAAACCGCCGCGCCCGATGAGCGTGGCGTTGCTGAACCTGCCGATGTCGCGCGTGTGGGCAGCCATGGAACCCTCAACCCTCCTGGGCGCTCACCCTAATTCACCCGGGGCGTGGATCGAGCCGCGCCCGAGGGTCGATCCGACGACGCGGTCCACCACTCGAGCGAGCTGACCCTCGCCCCCCGACCCTGACCGCGATCCCACCGCAGTGCGAGGCGTCGGAACGGCGAGCCGGCGAGCAACGCCCACAGCCGACCCCAACGGGTCGAGTAGTCGCGGGTGTAGGGGCACACCCGTATGCAGACCGAGCAGTCGCTGTTGATCTTGGCCCAGTAGTCGAAACACGCTTCGCCGTCGACGGTCCACTTCGTGACGCCTTTGACGTTGCTCACGTTGTGGCGTCGATCCGATGGTGGTCCGTGGGGGATGGCCGACGCGGGGCAGGCGTCGGCGCAGGCCCGGCAGATCCCGCACATCTCCGCCACCCCGAACCGGATCGGCTGGTCGACGGTCAGTGGTAGGTCGGTGAAGATCTTCCCGAACCGCACGTTCGGTCCGTGCTCGGGGGTGATCACCATGCCGTGCCGGCCGTACTCGCCGAGCCCGGCCTTGATGGCATAGGGGATCGCGAGGGCGGTGTCGTTCAGGGTGGGGACGGCCTGGTAACCGAGGTTGCGGATGTACTGGGCGATCGAGAGGAGCACGATCACGTCCTGGGAGTAGCCGAGGCCGGTGGCCGCACCAGCGAGGGCCGACGGTGCGGTGGCGATCAGCGACGGGTCCATGGCCTGCCCGACCACGATCACCCGGTCGAGGGTCTCGTCGACGCGATTCGGCTTCGCACCGTCGGCCGCCCTCGAGTAGCGCTCGGTGTAGATCCAGCGGTCGTCGCGTGCTGCGATTCCCACGAGGTCCGCCCCGAGGACTCTCGCCACCTGCTTCAGCTCGGCCGCCGTGTCTTCCGGTGAGGTGATCTCGGCCCGTTCGTCTGACGCGTCGCGGAGCACGGAGAGGGGATCGAGGAATCCCTCCCGCCGGTCGTCGGCCTCCTTCAGCTCGGCGAAGATGTCGGCCCCGTGCCACGCGGCGTTCCGGAGCGCGTAGTCCTTCCGACGGAACCCTCTCGCCTTCTTCCACGATTCGAGCGGCCTCCGGTACGACTCGAAGAACCGCTCGGTCTCCGGCGAGCGGACCGCGGGATCCCACCATGAGCGGTTGAACACGTCATCGACCTGGCTGAACCGCTCGAACGTGCGCTCGTCGACGAGCCAGCCGGCGTCGCGGCGCTCGTCGACCCGGATCCTGCCCGGTCGGTCGACCTGCACGGCCCGCCCCCGGTCGCGCCCGTCGCCGAGCAGCGCCTTCCGGCCGGGTGCCGACCGACCCAGTGCTGGTCGACCCAGTGCTGGTCGACTCAGTGCCGAGTGGAGCAGCCGGATGGCGCCCCGGGCCCTCGATCCGATGCGTGCGCCGGTGGTCGCGGTGCCCATGCCGGTCTCAGGGCGCACCGGGGGCACTCGACAGGCGCTGGTCGTGGCGGCTCGGGTCGTGGCGGCTCGGGTCGGGTAGGTGAGCGGGCTGATCGAGACGGCGGCCGAGCCGGACGGTTCGGCATCGGTCGAACTCGGTGCTCTCCACCAGCGCCACCTCCACCAGACCGGGCACGACCGGTTCCAGCTCGCGCCACAGGCGGCGGGCGAGCTCCTCCACCGTGGCCTCGGTGTCGAGGAGATAGGGCCGGAATCCCTTCCACTCCCCGACGTCGACATCGGTGACGTAGTGGCCGACCCACGGCGCGATGGCCTCGAGCAGCAGCGTCTCGAGGTCGTCGGCCGGGAAGACGATCCGGGCGTCCTCCGGGCCCTCGACGGTGGCCTCGACCTGCCACGCGTGGCTGTGGATCAGGCCGTCGACCCGGTGCGCCCATCGGGCGTGAACCGCTGCGGTCATCGTGAGCTGCACGAGTTGCCTCCTCGCTCGCTGGTCGGCAGTACCTCCTGGGTCAGTCCGACGCTTCTCGGTGTCGATCGTGGGACGGCGATCGGGCCCGTCCGCACCGGTCCAGCTTCGCACACGCGCTCACGACGACGTCGGCGCGTCGACGCGATCGGCCCTCAGCGGCCCGCCAGCTCGATGATGATCCGGGCAGCGGCGACCGCGTCGTCCGGAGTGGTGCGCCACGACGAGACACTCAACCGCATCGCAGTGCGGCCCTGCCACGTGGTGGGTCCGCACCAGATCCGCCCGTCCCGTTGGATGGCCTCGATCAGGGCTCCGGTGGCGGGGCCGTCGCCCCAGCCGACCAGCACCTGGTTGAGCACCACGTCGTTCAGGATCTCGAACCCGGCGTCGGCCAGTTCCCCGGCCATCGCCAGCGCCGAGTCGCACGCCCGCTGAACAAGCGCCGCCACCCCGGATCGGCCGAGCGTGCGGAGGACGGCCCACAGCTCGATCTGGCGGGCCCGCTGCGATGACTGGGGCGTGTGGTGCATCGCCTCGAAGCCGTCGTCTGGCGGGAGGTAGCCGGCGGACGCAGCGAACGTTCGTCGCAGGGCGCCGGGTCTGGTCACCAGGGCCAGGCCGCTGTCATAGGTGACGTTGAGCCACTTGTGGCCGTCGGTGGCCCACGAGTCGGCTCGGCCGAGCCCGGCCACGAGGTCGGCCCGGGTGGGATCGGCGGCCGCCCACAACCCGAACGCGCCGTCGACGTGGACCCACGTGGTGCCGGTCCGCTGTCGGCACCAGTCGACGATGGCGTCGAACGGATCGAATGCGCCCGAGTTCACCTCGCCCGCCTGGGCGCAGACGATGACGGCCCGGTCCGCTGGCAGATCGAGGTCGGCGAGACCGTCGATGGTCATGCGACCCTGGTCGTCGGCCGGCACCACCCGCACCCGGTTGCGGCCGAGGCCGATCATCGCCAGCGACTTCCCGATAGTGGTGTGGGCGCCAGCGCCGACGACGACCTCCACCGGAGGAGCGCCGGTCAGCCCGTCACCCGGCACGTCCCACCCGTGGTCGGCGGCGAGCGCGTCGCGGGCCGCGGCGAGACAGGCGGCGTTGGCCATGGTGGCCCCGGTCACGAGCGCGAGGTCGGTTCGGTCCGGCAGGTCGAGCAGGTCGACCACCCACTCCCGCACCACCTCGTGCAGTCGGGCCGCCACCGGCGACATCACCGGCAGCGCCGCGTTCTGGTCCCACGCTGCGGCGAGCAGTGCCGCGCCGAGGGCGACGGGCAGGGTGGCCCCGTTCACGAACCCGAAGTAGCGGGAGCCGGTGGTGGCCATCGTGGCTGGACCGCCGATCGCCACGAGCCGGTCCAGCGTCTCCCGGGCCGACCGCGGTCCGGAGGGGAGCGGCTCGCCGAGTCGTTCGAGCTGTGCGAGGGCGTCGGCCTCCGGCACGACCGGCCGGTCGTCGATCGCGGCGACGTACGCCAGGGCGGCCTCGCTGGCCCGTCGGAGCAGCTCGGGGTCGTCGTGGAACGGGTCGACGTCGAGCGGGTTGCCCTCGGCCAGACCTGGTTCTGCAGCGGTTGGGCCAGCCACGTCGACGAGACTAGCTTCGCAGCCCGTCAGCGGTGGTGGCCGCGGTCGTGGTACTCGTCGTACTCGTCGTCGCCCCGGCCGTACCCGTCATCGACGTACCCGTCGCCGTCGCCGTAGTCGCCATACGGCCCCCCATCGGGGGCGTGCCCGTCGGTTGTGAGGCCCAGCCGTCTCCGGGCGTCGAAGTACCAGACGAAGGCTGCGAGCAGTGCCACGACGACCACCGCCGCCACGATCGTCGGCACGAGCGGGAACGACGAGTCGCCTCCGGCCGTTGGGGCCTCGAGCCTGATCAGCGGCGCGGCGTTGGTGTCGAAGGTGAAGAAGAAGCCGCTGGTGGTGTAGTCGAGGTCGAACGAGGTCATCTCGTAGAACACCTGGTACCGGCCGGGGGCCTGGAGCGGTTCGTCGAAGTCGAAGCGGATGAGGTCGCCGTTCGACACCGTGGTGGTTCCCGCAACGGGGGCCCCGTTGTACGACACGGTCACGATGGCGTCGCTGATCGGGTCGAGGAACGCGAGGTCGATCCCGGTCACGGTCCCGCCCACCGTCTGATCGGGTCCCGGTGAGGCCTCGAGGAGGGCGGTGTGGGCCGATGCCGGGGTGATCGCCCAGAGCCCGAGGGCGGTGAGGAGGAGCACCGCCGCGAGGAGTCGATGGGCTCGGGTGATGGGGAGACCTGCTTGTCGTCGGATCTGGCCAAGGTTAACGGGCACGGCGCTCATCCCGCCCCGGCCGTCAGGTGTCCGCGAGCGCAGCCTTGCGCCGCCGGTCGCTCAGCGCGAGCACACCGGCGCCCCCAGCGGCGACCACAGCGACCCCGATGCCGATCACCGCCACCCAGTTGGTGCCGTCGTCGGCGGGCACGAGGAACGGTTCCACCTCGGGTCGTGGTCCCAGGTGGGCGTCGTTGCCCACGTCGGCGTAGCCGCTCAGCAGCGACCGCTTGTTGAACACGCCGTGACCCTCGTCGCTGGTCCACCCGTCGTAGGTGGCGGGCCGGTACGCGGTGCGGCCGGCCGGGTAGTAGAGAACGATCATCGGGAGGTCCTGGGCGAGGATGTCCTGGGCCTGGTGGATGAGGTCGAGGCGCTCGTCGGCCTCGGCCGGGATCGCCAGCGTCTGTTCCACCAGCGCATCGAACGCCGGGTTGTCGTAGCCGGCGAAGGTGTTGCCGAGGCCACCGGCGCTGCTGTGGAAGAGGAAGAAGAGGTGGTCGGGGTCGTCGTGGGCGTGGGATTCGAGCTCGCCGACGAGCAGGTCGAGCGGTGGCGCGTTTGTGGTGTCGCCGAGCCGAGCAGCGACGAGGGTCGGTTCGTCGAGCTGTTCGATGGTGGTGCCGACGCCGACCAGGGCGAGCTGTTCGGCCACCATCTCGGCTGCGTGCACATGGCTCGGTAGCGCGCCGCTCACACCCAGGCGGAGCGACAGAGGCTGACCGTCGGGTCCGACCCGGTTCCCATCGGCCGACGCTGGATACCCGGCGGCCTCGAGCAACTGCTCGGCGGCCAACTGATCCGAGAGGTGGGCGCCGGTGGCATCGCGGGTGTACGGCGAGTTCGGGTGGGTCCAGGTGTCGGTCCCGAGTCGGCCTGCACCGCCCTCCACGATGTCGAGGATCTCGTGGGCGTCGAGGGCGAGGCTCAAGCCCTGCCGGACCTGCTGGTTGGCGAGGGCCGGGGTGCGTTGGTTGAACGCGAGGTACACCGACTGGTTGCGGGTCCCGCCGACGATCTCGAGCTCCTCGTTCCGCTCGAGCCGCTCCGTCAGGTCGGCCGGAACGTTGCGGGCGACCACGTCGACCTGGCCCGCTTCGAGGGCCGCGTAGGCCGCCTCGTCGTCGGGGATGACCTGCAGCTCCAGCGCGTCGACCAGGGGAGGGCCGAGGAAGTAGTCCTGGTTGGCCTCCAACCGGTACGAGGCATCGGCCTGGTAGTCGACCATCCGGTAGGGACCGGTGCCCACCGGGATCGACGTCACATCGGCCCGGGGGTCGGCGACGCCCTCCCAGATGTGCTTCGGCAGGATCGGCAGATCGCCGCCGGGGAGCATCTCGAACGACGGGATCGGTCCCACGAACGTGAGGGTCACGGTTGCGTCGTCGATGACCGTGGCCGACTCGAACACCGGGTGCTGGAACACGTGCCGCCCGTACCGGCCAGGGCCACCGTCGGCGGCGAAGTACTCGAAGGTGAAGGCCACATCGGCTGCGGTGAACGGTTGTCCGTCATGCCAGTTGACGCCGTCGCGCAGCGTCACAGTCCAGGTGCGGAAGTCGTCGGACGGTTCGGCCCCGGTGGCGAGCCACGGCTCGGGGTCGAGACGGCTCTGCGACCAGAACAGCGTGTCGTACACGAGCATCGTCAGGTCGTGGGTGAGCGGTTGCGCCTGTGGCTCCACGAACGGGTTGAGGTTCTTCTCCCCGGCGTGGATCGCCACCCGCACCAGCGGACTGCCGACGTCGGTGGAGGTGGTGGCCGCCGATGCCGTGGCGCTGGCGACGCTCAGGAGCAGTGCGGTGAGCAGCGCCGGGACCGTGGCCGCCCGAGTTCGCCGGGTTGGTCGTGTGGTTCGTCGCTGGGTTGGTCGCAGTCGTGTCGACATGAGGGGTGTTCACCTACCGGGGATCGGTGGTCTGCAGGCCGGATTGGTCGAGCGGTGACGTCGTCGAGTTGTCGATCGATCTCGATGGGGCGACCGACAAGGGTACCCCTCCCCAAAACGACCGGTGCCGAGGGCAGTTGCGTTGCCCTCGGCACCGGTCGGTGAGTTCGGCGGGTCAGCCTCCCGTGTCGTCCTCGGCGGCTCCGGTCTCCGGGGCCGCTTCGGGTTCCGGCTCCGGTGGTGCCGGGGCCTCCTCCGCTGGCTCCGTCGACGCCTCCGCTTCCGCCGTGTCGGTCGGATCGCCCTCCTCGGCCGGCGGGTCGTTCGCCACCGTCTCGTCGGTGGCTTCCGTCGTCTCGTCCGTGGTGGACTCGTCGGTGGTTTCCGTCGTCTCGTCCGTGGTGTCGTCGGTCTCCGCCGTCGTGTCGGTGGTGTCCGGCTCCTCGGGCTGGGTCGGCGCCACGTCGACCGGCGACGGACCGGCGTTGCCGAGGCCACGACCGTCGTAGATCGCCTTGCGCTCGGCTTCGCTCAGGCCGCTGAAGTCGAGCCGGGGCGTCTGACCGTAGAGGATGCGGCGGGCCGCCTCGTCGAGGTACAGCTTGTTGTTCTTGTTCCGGTTCTCGACCATGTCGTTGCCGACGTCACGAGCCTCGGCGAGGGTGGTGGTCGGGGTGAGCCGCACCTTGAACGATCCCATCACGTGACCGGTGTGGGAGCCGTTGTTGTTGTTCGAGATCATCAGGATCTGGAACACGCCGTCCCCGAGGTGGGCCGCTTCGGTCCAGTCCTTGTCGAGGGTGTGGGTGTAGCCCATCTCGACCGTCATGTCCGGGGTGAGCACGTCGTCGATGTAGCCGAACGGGAGTGGCGAGTGGAGGAGGTGGTTGATCGTGTCCTCACGGAGCCGCTTGTCCATGTCGGCGATGTCGACACCGGTGAGAACCATCATGTTCTCCTGGGTCTGCCGGTTCAGGTTCTTCCAGTCGTTGAGCTCGGTGAGCCGCTGGGCGATCCTGCGCTCGAGGTCCTGACCGGTCGCGTTCGGGGCCTCCGCCTTGACATCGTCGATCGCCTGCTCGATCACGGGACGCTGCCCGGTGATCGTGGAGAAGGCCCGGACGACGCCGTTGCTGATCTCGTAGCCACCGGTGCGGGCCTGGCCTGGCTCCATCGCCCGGGTCCCGAGCAGCGCCACGGTGTGCTCGACGAAGTCGTGCACGTCGTAGCCCTCCTGCTGGGCCCGGCTGATGTAGCCGCCGCTGCCGCCGCCGCCGTTGTCGCGCTTGGGGGCAGGCGCCGGGTCGGCCGCAGGTGCGGGGCTCGGTGCGTCGGGGGCTGCGGGAGCGGGGGCCGCCGTGGTGGTGGTGTCATCCATCGGCGCCGCCGCGGCCGGTGTCGCCGGGGTGGCTGGCGTCGCCGGGGCGGCCGGTGCAGCGGGGACTGCAGCGGCCGGGGCGGCTGCTGCGCCGCCGTCCTGCGGGACGGGGAGGGCCACCGGTTGGGCGGCCGCCGGTGTCGCCGGCGCCTGACCGAGTGCCGGAGCGCCGTTGTTGGCGTTGAACGCAGCGACCTCGCTGGCGTCAGCCGCCGAGATCTCGAGCGCCTCCGGTAGGTCACCGCCGTCTGACGGGAGCCAGGCTATCGCTGCTGCTACCACTGCGAGCGCCGCCACGGCTACGAGCACTTGGAGGGGTGAGGGGTTCCGACTCACTGCGGGGACCGTCCCTGTATGTCGCCCGGGGATGTCCGTTCCCCGGAGGCCGGCTGCCCCGACGACGCAACCTAACACCACTTGGTGGAATTGCCTAGCGTTCTTCCAGATTTTTATGACGTTCTGGTTTCACTGAGGTGAGCATTGCAGCCGGTTCGTTCACGAAGCGTTGAGTGCCCGCCACACCTTCTCGGGGGTCAGGGGCGTCTCGAGATGCCGCACTCCGAGGTGGGAGACCGCGTCGATGACCGCGTTGTAGACCGCGGGGATGGCGCCGACGGTTCCCGATTCGCCGACCCCTTTCGCCCCGAGCTCGTTCACCCAGGTCGGCGTCTCGATGTGGACGAGCTCGAACGACGGGAGCTCGGCCGCCGAGATCACCGAGTAGTCCATGAAGTTGCTCGTGAGGAGATTGCCCGACTCGTCGTACACGATCGTCTCGAGCAGCGCCTGGGCCGCTCCCTGGGCGACGCCGCCGTGGACCTGCCCCTCGGCCAGGAGCGGGTTGAGGAGCGTGCCGGCGTCGTCGGCTGCGACGAGCCGTAGCAGTTCGGTGTGCCCCGTCTCCCGGTCCACCTCCACGACCGCCACGTGGGCCCCGCTGGGGAACGTCGGCATCTCGGCCGCGAAGTCGTGGAACTCGAGCAGTGGCGCGTCGAGCTTCTCGGCCACGTCCGACCACGACACCGCCACCGCCGGGGTGCCCTGGACGTGGAACTCGCCGCGCTCGGGGTCGAGCACGACGTCGTCGACCGCAGCTTCCAGCAGTTCGGCCGCCCGGTCCCGGGCCGCGTCGACGAGCTGGGTGGTGGCGGCGGCGATCGCCGAACCGCCGAGCTGGACCGAGCGCGAGCCCACGGTGAGCCCGCCCCGCTCCACGAGGTCGGTGTCGCCGTGGACCACGTCGATCAGGTCCATGTCGATCCCGGTCCGGTCCGACACGATCATCGCCCAGGTCGTCTCGTGCCCCTGGCCGTACGGGGTCGACCCGCTGACGACCCGGACGCGACCGTCGGAGCCGAGCTCGACCGAGCCGAACTCGCTCCCCGGCGCCCCGGCCGTGATCTCCACGTACACACCGATCCCGATGCCGAGGAGCTTGCGGTCGCCGTCGGCCCGGCGCTGCGCCTGCTGGGCTCGGAGGTCGTCGTAGCCGGCGGCGTCGAGCGCCCGGCGCAGCGCCTCGGGATAGTCGCCGACGTCGTAGACGGTGCCGATGCCGGTGGTGTACGGCTCGGTGAAGCGGGGAACGAGGTTCCGTTGCCTGACCTCGGCGGGATCGAGGCCGATCTCGAGCGCGAACCGGTCGATCATCCGCTCGATCGCCACCGCCGCCTCGGGCCGACCGGCGCCGCGGTAGGCGGTGGTGGAGACCGTGTTGGTGACCGTGGCGGTGGCCGAGAACCCGACGTTGGTGATGTGGTAGGTGCCGGTGAGCATCCGCTGGGTCATGTTTGCCAGCACCGCCCCGATGATCGGGTAGGCGCCGGCGTCCTGCACCACGTCGAGCTGGTAGGCGGTGATCTTCCCGTCGCGGGTTCCCCCGAGCTTGGCGTACTGCACCTGGCCTCGCCCCTGGGGCATCGCCATCAGGTTCTCGCTCCGGGTCTCGGTCCACTTGACCGGCCGTCCGAGCTCGCGGGCGTACCACCCGAGCACCAGTTCCTCGGGGTAGGTGCGCGACTTCGCCCCGAACCCACCGCCGACGTCGGGCACCACCACCCGGACCTGGTCGGTGTCGAGCTCGAAGATCCTGGCCAGCAGATCCCGCGTCGGGTGGGCGCCCTGGCAGGCGGAGTAGTGCACCAGGCGCCCGTCGTCGGTCCACCACGCGGCGCCGCTGCGGGGCTCGATCGGCGCTGCGGTGAGACGCTGGTTCACGATGCGCTCGGTGACCACCACCTCGCACTCGCTGAAGTCGGCCTCCTCGTCGGTGCTGGTCCGGCTGAGCACGTTCGTGCCGACGTCGGGGAAGAGCACCGTCTCGTCCTTCGCTGCCACCTCCGGGTCGACGACGGCGGGTAGCAGCTCGTACTCGATGTCGACCAGCTCGGCGGCGTCCATCGCCTGGCCGAGGGTCTCGGCCAGCACGGCCACGACGGGTTGGCCGACATACCGGACCCGGTCGGTCGCCACGAAGGGTCGCCGCATCTCCTCGGGGAACATCGGGAGCACGTTGGGCGCGGACCCCAGCTCGGCCACGTCGGTCCCGGTGAACACGCCGACCACACCGGGCGCCTCGCGGGCGTCGGTCGCGTCGAGCCTCGTGATCACGCCGTGCCCGACCGTCGAGCGGACGTAGGTGAGGTGCACCGCTCCGTCGAGCTTCAGGTCGTCGACGTAGGTGCCACCCGTGGTCAGGAACGCAGGGTCCTCGCGACGGACCACGGCATTGCCGAGAATGCTCATCGAACCTCTTTCGTCTGCTCGGTGTCGTGTGCTCGGGTGTCGTCAGCTCAGCGGGAAGCGAGCTCGGCGCCGAGTGGTTCCACTTCGGAGGCCGAGTATGGCCCGCGCATGCTGAAGATGACCTGATCGACGCCGACCGCGGCCAGCTCGGCTGCCTGGTCGGCGAGCTTCGCCGGGTCGGCGCCGGCCTCCCACGCCACGTGGGCACTGCGCACGATCTCGGCGGGATCGCGGCCGATCGCGTCGCAGTGGCCACCGAGCGCCTCGTTCTTGGCCTGCCACTCCTCGGGTGAGCCGAAGCTGGCGTCCCACTTGTCGGCCCAGCGGGCCACGATCTTCAGCGTCCGCCTCTTCCCGCTCCCGCCGATGAGCAGTGGGATCCGGTCCTGCACCGGTTTCGGCTCACAGCGGGCGTCGGTGATGTCGTAGTAGCGGCCGTCGAAGTCGGTGACCTTCTGGGTGAGGAGGCGGACGATCACCTCCACCCCCTCCTCGAAGCGGTCGAGGCGCTCCTTCACGGTGCCGAGCTCGATCCCGTAGGCGTCCGACTCCTCCAGGTTCCAGCCGGCACCCATCCCCAGATCGAGACGGCCCCCGGAGATGATGTCGACGGTGGCCGCCATGTTGGCCGTGACCGCCGGGTGTCGGTAGTGCATCCCGTTGACCATGCTGCCGATTCGGATGCGGGAGGTGGCCTGGGCCAGTCCGGCCAGCATCGTCCAGCTCTCCAGGCACGGCCCGTGGGTGTCGCCGATGAGGGGGTAGAAGTGATCGAAGTTCCAGGCCTGCGCGAACGCGTCGCACTCGTCGGTGGCCCGCCACACGTCGAGAAAGTCCTGCCAAGCGCCGTGTTGGGGTGGTGTCTTGACCGCGTACTCGGTCATGTCCTGGAGAAGTCGGTCTCGTAGTCGGTGTCGTCCTCGAGGAGCTTGTCCTCGGGGAGGCGCACGGCGTAGTTGAGGGCGCCGTCGATGTCGTTCTCCCACACCTCGTTGGGGAGCTCGTAGAGCACCTCCACCCCGTAGCCGTTGGGGTCGTTGATGTAGACGCTGTGGGTCATGCCGTGATCGACCCGGAGGTTCATCTTCACGCCGTTGTCGTCGAGGAACTGGACCTGCTCCAGCCACGACTCCCGATCGGGGTACGTGATGGCGATGTGGTTGATCGCGCAGATCCCCTCGTACATGCTCCACTCCTCCGGTGGCGGCGGGAGGTCCGGCCGCTCGACGAGGGCGAGGTCGTGGTGGTTCACGTCGTCGACCACGCCGCTGTAGAACTGCATGTTCATGGTGGGCCGGTCGTCGCGGGGCTTCAGCTTGCCGACCTGCTTGAAGCCGAGGAGCTCGCACCAGAAGTGGTGTGACTCCTCCATGTCGCGGACGTTCAGCACGAGGTGGTTCAGGCCCCGCGGCGTCACTGCGGTGGTGCGCTTCTCGATCTTGTCTGCCATGGGCGGTGGCCCCTTTCCGATGCTGCGCCGGCGTCGCCGGCAATTCTGACGGTACGCAGTTTCGGGCCTGGTCGCCAGCCTCCCCCGCCCACCACAACCGGGCCGGGGGCCGCTGCCATCGGCTGACCCCGCGGCTACTCGACGATGCCGAAGCTGATCTGACCGAGGGGGCCGAAGTCGGCCACGAACGTGTCGCCTACCTCCATCGGGTGGGCCCGGATGAACGAGCCGGACAGCACGGTGTGGCCAGGCTCCATGTGCACGCCGAACTCGTGCAGCTTGCGGGCCAGCCAGGCCACCGAGTTGAGCGGGTTCCCCATGACCGCCGCCGCCGTTCCCGACTCCTCGATCTCGCCGTTCTTGTAGAGCGCGCCGGCCACGTGGCGGATGTCGAGCTGGGTGAGTTGGCGGGGATTGCCGCCGACCATGATGAACCCGCACGATGCAGCGTCGGCGATCGAGTCGACCACGCCCGGTTTCCCCCGCTTCGAGAAGCGGCTGTCGACCACCTCCACCGCCGGCACGATGAAGTCGGTGGCCCGGATCACGTCGATTGCGTTGACGGATGGTCCGCCCAGCTCGTCCTGCAACACGAACACGAGCTCGATCTCCACGAGCGGTCGGTTGAGCGTGCTCATCGAGACCTGGGTGCCCTCGTCGAGGAACCAGTTGTCGAAGATGGTGCCGTAGTCGGGCTCGGTGGCGCCGGTCGTCGATCGCATCGCCTTCGACGTCAGCCCCACCTTGTGGCCCTTCACCTCCCGGCCGGCGGCGACCTTCGCATCGGTCACGTACTGCCCGATCGCGTACGCATCCTCGATGTCGGCCCCGTCGTAGGTGAGGGTGATCGGCTCCATCCAGTTCCGCGTGTTCTCCGCCTCCACGAGGGCGGCTGCCGCCTCGCGGCGCTGGTCGTCGGTCATCGGCATCGCGGATGCTCCTTCGGTGAGGTTTCGGGGGCTGGGCAGGTCGGCGCCCGCCTGGTAGGTTGCCACCCAAATACTGAACACGCTCAGTATCCGGGGGATCGCAGCCATGGGACTTCGCTCGGGTGAGGACTACCTCGCCAACCTAAAGGACGACCGGGAGATCTGGTACGACGGACGTCGGATCGAAGACCCGGCCACGGAACCCGGCCTGCGGAACACGGCGCTCACCGTCGCCCAGTACTACGACATGCAGACCAACCCGGACCTGGAGGACCTGCTCACCTACGAGACCCCCGACGGCGACCGGGCCCACCTCTCGTTCATCGAGCCCCGCTCGATCGACGACCTCCGCCGCCGCGGCGCTGCCTTCGGGGCGTGGGCCGAGGTGACCGGCGGGTTGATGGGCCGGGCCCCCGACTACATGAACGCGTGCATGATGGCCCTCGGCAACGCCCGCCACGTCTGGGGTCGCAACGACGAGGCGAGGGGCGAGGCGGCGTACGACGCGTACCTCCACTGCCGTCGCAACGACGTGTGCATGACCCACACGTTCGTCAACCCGATGGTCGACCGGTTCACCCCGCTCTACGAGCAGGAGCCGTTCATCAACGCCGGCATCTCCGACCAGAACGCCGAGGGGATCTTCGTGACCGGGGCCCGGATGGTCGGCACGCTCGCCCCGTTCTCCGACGAGAACCTGTCGTTCGGCGCTCCGCTCGGCCTCGAGGACCCCCGCGACGATGTGAACGCCCTCGGCTTCACGTGCCGGGTCGACACGCCGGGCCTCAAGTGGATCTGCCGCGACATCCTCGACCCCGAGCGCCCCCACTTCGACAGCCCGCTGGCCACCCGGTTCGAGGAGATGGACGCCATCGCGATCTGGGAGAACGCGTTCGTCCCGTGGGAGCAGGTGTTCGTCGCCAAGGACATGGAGGTCCACAACGAGGCCCTCGGGGGCATGAAGTTCATGCCGTCGCTCGGCCATCACGTCGTGGTCAAGAACGTGGCCAAGACCCGCTTCCTGTTCGGCCTCGCCCACCTGCTCGCCGAGTCGTCGCAGGTGTCGAACTTCGTGAACGTGCAGGACCGCCTCGGCGACATCCTCATGTGGCTGCAGACCTTCGAGAGCCTGGCCATCGCCGCGGTCGAGGGGGCGGAGCTCAACCCCGACAACGGCCTGTACTACGCCAATGAGGCGGCGATCAACGCAGCACTACGGCTCTACCCCGAGGCCTACCCCCGCATCGTCGATCACCTCTACCAGCTCGGCGGCGGCGGGTACGTGTCGATCCCCCAGGAGGCCACGCTGGAGATCGCCGATCTGGCGATCGACAAGTACTACAAGGGAGCCACCGCGGCGGCGAAGGACAAGGTGGCCCTGTTCCGGCTCGCGTGGGACGTCGTCGGCTCGAGCTGGGGCGGTCGCCAGGAGTTGTACGAGCGGTTCTTCTTCGGCGACACCCAACGGATGAAGGGCCTCAACTACCAGTTCTACGACTGCGACGAGGCGGTCGCGCTGGTCGCCCGCATCCTGACGCCACCCACCGATCGGGAACGGTTGGCCTGGCCGGAGAACTACCGGCCGGCTGTCGCCAGCACGGCCTGATCGAACCAGACTGAGCGCCCGTGGACGACCTGATCGCCGATCCCGAGCTCGACGCCGCCGACCCGCCCGGTCGACGCGAGCTGAACAAGGCGTCGAAGCGTCGACGGATTCTCGAGGCAGCGACCGAGCTGTTCACCGAGCACGGGTACGACGCGACCACGACCGCTGCCATCGCCAAGCATGCCGGCATCGGTGCCGGCACGCTCTATCTCTACGTCGACTCGAAGGACGACCTCCTCGTCGCGGTGTTCCGCGAGCAGGTGACCGACGTCTGGGACGAGGCGTTCGACGCCGTCGACCCCGATCGCTCGCTGCTCGACCAGGTGCTCGGGGTGTTCGACCACGTGGCCGCGTTCCACGAGCGCGACACCAACCTGTCGAGGGCCTATTTCAAGGACCTCCGGTTCGTGGCGTCGCCGTCGTTCGAGGGCGCCGAGGTGCTCGTCCAGTCGATCCACGAGCGCCTCACCGCGCTGATGGCCGGAGCCCAGGCCGCCGGGCGCCTCGACGCCGACGTGTCGCCCGCCGACCTGGTCCACAACCTCTATGCCATCTGGACCTCGCTCATGGCCCGCCGCCACGCGGGCCGGGCCGACTGGGAGCGGTACCGCGTCGACCTGGAGCGGAGCTTTCGCACCGCGCTCTTCCGACTCGTGCTCGACGGCTGACTCAGCGCTGGAAGACCGTCTCCGCCCCGGCGAACAGTTGCGTGAGCTCGGCGTCGGACTCGGCCGCCACGAGCCGATCGACCCAGCCGTGGAACCGCTGCCCGCCGGCCTCGTTGCGGCCGAACAGAACCTCCGACCTGGCCCCGGTCTTCATCGACCGCTGGATGCCGTTGCCGGTGGCGTAGTCCTCGTCGCGCACGACACCGAGCAGGAACTGCCGCTGGGCCTCGATGGCCGGGGCCAGCGATGCCGGCGGGTCGAACGCGGTCAGGAAGTTCTGCACGGTCACCGACGTGTCGGGGTCGGGCCCGGGGAACAGGGTCGACACCAGGTAGATCCGGCCGCCGATCTCCCCGGCGGCCTCCTCGCCCCGGTCCCGGGGACCGGTCACCTCGAAGCCGGCGATCGAGGTGTGGGGGAAGATGGTCCACACGCCGTCGGTGAGGAGGTCGTGGGGCCACTCGCTCTCGGGTACGTGGTCGAGCGCCAGGACCCGCTTGTCCGGGCTCGACACCCGCTGGTGGGGGCCCCAGGCGTCGTAGATCGCCTTGTTGCTGATGCCGGCCCCGAAGGTGTCCTTGTGGAGGATCGGCAGGTGGTAGAAGTCGAGGTAGCCGTCGTAGGCAACCTTCCAGTTGGGGCCGTCGACCCGCTGGCTCCCCACGAACGTGCAGTTGGCGAACCCGTGCTGCTCGAGCACCTCGCCGTAGCCGCAGAGGAACGTGTCGACGTCGAGCTCGGCGTCGGGCGACAGCGCCCCGAACACGATGCCGGCCCGCTCGGCGACGGGCAGGGGCGTGAGGCCGTGCTGTTCGACGTCGATGGAGCCGAACTCGTCGCGATCGAGGATGCCCACGAGCGCGCCGTCGCCGTCGTAGGTCCAGGCGTGGTACGGGCAGGCGAAACGGCGGGCGATGCCGGTTCCCTCGGGCACCACGATCGCCCCCCGGTGGCTGCAGGTGTTGACGAAGCTCCTGATCTGCCCGTCGGCCCGCCGGGTCACCAGCACCGGGACCCCGGCGACGTCCATGGCCTTGTAGCTGTTGGGCTCGGCGAGCTCGCAGCTGAAGCCGAGGACCAGTGGGAGGCGCCTGAAGATCCGTTCCATCTCGACCCGCCAACGGTCGGGGTCGTGGTAGTTGGCGGCTGGGACCCGGGCGATGTCGCCGGCGAGCGGCACGGTGCCGGCCCGGGCGTGGGACAGGGTCCGGCGGGCCAACTCCACCAGCGTCTCCCGGGCGGCGTCGTCGCTCACGCGGTCGTTCACCGGTCTCGCTCAGGCGGTGAAGAAGTCGGCGCGGGCGGTCCCGGTGTCGTCGTAGACCGGTTCCGCCACATCGCAGCGGTGCTTCTTCACCTCCACCGCCACGATGCCGCCGTCGCGGAGCATCGCGCCCATGTCGATGTAGTTCTGGTGCTGGAAGTGGGCGGCGAGCGACGCTTCGTCGGCCCACAGCTCGTAGACCAGCATCCGGGTGTCGACGCAGGGGTCGGGGGAGAAGCAGTACGCCTCGCAACCCGGCTCGTCGTCCCTGGTGGCCTGCTGGAGGGGTCGGCCGACGTCGATGGCCCGATCCCGACTCTCGACCGAGTCGAAGTCGATGTTTCCCGCGATGATGATCACGCCACGAGTCTGACACAGCGTCATCGGGAGGTCCCCAGCCCCGGCGGTAGGTTGGTCCCATGGCGCGTGATCCGATAGCCGACCTGGTCCATCGGTACGCCGACGCCGTGGTCCACCACGACGGTGAGCAGTGGGGGCGAACGTGGGCGCCCGACGCCCGGTGGGATCTCGGCTCGGGCCGGTCGATCGACGGTCGGGAGGCGATCGTGGCGTTCTGGCACCAGGCCATGGCCACGTTCGACGCCGTGATCCAGACCGTGCGCAACGGCACCTACGAGCTCGACATCGCAACCGGCTCGGGCACGGGCCGGTGGTACGTCCACGAGGCGTTCACCAGGGCCGGCGGCGGGAGTGGCATCCTCCTCGCCCACTACGACGACGAGTATCGACTGGTCGACGGTGCGTGGTCCTTCGCCCGCCGCGAGCTCGTGGTCCACTACAACGGCCCGCCCGACCTGTCGGCACCGTTCCACAACGCGTGGGGTGCGGCGGCCGAGCCCTGATCGCCTCGTGCTGACGAGAGCCGACCCGCCGATTAGCTTCGTGGCATGGCGACCCCGTTCCGCTTCGGAGTTCAGGCCTACTCGGCGGAGTCGGCCGCCGAGTGGACCGAGCTGGCCTGCGCCGCCGAGGATCTGGGCTACAGCTGCCTCTCCGTGGCCGATCACTACCTCGGGCCGGGCAAGGCGCTCGCCAAGGCCAGGCATCCGGTGCAGAACCTGGCGGCCATCCCGGCCATGGCCGCCGCAGCGGCGGTGACCGACACGATCCTCATCGGCTCCCGGGTGCTGTGCGTCGACTACCACCAGCCGGTCGTGCTGGCCAAGTCGCTGGCGACGATCGATGTCCTGTCCGGCGGTCGGCTCGAGGCCGGGCTCGGGGCCGGCTGGATCACGAGCGAGTACGAGGCGATGGGCATCCCGATGGACCGGGCCGGGGTTCGCATCGATCGCCTGATCGAGCACGTCGAACTGGTTCGGTCGTTCTTCGCTGGCGCCGACCTCGACCTGCAGGGCGATCACGTCACCGTCACCGACACGATGGCCGTGCCGGCCGCAATCCAGGACGGCGGCCCTCGGATCATGATCGGCGGCGGTTCGCCCCGGGTCCTGCGCACGGCGGCCCGCCTGGCCGACATCGTGTCGATCAACTTCGACAACTCGGCCGGCGAGATCGGCGCTCGTGGCCTCGCCTCCGGCACACCAGCGGGCACAGCGGCCAAGATCGGCTGGATTCACGAGGGCATTGCCGAGCGGCCCGCCGATCGGGGCCCGGTGGAGCTGGAGATCGGGGCGTACTTCACCGCCGTCACCGGCGCCAGTACCAGTACCAGTGCCGGCGACGGGCAACGGGCCCGGGAGACGATGAGCGCAGCACTCGGCATGTCGGCCGACGACCTGGCCGGGTACCCCCACGCACTGGTCGGCTCGGTCGACGAGATCTGTGCGACGCTGCACGAGCGACGCGACCGGTACGGCGTCGGCTACATCACGGTGGGAGTCGACGTCATGCGCGACTTCGCCCCCGTCGTCGAGCGGCTCGCCGGCACCTGAGGAGGAGCGGCATGCGGGAGGAAGCCAATCGAACACCGGACCCGGCCGAGGGCACCGTCGACCTCGGTGACTTCAGCCTCTTCGACCCGGCGGTCCAGCAGTGCCCACACCTCTACTACGCGAGGATGCAGCAGGAGGCGCCGGTGTTCGAGGCGGCGGCCCCCGGCGCCAACCTCCACCTCGTGACCCGCCACGCCGACGTGCTCGACGTGGTGCTCGCCCCCGACACCTTCTCCTCCCGGTTCGCCGTCGGTGGCGCCACCGACGGCGACTACGCCCGGCGGCTCGCCGAGCTCTACGAGCAGGAGGGAGGCTATGACCGGGTCGGCACCATGCTGACGGCCGACCCGCCAGACCACACCCGCTACCGGAGCCTCGTCAGCAAGGCGTTCACGCCGAGAGTCGTCGCCAGGCTCGAACCGACGATCCGGGCGATCGCGGCCGGCCTCGCCGACGAACTGGTCCACGCCACCGCCGGCGGTGGCGTCGTCGACATCGTCGAGACGTTCGCCGTGCCGCTCCCGGTCACCGTCATCGCCAAGGCCCTCAACGTGCCAGACGAGCGCCTGGCCGACTTCAAGCGCTGGAGCGACGCGTCGATCGCCGGGATCGGAACCGACATCTCGTCCGATGAGCGGCTCGAAGCGGAACGGGAGGTGATCGAGTACCAGCACTACTTCGCCGAGCAGTTGAACCAGCGCCGGACCGACCCCCAGGACGATCTCCTCACCAACCTGCTGCACGCCCGGATCGACCGGGAGGTCGAAGGGTCCGACCTGTCCGACGCCCCGCTCACGATGGCGGAGATGCTCAGCATCATCCAGCAGCTCCTCGTGGCGGGCAACGAGACGACGACCAAGATGCTGACCGAGATGGTGCGGCTCCTCGGCGAGAACCCCGACGAGTGGGCGGTCCTCCGGACGGCGGTCGCCGGAGGCGACCAGGAGGCGATCGACGCGGCGTCGAAGGCGGTGGTGGAGGAGACGCTGCGGTTGTCGACCCCTACCCAGGGGATGTTCCGGGTGGCGACCGCCGACACCTCGGTCGCCGGTGTCGCGCTCCCGGCCGGCTCCCGGCTCGTCGCGATGTTCGCCGCCGCCAACCGTGATCCCGCCGTGTTCGACGAGCCCGACGAGTTCCGCCCCGGCCGCGACGGCGCGCTCAACCACCTGGCGTTCGGCAAGGGCATCCACCACTGCGTCGGGGCATCGCTCTCCCGACTGGAGGGCAAGGTGGCGGTCGAGGAACTGGCCCGGCGGATCGAGTCGTTCACCCTGGCCGACTCCAACGACTACCGATACCACCCGAGCTTCCTGCTGCGCGGCCTGCAACGACTCGACGTGACGGTCACCGGCCATGAGTTGTCGGGTGGGCGGACCGCTCGGGGCTGAACCAGCTGCAGCGGTGAGAGTAGCGTCGGGGCATGAGCCACGAGACGACAAGTCGCGAGACGACCGGTTGGGAGACGATTACCTACGAGGTCCCGTCGGCCGGCGTCGCCAGGATCATGCTCGACCGGCCGGAGGTTGCCAACGCCCAGGACAAGAAGCTGCTCTACGAGCTGAACTCGGCCTTCGACGTCGCGGTTGCCGACGACGAGATCAAGGTGATCATCCTCGGCGCCAACGGAAAGCACTTCTCGTCGGGTCACGACCTCCGCGACGGCGCCACGTTCGACGAGTTCGACACGGTCGGCCCGGTCGGCGGGTTCGCCAAGCCGGGGGCCGAGGGGATGATGGCGCGCGAGGAGGAGGTGTACCTGGGGTTCTGCAACCGGTGGCGAGCGTTGCCGAAGCCGACGATCGCCCAGGTGCAGGGCAAGGTGATCGCCGGTGGGTTGATGCTCATGTGGCCCTGCGATCTGGTGGTGTGCAGCGACGACGCCCAGTTCTCCGATCCGGTGGTGGCGTTCGGCGTGAACGGTGTCGAGTACTTCGCCCACGCATTCGAGCTGGGTCCCCGGCGGGCCAAGGAGCTGCTGTTCACCGGCGAGGCGATGGGGGCCGACGAGGCCAAGGCGATCGGCATGGTGAATCGGGTGGTGCCACGCAGGGAGCTCGAGGCCGAGACCCTGGCGCTGGCCGAGCGCATCGCCACCCGGCCGAGCATGGGTCTCAAGCTGGCGAAGATGTCGGTGAACCAGTCGGTCGACGCCATGGGATTCCCGGTGGCCGTGCAGTCGGCCTTCGGGCTGCAGCACGTCGGCCACGCCCACAATCAGTGGGTGCACGGCATGGTGGTCGACCCGGCGGGCGCCCAGACCATCCGCGCCGATGCGAAGACGAGCTGACCTGCGGGCGTCACCGCCGGCCACGTCGACGGTGACGCCGCCCGAGATGGCCGGCGCCTGCTGGGAAGGCCGTTGTGGCCGACGTGGTCGCCCACACGTCGGCCACACCGACCACCTCGGTCGGGCGAATATAGCGGACCGATGAGTTATCGACCAGCCGGTCACTACGGCCGCGGACAAGGAGTTCAGCGATGGGTGTCGACTACGAGGATCTGACCGGCATGCAGCTCGACGAGGCTCAGCTCGACGAGTTGCTCGCCGGGGTGGGGGAGTGCGTCTTCAACTGGACCACCCGTGACGGGTACCCGGTAGGGGTCGTGGTGGCGTTCGTGTTCCACGAAGGCAGGTTCTTCACCACGTGTGCCGAGCGCCGGAAGCGGGTCCCAGCCCTGCGGGCCAGGCCCCAGTCGGCCATCGTGGTCAACCGGAAGGGGAGGACGGCGTCGTTCAAGGGCGATTCCATCGTCCATGCCCCCGACGATCCCGGCTTCGAGGAGTTGAAGGCGTGGTTCTACCCCCGGCTGTCCGGGCTCGACGTCGACCCCGACGATGCCTACCGGCAGAGCTTCGCCCAGTTCCTCGACTCGCCCCATCGGGTGATCATCGAAACCGATGCCCGCCTCGTCGTCGGTTTCGACTCCGCCAAGTTCGCGGCGTTCACCGCCGAGGCGATGGTCAGAACTCGCAGCCGATGACCTCCTCGCCGGCGATACAGGTGTCGGTCCCCGAGCCGCCGTCGATCGCGTCGATCCCGTCGCCACCGTCGAGCTCGTCGTCGCCCCGGTCACCGACGATCGTGTCGTCATGGCCGCCGGCATCCACCCGGTCGTCGCCCCGGCCGCCGTCGATCACGTCGTCGCCGAAGCCGGTGCAGATCACGTCGTCGCCGTTGCCGCCCTCGACCACGTCGTGGCCGCCGAACGTGACGATCACGTCGATGCCGTTCCCGGCGTCGATCGAGTCCTCGCTGGGCGTGCCCACGATCGTGGCCGGCAGTCCGAGGCAGGTCGGGTTGTCGGGGATCGAGTCGAGCGCGAGGCCGACGATCACCGGATCGTGATCGGATGACCGGTAGGCGTCGGGGGCGTAGATCGGGAGCCCGTTCGACTCCTCCTCGAATGAGGCCTCACCGCCGTCGCGAATGTCGTCGTTGTAGTCGAACAGGTTGACCTCGTCGGCGTTGCTGTGCCACACGTCCACCCCGGTGACCTGGCCGGTCATCGCGGCGTTGCCGAGGGCGTGATCGAGGTAGCCGAGCTGCCCGTCGAACACGAAGCTGTAGGCGTCGTCGCCCTCGAACTGCTCGACGAGGTCGGTGTAGCCCCGGGCCTCCAACGCGGTGATGGCGTCCTCCATCCGGTAGGCGTTGAGGTCGCCGATGATGAGCGTGTCGGGATCACCGCTGTTCGTCGGGTCGGTGGCGAGATACTCGGCGAGGGCGATCGCCGCCGCCTCCCGCACCCCGGCGCAGTTGCCCTGGCCGTCGGCCGCATCGGGGTCGCCGAGGTCGTCGCACGGTGAGCCCTTGGACTTGAGGTGGTTCACCGCCACGGTGAACCGCTCGAGCGTCGCGTCCTCCTGGAAGGTCTGGATGAGCACGGGGCGGTTCTCGGTGTCGATGAACGATGGGTCGATCGACGAGTCGAGGATCACGTGGTCGCCGAGCGGCGACACCGTCCCGGGCCTGTAGATCAACGCCACCTTGATCGCGTCGGTGCCGATGAAGCCGGTGTCGATGAAGTCGTAGGTGCCGGCGCCGACCTCGGCGTTGAGGGCGTCGACGAGGGCCTGGGTGGAGGCGCCGGCGTCGTTCTCGATCTCGATGAGACCGACCACGTCTGCGTCCATCGTGGCCAGCGCGTCGACGATCTTCGCCGTCTGGCGCTCGAGCTCGGCCTGGCTGTCGGCGCCGCGGCAGTCGAGCGTGCCGGACGGACCGCAGTCGCCGCTCGAGTTGCTCGACGTCACGTCGATCGTCGTGAAGTAGTTGAGCACGTTGAAGCTCGCCACCGTCAACGATCCCCCGACCGGTGACGGTGCCGCTGGCTCGGGGTTCTTCACGTCGAAGAGGTAGTCGTACCGCTCGGGGATCGGACGGACCCGCCAGGCGTCGGTGCCGCGCTGGCCGGCGAAGCTCCAGTGGAGCACGCCCACGAGGCCGGTGATCGAGTCGCCACCGCGGAAGTCGTTGTCGACCGACAGCCCACCCTCCGGGTAGAAGTACGGCTCGTCGACGAGCGGACCGTTGATGGGTTCGTTCTGGTCGTTGTCGAGGTCGTCGAGGATGATCCGCCGGGTGGCGAGCTCATCGAGGAACGCCTGGTAGCCGTCGACGCTCGGCGTGGTCCCGTGGGTGAACTGGAACGGACGTGACGTCTCGGTCAGCACGACCTGCCCGTAGCGGGCCAGCTCGAAGTACTCGCTCACCACGAGCTCGTCGGGGAAGGTGACGATCATGCCCTCGAGGTGCTCGAAGGTGGCGGCGTCGAGCGTGCTGCCCGCCGCCGGGAGGTCGACCGCGATCGGCGCCGGCAGGGCGTTGTCGCTCGAATCGATCGTGATCTCACCGCCCTGCGAGGCGATCTGGCTCATCCCGAAGAACTCGCCGGCACCACCGGTGACGGTCACCAGATCACCCACCGCCAGGTCGGCGGGGCACGCTCCCCGGCAGAACACGAAGATGCCCTCGGAGGCGTCCGCACCGTTCGGGTCGAGCGCAGCGTCGGCGTCCTCCTCCTGGAGGAGGAACCCGTCGAGGGTGTCGTCGTCCTCGAAGCGCGTGGTCACGACCGCCTGCACGGTGACCTCGCCAGCGATGGCGACGGTGGGACCGGTGCCCTGGATCTCATGGATGAAGCGGATCGTCGGCGGCTCGTCGACGCACTCGACGTTGGCCGCGCCCGGGGTGCCGTTGTCGCCCGCTCCGAACGGTGTGGTGGCCTCGCACCAGTTGTCGCCGTCGTCGTTGTCGGTGGTGTTCTGTGCCGCGGGGTCGAGGTTCATCGCCGCGCCGTTCGGGTCGGGCCACGTCGGGCCGCCGTCGTACTCGATTCGGTCGAACTCCACGCCGTCGGGATCGGAGAGGACGATCTCGTCGGCGCCGTTGGCGAGGAAGAAGTCGCTGTACCGGTGATCGACGGTGACACCACCGTTGGTGCCGGTGTCGGCGTTGTTGCCGAGGATCGCGTAGCCGCCGGCGGGCACCACGACCGACTCGTCGATCCGGTAGTTGTCCGTGTCGTTGTCACCGATGGTCCAGTCCCGGAGGTCGACCGCGGTGTCGGACAGGTTGGCGATCTCGAACCACTCGCCGGCGCTGTCGCCGACCGCAGCGGGGTTCTGCATCACCTCGTTCAGCACGAGGTCGCCAGGCGTCGGCCCACCGCCGCCGGTGTCGCCCATCACGATGAGGTTGCGGAACGCGACCGCTTCGCTACCGCCGTCCGTCTCGGCGGTGAAGGTGACGGTGAGCGTGGAGCCCGTTCCCGTGATCGGCGCCGAGAGGGTGGTCAGCACGTTGGAGAGCGGCGCGGCGCCGGCGTTCAACGGATCGGCGAGGGTGACCGTGGTTCCGCTCGCCAGCGTGTAGACGCGGTCGGCGGCTTCGTCGACCGTGATCGGGAAGACCGGCGTTGCTGCTCCGCCGTCGATGGCGTAGGCGAAGGAGAAGTCGTCGGTGGCCTCGAAATCACCCATGGCGCCGACGTCGACCTGCAGCGACAGGTCGGTCTCCCCGGTGATGTCGAACACCCAGGTGGCGGTGACCGGACCGGCGTTGTCGTCGTTGATCACGTCGGTCGCCCCGAAGAACGGCGACGTCATCGTCTCGTCGATGATGCCGAGCGTGTCGGTCGGGAACACCGTGAGCGTGTCGTCGAGCAGCGCGAACGGGATCGACGGCGACACGTTGCGCTGGTAGACGGCGAAGCCGTCGGCGCTGCTGGTGAACGGCGGTGCCGAGTTCGTGAACGAGACCAGCCCGGTCGGCCCACCGTCGGTGAGGTCGGCGGCCACCACCGTGGCCGCGCCCGCCGGTGACGGGATCAGCGACGAGAGCACGCTGAGCAGGAGGACGAGGGCTGCGCCGAGCGCACCCTTGCGGCGGAGTGATGGGGACATGTCGTCTCTTTCCCGCTGAGGAGCCGGGCGCCGCCGAGTCAGGCCGCGACTGCGCCGAGCTGAAGCTACGACACGCATGTTGACAGGGTTCGGCCACCGCGTGTGCGTTCGTCGACGAGAAGGTCGTCGTGGGGTGGGTCACCTCCTGGTTCGGGACGACCCGCAACTACGCTTGGCCGATGGTCGACGGGAGCCAGGACACGGCGAGTCACGACACTGCGAGCCGGGACGCTGCGAGCCGGGACACTGTGAGCCGGGACACTGTGAGCCGGGACACTGTGAGCCGGGACACTGTGAGCCAGGACACTGTGCCCCACGTGATCGTGGTGGGGGCCGGCAATGCAGCGCTGGTGGCGGCGTTGTCGGCCGCCGAGGCTGGGGCCCGGGTCACCGTGCTGGAGGCGGCGCCGGTGACGAGTCGGGGCGGCAACAGCCGCTTCTCGGGCGGCATCTTCCGGATCGCCCACTTCGGGATGGATCACCTGCGACCGCTGCTCACCGACGAGGCGCTGACGTGGGCCGACAAGGTGGAGCTGGACCCCTACCCGCCCGAGTGGTACCTCGACGATCTCCGCACCACGTCGCAGGGCCAGAGCGATCCCGCTCTCATCGGCCGGATGGTGGCCCGGTCCTACGACACGGTCCGATGGATGGCGGGGAAGGGGGTGCGGTGGGAGCTCGTGGTCGACAAGCTGTTCGATCCCGACAAGTTCGACCCCGACGAGACCTACACCCTCCCGCCGGGCGGGGCGCTGCGGGCGGTCCACGAGGGTCTCGGCCTGATGCACGACCTGTTCGCCGCGGTCGATGCCAACCCCGCGATCGAGGTGGTCCACGACTCGCCGGCCCACGAGCTGATCATGGACGGGTCGACCTGCGCCGGCGTGGTGGTCCGGGGGCCAGGTGGCTTCACGCCGTACCGAGGCCGGGTGGTGCTGGCGTGTGGTGGCTTCGAGTCGAACCCCCAGAAGCGACTGCAGCACCTCGGCACCGGGTGGGACCTCGTGAAGGTTCGGGGCACCGCGTTCAACATGGGTCACATGCTCGACGTTGCGATGGCCGCCGGGGCCGCCCCGGCCGGTCACTGGAGCGGGTGTCACGCCTCGCCCCTCGACGCCGCGGCCCCACCGGTGGGGAAGCTGTCGATGACCGACAAGCTCAGCCGGTACTCCTATCCCTACAGCCTGCTGCTCAATCGTGACGGCGAGCGCTTCGTCGACGAGGCGTCGGACGAGGTCTGGCTCACCTACGCCAAGACCGGCTCCGCCATCCGGAGCCAGCCCGGGGCGTGGGCGGTGCAGGTCTTCGACCAGCGGACGGTCCGCCTGCTGGAGCCCCGCTACGCCACCGGCGACCCGGTGACGGCCGATTCGCTGCCCGAGCTGGCGGCAGCCCTCGGGCTCCCCGTCGAGGCGGTCGAGCGGACCGTGGCCGACTTCAACGCCGCCGCCTCGGCGGCTGAACCGTTCGAACCGTTCGTCACCGATGGTCGGCGGGCCGCCCCGCCGGGCCAACCACCGAAGTCGAACTGGGCGCTACCGCTCGACTCGCCGCCCTTCGTCGCCTACCCGGTGTGCTGTGGCATCACCTTCACCTACGGTGGGTTGGCGATCGATACCGAGGCCAGGGTGACCGACACTACCGGTCGGCCGATGCCGGGCCTCTACGCCACCGGCGAGATCGCCGGCGGGTTCTTCTACCACAACTATCCGGCCGGCTCGGGCCTGGTGCGGGGGGCGGTGTTCGGCCGCATCGCCGGCGACAGCGCCGCGGCCGGGGCATGACCGGTTCGGACCCACGGGTCGGTGTCGAGCTCCACGCCGGGTCGGCCATGGCGGAGTGCAGGAGGTGACCGAGCGGGCGGTGGCGGCAACGCTCATGCGGGGCGGTACCAGCAAGGGCGTGTTCGTCCGGGCCGAGGACCTACCGCCGGAAGGACCCGACCGCGACCGGTTCGTGCTGGCCCTGCTCGGCAGTCCCGACCCGATGCAGCTCGACGGGCTGGGTGGCACCCACTCGAGCACGTCGAAGGTGATGGCGGTCGCCCCGTCGGGCCGCGACGACTGCGACATCGACTACCTCTTCGCCCAAGGCGCCATCGACGAGGCGACGGTGGACTGGACCGGCAACTGCGGCAACCTGACCACGGCCGTGGGTCCGTTCGCCATCGACGAGGGCATGGTCGACCTCGACCGGTGCCGCGCCCGGTCCGCCACGCCTGACACCGCCGTCGTGATCCTCCACAACCGCAACACCGACGTGCGGGTCCGGGCTGTGGTTCCCCTCGCTGGCGACCGGGCCGCGGCGGAGGGCGACCTCGCCATCGCCGGCGTTCCGGGAACCGGTCCCGCCGTCGCCGTCGATTTCCTCGATCCCGGTGGAGCGGTGCTCGGCCGCACGTTGCCCACCGGTCGAGCCGTCGACCGGGTGCCGCTCGAGGACGGTACGCACGTGGAGGCTTCGCTCGTCGACGTGACCAGCCCCCACGCGTTCGTCAGCGCTGCCGACGTCGACCTCGGCGATCTCGATCGTCTCGAACGGATCCGATCCGCGGTCGGAGGTCTCGTCGGTCTCTCGTCGCCCGCCATCCCCCGCCTGGCGGTGGTCGCCCACCCCACCGACGGGCTGCCCGGCGTGGTCGCGCTTCATGGCGCTGACGGTGCCGGCAGCGCAGCCCCGGTCCATCTGCTGGGTCGGGCCACGTCGATGCAGCGGCTCCACCACGCCTTTCCCCTCACCGGGGCGTTGTGCACCGCGGCGGCGGCGAGGATCGAGGGGACGGTGCCGCACCGGTTGGCCGAAACCTCGGGCGGCGGACCGTTCCGGCTCCGTCATCCCAAGGGTGTGATCGAGCTCCGGGCCGACGTGGACCGGTCGGCTGGCGGCGAGGTCGAGGTGTCATCGGTGGGTGTGGTCCGAACCGCCCGTCGTCTCTTTCGGGGCGAGGCGTTCGTGATCGAGGACCGGTCGTGAACCCATGACCCCCGGCGCTGCGTTCCGTGCCCTGCTGGATGGGCGCCGCATCGTGGTGGTGCCCGGCGCGTACGACGCCATCACCGCCCGCCTGGTGGCCCGCCACGGGTTCCCCGCCGTGTACATGACCGGTGCCGGCACCGTGAACGCCCATCTCGGCCTGCCCGACATCGCCCTCGGCACCCTCACCGAGCTGGTGGAGAACGCCACCCGGATCGCCGATGCGGTGGAGGTGCCGGTGATCTGCGACGCCGACACCGGGTTCGGGAACGCCGTCAACGTCGTCCGCACCGTCCGGGCCTTCGAGCGGGCCGGCGTGGCCGGCATCCACATCGAGGACCAGGAGAGCCCGAAGCGGTGCGGGCACCTCGACGGCAAGCGTCTGGTGTCGATCGCCGAGATGGAGGGCAAGATCGCCGCCGCCTGCGACGCCCGAGCCGACGACGACTTCGTGATCATCGCCCGGGTCGACGCCGCCGCGGTCGAGGGCGTGGCGGCCGCCATCGACCGGGCCGGGCACTACGCGGCGGCGGGGGCCGACGTGATCTTCGCCGAAGCCCTGACGACAGAGGACGAGTTCGCCGCCTTCGCGACGGCCGATGTCGGCGCGCCGCTGCTGGCCAACATGACCGAGTTCGGGCGAACCCCGTACCTCAACGCCGAACGGTTCGAGCAGCTCGGCTTCGACGTGGTGATCTTCCCGATGATGGCCTTCCGCCTCATGTTGGGCGCGGTCGACGCCGGTCTGGCCCACCTCGCCGCCTCCGGAAGCCAGGTGGAGCTGCTCGATCGGATGATGACCCGCGACGAGCTGTACCGCCTGGTCGACTACCCCACGTGGGATGGCCACGAGCAACGCTGGGTGAGCGGCGTCGACTGATCGCAGCGCACAGACCGATCGCCAGGCAGCCTCCGAGCCCGTCCTGGCAGGTCGCCCGGGCCGCTACTCGCCCCGCAGGTACACCAGCAGCGTCGGGGTCGGTAGCCCACCCATGAAGGCGTAGTGCCATCGGGAGACGCCACCGATCTCCCCGGCGTCCGCCTTCTCCCGGAGGCGATCGAGCGGGAACCACACGTTCGGGTCCTGCTGGAACGCGGTGCGGTCGAAGTTGACGCTGATGTGCGACATCCTCAGGTCGGCAGGATCGACGTCGGCGGGGATGATGCGGTACTCCCCGAGTCCGGGCCGGCACGGTGGGTCGTGTCGCCGGTGGATGCCGGACGTGGTGACGATGGCGACCGTCGACTCGGTCAGGGGCGGCGGGGTGAGCCATGGTGCCGGCTCGATGCAGGGCAGACCGGGTGCGACGGCCAGCATCTTGTTGCGCTCGTCGGGGTGCAGCTCACGCAGTCGAACCACGATCGAAGCCCGCTTCGGAGATCCTGGGGTCGGCCATCGATGAAGTGTCGCGGGTCAGCGACCCGCCTCGCCAGGCCGGCGGTACCGGCGGATCCCAAGTGGTGGACGACATGCTGCGACAAGGAGTATGGTCCTCGGGCGGACGTAGTCCGTAGCGGGCGGTTCCTACGAGCGATGGTGCTCGTCTGGGTGAACGAAAGGAACCGTTCATGTACCTCCGCCCCTCCCGCCTACGACGCGCGATAGCCATTGCGCTACCCGTCGTCTTCGCCCTCCTGGCGCTCACACCGATCCCGGTCGATGCGGCCCGTCCTGGGTGCGAGACCCGCAACAACAACACCCTCCGCAAGGTCCTCGAGTGCATGACGGCCGAGGGGGCGCTCGAACATCTCGAGGCGTTCCAGGAGATCGCCGACGCCAACGACGACCCGTTCTTCCCCGAGACCCGCGCTGCGGGAACCGAGGGTTATGCCGACAGCGCCCAGTACGTGATCGACACGCTGGAGGCCGCTGGCTGGAATGTCTCCACCACCGAGTCCCCGGCGCTCTACATCCCGGCCGCCCTGCGGCAGACCGCGCCGATCACTGCGACCTACGAGACGGGGGCCTTCACCGGGTCGAACAACGGCATCGCCGACGGCCCGGTGTACCCGATCGACCTCGCCCTCGACGACCGCGATGCCTCGACCAGCGGATGTGAGCCCGAGGACTTCAACGGCGTCGACTGGTCGGGTTCGAACGACATCGCCCTCGTTCAGCGGGGAGCGTGCTTCTTCTCGGTCAAGGCCCTGAACGCCCAGAACGCCGGGGCTGAAGCGATCATCATCTTCAACCAGGGCAACACCCCCGCTCGTGAGGGTCTGATCGTGGCCAACGCGTCGGCGCTTCCCGACGGCTCGCCGAGCAACCTCCAGATCCCGGTCGTCGGCGCCTCGTTCGCCGACGGCGTGGCGCTCGCCCAGGCAGGGTCCACAGCGTACGTGGAGGTCCAGCCGATCGAGGTGAGGACCGACCTGAACGTGATCGCCGAGCTGCCCGGCCGCAACCCCGACAACGTGGTGATGGCGGGTGCCCACCTCGACTCGGTCACCCGCGGCCCCGGGATCCAGGACAACGGATCGGGCTCGGCCGCCCTGATCGAGCTGGCGCAGGTGCTCGGTAACCACAAGCCCGACAACACGCTGCGGTTCGCCTGGTGGGCGTCGGAGGAACAGGGCCTGGTCGGCTCGACCACCTATGTCAACGAGCTGTCGCAGGCCGAGCTCGACCGGATCGTGGCCTATGTGAACTTCGACATGATCGCATCGCCCAACCACGTCTACTTCGTCTACGACGCCGATCAGTCGAGCTTCGTGGCCCCGGTGCCCGTCCCCGACGGCTCGATCGCGCTGGAGCGGTTGTTCGAGGTGTTCTACACCTGGCAGGGCGTGCCCTACGAGGACACGGCGTTCTCCGGTCGCTCCGACTACCAGGCCTTCATCAACAACGGCGTTCCGGCGTCGGGTCTGTTCACCGGGGCCGAGGTTCTCAAGACCGATGAGCAGGTCGCCATCTGGGGCGGTGTCGCCGACTTCCAGTACGACATCTGCTACCACCTGGCCTGCGACAACCTCGTCGTGTCCGATGCCGACCACGACCTGCTGAGCCAGGACTACGACCTGGTCGGCAACGTGTCGCTGACGTCGTTGGAGGTGAACGTCGACGCCGTGGCCTTCGCGGTGCTCAACCTCGCCTACTCGACCGAGGACGTCAACGGTGTGACCGGCCGTGAAGCCCCCGGCACCGCCAGCCTCGGCATCCCCGACGTGGACGATGTCGACGGGCCGCGGGGAACCGCCGTGCCCGACGGTGGTGACGAGCACGACCCCACCTCCTGATCGGTCCGATCGCTCTCGTGATGGACAGGTGAGCCGACGATCCGCACCCGTCTCCGGGCGGGTGCGGGATCATCGGCGAGTGCGGTCGAAGACGGGACGGCGTCGGGCGTGGGGGAAGATCTCCGAGAAGCGGGCCTCGGCGGCATCGGTGGCGATCAGCACCAGCTCGCCCTCCGCGGGCAGCGGTTCGTGGGCGTCGGGGTTGGCCGTGATCGAGTTGTCGGTCTCCACCGCGACGACGTTGCACATCGTGCGGCGATGCACGTGGGCCTCGGCCAACGTCCGCCCTGCCAGCTCGCGCGGGATCGGGGTGCGGAACACGTTCAGACCCTGCGCCACCAACAGCGTCTCGTCGCCGCGGAAGTGGTTCCAGATCACCGAGGAGCCCGTCCCCGCGTACGACAACACGGCGTCGGCGCCCGCCCGGTAGAGGGTCGACACGTTGCGGTCGAGGCGAGCTCGGGAGACGATCCTCACGTCGTCGCGCAACCCGCGGCAGTAGCGGGTGAGGTACACGTTCACGTTGTCGTCGTGTGTCGTGATCAGCACTGCGCCGGCATCGGCGATCCCGGCCTCGTCGAGCACGGCCCGGTCGGCGGCGTCGCCGATGACATAGCGCACACCGGGTCGCTCCCGTTCGGGACGCTCCTCGATGATGGTGAACTCCACGCCTTCATTCGCGAACGCCGCGCCGACGGCACGACCGACACGGCCACCGCCGATGACGATCGCCCTGTTGGCTGTCGGCATGTCCACGGCGTAGGCGTCGTCGAACGCTGCGAGCTGCTCCGCCGTGCCGGCGAGCAGGAGCATCGAGGAGTCCCCGAGCAGCGTGTCGGCCGTGGCGATCGAGAACTCACCGCGCTCCCACACCCCGATGATTCCGACCCCGAACCGGCCTCGCAGTCGACTCTCCGCCAGCGTGCGACCGACCAGGTCGGTCCCGATCGCCCCCGCCTCGGCCACCCGCAGCCCGGCGAAGCTGCCGATCACGTGGCTCTGGCCGCCGAGGCCCAGCGTTCGGGCCGCCATCGCGGAGCCGAGCACCTCGCCGAGCTGGACGACGCGGTCTGCGCCAGCGATCTCGAGGATGTCGACCGACGCCGGGGAGTTCGCACTGGTCACGATGTCGACCCGAGGCGCGATCTCGCGGACGGTGAACGCCACGTTCGTGTTGATCTGATCGCTCTGCGTGGCGACGACCATCGCCGCCGACTCGACGCGAGCCCGCCGATAGGTGACCGGATCGTCGAGCGCGCCGACCATCACGCTGCGACCTTCGTCGTGGAGCCGACCGGCCTGGTCGACGTCGTCGACGATGACCACGTAGGGCACTTCGGCCTGATCGGCCTTGTCGATCAACGCCTCTTCGACCGGTCCGAGTGCGGTGAGGATGACGTGACCTGTCGTGGTGGACGGCACGCTGCGCGGCGCTCGACGACGATCGCGTTCGCTCATCCACGGGACGAACACGAACTGGATGAAGACGAACGGGAGCACGACGAGCAGGAATGCCGAGCCCGAGAGCAGCACCACCACGGAGAAGATGCGACCGGCGTCGGACTCGAACGTGATGTCGCCGAAGCCGAGGGTCGTCATGGTCGTGAGCGTCCAGTACACGCTGGTCGCCCACGAGAACGTGCGGCCCTCGCGGGCCATCAGCTCGTGGAACAGCGTGCTGAAGACCGCCACCATGGCCACGAACACGACGGTCAGGGACACGAGCGTCCGACGTCGACGTCGACGTTCGGCTCGACGTGCGAGCTCCCGAGCGCGATCGTCGATCCCGGCCTCGGCCGCGTCCTGATCGAGCCGGAGACGGCCGGCGACCTGGGCCAGCGTCGGACCGAGCGACTTCAACACGACGAACCGCGTGAGGGGAGGCGACCGGGGCTCACGGCGCAGATGATGCCACAGATGGCAAACGAATCAGCCGGCTCCACGCTGCGCCCCGAGTTGGATCACCAGGTGGGCACCTCATCGCCCCGCGAACATCTGACTAGTCTGGCCCGGTGGCGAGGATCCTCACGACCCATGCGGGCAGCCTGCCCCGGCCGCCCGAGCTGGTCGACCTCCTGGTTCGGCTGGCCCGTGGGGAGGAGGTCCACGGAGGGGAGCTGAGCGAGCGGGTCGAGCAGGCGGTTTCCGCTGTCGTGCGGGCCCAGGCCGAGGCGGGGATCGACATCGTCAACGACGGCGAGCAGGGGCGCGAGAGCTTCTTCACCCATGTCCAGCACCGTCTGTCGGGTTTCGGGCCGGGAGACGAGGCGGAGCCCCGACGGTGGCGTGACGTCGACGACTTCCCGGGCTTCGCCCAGATCCGGCGGGCCCAGCGGGCCGGCCAGCAGGTCAGCTTGGTCCGGCCCCCGGTGGCCGTCGGCTCGATCGCCCATAGGGACGGGTCTGCCATCGAGGCCGAGGTGGCGGCGTTGCTGGCCGCTACAGCCGACGGTCCCTTCACCGATCGCTTCCTCACAGCCCCGTCCCCGGGCATCGTGGTTGCCGCCATGGCCAACCGCCACTATCCAGACGACGACGCGTACCTCGATGCTGTCGGTCGGGCGCTGGCCGCCGAGTACCGGGCCGTCGTCGACGCCCGACTCTTGCTGCAGATCGACGCCCCCGACCTGGCCATGGAGCGACATGGCCGTTTCGCAGATCGGCCGGTCGATGCCTTCTTGGACTTCGCCCGGTCGGTAGTGACCACGATCAACGCTGCAACTGAGGGGTTGTCCGCTGAACGCATCCGGCTGCACGTCTGCTGGGGCAACTACGGCGGTCCCCATACCCACGACATCCCCCTGGCCGAGCTGCTTCCCATCCTCTACGAGGCCAGAGTTGGCGGGCTGGTGCTGTCGGGGGCCAACCCCCGCCACGAGCACGAGTACCGGGAGCTGGCCCGCCAACCCCTACCAGCCGGCTGGGTGGTTTCGGCCGGAGTGATCGACACCACCACGAACTACGTCGAGCATCCCGAAGTCGTGGCCGACCGGCTGGAACGGGTGATCGAGGCGGTGGGCGACCCGACCAGCGTGGTTGCGTGCACCGACTGCGGCTTCGACACCGCGGCCGGATTCGGCCTGGTGGCCGCCGACGTGGCCTGGGCAAAGCTCCGAGCCCTACGGGAGGGCGCCGACCTGGTCTCGGAGCGGATCTCTGAGTGAGGTCGTCGCCTGGCGAGCGCCTCGAGCACACTGGCCTCGGCGGTCTGGCGGAGGACGGCGACCACGACCCCCGCCGCTGCCCGCAGGCGTCTAGCGAGGCTGTGACCTGGGGTTACACCCTGCGCGCTTGGAGGTACTCGAAACCCCAACCTTCTGATCCGTAGTCCGCTTTTGCGCGTTGCACCGTGTTTCCCGGTGTTCTCCGCTGTTGACCGGATGTGACCCTGAGCTGGGAAGACTGCTTGTGGGACGTTACCACTGGTGCCCGTTGGTGCGCGTCTTTGACCGGGGATTCTTCTCGCGTTCTTCTCACGGTCGGCGGTAGTCGGCGTCGCTGGTATCGGCCTCGAGTTCGTGTGCGAGTGCGGCGTCGAGGTGCTGGTCGAGGGCGTCGGCGATGTCGGTGTCGGTGAGGGGGAGAGCGTAGGCGTACTCCCGCAACGTGGTAGCCGCATCAGCGTGACCGAGTCGGGTTTGGGCAGCGAGGATGTCACCCCGGCAGACGAGGAAGGTGGCCACGTTGTGCCGAAGTTGGTGGAGGGTGGCTTCAACGCCGGCGGCGTTGCGGAGCCGTTCGAAGCGGTGACTCAGGACTCCAACGGTCAGGTGGCGCTCATGTTGGAGGTCGGGGCTGAACACCCACGGCCCGAGGTTCCCAGTGGCCAATTGGCGCCACTCGGCTTCGAGGGTGTGCCAGAGACGAGCGGTGGCGGTTCCGAGGGTGAGCGACCGGGCCCGCCCCGATTTCGGTGTGGTGATCACGTCACCGGAAACGCTGCGGGTGATGGTCAGCACCCGCTGGTTGAGATCTCGAAAACGAAGGGCGGTGAGCTCACCTCGTCGTGCACCCGAGTCGGCGGCGAGGCGGACCAGGAGCAGGTCTTGTTCTGCACGGTGACGCCGGAGCAGGCCCGCTGGGTTGCCGTGGTCATTGGCGAGCGCTTCGAGGACTCTGGCCTCGGCGGTGCGGAGGAGGGCGGCGAGGTCCTCGTCTCGGATCGGGCGCCGGGGTTCCACCCGGGAGGGGCCTCGCATACTGCGGAGGGGGTGGTCGTCGATGATGCGTACGTCATAAGCCCACCCGACAGCGGAGCGCAGCACCCGGAACCGACCGGCGATCACCGATGGGCTCGCACCCTGTGTCTTCCAACGCTCGAATGCGTCCCGTACCAGGCGGGGTGTCAGATCGGTCACCTGCCGATCGGTGAGGAACTGGTCGGCGCGCAGGTGGCGGGCGTTAGCCGTTCCGAGTAGACGGCTTCCACGGATGATCAGCCTCCAACCAACGATCCAACAGCGAACCGACAGTCAGCTGTGGCGCCGGCTCGGCGAGTGATCGTCTCGCTTGATGGGCCGCGGCCAGTGCGAGCCGGTAGGCGGCGGCTTCGGTTTCGGTGCCGTGGAACGTGACCGACTTCTGGACCGTGCGCCCCGTCGTCGGGCGGGTGCCGGCAGCGATACGGATCTCCCACACCCCAGGTCGCCGCTCACGCATAGAGCCGGTACCCCACTCATCCGCCACAGTCGGGATCCTGGAAACGAACCCGACGACGACCGTGGACCCCCAGCCCGCTCTCGCCTGAACGGCGGGTCGTCGTGGACCGGCTAGCATCCACGGTGTGACCGATGTCGGTAGCGATCGAGTGATGACGGCTCAAGAGGCTCGTGAAGTCACTATGATCGAACGGGCTCGATACGAGACCGGCCAGGTGATGACGGCTGAAGAAGCCATCCGTTGGTATGAGGGTTGGCGGGCCGAGCGCGAGGCCACCAGCGATAGCGGGTGACCCTTCGGGTTGTTGAGCGTGCTCGTCAGACCTGGGCCAGGCTGGATCCCCGTGACTTCGACGCGGTCGATGACCTGGTAGCAACCTTCATCGAAGACCCCACGGATCAAGCGTGGCGCCACGTCGAGGTCATCGGGCGCATCAACGCTGGCGGATACGACGTGGCCATCGTGCAATCCCGACGGGTCGTGGTCATGATCGAGACCGGCCAGCTCACCCTGTTCAGCATCGGCGTACCCGCCGACAGCGACTAGACAGCAAACCAGCCACGCCACACGTGACGCAGGTTCGACAGCCCCAAGCTTCCGGCTTCGGAGGTGACGCGATCCCATCGACCCGGAAATCGTTCGTCGTAGCTTGCGGCCCGGACTGAGTGTGGTGACCGTGAACTTCGGCCAGTACACGGGGTTCAGACAGTGACGGCGAGTTGGTCGGCCCAATCGGTGCACGCTTGGGTGCCAGCGGCCTCGAGCCGACCGTCGACCTCGGCCCGTTCCGCAGGGGAGAGATCGAGGTCGTCCAGATCGACGAACCGGAGGCCTGTCTCGGCCGCGGAGGTGATCGGCGACGCCACGGCGCCATCGTAGAGCAGCTCTGTTTGCAGAGTGGGCACACCTGGCGGGATGGCCGCTCCGGCGAGTGGGGATGTTCGAACGCCAAGCTCACCAGAAGGCCATCGCCGCCGTCCACCACGCCATGGCCCATCCGGCCGGTGACACCGGGACCGTGGTCGTTGCGACCGGCTCCTACCTCGGCGAAGGATTCGACTGGCCTCAACTCGACACCCTCTTCCTCGCCTTCCCCATCGCCTTCAAAGGCCGCGTGGTTCAATACGTCGGCCGCCTTCTACGAGTTCATGGCACCAAAGGCGACGTCGAGCTCCACGATTACCTCGACCAGCACGTCACCGTGCTGGCCCGTATGCACACCAAACGCCTCCCCGCCTACAAGGTCCTCGGCTTCGACACCCCTCTCCGCACCACACCACCCGAGAGCCCCGATGATGCCTTCTGACCCCGATCCCGAGCCGATCGAGAACATCATCGAACGGGTCACCGTCGACGCCTACGGAGACGAAGGCAACGTCAGCTTCCTCTGCGCGTTCGAGGACGAAGTCGACTACCCGATCGCTGCGACACTCGTCGGGGCCGACGTCACTCTCCACGACGTCGACTTTGACGGCAATCCCGCCCGGGGGCTCCTCGGCATCATCACCAATGACGCTGGACAACACCAGGTCCCGCTCACCGAACTCGACATCGAACCCGGCCACCCACAACTGCTCCTCGCCGCGTACCGCCGATCCCTGTCTGTCAGGGTGAGGTGAGGCACCGGCGGTATCGGTTCTTCTGACCCGACGGGGCGAGAACTGGAACACCTGATCATGACCATGACGACTGCATCGTTGAACGACCGCGCCCACACTGGTGGGGTGAGCGACGACGACATCGATCCGGCGGCGCGGCCCACGCGTCGCAGCTTCACCGCCGAGTACAAGGCCGAGATCTTGGCCGAGTACGACTCCCATCCGAAGGGCTCGTCCGAGCGGGGCGCGATTCTGCGCCGTGAGGGGCTCTATTCGTCGCACATCTCGGAATGGCGCAAGCAGGCAGAAGCGGGCGCCCGCGAGGGCCTGGCCCGGAAGTCGAAGAAGCGCCGATCCCGGGAGGAGGTCGAGCTCGAAAAGCTGCGCCGCCAGAACGAACGGCTCGAGGCCGAGCTCGCGAAGACGAAGACGGCGTTGGAGATCACGGGAAAAGTGCACGCGCTCTTGGAGCAGCTCTCCGAGAGCGCGGACACCGATCCGAGGTCGAAGCCGTGATCGACGACAACCTCGCCGACCTGGAGGCGGTGACGTCGCTGAAGCGGGCGTGCGAGCTGATCGGCGCGAACCGCTCCACGATCCAACGCCGCCGACGGCCGCCGGTGCTGGGCCCACCGGCGCCTCGGCCCGAACCGCCGAACAAGCTGAGCGAAGCCGAGCGCCAACACATCTTGTCGGTGCTGCGCTCCGAGGCGTTCTGCGACCTTGCTCCGGCCCAGGTGTGGGCTCGGCTGCTCGATGACGGGATCTATCTGTGCTCGATCCGCACCATGTACCGACTGCTCGCGGCTGCGGGTGAGAACCGGGAACGCCGCCGCCAGCGCACCCACCCGGCCCGCAAGCGCCCCGAGCTCATCGCCCGGGCACCCAATCAGGTCTGGTCGTGGGATATCACCAAGCTGGCCGGGCCCGAACGTGGCGTCTACTACGAGCTGTTCGTGATCATCGACATCTTCTCCCGCTACGTCGTCGCCTGGACCGTCGCGAACGCGGAGACCGGTGAACTCGCCGAAGCGTTCATCGAAGCCGCCCTGGACCGCCAACAGATCGGCCGTGACCAGTTGACCTTGCACGCCGACCGCGGCCCCTCGATGACCTCCAAGCCCGTCGCCCAGCTCCTCGTCGACCTCGGCGTCGCCCGGTCTCACAGCCGGCCCTCGGTGTCGAACGACAACCCCTACTCCGAGGCCCAGTTCAAGACGCTCAAGTACTGCCCGGCGTTCCCAGCCCGGTTCGGGTCGATCGCGGATGCCCGAGCGTTCTGCGAGCGGTTCTTCGATCACTACAACCACGTGCATCGCCACTCCGGAATCGGGCTCCATACCCCGGCATCGGTTCACTACGGCACCGCCACCGAGATCCGTGACCAGCGCGCTGCGACCCTCAACGCCGCCTACGCCGCGAACCCCGCCCGGTTCCGGCATCGACCGCCCACGCCACCGAAGCTTCCATCGGTCGCATGGATCAACGAACCCACCCAGGAAGCACTCATCCGATCCGCGTGAGAAGTTGCCTCATCCCCCTTGACACGTTCCGGATGGCTCGGCCTCGACGGATGAGCAAACCCGAGAGCCTCGCCGAGAAGCGTTTGGCCATCTGTGAGGTCCTTCGTTGAGTGTCACACCGGCTTCGTAGTATCCCGACATGCCCTCCACTCCACTCGACCAAGCCTCGACCACCGGCGACAGCCCGGTGCTGGCCGCTGCCACCCCGCAGGAGAGGAGCATCGTGCTCGAACAGCTCCTGGCGGCCCACCCCGAACTGGTCACCGAAACGGAAAACTTGCTCACGGCTCTGTTGTTGTCGACGACCGCCGACGAAGTTGCCGACCGGTTGGGTGCCCTGGGGATCGAGGAACTCGCTTGCACGGCAGGACGAGTACCCGGGCGCGGGTACGTTCACGAGACCGACGCCGCCTGGGAGCTGCTGGAAGAAATCCTCGAACCCTTCCTCACCGAGATCAGCCGCCACGCCGAACTCGGCTTCGGGGAATCGGCAGCTTCGATCGCAGCAGGCACCGTCGCCGGGCTGGGCCGCCTTCACCGAGCACCGGATGGCCAACTCATCGCTTTCGCCGGCGACGACGCCATCGACACCTTCACCGAAACCGTCCACGGTCTAGCCGACAACCTCGGCCTCGAACTCGACAAGACCGCCAAGCGAACGTGATCACAACCGAACCCCTGCCGCACTGTCCCCCAGGTGCGACCTCGGGTTTCTGACACGAGCTGAACGCCTTCCCCTTGATCGAGTTCCGACGATATGCCGCCCGGGCTCGGAGACTCCCGGTTCTGCAGCGATGCATCTACCGTGGTGGGCATGGCTGATGGCGAGGCGAGCAACGTGCGGGCGGTGGCCGGCTCGGACCTGGCCGAGGCCTACGATGAGGCGCTGTTGGTCATGGCCCGTCGTGAGAGCGGCGACCCCTCGATGACGCTGGGCGATGCTCAGCGTTGGTATCACGGCCAGCGTGCCGCTCGAGGTGAGGGTCCCTCTCGACTGGGCACGATCTCCGCGCCGACCAGCGCAGAGTAGAGGTCCTCGGTGGCGGTCCGGTTTTCGTCGCCAGCTCGGGCTGCGCGGTCGATCCCAACGGGCGGTAGTGGCCATGCTGACTCGTACGCCGACCGACATCATCGTCTTGTCTTGGCCCTCGGGCGACACTAACCAGGGAGGTGCCGAGGTCCGGTTTCTGGTCCCCGGCCGAACGCTCCACTTCACCGTGAGTGGTCGCATTGTCGAGCGGCCCGCCCGCTCCATATCGCCGGGACCGGCGCGGTTGCGTGCCGGACTTGGATCGTTAGGACAGCCAGGGTTCTGTTGTTCGTCCGAGCTGGTCTGTTTTGGCCGAGCGTGTGGGTTGATGTCCGGTTGGCGATGATGCTTCTGGGTTAACGCCGGGTGAAGGGTTTGAAGACTTTCATCGGTCCTCGCCTAGTGTGCTGTCAGGCTGATTCGGTGGATATATCGGTTTCGGTGACCTGGGTGCAGTAGCCGGCGAGCCGGTCGAGGATTTCGTCTGCGGTTGCGACGGCCGGTCGACATCTTCCCCCACTCCGGTCAGGATTTCCGTACCGCTTCGCCGCTGAGGTCTGCGACCGTTGTGCCAGGTGAAGGGCTGGGGATCGTTGTTCCAGTGCTCGACCCAGGCGGTGATGTCGGCGGCCAGTTCTGCGACTGAGTCGTGGGCTCCGCGTTGGAGTTGTTTGGTGGTGAGTGCTGAGAACCAGCGTTCGACGAGGTTCATCCATGACCCGTAGGTGGGGGTGAAATGCAGGTGGAAACGGCGGTGCCGGAGCAGCCAGCGGTGCACGAGGGGTGTCTTGTGTGCTGACAGGTTGTCGAGCACGATGTGGACATCCAGCTCAGCGGGGACGTTGCGGTTGACCTTGTTCAAGAACGCTACGAAGTCTTTCGAGGTGTGGGTCTTGCGGAGATCGGTGATCACTTCACCGGTGGCGACGTTCAACGCCGCGAACAGGTCGATCGTGCCGTTGCGCTGGTAGTCGTGGGTGGCACGAGCCGGGGTGGTCGGCAGCATCGGCAACGTCGGCGCGGTCCGGTTTAGTGCTTGGATCTGCGGTTTCTCATCGACGCAGAAGGGCGAGCCAACGCAGCGGAGACCGGGGGCGACAGATACAGGCCGACGATGTCGCGGATCTTGTCGACCAGCAGCGGGTCGGGGGAGATCTTGAACTCGTCCTGGCGCCAGGGTTTCAGACCGAACGCCTTCCAGATCTGAGCCACCGTCTCATGTGACATCCCGTGCTTGGCCGCCAGCCCTCGTGTCGACCAGTGCGTCGCGTCCGGCGGCGTTGTCTCAAGCGTGTCGATGATGACGGCTTCGACCTGGTCATCAGTGATCGTCCGGGCCGCCCCGGGACGAGGCGCGTCCAGCAGGCCATCGAGCCGGTCAGCAGCGAAGTTCCTGCGCCATTTCCCAACGGTGGTCGGATGGCAACCGAGCTTGCCCGCGATCTCCTTGTTCGTTTTGCCCTCAGCGGCTTCCAACACGATCTTGGACCGCAACGCCAACGCCTGGGCCGTCGACTGGCGTCGAGCCCACGAGGACAGCGTCCTGCGTTCACTCCCGGTCAACTCGATGATCGCGGTGGGTCGTCCTCTCCGGGCCATGACATCTCCAATGCTGGTCGTTCAGCACTGCAAACGCCTCACACCACCCAAATTCCCGAACCACCGAATTATCTCAACAAATAACCTGACAGGACACTAGCATCCGGCTGCTCATTGCAGGCTTTGCCGGCGCTTCAACATCACGTTATCGTCGATGCTCGGCAGTCGGGGGTGGGTGATAGGACTGATCCGGCGACGCCAATCCCGACCTCGCATCCGGTCGGAGGTAACGCGTACTCGCCGACGTGACCTGGTTGTAGATCCGAGGAGATCTGAAGTTGAGGCAGGCGGCCAAACTCGGCGTCCTCGCATTGAGCTTCGTCCCCCTTTTTTGCGTCCTGCTTTGGAGCGGCGTGCGGTCGTTCAACGACGGCCGGATCGCTGCGTTGGAACCAGACGAAGAGCGGTCGCCGTCGACATCTTCCCCCACTCCGACAATACAAACGGATCCGAGGCTACAAGCGGGAAAGGGCGGGTCCAGGAGCCGCTCCGACCCGAACGCTGCGCTACGACGTGTCTTAGAGGACCAGGACGAAGCGGTCGACATGTTTGAACGTGGTGCTCGCGTCGCCCTGGAAGTCGATCCTCGTCTGGTAAACGAGCCGTCTTCGGTGTGCATGCCCATTGAACTGATCGCGCACTATGACGCTCCTCCGATTGAGTCCGGTGAAGTAATCATCAGGTTCGAGTACGCAACTGGGGGCTACAGCACCAACGTGACGTTGAAGGACCATTCGATCGCGCACGGCGTTGGGTCAGTCAGTGACGTCTTACCCCTGATCACAGGTGCCAAGGAGCGTGATTTCGGTCCAACATTAACTCTTCGTGCATACATGATGTTCAGAGCGAGATACGCGGAGTACACGATCGTCACCCTCGACACGATCCATCTTGAAGCATCCGAGTACCTGGAAAGCGGCAGCGCCCGCTGTGCCAGGTTAGATGCCGACGGCTAGCGTGCGTTCGTTAGAGCCCCGAGCAAGAGAAACCCGGGTACAAGAAGGGCGAGGGCCAGTAGCCACAAGGCCGTGTCCTGTGGCTCCGCGGCGTAGGCAGCGATAGCAGCCGATATCCCCCCACCGCCGAACAGGCCTCCGAACGCGGCTGAAATGGTTTCCTTGCGTCTTCGATCGAGCGTCAACGAGTCTGCTGCCCTCTCGACATCAGACTCATTGACTTCCCAGCCGTCATAACCCCGACGTGAGATGGCGGTCTGCGCAAGGGCCCGCTGGTACCTCTCGACGCGCTTCTGATAGGCACTGACCGCATCCGGCGAGAACCGTTTGAAGCCTGGATAGGTCTTCAGGAATTCATCTAGCCCTACATAGGGAACCGGACTTCTCCCCGCAATCTTCCGCCACCAGCCCTTCATCGATCTTCATCGAAATGGCGCATCGCACGAAGCTCACTAATTTTCTCTGACACCTCTAGTTCATAGCTTGCTACGTAGGCCGACGACCGAAACTGAGTCTCCAGAAACTGCCGATCAAGATCATCAAAAAGCAGATCGCCTCCCTTCGGATCGAACAGGGCCAGACTGACTAGAACCGGAATAGCGATCGTCGCTGCGTAGAGAACTGCCAGTGACGGCGCTATGAATACGATCAGAAGCGAAAATACGCCAAGGAACGCGCCCGTCGGAATCAGCGTGACAACGCGTAAGCGTGAACCCAGGAACGAGAAGTTGGCGCCATGAAGATGCTCGAGTAGCCCGAGTTGCGGACGGGCCTCCGGATCCGCGCCGTCAGCCATGGCGACTGCTCGTTCTGCAATGTAGTCGACGACCGGCCGAGGGATCGCGATCCCACCTCGAGCGCCTTCGGAAAGGTAACGCTGATCTCGCGCGACAAGCGCACCTACAAGTCTGTTGCCGAGCGATACGCGGTGAACCAGGTCAAGGGCGCCCGCTACCTCGCTCTCAGCTGCGTTGACTGAGCCCGGCCAGCTAGCTGCCGTGGGCAGCGGTTCAGGTTCTTGAGCGAACTCCTCAGGGGTTGCGTTCGACTGAGGGCCCGGCCGAGCTAGCTGCTGGGCGTTGGAGCAGCGGTCGGCGTCAAGGTTCTCCGCGAGGGTATGTCATTGCACTCGTCCTGTTCGGTCGGTTTAACAGCCCTGCCGCTGTGTGGGAGGAGCAGTGAACCTTGCGTCACAGGCTCGACCCGGTTCAGACCGCCGGGAGTCAGGAGACATCTGAGAAGACTACCGCGCGCAGTTGGGTCGCACAGGCTGGCGGTGAGCTGGCCAGGTCGCGCTCTCCCATAGAACTTGATGTACGTCGGAGCGGACGACCCACGCAGTACGTCACTTGAATCGTGCTCGGAGATCTCGGACGAGTTGCGCCGAGACCACCAAGAGTGACGGTGTGGGTCCTCGTCGAACTACTGGCTGAGCTGAACCTTCGGGCCCTAGACGTCACCAGATGTCATTGGACGGGAGCCCGACTTCGCCCCACTCGAGTGCTTGCAACCTAATGTAGGGAAGGCCACGATGCCGAGAGCGGCCTGCAGCCGCTTTGCAAGGCTGTGACCTGGGGGTACGTCCTGCGCGCTTGGAGGTACTCGAAACCCCAACCTTCTGATCCGTAGTCAGATGCTCTATCCAATTGAGCTACAAGCGCGTACTGCAGTGGTCCACTCTAGAGGACTTCCCCGCCTCGGACACCCGGTTTCTGCCGACGGCTGGCTGGGTCCAGAGTCGGCCAGGGTCAGCTTGCGTCGACGACCTCGAACTCCGCCGACGTGGAGTACGACTCGCCGGCTGCGTTGCGAACGACCACGGTGATCTCGTAGCGCTGACCCACGCTGCTGGCCTCGCTCGGCTCGACGAAGATCGCCTCCTCGCCGTTCAGCTCGCGGAGGGCCTCACCGCCGAAGCGGGGGATGTTCCACTCGCCGTCGGTGGCGTTGTACGACACGATCCGGCACACGCCGGAGCCGCCGAGTGCGACCTCGTCGGGACACTCGACCTCCGCGAACAACTCGACGACGGTGAATGTGTGGGTGAACTCCACGGTGTCACCGTCGGTTCCCTCCAACTCGACCACGAGCGAGAACTCGTCACCGACCGCTTCTGGATTCGTCGGCGCCACGAAGATCTCGTACTCGCCGGGCACCACCTCGATTGGTTGCGGCTCGGCCAGGAACGCCGGTAGATGCCACTCGCCCGACGTGGCGTTGGTGGTGAAGATCGAGCAGAACACCCGGGCGTTGATCGGGATCTCCGACGGGCAGTCCACCTCGACCGTCGTCTCGTCGCTCACCGCCGCGTCCGCTCCGAGTTCGGCCTCCGAGTCCACGGTTGCGGTGCCGTCGGCGAGGTTGGTCTCCGAGTCGTTGCCGCGTATCAGCACGGTGGCGATGGCCACCGTGGCGATGAGGGCGGCGAGGGCCACGCCGAGCGCTGCGATGCGGGTTGCGGTCCACTCGGGGTCGGGGTCGGGGAGCGACTGGTAGTGGTGCGGCGGCAACGGTGGCGCCCCGGCCTTGCGCACGGCCTTCTCCGTCGCCTCCTCCGCGTCGTCCGTCGCTGTCCCCGGCTCTTCGTCGTCGGCCGGCCCGTCGCTGTCGTCCTCCGTGCTCCGCTCGTCGACCGCGACGCTGCCGCTCGCAGCCGCCGACTTCGGCGTCGCAGTCGTCGCGGCGACCTCGGAGCTGGCGTCACCGCCTTCCTTGGCGTCGGCCGGTGAGCCTTCGGCCGCAGCCTCGTCGGTTGCCGCGGCCGCGGACGTGTCAGCCTTCTCCTCACCAGCGGCGTCGACGCCGACGTCGTTGCCCGAATCTGCCTTTGCCGCAGGCGCTTTCGCCCGCCGGTTCTCGGCGGGCTTCCGCCGCTTTCTGGCCTGCCGGGGATTCTTCGCCGCACCAGATCCCGATCCTGAACCAGACCGAGACCCCGACCCGGATCCCGAATCGGATCGCGGCTCCGATGCGCCCGACTCCGGGTCGCGCGCGCCGTTCGTGGAATCGCCCACCGTGCCGCGGTCGTTGGCGCCGGTGCCGGTGCCGTTCGATGAGGAGCCGTTCGTGCCCGGTCCATCGCCGAGGGTGGGGATGTCCTCCGGTGCGATCGTGAGGGGTCCGGTGGGCGGACCATGACCGGTGGCTGCGGTCCGCAACGCCTCAGCGAGCTCCCCGGCGGTGGGGAACCGGTCGGCGGGTTCCTTCGCCATGGCCCGTTCGATCACCGTCGCCAGGTCGTCGGGGATGCCCACCTTGCGGAGATCGGGTGGTGGTTCGGTCTGGATCCGTTCGATCATCGGCTCGACGCTCTGATCGTCGGGCCGGAAGAAGGCCGGTGTGCCCTTGATCAGCGCGAAGACGCTCGAGCCGAGAGCGTAGATGTCGGCCGCCTCGGTGCTCGGCTCGCCCCGCATCAGCTCGGGCGAGGCGTGGGCGATCGTGGCTGCGGTCTCCTCGTCGGGCGACGAGGCGCTGCTCGCCACCGCTGCGATGCCGAAGTCGGCGAGCTTCGGTTGCTCGAACTTGTCGATGAGCACGTTGTGGGGCTTGATGTCGCGGTGGAGCACACCGTTGTCGTGGGCGACCTGCACCGCGTCGGCAACGGCAGCCATCAGCTTGGCCGCTTCGGCCCACGGCATCGGCCCATTGTTGCGAACCCGTTCTCCCAGGGAACCGCCGCTGGCGTGCTCCATCACGATGTAGGCCTCGCCATCGTCGGTGAAGCCAGACTCGTGCACGGTGATCACGAACGGGTGATCGCCGAGGAGGCCCATCGTCTGCCGCTCGCGCTCGAACCGGCGCCGCTCGTCGGCACCAAGTTCGCTGGGCAGCACCTTGATCGCCACGTCGCGGTTGTGGTTCTCGTCTCTCGCGCGGTAGACGGCTCCGAAGCCACCTTCGCCGATGAGGTGCGCGTCGCTGTAGCTCGCGATGTCCCTCACCTTCGCTGCCACCCTTCAACCTCCCTCCTGGTCCTCGGGGGCCGCGTCACCAGCGCCTTCCCTTCACCCAGTAGCCACAAAGTCGAACCAGACGCTCGACGAGTGCCTGTTATAGAGGGTACGCCACGTTAGCGGGTCTGCCGCTAGGACCATGTATTCTCGTCGCGCTGTTTCTCGTGGAGTTCACCCAGCTCGCACGGGTCGGCCGGGCCCCAGCGAGCGCCCGAGCCTTCGTCGCATCGGCCCCGACCGCTAACGTCGTGCAGGGGCGGTGGATAGACCGTCGCCCATCTCGAGGAGCACTGGCCATGACCGACACCGAGGCATCGACGGGCGCGACCACGAATCGGGGCGAGGGGGCCGCCGGCCGTGAACTGCCCTTCCACCTGACGGGCAACTACGCGCCGATCCACGACGAGGTGACCCTGACCGACCTCGACGTGGTCGGCGCCATCCCGACCGACCTCGACGGCCGCTACCTCCGCAACGGCGCCAACCCGATCACCGGCGAGAGCGAGCACTGGTTCTTCGGCGACGGGATGATCCACGGCATTCGCCTCGTCGACGGTCGGGCCGAGTGGTACCGCAATCGGTACGTGCGCACCCCCTTCTACGACGACCCGACCAAACCGCTGATCGACCTGGAGTCCGGCCAGACCGACAAGGCCGACTCGAAGGCGAACACTCACGTGGTCGCCCACGCCGGACGGATCCTGTGCCTCGAGGAGGGCCACGTTCCCTACGAGATCGACCCCGACCTCGAAACGGTCGGTCCCCACGACTTCGGTGGCGCCCTCGACGCTGCGTTCACCGCCCACCCCAAGATCTGCCCGACCACGGGCGAGATGATCGGCTTCGGCTACGGCATCTTCCCGCCCTATCTCACCTACCGGCGGGTCTCGGCGACCGGCGAGCTCGTGCAGAGCGAGCCGATCGACCTGCCGGCCCCGGTGATGATGCACGACTTCAACGTCACCGAGAACTACGTGGTCTTCATGGACCTCCCGATCGTGTTCGATCTCGACCTCGCCATCGCCGGCAAGATGCCCTTCGAGTTCCGGGCCGACAACGGCGCCCGCCTGGGCGTGATGCCCCGCGACGGGGGCAACGACGACGTCCGCTGGCTCGATGTCGAGCCGTGCTACGTGTTCCACCCGGTGAACGCCTACGAGACGGCCGATCGGATCGTGATCGACGTGGCCCGCTACCCCCAACTGTGGGCCAAGGGCGCCGACTTCGGCGACTCGGCCACGCTGTGGCGCTGGCAGATCGACCTGTCGACCGGCACCGTGGCCGAGAGCCAGCTCGACGATCGCGGCATCGAGTTCGGCCGTGTCGCCGACACCCACGTCGCCCGCCCCTACCGCTATGGCTACACGGTTGGTACCTCGCCGACAACGGAGACCACGCTCGTCAAGTACGACCTCGAGACAGGCGACGCCACCGTTCACGATTTCGGGGCCGGCCGCAAGCCCGGCGAGTTCGTGTTCGCCCCGCGGGCCGACCACTCGGCCGAGGACGACGGCTACGCCATGGGGTACGTCTACGACGCCGCCGACGACGTCAGCTCGTTCGTGATCCTCGACGCCGCCGACGTGGCGGCCGAGCCGCTCGCCACCGTGCGGTTGCCCCGGCGGGTCCCGTTCGGCTTCCACGGGAGCTGGATCCCCGACTGAGCTCGCCAGCCGGAGGGGCGCCGCCCGGCCGCTGCCCCATTGTCAGTTGCCGGGGGCCGGGTGTGTCGGTGCCCGTGCGTTGGCTGCGAAGGCGACGCGCTTGCGCAGCGTCTCGTAGTCGCGGTGGGTGACCGGCGCGAATCCGACCACCCCGAAGGCGCGGAGCGAGTTCACCAACGCCGGTGAGCTGAGGGCTGCCACCGCCGCGTCGACGAGCGCACCGTTGTCCGCCGACGCCCGCACCACGATCGGTTGCACCGGATGGGGACCGAGCGTCTCGATCGAGCGGACGAGGCGGGCTCGATCCGGATCGGCTCGCACCCAGGCTCGGAGCGCGTTGGCGTCGACCGCGGCCGCGTCGAGATCACCACCCGTGATCGAAGCGAGGGCGGCCACGTGGGAGCCCACCACCCGAAACTCGCCGAACCGGTCCGTACGGTGCCCGTCGTCGGCCAACCGAGCGAGGAGGCTGACATAGCCGCTCAGCGACGACTCGTCGTTGAAGCCCACCCGCCTGCCGGCGAGGTCGGCGAACGACCGGATCGGGTTGTCGGCTGCCACGACCACATCGGAGAAGTACACCGGCATGCCGTCGGCCCTCGGATCGTCGAAGACCGGGGCGAGGGGCACCAGCTCCACCGATCGAACCGCATCGCCCGCCAGCCACAGATACGAGGTGGCGCACACGAACCCGAGGTCGGTCGTCCCCGCTGCGAACCGGTCTTCGGCCGGGTTCGTGGGGCCCGACGAGTCCTCGATCGAGTCGAGCTCGTGCCGTCGCCCCAACCGTCGGGCGACGGCCTCACCGATCGCCTCGAAGAGGCCGCGGGGCAAGCCCGGTGACAGCCACGTCGTGACGTGCAGCGGTGCTCCAGGATCCCGGTCCACGGTTGCGGCACGATACCAACCCTCGGCCCAGGACGACCGGCCGCCCGAGTGCGCACGTTGCCTCCCGTGAACCGGGAGCCATGACCCACTGCCGCACCTCTAGGGTTGCCGGCGGCACCGTTACTCTGAGCCGGTGGCCCGGATGGGCGCATCCTGGTGGCGCCCGCCGGCCCGGGATGACGTGCCCCGCACCGGACCCGACAGCGAGCGCGCCGCTCGCAGCCGCCCGCGGGTGGACGACAGAAGGACGTCGAAACGTGTGGCCCGTGCTCGCCAGAGGAGGAGGTACCGCGCAACGATGAGATGGGCGGTGTCGTCCCCCTACTTCGACACGGCGGACGACGCGTGGATCAGCGACGCCGTCGACTCCTCCCGCCATTCCTTCACGCTGGTGCCCCGGGTCGGACCCGACCGCGACTGGCATCGCGGTGGACCTCCCCGGGCGACGGCCCGCGAGTGGTCGCACCGGTTCCGGCAGGCCGGGCGGGTCCTCGCATCGCAGCCCGACGGGGTGATCACGGTCCTCCCGCAGCTCGCCGTGACCGTCGGCCTGCTCGAACGGGCGATGTCGTCGCCCCCACCGCTCGTGGCGTGGTTCTTCAACACCGAGGGCCTCCGCTCGGCCTCGAAGCGCTCGGTCGCTGCTCGGGCGTTGCGCCAGGTCGACCGGTTCGTGGTCCACAGCTCCGTCGAGGTGGATCGCTACGCCGTGCTCCTGGGTCTCCCCGTCGATCGCTTCCGATTCGTGCCCCTCCAGTACGGCGCCGAGGTGCAGACCGAACCGCCGACCGGTGTCGACGACCCGTACATCTTCGCCACCGGCTCCGGCTACCGCGACTACGAGACGTTCTTCGCCGCGGTCGAGAGGACCGGTCACCGAACGCTCGTCCTCGCCTCCGATCGCGTGCTCGCCGGCCTGCGGGTGCCGCCGAACGTCGAGATCCTCCGGCAGCGCCCCCGTCCGGAGATCCGGCGCCTCGTTCGTCACGCCCGGGTCAACGTCGTGCCCCTCACCGATCGGGCGATCACCGCCGGCATCGTGACCATCGTGGAGACGTTCCGGCACGGCCGTTCGCTGGTGATCACCGACCGCCCCGGGCTCGACGACTACATCGTGGAGGGCAAGAACGCCCTCTGCACCCGCCTGTTCGACCCGGCGTCGATGGCCGACGCGATCGAGGCGATGTGGACCGACGAGCACCTCCGCCGCGACCTCGACGCCACCGCCGAGCGGTTCGCCGCCGACAACTGCACCGACGAGGCGGCGGCCCGGAGCCTCGTCCGCATCCTCGATGGCCTCGCGCCGGCCGATGCGAACGACTAGCCCCGACGTGCCGTCGCCGGTCGAGCCGGTCGAGCCGGTCGCGCCGGCCCCGGCCTTCGATCCGCAGGGCCACCGGATGGGACCGGTGGGCACGATGGCCTGCCAGTTCTCCATCGGGCTGTCCCTGCTGTGGATGTTCGGGGCGCTCGCCGAGCTGGTGCTGCCGAACTCGGTCGCCCTCCTGGCGTTGGCTCCCGTCGCGGGCGCCGTGCTCCTCGCTCCGAGGTCGGTGCTCCGGCGTTACCCGATCTCGCTGTCGGTGCTCGGACTGCTCACGATCTACGCCACATCGTTCGCCTGGACGATCGACGTGGCCGCAACCACCGTCACCACCCGATCGTTGCTGCCGGCACTCCTCGCCGTGATGATCGCCGCCGGACTCATCCCCCTGCACGACATCGCCCAGGCGCTCGTCTGGGCCGTCAGGGTCGCAGTGGCGGTCACCGTCATCGCCCTCGTGCTCCTGCCGGAGACCCGGAGCCACACCGTCGCCGACGTCTACCTCGACGACTACCCCGGGTGGCACGGACTGTTCTTCCACAAGAACAAGATGACGCCGTTCCTCGTGTTCGGGGCAGCGACCGTTCTCGCGTTCGACCGCTCGTTCGTGATGAAGTGGGGCACGCTCGGCTTGACCGGGATCCTGCTTCTCGGCTCGACGTCGGCCACCGGGATATCAGCCGCGTTCCTCGTGGGCGTGACCTGGGTGTGGCTCAGGATCTACCAGAGCCAGGACGACAAGCGGAACAGCACGATCTTCGCCGCGACATCTGGGCTCGGCTTCCTGATCGTGGTGGTCGGCTCGATCACGTCGCTGGCCACGATCACCAGCGCCTACGGCAAGGAGCTCACGTTCTCGGGACGCACGTTCATCTGGGAGGCCTCGATCGACGCCATCGAACGACGACCACTCCTGGGGCACGGCCTCGCCGCGCTGTTCTGGCCGGAGTCGATCTCGCCCGAAACGGCGGAGATCTGGCGGCAGGTCGGGTTCGCCAACACCCACGCCCACAACGGCCCGCTCGACCTCGCCCTCCAACTCGGCCTCGTGGGCCTCGCCGTCTACCTGGTGCTGTGGTTCACCACGTTCGGTCGGGCGTGGGGCCTGCTGCGCACCGAGCCCGACCTCGCAGCGTGGATCGTCACCGTGCTCGTGGCGCAACTGTTCATGGCGCTCTCCGAAGACGTGTTCCTCGGCGGCTGGATCGCCGTGCTGGTGATGATGAAGGTGCTGGTGATGCGCCGGCCAGCGTCGCTCCACGCCCCACCGCTCAGCGAGGCCACCCGGTGGTCGTGAGCGAAAGCCGGGTCGACGTGTGCGTCTACGTCTGCACCTATCGCCGCAACGACGCCCTCGCCCGCATGCTCGATTCGCTCGACGTTGCCGCCCGGGAAGCGGTGTCGGTGGCGAGGCTGGGCGTGGTCGTCGTCGACGACAACCCCGACGGTGCAGCCGAACCGGTCGTCGCCGCGGCGGCGAACGCGTTCCCCCTGGGCCTGCACTACCGGCACAGCGGCGCTGGCAATATCGCCGTCGCCCGCAACGCCGGCCTCGAGGTGGCGATGGCGATCGCGCCGTGGGTGGCAATGGTCGACGACGACCAGGTCGTCGTGCCCGACTGGCTCGTCGAGCTGCTCCGGGTGCAACGCGAGCACGACGCCGACGCGGTCACCGCCCCCGTCTATCCCCGCTTCGGCTCCGACGCCCCGCGGTGGCTCCACACCCAGCCCTTCGCCGAGCTGTGGGGCACGCCGGCCAGGCCCGACGGCGCCGCGGTGACCGACCTGCAGACCGCCAACTCACTGATCAGTACCGAGTTCCTCACCGCCCACCCCGAGGTTCGGTTCTCCCCCGATCTCGGCGAGGCCGGCGGGGAGGACATGGTGTTCTACCGGATGGCCCTCGACGCTGGCCTGAAGGCCCACTACAGCCATCACGCCGTCAACTGGGAGATCGAACCGCCCGAACGGGCCACCTACCGCTACCAGCTGCGACGCAACCTGTGGCACGGCAACACGGAGGCGGTCACCAACCTGCGGGCCGGGCGTGACCGCCGAGTCCGGCTCCTGGCTCGGGCCGCGAAGCGGGGGGCGCTCGCCGCCACCCACCCGGTGCGGCAGCTCCGGGCGGGCGAGCCGCCGGAGCTGCGGTACGCGTTCGCCTACGCCCTCCAGTCGGTCGGGATGGTCCTCGGTGTCGGCGGCGTGGTGTTGCGCCACGGGTGAGCGGGCGTGGCTGCGGGTGACCGCCGGTGGCGGTTGTGCGCCAATCGCAAACTCTCGCTGAGCTGCTCCCGCCGCTCGCGCCCCGACTACGGTGGAGCCCGGCTTCGTTCAGATCTTCTCGTCCAGGACTCCACTCCACATGCTCTACGCCCTCATCGTTGTTGCCGTGGCCGCTCTCGGACTGGCGGTCATGCTGATGACGGCCCGCACGTCGGCCGCCGAGTTCCGATCCCAGGCCGAGGCCCGGGAGAGCGCACTCGTGGCCGAGCGGGATCGGCTCACCGACGCCAACTCCGCCCTCGAACGCCAGTCGACCGCGGCCAAGGCCGAGATCGAGCGGGCCAAGAGCGAGATCGTCGGCCTCAAGACCGAGGTCGGGACGAACATGGATCGGATCCGGACCCTCGAACGGGAGGCCGTCGAAGCCGAGGCGGTGGCGGCCGAGGCGCAGACCAGGATCGACAACCAGTCCAGCGAGATCGCGTCCCTCGTCGCCGACAACAACACCATGCACGAACGGGCGACCGCGGCCGAGGCGGCCAAGCTCGAAGCGGAGCAGGCGGTGGCCACCGCCGAGGCCCGCAACACCGGCGTCGTCGTCGGTGAGGTGGCATCGATCGACGGCACCGACCCCGCCGCCCTCTGGCAACTGGAGCTGGTCCGCTGTGAACGGATGTGGCGCACGAGCGTGGCCGTCGACCCGTCGACCCCCCAGGGACCCTTCGACGTGGCCGACGACCCGGTTCGCCTCGCGGTGGAGATCACCGCAGCAGCGCTGCGGGAGGACGTTGGCGCGTTCATCTCGATCGACTGGCAGGTGCCGCCGGTGGAGGAGCCCGCCCGGCGTCACCTGATCGTCCGCGTCGCCCAGGAGATGCTGGAGGCCGCGGCCAGAACCCCCGAACCGTTGAAGCTCGTCGTGTCCGGCGACGACGAGATCCGGCTCCGCCTCGAACCGACCGACGCCGACACCGACGTGATCAAGGTGCCCCAACCGCGACTCACCGACGACCTCGTCGTCGTCAACGACGCCGCCACGATGACCGTCACCGTGGAGTCGAACCGGTAGCACCCATCCGCCCGGTCGGAGGCCGATCAGTCCACCCGATCGGTGCCGAGCTCGGGGCTGGGCGTGAGCTCGCTGTCGACCTGGAGCTGCTGCTCCGCCGGCTGCGCAGCGAGCACCGTGTCGACGTAGTCGGCCAAGGCTTCTGCGTTCCGCACCTCCGCACCCCGCCGCTCCGACAGGAGGTAGCGGTGCTCCAGCAGCGCGTGGAAGATCTCCGGCGCTTCGAGCCTGGAGCGGAGCTCGTCGGGCACCGACAACAGCAGCGGCTCGTAGACATCGGCGAGCCAGCGGGCAGCGGCGACAGCGGCGGGAACCGGGGCGCCGGTGTCGCGCTCGAGCCACGCCCGGAAGCTCTCGATGTCGGCGAGGAGCCGGCGGGCCTGGTTCTCCTGCACCTCGAGCCCGGTGCGACGCCGCAGCTCCCGGGCGTGGTGCCCCTCCTCCACCAGCACCGGGGTGATGCGGAGGCCACCGCCATCGGTGCTGATCGACAGCTCCTCCACGTCGAATCCGAGGGAGTTGATGTGCCGGATACGGGCGTCGATCCGCCAGCGCTCGTCGAAGCCGAACTCCTCCGTCCTCGTCAGCTCGGCCCAGAGCTCGTCGTACCGGCGGTGGACGTCGTCAGCCAGATCGAACGGGTCGACCTCCAGCGGTACTCGACCAGCGGCCTGCAGATCGAGGAGGCCGCCCACGATGTTCTCCTCCGCGATCTGGAGGTCGTAGGCCCGCATGTTGTCGCTGAGGGTGCTGTGGCGCTCGGTGGTCTCGGCGTCCACCAGATAGGCCATCATCGCTCCGGCGTCACGGCGGAACAGGATGTTCGACAGCGAGCAGTCGCCCCAGAACACGTGCTCGAGGTGGAGCCGCACGAGCAGCACCACGCCAGCGTCGAGCAGGCGGTCGGCGAGGGCTGGCTCGTCGCGGCCGAACAGGTACCAGTAGGGGAGCGAGAAGTCGAGATAGCGGGTGATGAGCACCGCCGTGCCGGCGCTGGTGGCGTTGGCGACCACCCCCACCGGTGCCACCACGGGCAGGTGCTCGGCGCGGAGCTCACGAAGCACGTCGAACTCGGCGTCGGCCGCTCCCCGCCCGGTCTCCTTCAGGGCGTACACCCGGTCGCCGTAGCGGACGAAGCGCACCACATGGCGGCTGATTCCGTGGGCCATGCGCACCAGGCGCTCGTGGTTCCAGGCCGACAGTGGTTCGGTCCACGGCAGATCGAGGAAGTCGGGGTGCCCTTCATCGGCGACGAGCCTGATCTCAGCCACCAACCCATTCTGACCTCCGCATCCGGTAACCCGGCAGGGTCGCCAGCGCCGTCGACCGCCTCAACACCCGCACACCGGTGTCAGACACATCGTGCGGCGGCGCGGACGCGTTGGCGTCACCCCGCACACGGTGTCTGGCACGGGCGTGCGGGAGTGACGGTCCCGGGGGCGGCGAGTAGCGTCGGGCTCGCGCCGGCAGCGAAGGAGTGGGCATGGGTCCCGAGTTGGTCGACCACCTCATCTACGACAAGGAGGACGGCGGGATCCTCTGGATCAGGTTCAACCGTCCGGAGTCGCTGAACGCCCTGTACGGCCGGTCCGAGGCGGTGGGCACCGTGGCCAAGGTCGGTGAGTACATGCGGGCCGCCGACGACGATCCCGACATCCGGGTGATCGTGCTCACCGGGGTCGGCCGGGCGTTCTGCGCCGGCGCCGACCTGAAGAACGTGCTCTCGGAGGACGAGGTCGGACCGAAGATCGCCGGCGCCCGCACCAGCCAGATCGGGCCCGACGGGACACGGCAGTACTTCTTCCACGCCTTCACGAAGCTCCACCGGGACATCTCGCTGATCCGGAAACCGACGATCGCCATGCTCAACGGCCCAGCCGTCGGGTCGGGGATGGACATGGCCCTCCACTGCGACATCCGCATCGGGTGCGACGCCTCCCGCCTCATCGGCTACCACAACGCCGGCCAGATCTTCGAGAACGGCGGCTGCTACTACCTCCCGAAGATGGTGGGCCTCGGCCGGGCCCTCGAGTTCGCCTACACCGGCGAGCTCGACGCCCGACGGGCCCACGAGTGGGGCCTCCTCAACCACCTCGTTCCGGCCGATGAGCTCGAAGCGACCACCCGTGACCTCTGCCAGAGGATCATCGACCGACCACCGATACCCCAGTGGATCCACAAGCGGATCATGCGGGAAGCGGTCGACAACAGCTTCGAGACCACGATGGTCATGACCTCGAACGCCGGCGGCATCCTCCACGGCTCCGACGACGCCACCGAGGCCCGCCGGGCCTTCACCGAGAAGCGCACGCCGAACTTCACCGGCCAGTAGCCACCCCCCGCACACCGGTGTCAGACACCGGTGTGCGGGGCGGCGGGCCGAAGGCTGCAAGCGGGTTCAGCCGCCGACGTCGAGGATGGTTCCCGCACCGATGGTGCGACTCCCCTCCCGGACCGCGAAGTCGAGGCCGACGTCGAGGGCGACACCCCGCTGGAGCACCACCTCGATCCTGGCGTGATCGCCGGGCCGGACCAGCTCGCCGTCGGGCAGGCTGATCGTGCCGGTGACCCCGGCGGTCAGGAAGTGGAACTGCGGCGCGTAGCCGGAGCCGAACGGTCGGCGGCGACCGCCCTCCTCGGCGCTCAATGCGTAGAGGGTGGCGGTGAACCGCTGTCGCGGCACGATCGACCCGGGGGCGCAGAGCACCATGCCCCGCTCAACCGCGTCGCGGTCGACACCCCGCAGCAGCACGCCGATGTTGTCGCCGGCCTCGGCGTCGGTCATCGTGCGCCGGAACGATTCGATCCCGGTCACGACCGCCTCCACCGGCCGGCGCAGCCCGACCGCCTCGACGGTGTCGCCGACCGAGATCCGGCCGCGGGTCACCATCCCGGTCACCACCGTGCCCCGACCGCTGATCGACTGCACGCCCTCCACCGCGAGCAGGAAGGGCTCATCGACCGAGCGCGCCGGCACCGGGATCGTCCGGTCGACCACGTCGAGCAGCTCCCGGACCGACGCCACCCACGTCGGGTCGCCGTCGAGGGCGCCGAGGGCCGAGACCGCCACGATCGGCACGTGCTCGCCGTCGTAGCCATAGGTCGACAGCAGCTCCCGCAGCTCGAGCTCCACGAGATCGAGCAGGTCGGGATCGGCGATGTCGGCCTTGTTGATGGCGACCACGAGATGCTCCACACCCACCTGACGGGCGAGGATGACGTGCTCCCTCGTCTGTGGCGCGGCACCGTCGGCCCCGGACACCACGAGGATCGCCCCGTCGACCTGGGCCGCGCCCGTGATCATGTTCTTCACGAGGTCGGCGTGACCCGGCATGTCGATGTGGGCGTAGTGCCGGGATGCGGTCTCGTACTCCACGTGCGAGATGTTGATCGTGATCCCCCTCGCCTTCTCCTCGGGGGCACGGTCGATCTCGTCGAACGACAGCGCGGCGGTGGTGCCGCCGGTGTCGGCCAGCACCTTGGTGATGGCGGCGGTCAGCGTGGTCTTGCCATGGTCGACGTGGCCCATGGTGCCGATGTTGAGGTGCGGCTTGGTCCGCACGAAGGCCTGCTTGGCCATTGCTCTGCACTCCTTGTGCTCGGTGCTCGATCTCGTTCCATCTCCGGTCTGTCGGCGCGCGGTGGCGCCCCACGGGCGCGGCGCAGCAGCAGTGCCGTGCGCTGGCCGGTGGCTGGGTTCGGAGCCCTTCGTGCCCGGATCGGGCACGCGTGGATCGCAGCATCCTTTGTCGGACCCCTTCCCTGGGCTCCGACGAGACGGGAAGGGGTCAGCCTCTGTCGCCAGAGGCGCGCGGCGCGCCGAGATCCAGGCCGTCGGCCCGGGACACCTCGAAGACGGTGAGCTCGTCGCGCATGTCGCCAATGGTCGGCCGGCGACAACCGCGTGGCAAACGGTTTTCGCCGACAATGGCCGGTGACTCGACCGGGTCACAACCGCGACACCACCGCTCGGGGTCAGGCTGTGGTCACGTCACGTCACGTCACGTCGTCGCATCACGTCATCGAGTCGGTCCGATAGGAGAACAGCGCCATGCCCATGCCCAGCTGGTGGGGACACGTCAACAAGAGGGTCTTCAACCCCCGTGAGCTGCGACGGGGGCAACAGCCGGTCCTGACCCACATCGGTCGCCGGTCGGGGGAGGTGCACCGCACACCGCTCGACGCCCATCCCGTCGACGGCGGTTTCCTGTTCATCCTCGTCCACGGCGCCCGCTCGGACTGGGTCCGCAACGCCCTCGCCGCCGGTGAGGCCACGCTCCGGTTCGACGGCGAGGACCACCGCCTGATCGACCCCCGGGTGCTCGACGGCGACCACGCCTGGTCGGCACTGCCCGCCGACGTCAAGCGCCCGCCCGGATGGCTCAACATCAACCAGCTCCTACGGATGGACCTGGCGTCGGCTTGACGTTCGACGCCTGGTCGGCGTGGCCGCTGGCCAGTTCGGTGCCGATCCGGTGCAGCTCGGCCCGGACCTCCGGCGGGTCGAGCACCTCGATCGAGCCACCGAATCCGGCCAGCTCGCGGGCGATCCGGAGCGGCCGCCCCTCGGGGGTGCCGAGCACGACCGTCGACCCGCGGTCACACGGTTCCTGGGCGACGACCCGACGTCCGAACATCCCGGTGAAGTAGCCGAGCATGGCATCGTCGACGACCACCGTGGTGCGGTGGGTGGCCCGCAACTCATCGACCCTGGTCACGATCTCGTCCCACGCCGCAGCCAGTTCGAAGTCGGCCGGTCGATGGGCGGGGGCGTCGAGGCGGGCCGCCGCCTGGATCCGGTTGCAGCGATAGGTGCGGCGGGCGGCCTCGAACCCCGCTGCGGCCAGCATGTCCCCGTCGAGGCCGACGAGGTACCACACCGCCCCCTTCGTGGTGAGACCCAGCGGGTGGACGACCCGTTTCCGGGCGTCGGCCCCCCGGCTGGAGTAGACGAACTCGACCTGCTTCTGGTCGACGATGGCCCGACGGAGCAGATCCAACGTCTCGGTGACGGGGGCGCTGGCCGAGCTGTTCCGGCCCCACGCCTCGGGGTCGATGAACACCGCATCGGCCGCCGCTTCGGCCCCCGCCCGGAACGGCTCCGGCAGGGCGGCGACCAGCTTCCGCAGCGCCGCTTTGAGCTCCGGGGTCGCCGACGAGTCGGGCCCGGCGACGAGGAACAGCGCCCGGCCTCGTCGGCGGTCAGGCCCGACAGGTCGGTTCGGGCCCCGCCGAGCAGTTCCCACCCGCCGCCCCGGCCAGGTTGGGAGTACACCGGGATGCCGGCGATCGCCAGCGCGTCGAGGTCTCGACGGGCTGTCCGCTCCGAGACCTCCAACTCGTCGGCGATCTCCTTGGCGGTCACCCGCCCCCGGGTCTGCAGCAGCATCAGCACCGCCACGAGACGATCCGCTCGCATTTCTCGAGTATCTCACGAAAACTGGTCAGAGGATGACCGGTTTCGGGTGCGATGGTGGGTCCATGACAACGACCAACACCGCTCCCCCCGACCTCCGACCAGCGTTCGACGTGACGACCGACCTCTTCGCCGCCACGCTCGCCGCAGTCCGACCCGACCAACTCGACGGACCGACGCCGTGCGACGAGTTCACCGTGCGCGACCTCATCGGCCATCTGGTCGGCGTCGCCCGCAAGATCGCCATCGTGGGGACGGGCGGGGTCGACGACCTGCCCCTCGTGGTCGACGTTCCCGACGGCACCGCCACCGAGGCGTTCGCCGCCGGCGTGGCCGAGCAGCGGAAGGTGTGGAGCGACGACGCCGTGCTCGACACCATCCTGAAACTGGGTTGGACCGACATGCCGGCCCGGATCGCGCTCGGCATGTGGGTCAACGAGTTCCTCGTCCACACCTGGGACCTGGCCGTGGCTACGGGGCAGACGGTCGACTTCCCGATCGAGCTGGTCGATGGGTCCTACGAGGTGCTCGCGTCGATGCTGGCCGACCCTCCGCCCGAGGGGGTGGAGATCCCCTTCGATCCCGCGGTCGACCCGGGGCCAGATCCGAGCCCGATCGAGCGCCTCGTGGCCCTCCAGGGTCGCCGCCCCGACTGGTCGCCGGCCAGCGCCTGACAGCCCGCGACGTCCGCACACCCCGGTGTCTGACACCGGAGTGTGCGGACCTGGCGCTCGTTCGACCCACCCCCGGGCTCGGCGAGCGGACACGGGGAGGCCGAGCGACGCGGCGGCGACGTCAGTTCGCTCCGGGCCCGGCTTCGGCTCGGAGCTGCTCACGAAGTTCGCGCTTGACGACCTTGCCGTAGTTGTTGACCGGCAGCGTGTCGACGAAGCGGTAGTCCTTCGGTCGCTTGTAGCGGGCGATGCGGTCGAGGCACAGATCGTCGAGATCCGACGTTCCCGGCGGTGCCGCCGGGTCGGCGGCCACCACGAACGCCACCACCGACTCGCCCCACTCGCTGTCGGGCCGGCCGACCACCGACACCGCTTCCACCCCCGGGTGGAGGAGCAACGCCTCCTCCACCTCTCTCGGATAGATGTTCATGCCGCCGCTGATGATCAAGTCCTTCGACCGGTCGTGCAGCGTGAGGTAGCCGTCGGCGTCGAAGCTGCCGACGTCGCCGGTCCGCAACCACCCATCTCGCACTGCCTCGGCCGTGGCCTCGGGCTGCTGCCAGTAGCCGGCCATGACCACGTCGCCCCGAACCTCGACCTCGCCGATCTCACCGACGCCGGCCACTTCGCTCCCGGCACCGGCACCGGCACCGGCAGCGCCCCCGCCCCCGCCTCCATCGCCCTCGTCGGTTGTGACGCGCACCTCCACGTCGGTTCGGGCCATGCCGACGCTCTGTAGGCGGTCGCGCCACCGGGGATGGTCGCGGTCGGCGTGGTCGGCCTTCGACAGCGCGGTGATCGTCATCGGCGATTCGCCTTGACCGTAGATCTGGGCGAGGCGGGGCCCGAACACATCGAGCGCGTCGTCGAGGTCGGCGAGATACATCGGGGCTCCGCCGTAGATGATCGTCTTCAGGTTGCCGAGGTCGGTCCCGGTGATCGCCGGGTCGGCGGTCAGCCGCTTGATCATCGTGGGGGCGGCGAAGAACGACAGGCCCGACCAGCGCTGCAGGAGCGCCGCTATCTCGGCTCCCTCGACGCCACCCGATTCGGGAAGCACGCTCGTGGCCGCCCGAGCAACGTGGGGGAGCCCGTAGAGCCCCGAACCGTGCGAGATCGGCGCGGCGTGGAGGATGGCGTCGCCGGGGTCGACCGGGTCGATGTCGGCGAAGTAGCTGAGCGACATCATCAGCAGGTTGCGATGGCTGAGGGTGGCGCCCTTGGGCTGGCCGGTGGTGCCGCTCGTGTAGAAGAGCCACGCGGGGTCGTCCGGTCGACGGTCGACCAGCGCAGCCGGCGTCGCCGCTCCCAACCGGTCCCACCGGTCACCGGGCGCCACCACCGCCGCCCGGAGCTTCGCCAGTTGACCGACGAGCGGGTCGACGTCGTCGGCGTGGTCGTCGTCGGCCACCACCACGGTGGAGCCACTGTGGTCGAGGATGTAGGCGATCTCGTCGCGGTGGAGGCGGGCGTTGACGGGGACGGCCACGAGCCCGGCGTGCCAGATGGCGAACAGCGCCTCCAGGTACTCGGGCCGGTTGCGCATGAGGATCGCCACCCGGTCGCCTGGTCCGAGGGCGTGGTCGTGGCGCAACCCGGCGGCGATCGCCGCCGTCCGGGCGGCGAAGGTGCGCCAGTCGGCGTGTACCCGCTCCCCCTCGGCCACCGCCGGGCGATCGGCCCACCGGCGACCGTGTCGAGCCACCCACACCGCCAGATTCATCACGTCTCCTCGCCCTCGCCGGCCGCGTCCACAGCTCGCGCCGTGCGGTCGAGCGATGATCGCTGCGTCATCGCTCGACCGCGCAGCCGAGCCATCTCAGCCGAACTGTCTCAGCCGAGCTGTTTTCAGCCGAGCTGTCTCAGCCGAACTGCCTCAGGAGAACTATCTCAGCTCGCGTTCACCTTTGGCATGATCTCCTCGTTGAGCACCTTGAGATCGTCGAGGGTCTTCGACACCGGCACGTCCTGGAACGGCGGCCAGATCAACGGCATCGTCAAGCCGGCCTCCTTGAGTCGCTTCAGGTTGTCGGTGATCTGCCCGGCGGTTCCGGCCAGGATGTTGCTGGCCTTGCCGGCCGGTGCCTGGTCGGTCTCCTCGTCGGTGATCACGAACCAGTACATGCTGCACAGCTCGAGGTCGTCCATCGCGTCGGGGCTGCCGAGCTCCTCGAGCTCCCGCTGGATCGGGCCCCGCCACTCGGCCAGCTCCTCTGGCGTGTCCTGGATGCCGATCCAGCCCGACAGGTTGTACTTGGCGATCCGGTTGGCCGACCGCTTCGGGTCCTTGAGCCCGCTGAAGAAGATCGGCGGGTGGGGATCCTGGATCGGCTTGGCCCCGAAACCGCAGAGGTCGAAGTCGGCGAACTCGCCGTGGTACTCGAACAGCTCGTTGGTCCAGATGCCCTGCATGATCTCGATCGTTTCCCGAACGTGGGTGTGGCGCTTGGGAAAGATGTGGGAGGCGCTTGCGGCGGCGAACTCCTCCGGCATCCACCCGGCGCCGACACCCACGTTCACCCTGCCGTTCGACAGGTGATCGACGGTTGCGATCTCCGCGGCGAGCACGCCCGGGGCGCGGTAGGGGGTGTCGGTGATGCTCATCCCGATCCGGCACTTCGACGTCTTGGCCGCCAGCCACGGGATCAACGGCCAGCCCTGGAACCACTGACCCCTGGCCGACACCGGCAGTTGCTTGGGGAACTCGCTCATCATCCCGAACGAGTACTGGAGCTCCTCGCGGTCCGACGCGTCGGGTACGACGATCCGGTCGAGCGTCCAGATCGAGTCGAAGTCGAGATCCTCCGCCAGGTTGGTCAGGTCCTCGAGCTCCTTGATGGTCACTTCGTCTCGGAAGTTGGGCAGGTACAGCGCCAGCTTCATGTCGGTCATGTCGACGGTCCCCTTCGTGGTGGTCGGTGGTCTCGGCTTGGTCTCCGTCGACCGTAGGAAACGGGTCTGGGGCGAGGGACAACGTCGCCTCAACTCTTTCTCAACTCTCGCGTTACGTTCTTGGTGTGGAGGAGCAGCGTCGAGTGCTGGTCGTCGACGACGACGAGGGGGTGCGAACCGGGGTCACCTGGGCGCTCGAGGCCGACGGGTTCGAGGTCGAGGCGGTCCGGGATGGTCTGGAGGCGTTGCGGGTGATCGAGGCCGAGCCGCCGTCGCTCGTCGTGCTCGACCTGTCGCTCCCCGGGATCGGCGGCCTCGACATCCTCCGCCGGGTGCGGACCGCCGAGGAGCGGGTCGGCCGGTTCCGGCTCCCGATCATCGTGCTGTCGGGTCGGGACGGCGAGACCGACCGGATCGTGGGGCTCGACCTCGGCGCCGACGACTACCTGGTGAAGCCGTTCTCCCCCGGTGAGCTGGCGGCTCGCGCCCGCTCGCTCCTGCGTCGCACCGTCGAGTACGCGCCCACCAGTTCCGCCCCGTTCGCACCCCAGGGCACCGGAGTGGAGCTCGACCCGGCGGCCCGTGACGTCTGGGTCGACGGTTCGCCGGTGGAACTGGCGGCCAAGGAGTTCGAGTTGCTGGCCTACTTCCTCGACCACCCCCGACGGGCCTGCACCCGGGAGGAGCTGCTGGAGGCGGTGTGGTCGAGCAACGCCGGGTGGCAGACCACGGCCACCGTCACCGAGCACGTGTACCGGCTCCGGCAGAAGATCGAGGACGATCCCCGTCGGCCGCAGCGGTTGTGCACCGTGCGGGCGGTCGGCTACCGGTGGGAGGGATGAACGTGCGGGTCGGCGACAGGAGCTCGGGTGTGGCGGCAGTTGGAGGTGGGCGATGAGCGTGCGGGTCCTCTCCGGCGACGAGGTGACCGCCGTCCTCGACCGTCAGACCGAGGTCATGGAGCAGCTCGCGGCGGGGGCTGCGCTTCCCGGCGTGCTCGACAGCATCGTGAAGGCGCTGGAGGAGCTGATACCGGCGAGCCGCTGCTCGGTGCTCCTCCTCGACGACGGCGTCCTCCGTCACGGGTCGGCGCCGTCGCTCCCCGCTGCGTACTCGGCCGCCATCGACGGTCTCGCCCCCGGCCCACTGGCCGGATCGTGCGGCACCGCGGTCTACCTCGGCGAGCCGGTGGTCGCAGTGGACGTGGCGTGCGACCCCCGCTGGGTCCAGTTCCGGGACCTGGCCGAGGAACACGACATCGGTGCGTGCTGGTCGAGCCCGATCCGGTCCCGGTCGCAGATCGTCGGCACGTTCGCCGTCTACGACCGCACCCCCCACCGGCCCGACCAGCGGGAGCAGGAGCTGGTCCGCCGGTTCAGCCACCTCGCGTCGATCGCGGTCGACCACGATCGGGTGGCCCGGGAGCGCGAAGCCCACCACGAGGCCGACCTCGCCCGGCAGAGCGCGGAGCGGGCCAACCACGCGAAGTCGCAGTTCGTGACCGCGCTCAGTCACGAGCTGCGCACACCGCTGCAGTCGATCACCGGTTTCACCGAGAGCCTGACAACACTCGACCTGTCGCCCGAGCGTCGGCACGAGGCGCTCGACGGGATCGGGGTGGCGGCGGCCCACATCCTGTCGATCGTCGACGACGTGCTCGACCTCGCCAGGGTCGAGGCCGGAGCGATGCCGATCGAGCTGGAGGAGCTCGACCTCCGGGACGTGGTCTCGGTGACCGTCGACCTGATGCGACCGCTGGCGAGGCAGCGCTCGATAGCCGTCGCCTGCGGTGGACCGTCGGTGGCGGTGCACGCCGACCGGCGCCGGCTGCGGCAGGTGATCCTCAATCTCGTGTCGAACGCGCTCCGGTTCTCGCCTGCGGGCACGGTGGTGCGGGTCGACACCGAAGCGGGCGATGGGTGCGCCAGCATCCACGTGGTCGACGAGGGACCTGGCATCCCCGACGACCTCCTCGCCCGACTGTTCGTGCCGTTCGACCGGCTCGGAGCGGACGCCGGTCGGGAGGGTGGCGCCGGCCTCGGCCTCGTGCTCGCCCGCCGCCTCACCGAAGCCATGGGCGGCTCGCTCGACCTCGACAGCACGGTCGGCACCGGCACCCACGCCACGGTCCGGCTCCTCCACCGGCGCTGAGCTCGGCCGCTCAGGGTAGGTCAGGGTTGGATCGGGGACAGACCCGATACCGGTCGGCACCCATGTCGTTCACCATGAACCACATGGCTACTTCCACCTCCACCACACCCCCGCTCTCGGCCCTTCCCCAGCGCCGGCTGGTTCGAGGCGACGATCGGATGATCGGCGGTGTTGCCGCCGGGCTGGCCGACTACTTCGGTATCGACGTGTCGATCGTCAGGATCGGCTTCGTGGTCCTCACACTGGCCACCGGCTCGGGGGCGCTCCTCTACCCGCTCATGTGGCTCATCCTGCCGACGGCCGATGCCGCCCCCATCGTGCCCGCCGCGAACCCGACGTTCACCCCACCAGCGCCGACGGCTACCGCCACAACCCCGGCACCCCCGGCCCCAGCCCCAGCCGCGGCGTCCCCGACTCCGGCTGACGCATCGTCACCGGCCGATACCTCGTCACCGGCCGATACCTCGTCACCGGCCGATACCTCGTCACTGGCTGACGCATCGTCGCCAGCCGAGGCCGTGTGACTGGCTGCCGCCTCGTCACCGGTTGACACCTCGTCGCCTCCGAGGCCGTGTGACCGGCTGCCGCCTCGTCGCCGGTCGAGGCAGTGTGACCGGCCGAGGGGGTGTGACCGGCTGGGCGCGACTCGAAGCAGAACTCGTCGCGCCGGCTCAGCGCCGACCTTCGGCGGCGCGGCGCAATCGCTCGAGGGTTTCGGTCACCGTCGCCGCGATGAGCCCGACCTTGTAGCCCGTTTCGGGCAGCGGGTTCGCGCCGGCGGTCGCTGCCCGGGCCGCCGCTGCGATGGTTTCACCGTCGAGCGCACGACCCCGGAGGAACGCCTCGACCTCGTCCAGACGGCGGGGCACCGTCGCCACACCGCCGAGTCCGAGCCCGCACTCCGCCACGACGTCGTCGTCGAACCGGGCTCGGGCCACGGCCTCCACCAGCGGCCACTCCGCCTCGAACCGGCTGATCGACCGGAAGTAGGCGCCTCGCTCGTCGGGCCAGGTGGCCGGGAGGTCGATCGAGGCGATGACCTGACCGGCGGGGAGGTGATGGTCACGGGTGGGGTCGACACCGTCGCCCAGGAGATCCGCGATCGACATCGCGGTGCCGTCGCCCAGCGCGACCTCAGCGTCGTAGGTGAGCAGCGCCATCGCGATCGACGACGGATGGGGATGCACGCACTCGGCGTTGTCGAAGACGACACCGTAGAGATGACGGCCCGTTCTCGCCGGGCAGGTGCCGCCGCCCGACTTGTAGCAGTCGAGCGACGGGTGGCGGTAGTACCAGCAGCGCGTGCGCTGGGTCAGGTTGCCGCCGATCGTCGCCTGCGCCCGGATCTGCGGTGTGGCCAGCGAACCGCTGGTGATCGCCAGCGCGGGATGGGAATCGGCCAGCTCACGGGCGACGGTTGCGACGCGGGTCCCAGCCCCGATCCGCACGGTCCCCTCGACGTTGCGGATCCCGGCCAAGCCGGCAATGCCGGTGAGGTCCACGATTGGCGGTGCTGCGTTCGTGGCCCGGAGCCGTTCCTGGAGGTCGGTGCCTCCGGCTCGGGCCACGCTTCCGTCGGGGATGGTGAGGCCTTCGATGGTTTCGGGGAAGTCGATCATGCGAGGCCTGCCAGGAGTCGGTCGGGGCGAACGGGAGCATGGGTCGGGCGCCAGCCGGTGGCGTTGAAGATGGCGTTGGCCACCGATGCCGCTGGGCTGATGGTCGAGACCTCCCCGAGCCCGACACCACCACCGGGTACGTGCTCCCAGCCGGGCTCGTGGAAGTGGATCGTGATCTCGGGCACGTCGCCGAGCTGGGGGATGCGGTAATCCTCGAGGTTGGAGGTCAGGGTCTGGCCGGTGTGCGGGTCGAGGATCTGGTTCTCGTAGAGGGCGAGGCCGACGCCCTGGATGATCGAGCCCTCGCACTGGCTGACGGCCAGCTCTCGTGCGTGGACCGCGCCGACGGCGATCCCTCCGTGCACCGTGAGCACCCGGGTCTTACCGGTGAGGGTGTCGACCTCGACCTCCGTGACGTGGACGGCCCCCGAGAACCCGTGCCCGATCTGCACTCCGCTGACCGTGATCGGGACCGGTCGGATCCGGTCGTCGCCGCCTCGGTGGGCGCTGGCCGTTGCGCCGTCGGGGGCGGTCGTGAGGTCGGGTCCGATCTCGTCGCGGAGCTTCGTGGTCGCCTCCACCGCAGTCGACCACAGCGACGGGGTGGTTCGGGATCCGCCCGATGTCGGCCCGTGCGGTCGGGCCCCGCCGGCGTGACCCATCCGGATCACCACTGCGTGGGGCTCGACGTCGAACACCCCGGCGACGGCGCGGGCCAGGACGGTCTTCGACCCGGTGCCCATGTCCTGGCAGGCGGTCGTGGCCACCAGCCGACCCCCCTCGATGCTGACGACGACCTCGGTGTCGGGATCGACCATGTACAGCCAGTTGGCGGCGGCCACGCCGACCCCGCGCCGATATCGACCGGTCGCCGATCCGGCCGGTTGTCGGTTCTGCCATTCGTCGAGATCGGCGGCCCACCGGTAGAGGCCCTGGCGCCGCTCGTTGCCGTCCCACTGCTGGCGGAGCGCGATCGGATCCCGTCCGAGCTGGTGCGCGGCCTGGTCCACCGCCTGCTCGAGGGCCCACGCATAGGTCGGGCCGCCAGGACCGCGGAACGGCGTGCCCGGCGGGGCGTTGGTGACCACGTCGGCGTCGCGGGCGAGCCGGGGTGATCGGTCGTAGACCAGCATGCACAGCGCGCCGTAGATGCCGTTGATGGCCGTACCGGCGTGGCTCTCGGCGTCGACGATCAGCGCTTCGATGTCACCGTCGTCGGCCACGAGGATCGAGATGTCGGTGCTGCTGCCGGGGCGGTTGCCGGTGGCCGTCAGTTCCTCCCGCCGGTCGAGCACGAGCCGCACCGGCCGCCCGGCGAGGCGGCTGAGCTCAGCGGCCGCCACCATGTCGACGGTGACCGGGAGCTTGGACCCGAACCCGCCGCCGATGTAGTCGGCGATGACCTCGACCTGGTCGGCCCGAAGACCGAACTGCTCCGCCAACTCGCTGGCGACATGGTCGACGGCCTGGGTGCTGGTCCACAGACGCAACAGATCGGGGTCCGACCAGTCGGCCACGCTGCAGTGCGGCTCGAAGCTGGTGTGCATCTGGGGCGCGGTCCCGACCGTCAGCTCGACGAGGCCGGCCGCGCCCCGGTTGCGGGCCGAACGGATCCGCCGCTTGGCGAGCGTGCCGAGGAACGGGGTGGGGTTCGGTCCGCGTACGTTGCCCGACCACCGGGCGGGAAGGACGGGACCCTCCGCCGCGTTGCCCGCCGACCGGCGGGCCCGGCGGTCCGCATACACGAGCGGGGCATCGTCGGACTTGGCTCGCTCCGGATCGACCACGAACGGTTCCTCTGCGATCTGCAGCGGGAGGCCGGCGGCGATCGCTCGGGCTTCGTGCAGGCTCGAGCCGGCGACCGCGGCGATCGGCTGGCCCGCCCACCGAACCTTCCGATCGTCGCCCAGCAGGTCGACGAGGAACTCGGCCGCGCCCGGCGGGAGGGGGGAGACCGTGCCGGCGGCGATGGGGGATCGAATGATGACCGCCTCGAGCGCACCGTCCGGGTGGCGGTCGGCGGTGTAGACCGCCTCGCCGGTGACCTTCTCTCGACCGTCGACCCGCGGTGCTGGGAGGTCGTTGTCGGCCTCGCCCCGGCACGCCATGGCGACGGCTCGGTAGATGCCTTCGTAGGCGCCGCAGCGGCACAGGTGTCCGGCCAGCGCATCGGCGATCGTGTGGCGGTCGGGTTCGGTGTCGCCGTGCTCGGATCGCCACCGGTCGACGAATGCGGCAGCGTCGACGACGAAGCCAGGGGTGCAGTAGCCGCACTGCAACCCGTCGTGGAAGAGGAACGCCCGCTGCACCGGGTGGAGCTCGTCTCCGTCGGCCACGCCCTCGATGGTGACGACGGTGCTGTCTCGCATGGCTGCTGCCGGCGTCAGGCAGGCGGCCACCGGCTCACCGTCGAGCTGGATCGTGCACGCCCCGCACACGCCGCCCCCACAGACCAGCTTGGTGCCGGTCAGGCCGAGCTGCTCGCGGATCACCTCGGTCGCCGACTCGTGACCGTCGATCTCGAACGCTGTCTCCGCCCCGTTGATCGTGGATCTGAATCTGGCCACCGCGCACCTCAAGCTTCGACGTGGCCGCGAACCTAGTACGACGGCGGAGGAAATGCTCCGTCCACCGGAGGAAATCCTCCGGTAGGGCCGGTGATCGCTGTTTCAACCGAGGGAGCGCTGGCCCGTATCCTGCCTCCGTGGCCGACGCACGGGAGCCCCGCGAGGTCGATACGACAGCCCGGATCCGGGCAGCCGCGCTCATGCTCTTCAGCGAGACCGGCTACGGCAGCGTCACGGTCGACGAGATCGCCAGGAACGCCGACGTCGGCGTGGCCACGCTCTATCGGCGCTGGCCCGACAAGGCCGCGCTCGCCAACGATCTCTTTGCGTCGATCCTCGCCGACATGGCCCCCCTCTACGACGCCGACATCCCCGGCTCGACGCAACGGCAACGGTTCCTCGCGCTGTGGCGGCGTACCTGGCAGTACGCCCGAGCCCACCCGCACGAGTTTCTGTTCGTGGAGAGCCACGTCCATGCAGCGTTCATCAGTGCCGAGAATCAGGCGAGCAAGAGGCGCCTTGGCGACCGTGCCGCCTCCCTCCTCGAGGACCTCGGGATCGGCGCCGCGGCCGACATCGCCTTCGCGATGATCATCGGAACCACCGTCGCCCTGCTCCAGGGCGAGCAGCAGCCCGATCCCGACGAGATCGGCCAGCGGTTCTGGGCCGCGTTGCGGCCGGGGTGATCACGTTTGCATCGAGGTCGAGGTCGAGGTTGAGGTCGACGTTGGCGCCGGCGTTGGCATCGGCGTCGTGTCGGCGATGACCGGTCGGCGACGACCTCGGTCGCTCAGTCGTAGGTACGGGCTCGCAGTCCGCGCCCGGCCGCATCGGACCGGTTGTGACCGCGGTCGCGCCAGGCCAGCGCAGCCGGGAGCCCGTCCCGTTCGACGATGTCGAAGAACTCCTGCATCTCCGGCGGTGGCGAGCTCATGACGTGGAGATCGAGCTCCCGGCTCTGCTGGATCGATTGGCGGATGCCCATGATCTCGAACATGTTGTTGACCGACTGCTTGGTCAGCCGGATCGTGAGGGCGGGCACCTGGCAGATCGAGTCGGCCAGCTCGGCCACCGCAGCGTCGAGCTCGTCGGCGGGGACCACCCGGTTGACGAGGCCGTGGACCTTGGCCTCGTCGGCCCCCATCATGTTCCCGGTGTAGGCCAGCTCACGGGCCTTCTTCATGCCGATCACGTAGGGCCACACGAACGTGGTGGGCAGCACCCCGTATCGGACGGCGGGGTAGCCGAACACGGCGTCGTCGCTGGCCACCGTGAGGTCGCAGAAGGCGGCCATGTCACCAGCGCCGGCCAGGCAGAAGCCGTGTACCTGGGCGATGAAGACCTTCGGGCTCTCCCAGAGCACCCGGAAGTAGCGATCGACGTGGTCGGCCATGAACTGGTAGAAGTCGTCGTCCACCGGAGCCCCGAGCTGGTCGAAGCTGCCGGCGATGTCGTAGCCGGCGGAGAAGCAGCGACCGGCCCCTTTGATCACCACGACTCGGATGTCGGGGTCGTCGGTGGCGTTGCCGCAGGCGTCGGCCCACTCCTCGAGCAGCCCGCCGGGCTCCAGGCTCAGCGCGTTCATCTTGTCGGGACGATCGAGCGTGATCGTCGCCACCGGGCCCGACTTGTCGTACAGGATGCTGCTGTAGCTCATGGCGAGATCGTAGGTGCGGGGCCGCTCGTCCCTGGAGAGCGGTCACCACTCGTTCGAGGTCAGCGTGGCCATCGCCGATCGGAGGTCGTCGTCGTCCCGGATGGGGAGGCTTCATCCACCAGACGAGCGGACGGCCCGACGGACCTGAGCAGGATCATCGGGTGCTCGGCTGCGAGGTGCTGGACTCGGGGGATGTCGTTGCATCCCGACGTCCAAGTTGTCATCGATTCCGTCCCACGGCGGAACCTCGCCAACGGCACGGTCGCCGAGGCCCGAGCCGCCCACGCCGCCGGTGCTGCGGCGCGACCCACCGGTCCCGACATGGCCGAGCTCGCGGAGCTGCACCTGGGCGGCCGACGCGTGAGCCGCTACACGCCCCACGACGCGACCGGCGCCGGGATCGTGTTCTTCCACGGGGGAGGCTGGGTTCTCGGGAGCCGCGAGACCCACGACGGGCCGTGCCGGCACCTGGCTGACTCGTCCGGTGCGACGGTGTTCAGCGTGGAGTATCGACTGGCGCCCGAGCATCGCTTTCCCGCCGCGTTCGACGACGCGGTTGCGGCGTCGTCCGAGCTGCTGGGAGGAGCGGATCCGACCGTGGATCCGGCGCGGCTCGCCGTCGCCGGTGACTCTGCCGGCGGCAACCTGGCCGCTGCAGCGGCGATCGAGATGCGGGGTGGTTCGCTGCCAGCGCTCAGAGCGCAGCTGCTCGTCTATCCCGCGCTCGACGCCACGATGGCGTTGTTCTCACACGAGGAGTTCGCCGACGGACCGTTCCTCACCTCGGCGGACATGCGCTGGTTCTACGACCACTATGCGCCGAGCGCCGACGTCGATGACTGGCGCCTCTCCCCGCTGGCGGCCGACGATCTCGCCGGCCTACCGCCGGCGTTGGTGATCACCGCCGAGAACGACATCCTCCGCGACGAGGGCGAGGCCTATGCCCATGCGCTCGCATCGGCAGGCGTCGAGGCTGCCGCCGTTCGCCATCTCGGTGCGACCCATGGGTTCTTCGGATGGACCCACGCCGCCGCACCAAGCCGCGCCGCCATGCTCCAAGCCGGCGCCTGGCTACGCACACTCCTCGCCTAGCCGCCTCCACGCGTTGGCCCGCGCGTACCGGCTCTGGCAGATCTAGCGCGCACCCTGCGTGCGGATCGCTGCCAATCGTGATGCCTGGCCGGCTCTGGCAGATCCTGCGCGCGCCCTGCGTGCGATTCGCTGCCAATCGTGTCGCCTTGTCGGCTTTGGCAGATCTGACGCGCACGATGCGTGCGGATCGCTGCCAGTGGTGTCGCCTTGTCGGCTTTGGCAGATCTGACGCGCACTCTGCGTGCGGATCGCTGCCAGTGGGATGGCGGGGTGGCGGGGTAGCGCCGACCTCAGCGGGACGGCTGGACCAGCGGTAGGTGGGCCCAGGCGAGGCGGGCGTGGGCGCCCTTCACTCCGTTGACGGCCTGGGTCACCTCCACGTCGGCGGCGAGTGAGGCGAGGGCGTAGGCATCGATCGGTTCCAGGCCGAAGCGAACGCTCACGTGGGTGACGAGCGAGTCCACCGCGCTCCGCACCGCCTGGTCCAGGTCCTCGTGGAGACCGATGGTGACGAGGTGGGTCGGGGTCTCGACCCACGGCAGCGCAGGTAGGTCGGCGAGGAAGGGCCACCCGGCCTGCGTTCGTGTGGTCAACCGCAGGTGGGCGATCTCCATCGACGTCTCGATCGCGGTCTGGTTCACCTCGCCGTCGCCCTGGGCAGCGTGGGCGTCACCTGCGTAGAAGCCGGCGCCGGGCCGGAACACTGGCAGAAACAGCGAGGTGCCGACCTGCAGGTCGCACAGGTCGAGGTTGCCCCCGAACGGGCCGGGCGGAACCGACGAGTGCGGGCCGTCGTCGGGTGGCGCAACGCCCATGATCCCGAGGAACGGCGCGAGCGGGATCTCGACACCGGGAACGAGCTCGGTGGTCATGGCGTCGCGGTCAAGCCGAAGGTGTCGGAGCGACCCGTTGGGGAACCGATCGGCCAACACGCCACGACCGAGCGGGGCCGGGAGGGCGAGGTTGAAGCCCCATTCGCCAGGACGCAGCTCGAGCACGTCCACTTGCAGGACATCGCCGGGTTCGGCCGAGGCCACGTGGACGGGGCCGGTGATCGAATGGGGACCCATCGGTACCGTTTCGCGGAGGGCGAGCAGCTCGTCCATGTCCATGCCGGGCGCCACCTGCCCGCCCCAGTGGCTCCAGGTCTCCATGATGACCTCGTCGCCAGACTCGACCGTGAGAACTGGTGGGTGGGCGGCGTCGATGATGCCGACGCGCACCGTCTCCTCGCTGGCCGGTAGGCGGTGGACCACCATCAGGTGGTCGTCTTGTCGTCGGGGCGCTCCTGACCGGTGAGTGAGGCGACGAGCCGGTTCACGGCACGGGTGGCGTCGGGTCCTGCAGCGTTGCCGTACATCAGCCGTGCGAGCTGCCCGCCGAGGTAGGGATGCAACCCCATGGCGTAGAGGGTGCGGAAGTCGCCGCTGTCGATAGCGGCGCGCTCAGCCGGTGGGAGGGGATATCGATCGAGGACCGACGCCTGGTCCGCCTCGAACTCGGCCCGGAGGTCGGCGTCCCACTTGAGGTCCTGGATGAGGTCGTGGGTGACGAGGGTGGGGTCGAACTGTTCCAGGCCCATCACAGCTCCCATCTGACGGCGCCGACGCCGCACTTGAAGTTGTCGTACGCGGTGTAGCCCAACGAGGTGCAGGGGCGCTCGCCGATGGCGCCGAGCACAACGAACCAGGCGAACAGCTCGCCGGTACCGCCGGCCCCGGCCTCTTCGGTGCGCTCGGGTGTCACCTCGTTGAGCAGCACCTGGTGATCGCCGGCCTCCAGCAAGCCGAGGAACCAGTGGTCGAACTCCTCGTCGATGTGGAAGTACCGCTCGCCGCCGGGCTCGTGGGAGAGACCGCCCGAGCCGAACAGCCCCACCCGCATCCCGTCGGGGAGGTCGTTGCGGATGAGGTCTCCCAGTGCTGCGCCAACGGCGTGGCATGTTCGCTGGTCGGGGATGGGGGGCACGGTGCAGTTCTGGAGTATCGGCACCACCGGTACCCGGTTCAGGTCGAGGTCGCAGAGCACGGTGGGGATCGAGAGGTTGTCGTCGAAGCGGAGGTTCTCCCGCCGACCGAAGAACTTGACCCCCCGCCTGGCCATCCCGCTGATCATGGCTGCGGCCACGTCTGGCCGTCCCTGGAGCGTGTAGTCGCGGCAGTTGAGCCACGGCTTGTACCACTCGTAGGGGCCCTCGTGGCGCTCCGCCATGCCGACGAGGAAATCCGGGTACTCGCAGGTTCGCGAGTTGGCGAGGTGGTCGTTGCCGACGAGGATCAGCACGTCGAGATCTGCTGCCGCGATCTCGGTGGCCAGCATGCCGTACATCTTGTCGACGTCGGCCTTGGTCTCCTCTGGTGCCCCGTCGTAGAGGCCGGCGAGGCCGGGGGCGTGGCTCGCGGCCACGGCGAGCACGATGTCAGCCATCGTCCCTCCCCAGTTCCCGTACGGCGGCCTGGCCCGGGCCCTTCACGACGTCCGTGTCGCTGGACTGATTCGGGTCGGGAACGTTCACGGAATCCATGGTCGTGTCCTTCTCATAGCTCGTTGGATCGGGGTTGGCTCGACGTCACTCATAGGGTGCCGCCTTCCAGTCTCGTCTCGGTGCGCCGCCGCCTGGTGCTGTCAACAAGTTAACGACACTCCCGATCCCGAGGCCGACAACCTCTTGGCTGAAGGCCCTACCGGTGTCTCGGCCGATGAACGAAGAAACCCGCTCCACCGGTGGGGGTGCGAGCGGGTCTCAGGAGCGGAGAGGGTGGGATTTGAACCCACGGTCCCCTTGCGAGGACACCTCCTTAGCAGGCGGGGAGAAGCGGGTCGGTGGCAGTCGCTGTGCGCCAGTTTCTCAGCCTTGTTGGTCGGTCGAGGTCGCCGATGGTCGGGGCGCGGCGTCGGCTATGGCTCCCAGCTCGGCCCACAGCAGCGCCCTTTTGGGTCGTCGGGGGTTGACAACAAGATGATCAGCCGCTGTGCGGGCCGTCGAGCTGGGCTACGTCCTCGAAATGCTGGGAACCGGTGTGGCAAGCTCGCTCCGTGTTCGAAACATCCGGTTCTGAAACCGAGACATCAGACCTAGGAGGCCTCGCCGGCATCCGAGTCTTGGAGATCGGCAGCGGTGTAGGTCCGGCGTGGGTGGGCAAGCTCTTCGCCGACCTCGGCGCCGATGTCATTCGGTTCGAAACGTCGTCGGATCTCGTCAGGAATCGGCCCCATGACCTCCACCGTTGGCTGAACGCCAACAAACGATCGGTCACCGAAGACCTCTGGGCGCTCGTCCCAGGCGCCGACATCGTCCTTCACGGACTCACGCCAGCAGACGCCTCGGCTCGGGGCCTCAGTTACGCCGAGCTGGCCGAGGCCGGCAAACCGAGCCTGGTTGTGACGTCGCTGACGCCGTATGGGGCGACCGGTCCCTATGCCGACTTGGCGGCCGAGGAACTCAACCTCATCCATGCGTCGAGCTGGGCCTTTCTCTCGCCCAGCGCGGCCACCGACCCGGACCTGCCTCCGCTGAAGGCGCCCGGCCATCACGCTTCTCTCATGGTTGCCAATGGCGCCGCAGCCGCCACGCTGGCGGCGTTCGATCATGCCGATCGGACCGGATCGGGCCGGTTCGTCGACTTCTCCGGCATGGCCGCCGGAGCCAAGATGACCGAAACCGCGCCGACGTTCGCCTCGTTCATGAACACCGATTCCTCTCGCCTCGGGGTGAAGACGCTCTTGCCGTGGGGCATCTACCCCTGTGCCAACGGGATGATCCAGATCATCTGCGTCGAGGAATCTCACTGGGACACACTTCGCGAGTTGATGGGGCATCCCGAGTGGGCCGAGATGGAGATCTTCGCCACCCTCGAAGGCCGGCAGGACAACGTGGACCTGCTCGATCTCTACCTCGGCGACTGGCTGAAGACCCAGGATGTCTACGAGTTCTACGAGGCGGCTCAGGCCGCCCGGGTTCCATTCACGCTGGTCAACTCCATGGCCCAGCTCGAAGAGAGTCGCCAGTTCGCCGATCGTGGGTTCTTCGCCCACACCCCTGACGGCCTCAAGGTCCCGGGTGCCGGGTTCAAGCTCGATCAACCATGGTGGTCGTTGAGGACGAACGCCCCCGGATTGGGTGAACACGACGGCGAGGGATGGCACGACGTCGGACCAGACGCCATTCCAGGGCCGGCTGACGGTGCAGGTGCCGCTGGCCGGCCGCTCGAAGGGATCAGAGTCTGCGACTTCACCTGGGTCTGGGCCGGGCCGTTCTGCACCCAGTACCTGGCCCACCTCGGCGCTGACGTCATTCGGCTCGAGTCGCCCGAACGCTTGTGTCTGTTTCGTCGGCTCCCGATCGCCCCCACCGGCGTGCCGGTCGAGGCGAACACGGCCGCCATGTTCCAGCACTACAACACCGACAAACGCAGTGTGGCCATCGATCTCCGTCATCCTGACGCCCTTGCGGCAGTGAAAAGGCTGATCGCATGCAGCGATGTCGTGATTGACAACTTCGGAGTCGGAGTGATGGCCGGCCTCGGACTGGGTGTCGACGATGTCCGGGCCATCAATCCTGACATCGTCGTGGCGTCGCTGACCGGCTACGGCCAGACCGGCCCATCAGCCGGATACATGGCCTACGGCCCGGCTGGGGGAGCGTTCTCCGGGCTGTACGCAGGAAACGGATATGCCGCGGGCCCGCCGCTGGAGACCGGCGTGGCCGTCGGCGATCCCTGCACCGGCCTGACCGCCCTGTGGGCGGTCGTTTCCGCCCTGGTGGCGCGGCGACGGACCGGAGTGGCGGCCCGCATCGACGTCGCCATGGTCGAGGCCCTGGCCAGCAGCGTCGGCGAGCTGTGGATGGAATACCTGTCCACCGGGATTTCGCCAGAACCTCGCGGCAACCGGGACGCGATGTGGGCTCCCCACAACTGCTACCCGGCGGCGGGCAAAGACGAGTGGCTCACCATCGCCTGCACCACCGATGAAGCCTGGGTTGGCGCCGCAAAGGTCATCGACCCAGTTCTCCTCGACGACCCCCGCTTCGCCACAATGGCCTTGCGCAAGACCAACGAGGACGCACTGGACGAAGCCATCGGAGCGTGGACCTCGGCCGGGGCGCGGTGGGATCGTTGCCGCCAGCTGCAGGCCGCCGGTGTGGCTGCCATGCCCTCGCTCTCGCCCATGGAGGTTTGGCATGGCAACGAACAAATGGAGGCGCTCGGCATGCTGGCTCGACCCGAGCATCCGGTCACCGGCGCCCACGTTGTTGCCGGTGTGCCTTGGCAGCTGACGCCGGGTCCCAATGGTCTGCGACGGCACGCTCCGCTGCTCGGCCAGCACAACCTGGAGGTGTTCACCGAAGTCCTCGGCTACTCCAGCGACGAGGTCGACCAGCTACAGCAGAACGGCGCCCTCAAGTAGTGGCCAGCAAGCAAGTGTTGGAGCATCTCGTACTGCCGCCCGCGAACACCGGTCGACAGGGTCGGTCAGCAACGATGGAGGCGGCCATGGCTGCCATCAAGAACGGCGACCGCGTGTATCTGTCGCCCGTTTGTGCGGTGCCGACCACCTTGGTGCAGGCCCTCGACGATCATCGCCATCGTTGGTCGTCTCTCGAGCTGGTCACCGACTACCTGATCGAACCGATTCCTCCCTTCGATCATCCCGGCGAACCGTTTCGGCTCACCTCGCTTCAACCAACGGCCGCCATCGCCCCGATGCGAGAAGCGGGAGTGTTGTCGACCATCTCGGCCAGCTACAGCCAGTACGTTTCGCTGCTACGGCCGGACGGACCTCAGGCCATCGATGTTGCGCTGGTCCAGGTCAGCCCGCCAGGCCCCGAGGGTCGGTTCAGCATGGGAGTCGGTGTCGGAGCCAGCTTCGAACTACTGCGGACGGCGCCGCTGGTGATTGCCGAGGTCAATCCTCAGATGCCCTACACCTTCGGCGCCGGTGAGATCGAGCGGAACGAGATCGACCTCCTGGTCGATGTCGATCATCCGCTCATCGAGCTGGTGGTGCCGGAACCGACCGAGACGGCGAAGATCATCGGCACCAACGCCGCAGGGGAGATAGGCGATGAGGCCGTCCTCCAGTTCGGCATCGGCGCCATTCCCGAGTCGATTCTCGGCAGGCTGACCGAGCGCAAGAATCTGGGTCTGCACGGTGGCATGGTCGGCGACACGGTGATCGATCTGGTCGAGTGCGGTGCCCTGACCGGGGCGACCAAGAACGTCGATCGGGGGCTCATGGTGGTCACGGGGGTACTCGGGACGCAACGCTCCTTCGACTGGGCGCATCGAAACTCCCAGATCTACACCGTGCCATCGTCGTACTCGCACGGGGCGGTTGCGCTCGCCCGCATCGAGAACTTCGTTGCCATCAACTCGGCTCTAGAGGTGGCCGCTGACGGCTCGGTGAACGCCGAGACCATCGGTGACCGCGTCGTTTCCGGCCCTGGCGGGCAACCGGAGTTCGTCCTCGGCGCTTCCATCTCACCGTCGGGCCGTTCGATCATCGCCCTTCCTTCCAGCGCCGTAGGCGGAACCCGCTCGCGCCTCGTTCGCCGGCTTCCGGCCGACGCCGTCGTGACGGTTCCCCGGTACCTCATCGACACGGTCGTCACCGAACACGGTGTGGCCCACCTGCGAGGTGTGCCCCTGGAAGACCGCCCCGTCGCACTCGCCGCCATAGCCCATCCCGATCATCGAGAGGCCCTTGTTTCATGACCCCCGAGCAACCAACCGCTGAACAAACCTCAGCGCCCAGAACGCCGAAACTGACCGTTGGCGACAGCCCGCACTTCGATGAGCAGTACCCGCTGTCACCGATCGACGACTTCATGATCCACCAGACCATCGACCCCATTCGGATCATGATGGCCAGTGACCCGAAGGCGTACGAGCGCTACTGGATGGTTGCCCATGACGTCGAGTCGAGCGTGCTCGTCGCCACCGGATGCAGCTTCTATCCCAACCTGGACCGGGCCGAGGCCTACGCCATCGTCAACCACAACGGCATCCACCGCACGGTCAGGGCATTCCGGCCGCTCGGGGTCGACCGTATGGACATGCGATTCGGGCCGATCGCTCCCGAGGTCATCGAGGGTCTGCGGAGATGGAGGTTCGTGCTCGAGCCAAACGAGTGGGACATCAGCTTCGAGCTCGACTTCACCGACACCACCCGCCAGGTCTTCCGCGAACCGACCCTCCCGATCGACCGCGGCTACCCCCGCGGTCGCCGCCCTGACGTCACAACCGGGTTCGAGAGCTTCGGCGATGTTTCCGGCTGGGTGGAGGTGGCAGGGGAGCGAATCGACATCGCCCCTGGCTCGGGCCGCGGAACCCGCGATCGTCACTGGGGTGTCGGCCGGGGTGTCGGCGGGCCCGAGCTGGCCATGGGGGGACGAATGCACGTTGGTGTCAACGGCAACAGCTTCGTTGCGTTCAACGACTTCACCATCTGGGGCGACAAGGTGTTCTATCCCTTCGGCGACGATCGTGCGGGCGCCGGGACAGTCGACAACGTCGTGCGGCGTTTTCGCTTCGAGGACACGAAGATCTTCCTCGAGGCCGAGGTCGACTACACGCTCAGCTCTGGCGAGGTGAAGCATCTGCACTACGAACGGATTGGCAACCAAACGGCCTACCTCCGTTGTGGCATGTACGGCGGTACACCGGACAAGAACATTCACCAGGGCTCTTACGCAGGCGACGAGTTGCTGGTGGAAGGAGATGTGTTCGACGTGAACCAACCGGCGGTCAGGGCCTCGCTGATGGGATTGGACGAGCATCTGTGTCGAATCACCTGCGACGGGGAGACGACGACCGGGCTGATGCAACCGATCGATCCCAACGCTTACAACGCGTGTGCTTCCCCCACTCGGGAAGGCTGGTCCTTCCTCGAATGAGCAGCGAAGCAGACGGCAAGCCGCCAACCGACCGAGCAGCGCGACTCACCGCCGGGTTGACAGCGTTCCTCGTGTCCGAGCTCGGCTCGGAGGCCGACCCCGTCGTGACCGACGTGGCGCCCATCAGTTCCATCGGCAACGCCCGTGAGCCATGGTCGTTCGTCGCCAGTTGGATCGAGTCACAGGAGAGGAGAACCGAGCAATGCGTCATGCTGCTGAAGGCCGACGCTGGTCAGCTCGAAACCTCGTTGGCGCCGGAGTTCGGGGTGATCGCAGCCCTGGGTTCGTCCGAGGTCCCTGTGCCAGCGGCTCTTTGGTGTGACGAGTCGGGTGAATGGTTGGGCCAACCATTCTTCGTCACCGGCCACGTCGCCGGGACTCCCAGCATGCGGCCGCTCCGGGCCGAAGGTGGAGACGCCGACCTCCGCTCGGTGGCCTTGGACCTGGCCCGGGCTGCGGCCGAGCTCCATCGCTTCGACTGGCAGGCCGCCGATCTTTCGTTTCTCGATCCTGTCACACCGGCCGACGCTGCTCAGTCACAACTCGATCTGTGGCAGGACCAGTTCGAGCGCCAACGTTTGGGCGCCGAGCCGGGACTTCGGTGGGCCTTCGAGTGGTTGCGAGCCAACGCGCCAACCGCTCAGCGCGTGTCGATCGTCCACGGAGACCTCCGCTTCGGGAACTTGCTCTACGAAGGACCCGAGCTCACCGCACTGCTTGATTGGGAGATGACCCATCTCGGGGACCCGATCGAAGACCTCGGGTGGGTCTATCGAGAGTTGTGGAGCCCCCGACGGTCACTGGAATTCGAGGCCTTCCTCGCTGCCTATGAGCGGGCGGCCGGGGTAGTCGTCGACCGCGAGCATCTGCGCTGGTACCAGGCATTCGGCGAGGCGAAACACAGCGTGATTTCACTCACCGGGGCTCGCTCGTTCCACGACCGTTCCACGCTCAATCTCCGCCACGCCGATCGACGAGCCACGGTCGGTGCCTTCCTCCGCCGCTTCTACCAATTGGTGCCGGCATGAGCGAACCATCACCGTCGGAGCTGTTGGTCGGTGTGGCCGACGCGCTCGAACAGACGGTACTGCCCGACCTACCGCGTGGCCTCACCCGTAACCAGATCATGGCGGCCGTTGGCATCGTTCGTCGATGTGGTGATGCCGTCGACCGGTACGGCCCGCTCCTGCATGCCGGCTGTGTCGACCTCGTCACGACCCTCCGCCGGGTCAGCTCGACCGATGCGAACCTGGTGGCCGCCTCAGACACGCAGGGCTTCGACGACGCTCTGCTGGCGTGTGATGCGTTGCTCGAAGCCACCTACCCCGCGCCATCGGAGCTGGCCCAGGTCCACGCGGAGCTGAGCGAACAGGTGGCGGCGCTTGTCGTCTGCGCACAGCGAACCGATTTGCCGGCGCTGGGTGATCTTCGCCAACTCCTGGAACGAATGTCGGAACGGGAGGCCGAGCTCGGCCTGTCACCTTGGTGAGCGGGCCGAGCGGGACCTTGGCGTGAATCGAGCGCTCAGTTCTTCGGTAGCTCGGAGAACGGGGTGTCTCGATCGGGCCCTGGTTCTCGTGGAAGGCCGAGACCCCGTTCACCGATGAGGTTGCGCTGAATCTGATCGCTCCCGGCGTAGATCGGCGGCGCCGGTGAGAACACCGTCATCTCCTGGAACATCCCGGCATCGCCATCTGACTCCCAGAGCTGACCGACAGGACCCAACAACACGTTGGCCGCGTCTCGACCGTTGGCCACCGCCGCTGAGTTGTAGACCTTGGCCAGATTGGCTTCGACCCCGGTGCGATCGCTGGGTCGCGCCTTGGCTTTCCATCCCATCATCCGTTGGATCCGGTGGTCGATGTGCACCTTGGTCATCGCCTGGCGGGCCAGTGGATCCGAGGACATCCCCGCGGCGACGGCCAGTTCGGTGAGGGCATGGAGATGCCGACGACCGACAGCTGCGCCATTGATCGGTCCTTTGGCTCCGACGAACGAGGCGGCCGGCTTGTCGAGATCGCCAGCGCTGCTGCCGGGCAACGCAGCGGAGAACGTCGCCCCTCCGTGGCCGGCACCGGCCCGCTCGAAGCCGAGGGTAGTGTTGGCGACTCGCCACCCGTCGTCGAGCTCTCCGACCAGGTTGGCCACGGGAACCCTGGCCTCGTCGAGAAAGACCTCGTTGAACACCGCCCGACCGGTCATCTCTCGGAGCGGTCGAACTTCGACGCCAGGCTGGCGCATCTCGATGACGAAGTAGCTGATGCCCTTGTGCTTGGGTGCGTCGGGGCTGGTCCTGGCGATGAGGATGGCCAGATCGGCCGTCTGGGCCGTCGATGTCCAGACCTTCTGGCCGGTCACGACGAATTCATCGCCGTCGCGTTCGGCCTTCGTCTGCAGACCGGCCAGATCTGAACCGGCCTGAGGCTCCGAGAAGAGCTGACACCAGCCTTCGGTTCCATCGAGGATCGGCGGCAGATAGCGCCGTACTTGTTCGGCCGTTCCGTGACGGGCGATGGTGGGGGCGGCCAACAACAAGCCGAGCCCGCCAGGCGGTCCGAGGACCTCATGTCGGGTGAAGGTGGCCAGCACCAGCGACGACAAGTCGTGGGGCCAATCGCGACCTCCGGCTTCGGACGGGAGAGAGGGCGAGCTGTAGCGGGCGTCGGCCATCGCCGCCCACCAATCTCGGACCGTGATCTCATCGGTCCAGGTGGTGCCAATCCACTCCGTCAGCTCGGCTTCGACCTCTTCTCGATCCGGAAACTCCTTGGCACCCACTGCTGCCCCCTTCCTGCTCCTCCTCGGCCCTCGATGGAGGTCGACTCTGGTCTAGTCCAGCACGGATCGGCGGTTCACTTCGTTCTGATCGGCCGGGCATCGTGAACTAGGTTCGAGTCATGATCTCTGGTCAGGCCAATCGCGCCGCGTTCGAGCCGATCATGCGGCAACTGTTCGACCACATCGACCGCGGTGAACCGTGGAGAACCGAGGGTGGCCAGTTTCCGGCATCGCACTACGCCGATCCAGCGCACTTGGCCCTGGAACGTCGAACCCTCTTCACCGAGCTTCCCCAGATGGTCGCTCTCTCCGCCGACCTGCCAGAGGTCGGCTCACAGATCACCCGCGATCAGTTGGCCGTTCCGCTGGTGCTGACCCGGGACGGCGACGGCGAAGTGCATGCCTTGGCCAATGTGTGCGCTCATCGAGGGGCGCAGGTGGTGGGCGACGGCCGGCATTGCTCTCGGCGAATGAGCTGCCCGTACCACGGATGGAGCTACGACCTCGACGGGACCCACGTCGGGCTACCGGACCACGAGTCCTTTCCTGAACTCTCGGTTCCTCGACCAGGGTTACGAGAGCTTCCCGTGAGCGAGGAGCACGGGCTCATTTGGGTCACCCCGAGCCTCGAGGCGGCCCACGCCGATCCGGCCATGGGTCCCCTCGGCCCAGAACTGGAAGCACTGGAGTTCGGTGATCACCAACATTGGCGCACGCACCGATTCGAATTGGACCTCAACTGGAAGCTGGTGATCGACACCTTCCTCGAGGGGTACCATTTTCCAACGCTTCATCGCGACACCGTGTTTCCCATCTTCGTGCCCAATCTCTGCCACGCCGAGCGGTTCGGGCCCCATCTACGCGAGGTCCTGCCGCGGCGTACGATCGAGAAGCTTCGCACCGTCCCAGCCGATGAATGGGACCTGGTGCCGCACTCCGCCATCGTCTATGTCCTGTTCCCGGGCTCGGTCATCATCGTGCAGCTCGACCACATCGAGACGTGGCGAATCTCCCCCGATCCAGTCGACCCCGGAAAGTCCACGGTTGATCTCGACTTCTATCTCCCGGAGTTGCCGGCGACCGAGTCGGCCCTGGGGCACTGGGAACGCAGCCTTGATCTGACGATCAGCACAGTCATCAACGAGGACTTCGCCGCCATGGCCGGAGTGCAACGAGGGCTGGAGTCCGGCGTGATCGAATCGATCGTCGCAGGCCAAAACGAGCCGGCCCTGACGATGTTCCATCAGTCGCTGCTAGAAGCGCTCCCGGGATGACAGCTCACCCGCTCGTGAACCGACGCCTTCACGTGTAGTCCGGCTCGCGTCGTTCCCTGAACGCTGCGATGCCCTCGCGGAAATCAGCACTGGCCCTCACGGCATCGCCGAGCTCCTGTTCTCGGGTCTCACGACGGTGGACCTGCTCGGCCAAACCGCTGGACACGAACTGCTTCACTGCCTGCACCGCCATCGGGCTGTTGGCAGCGATCAGCCCGGCGGTTGCAAGCGCTCGGCCCATCAAGTCCTCGGCCGGGAGCAACTCGTTGACCAACCCGACCCGAAGGGCCTCATTTGCATCGATGTTCTCGGCGGTCAACAGCAGGTTCATGGCGTGCACGTACCCGATTTGGGTTGCCAGCTTGGCCGCTGCTCCGCCGAACGGATAGATACCCCACTTCACCTCGGGCAACCCGAAGGTTGAATGCGAGACGGCGTACCGGATGTCGGCCGCCAACAGCAGTTCGATCCCGCCGCCGAGGCAGACGCCGTTCACCGCGGCGACGATCGGCTTGGAGAACGCCCGCGTCTTCAGCAGAGCTCGGTTGATGGTGGCTGCAGTTTCTTCACTCGCAGACAGATCACCGGAAACGTCGGCCCCGGCGCTGAAGGCACGGTCTCCTGCCCCGGTCAAGACCACGGCGCGGCACGTGGTGTCGCGTTCGAGGTTCTCCCAGACCTCGGCCAGGTCGGCCAACATGTCTCGCGACATGGCGTTGGCCTTGCTGGGATTGTCGATCGTGACCAGGACGATGTGCGGACCATTGGACGTGAGGGTGATGGACACGATGCTCTCGTTCGCAGCTCTACCCGAACGCGCCAGCCGCTGCTGGGCGCTCGATTGTTGGTTTGCGCATCCTAGACGCAGACCTTCCGAACCGGTGACTGGTGCGAGGTACCAGCCGGGACCGTGCACGACGAGCAATCGGGAGGCGAGGGCGCATCCTTGTTGGCAGGAAAGAAGTAGTCGACACGATTTCGAAACCCACGAATGCCCGCCACGCCGACATCGGTTTGATGGAGTGATTGGCTCATCTGCAGGTAGTGATCTAGGACGCCCGTCGCGGCTCTCTCGGTAGCCCGAGCACTTGTTCGCCGATGATGTTCCGCTGGATCTCGTTCGTTCCCGAGTAGATCGATGCTGGTCGGGCGCACAGCAGATGATTCAGCCAGGTCGCCGGGTCGTTCCCAGAGGTGGTCGAAGGGGGGAGCGGAACATCGGTGACAACGCCCTCATGGCCACAAGCATGGGCTCCGAGTATCTCCGCTGCGCAAAGGGTGATGTCCTGGTAGAGCTCGGTCCAGCTGACCTTACTGATCGAGGCCGCTCCCGGCAGCACGTCCTCGTTGAGGGCCGAGGTGAGCGAACGCAAGCCGCCGAAACGGAGTACCTGAACCCGGCTGCGGAGCTCGGCCAGTCGGTGACGTACGAGCGGATCGGCCAAGCGACCCTCACCGGCAGCGGACTCGATGAGATTGTCGAGCAGCGCCTGCATGACGACCGGAACGCTCGTGGCGTCCCCGCCTCGTTCGAAGGTCAGCAGGGCGTTGGTCACCTTCCACCCTTCGTTCGGCTCGCCGACTATGCACTCGGCCCGTGTCCGGGCGTCGGTGAAGAAGACCTCGTTGAAGTCCCGGCCTCCCGCTGCGTTGGGCACAGCCCGGACTTCGACTCCTGGTTGATTCAATGGGCACAACAAGAAACTGATTCCCCGGTGCCTTGGTTCCTCGGGGTTGGTGCGACACAGGACGAAGATCCAGTTTGCGAGGTGGCTGTGTGACGTCCATGTCTTCTGCCCGTTGATCACCCACTCGTCGCCATCCAGGACGGCCCGGGTCGACAAAGAGGCCAGATCCGACCCGGCGTCCGGTTCGGAGTACCCCTGGCACCAACGGTCCTCGCCCGACAGGATTCGAGGGAGATAGTGACGCTTCTGTTCCTCGGTCCCACAAGTCAGGAACGTCGGCCCCATCATGTTGATGCTCAGGACGTCGGTGGCGACGCCGGTAGGTGCGCCGGCGAGCGCGAACTCCTCCGCGACGATCGCCTGCTCGACAATGGAGAGACCACCACCGCCGTATTCGTGGGGCCACTCAGGGGCGAGGAGCCGGTGTTCGAACAGTACCGAGCGCCAGTGTTCGAGCCAGTCGGCTCGCTCGGCTTCCGGGAGGGCAGGAACGCCGGCCCAATCGGAGGGAAGATGATCGGACAGAAACGACCGAATCTGATCTCGGTACGCTACAGCTGCCGCGGAGAACGTGGCGTCCATCTCAGTACCCCAGCTCCTGGGCGGCTCGCTCGAGTGCGACGGTCACCGACCATTCGGTTCGAGCAAGACGAAGGTCGGTGTTGCTTCCGTCGGCGTAGAGACCGGCCGCGCTCATCCAGAAGGCAGCGGACCGCAATGCGTACAACAGCTGGTAGTAGCGGCACCGCTCTTCGTCGATCTCGATACCGGTGGCTGATTGATAGCGCTCGAAGAAGAGCTCGCGGGGAACCACGTTCGAGAGCAGGTCGGTGCCTTCCCGGTTGAGCTCGGTGAGCATGTAGGCGACGTCGTACATTGGGTCGCCGATGACCTGCAGCTCCCAATCGAGCACAGCGCTGACTCGATCGTCGTGAATGAGCACGTTGCCTGTTCGGTAGGCGCCGTGTACCAGGGTGAGTCGGCTGTCGGTGCTGGGGGAGTTGGCCTCCAACCAGCCGCGGAGATCATCGAGGATGGGATGCCCGGGGTGGCCCGACTCCTCGATGAGCGTCTGCCATTTCTCGAGTTCTTTCTGGGCGAAGTCGCGGGTGTCGGCGGGGACCCCGAGGAAGTCGAGCCCCGCGGCTTGCCAATCGACGTTGTGGATGGCGGCCAGGGCATCGGTGAAGCTCTCGGGCAACACGCCTCGCTCGGCGGCGGCTGCGTAGTATTCACGCCCGGCTCGGCGCCACGGGCTGGGGCACTCACCGGGCATCTTTTCCATCAGCAGCGCCGGAGCGCCGAGCGGACCAGGATCGGACTCGAACCAGTACGCCGCTGGGGTGGGAACGTCGGTCGGTTCGAGGCATTTCAGCACCTGGAATTGCTCGGCCAGGTCGGACATCTCGCGGAGCAGCGCATTGCCTGGGTCGCGCCGAAGGCACATGCCCTGGCGATGTTCGCCGCCACCATCAGCCCAGATGGCGTCGAAGAGCCAGGTCTCATGAGACCAGCCAACAGCGATGCGCTCCATGTCCTCGATGCGTACGGTGCCAGTGGCCTCGAGCCGGTCGCGGAGGTAGGTGGCGATGATTGCTTCGAGCTCGGAGTCGTCGCTCATGTGGCGATCTCCATGCGTCGATCGATGTCGGAACGCAGCACCGGGCGAATGAGGTCGAGTGCGTCGCGTGACGGTGCGCCGTCGGCGGCATGGAGCTGACGGATGAGCCGACCGAGGGCGGCGACGGTGCCTTCCGCCTCCGCCGCTGCGTAGGCCGACGTGACCTGGTCGGATTCGGCCGCCAGGATCGGCTCCAGGCGGGCATGTAGGGTCAGGACGTCCCGCCGTTCGGATTCGGCGTGGCGCGGCCCGTGCTCCACTTGGCTGGCGAGGCGCCGAAGGATCACCGACGTCATGAAGGCTTGGGTTCGCGTGTACTCGTCGCCGACGGCTGGGCCGATTTCCTCCCGGAGCGTGTCGGCCAGACGCCGGAGTTGGTCTTCGACTGCAAGGGTCATGGTTTCAGGGTCCAGTCGCCTGAGCGTGAGGCTGCCGACCACCGATGTACCGGCCACATGTCTTGATCTTCTCCCCACCACACCTCACCGGTGTCGGACCTGGTCCAGCGGATGAGGCTGTTGATGTCGATGAAGCTGTGGCGGTTGATGAAGATGCGGCTCACGGACTGGCCGGTCACGACGAACGACTCGCCGACGGCGTCGACGGCTTCGATGGATATCTCATCGACCCAGCCTCGAGACGGGTGGCGGGTGACGCGGCGTTCGCCGTCGACGAGGGTCTGAGGGGTTCCCTCGCGGCTGGCGAATCCGTACGACACCCGGTCGGTGCCGTCGCGCGTGTTGGTGACAGCCAGGAAGCCGATTCCACCGTCGCCCGCTCCCGTCACGTAGGCCGCCTGGCGGGGGCGGTTCTCGGGTCGCCGGCCCCAGGTGCGGTCACGCATCGACCAGCAGTCGATGTCAAGCGTTTCCCCGTGCAGCTCGATCGTGCCGGTCACCCGACCGATCTGGTCGAAGTGGGCGGCCCCGCCGAACGTCGACCCGGTCGCCACAAGGGGTCGCGGCGCCGTCACCGCAGCGAACCGCAGATCGGCGGTGAACCTTCCCGGGTCGTCGTAACCCAGGCGGTAGGCCAAGGTCGGTTCCTCGACCCGAATGCTCACCCCGGTGGGAAGCTCGCAGTCCCGCAGGTCGGCGTCGGCTGGGAGTTCGAGGGCGGTGTAGTTGGTGCTGTAGAGCACCTCCCATGGCAGATGGGCCGAGTCGTCCCACACCCACGCACCGCCGGCCACCGTGCCGATGTTGTGCCTGGCCATGGTGTAGAACCACCCGCCCAGCTTGCGCTCCGCGTGGTGGAACGAGAACCACGAGGTCTCGGTGAACCACCAGTCGTCACCGCGGAGGTGGCGATGGAATCCGTCGTCTTCGGGGGCGAAGACCGGTAGCTCGGTGATGGGTTCGGTCATCGGTGTCTGGCATCTTCAGCGAGGCGGATCACGGTGTGGACCTTAATGGTCAACCATTGAAGGTTTCAATCGAATGGGCGGTGTACGGTGGGTCTCGTGGGTCGGACGTCCTGCCGTCGGAGCGAGCGCTCATGGCGGACACCGGCCTCAGCCGCGGAACCGTTCGCGAGGCCCTTCGCATGCTCGAGATCGAGGCTCTCGTCACGCCCCGGGTCGGCCGATACGGAGGATGGACCATCCGTCGACCGGATCGCGAACTGGTGACGCGGTCGATTGATGGCTTCATCCGCGGGGCACAGATTCACCTCCCCGACCTGCTGGCGACCCGCGAAGCAATTGAGCCGGCGTGCGCAGCGCTCGCTGCGGAACACAGAACAGCCGATGACCTCTCCGCGTTGGACGCCTGTGGTCGTGACCTTCGTAAGAACCTTCACGATCTGAGCGCCTACCTACAGCTGAATCTGCGCTGGCACCTCGCTGTGGTCGATGCCACCCACAACGACCTGCTCATCGCGGTCATGTCCGCCCTCTCCTCCGCGGTGTACGACGGCACGGAAATCGAACAGGTGAACTCGCTTCCCGTTCGGAGCGAGGTGGCCCGGGCTCACGACTCGGTCGTCGACGCCATCCGAGCTGGCGACGCCGACGCCGCCCGTCGACGCATGCACCGCCACGTGCGTGCGTTCAGAGAGCGGGCCACCTCCCTCGACCTCCAGATCTCCGGTGCGGCGGGACACGGCACCTCCGAACGTGGGCTCCAGCCTGAACAAGGCGGTTCGTAGTAGACCGCTCTACTAACTGACTGGATTGAGCCGGACAGGCCAGCACTGCAGCCGGACGGAACCACACGGAACAGCAGCCACGCCAACAGGCCGAACGGGGCTCGCGACCTTGCCAAGGTGAGGGTCGCGGGTTCGAATCTCGTCGTCCGCTCCAGAGGATCTTGGTCATGGCCGACGACGTTTTGGCTCCCATAGCGAAGCGGACGGCCTCGAGGGCGCCACCTCCGGCGGGAACTGATTGAACTGATTCAACAACCGCCGAGGTCAGTGCTGCGCTGGACGGTTGGGATCGGCATCACGACTCCTGTGCCCATGGCCACGGCTGAGGGGCAGCACAACCAGCGCCAGGTCCCCGTGGCTCACAGGATGGCTCCCAGCAGCCGGTTGGATTGCTCCCCCGACGATCCGGTCGTACGGAGCCCGACAATGCAGAAACCCGCTCCACCGGTGGGGGTGCGAGCGGGTCTCATGAGCGGAGAGGGTGGGATTTGAACCCACGGTCCCCTTGCGAGGACACCTCCTTAGCAGGGAGGCACAATCGGCCGTACTCTGTCACCTCTCCAGGAACCGCCAAGCCTACCGGTGGCTCGACGGTTCTCGCAGGGGGTTTCGGCACGGTCGGCCGCAATGTTGAGCGGTGAACGCGGCTCCCACTCAACGGCGAGCGTTGGCGCAGCCACGGCGGGTAGCCCGCCACCTTCGGGACGTAGGTCCCGGGACATGCATGTCGTAGCAACTTACGCTGCGTGGCGTGTGGCAGTGGACGTGGAAGGTGCTGAGTGCGTGTCTCATCGTCGGCGCGTTCCTGGCCGGGGGGATCCCGCCGGCCGACGCCGCCAACGAGGCCCGGCTCCAGGCCAAGCCCGTCGCCTACCTCACGTTCGATGGCGGCCCCGGACCGAGTACGCCGGCGTTCCTCGAGATGCTCGCCCGCCACGACGTGCCCGCGACGTTCTTCGTCGTCGGCAACCGCATCGCCGGTCGTGAGGGCACCGTCCACCAGACGATCCGCCGCGGTCACAGCATCGGCAATCACAGCTGGAATCACCCGCACTTCCCGGAGCTGTCGTCGGCCGACATCGGCAATCAACTCACCGCCACCACCGACGCCGTCCTGTCGGCGGGCAACGTGCGGATGGCCTGCTACCGCCCGCCCTACGGCGAGACGAACGCCCGGGTCCACGATGTCGCCGTCGGCGTCGGCCTCCCGAACAGCGACTGGATCGCCGCCGGCACCCACTGGGGCCTCTGGGACGTCGACACCCGAGACTGGCAGCTCGACGACCCCGCCTCCGGACGAACCGAAGCCGACGTGCTCGCCCGACTCGACCAGATCGGCGACGGTGACACCGTCCTCCTTCACGACGGCCCGATCGATCGGAGCAAGGGCTTGGCCGTTCTCGACCGGTGGCTCGGCGCGAACCGGGATCGGTTCGACTTCCGGGTGCTGCCCGGCTGCGGTGGCGTCCTCCACGAGCCCGCCTTCGACGACGACCGGCCGCAGTACTGGCACCGATTCCAGGTCGCCCGGCTCTACCGCGCCTACTTCGACCGTCAGCCCGACGCCGACGGCTGGGAGTACTGGAACCGCATCTACTCGTCGTGGGTGCCGCTGACCGACATCAGCTGGTCGTTCGCCGCGAGCGCCGAGTTCAACCTCGCCGGTGGGCGAAACGACGCCGAGTTCGTGACCTTCGTCTACCGGGAGGTGCTCGACCGCGAGCCCGACCCGACCGGCTTCGAGTACTGGGTGAACGAGCTCGGCAAGGGCTTGAGCCGGGGCGCCATGGTGCTCTACTTCTCCGAGAGCGTCGAGTACATCGACCGCACTGCAGCAGCGGTCACCGGTGGCTGCTATCAGGGCGACACCGAGAGCAGTTACCGCTGCCTGGCCGCCAACCTGCCACCGCGTCAGACATGGCCACGGTGACACCCGCCCCGAGCCGGTAGCCCGCCCAGCCCACGGCAGCCCAGCGCAGCCCCGACGGCCGCCCACCACAACCAGACTGGCTTTCTGCGGGGCCCGAACCGCCGGCGGCGGGTGTTCGACGCGAGCGGTCTCGGCACACTGGTGCGTGATGCTGAGCTTGGACGATGTCGTTGCTGCGGGGGAGCGGTTGGCGGGTGTCGTCGAGCGGACCCCGGTGCTCACCCACAGTGGGCTCGACGCCGTGGCCGGGGCCAAGCTGTTCGCCAAGGCCGAGTGCCTCCAGGTCACCGGCTCGTTCAAGTTCCGCGGTGCCAGCAACGCGATCCGGTCGCTCTCGGCCGACGAGCGGTCGATGGGCGTGGTCACGTACTCGTCGGGCAACCACGCACAGGCCGTGGCCCGGGCGGCGAGGCTCGCCGGGACCGACGCCGTGATCGTCATGCCCCATGACGCCCCCCTCCAGAAGGTCGCCGCCACCGACGCCGAAGGCGCTCGGCTGGTCCGCTACGACCGCTACACCGAGGACCGGGCCGACATCGCCACCGCCATCGCCGAGCTCGAAGGTCGGGTGCTGATCCCACCGTATGACGCCTACCCGGTCATGGCCGGCCAGGGCACCGTCGCCCTCGAACTGTTCGACCAGGTCCAGGAGCTCGACGTGCTCCTCGTCCCCGTCGGCGGCGGTGGGCTGCTGGCCGGGGTGGCCACCGCGGCCCGCCGCCTGTCGCCCAGCACCGAGGTGATCGGGGTGGAGCCGGAGGCTGGCGACGACCATCGCCGGTCGCGCCGGGCGGGGCAGCGGGTCGACATCGGGGTGCCGACGACCATCGCCGACGGGCAGCAGGTGTCAAGCCCCGGCGAACTGACGTGGCCGATCACCAACAAGCTGACGGGCCGGTTCGTGACCGTCTCCGACTCGGAGATCGCGGCCACGATGAAGGTGCTGTTCGAACGGCTCAACCTGCTCGTCGAACCGAGCGGGGCGTCGGCCATCGCCGCCGTGCTGTACGGCGCCGAGGCCTTCGAACTGGTCGGCAAGCGGGTCGGCGCGATCCTGTCGGGCGGCAACGTCGGCTGGCCCCGCTACAAGGACCTCACCTCGTCGTAACCGAGCCGGATACATGGCTGGCACCGTCCGCTGGCATCGGCCGATGCGGGTCGACAACACTGGACCATGGCCGACATCGCAGCCCCTGTCGCCCCCGAAGCACCGACCTCGGTCGACGAGGTCGACATCCACTCCCTCGACCGCTACGTGGCCCACGGCTTCCCGTGGGCGGAGTGGGACCTGCTTCGCCGGGAGGCCCCCATCTACTGGTATGAGCGCGACGGGTTCCCCCCGTTCTGGGCGCTGACCCGCTACGACGACATCCACACCGTGGGGGCCCACCCGGAGGTGTTCTCCAACGCCGGGCCGATCCTCCGCCTCACCACCAACACCAGCCTGGAACGGTCGGAACGGATGCGGGAGTGGCGGGCCGACCGCTACGACTGGGACGTCGACGAGCCCTTCGACATGGTCTTCATGGACCGCCCTCGCCACCTCGACATGCGGATGCTCACCATGCGTCGCTTCACCCCGGCTGCCATGCGCCGGCTGGAGGAGGATCTCAACGCGCTGGCCGCCCGGTTCGTCCAGGAGTTCGTGGCGAAGGCCCGCTCCTCGGCCGAACCGATCGATCTCGTCTCGGAGCTGGCCATGCCGGTCCCGCTGGCCACGATCTGCGGGATGATGGGCCTCCCGGTCGACGACTGGCCCCGCCTGTCGGCCATGATGGACCAGCTCCTCATCGGGGATCTGGCCATGGAGCACGCCGAACCGGGGGAGACCCTGATCGAGGTCCGCCAGCGACTGAGCGCCGAGCTGTTCGACTACCTCGAGGGGATCATCGCCGACAGGCGGGCCGCCGGTCCCGACGGCGGCGACGACCTTGCCAACCTTCTGGTGCACGCCACCATCGACGGGGAACCGCTCACCCAGCAGCAGCTCCACGGATATCTGACGCTGCTGTTCGGCGCCGGCAACGAGACCACCCGCAACTCGATCGCCGGCGGGGTGAAGGCGCTGCTCGAACACCCCGACCAGGCGGCGTTACTGGCCGCCGACCCCGAGGGTCGCACCGAGGCAGCGGTGGAGGAGATCATGCGGTGGGTGTCGCCGGTGATCCAGTTCGCCCGCACCGCCACCGTCGACTTCGAGCTCTCCGGCACCACCATCCGGGCCGGCGACACCGTGGGTCTCTGGTACCCGTCGGCCAACCGCGACGAGGCGATGTTCACCGACCCCTACCGGTTCGACATCACCCGTTGGCCCAACTACCACCTCGCGTTCGGCCACGGCGTCCACTTCTGCCTCGGGGCCAACCTGGCCCGGTGGGAGATGCGGGCCGTGTTCCGGGAGCTCGCCCCGTACCTGGCCAACCTGGAGCTGGTGGGCGAGCCCCGCCGCCTGCCCCACCTCCACGTGGCGGCCGTGCACCACCAGTACGTGCGCTGGGTCGACTGAGCGTCGTCGCCGGGCGGGTCGGCTCGGTCAGCGCTAGCATTGGGTTCAGGCGGTGGCGATTCGCCACGGCGGCCGGTTCGTGGGCTCGTTCGTTCGATCGGGCCTGTCGCCGGTGCGTACCACCAACAGATGTGATCGCCCGTTGTGGGGCTGGCGAGGCCGGACGTGCACCCGTGCGCGATCCGGCCTCGCTCTTTTGGGCCGCCCCCGGCAGTCGTCGCAGCGAAGCCCGTATCGGGGCGTTCGGGCCGTCGTGGTGCTGGTCGACCTCGTCGCATCCGGCTGCTCGAGTTTCGGCGAGATATGTGCGATGGGGGTGCGTGCCCGTTAATGTCCCTGCTTGTCCAGATGCCGGCGGCACGACCGCGTGCCGCCTGGGTGACAACGATCAGGGGGACATCGATGAAGTACGAACTCGCCATGCGCCACGCTCAGATGAGCCGGCGTCACGCCCTGAAGCTGGGAGCCGCCGGCGCCGCCGGTGCGGCCACGATGGCCGCCTTTCCCGGCGTTGCCGGTGCCGACCACCGAGACGATGACGACGACGATCGTGGCCGGGGTCGGGGCGATCGTGGCCGGCCGAGCGGTGGCGGGTCGGGCGACTACAACGACGACATGTTCACCTTCGACGACGTCGGGGGTTGGGCTCCCAGCCGGTATGGCGCGGGCGACGAGCGGGGCACGCTGAACGAGCTCACGCCCGACAACACCGCCGAGGCGCTGAAGATCCTCAACCGCGGCAAGCCCGTGCACACGTACCAGATGGGGGAGGAGATGTTCAACTACTTCCCGGCCTTCCCGTCCAGTCCGCCCCGCAACTACGACATGCGGCTGTACGCCCTCGGCTTCCCGGTTGAAGGGTTCTCCGACAACCCCGACGACTGGTTCCCCAAGGTCGCCGGCAGCCCGCCCGAGGGCTACGAGCCCGTGGGCATCCAGGCCGGCGTCACGCCGTTCGCCCCCGACAACAACCGCCTCATCGGGTTCGAGGAGCGGTTCGACCGGTACTTCACCTTCCAGATCGCCACCCAGGTCGACGGGCTCAACCACATCGGGATCGCCTTCCCCGACGACGACGAGCGCACCACCGCCTTCTACAACGGGTTCACGTTCGAAGACATCGCCACGCCGACGGGCACTACCGCCCTCGGCAACGAGACGATGGGCCCGATCGTCACCCGGGGCATCATCCTCGACATCGTCGGGCTGAAGGTTGCCAACGGCGGGGCCGACGTGTTCGAGTACAACGGCAACCCGGTGCTCACCCCCAACTACCGCATCACGATCGACGACATCGAGAACGCGATGTACCGCCAGCGGATCCGCAAGCCGATCGGGCCCGGCGACGTGCCGATCTTCCGGACCGGCTGGACCCACCTCACCGACGATCCGGCCCAGTACCTGCCGGCCGAGCCGGGGATCTATCTGGCCGAGGCCCGCTACCTGGCCGACCGCCGAGTAGCGCTGGTCTGCGCCGACACGTGGGGCCTCGAGACCCTCGACCCTGACGTGACCGCCGGCAATGCGTTCCCGGTCCACCAGGTGCTGATCACCCAGCACGGCATCCGCATCGGCGAGTCGTTCGTGTGCGAGTCGGCCGTGGCCGACCATGCCTACGAGGGCGTGCTCATGGTGACACCGGAGAACCACCCGGGCGCCACCTGCGGCTCCACACCCCCTGCCTTCATGGCCCAGCCGGGCCGGGCCCCGCGAGACTAGCTTCGCAGCCCGTCCGCTCATTCCTGACGAAGCGACACCGGCCCCGGGCTCAACCCTGGGGCCGGTTCGCGTCCTGCCGTGTACCGGCCAATCGGGCCGCTCGACCTGTCGGTCGCTGGTAATCTGGGCGGTGGAGAGATGGCAGAGTGGACGATTGCGTCGGTCTTGAAAACCGTTGAACCCGCAAGGGTTCCGGGGGTTCGAATCCCCCTCTCTCCGCCAGTTTCACCAGGTCAGAGCTCCAGGTCTCTCGCGTTGCGTTGCCAACTGGTTTCGGCGATCGGTCATCTGAACACGCTATGAACACCGATCTAGAGGATCTCACACACGTGTCGCCGCGGAACCTCGCAAATATGGGCCAACTGCGCCTGCCGTGGGTGGTTATGGGGTCCAGGGGAGGACGGGGCCGAGGCCTCCTCGGTCGAGCATGATCATGGTGATGAAGGCGGCTGGGTTGTGGAAGCCGTTGGCGTTGCGGCGGATGCGGCCGATGACGGAGTTGTTGGCTTCGGCGATGCCGTTGGTGAAGCCCCATTCGATGGTGGCCTCGATCGAGTCTCGGTAGTGTCGGATGGTGCGGGCCAGCTTCACGAATGGTTCGAGGCGGGACCTCGAGGCGTAGTAGATCCAGTCGTCGAGGGCTCGGCGGGCCTGGCGGATCGGCATCCGGAAGATGTCAGCCAGTTCCTCTTTCAGTAGCCAGGCTCGGAACAGGCGTCGGTTGGTGGTCTCCAACTCGCGGATGGTGGTCCGCTGGGCGACGGTGAGGTTGGCCCAGTTCCGCAGCAGGAGCCACCGTAGTCCTTTGACCGGCTTGGCTGCGGCCTTGCCCTTGAGGCGGCGCCAGAGGTCTCGGCGGACCTCGTCCAAGGCTTTGGTGGCCCACTGCATCACGTGAAATGTGTCGAGGCAGATCTCCGCGTTCGGGGCCCGGGTAGCGACCACGGTCCGGATCCATTCGGCCCCATCGGTGGTTACTATCTCCAGGCGAGCGGCCCGCTCCGGGCCCAGGGCGTCGAAGAAGGCGGTGACGGTGGCCTTCGAGCGGCCCTCGGTGACCCACACCACCCGCCCGGAGAACGGGTCCGACACGACGGTCAGGTAGCGCTGCCCCTTCTTCGATTTCACCTCATCGATGGCCACCGCGATCAGCCCTTCGAGCAGATCGACTCGGTCCATGGCTTCGGCCAGCAACCTGGTGCACATGCCGTCAACAGCCCGCCAGGTCAACCCGTACCGGCGGGCGGCGCTGGCCTTGTTCGACCGGATGGCGTCATGGACCACGACGTCTTCGAACGCCCGGCTGAACGCGGTGTCGTGGCGGGCCCACGGCACCGCTGCCACCGTCGGTCCACACGCTGTGCAGTTCACTCGAGGTGCGGGGCCTTCGATATCACAGCGGCTGAAGCCAAGATCGACGTGACGCCACCGCCGGGCCCCGTCGCCCTGGTCATAGCCGGAAGCTCGCTGCCCGCAACGCCCACACCGCCCCGGGGTATCAGCCCGGCACCGAACCCAGACCACCAGCGTCAGGCGGTGCCCCGAGCGGTCCAGCGTCCACCCCGTGATCACCGTGGCCCGACACAAGCCGAGCAGCATCCGTAGTACCGTCGACATGCGCACGTCGCTCTCCCCAGGGAGTCCAGTCTCAACAGCCGGAAACCCTAGGAACAGAGCGGCGTGCGCTCGCGGATGGCCTCACCCCCAACCCACGAAAGGCGCGCGGGCGCCCTACGCATGTTCTGTGAGCCTTTGTCGGCTGCGACGACCGGGGGGGCGTCGGCTGGTTGGGGAGACCTAGCGGCAGGAGGGACGGCGCTCACCCCCGTCACTGCTGTAGCCCCTTCGAGGGGTTTCACTGACAAGTCGGTCGCCCCTGGAGAGTCCTGTTCGCGGAAACGCAAGAAGGCCTCAACCAACCCTCAGAAGGATTCGCGCTAGAGTACGACGAACCGTCGCCAATCTTGAGCTAGTGGCGGTCGACTGAGTCCTCACTATCCAATGGCAAACGAGATCGCAACACTCATTCAACGCACGGTGCCAATCGGCAGCGAGGTGACGATCACAACCGGCACTGTCTCGTACCACGGTATTCTCGCTGAGCTGAGCCTTTACCACGTTCGCATTGAGCAAGGCGGAAGTGTACAAGTCATCTTGGTCGAGGCGATAACAGGTTTCGCTTTAGCTAACGACGACAACGGCCTATCCGGGCCGTCAGCGACCTCCGACCCAGCGGGAGCTCCTCCGATCACCGAGGTTCCGGCTCGCCAGTCCGAGTCGGCGCCCGCACCTGTCTCGACACGAAGTCAACCCGACGAAATGTTCGAGCGTCGCGTTAAACACTACCAAGGAATCATCGAGGCCACCTCGCTCGAGCTACCGCCGGTAGCGTTGAGCGATAAAGCACTGCTCTCGCCGGGCCCGCCCGACGATTGGGAACCCGAGGCCACAATTCGCTGGGATCGGTGCACGAACTCCTTTAGCTACGCTCGGAAGGTTAACGAGCTTGATCCCAAGTTTGGACGTGTCGCCCGAATCGCCAGAGACGTATTCACCCTCACCCGATGGTACCCCGAGAACGCCATGGTGCAGCGGCTGTACGGTCATCTCCTGTGGCTGGCCGGCCAAACCGAGCCGGCCATCGAGTACCTTGCGCGGGCGGCCAACTTTAGCAACGAGGAGAACGACCGGACAGCACTATTCGCCGCCGTAGTCCGGTCGAACAGCACCGATCTACTAGGGCCCGCAGCAGCGGCGCTCTTCCGCCCGGGCGAGTACGAGCTTCCGTCGCCGAACTGGGATTACTTTGTTCGTTTCTGCACCGGCAATGGCCAGCTAGGCCTCCTCCTCGGTGTTGGCGAGGCAATACGTCGCTCCGACGATCTGAGACAGGCGATGGAGGCGCGGGCCGCACTCTACGCCGCGGCATTGGCGACCTCGAACATCGATCTTGCGACTGACGTAGCCGAGGCACCGTCGGACGTGACTCCGGAGCGCCTCAGTCGGGCGTCATCCGCCATTCCGTCAATGCCTGACGACCTTGTGCGACCTCAATCACGGATTCCTGTCACTCCGAATAACCGACGTCCAGGGCGGCGCAGCAGTTCATCGTCGGACGGTAGGGAGCCGAATGGAGAACAACGCACGATCACCAAAGCATTGAGACTTCGAGAGCAAGGAGACCACGAGAGAGCGATCGAGCTCCTCGAGGCGATTCGGCCGGCCGCCAAGGACAAGACAAAAATCGACAACATTCTGCTCAATTCGTACCAGCCAACGGGCCGATACGCCGACGCTGCCAGGGTTCTGACAAACAAGCTTCAGATTGCACCTGAGAGTAAGCGCTCCGCACTTCTATCTCAGCTGTTGAGCGCATACGTGAACGATCAAAAATGGTCGGAAGCCCAAGATGCGGCGGAGCAGCTGCTGCAGCTCGAGAAGCACGACAGGCAAGCACTGCGGACGTTGGCGATCGCGTTCCATCAGAAGGGTGAGCAGGAGGAGTCCGACCGAGTATTCCAGCTCCTTATCGAGCAGGGCGATCCGAAGGCCGAGGAGATTCGCTCCAAAATCGGAAGAACCGGCGCGTCGGAATGGCTCGATCTTGAGGCGTTCCTGCTTTCGGCCACGCCTCGCACTGCGGAGACTAGTGAGAGCGAGCTAACCGAGTTCCTGCTCAGCCGGTGTGCGTTCGAGGGCGTCCCGCCTGACAGGCTACAAGCGGGCCCGGACGAGCTGACAAGGTTCGATGCAGACAAGGTGGCCGAGCGCGCCAGAGATCTCGGTACCCGGCTGCCCGGAGATCGTGGCTCCTTCTTAGTCTCAGCGGCGAAGATCGAGAATCAGATCCGGCAGAAGCAGGACCCATCTGACGTTCGCTTCTACCGCTACATGTATCGAGGCTGTATCTCGTTGGCAGACGCAGCGATCTTCGACGATAGTCGTAGCGACGAAAGTGCCCGCGAGCTTTATGCGGAAGGTCTCGCGCTCTATGACTTGGTAAGGAGGTCAAATCGCAAGGGCGAAGAGCAAGACGCACTTAACGGGATCTACCGCTACCTCTTGAGCTCGCTAAACCAAAGGTTTGGATCGGCCGACTACGGCAGTGTCGCCAACATTTCCGAGGTGATTCATGTGACTGCGGTGGATCCAAAATCGTCTAGTAGGGTCCTTGAGAGCCTCGTCGATCTGACGAGCCGATCCGACTTTGCTCGCCGTACCGCGTTGCGCGCTGTTCTTGACACACGACACGGTCCGCAGGCCGTGGTCGACTTCGCACAACGCCTAACTGGGACGACGCAGGCCGTGCCCAATCGTCTACCCGACGTACTCGAGATCTGGTCCATCATCGAACGTCATCGTGACACCGCCGAGCAAGAACTACGGATGGACTTGGCAACAATCTCTCAACGGGACCTCCGCGCCGGTCGCATTCAAGAGATGATTCAGGAAATAGATAGAATCAGAGAGGCCTGCTACCTCCGCATCGACCGTGACTATCTTCGTCGGCTCGTAGAGGTCTATCTCGTCTTCGCAGATGTTGCGCGGGAGCAACGGTTTGAGGAGCGCGAACGTCTCTACGACCAGGTCCAACTTCGCGCCGCCCAGTTGACCGACCTGATCGAGTTGAGCCCGACTAGGATCGCCGTCTCGCACATTCTGCCGCTTATCGGATCGGCAATGGATCTAGCGACAGAGCAACTCCGCGACCTCTATCGCTCAGCGGTCCCGTCCGTCGATATTGCCATGGTCGGCGACCGGTATGTTCCATCGGACAGCGGTAACATCAGAGTCAAGATCTCGATCTCGAACAGCATCGGGCGAGCTCCCGTAGAGTCGTTGGAACTTGAGGTCCTCCCAGACGGAGCGTATGTTGCAGAAGAACCAGTCGTTCAACTCCCGGGCGCGCTCAGGGGAGGAGAACGTGTGGAGATCGTCGTTGCGCTTCGCCTCAACTCGGAGACGATCGAATCGAAGACGTTTGCTCTTCCCGTCGCGCTTAGGTACTCGAGCCGTACAAGCGAGAAGCAACTCGAAAAGTCGCTGCCGCTTGCCGTACGGCTCGACGACCCTGGGTCATTCGTCCAGCTCAAGAACCCGTACGCGAAATACGCGGGTGGCGGCCCTGTCGACGACCCCGCCATGTTCTTCGGGCGTGACGACCAAGTTTCGGCGATATCGGATGTGGTCGCAGGCTCAGGTAGCGGGCGCAGTGTGCTCGTTTTTGGCCAAAGGCGGGCAGGTAAGTCGTCTGTGTTACATCACCTAAAGAACCGTCTTATCAGATCGCAAGACGTCTTTCCGATTGATGTCGGTAACCTCGGCGCAATGCTCGACGATCAGTCGGACATACCTCTGTTGAACCAGCTGCTGTTCAAGATCTGTCGGTCGATTCGGTCGGCAGCGCTTAATGTCGGCGTGTTGGCTTCCCAAGCGGAGCTGGCGGATACCATCTCGCGGGGCGACGGGCTACTCGACCATTCGGCGCCGCTCGTTGAGTTTACTGACATAATGGATTCTTATCGTCGGTGCGCGCTTGCTCCGGGCACACCGAGCTTCCTAAGGACGCCGGTTCTTTTGATCGACGAGTTCACATACCTCTTTGACTGGATTAAGCAAGGTAAGCTCCCGACTGATTTCATGAAGAGCTGGAAGGCTCTTCTGCAGCAGGGTGGCTTCAGCGCTGTGCTAGTTGGCACGGAAGAGATGCAGGAATTTAAGAACGAGTTCCCGAACGAGTTTGGGACGACGAAGGATTTCAAGGTGTCGTACCTCGCTGACGTGCATGCACGTGAACTCGTCGTCGATCCGGTGAAGGAGGTCAACGGCATCGACATCTACAGCGACAACGCTCCAGTGACCCGTATCGTCGAGCTCACCGGCGGCTCGGCATACTATCTGCAACTATTCTGTGACAGACTCGTGAACTACATGAACCGGGAGCGCGTTTCGGTGGTGAGTATCGCCGACGTCGAGATTGTCAAAGGACAGATGATCAATGGGGCGGAATCGTTGGGTGAGGACAACTTCCACAGTCTTTTTTCAGCCGGGGAAGGCCCCGGTGATCGAGTGCCGCGCGAGGACGCCATTCGTGCCCTCTCGACGATCGCTATAGCGAGCGACCGCGGGCGAGAGATCTCGAAGGCCGCCCTAGAGGAGGATCTCGGTCTCATAGGGCCTCGTACAGTTGAAAGTCTACTCGCACGAGAGGTAATTGAAGTTAGGGAACAGAGTGTCAGGATCCGCGTCCGGCTACTTGAGGAGTGGTTGAACCGTTGAGTAGGTTCGCGAACGTCGGTGGCGTCGTTGACGGTGACCAGTTCTTTGGACGTGGCGAGGAACTGGCGGTCCTTGCGAACCGGCTTCTATGTGACGGGCGTCCGGGCAATGTCGCCATCTGTGGATTACCAAAGTCCGGAAAGAGTAGCCTACTCGCTCAGTTTCTGCTCGCCAACCGAGCGGAGCTGGCTGAGATCGGCCGCTTGTGGGTGCCCTTGCGCTTCTCGACCTGTGAAAGCGCAGAGGACTTTTTCTTCACTCTAGTCCGGACGACGCAGCGAATCGTGAGGCGCTCGCTTCGTGAGAGGGACAGCCACGATCTCGACTTGCTGGCAAACGAGATCCGGCCGGCGATGTCCTGGGTCGAGCTAACCGAGATTCTGTTCCCGTATTTCGAATCGCTGTCTCACTACGACCTTGAGGCTGTGGTCGTCATTGATGAGTTTGACCACGCCCGGACCGTCTTCGAGGCTCGGGTGGCGGCGTTTCAAACGCTACGGGAGCTCGCATACCAGCCGTCATTGAATGTTTGCCTCGTGACCGCTTCGCGCCGCCCAATCTCAGCGATCGAAGCCAGCGCTTCGATCTCGACACTGGACGGAATTTCCAGCCCGATCTGGGTACGGCCTCTCACAGGCGAGGACGGCGCTTCGATGCGGCAGGCGGCTGCTGATGAGGTTGAGGGAGGTCTGTCCGATGAGCACGCCGGTTACCTCGAGTACTTAGCTGGTGATGCTCCATACCTAATCGGTGTCGTTGGCTCCCACCTACGAGACAGTGCGATGACGGGTCGCGGTATTGCTGACGGATTCGAGCGGGCGCGGTCACAAATTGCGGGCTACTTCGATAGATTGCGATTGACTGTAGACGAGTTCCCCAATTGGTGGGAGACCTTGGTCCGTCTAATCCGACCGGACGACTCAGGCAACGTCAGCATGATCGGGCTCCAACGCATGGTCGACTGGGGCATCGTGCTGGACGTGCAGAATCGGCGGCTTCTGTCCGAATTCTTTGCGGATTTTGTTTCCCGCTCACTCTCAGAGTCGGGTTCACCTGACAATTTTCCGCGCGCTACCGAGTCAAGAAGCACTGGTGGAGGCTTGACTATCGCATTTGGCGATCACTCGCACGGGGTGAACATCATGACCGGGGGGAGGGGATTCATGCAGGGCAAAGTTGATGTGAATGTTGCGAACGTTCGTGATCAAATGCTTGGATGGGCAGACTCCGTCCGGCAGTTTGTTGCGGAGGAAGTCGATGAGTCGGCTGCTGAGATCCTCGATGCATTGGCAGAGTTTGAAGCACTCCTAGACGAAGGTCACGACGCCGACGACGAGGAGATTCAGGTCAGGTTCCGCCGGGTGCGAGACGCGATCGCGTCCGTGCCAGTGGCCACGGCTGGAAGCCTGAGTGCGGCGGGGCTGATCACTGCGGGGCAACAGATTGCGTCACTTATTGGGTAGGCGTCCGTTTCCATAGGCTTCAGGTCAGACTCACTCGACAACCGGCCGTTCAGCAGCGCGTGAGGTGACCGGAAACGAGACCACGCCGAGTGGTCGGCGGGCAGCAAGGCTCGACGGCCACCCGGAGTGCGTGGGTCGCCATCGGGACCGGTGATGCCGAGCGCTCGGGTCGTGCCGGACTGCGTGACTATCCGTTGCGGGGTGTGGGTTTGTTGTTCGTGCGAGACTGTCGTTGGCGTCTGGGTGAGGAGCACCGATGGTTGGCAGCGAGCTGATGGAGTTTGATGCGATGGCCCAGGCGGATCTCGTGCGCCGTGGTCAGGTGAGCCCGTTGGAGCTGGTTGACGCGGCCATCGATCGCATCGAGGGCCTCGATCCTGCGCTCAATGCGGTGGTTACCCCGCTCTTTGACAAGGCCCGGGAGCGGGCCATTGCCCCGGATCTGCCGGACGGCCCGTTTCGGGGTGTGCCGTGTTTGTTGAAGGACTTCATGTGCCACTCTGCTGGTGACCCGTTCTATGAGGGCATGGCATACCTGAAGCGTCTCAACTGGGTTGAACGAGACGACACGTTCCTAGCTGCCAAGTTCCGCGAAGCCGGTTTGATCACGATCGGCAAGAGCAACTGTTGTGAGCTAGGCATGACGCCTGACACTCAACCGGAGGCCTTCGGGCCGACCCGCAATCCGTGGGACACGGAGCGGACACCATTCGGGTCGAGTGGTGGTTCGGCTGCTGCAGTGGCCGCTCGGATGGTGGCGATTGGGCATGCAAACGATGGCGGTGGGTCGATCCGGCTGCCAGCCTCAGCCTGTGGCTTGGTTGGTCTGAAGCCGACGAACGGTCGGGTCTCGCTTGGGCCAGAGTTCGGCGACGTGCTGGGTGGGTTCGTGGCCGAGCACGTTGTCACCCGTTCCGTGCGTGATTCTGCCGCTGTCCTCGACGCTATAGCCGGTCCCGAACCCGGTGAGCCGTTTCTCCTCGCCGCCCCCAGTCGCCGGTTCGCGAATGAGGCCGGTGCAGAGCCTGGTGTGCTGCGCATCGGGCTGAAGGTGGATCACGATCAGGTCGCAGTCGACCCCGAGTGCCGCTCGGCCGTGGAGTCTGTTGCCCGACTGCTGGGTGAATTGGGGCATGAGGTCGAGGCGAGTTCCCCCACCGCGCTGGATGATCCGCAGCTGGTCAAGTTGTTCGCCAGGCAGATGTGCGCAGGTGTGGCCTGGATTCTCGACCACTATTGGCCCCGCCGAACCGGTGAGCCGGTGGCTGAGGATGATGTGGAGGCCCTCACGTGGACGATGGCCGAAACTGGGAGATCGATGAGTGGGGGCGACTTTCTCGCTGGCCGTGAGGCCCTGCAGGTGATCGGGCGGAAGATCGGGAACTGGTATGACGCTGGTGGATTCGATCTTCTCCTCACCCCGACAACCCCGATGCTTCCTCCCCGGATCGGAAAGGTCGCATCCATTCGTGCTGCGGCCTTCACCCTGCCGTTCAACGTCACCGGCCAGCCCGCCATCTCGCTCCCGGTAGGCCAGTCCGAAGCCGGTCTGCCAATCGGTGTCCAGTTCGTGGCCCAGACCGGACGCGAGGACATGTTGATTCGACTTGCCACCCAGCTCGAACAAGCTCTTGATTGGAGCACCCGAGTCCCCCCGATGGCACAGTGACCCAATCGGCTAGCCCCAGTAGTTCACGAGTTCTGAGTGGTCCGTTGGCCCCATTCGCGTAGATGCCCGCCTGGCCTGGGATTCTGGCGTTGTTGAAGCGTTCAGGATCTTGAGCAGGAGGGCATCTACGAGATGCAGGGTAGTAGCACGATTGCGGTGGGGTGGGACACCGGCGGGGACCAGGTCGCAGCGAACGTAGGGCTGCATCTTCTTGGCGGATTCGCTGACCGTGTCGGGCTTGGGTCTTCACTCTCAGCAGAGGCGCCCCATAGCGGTGAGCGGGCGCCGACTCATGATCGGGGGACGGTGCTGACCCAGGCGATGCTGATGCTGGCCGGTGGTGGCGAGGCGTGCTCGGACATCGAGCATCTCCGGTCCCAGCCTCGCCTGTTCGGGCAGGTGGCATCGGACTCGACCCTGTACCGGGTCCTCACCAACGAACTCGACCCAGCGACGCTGGAGCGCGTGTGGGCCGGGTTCGGTCACATCCGCAAGCGAATGTGGCAACGCATGGGGGCGACAACGGGGACTGGTGAGGTGATCGTGGATGTGGACGCTTCGTTGCATCAGGTCCACTCCGAACGCAAGCAGGCGACGGCCCCGAACTACAAGGACGGGTTCGGCTACCACCCGCTCTACGTCACCGCTGATGCGACCGGTGAGGTGTTGGCGGTGAAGCTCCGCCCGGGTATCGCCGGGGCCAACACGATCGATGATCATCTCGAGGTGCTGGACGCAGCGATCGCTCAGCTTCCCGATGACATCGCGGTTGGGCACCTCCCGGGCGACGACAAGTCTCTGGTGAAGCGGTCGGTGCGGGTCCGCTCCGACTCCGCTGCTGGGATCGGCTTGGCGGCCAAGTGCAGGGAACGGAACCTCGGGTTCTCCTTCGTGGCTGGGACCAACTCCCAGATTCACACCGCGATCGCCCGCATCATCGGCGATACCGACCGGTGGCAGTCGGCGGTCCGTCAAGACGGGGAAGAACGCAAAGGGGCCCAGGTCGCTGAACTCACCGACGAACTCGACCTCACCGGTTGGCCGGAAGGGACCCGGTTCATCGTGCGACGCGAACCGTTGCATCCCGGCGCCCAACAGACCCTGTTCCCGTCTGTGAGCTTCCGGTACTGGGGTCACTACACCGACGCCACCGACGGTGACCCCATCGAGCGGGACCGGGACATGCGAGCCCACGCCCACGTCGAGGATGTGATCGCCCGGATCAAAGACACCGGCGGTGACCGGTTCCCCTTCACCGCCTTCGCTGCAAATCAGGCGTGGCTCGCTCTGGTGGCCATGGCCCACAGCCTGACCCGGTGGTTCGCCTTGCTGTGCCTGCCCGGCCCGGGCGGTGGGCTACAGCGAAGCCCAAGACTCTGCGGTGGAACCTATGGCATGCTCCCGCCCGCCTGATCCGTGACGGTCGACGAGACATCATCCGGGTCCTTGACACCTGGCCCGCTGCCCACGTGCTGGGTCACGCCCGAGCAGCCATCGGGCAGATCACCTGACCCCAGCCGGGAGCCGCCGGCGACAACGACCGAGCGCGTCAACGCTGAATCAACGCGCCCGGAACAGCGCCCCAATCGGCGAATCACACGCTCGAGCACCCGAGGCAGCACTCAATCAAGACAGGCCGGCTCACCACCGTTTCCAAATCGCGATCCGACCCGCTCGAGACTTCTCATGAACGAATGGGGCTAGCCAGCACGGCAGAGCTCGCTTGGAAAGCGTGTGTGTCGTCTGCCCTAGGCGATCGCCCCGGTCAACCGCCGTCAACCGAGAGTTGACGGCGGTTGACCTGCATCGCGCTGGGGAGGCAGGTAGTTGCACCCTGGTCCGCGGCCCCTGGTCGAGGCCTAGGGTGAACAGCCGTGAGGCGGTTCGGGTGGAGCGGGTTGGTTGTTGGCGTCCTGGCGGGGCTGACGGCTTGCTCTTCGAGTCCTGACGCGGTCGCTGTCGACGGGACCGTTTCTGCCGCCGAGACAACAGCAACCTCTGAGTCGGTCTCCACATCGACCGTGGCGCCGACGACGACAACGAGCGAGCAGACCACAACATCGACGGCGGCGATCGACGAGACAGCGCTGCTGTACTTTGAGGACCTAGCCGAGAATGCTGTCTCCGAGCACGCTGAACCGGGGTCTGCTGCCGATCTCTACAGCCTTTACCTGAGCGACGGCGCTGCAATGTTTGGCCGCAGGACCGGCAACTTGCGGGTGGACGATGGTAATGTCGAGATCACCTACCCCGAAGCCGGTCTGACCCAAACGGTTCGATTCTCGGGTATTGAGGTCTCTCCTGACGGTGTCAGGACGTTCAGCATCGACGGTCTCGAGCTCGATGGTCGAATTGCTGCATCCCTTGAGCCGCAGGCGATCGGCAACGTCGAGATACAGCGCCTCATCTCGTACCAGACGGTTTCCGGCGTCCACCTCGTACTCGCAACGGTTGCGAACAACGCTGATCTCGACCTCGTACTCGGAGACACTCCGTTCGTGGACAGCAGCGGTTCGCAGCGAGAGCCGGTGAGCTACTTCGGGCCCTTCGAGATCAGACCGGGTGCCACTGCCGTTGCAGGAATCGAGTTTGCGGGTGGGCCCACGGCCGCCGGAACGATCTACATCGACGGATTCACGGACGACTTCGCCACCGAACTCTCCTTCGTCGTCGAGGCTCAAGAGCCCGGCTCCTAGCTACCAGAGTGGCGCCGCTAGCTGATGTAGCGGCGCCGGTGGGAGCCGGTGAGCGGAGAGCTGGGTGCCCCCTGAGCTATGGCTTTCATGGTCGCTCGCCGATCGTCGGCGAGGTAGTGCGTGTGGCTGATCCGTTCGTCGGCGTCGGCTTCGCTCTCGGCGAGCTCTCGGATCCGTGCTTCGTGGTCGGCGATGTCGGCGTTGACCTCGTCGAGGGCCTTGGCCCGTTGTTGGTCGTCGAGTCGGCCGGGCGGCTCCACTCGATGCCGTGACGGCGAGTGATGACGCTGTACAAGCTGCTCTGAGTCATCCGGAGCCGGTCGCGTCGTCGTTCCACCAGGCGAACACTAGTTCGAGAGCCGGTGCCGCCCACAGCTACGGCCGCCCTGAGCTATGTTGCTGGGCGGTAGGGGGTCGCTGCCCGGCGCCAAGTGGCAACGGTCCTGAGGATCGACGTTAGGCGTAGTGCTGAGATCGGGCAGCGGCCTCCGCCAGGTCGACCACTGTCATTCGATCCTTGACGGAGTCATGGTGTTGGTGCGACAGCTTGGCGAAGCCCCCAGCTTCGAGGACGGCGTGCCCGTCGGCACCGGTTGAAGGCCCAATCTGGTCCGCCGCAGCTTGGGCGAGGCTGGGCACGCTCTGGGCACTGGTGGCGGTCAATGGCGGCGTTCGCCGGTCACGTGCGGTCACTCGGCTCACCAGCCTGCGTGCCGGCTGACCAGGAAAAACGCTGCTAGACGGCCGGCTACGCAAACCATGTTCGTCCCTCTTGAAAACCGTTGAACCCGCAAGGGTTCCGGGGGTTCGAATCCCCCTCTCTCCGCTGCGAACCAAGAGAATGTGCCTCGTTCGAATCCCGGCCGGGCTTGTGCCGCGAGGTCTATGGGAGGGTCCGGATGCTACATCGGGGCCCTGGGGCGGCGGCAAGCTTGCGGTCTGCTGTGACGAGATCGGCGGCCAACGCCTCGGCGAGTGCGACATAGACCGCGTCGTAGGGTGTCACGTTGGCTCGGAGTTCGATTGCTCGGCCGAGCAGTCCAACAGTTGGATACCGGACGAGGGGCAGTCTGACAAGGGCGTCAACTGCGACCTCGAGGCGACGGTCGGTCAGGTCGCCTGCAATCCACCTCTTGCGAAGCACCGCTGATGCTTCGACGTTGGCGAGGTCCGGAACTGCGACTCCTCGTGCTTCTCGCATCTCTTTGCGGGCTGTCGCTCCTTCGTGGCCGTCATCTCCAACTGCGTTGGCGAGAACGGCGGCATCGGCGACGATCACTGGTTCCGCTCGGCGTCCAAGTCATCGACCGCCTGCTGTAGCCCAACCCGTCCGCTGGACTGAGACTCCAACGCAGCGAAGACATCATTGATGGTGGGCTGGTCAGCGAGCTGGCTGAGGTGGGCTGTCAGGAACTGCTGGAGCGACTGACCGGCTTCGCGTGCGCGTCGTTCCAGCTCTCGGTGTACTGGTTCCGGTAGATCTCTGACGAGTACGTTCGGCATGCTTACATTATGCAAGCGCTCTTGCTATCGCGCAACGGATCGCCAAGCTCGCATGGGTCGAGGGTTCGAACTTTGTCGCATCAGGACCGCTGCGAACCACGAGAATGTGCCTCGTTCGAACCCCGCCCCACCGATCAGATCATGCTCACCTGAATGTTGGGGTAGGGCGCAGCGAGTCGTTCGAGATCCGCAACGTCGGAGGTCAAGATGACACCGCCTCCGGTTTCAACTGCCGCCGCCACGGCGTGGGCGTCGGCAAGCAGGTCTGATCCAGCATCGGCTGCAACGAGGACACCGCCGACCAAGCGAGCGAACGAGCGGTCGGTATCGCGTAGAGCGACACCTGCCTCTCGGCTCAGCATGGCATCGACGATCTGGCTACGGTTCCGGCCTCGGTACAACTCGGCGAGCGTTACGCAGGTCACGATGACGTCACGTCCAAGTCGGTCTGCAGCTGTCAGCGCAGCGCGGACATGATCGAAGCCGATGGAACTTGGATCACCGAGCGCTGAGACGGCATCGGCATCGAGAACGAGTCGGGGGCTCAACGCAGGAGATTGGAGTAGTGCTCGACGAGCTCCTCATCGACAGGACCGTGCGAGTCGTTCAGCCTGGCCAGCATCTCACTCAGCGCTCGCTGACGCCGTCGCCGAACAAGCTCATTCCGGATCGCCTCGTTCACCTGAGCGGACAGCGCCTCTTCGCTCGCCTCCAGCTCCTCGACCAAGTCGGCGTCGAGTGAGACCGAGACCTTCCGCTTTGTCATGGTCATACCAACATGCTACCAAGGTAGGAATCTCTGGTCAACGAGGGTTCGAACTTCGTCGCATCAGGTCCGCTGCCGTTGTGGTTTCAACGATGTAGTTCGAGGGGTCAAGTCGGATCTCGGAGCGTCGCCGGAAGTTCGCCGCATATCTCTTGTGGTATTTCTATGTACTGAAGCGATGACCAAGCGACTAGTCGAGATCGACGATGCGCTCCTAGAACGGGCGAGGGCCGCCTGCGGCGAGCGAACTATCAAGGCCACCGTCGAGGCAGGTCTGCAAGCACTCGCCGATCGGGCCGCAGGTGCCGAGCACATCAAACTCCTGCGAGAAACCGAGTTCGACCTCGACGCGTTCGAGCAGGCTCGCCAGCCCCGCTCAGCGTGACGACTCCCCGGTATCTCGTCGATACCTCGGTCCTGCTCAGAGCCTCGATCGAAGCGGTTGGTGACCAACTCGAGGAGCTGCAGCTCGCGGGCAAGATCTGGACGTGCCGTATCGTCGACCTCGAGCTGCTGTACTCCGCACGAAAAGGCTGACGTCGCCAGGCTTGCGGCCGGCCGTCGGGCATTCCCGAGGGCGCAGATCACGCCCATCGTGATGGAGCGCGCTGACCGTCGCCGACCGATTGGCTGAGGCGGGCCGGCACCGAGGAAGCGCCACCAAACCGACCGATCTCGTCATCGCCGCAGCGGCGGAGGCCCAGGACCTGACCGTGCTGCACTTGCAGATCGACGGCGAGCCGATCGACGAAAGTGACAGCGAGGGTGTGGTCGTCGATGTCGTAGATCGACCGGACGACTTCGCAGTGCCAACATCACTGGTCAAGACGTCGAGTGGATCGCACTGGCCGGGCCCAGCGTACGTTCGAGACCGCACTGACATGCCACTTGGTGGGCGCTGTTGAACATACGGGCCTTCGAACGCCGTATTCGATCTGACGAGCCAGTCCTGGGATTGTTGGGCGAGCCACGCAGTGGGCCCGAGCGCTGCGGCCAGGGACGAGGTCGAGGAGTTGGCCCCGGCCGACATCGACGATCGAGGTGCACCAGGCCTGGGTCCGCCACCGGCCCCTGCGGTTGAACAGGGTCTCGTCCAGGCCGAGACCCCGGACGCCGCCGATGCGGTCGACATCGGCGGCGAGCAGGGCTTCGCCCCACTCGATCACCGTTGACGGTGTGCCAGTCACACCCGAGATCGGTGGCGACTTCCTCGACGGTCCGGCCGTGTTGGCCGACCTGCCGGCACATCCACCGCTGTCGTCACCAACCGCCCATCGAGGGCGATCTCGTCGTTGGTCTCGGTCCAGGAACCGATCTCGCACGCGGCTTCAGGCACCGCGGACGCTTGCGGGACAGCTTCGATCAACACCGGCAGGTCGACATGGGTGACCTCGTCGCGATCCTTCAGATCGGCCGGGTGGCCACACCGCGGACACACCGGCCGCTGGCCCCTGGTCTCGATCTTCACGATCAACGGCGTTCGGCTCGTCGATCACACCCAACACGCTGACCTCGCCCAAGCCGACCAGCAGCTCGCACACGCGAATAGGATCGGTCTCCACAGGGGCTCCCAGAATCGAATGGCTTCAGACACCACCGATTCTGTTGAGCCCCTGTCACGCGCACGCGGACCCCCCAGCTGCTGCTACCGGACCACCCCCCTCAGCTGCTGCTACCCCCGCAACTATCCGAAGCGCCACCAAACCGACCGATCTCGTCATCGCCGCAGCGGCGGAGGCCCAGGACCTGACCGTGCTGCACTACGACGACGATTTCGACCGCATCGCCAACATCACTGGTCAAGACGTCGAGTGGATCGCTGGCCGGGGTACGTTGCCGCACTGACATGCACGCGCTGTCAAGGGTTCGAACTTCGTCACATCCGCGAGACGCTCGAGATCTGCAACGTGGGAGGTCAAGATGACACCGCCTTCGGTTTCGACTGCTGCGGCCACGGCTTGGGCGGCGGCAAGCAGGTCTGATCCAGCGTCGGCTGCGACCAGGACACCGCCGACCAGGCGGGCGAACGAGCGGTCAGCGTCGCGTACCTCGACACCTGCCTCTCCGCTCAACATCGCATCGACAGCCTGGCCACGGTTCCGACTCCGATACAACTCGGCGAGCGTCACACAGGTCACGATGACGTCACGTCCAAGTCGGTCTGCAGCTGTCAGTGCGGCGGACATGATCAAAGCCGCTGGAGCTTGGGTCGCCGAGCGCGACAGCAGAGGGGGCAGGACCTGACCGTGCTGCACTACGACGACGATTTCGACCGCATCGCCAACGTCATCACGTAGTTGTCGAAGACGCACTGTTCGTGGCTACTGCTTCACCTCCGATGGCGAACCTGAAGTGCGTCATGTGACGCATGTCCGCGACGTGCAGCCACGACAATGGATTCGAGCCCTGCAAGGCCCTGGCTCACGAGCTTCAGAATGGCCACCCTGGCCAGTGGACACGCTACGGATAAACACGCCCCCTTGTGCGTAGTTCTCGGCGGTATCAAGTCGATCGCCCTACAATGCTGACCATAAAGCTGATCGCTCATCTACCCGGAGCGGGGGGGCTGCAATGGGGCACGAGGGGCCCAATGAGGGCGGCAGGCCGCCCTTCAGGTACCACATGAGCAAGGCCGCCGCCGAGCGGTTGGGTACAGCGGGCATCGCTCTCATCTTCGCCAAGCTCGGAGCTTTCGAGCCGTTGAGTGACATCGTGGACGATCTCGGCCTGTTGCCGAAACAGAACCACGACCACGAACACGACGGTGCCGACGGGCCGAGCGGCGGGGCCGAAGACCAGGCCGACGGAGCGCTGGATCCGGTCGATCCGTCGGATCTCGCCTACACCGAGGAGTGGTACTACGAGGAGTGGGTAGTGGTCTATGAGGACATCGGAACCTCTTGGCTCGACGACTCGGTGGACCAAACCTATGCAGAGAGCTTCTTCGGCGATCCTGTCTGGTTCGATCCTCCTCCCCTCGACTACACAGCCACCAGCTACGACGCCGGCGCCGAAGACATAGCCGGCAGCGATCTGGGTATCGATTGGTTGGACCTGTGATGGAAGTGACCGGCCGCCTGGCCGCCCTTTGCTCGGAACTCATCGCGGAAGCGCCTCATCCCGATCTCCTACGACTCGCATCCCGTGTGAGCGGTCCGTTGCAAGTTGCGGTTGCTGGCCGTCTCAATTCGGGCAAGTCGACGATCGTCAATGCGCTGATCGGCGAGCGGATCGCGGCCGTCGACAACACCGAGTGCACCCGGCTCGTCACTTCGTACCGGTACGGGGCCGAGGAGTCGGTCGTCGTTGAACACGCCGACGGCGAGACTGAACGCCTCTCGCTCGACGCCGACCACCAGGTGCCAACAGACCTCGGCATCGACCCGACCGAGATTCGACGCCTGACGGTCACGCTGTCCAATGCAGCGCTCCGCTCGATGACGCTGATCGACACCCCCGGGACCCAAACCCTGTCGCCTGACGTAGCCCGTTCGTCGGCCACCGCTCTCGGCCTGGACCCTGCCGGGGAGCAGGTAGTAGGCGACGCCGATGTGACGCTCTACCTCCTGACTGGCTTGCGTGAGGCCGATCTGGAAACGCTCCAGGCTCACCGCCGGGACACATCACCTGCGACGTGCCTCGGGCTCCTGTCAAAGGCCGACCGACTCGAAGCGACCGAACCATGGGTCGAGGCACGCAAGCTGGCGGCGCGCTTCTCGGCCGCGCTCCAAGGTCTCGTATGGGATGTGGAGCCGGTCATCGGTCTGGCCGCCGAGACCGCTGAATGCGGTCGGATCACGGAGGACGTCGCGCGATCGGTGCGAAACCTCCTCGACATCCCGGCGTCCGAACTCGAACGCCAGCTGCTCTCGGCGGAGTCCTTTGTCACCAAGGGCGATGCAATCGAGCGCCAACGACTTGTCGATCTCTTTGACCTCTACGGGCTCCGGCGGTTGCTTGTCCACGATCGAATCTCGGGGTCCGCTGTCGACTATGTCGAGTGGTTGAGGTCCATCAGCAACATCTCGGCGGTCAGGACCGCCATCTCGACGCTGTTCGGAGATCGAGCTGACCTCATGAAAGCGACTCGAGCCATGGCCGAACTTCGTCGGCTGGCCTACGGTCATCTGTCTGCCAGTCAGTCGACCCGAATCTTGGATGAGCTCGATCGACTCGCCGCCGAACCAGCTCTGCACTCCATCAAGGAACTGGAACTTCTCAACCGGTTGCGGCTGGGCTCGATCAAGCCCCACGACGAGAACCTGAGGACCGAGCTCGAACGACTCCTGCGGCCAGGGGCGGCGGCAGCCCGGCTCGGACTGAGCCAGACCACGGATCGGCCAGCGTTGATGGCTGCCGCATCAGAAGGCGCGACCCGCTGGCGACGGATCGCAGCTGGTGATCTGGAAAGCTTGCCGTTGCGGCGGGCCGCCGCCACGATCGAACGCTCCTATCGACTTCTCGAGGAGGGCGCCCGATGAAGCCCGTGCCCGATGCGTTGCGTCGGCTAGCTTTCTTGAGCTCAATAGTTCTCCTCGTCCCGGTTGGCTGCGCCCCCCGTGTCGGACCCAATGGGTTCCGGGAGTTGTCGGCCGTCGGCCTTCTTCTGTTCGTTGTGCTCGTGGTCGGTTGCACGTTCGGTGCGCTCGGCGGCTATTGGATGGCCAGCACTACTCGGCCCGCCAATCCTCGATCGGGTGGACTCCACGCCGACGACCAACAGGGGGTTGCGCTCGGCCCAAGCGTCCAAGGCTCGGAGGACGGTGGGGCGGTCGAGCAGCGGGACAAACTCCTTCAGGCCCTCATCGACAGTCGGGACCAGATCGACAGCCTGGCGCTCCGGGCTGCCATCGGCCGGAGTCTGGCGGAGGTGGGCGTGATGGAGATCGCCCCGGCGGTCGGCGAACCGTTCGACGCCGACCAGCATCAAGCGGTGCGGCCTGTTCCGACCAACGATGCGGTCGCTGCCTCCACGGTGGCTGCCCTCGAATCGCCGGGATACCACCGAGACGGCCAGCTCATTCGAGCGGCGAGGGTCAACGTCTTCCAACTGGCGGACCATCGATGACCTCCGCTGCTCCGCCAGGGGAGCTCGGGACAGCCCTGGCGGCCCCAGTCGAAGCCGTACTGGCCAATGCCAAGCGGCTTGATCGGATCGATCTGATCGATCGGATAGAGACCAGTCTTCAGACCTTGGCCGCACCGGCACCGTTCCAGTTCGTAGTGGTCGGCGAGATAAAGCGCGGCAAGTCCTCGCTGTTGAACGGAATACTCGGCGTGCCCGGTCTGCTGCCCGTCGATACCGATGTCTGCACGGCCGCCCAGATCATCGTCGAGTGGGCCGCCGAGCCTCGTTGCGAGATCGTCCTGGCCGACGGCACGACGCAGGCTGCCACGCTCAGCACGGTCGACGAGTGGGCGACCCTGCTCGGCCAGGAGACGATGGATGGCGAGGTCCATACGGTGCGAATCGGGCTCCCGAACCGTCTTCTCGGACTTGGGGCAGTACTGGTCGACACGCCGGGTATCAATGGGCCGGTGCGGGGCCACACCGATCGCACACGGGCAGCACTAGCTGGCGCCGACGCAGCCTTGTTCGTGCTCGACGGAGACACCGAGCTGACCGCCCCCGAGCTGGCCTTTGCCAACGAGGTCACGTCGGCTGGGCTCGATGTGATCTTTGTCGCTACCAAGCGAGATCTGCCGGGAAGCGATGAGGTGGTGGCCCGGGATTGGGAGCTTCTCGAGCAGCACGCTCCCCACCTGGCCACGGCGACGCTGCACTCGGTCAGCAGCACCCTCAAGTCACGGGCGGACACCGAGGCCCGCGACGCCACCACCGATGTCGAACGGAGCGGGGCCCGTGAGCTGTTCGACCTCAGTGGCTTCGGCCCCTTCTTGGCCCAACTCGTCCACCGGATCAACGCCCGTGACGTCATACGCGGCCAAGCGGTACTCCGGCAGGCAGCGTCGGCCAGCGAGCAACTGCTGGCGGACGTCGAGCGTCGCCTATCGGCCCTGCAAGAATCCGACCCTGATCGCATCGAGGGCGAGGTCAAAGAGCGGATCGGCCGGCTGAGAGAGGCCGCCCAGGAAGGTCGACGGGCGGCGAAGCGCGAGTCTCAGCGTCTGGCGGCCGAGATCGACGACGAGATCCGGCGAATCGGTGACCAGATCCGACAGCGAGCGGAAGAAATCGTCGCCGCACCGCACGTCGAGCCAGCGATTGTCCGCCAGGAGACGGAGTCAGGTCTCGACACGGCGTGGATAGTCGCCAATCGACTCTTGGCGGCGGGCGCCGTGAGCGCTGTCGGCGAAGCGGCGTCGGCATTGGAGCGTTACGGCCTGCAAACCCTCCTCGACGACGTTCGGCCGACGATTGCCATCGGTAGTGGGCCGAAGCCGCTCGCCAAACCCGTAGGGACTGGTGGCCAGAGCTCGGGCGAGCAACTCTTTCGCTACTTGCCGATCGTTCACGCTCCGGCCGCCGTCGGCCACTTGCTCGGACTCGTTGGAGCCACGAGCGCCGCCGCCTCGGTTGGGCTCCCTCTGGTCGGGCTACCGATCCTGGGGGCCGCGTTTCTCTTCCGGCGCTCGCTGGATCAGAAGAACGCCAACCGGCGCGAGGCGGCCGGCCTCGTCAACCAATCCCTGCGGGAGGCGCTCGAGGGGCTCAGGTCACAGGCTCGGTCGGCGCTGGTCGCCATTGGGGGCGAGATCGACCAGCTACTGGTGGATCGTGCCGGCGAGCGACGCAATCAGATCCTTGACGAGCGCCGCCAGCTCTTGGCGATGGCCAAGGAATCCAGCGAGAACAGGCACAGAACAGTCGGACGGCTCCGAGGTCAGCGTCGAGCTCTTGAGCAGGCCGGGGCCCGGCTCGACGAGTTACTGGCTCTTCTCAGCAAGTCCCTGGAGACTCCGAAATGACTTGGCAACTGGCGATCGACTTCGGCACCACATTCACCACTGCCGCCGTTTGGCGAGACGGCGAAGCGAGGATGCTCTCGATTGGCCAGAGCACCAACAAGCTGCCATCGAGTGCACTGCTCGTCGGCAACGAGCTCGTCGTCGGCGAGGCGGCCGTCAATCAGGCGGCTCTCTACCCGGACCGATTCGTCCCGACCCCCAAGCGGCACCTGGGCTTCGATCGAACGTTGCTGCTTGGCGAGGCCGAGGTGGAAACCGTGGACGTGGTCGCAGCCGTCCTCAAACGAGGTCTCGCCGAAGCTGTCCGGCAACAGCCGGAACACGAGCTCGATCGGATCGTGCTGACCCATCCCGCCCTGTGGTCCGACTCCAAGAAGGGCCACCTGGAGGAAGCTCTGAAGCGGTCGGGATACGGCTCGGGGATCGATGTGCGGCTCTGCGCCGAACCGGTGGCAGCCGCCGCGCACTATGTACGCGACGATGCCGATACGGGACAGCTGGTGGCGGTCTATGACCTGGGCGGTGGCACACTCGATACCGCCGTATTGCAGCGGAAACCGGGTGGGTTCCAACTCATCGGCAGGCCCGGCGGAGAGGAGTATCTCGGTGGAGAGGACTTCGACGAAGTGATCTTCGAGTACCTGCTCGATTCGATCAAGGCCGACGACCCAGCGATCGCCGAGGCGCTACGGAGTTCCGAGGAACCAGAGTGGTCGCACGCCCGGCACCAGCTTCGGAAGGGAGGAAGAGAATGTAAGGAACAGCTCTCGTTCACCAACCAGTACGCCTTCCATCTGCCCTTACCGGTTGGGCGAGATGTCTCCTTGACCAGGACCGAGCTGTTCACGCTGATCTCCGAGGACGTCGAGCGCTCAGTCGCCTGTCTGGCGGCGACGATCGACGAAGCGCAGATCCTCGCCAATCGACCGGTGGAAGCCATCTATCTCGTTGGCGGATCGAGCCGAATTCCCGCCATCCAGCACACGATCGAGCGGCGGTACGGCCCGATAGTACGCACCAAGGAGGAGCCAAAGGAAGTTGTGGCCCTCGGCGCCGCTCTGATCGGTTCGCCCACCAGCGCCCCACCTCCACCGGTCAACGCTCACCCATGGCCGCCACCCGACACGCCACCGAACATGCAGTGGCCGCCGCCAAGCCAGCCACCTCCTCCTCCTCCTCGGGAAGAAGACCGAATTTGGCCCCCACGTCTCCCGCCGTCCGACCCGTGGCACCAGCGGCCGGGCGCTGGCCCTGCACCGCCGCCACCTCGACCGCAGGACCGCATCTGGCCACATGCAGCACGGCGACGAAGCGACAAACCCACGGGTAGCGGAATGTAGCTGCCGTTCCGCTCAGGTTTCGAACTCCGTCGCATTAGCGCCGCTGCCAGTCAAGAGCATTTGTCTCGTTCGAAAGTCATCTCGGCGCACTACTTCAGCAGTTCGATCTTGAGGCGTTTTGACTTCCTGCAGCGGATCGATGTTGGATTCAACATGCAGCCTTCGAGCTGCGAGGTCGAGGCGTAGTCGAGCGTCGGCACTGAGGTCGACCCGGGTCACACTCTCTTCATCCGTGACGGTGAGGCGAGCGAACCTGGTGCCACCGTTTCCACCACCACATGCAGTTCAGCTTCGCCGAGGCGGCTGACCAGCACGGGCAGCAGACGATCTACATCGTCCGGTGCCGTCGAGAAGTAGTCGAGGTCACGCATCGTGCGAGAAACGATCTCGTGCACAACAAGTGCGCTACCGCCAGCGAGCGCGAAACCATCAGCCTCCTCGAGCGAAGCGATCACCCGGGCTATTCGCTGCTGCAGCTGGCTCAGCACTCGATGTGGATGGATCGGTGATCGCGGAACCACTCAACCCACGCTGCTCGGACGTGAGGAGGAAGCACGATTTCTTGCCACAAACCGAGGAGTCGATCGGGGTGGATGAAGAATCGAACGTCGTCCTCCGTTCCCTCCCGGAGTACCTGTTCGTAGACCCTGACTACCGAGCTCGCGGAGCCGAGTGGCGAGCACGTCGGTGGAGACGGCTCGAGCGCGCGCAGGAGCTCGCCGTGGCGCATCGGTCCTGTGAGCAGCTCGCGCACGATCAGCAGCGTCCAACGGCCACCGACGCGGTCGAGCGCGGTGGCGATGGGGCCGGGACAGCAACGATGCCAGATGCCATCGAAGTGGACGGCCTGACCAAGACCTACGGCACGGGGACTGAGCAACAGGTCGACGCGCTGCGGGGAGTCGACCTGGTCGTGTCGGAGGGACAGATCTTCGGCTACCTGGGCCGCAACGGTCAGGGGAAGTCCACGACGGTCCGGATCCTCGCCGGGCTGGCGCTGCCCACGTCGGGCTCGGTGATCGTGGGCGGTCTCGACGTCACCGCCCATCGTCGAGACGTGCAACGTCAGATCGGCGTCACGCTCCAGGACGTCGCCTCGACGACCTGCAGACCGGACGCGAGCACCTCGTGTTGATCGGCTCGCTCTGGGCTTGGGAAGCCGGGCCGCCCGCCGCCGAGCAGACGATCTCCTCGAGGAGTTCGGGCTCACCGACGCCGCGTCCCGCTTGATCCGGAGCTACTCGGGGGGGGAATGCGCCGCTCGAGCCCTGGGAGGCGATCGCGACACCAGCGACCTCGCGGTGGCCCTCGCCGTGCTCGGTGGGCTGCTCGCCCTGTTCCAACTCCTCACCGCCCGCTCTACGCCGGTCTCACAAAGGTGGCCTGACCATGACCTCACCCTCCTCGCTCGTCGCCGTCGGGCTGCTCGGCTCGTGGGTCGCGATCGTCACCGCGATCGCGATCAACGACGAGTTCGTCGCCGCCGCCGATGGACCGCCATGGCCGATCCTGCTGGCGGTCGCCGTGCCCCTCGCCATCTTCCTGGCCGCCTACCGCAGCCCACCGACACGGCGGGTCATAATCGCCCTCGATGCCCGAGCGCTCCCGGCCGTGCAGCTCTGGCGGGTCGTCGGCGCAGCAATCCTGTTCGGCTGGGTCGCCGGTGATCTCCACGCCGGCTTCGCCATCCCCGCCGGCGTCGGCGACATCGCCACCGGCATCGCCGCCCTGTTCCTCCTGGCCGCCCTGCTGAACGGCACGATGACCCGACGCCACCTCGTCGCCTTCACCACGCTCGGCGTGGCCGACTTCGTCGTCGCCGTGATCACCGGTGCCCTGATCCGCCCCGATGGCCACGAACAGCTCCCGTGGATCCTGTTCCCCACCCTCGCCGTGCCCTTCTTCTCCATCGTCCACCTCGTCAACTGGACCCAACTCAGCAGCCTGGCTGCACCCGCCGCGCCGAGGCGAGAAACAGGAGGGCGGCTCGGACGTCGGTCCGGCAACTTGCGTACTGTGGAGAGCCGGGTGAGCTGAACGACCTCGCGATGATCGAGGACCCCGAGAGGAGCCCCATCGTGACCAAGCCCCGACTGACCGATGCGCTCGAGTCGGTGCGGCTCTTCGAGCGTTGCACCAGGAGCGATCTTCACGCGATCGGTCGCCGTCTCGAGCTGGAGACCCACGACGTCGGCCGCGAGATCGTCACCCAGGGCGACCGAGCCGACACCTTCTACCTCGTGCTCAGCGGCGAGCTGGGAGTCGACCAGGACGGTCGTCGCACCGCCATTCTCGGCCCCGACGATCACTTCGGCGAACTGGCCCTCCTGGATCCCGGACGCCGCTCCGCCACCGTCACGTCGCTCACCGAGGTCGAGCTCGCTGCGCTCTCGGTCCGGGCGCTCAACGAGCTCCTTCGCGACATGCCCCAGCTCGCGACCGCTCTCCTCGGTTCCCTCGCCGCCCAACTCCGCGAAGCCCGCCGGACGGGGTCCACCACGTAGCATCCTCCACGTTCCCGAGCGGGAGATCGAGGAGGAGCGCTGAACATGAGGACCCGACGCCCCCTCAACGGTGCCGCACTGTTCGCCGAGCTGGGCGTCGTCGCCGCCGTCGCCGCCCTCACCGGTGTCATCGCCTATTCCTTTCGCTCGCCGCCGGCGTCCGGCGACCAGGTCGCAACCGCCTCCGCACCGACGCCCACCACCGCCGCGGCCAGCGGCGAACCGGTCGACGTCCACGGCGCCGTCGCCGACCCATCGGTCGACGTCGACGACGTGGTCACCGAATCGGCGACGGCGATGGCCGCTGTCACCAGCGTCGAGTTCCGCCTCGACCGCACCGGCGCCCCGGTGTTCATCGACGAGTTCCAGGCGCTGGCCCTCGACAGCCTCATCGGCCAGTTCACGGTCCCGAACCGGGCTCGGGCCCAGCTCACGGTCACTGTCGAAGACGCGTTCATCACCGAGATCGGCGCCGTCGCCATCGACGACGAGGTGTGGATCTCGAACCCGGTCACCGGTGACTTCGAGACCCTGCCGCCCGGGTACGACATCGACCCGTCCCGCTTCTTCGACCCGGACGGCGGGTGGCGACCACTGCTCGAGAACCTGACGGAGGTGACCCTCGTGGGCGTCGAGGACCGGAACGGCGAGCGCTACCACGTCCGCGGGGTGGCTCCCGCCGCCGAGGTGAGCAACGTCACGGTCGGTCTGATCCGAGATCAGGACGTCCCGATGGACCTGTGGATCCATCCGGGGACGCTGCTCGTGACCCATGCCGAGTTCGTCACCGACCTCGACGGGGCGACATCCCGGTGGGAGCTCGAGCTCGACCGGTACGGCGAGCCGTTCGCCATCCAACCGCCGGCCAACGTGCGGGGAACGGACGGATGAGCGCCACCGAGGTGAGCCCCACCCCCACGAACGATCGCGCCCCCGACACCGGCCGGCCATCACCCCGGACGATCCTCGCCGTCGTCGGGTTCAGCGTGTTCGTGGCCGCCGACGACCTCACCGTGGTGTCGACGATGCTCCGGCCGATCATCGGCGACCTCGGCCTCGTGCTCCCCGACGGCATCGATGACGCAGCGTGGATCGTCAACGCCTACCTGATCGCCTTCGTCGCCGTCATGCCGATCGCGGGCCGGATCAGCGACGTGCTCGGCCGACGGCGAACCTTCACCGGTGCCTACGTGCTCTTCCTCGCCGGCTCGATCCTGGTCCCGCTGTCGGTTCAGCTCGACGAGCCGTTCCGGTGGTTCCTTCTCGGCCGTGTCCTCTCCGCCGTCGGCGGCGGGGCCATGGTTCCGGTGGCGCTCGCCGTAGTGGCCGACGTGTACCCCGAAGGGCGGCGGGCCCGTGCTCTGGGGACCCTCGGCGCCATCGAGACGATGGGCTGGGTGTGGGGCCCCTTGTACGGCGCGGTGCTCGTGCGGTTCCTGTCGTGGGAGTGGCAGTTCTGGCTCAACGTTCCGCTGGCTCTTGGTGGACTGGCCGTGTCGTGGTGGGCGCTGGCCATCCACGATCGCCCCGATCGTGACGAGCGGGTCGGCTGGATCGGGGCCGGGTTGGCGACGATCACCCTCGTCAGCCTGAACCTGGCGCTGCTCGGTGGGGCCGAGATCCAGAGCGTGAACGGGTTCGACGAGCTCACCGGTGGTGCCGGGCCCGACCTGTGGTTCCTCTATCCGCTGGCCACGTTGGCCGCTGGTCTGTTCGTGGTGCACCAGTCCTACTCGCGCCACCCACTGTTCGACCCCACCATCCTCCGGGGCCGCGCCGTTGGGATCATGCTGTTCGTGAACTTCGTGGTCGGTGCGGGTCTGGTCATCGCCATGGTCGACGTGCCGCTCTTCATCAACTCGGTCGAGCTCGACATCGAACGGGCCGCTGTCACGTCGGGGTGGGTGCTGTCGGCGCTGACGGCGGCCATGGCCCTCACGTCGTATGTCGGCGGTCGGCTGACCGAGCGATGGTGGGCTCGACCTCCGCTGCTCGCCGGCGTGGCGCTGTCGGCCGCATCGTTCGCCTGGATGGGGTCGACCTGGAACGCCGACGCCGGCTATGTGGTCTTCGCCATCCAACTCGCCGTGCTCGGCGGCGGGTTCGGACTCACCGTCGCCCCCACGACCAGCGCAGTGGTCGATGCCGCCCCCGCCGACCAGCGAGGCTCGGCCGCTTCGATGGTGATGGTCGTCCGACTTCTCGGACTCTCCGTCGGCCTGTCGGCCCTCACCGCCTGGGGCCTCGCCCGGTTCGATGAGCTACGGGCAACGATCGAGCTCCCACCGTTGAACGACCCGGGCTTCCGGGCCGCGGTCGTTACAGCCCAGGAGACCCTGACCGCCCAGGCGATCGCCGAGACGTTCACGGCCGCCGCCGTCGTGCTCGCCACCGGCGTCGTCGCGAGCGCCCTGCTGCCACGACAGCGCCCACCGGTCCCCGCATCGGACCCGTCCTCAGCCCCCGGAGAAGAGGCCCCGTGACCGACGACGAGACACAGCCGACGAACCCCACGTCCACCGGCCCTGCGCCGACCGAGCCCGTGCCGACCGTCTCGGGATCGGCGCTCGTCACCCCGACCTCGGCCGCTGCGGTGGGCGGCGACCCGACGGAGGTCGTCCCGGCGGTGGCGATCTCCACCTCCGATCACGTAGCCAGGCTCGAGAAGCGAATGAACATCCTGATCGGCGTGCTGGGACTGGCCCTGGTCGGCGCGTTCGTGGTCATCGGCCTGCTGCTGGGTCGGGTGGCCGAAGCGGAGCGGAACGCCGAGGCGATGCGGTCCGACCTCGACACGGTGGCGCTCGCCAGCGGGGCCGAACCCGGCGAGCTCGACGACCTCAAGGCCGATCTCGAACGGGTCGAGGCGGGGGCCGCGCTCTATGCCTCCCAGATCGACGGCTTCCGCGAGCAGATGATCGAGCTGTCGCCGGAGATCGAGGCCGGCGTCGACGAGGCCATCGTGGGACTGCGGGACTTCGGTCGGTCGACGATCGCCTTCGATGTGGAGATCGACGAGACGTTCCCCATCGACACCGACGTGGTGATCGACCGCACGGTCGAAGTCCCGATCGTCACCGAGATTCCGATCAATCAGGAGATCGACACGACGATCCAGGTCGGCACACCCTTCGGTCGAGTCCCCGTCGATGTCACCGTCCCGGTCGACGTCACCGTCCCCATCGACCTCGTCGTCGACATCCCGATCAACGAGACCGTCCCGATCAGCGACGAGTTCCCGGTCCGGACCACCGTGCCCATCGAGATCGACGTCGGTGACACCGAACTGCGGAACCTCACCGATTCGTTGGCGTCAGGTCTCGAGAGTCTTCAAGACATCCTCACCGGTCTGACCTGACAACCGGAGACGACGACGGCTCCCGCCGGTCTCGGCTTACAGCGTCTGGCCCCGCCGACTACCCTGATGGCGACGTCGCCGACGGGTTGCGAGCCGCACCACACCGCCGATCGGGTTCGGCTCGCCGGGTAGAGCGTCGGATCGAGGCAAAAACAGAGAGGACCCTGCTGTGGCCGACGCGCCGGACATGCACGAGAAGATGAAGTTGGCCACCGATCCGTCGATCTGGGCCCCCGGTGGTCCGGTGGAGGACTGGACCACCGACTACGACATCCGAGACACGGAGTACGTCGAGGACCCGGTGCCGATCTGGGCTGAGATGCGCGACAAGTGCCCGGTGGCCCACACCGAGCGGCTGGGCGGATCGTGGAACCCCACCCGATTCGACGACACCCGGGCCTTGGCCGGCATGATCGACGAGCTCAGCTCCCGCCAGATCCTCGTGATGCCGCCCGCCCCCGACGCGCCCGAGCTGTCGCGCTACGAGCAGATGATCGCCGCCGCACCGATCACCGCCGACCCGCCACTCCACACCTGGACCCGGCGGATGCTGCTGCCCGCCTTCGCCCCTCGGGCCGTCGCCCAGTACGAGGAGTACACCGAGGCGCTCTGCCACGAGCTGATCGACGGGTTCATCGAGGCCGGCCAGTGCGACGGCGCCGTCGACTACTCCCAACAGATCCCGCCCCGGGTCATCGCCCACATGATCGGCATCGACGAGGGCATGGCCGACCAGTTCGTCATCTGGGTCAACTACGTCCTCGGCGAGGGCCTGTTCCAGCCTGAGAAGCGCCTGCAGGCCCGCGATGAGATGATCGGCTTCATCGGCGCCGAGGTGGCCAAGCGTCAGACCGACCCGCAGGAGGATCTGCTGACCGACCTCCTGTTCATGGAGCTCCAAGACCCGGCGGCCAACATCACCCCCGAGGTGGTGATCGGTATCACCAACCTGTTGGTGGTGGCCGGGATCGACACCACCTGGAGCTCGATCGGCTCGGCGCTGTGGCACCTCAGCACCAACCCCGACGACCTGCAGCGCCTCAATGACGAGCCCGACCTCCTGCCGGTCGCGGTGGAGGAGTTCCTCCGCTACTACGCACCGGTGACCATGGCCCGGGTGGCCGAGACCGACTTCGAGTTCAACGGCGCCCACATCAAGCGGGGCGACAAGGTCCTGATGAACTTCCCGGCCGCCTGCCACGATCCCGAGCAGTTCGAGAACCCCGACGAGTTCATCATCGACCGGGCCAAGAACCGCCACATCGCGTTCGGCTCCGGCATCCACCGCTGCGCCGGCTCGAACCTGGCCCGCCTCGAGATGAACACCGCCCTCCGGGTGTGGCTCGAACGCATCCCCGAGTTCCACCTCAGCGACCGTGAACCCATGAAGTGGGCCGGCGGACAGGTCCGCGGCCCCCGGGTCATGCCGCTGAGCTTCACCCCAGGCCAGCCCCGCTAGGCCGACACAGCCGCGACGGCGGCGGGCAGGTCAGGCAGGTCAGGCAGATCAGGCTGTCGGGGAAGGCGGCGCCCGTGCCACCATGACGCCATGGCACCGATGGTCGACAGGGCGAGGTGACGAGTCGGATGGTCGCACCGCTGTCGGGCGTCCGGGTGCTCGAGGTGGCCAACATGATCGCGGCCCCAGCGGCCGCCGCCCTCCTGGCCGACCTCGGGGCCGACGTCGTCAAGGTCGAGCCCCGCTCGGGCGACATCCTGCGGGGACTGGTGCTCGGCGACCAGCCAGGAGCCGACCCCTGGTTCGAGCTCGACAACCGGGGCAAGCGGGGGATCGCGGTGGAGTTGGGCGACCCGTCGGGACGGGAGGTGGTCCACGCCCTGGCTCGCACCACCGACGTGTTCATCACCAACCTCACGGTCGAGCGGCAGCAACGGTTCGGTCTCGACGCCGCCACCATCCGGACCGTCGCACCGACCGTGATCCACACCTCGCTCACCGGGTACGGCACCGACGGGCCCGAGGCCGACCGGTTGGCCTACGACATGACCGCCTTCTTCGCCCGAGGCGGGATCCAGAGCCTCGTGGCCGAGCCGGGCGGCCCGCCGGCGGCATTCCGACCCGGCCAGGGTGACCACACGTCGTCGCTGTCGATCCTGGCCGCCGTCCTCGCTGCACTCCGGTTGCGGGACCAGACCGGCGAGGGGCAGACGGTGGAGGTGGCCCTCCTCCAGGTGGCGGCGTGGACGATCTCGTCGGACCTCACCACCACCCTGGCCACCGGAGCCGAACCCGAACGCCATCACCGCAACCGCTGGCCCAGCCCGCTGACCTGCCGGTTCCGATGCGACGACGACCGCTGGATCGCCTTGTGCATGCCCGGCCCCAAAGACCACTTCCCGGCCTTCGCCGACTGCCTCGGCCACCCCGATTGGGTCGACGACGAGCGCTTCGCCACCCCTGAGGCCCGGCGGGCCAACGCCGAAGAGCTGATCGCCGAGTGCGATCGGGCTTTCGCCTCGGCGACCCGCGCGGAGTGGGCCGAGCGGCTCGACCGCGCCGGTCTGACCTGGGCCCCGGTCCAGTCGGCCGAGGAGCTGGTGTCGGATCCACAGCTCGAAGCGCTCGGCGCGTTCGAGCTGGTCACCGACCATCCCGACGGCCCGTTCCTCACGGTGTCGGCCCCGTTCGCCATCGAAGGGGCCGACGTGGGCATTCGGGGCCGGGCCCCGTCGCTCGGCGAGCACGGGCGGGAGCTGCTGACGGAGGCCGGCTACGAGACCGACGATATCGACCGGCTGATCACCGACGGCGTCATCACCGACGGGCTGCCGCTCGTGCAGGGTGAGCGAACCCGGTCGTGACCCTGCGGCGCTCGACCCGGGCTCTGCGGCCCGCCGCCCACCGCCCGCCGCCGAGGTCAGCTCTGTGCTCGCATCGTCGCCACGCCATCGCCCTCACAGTGGTCGAGCGCTTCGGTCCTGCCGGTGATCGCAAGGATGAGATCGATGCCGGGCCCCGCCACCTCCGGGCCCTCCCCCCAGCGGAAGTCCCCATCGGTCGCCCGCAGCGACACCCCCTTGGTGCGGACCTTGCCCTGAAGGGGTTTGCCGGTCTTGGCGTACGTCGGCCCGAGCTCGGTCACGTGGGCTGCCGGATGCTCACCGCGATCGCCCCGTGCTCGGCGGATGTCCTCGCCGTGACACATGAACTCCCCCAGCGCGATGTGGTTGAGCATCTTCGGCGTCGTCGGGGCCGCGATCGACGACTCGAGCTTGTCGAGCATCGCCGCCGGCTCACCGAGGTACTTCTGGAGGTCACCGTCGACCACCTTCTGGAAGTTGAAGCCGGTCGTGATCATCCGCTTCACGAAGTTCGGCAACGTCTGGTTGCTCAACGCCGTGAGATGGGCGACGAGATGACGCACCGTCCACGGGTCACACACCGTGGACTTGGTCCAGTCCTCATCGGGGATCGTTCGCAGGTACTCGACGAGGTCCTCACCCTCGGCCCTCGTCATCTCCGTCACGTCAGCCATAACCACTCCCTCGCACAGCTCGTTGTGCCCCACCGTGGTCCGAATGGCCGCCCTCCCACTGGGCAACGATCGTACAGTCGGCCCGACCCCCCGTGTTCGACATCGCGAGATCGGAGCCGGAGGGATTCAGTCGGCGCCGTTCACCCGGAGCTCGAGCGGGTCGAGAACAGCTCCGCTCTCGCCTCGGCCAGTTCGGCGACGGTCCAGCGATCCTTGCCCTTGCGGATGCGGTGCTCCCGGCTCCAGCCCTTCATCAACTGCACCTGATCACCTCCGCACACGAACGTCTCGCCGGTGATGTCGGCGGCGTCGTCGGTGCAGAGGTAGGCGACCCACGGTGAGACGTTGTCGGGGTCGTTGGCGTCGAACTCACCCTCGGCTGCGGTGAGCTGATCGGCCCCGAAGGTGTTGACGGTCATGCGGGTCCGGGCCCTGGGGTTGATCGTGTTGACCCGCACCCCGTAACGCTCGAGCTCCCGGGCCACGGTGATGCCCATCGCCGCGATCCCCGCCTTGGCCGCGGAGTAGTTCGGCTGGCCCGGGTTGCCGTGGAGACCGGCCTCCGACGCCGTGTACACGATGCTGGCGTTCACCGGCTCACCGGCGGCCTTCGACTGCTCCCGCCAGTAGGCGGCCGCCCACTTCGTCGGCACGAAGTGACCCTTGAGGTGCACCCGGATGACGCTGTCCCACTCCGCCTCGGTCATGTTGAACACGATGCGGTCGCGCACGAACCCGGCGTTGCACACCAGGAAGTCGAGCCGGCCATAGGTCTCGATCGCCTGGTTGATCATGTTCTGGGCGCCCTCCCAGTCGGCGACGTCATCGAAGTTGGCCACCGCCTCGCCGCCCATACCGGTGATGTCGGCCACCGTCTCGCTGGCCGCCCGCTCGTCGGACCCGGTGCCGTCCCACTCGCCGCCGAGGTCGTTGACCACCACCGACGCGCCTTCGCTCGCCATCAGCATCGCGTGGCTCCGACCGAGCCCCCGGCCCGCACCGGTGATGATCCCGACCTTGCCATCGAGCATGCCCATGTTCGCTCCTCATCGTCGTGTCGATCGCCGCAGCATCCGCACCGCTGTGGCGTCGTGCCTTGCCCCTGTACTAGTCGGCCGCCAGCCGATGCACCCGTTCACCGCGGATTCGGCTTCGGTGGTCGTGGCCCGCATCGACAAGGATGAAGCTCGTGGACGCACTCCTCGACGGTCTCCGCGTGCTCGACTTCACCCAGGTGCTGGCCGGCCCCACCGCCACCCGCCTGATGGTGGAGCTGGGAGCGGAGGTGATCAAGGTGGAGATGCCGCCGACCGGCGACGTCGGCCGAAGCCTGCCCCAGGTGCGGGACGGTCGTTCCGGCTACCACGTGCAGCAGAACCGGGGGAAGCGGTCGATCTGCGTGGACCTCAAGGACCCACGGGGCAAGCAGCTCGTGCTCGACCTCGTGCCCGAGGTCGACGTGATGATCCAGAACTTCGCCCACGGCGTGATCGAGCGGCTCGGCTTCGGCTACGACGCAGTGTCGGCCATCAACCCCCGCCTCATCGTCTGCAACATGAGCGCGTTCGGCCGCACCGGTCCGCTGAAGGACCGGCCCGGTTATGACCCCATCGCCCAGGCGTACGGCGGGATCCTCCACGTCCTCGGTTACGAGGACCGGCCACCGGTGCTCGCTGGCATCTCGCCGGGCGATGTCCTGACCGGAGTCCATGCCTTCGGTGGTGTCGCCGCCGCGCTCTACCACCGTGAGCGGACCGGTCGTGGTCAGGAGGTCAGCGTCTCGCTGCTCGACGCCTACGTCACCACCCACGAGCTCAACTGGCAGATGCTGTCGCTGGCCGACGATGCCGAGCCCGTTCGACGGGGCAACGTCCATCCCGTCGTCGGCGGGGTCGGTGTCTTCGCGGTCGGCGGCGGCGGTCATGTGGTGCTGGCCGCGGTGAACGATCAGCAGTGGCGGGCGACGTGCCAGGTCATGGGCAAGCCCGAGCTGGCGACCGATGCGCGGTTCGAGACCAGCGCCGCCCGCTGCGTCAACCGTGACGCGGCCAACGCCGAGGTCTCGCGGTGGTTCGCCGCCCAACCCGACCGCGACGAGGTGATCGCCAGGCTGGAGACCGAGCGAATCCCGACCGCCCCCGTGCTGACGGTGGCCGAGGCCTCGACCCACCCGCACCTCGTCGAGTCGGGCGCCCTTCGGTGGGTCGACGACGACGTGCTCGGGCGCGTGCTCGTACCCGGCATGCCCATCAAGTTCTCCGAGTCACCGGCCGACCTGCCACTCATGGCTCGGCACCTCGGTGACGACAACGCCTACGTCGCCCGCGAGATCGCCGGGCGGTCGACCGCCGAGTACGAGGCGCTCGTCGACGCCGGCGTGCTGATGAGCGCAGGGTCGGAGTCGAACGGGGCGGGTGGTCATCGGTAGGGTCGGCCGATGGCTACCGACGCGCACAGGATCTCCACCGAGCCCGACCGGTTCGCCGCCGTCAACATCTCGCAGGGGTTCCGGGTGGGCGACCTCGTGATCGTGTCCGGGCAGGCCGCGGTCGACGACGATGGTCGGGTGGTGGGCGAGGGCGACTTCGGTCGCCAGGCCCGGCACGCCATCGGGAACCTGCAGCGGGTGCTGGAGGCGGCGGGCTCGAGCCTCGCCCAGGTGGTGAAGGTGACGATCTACGTGACCGACATGTCCCACTTCCGGGAGGTCATCGAGCTGCGGCGCGAGGTGTTCACCCCGCCGTACCCAGCCGACACGATCTGCGAGGTCAACGCGCTCGCCTACCCGGAGCTCATGTTCGAGATCGAGGCGATCGCCCTCGCGGACGGGCAGACGCTCGACGCCCCGTAGCGGAACCGGCCGCCGATCCGACGGCGACCGGCTCGTCGATCACGGCGACGTTCACGACCCGAGGTCGAGGCCCCACAGCTCGACGGCGTTGTCGCGCAGGAACTTCCGCTTCGGTCCCTCCCGCAGCCCGAGCGCCTCGACCTCGTCGCGCATGCGACGGTGGGTGAGCACCGGATAGTCGGTCCCGAAGATCACCTTGTCCTGACCGTAGGTGTTGATGAAGTGCACGAACTGGGCCGGCCAGTGCTTCGGCGCGTGAGCGTCGGCCACGATGTGGACGTTCGGGTGCTTCGTGGCCACGAACATCATCTCGTCGACCCATGGCACGCCCACGTGGATCCCCACCAGCTTCACCTCCGGCAGCTCACACGCCACCGTGTCGAGCGTCAACGGCTGACCGACCGATCGGAGCGGCCGCTTCGGGTCGTAGATCAGCGACTGACCGATCTGCATCTGCACCGGCACCCCCAGTTCGGCGCACTTCGCATAGAACGGGTACCAGCGGCGATGGTCCGGGGCGAGCTCGAACCAGTGCGGGTAGAAGTGCGCCCCGACGAACCCCAGCTCCTTCACCGCCCATTCGAGCTTCCGCACCCCGGCCAGGCCGGTCGTGGGGTCGAGCCCGGCCACGCCGCTGAATCGATCGGGATGCGCCTGGCACGCTTCGTGGACCAGCTCGTAGGGCACGTGGAAGCAGCCGTCGAGCTCGGCCGGGCCCACGCACGCCGCCACCAGGAACGCGTGGTCGATCCCGGCGTCGTCGAGCTCGCCGATCAGCTCCTCGATCGTCACGCCGCGCTGCACCGAGTCGTCGCGGCCGAACGTGCCCTGGTGGAAGCCGCTGCGCCAGTCGGGACCGATCTCGATGATCTCCGGCGTGATCGGGTTGACGACGGTGTCGACAGCGAGCAGATCGAACGTCATGGCCCGAGTCTCGCCGATGACGGCGACGCACGACAGGCGAGAGCCGCCTCGACCAACCCGCCGATCCGGCTCCCGGTGATCTCGAGGCCGCAGTTGGACTGATCGACGGCAAGACCCGGTTGGTGCTCGACGGTTGATCGCACCGCTGGGCCGATATGGTCGGGCACACCATGGTGGTGAGGTTCAGCCACCGGCTCGGTCTCGAAGCAGTCGCTTCCACGCTCGGTGCCCGCTCGACGGAGCGCCACTTGGATCTTGCTTCGAGACGAAGGAGGCGTCGATGCCTCAGCCATACCAGGATGTTCGATCCCCGAAAGCCCTCGGAAGGGGGTCGGGGTGATGGCCACCTGCAATGCAACCGCGAGATGGCGACCGCAGGTACCCGTACGACCGACGCGTAGCACATCTGTGTTACGCTCGGTCTGGTGGCAACGACGACCGTGCGGCTGAGTCCCGCCGAGGAGCGGATCCTGGACGAGCTCGCTGCCTCGTTCGGTGGCCGTTCGAACGCGATACGGCATGCGCTTCGCCTGCTGTTCGCCGACGTCGAGCGGCGGCGTGCTCTGTCCGCGCTTCTCGAGCAGTGGGAATCCGAGAGCAGCGCCCTGGACGATGCCGAGATCGACACGGTCGCCGACCATTACGGCCTGTGAGCGAGAGTCAATGATTCTCGACGCTGGCGTCCTGATCTCCGTCGATCGATCCGAGCGGTCCGCCAGGACGTTCCTCGCTGCAGCGGACCGACGGGGTGCCGTGCTGCGAACAACCGAGCCGGTCGTCGCCCAGGTCTGGCGCAACGGGGGTCGCCAGGCCCGACTGGCCATGCTCCTGAAGTCCGTCGAGGTCTTTCCACTCGACGACGGCCGGTTCGTGGGCACGCTGCTGGCAGCGTCGAAGAACGACGACGTCGTCGACGCCCACCTCCTCGCGATCGCGCTCCGACTCGGTGATGACGTGCTCACCGGCGATGTCGACGATCTCGCCGCGATCGCCGCTCCGTTCGGGCCGTCGGCACCGACGATCCATCGTTGGCCACCGCCGCCCGCCAGTTGAACCAGTTGATCGACTGCGGCGGCGTGCGCCACGGCGGGCCACCTCCGACGATCGGAGCGGCCCGCCGCGGGATGAGTCGGTCGGCAGCTGATCTGGTTGACGGAACGACCGATCAGTAGTTGAGCACCAGGGCGCCTCCGGTGGTGAACTCGTAGACGGAGGGGGCGCCCTTGACCTCGGCCCCCTTGGCCCACTCGACGTCGTCGAGGCCGCGCAGCTTCACGCACACCGGGCACACGTAGAACCGGCCCCCGGTGGTCACGTACTCATCGTGCAGGTCGGCGATCGACGGGGCGCCGGGCACGTCGATCCCAGCGGCGGCACCCGCCACCGCGACCTCGACGGCGTCCTTCGTGAGGAACATCAGGGCCTCCTTGCCGGCCCGGAGCGCCTCGACGCCCATCAGGTAGGCGATGAGCACGTCCTCGGCGTCGGCCGGGCCGTGGGTCAGGCCGATGAGCACCTTGTCGTCGGGGGCCACGGTGGCGGTGCCGGCGTTGGTGGGGGTGTTGTCGGTGATGGTCATGGTGTTGTGTCCTTCGCTGGTTGTCGTTGGTGGTCGTTGTCTTGTGTTTCTGTTGGCGAGCCCGGGTTGAGCGCGCAAGGCGCGCTCAACCCGGCTTGCGGGCCGTGAAGCAGTAGCCATGCACGTCGAACGCCCGGGCGTTGTCCTCGCCGCCGGCCCCGCCGAAGGTGTCGACCGGCGGGCCGATCTCGACGTCGACGAAGCCGACGTGCTCGAGGAGTTCCTTCCAACCTGCACACGGCAGGCCGCCGGCGATTCAACCGGTCCACAGGTCGATGTGGCGGCGGGCCTCGTCGGGCACCGGGTTACCGTTGGCGATGTCGGCGAACTGGAGATGCCCGCCCGGCTTGAGCACCCGCATCACCTCGGTGAACACGGCGATCTTGTCGGGGCACAGGTTGATGACGCCGTTGGAGATCACCGTGTCGGCCCAGTCGTCGTCGACGGGGAGCTCCTCGAGGTACCCCTCGCGGAACTCGATGTTCGTCAACCCCATGGTGGCGGCCGTCGCGCCGGCCTTCGACAACATGGCCGGGGTCATGTCGACCCCCACCACCTGCCCCGTCTGCCCTGTCTCGGGATCCCCCACGGCCCGGGCGGCCAGGAAGCTGTCCAGTCCGGCACCGGAACCCAGGTCGACCACCCGCTCACCGGCCTCGACGGACCGCAGCTCGAAGGGGTTGGCCACCCCGGCGAACGATTCGACCGCTGCGTCGGGGAGGGCGTCGATGGCGTCGCGGTCGTAGCGGCACCGCTCGGCCACGTACCGACCGGTGTGGAAGTGGTACTCGCCGTTCGGGTGTTCGGCGACCGCCGCGTACTTGTCCTGCACCTCGCGGCGCAGCTCGTCGCGGTCGACCGGCGACTCGCTCGTCGCCGACCCGCCGAAGTACTGGTCGTCGGTCTGCGCCCTGGAAGCGTCCGTGTTGGTCATGCCCACACGGTGACCGACCGACCTTCCCCGGACCTTCCCACCGCACGGGGGAGGCGAGAATCTTCTCGGGAAGGCCGGGAAGGCCTGATCGGCTCAGGCGATGGTGAGGAGCTCGTCGATGGCGGCCAGCCCGAACGCGCCGGTGGCCACCGTGTCCAGGTCCTGCCCGGTGTTCCACCACTGCTCGAACCGGTCGGGGTGGGCGTCTCGGGCCCGACCGACCACATCGTTGATGAAGTCGTCGTTGAACCCGGTGACATAGCCGTGGGCGTGGGTGGCCGAGATCATCGGCACGGCCAGATCCGGCCGTGCCGCCCGGTCGAAGATCATCGACGCCGTCCCCAGCCCGGCGGCCATCACGAACGACCAGAACCCATGGCCGATCGCCCACTCGAGGTTTGCTCTGATCACCCGGAGCGCCTCATCGATCGGTGCGCTCACGCCCACGGCGACACCCTTCACCGCCCGCGCTGACGCCCCGAGCGTCACGAGTCGGTGACGATCGCAGATCGCGATGCTCTGGTCGAGGGCGGCGACCGCGTCGTCGTGGTCGGTCCAGGTCAGGTGGATGCCACGGGCCACGAGCGCCTGGGCGGCGAACAACGGTCCCCGACCGGCGGCCATCACCTGCAACCGATGGGCGCACTGGCCCACATCCTGACCGGTCGTCCACAGCAGCACCGATCGGAGCGTCAACGCACCGGCCAACGACGCCACCGGCGCGTCCGGGTTGTCGAGAAGATCCCGGAGGATGGCGTCGGCCTCGTCGACCTTGCCCTGTCCCCACGGAATCCACGCCCGGGCATAGGCCACCAACGGCTGGTCGCCGAAGTGCTCGGCCGCCTTGATGGTGAGGGCCGTCGCCGCATCGACCTCGTTGCGATGATTGATCAGGGTCGACCAGGTGGCCAGTGCCGCCGCGTGGCCCTCCTCGACCACCACATCGTCGGGCGACAGGATCTGCTCGCACCAGTCGATCACCTCGAACTGGAGCACGAGGTTCGCGTAGGTGGCGCAGGCGGCGACGATCCCTCGGGCGTCGCCGAGCCGGTCGAGCTCGGCCGCGGTCGCCACCGCGGTCCGCAGGTCGTTCCATAGCTCGCGGTACCGGGCCAGCCCGCGGCCGGAGTCGGTCGAGAGCAGCGCGTCGGCCGTCTCGACCTCCCGGCGGCAGTGCTCGAGATGGCGGAGCCGAACCTCGGGAGGAACGCCCCGTTCCCGAGTCACGTGGCGGATCCCCTCGAGGAGGCGGAACACCGACCGGCCACCCGATCCGGCATCCTGCGCACCGCGACCCACCGCGAGCAGCGATCGGCCGACCAGCTCGTCGATCCGCTGCAGCAACTCGATCTGCGACAGCCCGGGGTCGAGCACCGCCCTGGCCGCGTCGAGATCGAACCGGTCGGCGAACACCGCGAGGTCGACCAGCGTGTCCTGCAGCTCGGGATCGAGCGAGTCGATCGACCACTCGACGGTCTCCCGCAGAGTCCGCGCGTAGTCGCCCCCGGGCATCACGTCGTCGCCGATGAGACCCAGGCCGTCGCCCATCGCCCCGTCGACCGTAGCCAGATCGAACGTCCGGGTGCGGGCGGCCACCAGACGAACCGCCAGCGGCAGGTCGTCGACCCGGGCACACAGGCGATCGACGAGGGGATCGACGGCATCGACCGACGCGCCGTGGCGGGCGGCCTCCGCCACGAACAGCTCGATGGCGTCGGCCCGGGTCATCGCCTCCAACGGGAACTGCTGCTCAGCGTCGAGCCCGATCGCGACCCTGGTCGTGGCGAGCACGCGGATCCCCGGGGCCCGAGCGAGCAGGGTGCGGGCCAGTTCCCGGACCGCGTCGACGACGTGCTCACAGTTGTCGAACACCAGCAACACCGACCGGGTCTCGACCGCCCGCACGATCGACTCGATCACCGTCGTGTCGGTCTGGCGGCGGGTGCCGAGCGCGGTCAACGTCTCCTGGAGCACACCAGCCTCGCTGTCGACCCGCCCGAAGTGGCAGACGACCGCGCCGTCGGGAGCCTGGCTCGACCGGGCAACACGCTCGGCGGTGACGGTGGCGAGGTGGGTCTTGCCGATCCCGCCGGGTCCGATCAGCGACACGAAGCGGGCCGAGTCGAGCGCGGCGAGCACCCGGTCGAGCTCGTCGACCCGCCCGATGGTGCGGGGCAACCGGCTCACCGCTCGGTCCACGGTCCGGTGCGAAGCTGTGTCCTCGATCCCTGCCCCGCCGTCGTCACCGGCGTCGGGCCCCGCGGCCCCGGGACCAAGGCCGGCGGGATGGGGGCCGGTGGGATCGGGGCCGGCGGGATCGGGGCCGGCGGGGTCGAGCTCGGTGGGTTCGAGCAGCGCCTGGTGGGCGGCCTGGTTGCGGACGTCGACGGCATCCGGTCCCGGTTCGAGCCCGAGCTCGGACGCCAAGCGGCGGCCCAGCTCGTCGAACCGGCGCACGACCGCCGTCCGGTCACCGCGAGCCAGGTCCTGTCGCATCACCTCCACGTTGGCCCGCTCGTCGAGGGGATCGAGGGCGACGACGTCGCTCCACCGGCCGGCTTCGCCCAAGACCTGAATCAGTGCCTGCTTCACCGCTTCGCGTTGCTCGATCGCCCAGTCGGCGTAGGGGACGTCGGGCAGGAGGCCGCCCCGGTAGGCGCCGACGGCGTCGGTCAGCGATCGATCGTCGTCGGCTCGGGCCGCCAGGATCGACTCGACGTCGCTCGTCACCTCGCCGGCGTGGGGGAAGAGGTGCACCAGCTCGTCGCGGATCACGATCGCCTTGCGGTCGCCGAGGCCCGACCGTGCGTACGACGCCGCCTTGTGGAACTGGTTCGTGGCCGACGCCAGTGGCGCATCGGGCCAGAGGGCGTCGATCACCTTCTCCCGGTGGAGGCGCCGGTTGGGTGCGAGGGCGAGGAGTTGGATGAGCTCCGCCCCCGAGCGCCGCTCGAAGTCCGACGCGGTCACGAGCCGACCGTCGACGGTGACCCCGAAGTCGCCCATGAGTCGGATCTCCACCACCTGGGTCACAGCCGGCGATGGTAGAGGTTCACCCCGAGCTCCGGGGCAGCTCCGACCACGGCTTCTCCCGCTGCTCCGCTTCGCCCGGTTCGCGGGGAAGGCCGAGAACCCGTTCGCCGACGATGTTGCGCTGCACCTCATCGCTGCCGCCCGCGATCGACAGCGCCGGTGTGAACATCGAGAACGCATGGAAGAGGCCGCCCTCGGGGGAGTCGTCACCCCAGAGCATGCCGGTCGGGCCCATCGCCTCGAGCCCGAGATCTCGGGTCTGGCGGCCGATGTCGGACCCGCTCAGCTTCAGCGTCGACACCTCGGGGCCCGGCTGACCGCCCGCCTTCACCGCAGCGAGGGCCCGCTCACCCGACCACCGCGAGGTTCGACGGGCCGACAGCAGCGCCATCAGCCGTTGCCTCGTGACGGGATCGCCGGTGCGATCGAACTCGTCGACGATGCGGTTCAGCATCGAGGTCGCACCGCCGCTGATGGCGATCGAGAAGCCGTCCACCTTCCCGGCCAGCGCCGCCGCGTACTCGCCGACCGGGGCGTCGAGATCGGCAGCGCTGAACGCTGCGGCATCGCCCATCCCGGCGTTGTCGGGATCGCGCTCGTGGGCGAGCGTGGTCATCGCCACCCGCCAGCCCTCACCCCGCTCCCCGAGCCGATCCCGGTCATGGACCCGGGCCTCGGTGAGGAACACCTCGTTGAACGCCGCGTCGCCCGTCATCTCACGGAGCGGTCGGACGTCGACCCCATCCTGGGCCATGTCGATCAGGAAGTAGGTGATGCCGCGATGCTTCGGCAGCTCCGGTTCGGTCCTCGCCATGAGGATCCCGTACCTCGCGTGCTGAGCTCCGGAGTTCCACACCTTCTGACCCGTCACCACCCACTCGTCGCCATCGCGCACGGCCCGTGTGGAGAGGCTCGCCAGATCCGATCCCGAACCCGGTTCGGAGAAGAGCTGACACCACACGTCGCGACCCCGGACGATGCCCGGCATGTACCGGGCGAGCTGGTCGTCGGTGCCGTGGTGCAGCAGCGTCGGCGCGGTGAGGAACGTGGCGATGCCGGTCGGCGAACCGAAGGCGCCCACCTCTGTCCGTGCCCGGTTCGCGGCCTTCGCCGAGCTCGGGGCCAGCCCGCGCCCACCGAGACCCTCCGGCCAGCTCGGAAACGCCCAGCCGGCGTCGGCCAGCAGGTCCCACCAGTCGCCGAGGCGGCGGTGGGGATCCCAGTTCGCTCGATACCAGGCCGCCGCCTCCTCGAAGACCGCGTCGGGGGAGGAGGCCGCGGCAGCGGAACCGTGGGCAGCGTCGGCGGTGGGGGAGTCGACCATGGACGCGAATGTAGGTGGCGATCGGTGGATCGTGTCCAGTTGCTCAGTGACCGGCCCGGGTGGCTACTAGCCCGGGTAGCGCCAGGGGACGGGCTGCTCGGCGTCGGTGTCGATCGTCCAGTTGGGGATGGCCACCCCGCCGCCGGCAGGCACGAACACCATCCGCACCCGGGTCCCGATACCCACCTGCTCCACCATCTCGGGCGGTGCCAGTTCGCCGTCGGCGGTGACGAGGTTCCCGGCCACCCGAAGCGCCTCGTGCTCGGTGGGTTCGCCGAGCTGGGTGTCGAGGTCGACCAGGAGGATCAGGTACGGGGTGTGGGCTCGGAACGCCGGCTGGATCGCGTGGTGGACCTCGGTGTAGCTGTGTACCGCCCCTTTGCCCTCCACCGGCACCCACTCATAGCTGCGGTCCCTCGTCCACGGGCAGGCGGTCGACGGCGGGTAGCGCAGCAGCCCCGACTCGGATCCCCGCTGCAACCGGAACTCCCCGTGGGCGCAGAACGAGAAGTACTCCCGGTTCTCGCCGTCGACGTTCGAGATCGACAGCGGCATCCCCAGGTACTCGCCGGCGACCGGCTCCTGATCGGCGTTCGTCATCGCGTCATCCCTTCTGCAGCACGAGGGCCGAGCCGGTGGCCGGCGTCGCCCACCCGAGGTTGGCGGTCAACTCCGGGTCGCGGACCTGACGACAGCCGCCCTCGGCGTAGTCGTAGGTGTGGGCCCGCCGGCCGTCGGAACCGACCGGGCACGAGTCGTCGACCTCGCCCCGCAACTGGCGGACGTTCTCGATCACCATGCTCATCCCGTGGGTGTAGCCCTCGCACAGGTGCCCGCCGGAGGTGTTGTTCGGCCGGGCCCCGCCGAGCTCGATGATCCCACTCGACACGTACTCGCCGCCCTCCCCCTTGGCGCAGAAACCGTAGTCCTCGAGCTGGAGCATCGTGGTGAACGTGAACGCGTCGTAGGAGCCGGTGATGTCGATCTCGTCGGGGCCCACCCCGGCGTTCGGCCACAGGATCTCCTTCGCGTAGTGGCCGGCCACGGTGGAGATCGGGCCGTGCTGGTAGTGCATGTCGAGCCGCGGCTTCGAGCACCGGCCCACCACCGCCCGGATCAGGGCCGGACGCTGCCGAAAGTCCTTCGCCCGGTCGGCCCTGGTGACGATGAGGCAGGTGGCGTTGTCGGTCTCCACACAGCAGTCGAGGAGGTGGAGCGGCTTGCAGATCATCCTGCTGTTCACCACGTCCTCGGTGGTGACCCGCTCCTGATAGAAGGCCTTCGGGTTGTTCGACGCGTGCTTCGAGTGGGCCACCTTGACCGCCGCCACCTGCTCGGGGGTGGTGCCGTAGTCGTACATGTGGCGCATGAACGACGGAGCGAAGTTCTGACCAGCGCTCTGCCACCCGTAGGCCCGGGTGTGGAGCGCCCCACCGCTCAGCGGGGCGGCGGCCCTGGCGCCGGTGCCCCCGATGCGGACCTGGGTGAAGCCGTTCATCGACCGGAAGATCACGACCGCGTTGCACATGCCGGCCTCGATCACCCCGATGGCGATGCCGACCAGCGCCTCGGTGCTCGAGCCGCCGCCGAAGCAGTCCATGTAGAAGTTGAGCCGGATGCCGAGGTCGCCGGCCACGAACGGCGAGAAGGTCGAATCGTTGCCCGAGTAGCTCAGCATGCCGTCGACGTCGTCGGCGGTCATGCCGGCGTCGTCGAGGGCGTTGTTCACGGCCCAGGTGGCGAGGTTGCGGGTGGTCTCGTTGGAGCCCCGTCGGTAGGTGGTCTCGCCGACACCCACGATCGCGTACTTGTTCCGCAGGAACGAGGGCGTCGTGGCGTCGACGTCGGATTCGAGGGTGGTCACGCCCCGTTCCTAGACCGTCCAGCCGAGCTGTTCCAGTCGTCGGCGCAACACCCGGTCAGTGGCGTCTCCAGAACTCTCCAAACCGGCTTCACGACTTCGGCCCTCCGATCGTTCACGCTCGTCACATGAGCATCAAGCAGATCGATACGGCACCTCGGCGGGCGCTGTGCTTCACGCCGATGGAAACCGACCGGAGTCTGATCGTCGAAGCGTCGATCGACGCCGAAGGAGCAGGCTATGAGGCTGTCATCGTCCCCGAGGGCTGGGGGTTCGACTCCGGGGTGATCCTCACCGAGATCGCCCTCCGTACCAGCCGGATCCGGCTCGTCGCCGGCGTTCAGTCGGTGTGGGGCCGCACGCCAGGCCAGCTCGCCATGCAGGCGGCGACCCTCGCCGAGGTGTCCGGCGGGCGGTTCGTGTTGGGCCTCGGCGCCAGCACCCCGCAGCTCGCGTCCGGTCTGCACGGCCTTGCTTTCGAGCGACCGGCGGCGCGGCTGACCGACACGCTGACCGCAGTCCGCGGCCTCCTCACCGGAAAACGGGCGGTTGCTCACGACGGTCGACCCGGTCTCCGGCTCGGTCTCCGGCCCACGCACGAGGTGCCGATCTGGGTCGCAGGGCTCGGGCCCCACTCGACCGCCCTTGCGCTGGAACAGGCCGACGGCTGGTTTCCCGCCCTCCTCCCGACCAGCGAGATGAAGCAGATCGGTGACCGTGCCAGCGCCGCAACTCGCGGTGACTTGATCGTCTCGATCGCCACGGCCGTCCACGACGACCCCGGGGTTGCGACCGAGATCGTTCGCCAGCTCGTCGGCTGGTACCTCGTCGGAATGGGCCGCCTCTACGGCGACCGGGCGGCCGACGCCGGCTTCGCCCGGGAGGTCGCCATCCTCCGCCTCGACAATCCGCAGCCACGACCCGGCGGCATCGTGTGGTCGTCCGACGTGGACCCGCTGCTCGACGAGTTCGCCGTTCACGGCGACGCCGCCGCTGCTGCTGGCCAGCTCCAACGCTGGGACGAACGGGCCGATCTCGTTGCGGTGCTGCTCCCACCCGGCATCGGTGACCTCGCGTTCGACATCATCCGTGCTGCGGCGCCCAAGACGACCACACCGGTTCTCGGGTGACCGCGCTATCGGACGCGTGCGAGCATGGGCGAGTGGTGCTCGCATTCGATGAGTTCGAGGTCGACCCCGACCGGTTCGAGCTCCGGGCCGATGGCGTACCGATCCAGCTCGAACCACAGGTGTTCGAGGTGCTTGTCCACCTCGCCCGCCACCCCGGCCGTGTCGTCACCAAACAGGAGCTGCTCGACGAGGTGTGGGGCAGTCGGTTCGTCTCTGAATCTGCGCTGACGAGCCGGATCAAGACCGCCCGCCAAGCGCTCGGCGACGACGGCCGCACCCAGCGCTACATCCGTACCGTTCACGGTCGTGGCTACCGTTTCCTCGGCGACGTGCGGAACACGGACGCCAACGGCACGAACGACGGCGGGGAGCCGGGCGGCGATGGGTTCGAGCGCAACAATCTGCCGGTCGAGCGGACACCGTTGTTCGGGCGCGACGACGACATCGAGACGGTCGCAACCGAGCTCCGGTCCCATCGGCTCGTCTCCCTGCTGGGAATCGGTGGAGTCGGCAAGACCCGCCTCGCGATCTCGTCCGCCCGCCGCGCCGAGGACCAGTTCCCGGATGCCGTATGGTTCGTCGATCTCGTCCCGGTCACCGACGCTTCCAGTCTCGAGCTCGCTCTCGCTGCAACCGCGGGGCTGAGCCTGAGCACCACCGAGCCGATGCGCGAGCAGCTCGCCCGCCTGCTCTCCGCTCGACGCGCCCTGATCGTGTTCGACAACGCCGAGCACATCGCCGTCGAGGTCGCCGCCCTGGTCGACGTACTGCTCATCCACACGACCGAGCTCCGGATTCTCGTCACGAGCCGTGTTCCGCTGGGCCTGCTCGACGAGCGTCGTCTCGCCGTCGAGCCCCTGCCCTTCCACCTCAGCGAGAACGAGGCGACCTCATCACCGGCCGTCGCCCTCCTCACCTCGGCCGCTCGTCGGTTCGATGCACCGCTCGATGCTGTCGAGCCGACGATCCTGCAGCGGATCTGTCGCAGCCTCGACGGGCTCCCGCTCGCCATCGAGCTGGCGGCAGCACAGCTCCGCCATCTCGACGCATCGGCTGTCGCCGACCGGCTCGACCGCCGGTTCGATGTGCTCGCGTCCCGTGCCCACCCGGAGCGACACGCCAGCCTCCAGGCCGTTCTCGGCGACACCTGGGACGCCCTCGACGCGTCCGAACGCACGCTGCTCGAGCAGCTCGCTGCGTTCCCTGCGACGTTCACCCTCGACGACCTGGATGCACTGGCGGGCGTCGATCCCGACGCCGCCCTCGTGGAGATCGAGCTCGGTCTCGGCGGTCTGGTCGATCGTTCACTCGTGGTGCGCGAGGTCGGACGCCGGAGCCGCTACCGGCTGCTCGAGACGGTCAAGCTGTTCGCGCAACAGCAGTGCGACGACGAGCGCTCACGGGAGATCGCCGATCTGCACGCCGCCTGGTGCCTGGCCACCGTGGGAACCGATCCTCGCCGGTACGTCTTCGACTTCGACCTCGCCGACTGGTGCGGCGACCATCACGATGACCTTCGCGCCGCCGGCCGGCATCTTCGTGCCACCGACCGCAACGACGATGCCGCTCGCATCCTCGCCGCGTCGGCACTTGCCATGCATCTCGATCACGGTGCTCGGGCGTCGTCGACGCTCGAGCTCGTCGAACGTGACCTCGCCGCCATCGACGATGAATCGGTCGCTGCGACGCTGCACTTCGCCGGTGTGATGTGCGCGATGGCGAGCCGGTCACCAGAGGCGATCGCCGATCACGGGACCCGAGGCCTCACCGCTGCTCGCCGCACTGGAGACCCGGTGCTCGTGAACATTGCGCTCGTGCTCGCATCGTGGAGCACCGTGTTCGCCGACCCCGAGCTGGCGCTCGAACAGACCGCCGAGGCGAGCGATGTCGCGGCGGCCGCCGACGAGCCACGAGGGCGAGAGTTCGGCGATTCCTACCGAGCCATCCATCTCGCGGTGCTCCGTCGCTACGACGAGGCCGAGGCGGTCGCCCGTTCCGTCGTCGAGAGGAAGTCGCCCGACGAGCGACCCTGGTATCCGAAGCTCGTCGGGACCACCGTGCTCGCCACGCTATTGTGTGTCGACGACCCGGAGACGGGACTCGACCTGGCACACGAGATGTTCGATCATCACGCCGCCAACGGCTCCATGTGGGGCCACGACGTGGTGACCGCAACCCTGTACGCCTCGGCGGGAGATCACGCAACGGCTTCGGTGATCTCGACGCGGGTACTGGATCGCCTCGAACACGCCGGCCAGGATCCGTGGCCCGACCTGCTGCTCCCTCCCATCGCCCACGCCGTCGAGGTCGGCGAGCACGCCCGAGCAGCCGGGTGGCTCGACGCTATGCGGTCGGCCGGTCGACCGACCCAGAGCTTCCAGGCCACGATCCTGTATCGACGACTACGCGACGCGGTCGATGCCACGAGCCCCGAGGTGTTTGGCCACGACATCGAAGCGGTCGGCCGGGCCGCCCTCGCCTGGCTGCGCGAGAGCAGCTCGTCGGTCGGGTCGTCACCTCGTCGGGTGAGCTACGTCAGGGAGCGGCCATCCAGGTAGACGTCGCCGCTCGTGCCGTCGACCGTGATGGTCTGGCCGGTCTGGATGCGGGAAGTCCCGTCGACCGAGCCGACCACCGCGGGGATGTCGAACTCCCGGGCCACGATCGCGCAGTGGCTCATGACCCCGCCGACGTCGGCCACGACCGCGCCGGCGATCGCGAACATCGGCACCCACGGCGGGAGCGTCATCTCGCAGACCATCACCTCGCCGTCCTCCAGGGCGCCCGCCTCCTCGAGCGAGCGGACCACCCGAGCGATGCCGGTGTAGGTGCCCGGTGAGCCGGCCACCCCGTCGATCACGTTGGGGTCGACGTCGCCCTCGGGCGGGGCCTTGATGCCGAGGAGGCGGGACGTGACGGCGTCCATGAACGGATCCACGAAGTCGCCCGGCTGGGGCGGTGGCGGAGGCGTGCCGAGAATGTCGGGCGGGGTGGCCTGGGCGCTCGCCTCGTACTCGGCCTTCCGTGCCGCCACCAGCTCCCGGTGGTCGGTGTCGTTCGCCATGGCGTCGCGGACCTCGAGGTCGTAGAGGTAGAAGACGTCGTCGCCGTCGTCGAAGCAGCCTCGCTGGGCGAGGCGCTCGCCGACCGCCCGCACGAACCGACGGAACAGCACAACCCCCATCTGATCGATGTAGAACGCGTGGTCCTCGGTGAGCGGGTAGGCGTACTTGGCCGCGTCGAACAGCTTCTCGAAGTGGGCCAGTCTGTCCGGATCGTCGGCCAGCCGGTCACGGATGGCGGCGGTCAGCTCCTCCCGCCGCTCGACCGACTTGTTGAACCCGATCATCGGATCGTCGCCGTCGTCCATCGGCACGAACCGGGCGATGTTCCCGAGAGGGATCACCGGGTTCTCCCGCCACGGAACGTCGGCGAGGTCGTACACGGCATCGGAGCGCCACCCGAAGTCGTACAGGTACTCGTCGAGCTCGGCCAGGAACGCCCGGCCCTCCTCCGATTTCTCCAGGGCGTCCTTCAGGTCTCGAGGTGGGTTCTCGTCGAACACCTGCTGCAGCACCGGGCTCGCCTTGGCCACCCGACTCAGCCGCCACAGGCCGTGGGCGGCGTCGACCGGGCGGGTGTGGTAGCCCTGGAGGATCTGGTAAGCCTCGGTCGGGTCGGACGGCTGCATCACCTCGTCGTAGAAGTCGCTGAGGGCGGCTCCGGAGATCAGGGCGAAGTTGATGTGCCCGTGGATGTACCACATCTGCTCCATCCACCGGGTCATCTCGTGGTAGCGGGCGAACAGCTCCTCATCCGACATCGCCGAGTAGTCGCGATCCCGCTCCGCCTCGTTCCGCCCCTTGATCAGCGGGAGCCACTCGTCGGTCCATCGCTTGCCCACCGTCGGCACGAGTCGGTCGACGTTCGCCTCGTAGCGGGTCATCCTGTCCGCCAACTCGTCGTCGGCCACCGGGTGGAACGCCATGTAGAAGTAGTGGTTGACCGCTCTCGACGACGCGGCTATCGGGCAGTCGTACTCGGCCTGGGCCCGGGTGAACCCCCGGGAGAGCGTCGCCATCACGAGATCCTGTGACAGCGGATGCAGCGGTCGGGGGGCGTGCATCTTGTCGAAGGCCCAGAACCCCTCGATCTCGTCTGCGGTCGGGAAGTGGACGTTCTCGACTGTGGTCACCGTGATCCCCCTGTTGTCCTCGAGCGGCGCACCGGTGGGTGCGAACGTCGGCTGACGGCGAAGTTTAGGGCCAGAGCTTCCCGCTGGCGATCGCCGCCCCCTCCGCCAGGGCGGCCAGCTTGGGCCACACCACGGTCGGGTGGACCTCGGGGGCGTACGAGGCCCGAGACGAGAACCCGCAGTCGGCCGAGGCGATCACCCGCTCCCGGCCCACCAGGTCGGCGTAGCGGAGGATGTACTCCGCGATCAGCTCGGGGTGCTCCACGTAGTTGTTGGCGTGGCCGAGCAGGCCGGGCATGAGGACCTTGTCGTCGGGGAGCTCGATGTCCTCCCAGATCCGCCACTCGTGCTGGTGTCGGGGGTTGGCCACCTCGAACGAGTAGGCCCCGGCATCGATCCTGAGGATGAACGGTGCGACGTCCTTCAGGTCGACATCGGTCACCCGGGGTCCGTGGTTCAGGCCGTAGCAGGTGTGGTGGCGAACCTTCTCGATGGGGATGTCCCGCAGCGCGTGGTTGAGGGTCTCGATGGCCTGGTTGGCCTCCGTCTCCCGCTCGTCGAGCGGTCGGGTCGGGTCACCGAGGATGTCGATCAGGCCGGGGTCGTCGATCTGGAGGATGAACCCCGCGTCGACGATGGCCTGGTACTCCTCCCGCATCGCGTCGGCCACCGCCTCCCGAAGCTCGTCGGGATCGTCGTAGTGCTCGTTGCGGCCGTAGGTGCCCGGCGTGGTGGCGGGCATGAACACCTCGGCGACCTTGTCGCCGTGGGCCGCGACGGCAGCCTTCAGGTTGGCGATGTCGGTCTGCAGCGCATCATGGCCGGCGTAGCTCACCGGTCCGACGCACTTGATGCGCCGGATCGGGGCCACCGTCTTCGAGTACTTGGTGAGATAGCCCTCGTAGTACTCGGGGAACCGCTCGATCTCGGCCTGCCAGGTGGGCGGAGGCTTCCACTCCTGGTTCGGGTCGTCGTCGACCTCGAAACCGGCCAGACGATCCTTGATGTAATCGAAGAAGCTGGTCTTCGACATCTCGCCGTCGGTGACGATGTCGATCCCGGCCGCCACCTGGTGCGCCACCCGATCGGCGACCGCGGCGGTGATCAGCCGGTCGAGCTCGTCGGCGTCGTAGGGGCGGCCGTGCTCGCGCTCCCGGAGCACGTCGAGCAGGTCGGTGGGGCGGGCCAGACTGCCGACGTGGGTGGTGAGGATGCGGTCGGTGCTGCGCTGCATGGCGTCACCCTAGCCATCGCTGTGACACTGGGCCCGACCGCCCCGCTGCGCCGTTCTGGCGGACGTGGCTCCCGCGGATTGTCGTTCTGGCGGACGTGGCTCCCGCCGGTTGTCGTTCTGGCGGACGTGGCTCCCAGATTCGGTAGCTGGGTCCGCCAGAACGGGGATCGGTGGTTGCTGGGTCCGCCAGAACGTGGTGGGCGGGCGTTGGGTCCGCCGGAACGGGGTGGGGAAACGAGCTCACCGGCCCTCGACGTCGCCGAGCTGGCCGATCGCGGCGGTGACGTGTCGGTAGCCGACCCGTTCCTGCTCGAGCCGGACAGCAGGGCCGAAGCGGTCTTGGCGGAGGTCGTCGTAGAGGGCGGCTTCGGCGGGGGAGAGGCGGGGCAGGTCGCGGGTCTCGGGGTTGTCCTCGGTGACCCACCGCGACCGGTGCTCCAGGAGCGTGCGCTCGTCCATCAACAGGGACACGACGGCGGGGAACCGGCGACGTAGCTCGTCGAGGATGGCGAAGCCGTGGGTGTCGATGTCACCCCAGTACCAGAGCGCCCGCTCGCCCAGCCAGCGGGCGGCCGCCAACCGCTCGGTTCCGAATCCGGCGGTCCAGATCACCATTGCGTCGTCCCGGGCGGGGAACGTGAGGAAGTTGATCTCGTTCTCGACGAGGAACACGGTGCCCACGTCGGGGTCCAGTCGGGCGAAACTCTGCTCGTCGAGCGTGACGTCGGCGAGCGCGCCACTGGCGATCGGGGCACTGGCGAGCCCGGCGAGCTGCCGACCGCGGTCGAGCACCCGGAACCGCACCAGGTTCGGTTTCGACCGGAATCCGTACCGCCGCTCGAACCCCCGCACGCCGGTTGCACTCCGGTCGACCACCGCCGACGGGACGGCAGCATCGAACAGCTCACCGAGGATCGCCCGGTGGGCCTCGATGAACTTCGTGTCGATGCCGGGAAGGTCGACCTGCCGGGTGTACATGCCCGGCGCCGGATTGGTCTCGATCCAGTCGACGAGGTCGAGGAGCCGATCCCACACCGTGGCGTGGACTGCCAGCTTCACCGGCCGTCGACGGAGCAGCTCGACCGCTGAGTCGCGGGCACGGTTGCGGGCGGTGCAGGCCATCTCGGCGATGGCGGCCGCCTCCGCTCGACGGCCGACGATGGCGATCGCGTCATCGAGGGTGTCGACCCAGACCCGGTGGGGCACGTCGTTCGGGCCGAGGATCCGGTGGTTGACCCGGCGATGCTCGATCCTCACGCCCGGCGCCGTCTGGAGGTCGGCGATCCAGGCGCGGACCTCGTCGAACCGGTCGGCCAGGTCGCGACTCGACGGCGAGCGGAGCGTGAGCCGCAGGGGGAACTCGGGCGGCAGCTTGAGCGCCGACCCGCGCTCGGGGTCATCGGCCACCGCGTCGTCCCCGACGCCGGTGAGCGGGTCGTCGACGGTGGCTGCGATCGCGGCCCGTCCCAGGTCGCCCCGATCCCACAGTCGCTGGACCTGCGCTCGGAGGTCCTGGGCCGACGTCCACCGGTCCGTCATCGCGCCCGATTCCCGGCAGCACGCACGGCGTCAGATCACCCGGCCCGGCGGGCCTTCTCGGCCCGGTACTCCTCGATCGACATCGTCCGGAGTCGTGACCGCTGCCCGTCGCTGTTGTCGACGAACCCTACGTTCGACACATAGGGCTCGATGATGTGGATCTTCTGCAGCGGTGTCACGATCAGGAGCTGGAGGTTCAGCTCCTCGAACAACTGCAGCCCGTACTGGGCCGACTCGTCGGACCCCCGCCCGAACGCCTCGTCGATCACGACGAACCGGAAGGACCGCGATCGGGCCTCGCCCCACTCCAGCCCGAACTGGTAGGCGAGGCTCGCGGCCAGGATCGTGTAGGCGAGCTTCTCCTTCTGGCCGCCCGACTTGCCGCTCGAATCGGTGTAGTGCTCGTGCTCGGTGTCGTCCTCCCGCCACCGCTCGCTGGCACTGAACAGGTGCCAGTTCCGAACGTCGGTGACCTTGGCGGTCCATCGCTTGTCGACCTCGGCGAGGCCGGGCCTTCCCCGGAACCGCTCGATGATCGCCTTGACCTGCTGGAACTTCGCCTCGGAGTAGTGATCGTCGCCGGAACCGCTGAGCGAGTCTTCGGTGCAGGCCCGTAGCTCCCGCTGGAACTCCCGAACCTCAAGATCGACCGTCGGCTCGGCCACGAGGGCGATGTAGCGGCCGGGGTTGTAGTCGATCTGTGTCAACGACTTGTTGATCTGGTCGATCCGCTCGGCGATGATGCTCGTCTCCCGGGCCAGTTGACCGTGGAAGCCAGCGATCTCCCGGATCGTGTTGACGTTCAGCAGCTCCTTGAATCGCTCCTCGAAGCGCGGCAGGTCGTCGTCGACGAGGCCGCTCAGCATCGTCCGGAACTCGTCGGCCGACTCGAGCGACGCGTCTACTTCGCCGGTTTCGGTCGGATACTCGGTGGCGTAGAACCGCATCGCGCCGACGATCTTCTCCTCGAGGCGCCGCATCCGGGCCGAGACCTTGTCGTACTCGGCCTGGATCTGCTCGCGCACATCGCGCTCGACCGCCGCCAACCGGGGGAGCTGCAACCCGTCACCGTCGAGCCGCTGACGCACCCGCGCCGCCACCGACTCGAAACGAACCCGATGGTCGTCCACCCGGCCTTGGGCCAGATCGGCCAGGGCCTCCTCTCTGGCCTCCTCGTCCGCCGCGATCTTGGCTCGCTCGCCGGCTGCCCGGTCGGTCAGGTCCTCGACCACCTCCTCCGCCTCGCTGAGCCGGTCCGTCGCCGTCTCCCGTCGTGCCATCAGATCGGCCAGGACGTCCGACGACGCCTCCAACTCTCGGAGCTGCTCGCCGAGCTCGTGGATACGGGTGGACGGCGTCTCCCAATCGACATCGACGTAGTGCTCGACGGTGGACGCCTGAACCAGGGCCTCCCGCCGGCTCTGCAGCTCGCCCAGGGCGGCGGTCACGTCGCTCAACTCGACGCCCACCTGACCGATCTCGGCTTCGAGTTGCCTCGCCTCGTCCTCCAGCGCCCGGATCTTGCGGTCGTTGGTCCAGCCGAGCACATACCGGCGACGGTCGCCGATGTGATGGCGGTCGTCCTTCTCGTGCCGGCCGCCACCCTTCAGCTGCCCGGATCGGGTCAGCGCCCGCTTCTCCCGTCGGAACCGTTGCTGATCGTCGCAACAGACGTAATCGAAGCGGCGGCGCAGCTCCCGGTCGATCCACTCGTGGAACGGTGAGTCGTGCTTGATCTCGAGTTTCGTGGGGAGGGAACCGTCGACCAGGGCTGGCGCCGGCGCAGGTGCCCGGCTCGTGGGGTCGGTCCGCACCCGGTAGTAGACGAGCCGGGTCCCGAGGTTGGTCCGGTCGACCCAAGAGGCGACCTCCGGGTAGTGCTCGTCGGCCACGAGGAGCGAGAGCCCGAACCCGTGGAGGACACGTTCGGCGGCCGGTTCCCACTCGGCCGCCGACTCGCGGACCCGGAGCTGCTCGCCGACGAACGGCAGGTCGTCGGCGTCGACACCGACGGCGTCGCAGAGCGCGGCTCGGAGCTGCACGCTCCTCGATGGGATGTTGCTCGGGCGCTGCCGGAGGTGGTCGATCTCGGCGACGACCTCCCGGTGCCGGTTTCGGGCGTCGGCCAGTTCACCGGAGAGCCGGGTCCGTTCGTTGGTGAGGTCGTCGTCCTCGCTTTGCAGCGACGCCCGAAGCTCGACCAGCGCCGTCGTCGTTGTCAGGAACGACTCGTGGTCGGTCACCGGGTCGAGACCGACCGTGGCGAGCCACTCGGTCAGCAGTCGCGAGCGCTTCCGACGCCGGTCGCGGTCGGCGGTGTGGCCGTCGATCTCCGCCCGGAGCTGTTCGATCCGGCCGCCGCCGTGGTCGGCGACGGCCTGCGTGAGCCCGTCGACCTCGGCCCGCAGGTCGCGGCGCTCCTGCTTCGCCTGGTCGAGCTTCGCCTCGGTCGTGGCGAGCTGACGGCCGTATCGGGCCAGCCGTTCGTCGAGCAGCTCGATCCGCTCGGTCTGGAGGTAGGCGCTCAGCGCATCCTGGTCGGCCCGGAGCTCGGTCGCGCACGCCGACTCGACCTGGTGCCGGTCACTGTCGGCCACGATCGGTTCGAGCAGACCGATCTGGCGCTTGGCCTTCAGCACGGCTTCGTGGGCCCGGTTCAGGTCGTCGAAGTGCTCGATCAGCGCCTCGACCCGCGACTCGCCTTCGAACGGTTGCAGCATGTGGCTGCGGACGAAGTCGGTCAGGTTGCCGACCGACTTCATCGACACCGTCTGGTGGAACAGGTCGAGCGCTTGGCCGTCCTCGATGCCGAACCGGCGGCGGAACCACGCGCCGTAGGAGGGATAGGAGTCCCACAGCTCCGCGCCGGCGGCCCGAAGGTTGCGCCGCAGGTCGGCCACGCTCGATCCGAAGTCGGTGAAGTGCCGGGCGATACCGAGATCGCCCTCGATTCCGACGAACAGGCGGGCCGGCGGGGAGCCGTCGGCGCGGCGGAACCAGAACACCTGGGCCAGCGTCACCGTCTGGTCGTAGCCCTCGTTGTGGAACACCCCGAGGATCACGCTGTGGTTCCGCTCGCTGCGGAGCATGACCGGCTTCGACGACCCCGACGTCTCGCTCCGCTCCGACTTGTAGTAGCCCAGCACGTAGGTCCGGAGGGAGCGCTCCTTGGCCTCGGCCCCGGCGGCCTTGTTGTAGGCCACCCGGTGGGCCGGGACGAGGAGTGTCGTGACCGCATCGACAAGTGTCGACTTCCCCGAACCGATCTCGCCGGTGAGTAGGCCGTTGCGACCGTCGAGCGGCACCACGTAGGGCCGCTCGTCGAACGTGCCCCAGTTGTAGACCTCGAGACGGCGAAGTCGGAATCCGGCTCGGGTGTCGTCGTCGAGCAGTTCCAGTTGGGGCATCAGCAGCTCACTCATCAGCCTCGCCTCCCTCCTCGCTCGGCGCCGAGTCGCCGGCGCCTCCAGGGTCGAGCCGGCGTCGGTACTCGGCCAGGCGTTGGTCGAACTCGGCGAGCCACTGGCCGTCGACGAAGGCTTTGATGATCCGCTGCACCTCGAACCGGGCGGGCTGACCGGCGGTGGCTCGCTTGTCGAGCCGGCGGAGGAACCCGAGGTCGACGACCTTGTTGACATGGGTGCCCACCTGGTCGAGGACGCGGGCCTCGTTGGTGCTGTCGGGGAGGAACAACCGGATCATCTCGCTGATCTCGTCGCTGGTCATGATCAGCCGGGTCTCGTGCCCGTCGCTCCCGTCGAACTCGGCCAACCGCTTTCGCAACAGTGCCAGCAGCAGGCTCACCTCGAAGGTCAGTGGACGGCGGGCGGTCAACCGCGGGGGCGTGCTGCCACCGACGTCGTCGGAGGTGTCGGGCGAGCTGCGGAGGAAGGCGTAGCCCTCGGCCTCGTCGATCACCAGGTCGAGGCCCAGGATGCCGACATGGTCCCGAACCCTCGGTTGCAGCGGCCCGACGAGCGCATGCCACAGGTCGGGCTTCCGATCTCGGAACAGCGGTCCCTTGAGGAGGGTGACGGCCAGCGTTGGTAGCGCGTCGGCCTCGGCTGGTGCCGGTGCCTGCGTCGGCGGGGCTGATTCCGACACGTCACCGGGCCCCGACGAACAGGATCCGGGGCACCCGGGCCCGACGGATCAACGGTCGATCGGTCATGGCCGGGTCGTCACCGCCGTGAGCAGGCTCGTCGACCGTCCACGAGACGATCTCGACATGGTCGTCGTCGATCACCGCGTCGAACGACGAGTGGGCGAGCTCGACGTAGGCGACCACTTCGGCCAGTCCCTGCTCGATCGGCTCGGCCACGGTCAACTCGCCGAGGCTGACCTGCGGGGTTCGCTGCAGCGCCCGCCGGATCTTCGATTCGAGCACTGCCTTGTCCACCACGAACTGGTCGAACAGGGCGTCGTCGTCGATGACATCGTCGGTGAGGTCGACGATCGTGCTGTCGAGCTCCACCGTCTCATCGGGCCCGGCGAGGGGCCGTTCCATCGGCAGGTTGATCTCGGTGATCGGCAACTCGAGCTCCATGATCGGTCCCGACGGCGGCGTGCCCCGCGCTGCGACCGCGTTGGCTTCGATGCCGTGGATGATCTCCATGATTCGACGGTTCTCCAACCAGGCCTGATCGTCGAGGAAGTGTCGGAGCTGCTTCGACAGCCTGGCGACGGTCCGCTGGGCGTGCTCGCCGGCGTCGAGCCAATCGTAGTGAAGTCGCCTGGTGCGGGGATCGGGATCCAGTTCGGTGATCGGCTCCAGCGACAGAACGTGATCGAGCAGTCTCGTCAGCTCCTCCTGTCGGCTGCCCGACATGAGGTAGTCCCAGAAGGCGCTGAAGTTCCGTCCCTGGTCGGAGTTGCTGATGGCTTCACGCTCGCCCATGATGCCGGCGAGCAGCTCACCCCGCGAGTCCGTCCACGTCGCGATCTGCTCCCGGACGGCACGGTCGAGGTCGCGGAAGTTCTGCTCCACATGGCGGAAGTCGCTGAGCAGGTCACGGGAGGTTTCGATGAACTGCTGGAATCGGTCGCGGAGCTCGGTCGGGTCGAGGAGCGGGACCGCGCCGGCTTCGATCATGGCGATCTCGGCATCGATCTCGGCTCGCCGTTGCCGGAGGTGGGCGATGCGGACATCGGGGTCGGTCTGGCTGCCCTCGTGCATCTGCCGGAGCAGTTCGAACAGGGTGAGGAGCCGGGACTCGGTGCCGACGAACGAGCGGTCGGTCAGTGTGGACAGCCAGCGGATCGCCTGTTCGGCGTGGGCGGTCAGGTCGAAGTGGGGCTCGTCGGAACCGGCTACGTAGTACTTGCGGAGCCAGCCCTGATCGGCCGCGGCCCAATCGTCGAGATAGGACCGGGCCGGTTTCGGGTAGCGGTCGTCGCCGAAGCGCCGACGGAGGTGGAGCAGGTCGTCTTCGAGCGCCTCCACCAGATCGGCTTGGCGGATCTCGCGGGCGTTGGCGTCGACGAAGACGCGCCCGAGGAACGACACCACCAGCGGCGCATTGCCCGACGCGAGGAGCCGCCAGGCCGGATGCTGCTCGCGCAGCGTGGTGGCTGTGTCGTGGTCGAGGTGCACACTCCGCCTCTCGTCTGGCCTCTCGTCGAGCTGGCACCGCGCCCGCTCCCGCAGACGACTCTATGCGCCACGGGTGACGCTGGCTGCGAACTCCGGGGACTCCGCGGCCGTGATCCACTGGCCTGTCGGGGCTACGTTGTGGCCGATGGTGCGTGTACTGGTGACCGGGTGCAGCTCGGGTATCGGGCTTGCGGCGGCTGCAGCGTTCGGGCGACGGGGCGATCGGGTGCTGGCCGGCGTCCGGCGGCCGGAATCGATGGACGCCGTGGCCGAGCGGTGCGCCGGGCTCGACGTGGAGCCGGTGCTGCTCGACGTGACCGAGCAGGAGCTCCATCGACGGAGTCGTGGCCGCCGCGGTCGATGGCGGTGGCATCGACGTGCTCGTGAACAACGCGGGAATCGGCGCCATCGGCTCGTTCGAGGAGACACCAGAGGACGTGTACCGGGCGGTGTTCGAGACGAACGTGTTCGGCGTGATCGCCATGATGCGAGCCGTGCTCCCACCGATGCGCGCTGCCGGCGGCGGCATGATCGTGAACGTCGGCTCGATCGTCGGTCGGGTCGCCCCGCCGTTCCAGCCGTTCTACGCGGCGACGAAGCACGCGATCGAGGCGGTCACCGATTCGGTCCACTTCGAGACGTCGCGCTTTGGGATCCGGGTGTGCGTGGTGGAGCCGGGGCGGATCCCCACCGAGTTCGGGTCGAACCTGGTGAGCGAGCGCGCCCCCGACGGGTCGCCCTACCGTCCGCTGGCTCGGGAGTTCGAAGCCGGCTGGGCCGCCATCCCCGGCCGCGAGCGACTCGCCACCCCCGACGACGTTGCCGAGGTGATCCTGGTCGCCACCGATCCCGAGTCGCCTCGCCACCTCCCGGCCGGCGACGACTCGCGCCTCCTCATCGAGCAGCGCGAATCGCTCGACCGCGAGGCGTTCGAGACCTACTTCCGCCAGATCACCGACTTCCCTGGCGAGCAGCCGCAGCGCTGATCTCGCGACCCGACAGCCGCACCCGCCGAGTCTGGTCGGTCAATCCCAGGTCCCGAATTGAAACGCCTCGCCGGGCAGCGACCGCCAGCGCTCCCAGACCTCGGGTTCGCCGGCCGTCACCTCGACTCCGGTGTGCGGCCGACCCCACATCGCCAGCAGCACCTGGGTCGCTGCGCCTTCCACCGTGACCGCGTAGCTCTCGCCAGGGCCGACGTCTTCCGCTGGGTCGCCCGCGTCGGATCCGATCGTGACCTCTCCCGAAATCGCTCCGTCGGCACCGACGAGCCTCGCGCCCACGGAGCCAGGATCGACACCGGTCACCCGGCGCATGGCCGGAGCCGGTTACCGCGGCGCCAGTGTCGGCCGTGGGCAGTCGTTGCGACAGGTGGATCAGCCTTGCTGCCCGAGCGTAGATTCGGTCGGCATGGAGAGCGTCAAGGTTGCCCGCAGCATGCGAGGGTCGATCGGCATGTTGGCCATGGAGTGGTTGATGGCCCCCTCGACCGCCGAGAAGGCGGGGGCCGCTGGCCTCCCCGCCGATCGGCAGGCTGCCTATGCGGTCGGGCGGCTCGGTGTTCTCGGTGACTGCCCGGTCGACAACGTCGTGGCCGCCGCCCACTTCTGGGAGCCGGACCTGATGCGACGCATGGTGGCCGCCGGCCGTGCCGTGACCGCGCCGGCCGATGGTGCGGCCGTCTACGCCCGCATCTGCCAGGAGTGGGGCGAGGACCGCCTCGCCGGTTTCGACGGCGTCGAACGGCTGGGGGAACTCTGTCAGCAGGTCATCGAGACCGCCAGACCCCACGGTGCTCCCACGTTCGTCGGCTGGCGCGAGCAATCGTTGCCCGAACCGGGGCCGGGACGCACCTTCCAGCTCTGCCAGACGATGCGGGAGCTGCGGTTCGGTCGGCACTCGGTGGCGGTCGAAGCTTCTGGCATGGGACCGCTCGAAGCGATCCTCAGCGGCCCGGCCGGGGAGTGGAACGCCGAGTTCTTCGGATGGCCCAAGCCGTACCCCGAGGTGGGCGAGCTCGCCGACGCCCGCGAGGAGATCGAGGCCGCAACCGATCGCCTGCACGCCCCGGACTTCGACGTGCTCACCGGGGACGAGCGGGCCGAGCTTCGGGAGCTGGCGAAGGCGGCACGAGCCCACGCCTCGGCGCGGGGCGAAGACCAGGCCTGACGAGGGCGGTCCGAGCTCGCCGACTCAGTTGGTGGCGACGATCAGGTCGTCGAGGTGGATGTGGGCCCGGGGGCGGTGGTAGAGCTGGCTGTAGAAGCCGACGGTGTCGATGGCCGAGATCGAGGCTGAAGCATCCACGAGTGTGTCGTTGACCCATGCTTCCAGCCCCGTCTCGCCCAACACGAGCGAGAGGCGTAGCGGGCTGTCGATCGTCGCCACCCGCACCTCGGCGAGCCTTGCCGCCTCGATGCAGTCCTCCCCGTAGTGGCCCTCGGCGAGCTCGACGCCACCGAAGCGATACGGGTCGCTCGGAGATGGAGCGTTCTCGTCGAGCGCGAGCTCGGCCGACAGCTCCGGGCCCATCGGGAGGAGGCAGGCGACGAAGCTGTTGGCGGTGAACTGGTCCGGTTGCACGGTGAGCGTGAAGAGCTCGTCGGCGTTGCCGACGACGAGCCCGAACCGGTGGTTGCCGGTATCTGAGCCTGTGTTGTTGCGTTCGATGAACAGGTCGACGTCGATTCGGCCGATGTCGACCGGCTGCTCGAGCTGCCGCAGCACCGCAGCCTGCCCATGCTGGGTGGTCAGGTCGAGGTGGTAGTTCTCCGGGTGGTAATCCAGCTCGAAGAAGTCCTCCGTGACGGTCGGCCAGTCGAGGGAGGTGAAGTCGTCCTCGAAAGCGATGGTCGAGAAGGCCTGCCCACCGATCGCCACCTCGTCGGCCGCACAGCGGATCCTGGCGAACTGTCGTGCGGCTGTGGCCTCGGCGTCGGTGACGGCGAACGTACGGAAGTATTGGTCGGCGGCGAGCAGGCCATCGGTCCCGCGAAGCACCTGCCGGTCGCCGGCGTCGTCCGGCCCCGGACCGTACTCTTCCCAGTCGGTGACCCAGTCCTGGGCCTCGTCGGCGAGGTCTTCGAGCACCCCGTTCGCCGCGGCCAGCTCCCACTCGATCTCCGTCGGGAGCCGTTTGGCCTGGGCCGAGCAGAAGTCGGAAGCAGTCGAGAAGGTGATGCCCTGCACCGCCTCGTCCGCCGTACCCTCGGCGTAGATCGCTTGTGTCGCTGCGCCGCCGGGGGCCCGGTCGATCCAGTCCTGTGGGGCCCGCTGCGACCAGAGATCGGTGTCGTCGCCGGCACTGGTCACGAGCCAGGTCCTGAACTCGGCGTTGGTGACGGCCAGCGGCTCGATGTAGTAGTCAGCCGACCCATCCACGGTCCGCCGGGCGATGTTGTTGTCGGTGTTTTCGGCAATGTCGGGAGAGCCGATGACGATCTCGGGGGCGACCACATGCGCCATTCGAGCGGCCGACGGAAGCTCGACCGTCGAGACCGACAGATCGCTGGGATCACACTGGTCCCAGGTCGCCACGATGTCGGCCAACGCACCGGTGAACTCCTCACCGCCGAGCGCTTGACGCATCTCGCCCACCGCGAGTTCATCGGCACATCGCGGTGGATCGGGGGCCGCCCCTCGTGCCGCGAACGAAGACTGGCCCGTTCGATACACCTCCGAACCGACCCCGTCCTCGAACCACTCCACCTCACCCCTGAGGACCGCGAGGCAACTCGCCCCGTCTGGCGCCTGACAGACTGCGAACGAAGCGTCCGCCGATCGGGTGGTGAACTGCCGCTCGCCGACGTCGACCGTCACGGTCGCCTGGGCCGCAGGGTTCAGCTCGACGAAGAGATGACCGAACTCGAGATCGACGGTGATCGGCGTCGACAACTCCGGCACGGTCAACGATGCACCCCGCAGCGCCTCGATCTCCACGACGGACTCAGCGGTGATGACCGCCACCCCGTCGGTCTCGACAGAGACGACATCTCCTGGCGTTGCGTCCTGAACGGTGCCGGTTGCGAGGGGAGAGCCGTTGACGGCCACCGGGTCGCGCTCGGATCGGACCGTCAGTCGAGCGCCGCCGATGGCAATCGTGCCGTCCTCAACGTTCTCGACGCCTTCGATCGGGGTTCCATCGCCGTCGCCCACCGCCGCTCGCCACATCGTGACGGCTGCCCCGACGAGCACGAGCACCACGGCCGCCCGCAGCACGAGCTCGGTGCTCGGCCATCGACGAGCAGAGTCGGGCGGGTGGAGCGTCACCACGTCGGCGTCGTCGTCGGCCTCGGATGGGTCACTCTCGCCGCCGTCCGGCCGGTCGAGACGGGATCGAGCGATGCTCTGTCGCAGCGTGCGCTCCCAGTCGCCCTCCAGCTCGACGGGTCGCGCCCTGCGGAAGAGCCGATCGAGCACCCGCTGCTCGTCGGGGGTCAGCGGGTCATCGCTCACAGCTCGTCCTCGAGCTGGTGGACGATTGCGACGGCGGCTTTCTTGGCCCGGTGAAGGCGCGACTTCACCCCGCCTTCGGACAGAAAGAGCAGTTCTGCAGTCTGCTTGGTCGAGAGCTCCTGAACGACCCGCAGAACGAGGATCTCCCGGTCCTCGACGCTCAGGCGTTCCAGGACCTGATGCATCAGGTCCTGCTCGGCGATCGAACCGTCAGCCGGGCTGGCCACGAGATCGGTCGGCGCGGTCATGAGCTGATGGTGCTCTCGACGCCGCCGCTCACGGATCTCGGGGTCGATCGTGCGGCTGGCCGCAGTCCTTCGGGCGATGCGATACATCCACGGGCAGGGCTCACCGTCACCCTCGAACCGGTCGAACTGCTGCCAGATCGTGACGAGCGCAACGTTCTGCGCGTCGTTGTACAGCGGTTCCGACGGCCGCAGTCCGGCCGCGGCCAGACCGGCGGCGATCATCCGCTCACACCGCTTGATCAGCTCCACGACCGCGTCCTCATCGTGGCGCCGGGCATCGTCGACCAGTGCCGAGGTCGGGCGCGCACCAGCGGCCAACAGTTGCCGAACCCTCCGACGTCGCGGCGTTCCCCCCATTGCCAATCGATGCTATTGGCTCGCCTCGTCCAGCGCCGTTGTCGACGATGCCTCGGGGTACAGGTCACACGAGTAGGTGCGGCTCTGCCGCCGGAAGGTTGCAAGAAACCGAGATTCCGTCGCCAGCCGCACCCCTGGTGCACTTGCGGTCGATGAATCACCGACATGACGAGCACGAGGAGGGAATCGTGACCATCGTCGATCCCAGCATACGGGTGCCACCGACCGTGGCCCTGACCGAAGCCGACGGGAACCGGTCCGTTCCGGCCGCCTACCTGGCGGCGGTCGAATCCGGCCGGCCGGTGACCGCAGTCGTCCTCGTGAGCGACCTCGTGGCGTCCACGCCCCAGCGCTTCTGCCTCGGCGAGGAGCTCGCCGATCAGCTCAGCCGGGTGCACGAGTCGATCATCGTCCGGACGATCGGCGAATGGAACGGGGTGCTGGTGAAAGGCACAGGCGATGGCTGTCTTGCCACCTTCGATGCGGCGAGCAACGCGCTCGGTGCCGCGGGCACCATGCAGGAGCGCTTCCGCTGCTACTCGCAGTCGACTGATGCGATCGGTCCGCTGCGGGCTCGGATCGGTCTCGCTGCCGGAGATGTCACCTGGACCAGGATCGGTGGACTGCTCGATTGCTCCGGTCTCGCCGCGGTCGAGGCGACACGGCTCCAGGAGATCGCCGGTGCGGCTCAGATCGTCTGCTCCGAGACGGTTCAGCGCCTTGCCTGTGGTCGGGGGAATGTGGTCTTCGAGCCGCTTGCGCCGATCGAGCTCGCCGGGTTTCCCCATCCCGTCACCGCTCGCCGGGTCCGGCCCTTCTACCCTGCCAGCTGAGTGCCGATCAGGTGCAGCGGCTACGCAGGATCGCCACCCCGTCACCCGTGCAGTGATCGAGCGCGGAGGCTCGACCACTGGTGGCCAGAAGCAGATCGAGGCCGGGTCCTGCCACTTCGGGTCCGTCGCCCAGTGACCAGTCCCCGTCGGTGGCGACCAGACGGAGGTCGCGGACGCGCTTTTTGCCCCGCACGGGCGGTCCGCTCTTGGCGTAGAACGGGGCGATCGCGGCGATGTTGTCGTGGTTGGGTCGCCGGGGTCGACCCACCGCACGGCGGATGTCGTCGGCGTGGACGAGCGTCTCGCTGGGCGGTACGAAGGCCGGGATCGGGACATCGCGGTCCTCCTCCACGGTGCGCTCGAACGCAGCGAGCACATCGGCGTTGGACCCGGTGTCGTATCGACGCATGTCGTGGCCGAGGAAGGCGTCGATGTCGCCCCGCTTCCGGACGAGGCCGGTGAAGAAGTTCCATCGGGTCTGGTTGCCCATCGAGGTCAGGTGGGCGACGAGTTGCCGGACGGTCCACGGGTCGCAGACCGTCACCGTGCTCCAGTCGGTCTCGGTCAGCTCGTGCAGGTCTTCGAGCAGGGCTCGACGTTCGCTACGGGTGATGTCTCGGAGCTCCATGACCCCGGATGGTACGACTCGGCCCTCTACGCTGACAGTGACGGATCCGACAAGAGGGGGGCAATAGCAGCCATGTTGGTCTACGTCACCGCGATCGCCGGCGCCGCAGCCCTGAACACGCTGTCGGTGCTCGACACCATGATCAAGTCGAACGACGCCTGGCGGGCCATCGGCGACCCTCACGCCGACGATCTGTTCACCGTCCACGCAGCCGGACCCGACGGTGGACCGGCCTCGTTCCGGCACGGTGTCACCCTGCCATCGACGCTCGACCCCACCGCCGATCCCACCCCTGACCTCGTCGTGGTACCCGGTCTCGATGACGACGTCACCACGTCGCTGGAGCGCAACCGGTCCTGGGTCACCCAGATCGGCCGGTGGCACGACGACGGGGCGATCGTCGCCAGTTCGTGCACCGGGGCGTTCCTGCTCGCCGAGGCCGGCCTACTCGACGGGCGGCGAGCAACCACCCACTGGGTCGCCGCCGAGGCGCTGGCCGACGCCTACCCGGCGGTGACCGTGGAGGCCGAAGCGCTCATCGTCGACGAGGGCGACGTCATCACCTCGGCAGGGGCGACGACCGCATTCAATCTCGTGCTGTACCTCATCGGCCGGTTCGGGAATCGGCAGCGGGCCAACGCCGCCACCCGGCTCATGCTGCTCGATGCCGATCGGGCATCCCAGCAGCCCTTCGCCCTCACCTCGCTCCACCGCCAACACCACGATCCGATCGTCCACGACGCCCAGACGGCGATCCAACACGGTCGGGTCGAACCCCTGACCGTCGCCACGCTCGCCGGTGCCATCGGTGTGAGCCCCCGCACCCTCACCCGCCGGTTCCGCGCTGCGCTCGACCTCACCCCGCAGGCGTACCTCGAGGAGGTTCGGATCGATGCCGCCCGCCGACTGCTCGAAGACACCCGGCTCCCCATCGACGAGCTCCGCCATCAGATCGGCTTCGCCGACCCGACGAGCTTCCGCCGGGCGTTCAAGCGCCGGACCGGCCTCACCCCCGGCCGCTACCGGCAGCGCTACGCCCCGACCTAGGGCGGTCCCGTCACCGGGCCGCGTCGACCTGGTGGTGGGTGGGCCGAGGTGGAGGCCGTCGATCCGCAGGAGTTGACCGGTCCTACACTGCGAGTCGTGGGGACCGACGCCATCGAGATCACGCTCGACGCCGTGATCGTCGCCGTCACCGACGAAGCGCCCCGGCTCCTGACCGTTCCCGGTCCCGGCGGACTGCCGGCACTCCCCTCGGGCCTTCTCGAGTCCCATGACCCGACCCTCGAGCTCGGCCTGCGCCGATGGGTGCAGGAACAGACCGGGCTCGACGTCGGCTACGTCGAGCAGCTCTACACCTTCGGCGACCGGGTGCGGGGACAGGGCGACTGCGACGACGATCTCGACGATCCCCGCAGCCTCTCGATCGCCTACCTCGCGCTGGTGCGGGAGGGCGTGCCATCGCAGGGTGCCTCGTGGCAGGACTTCTACGACTTCTTCCCCTGGGAGGACCAACGCAGGGGACAGCCCCACGAGCTGCAGACGATCCTGCCGGCGCTCGACCGCTTCGTCGCCGCGGCCGCCAGTGACTCGGTCGACGACTCGCTTCCAAGCCAGGCCGAGCGGGCCCAGCGGGTGAAGATCGAGTTCGGCCACCCGTCTGGATCGTTCGACGGGCTCCGGGTTCTCGAGCGCTACGAGCTGCTGTACGAGGCCGGCCTCGTGTTCGAGTCGGCGTCGACGGCGCACGCATCCACCCGCGATGGGGCCGAGTCGCGCCCGATGCACCTCGACCATCGTCGAATTGCAGCCACCGCCCTGGGTCGGCTCCGGGGAAAGCTCACGTATCGCCCGGTCGTGTTCGAGCTGTTGCCTGCGAGGTTCACGCTGCTCCAGCTCCAGCGGGTGGTCGAGGCGCTGGCCGGGGTGCGGCTGCACAAGCAGAACTTCCGCCGCCTCGTCGATGCCGGCGGGCTGGTGGAGGGCACAGGCGAGCTGGCCCGAACCGGCGGCCGCCCGGCGGAGCTGTTCCGCTTCCGGCGGGAGGTGCTCGGCGAACGCCCCCGCCCCGGCCTCGGCACCCCCCGCATCCGTTCGTAGCCGAGCCCGGTCCGGCGACGTTGCCGCCTCTGCCCGCCAGTCCCCGCTCCGCGCCCACCTGACCGCCAGCCCGCCTGACCGCCAGCCCGCCTCTGGCAGATCCAGCGCGCGCCGGTCGTGCAGATTGCTGCCAGTCCCGGTGGTCGGTCGGCTTTGGCAGATCCAGCGCGCGCTGGTCGTGCAGATTGCTGCCAGTCCTGGTGGTCGGTCGGCTTTGGCAGATCCAGCGCGCGCTGGTCGTGCAGATTGCTGCCAGTCGGGGCCGACCGTTGCGCAGGCGGTTGTGACATCTGGCCTCTTGTGATGTGCTCGCATCGAGCATTACTATGCTCAACGAGAGCATAAGTGCCCCCACGAGAAGGCCTGCTGATGACCAACCTCACGACCGCCGCCCGTTCCCTGCCCGATGTCGAACTGGCGGCCCTGGCGCCCACGATCGACGCGATCGAGGCCCTGAAGCGGGAGCGCAACGCCGTCGTCCTCGCCCACAACTACATGACGCCCGACATCTACCACACCGTGGCCGACATCACGGGCGACTCCCTCGCCCTGGCCCGCTCGGCGGCCGAGACCGACGCCGAGGTGATCGTGTTCGCCGGCGTGCACTTCATGGCCGAGACCGCCAAGATCACCTGCCCCGACAAGACGGTCCTCATCCCCGACCCGGCCGCCGGCTGCTCGCTGGCCGAATCCATCACCGGGGCTGACGTGCGTCTCCTCCGCGAGCGGTACCCGGGGGTGCCCGTCGTCTGCTACGTCAACACGTCGGCCGACGTGAAGGCCGAGGTCGACATCTGCTGCACCTCGGGCAATGCGGTCGAGGTCGTCGAGTCGCTCGGCGCCGAGCGGGTCATCTTCCTTCCCGACCAGTACCTGGGGAAGTGGGTGGCCACCCAGACCGACGTGGAGATCATCCTGTGGGAGGGGGCCTGCGAGGTCCACGAGCGGTTCACCGGCGACGAGCTCCGCGGCTACCGGCGCGACCATCCCGGCATCCAGATCATCGCCCACCCCGAGTGCCCACCCGACGTGCTCGACGAGGCCGACTACGTCGGCTCGACCGCAGGGATGATCTCCTGGGTCCGGTCGGAACGGCCGGCGTCGGTGGTGATGGTCACCGAGTGCTCGATGTCGGACAACGTGGCGCTCGAGGTGCCCGACGTCGACTTCGTGCGGCCGTGCAATCTGTGCCCGCACATGAAGCGGATCACGCTCGACAAGATCCGCGCCTCGCTGGAGACGATGACCACCGAGGTGCACGTGCCGACCGACGTGGCCGAACGGGCCCGCCGGGCGGTCGACCGGATGTTGGCCGTCCCGCCCCGCAGCGCTGCAGCACCGACGGTCACGCTGGCCCGGACCTGACGGTCAACCGGGCTGGTCCGCGTCCTCCGTGCCAGCGCCGCTCGTGGCCTCGACGGTCTCCGCGCCGTCGTGTGCGGCGCCGTCGATCTCGGCCACGTTGAGGTCGATCAGCTCCCGGTGACGCTGCTTGAACTCCGCGAGGTCGTAGTGGCCCTCGAGCAGGTCGAGCTCCCGATCGAAGGCCTTGTACAGGCTCCAGATCATCAGCAGGAGAACGAGGGCGAACGGGAGGCCCGTGCTCACGGCTCCGGCCTGGAGAGCGCCGAGGCCGCCTTCGGAGAACAGCAGCACGCCGGCGATCGTGCCCTCCATGATCGCCCAGAAGACCCGCTGGGGCTTCGGCGAGTCGAGCTTCCCTCCCGAGGTCAGGTGGTCGACCACGAGCGAGCCCGAGTCGGATGAGGTCACGAAGAACGAGATGATCAGCGCCACCCCCAGCAACGAGGCGACCGTGGTGAGCGGCAGCGGCTGCAGCATCTCGAACATCGCGGTCGACAGGTCGTTGGCCACCGCTCCGGCGATGTCTCGGGTGCCGTCGAGCTGCAGGCTCAGGGCGGTACCGCCGAACACGGTCATCCACACGAAGCACAGCAGTGTGGGGAACGCGATGACCCCGACGAGTAGCTCCCGCACGGTACGGCCCTTGGAGATACGGGCGATGAACATCCCGACGAACGGCGACCACGAGATCCACCACGCCCAGTAGAAGATCGTCCAGCTCGCCTGCCAACCCTGCTGGCTCTCGGGGACGAGCGTCTCGGTGTAGAACGCGCTCCCGAGGAAGTTCTGGGTGTAGGTGCCGACCGTCTGGCTGAACAGCGACAGGATGAACAGCGTCGGCCCCACGACGAGGATGAAGACCATGAACGCGAGGGCCAGGTAGATGTTGAGTTGGCTGAGCCGCTTCACGCCACCGTCGAGGCCAGCCACCACCGACAGCGTCGCCGCCCCGGTGATCAGGGCGATGAGGAGAACGAGCCAGCCCTTGTTGTCGGCGCCGGGGAGGCCGAACACGAAGTTGAGGCCCGATGCCACCTGACTCACACCGAACCCGAGCGACGTGGCCAGGCCGAACAGGGTGGCCAGCACGGTGAGGATGTCGATCGCGTTGCCCCACGGGCCGTAGATCTTCTCCTTGAGGAGTGGGTAGAAGACCGACCGGAAGGTGAGCGGGAGACCCCGGTTGTAGGCGAAGAACGAGAGCGCCAAGGCCACCAGCGCATAGATCGACCACGGGTGGAGCCCCCAGTGGAAGAACGTGGTGGCCAGGGCCGCCTCACCCGATTCGGCCGAGCCCGGTTCGACCCCCCAGAACGGCGACGGGCTGTTCAGATGGAACATCGGCTCTCCGACCGAGTAGAACATCAGCCCGATACCCATGCCCGCCGAGATCAGCATGGCGTACCACGCCCCGGTGGAGAACTCCGGTAGGGCGTTCGGCCCGCCGATGCGTATCTTCCCGAATCGGCTGAACGCGAAGAACGCGCAGGCGATGATGAAGATGTTCCCCATCAGGATGAAGTACCAACCCCAGGTGTTGTTGACCCAGTCGAGGATCCCGCCGAGGGTGTCGGCCGAGGACGACGGCGCCAGGAACACCCACAGCAGGAACACGATCAGCAACCCGCCGGAGATGAGGCTCACCTGGGGATGCAGGTCGAAACCCCACTTCACGATATTGGTGTCGCCCGGCTCGCGATCGGCGACCTCCGGATAGAAGTCGACCTCGGGGTCGATCTGGAGCCCCTCGAAGCTCGGACGCTCCATGACCGCCCGGCGGCGGGCGATCGATTCGGCCCGTTCCACGTCCTCCGAAGCTCGTTCGAGCTCCGTCAGATCGATCTCGTCTGCCATGGTTCCCCCTTTTGCTTCCCCGACCGAGTTCGACTCCTCATCGTCGACGCTACGGATTCAGGTCGAACGAGTCCAGATAGTCCGCTGCCACTTCCTCCACCGGCTCCCCGTCGGAGACCCGCTGATTCAACTCGGTGATCCGGTTCTGGGTGAGCGGGCCGACGATGTCGTCGACGAGCTCGTCGAACGCCTCGGGTGCCTGTTGGTACACCTCGTCGCGGATGTTGAGCGACACGTTGTACACGTAGAACACGCCAGGGTCGATCACCAGATCGAGATCGAATGAGCCGATGCGGCCGTCGGTGGTGAAGATCTCGCCGAAGTCGCAATCACCCTCCGCCACCGCCTCGTAGATGGCGCCGGCGTCGTCGAAGACCTGGATCCGATCGTCGGGAACGTCGAAGCCGGTCGCCGACTCGAACAGCACGAGACCGTCGGACCGCTCGGTGAACTCCGGCTCCACGCACAGGACGGTGTCGGTGTTCTCGGTCATGTAGTCGGCCATGGCCTCCAGATCGAAGACGGTGGCGTTGTTGGCCCGGCTCGCCCTGGTCTCGTTGGCGATCTCGGGGGTGACGGCGAACCCGTAGGTGTCGTTGAAGATCGACCGTCCGAGCCACCGGATGCCGTTGGCCTCGTCGGCTTCGCGGACGTCGTCGGTGAGCGCTTCGCCGTCGGGGTCGGGATCGGCCTTGCCGAGGTGCTCCACCCAGCCGGTGGAGTTGTACTCGAAGTAGCCGTCGATCTGACCGTCGAGCAGGGCGGCCCGCGTCGTGGGCGTGTCGCCGGTGTCGGTCGCGTCGACGACCTCGGCCCCTCGAGCCTCGAGCGCCTGGATGAGGATCTCGCTGAGCACGTACTGCTCGGTGAAGTTCTTCGAGCCGACCGTCATCGACAGGCCGGAGAAATCATCCGACGTTGCCGCTTCGTCGTCGGAGCCGCAACTGGCCACGATCAGTGCTGCCGCCATCGTTGCCGCCACGAGTCTGTTCGCTCGCCACCACACGTGGTTCCCCCTTATGTGCCGCCGCGCTCGCTTCTTCGCCAGCGCGGTCGACGGTGATGATCGACGTTTCCGCAGTTCCGACGGAGTGCCGATCCGATCCTTGCTGAAACTGGGAGGGACCGTAGCAGATGGTTGTCGGTAAGTGCAGGAACTGTGCCTTCAGCGCATTCGGATGTCAGTCGTCCACGCCGAACCAGCGATCGTGGAGGTCGTTGTAGCGGCCGGATTCGATCACGTTGATGAGGCCGATGTTGATGGGCTCCGCGAGCTCGCTGTCGGGTTCGAGGGCGAAGCCGAATCCCCGTTCGGCGAAGACCGGCCCGGTGAGTTGCGCCCCGCCGTCGACGTTGCTGGTCACGAAGTGCTGAAGGCTGGCGGCATCGTGCACGACGGCGTCGAGCGAACCGGCGAGGAGGGCGTCGTAGGCGTCCTCGGCCTGGGGGAAGTCGTTCGTGGGGATGCCGAGATCGCCGACGAACTCCGACGCCAGCGAGTCGGCGACCACGCCCACCCGATGTCCCCGCAGATCGGCCGGTCCGCCGATCTGACCCTCCAGCTCGTCGATCGCGAACGCGGAGGCGATCCCGGCGGTGAAGTACGCCAGCACGAACAGGCCGAGGAACATCCACAGCAGCCCGAAGAGTCGCCCGGCCACGCCCTTGGGGGTCTTGTCGCCGTAGCCGACGGTGGTGGCGGTGACCGCCGCCCACCAGAACGCCTCCCAGATCCCAGCCCGGTACTCGGCGGGGAACTCCGGATTCGACCGCCGTTCGGCCAGCCAGATCACGTGGGCCGAGACGAACAGAACCACCAGCAGCGAGAGGCACACGATCAGGAGATCGATCGAGAAGATCGTGCGGGCGATCGTGCCCACCCGTCCTCCGAAGATGCCCCCGGCCTCGCTCGGCACCAGGATCTGGAGGCCGGAGTCGAAGTAGGGCTGGCTGAAGTCGATCTGCTGCTCCCTGCTCGACGTCACCGCCAGCGCCCCCGCCCCGACGTCGGCCTCGCCCCGGACGACGTCGTCGACCAGCTTCGCGTTGGACGTCACCCCGTAGATCTCCAGCTCGGCGCCGATCTCGGCGGCGACGAGCTCGAGGAGGTCGAGGGTGAAGCCGCCGTAGTCGCCGTCGTCGTAGGTCACGAACGGGGCCGATGGCCTGGCCGCGACCCGGATGCTGCCAACGTCGAATCGTCCGCCGATCGTGTCCACCGGCCGCGCCTCGAGCGGCTTGCCGGCGGCGACGTGGGCGTCGGTCGCCACGTGGAGCCAACCGTCGACCGTGTCGCGGTTGTCGGCGATCCACGCCTCGGCGTGGCGCTCGATGTCGAGCGCGGCGTCCTCGCCCCGGAACATCAGTGCGTTCTGGGCGGAGATGTCGGCGAGGGGGATGGCGAAGCTCTCGAGCAGCGACGCGATGGCCGGCTCGCCGTCGAGCGTCTGTGCGTTGGCCACCGACCGGATGTCGCTCGGGGGGAACCCGAGCAGGCACGGGTCGGCCAGGCAGCCGGGCACGGCGGGCACCTCGGTGGCGTCGACCTGGTCGGCCAGGGCCTCGGGCAGGCTCGGCTCCGGCACCGGTACCCACGCCACGTCGGAGCCGGGCACCAGCACCCCGCCGGTCCAGTTCGGGGTGAACGTATAGAAGAGGACCGGTTCACCGTTCCGGTAGCGCTGCACCGCGGCCTCCATCAGGGGGCCGTAGTCGCCGCTGACCTGCTCCACGGTGCCGTCGAGACCGTAGGCGGCGAGATGGTGCTCCACGATCTCGTGACACGCCCACTCGAGGTTGCAGCCGATCAGGTCGGCCCGGTCGTCGCCGTCGAGGTCGAACAGTCGGGCGGTCTCGGGATCGGCGAGATCGGCCAGTGTCTCGATCCCTTCGGCCTCCACCGTGGCGAGATCGATCACGTAACCCTGGAGGGCGCCGCCCCGCACTTCGAAGCCCACCCGGCGGGCTTCGGTCGAGTCGTCGGGGAGGAGGGGGTCGTGGAGGGGGAACCAGCCATTGACCCACAGGTCGACCGATCCGTCCTGCACATCGGTGTAGAACCGCTCGTTCTCGGTGGTCGACGGTCCGTCGACCCGGTAGCCGAGCTCGACGAGGAGCTGCGCGATCAGCTCCGCCTGGAACCATCCGGTGTCCCACGTGGGTCTCGCCACGACCATGGTGCGACCGCCGCCGGGGGCGAGGTCGCTCGACGACTCGTCGTCCTGGGCAGCGGCAGACGCGGTGGGATCGGCACCGAGCGAGAAGAGCGCAACGACGAGCGCGAGGAGCGCGAGGAGCGCGGCGAACAGGAGCCGAGTCCACCCCGCCGCTGGCTGCCAGTCGGTCGTCGCCAGAGCGCTCGTCGGGTCCTTGGTGGTCATCGTTGCCGCGTCACCCCGGCCATGATTCGTCGATCGCTTCGGTCGCCTCGAACACGTCGATCTCACCCGCGACCAGTCGGGTGCTCATCGACCAGAACGTGCCCGCACCGACATCGGCCGGCATGGCGTCGGACGCGTCGTAGCGGACCGGTCCGGCGACGGCCAGGATGTCGAGCATGGAGTTGTCGATCGCCGAGAACAGGTTCCGATCGACGCCGTTCACCGCGGTCAGGAAGCCCGAGGACCGGTCGGTACCGACCAGCGCACCTTGCGCCGCCTGTCGGTTGTCGGCGTACTCGGTCGATCCGAGGTAGCGCATCACCGCCCACACCTCCGGCCGGTCGTCGAACGCGGCGGCCCACGACCCCGCGGCGACGAGCGGCCGGTTCTGGTCGGACGACGGCAGGTAGAACACGTCGACCGCGTCGGGGCTGCCGTCGGCCAGCGGCGTTCCGTCCGGGAAGTAGCTGGTGTAGAACGCGGCTTGGCGGTGCATGAGACAATCGCCGTTCACGAGGGGGTCGCCGTTGTCCTCCCAGCCGGTGGCGGCGATGGAACCCGACGCGGCGTACACCGAGCCCGGCACGGTCCAGAGGTCGACGACCTCCTGGAACGAGTCGACGATCTCGGGGTCGGAGAAGCGGACGTCGCCGGCGATCCACTGGTCGTAGATGTCGGCGCCATGGCGGCGGAGCACGACGTCTTCCACCCAGTCGGTGTAGACCCAGCCCGTGGCGGAGGAGGACTCGATGCCGATGCACCACGGGGTGTTGCCGTCCGCCGCAGCCTGCTCGGTGAGGGCGACCAGTTCGTCCCACGATCGGGGCACGATGTAGCCGAGCTCGTCGAACCGGGTCGGCTGGTACCACACGAGCGACTTCGGGTCCGACTTGTTGGGCACGCCGTACTGGACCCCATCGACCACGCTGAGCCCGGTCCACTCGCCGTTCCAGACGAGCGCCACGTCGTCGGCGACGTCGGCCGGTACGGGCACGAGATCGCCGCTGCGGGCGTGCTCGGCCAGGATCACCGGTTGGGCGTACATCGCGATGTCCGGCGGATTCCCACCGGCGATCTGCGTCTCGAGGTCCGAGGTCAGCTGGTAGGGGGCGTAGACGACCTCGATCCCGGTCTCGTCCTGAAACGCGGCCAGCGCGGCCTCGATCCCGGCCAGGTTGGCCTCCCCGGACTCGACGCCGGCGATCCGCACCGTGGTACCGGCGAGATCGCCGAGATCCCCGAGCGTGGTGGCCGGCTCGCTGCTCCCCGTCCCGGTCGTGGTGGGCGGGTCGGTGCCGACGGTGGTCCCGGCCGCCGAGTCGTCGGTCGGCTCGGTGCTGTCGGGTGCCGTATCGCCGTCGTTCTGCTCGACCAGGAGCACCGCTCCGCCGATGACCACCATCGCAGCCACCACGGCGGCGATCACCCACGGCAACCGGCTGTTGCGGCCGGTGTCGACCAGGTCGGTCCCGGGGTGGACCGGCGGTGGGCCGTGACCGGGGAAGTCGTGGGCCGGCCTCGGCGGAACGGGACCGGCGGGCGGACCGTCGAGACCCACCGTGCGACCCGATGGCGCCACGTACCCGCCTCCGGGTGGTGGGTGACCGCCGGGTGGCGCGAACGCGGCGGGCGTCAGGTGCGGCGGTGGCTCCTGAGGCGGGGTGAACGTGCCCTCGTGGCTCGGCGCCGGCGGGGTGGGTCCCGATTCACCGCCGGGCCAGACGGGCGGCGTGGCCACGACCGTCGGTTCGGACGCAACGGGAGGGACGGTCGACGGGTCATGTGTTGTCCCGCCGGCCACTGCGTTCAGTGCGTCGGCGAAGCTCGCCGCGTCCTGGTAGCGCTGGGCGGGATCCTTGGCCATGGCGACGGTGAGGAAGCGGTCGAGGCCGGGGTACTCGGTCTGGGGCGGCGGATCGTTGAGGATCCGCACCATGGCCGCGGCGGCACTCTCCGAGCCGGTGAGGAACGGGTCCCGGCCCGTCACGAGCGAGAAGAGCGTGGCCGCGAGGGAGTAGAGGTCGGAGCGCTCGTCTCGAGGGTCGCCCGACGCATCGGCGCTGAACGTCTCCGGCGGGGTGTAGGCCGGTGAGTAGGCGAGGGCGGTCGTGGTGGAGACGTCGCGGATCGAGGCGATACCGAAGTCGGCCAGCTTCGGCGTGCCGTCGTCGGTGAGCAACACGTTTGCTGGCTTGACGTCCTTGTGGATGATGCCGGCCCGGTGGCTGGCCCCGAGCGCGCCGGCGATCTGGACCACCACCGAGATCGCGTCGGCGGGCGTCATCGGGCCCCGCTGCTTGACCAGTTGTTCGAGCGAGCCACCGCCGAGGAACTCCATCACCACGTACGGCCGGCCGGTACCGCTGGCGTAGCCAGAGGTGAACGGGTTCACGATGTGGGGGTGGCCGGCCACCATGCCCATCACCGATCGCTCGCGGTCGAACCGCCGGCGGGCGTTGTCGTCGAGGGCCTTGAGCACCTTGATCGCCACTCGACGCCCGAACTCGTCGGTGGCTTCGTACACATCGGCGAAGCCACCCGAGTCGAGGAGCCGGGCCTGGGCGATGCCGCTGATACCGAGATCGATTCCCGGATCGGGCTCCGGCTCTCCTGCGTCCGTCACGTCGTTCACTCGCCGGCGCCGACCCTCAGGTGGCACTCACTGGGAATAGATGCTGACGCAGAACCCGGCCGGCCGGTTGCGGCCGCCGCAACTGTCGCCGTAGGCCTCGTAGCCGGAGTCGATGGCGGACTGGAAGAACAGGGCATCACACGAACTCATGTCGCCGGCCTGGCAGTCGTCGGCCAGGGTGTCGAGCCCGGGGTCCGACCCGTACTCGGCGATGACCACCCGGGGATCGGTCGGCGCCGGCAGGTCGCCGGCGGGTGGCGCCGCCGTCGTGGGAACGGTGGTCGTGGTCGAGGCGGTGGTCACCGTCGTCGAGATCGTGGTCGACGGCGCCGTGGTCGACGGCCCTGTGGTCGACGAGGCGTCCGCGCCGTCGGCGTCGCCGTCCCCCGTGTTCTCGCCGGTGGCCGACGCGGCCTCGACCGTGTCGCCGTCATCGTCGTCGCCGCCGAGCAGCAGGAACGCACCCACGACGACGAGCAGCACAACGGCGCCGAGCACCGCCAACAAGCCGACGAGGCCCTTGCTCGGCCCCGACGAGCCCTCCGCCGGTGGCCAGCCCTCCTGGGTGGGGAACGAGCCGAAGCCCGGCGGTGGCCCGGCGTTCGGCGGCGAGGCGGGACCCTGTGTATACGGGTTCGGGTTGGAGTCGTACCCTGGCGGGCCGGTCGGGCTCGACACCGCGACGGTCTCCTGCACATCGGGCATCGGATCGGTACCGGCCACCCCGGCGGTGGCCACGTGCGCGGTCCACTGGGCGCCGTCGTGGTAGCGCACCTCGAAGCGGCCCGTCGGATCGGGATACCAGTTCGGCTCGGTCACCCCTCCAGCATGCACCGAACACACCCGGATCCGGTGCCGGTTGGGCGACATCGGTCGCTCCCCGTCCCCGCTGCACCTCGGCGCCAGGCGTCGGCCGGTCGGCGCGTCGGTGCGGCTTGGCGCCGTAGCCTCGGATGCGTGACCCGCGACCCCCAGCAGGTGCCGTGCACGCTGGTGACCGACGCCGACCAGCTCCCCGACCTCCGCCAGGCTCTGGCCACGGCCGAACGGATCGCAATCGACACCGAGGTCCCCGTCGATGGGCCGAAGGCCAACGAGTTGCGGGTCATGTCGATCGCGGTGCGGTTCGGTGACGAGTCGGAGCGCTCGTTCGTGGTCGACGGTCGCGACCTCGACGTCACCCGGCTCGCCCCGATCCTGACCGGGGTCACCGCCGATGCGTGGAACGCCGACTTCGACGCCCGCATCGTCGACGCCGCCGTGTGGCGCACCGCCGACACCACGCCGTGGCTCACCTGGTGGGACGCCCAGTTGGCTGACGCGCTCGTGCATCAGGGGCGCAGTGGGTTCACCTGGTACCACGGGCTCGCGTGGGCCACCGAGCACTATCTCGGGGTCGCGGCCGAGGGCAAGGGCGACGTGCAGCTCTCGTTCACCGCCGACCGTGACCTCACCGCCGAGCAGATCGCCTACGCCGCCGCCGACGCGGTGGAGACGCTCTGGGTGGGCGACGCGCTCCGGGCCGCGGTAGCCGAGGCGGGCCTGGCGCGGGTCTGCGAGATCGAGATGGCGGCCCGGCCGTTCCTCGATCGGATGGAGCGGACGGGGCTGCCGTTCGACTGGGATGGGTGGCGGGCGGAGCTCGATCGCATCGAGCGCCAACACCGTGAGATCGTCGGCGAGCTGGCCGGGCTGACCGGCGGCGGTCAGGGAACGCTCTTCGACGACATCGTGGAACCCACCTGGAATCCGTCGTCGGATCGCCAGGTCCGCCAGGCGTTGAACCGGTGGTCGGAGGAGCAGGTGGCGGCGTGGACGGCGATCCGCTTCGGCGAAGCCCGTCACCTGACCGACGTCGATTCGGTGACGGCCTCGGTGCTCCGGGAGATCGGTGGTGATCTGTGCGACGCCCTCCTCCGGTTCCGGAATCTGTCGAAGGTGTTGACCACCTACGGCGACTCGATCGCCGAGCACCTCCACCACGACGGCCGCCTCCGGCCCCAGTACCTCCAGGTGGTCGGCACCAACACCGGCCGGTTGGCGAGCCGGAACCCGAACGCCCAGAACTTCACGCCCCGGATGAAGCCCTACGTCCGACCCGACGACGATCGGCGGGTCTTCGTCCACGCCGACCTCAGCCAGGCCGAGCTCCGCTATCTCGCCCAGGTGGCCAACGATCAGCCACTCCGCGACGCGTTCGCCAGGGGCGACGACGTGCACGTCACCACTGCAGCGACGATGTTCGGGTTCGATCCCGACACGCTCCGCTGCGCCGATCCGGACCGGTTCAAGCACCTCCGCCAGATCGCCAAGGCCCTCAACTTCGGGATCGCCTACGGCTCGGGGGCCGCGGCACTGTCGCGCTCGCTCACCGCCGAGGGCTCACCGACGACGGTCGACGAGGCCGCCGAGCTCCTCGCCCAGTACCGCCGGACCTATCCGGGCACGGCGGCGTGGGCCGCGGCCCGCATCGCCGAGATCGACGCGCTCCGGGAGCAGACCGTCGACATCGACTGGCCGCTCACGATGCGCCTGGCGCGGGGTCTTCCCGACGTGACGGCCATCAGGCGACAGTTCCGCAACGACCGCGGCCGCTGGCCGACGGCCACCGAGATCGCCGACCTCCACCCCGATCGTCACGGCCGGGAGGCGACCGGGCTCCTCGATGACGTCGGGTGGTTGCTGCGCTACTCGGCCCCTGTCGCCCTGCTCGCCTCCGGCGAGCCGTTCACGTTCGCCAGCCGCACCACGGCCGGACGTCGCCAGCAGTTCAACCTCCACCTCGACCGGCTCCTCCTCGTGGCTGCGCTCGAGATGATCAAGAGCTCGTTCGGTGAGCTGGTGGCGGTCAGGCAGCGGTTCGAGTACGAGCACGCGGTGGTGCTCCACGACGACCTTCGCCCACTGTCCGACGCCGAACTGGCTCGGCCCTTCGAGGATCGTGCCCTGCGCCGCCTTTTCGTCGACGCGGTCGCGGCCGACGTCGGCGACGAGGTCGCCCACCGCTTCCTCGCCCGGGCGGCGAAGGAACGGGTGTCGGCCATGGTCAACGCCTGGCGCAACGCCCCAATCCAGGGCGGCGTTGCCGACATCATGCTGCTCGCCTACGCCGAGCTCCATCGGCGTCTCCTCGATCATCCGAGCGCCAAGCCGGTGCAGACCGTGCATGATTCGGTGGTGATCGAGTGCGACCTCGTCGACGCCCCGAAGGTGGCCGGCGAGGTGCGGGAGGCGCTGGAGCAGGCATCGCTCGAGCTGTGCCCCGACGTCGCCCCGAAGGTCGACGTGGACGTGCGGCGATCGCTGGCGGAGGAGCACATCGTCGACCCTGATCCCTGAGCCCTCGTCCGGTTGGCTGGGGACCCGGGCGACCGTCGATCCGCGCCGGAGGCGGCTATCGTCACCAGCGGGGCAAGGTGGTGGCAACGGGCCATGGTGGCGACTTTCGGCGCGAGGGCGGGCGTTCGCTGCTCGGTCGCGCTCGCTGCGCTCGGGTTGCTGGCCGCCGCCTGCTCGAGCGGTGAGGAGCTGCAGCGTCCCGCCGACGACGAGCTCACCACACCGACGTCCGAGGCGTCGGCATCCACGGCCGACGAGGACGATGGCACGACCACCACCGCGGCGGCGGCCGATGACGCCGACGCTGCCATCGCCGAGTCGGGCGACGAGATCGAGGCGATCTGGGTCGAGCTGTGGTCCGCATCCGGGAAGGTCGAAGCGGAACGGGAAGCGGCCTACGACGCGTTGGGCGACGCCATCGACCCGGAGGTGGAGGCGACGCTCACCGAGATGATCGCCGGCGAGCAGGAACGGACCGTGGTCAACAGCCCGGTGCTCAGCGCTGGCGAGGATGGTGCGGTCCGCATCGATGACTGTCTGAACGTGCGCCCAGCGTTCATCGAGGACAACGCCAACTGGTGGTCGGCCACCGCGGTGCCGAGCGGTGATGGCGGCTGGGTGATCCAGGACCTCGCGCTCGAGACGGCCAAGGGCTGCGTACCCGCTGAGATCGCCGAGCAGGCCCTGGCCGCCTACCACGATTTCTGGGACAGCCGGGCTGAGTACTGGAACCCGGCCGACCCCGACCATCCCGACCTCGAGCGCACCGTCACCGGCGAGGAGCTGGCGCGAATCACACCGTTGTTGACGGAGCACCGGGAGAAGGGGTGGTACGTCGTGATCGGTGTCGAGACTCGCCGTCCCTACGTCGCGGTCTATGAGAACCCAGCCGAGGTCTTGGTCGTCGACTGTCAGCTCGTCCCGCCAACGGTGGGATTGTTCGATGCCGATGGCAACCGGTTGGAGGGGATCGCCGACCCGGTTCCTGATCAGAGGGACTTCAACGAGCTCGTTCTCGTCCTGGAGGAGGGACAATGGAAGGTGGAGCACGTATTCCGAGTGGAGAACGCGGACTGCGAGTTCGACCAGTTCGAGATTCCCGTGGTTTGACGGGATCCGCGCTTCTCGTGATGCTCGTGGCGCTTGCCGGCGTGGCGTTGGTTCCGGCCGAGCCGGCTGGCGCACTCCCACTCGCGCCGATCCAGCGTGCGGCGGCCGCTGTGTGCACTGGGGGACAGTCCAGCGGCAACTCGATCACCGGTAGCCAAGGCTCAGCCAGGACGTCGGTGTGGTCGGGGACGTGCCTCACCCGTCGGACCGGTCTCACGATGGAGCAGCTCTGGAACCGCCACTGTTACGCCGAGCACTACGGCTTTCATGCGTATCAGGACGGCGACACCGTGGAGTTCGACTTCGAGGCCATCTCGCAGCCACAGCTCGAGCGCATGATCGAGATCAAGGAACGGCTCGAGGACGTCGACTTCCCGGAGCCCGACAACGACACCTACGACCCCTGGGTGTGGGAGGATCACAACCGCTACTACCCGGTCGCCGGGCTCGATGTCACCGAGATCTACACCACCATCCAGGTCCGGTGCCTTCCGGGACCAGCCAGCAGTGGCTTCCCGTGGAGCATCATCCTCATCCGGGCGATCACCGACTTCGTCGACCCGATCGCGATGCGGGCCGCAGCGGAGGCCAGGATCCAGCTCCCAGAGCCGATCGTCGCCTCGAACCCACCGCTCGACCAGCCTGGGCGGCACGGCGTGGTCCACATTCCCACCTGGCTGTGGATCGAGAACGACTGGACCGAGGTCGGCCCCGAGACCGAGGAGGACGGGCCGGCCGTGGTGGCGGTCGCCGCGTTCCCCACCTACGTGCACTGGAACATGGGCGACGGCGGCGCCAGGAACTGCACCGGCCCGGGTATCCCGTGGGCCAGCGGCATGACCGACGACCAGACCTACTGCTCGTACACCTACGAGTTGTCATCGGCCAGCAGTGGAGCCGACGCCGCCTACGACCTCTCGGCGACCACCTATTACACGTTCGTGTGGTGGGTCAACGGCACCTACCTCGGCCCGTTCGGTCCTGGTTCGGTGACCACCGACTTCACCTACCAGGTCGGCGAGATCCAAGCGGTCGAGAGCTGATCACCCGCCGTCTTCGGCGACGAGCGGCCACTGCTCGCAGGTCGCTCGGTGGTCGGTGTCGCGCGGCCCGAACTGGTCCCATTCCGATCCCGTCAGGTTCCGCCCTGCCGCCCGGCACGCGATCACGGGCCAGGAGTCGATGTCGAGGTTCCACAGGATGCCGTACTCGCCGACGGAGGTGACGAGCTGGAGCTGGTCACCGAGATCGTGCCCAATAGCTTGCGGCCCTGGATCGTGAGGGAACGTTCCGAGATCGGTCGACGTCGGTAGGTGCCAGAGCCGCGGGGTCTGGTCTCGCAACGTGAGGAGGTACTCGCCGTCAGGGCTGATGAGCGGTCCGATGATGATAAAGGTGTCCGCCGCCGTCGTGCCTCCCTCGAGAATCTGGACCGGTTTGTAGGTGTCCGGATCGCGCAGCACGATGCTTCCGTCGGCACCGCGAGTTGCCAGGCTGCTCCCGTCGGGCAGGAATCTTCCCGCACTGGCGCCGCCGTGGTCATCGGGCGAGATCACGTGCTCGACGGTCCAGTTCGTTGTCTCGAAGATGACGCTTGTCCCTGAAGCGACGAAGACCGCGAGCCGATCGTTGGAGGCGCTGAAGCTCGATGCGCTGATCCCGAAGTCGGTCTCAGCCGTGATTGGGCCGAGGTCGAGGATCGGGCTGACTGGATCGAGACTCGGGAACTCGACAACCCGGATGTCGCCCGGCCGGTCGAGGTGGGCCGTCCCTTGGACATGCCACCGCCCGTCGTTGGTCGAAACGGTGCCGACCCCTTGGCCCGCCATCGCCACGCCGAGCGGTTCGAGCGTCGCGCTGTCGTAGAAGGTCGTCGTCCCCTCGCGCGATCCGCTGGTGATCCAGGCGTCGTCGGGTGGGGCGCCGAGGCCGACGAACGTCGTAGGATCGATCGGACCGAGGTCTACTCGCTCAGGGACCGGTCCAGTGGTATCGAAGATCACCGAATCGAGTGCCGGGCTGTTGCTCGTGGCACCGGCCAACGAGCCATCGGATGCGACGGTCATCGTCGGGTTGCCACCGTGGGGATAGGCCGTTCCCAGGAGTCGCCGGCCATCGATCGACCACCGCAGGATCCCCTCTGGCCCGGCGACGGCCATCTCCGTGCCGTTCGGCGAACGGCCCGCATGATGAAACTCTGGGAACGTCGTCACGATGGGGGGGTCCTGGTCTGATGCCTCCGGGCGCAGTTGGCTGAGCTGGCCGTTGGACAGTGGGAACCACAGCGAACCGTCCCGGTCGAGCACGATTCCCCGCACCCCGATCGTCCCGTCCCCAGGCGCCCGCCCCGTCGGAACATCGTGCCGCGACCGAACCTCGAAGTCACGGCTCACCACGAAGGCTGCGTTGGCGCCAGCCTGGGCAACGATCAGATCGTCGGGTGCCTTCATCAACGAGAACACCGCGCGGGGGAGTCTTTGGTCGGGGTCGGGGAGCGGGGTGGTGAGCACTGCCTCGTCGGTGACTTGCGCGTCCTCCAACCTGAGCCGCTTCAGCTCCACGCCGGCACTGATGACGAGGTGCTCGTCGCCATCGAACAACAGGGTGAGCAGTCCACTGTGGAAGATCAGGTCATCGAACTCGACGAAGAAGCCTCGAAGGATGGGGTCCTCGATGAGCTCCGCATAGCTCGCGTTGTCGATGAGGGAGGATGCTGTCCATCGGACCTCGCCCGTGCCGAGATCGTGGAGCTGGAGGTTGCCGGCTGTGTCGGCGGCGGCGAGCAGCGAGCCGTCATCCGACAGGGCCACCACTCGCACGGGATCTGCGCCTACCGTCACCACTGAAAGCTCGGAGTCCTCGGCGAGCGCCACTGTGCCGTCTGCCAGGGGGATCGCGGTGAGCGACCCGGCGGTTGCGACGTTGGCCCGCCTGGAGATGTCGAGCACGACGGGTGCTGGCAGCGGCACCGTCGATTCCCGCTCGTGAGTGGCCGCGTCGAAGTAGTGGAGCTCGGTTTCGGTGACGCCGACGATGGTGTCGTCGTCGAGCCATTCGGCGGCGTGGTAGCTGGTGCCGGCCCCTAGCGTGCCGAGCCAGCCCTCGGTTCGGGTCAGTGTGCGGAGGAGGCCCGACTCGGCGATCGGGCCCGGGTCACGCCGATGGGCCTCCGCTGCGAGGAGAAGGGCCAGATCGGGGTTGGTGTCGACGAGGGCGGCCGCGTCGGCGACGAGTCGGCGGGTCTCGGCGTCATACGCCGTGTCGACCGCATTCGATCGCTGCTGGAAGGCCACGACGCCGGCGATCAGCGCCATCACCGCCACGATCGCCACCCCGGCCAGGAGGCCGCGGAGGCGCCGGTTCGTCCGTCGTTCGGCTTCCTCCTCGGCCTCCCGTCGAGCGGTGCCCGCTTCGACGAACTCCCGCTCGGTTGGATTGAGCACAAGCCGGGGATCGGTGAGAAGCTCCTCGGCCGCTTCGAGTCGTCCGCCCCGATACAGCTCGGCCGCCGAGCGGCCAGCCGCCTCCCACTCGTTGCTCGCGGTGTGGAGATGGCGGAGCACCCGCAGCCGATCGCGGTCCTCGTCGAGCCACTCGCCGAGGCGGGGCCACTCCCGGAGCAACGCCTCGTGGGCCACCTCCACCGTCGGCTCCCTCGACATCGGATCGTGATCGAACGACAACAGCCGGGCCTCGCCGTACGCCGCGGGCGATCGTAGAAGTCGGCCCGGAGGGTCAGCACTACCCGCAGGCGCGACCGTTCCTCGGTCACCGCTTCGGCCAGAGCATCGAGGAACCGGTTCGCCTGCTCCGCGTCGGCCAGAGTGAACAGTTCCTCGAACTGGTCGATCACGAGGAGCACCTGATCGTCGGGCCCCGGCGCGACCCGGCGCAGGGCGCGGGCGATGCCCCTCGGACCCGACTCGAGCACCTCCAGCAGCTCGGCCGGCTGCTCGGCGGCGATCCGCAGCAGGGCCGCCTCCAGTTCCTCGAAGGGGTTCGGGCCGGGAAGGAGTGTGGTGACGAACCACTCGCTCGCCCCCCGAGGCCGGCCCGACCGGATCGCCGGCAGCAGCCCCGCCCGCACCACCGAGCTCTTACCGGAGCCGGATGGGCCGACCACGGCGAGGAGCCGATGCTCGGCCAGCACCTCGACCAGCTCGTCGACCAGCCGAGCCCGCCCGGCGAAATCGGCCGCGTCGGCCTCGTCGAAGGCCCGCAGACCCTTGTAAGGGTTCCGCTCTGCATCGGTGATGACGGTGATCACCTGCGGTCGGACCGGTGCGTGATCGGTCGGGGCGAGCGCCCGATCCATCGCCTCCACGAACAGCTCGACCGACGGGTAGCGGTTGGCGGGATCCTTGGCCGTGGCGGTGGCCAGGACCGTGTCGATCCCGGCCGGCACGTCGGCCCTTGCCAACGAGACGGCAGGGATCGGGTCGTGCAACTGACGCTTCAACAGCGCGGCGTGGGTGGCCTCGTCGGGGAAGGGGAGATGGCCGGTCAACGCCTCGTAGGTGGCGATGGCGAGGCCGTGCACATCGGCCGGAGGGCCGACCTGCTCCCGCCGCAGCTGCTCGGGTGATGCATAGGCCGGAGACCCCGCAGACAGCGCCGCTTCTGGATCGGCTGCCTCCTCGGCATCGAGCGCAATGCCGAAATCGGCGAGGAAGGCATTGCCCTCGTCGTCGAAGAGGATGTTGGCCGGTTTCACGTCTCGATGGATGATTCCGGCTCGGTGGGCCGTGGCCAGCGCCGATCCGATCTCGCCCACCATCTTTCCCACCTGGGCGACGGCCAGCGCGCCGGTCCGGAGCCGATGCTCCAGGCTCCCGCCCCGCAAGTAGCGCATCACGAGATACGCCGAGTTGGGCTCACGCCAGAAGTCGTAGATCGGCACGATGAACGGGTGCTCCAACCGGGCAACGAAGTGGGCCTCGGTCTCGAACCGGCGAATGAACTCGGGGCGATTGGCGAGCTCCGCCCGGATCTGCTTGATGGCGACCTCGCGGTTCACGGATGGCTGCCGACCCCGGTACACGATCGAGAAGGCACCCTCGCCCATGCGCTCGTCGATCTCGTAGGCCCGCAGCGGTCGTGACCGGCCGGTCCCGAGGACGGCGCTCCGATCGTCGGTGACGACCTGCTCCTCGAGCAACCGGAGCTCCTCGGACGGCTCGAGACCGAGGTCGGTGGCGAGACGGTCGCGGAACCGGCCGAACGCTGCGAGCGCGTCGGCCTGCCGGTTCGCCCGGTACAGCGCCCGCATGAGAAGGCTCGCTGGCTCTTCGCGGTGGGGATGCTCGGCCGCCAGGGCCTCCAACTCGGCCAGCAGGGTGCCGTCGACCCGCCCCAGGTCGATGAGCATCGCCGCTCGGCGTTCTCGGGCGTCGACTCGCAACGCGTCGAGGCGGGCGGCCTCCCCTGCCGCCCAGTGCTCGTTCGCGTACTCGTCGAGCGCTGCGCCGTTCCACTGGGCCAGCGCCCGATTGACGAGATCGACCGCATCCTCGCTGCGTCCTTCTTCCCCAGCGCTCGAAACCTGGGCGAGCAGGTGCTCGAACGTGGCTGCATCGAGCTCGACGACGTCAGCCGCGAGGCGGTACGAGCTGGCCTGCCGCTCGATCGCGCCAGCACCGAGGTACGCACGGAGTCGCGACACGTACGTCTGTAGACTTCTGGTCGGATTTGCCGGCAATGCGTCGGTCTCCGACCAGACCGCATCGATCAATCCCGCTTCGGCCACGGGTTCGTTCCAGCGGATGGCGAGCGCGGCGAAAAGGCGCCGCAATCGCGGGTTGAGTGGCTCGTCGATCAAGCCGTTGTCTATCGAGACGGGGCCCAGAATTCGGACCGTGGGTTTCGCCATGGAAGCGAGCCTAGGTGTGCGTGTTTCAGGCTGTCTTCAGTCGGCTCAGCAGGGACGACGCGGGCTGTCCGGGAGCGGACGCCACCTGAGACAATGACCGGGTGACCGCAACGAACGGGCAAACGTGGGACATCGTGATCGTGGGGGCCGGCGCCGCCGGTGCCGTCGTCGCATCGCGGGCGAGTGAGGACCCCCATCGGTCGGTGCTCCTCCTCGATGCTGGGCCCGACTACCCGATCGCCAGTGAGCTCCCCGACGACCTCCGGGATGGGCACGACAACTCCTACGTCGACCACGATTGGGGCCTCCGCTACACCCCGGTGGCCGAGCGGCGCGACGACCGCTTCCCCCGGGGCAGGGTCACCGGCGGTTCCACCGCGGTCAACACCACGATCGCGCTGCGGGGCACGCCGGCCGACTACGACGAATGGGCATCGCTCGGCAACCCGGCGTGGTCGTGGGCCAACGTCTTGCCCGCCTTCAACCGGCTCGAACGCGACCTCGACTTCGGCGCCGAGCCCTACCACGGGGATGCCGGCCCGATCTCCATCCGCCGGTGGACCGACGACGAGCTCGTGCCCACCCAGGCGGCGTTCATCCACGCCGCCATCGAGCACGGCTTCCCCGCCTGTGACGACGTCAACGCTCCCGACGCCGTCGGGGTGGGACCGATGGCGATGAACAAGCTCGGCCGACTGCGGATCTCCACCGCCCTCGGCTACTTGTCGGCTGCCCGCTTCCGGGCCAACCTCACGATCCGGCCCGACACGACCGTCGACCGGGTCATCGTGGAGAACGGCCGGGCGATCGGCGTGGAGACCACCACCGGCGATCGGATCACCGCTCGGCTCGTGGTGGTGTCGGCCGGCGCGGTCCACACCCCGGGCGTGCTCGTCCGCTCCGGGATCGGCCATCGGGAGGAGCTGGACCGACTCGGTATCGACCCGGCCGCCGTCGTCCCCGGGGTGGGCGCCAACCTGGCCGACCACCCGGCGCTGGCCGTCACGATGCGACCCAAGTTCCCCGAGTTCTGCGAGCCCGACCTGCCCCTCGTTCAGACCATCTGTCGTTACACCGCGGAGGGCAGCGACTCGCCGCTCGACGTGAACATCGAGCTGATCACTCGAGCCCGGGACCGCAGCGACCAGCCGCTGTTCATGCTCGCGCCCAGCCTCGAACAGGTCGACGGGCGAGGCCGCATCCGGCAGACGTCGTCCGACCCCGACTCGACACCTGCCATCGAACCACGGTTCGGTGAGAACGACCGCGACGTCGCACGCCACGCCGCAGCCCTCGCCGACGCGCTGGCCCTCGCCCACACGGCGCCGCTCGCCGAGCACGTCGACGAGATCGTCTTCCCCGACCCGGCCCGAACCACCCGGGCCGACCTCGAACACCTCGCCCGGCGGGTGCCGGCGTCGGGCTACCACCCGTGTGGGACCGCCAGGATGGGGCCGGTCGACGACGAGCTCTCGGTGGTCGACCAGTACGGCCGCTGCCACGCGGTCGACCAGCTGATGGTGGCCGACGCGTCGATCATGCCCACCGTTCCCCGGGCCAACATCAACCTCAGCTCGATCATGATCGGCGAGATGGTGGGCGAGTGGCTGCGGACCGAACCGGCCCGCTACGGACTCTGAGCCACCTGCCCCACGCGGGACCGATTCGCCTTCGTCCCGACGAGGTGCAAACGTGCTGGAGTCGAGCCAGGAGGTGTCCGTGAGCGAACGCACGTTGCGGGGCAAGGCCGCCGTCGTCGGCGTGGCCGAGACCGAGTACTACCGCTGGGGCAAGTCGCCCGACCCCGAGTTCAAGCTGGCGATCGAGGCCGTGTTGAAGGTGTGCGAGCACGCCGGCGTCGACCCGACCGACGTCGACGGGTTCTCCTCCTACAGCAACGATCGCAGCGACGCCTCGCGGCTGTCGGCCGCCATCGGTGCGAAGGAGCTCAGCTTCGCCAGTATGCAGTGGGGCGGCGGCGGAGGAGGGGGATCGGGGGCGATCGCGAACGCGGCAGCGGCGATCGCCACCGGCCAGGCCGAGTGCGTGGTGGTGTTCCGGGCGCTCGCCCAGGGCCAGTTCGGACGGTTCGGCCAGGGGCCCCGCCGCAACACGATCGGCGGCGCGGCCGCCCACACCATCCCCTACGGACTGATGTCAGCGGCCCAGCAGTTCGCCATGAAGGTCACCCGATTCATGCACGAGCACGGCGTCGACCACGCGGCCCAGCGGGCCATCTCGCTCGCCTCCTACCACCACGCCCAGGCCAACCCCCGCGCCGTCATGTACGGCCGGCCCCTCGACGAGGCCACCTACGACGACTCCCGGTGGATCACCGAGCCGTTCCGGCTCTACGACTGCTGCCAGGAGAACGACGGCGCCGCAGCCATGCTGCTCGTGTCGGCCGAGCGGGCCAAGGACTTCGACCGTCCGCCGTGTTATGTGCTCGGCGCCGTGTCGGGCTCGCAGCACCGGGCCGGCGCGCCGGTGCACAACACGCCGCTGTACCCGTCGTCGTCGTTCACCACCGTCGCCCCCCGGCTGTACGACATGGCCGGCGTCACCGCTGCCGATGTCGATGTGCTGCAGAGCTACGAGAACTTCACCGGCGGGGTGCTGATGAGCATCGTGGAGTTCGGGTTCTGCGAACCCGAGGAGGTGAACGAGTACTTCACCGCGGAGCGCTTCCGTGCCCCCGACGGCGACCTTCCCCTCAACACCAGCGGTGGCAACCTGGCCGAGTGCTACATGCATGGGCTCGAGCTGAACATCGAGGCGGTGCGCCAGGTGTGGGGCGAGTCGACGAGCCAGGTGCCCGACGTGAACGTGTCGATGGTGCACTCCGGGCCGATGGTCACCCCGGTGAGTGCATGCGTGTTCGGAAGCGAGGCTGCGCTGTGAGTGGGACGGTGAGTGGATCCACGAGTTACCTGAACCCCGGCCTCCCGAAGCCGGTGCCCGGCCCGGACGGGCTCGACACCCCGTACTGGGAGGGGCTGACCGACGAGCGGCTGCTGCTCCAGCGGTGCGACGGGTGCGGCAAGTTCCAGTGGGGACCCGAGTGGGTGTGCCACCGGTGCCGGTCCTTCGACCTCACCTACACCGAGACCCCGGCCGAGGGCATCATCTACAGCCACCAGCGGGTATGGCATCCCGTCCACCCCGCGCTCGCCGAGCAGGGCCCCTACATCATCGTGCTCGTCGAGCTCCCAGCGGCCGACAACGTCCGCATCGTCGGCAACCTCATCGGCGACCCGGAGCAGGACATCGTCATCGGCTCGCCGGTCACCGGCGTGTTCGAGCACCACCCCGACGACGACCCACCCCACACCCTCCTCCAATGGCAGGTCACCTGACCCAACCGCCGCACGCCGGTGCCAGACACATCGTGCGGGGGTAACCGCGCCCGCCCACCGTTCTGGCGGACACGGCGCCCGCTCACTGCCCTTTTGGCGGACGGAGCTCCCGCAGGTAGGCGTAGGGTCCGCCAGAACGGTGGGGCCGCGGGTGTGGCGTCCGCCGGAACGACCCAGGGTGGGCGCGACGTCCGCCAGAACGGTCGGGCGCGGGTGTGGCGTCCGCCGGAACGACCCGGGGTGGGTGTGGGGTCCGCCAGAACCGCTGGGCGCGGGTGTGGCGTCCGCTGGAACGAGCGAGCTCTGGGGGACGGGCCTGCGGGTCAGTCGCCGACGGGGACTTCGGCGGCGTCGACGTCGCGGACGATCTCGGCCAGCTTGCGCATCTGCTCGATCCGCTTCCGGCGGACCTCGGGGAGTGCGTCGAACTCCTCCTCGGCCACCGTGATGCCGTAGGCCCGGTAGGTGGGGATCTCGTCGTCGGCCATCGCCGCCAGGTACTCCTTGCGGGCGAACGCCTTCTCCACGTACGGCGCCAGCTCCGCGTCCTTCGCCGCCACCCGCTCGGCCTCCTCCGCTTTGAACTCGGGCATCACCCGTTCGGCGAACATTTCGAGCGCGTCGCAGATGTGCTCGTGGCGGTTGTTGCCGCCCTGCTGGATGAACACGGTCTGATCCACACCGCAGTCGGCGAACGCTCGCAGGTGCTCCCGCAGCTCATCGGGGGTGCCGATGCCACCGGTCCCACCGCCGAGGAAGTCGAGACCGACGGTGTCGCGCACCTTCACGTAGTGATCCCAGATGTTGGTTCGGCCCGGGGTGTGCTCCCCGAACGCATAGTGATGACCGAGGGCGAACTGGAAGAACCGGAAGCCGTCCATCCCCCGGCGAACCGCTTCCTCGTGATCGTCGTGGATCGAGAAGCTCGTCACCATCGCCACGTTCGGATTGACGGCGTGCCCGATCGGCACGCATTCCGTCTTGAACGTCTCGTAGTAGTCGTCGACCCAGTGCTTCGCCTCGGCCGGATCCACGAACGCAAAGGTCAACGCCCCGATCCCGAGCTGGGCGGCGAGGTGGATCGTCTCCCGGTTGGAGCAGGCGACCCACAACGGCGGGTGTGGCTTCTGCACCGGCTTCGGCACCACGTTGCGGGTCGGCATCGAGAAGAACTCACCGTCGAAACCGGGGTAGGGATCCATCGCCATCATGTTGGCGACCTGCTCCACCGACTCCCGCCACATCGCCCGCCGCTGCTCCGGGTCGACGCCGTACCCCTCCAGCTCCGCTCGCGACGCTGACTCGCCCGTGCCGAAGTCGACCCGACCGTTCGACACGAGGTCGAGGGTGGCGATCCGCTCCGCGATTCGAGCCGGATGGTTGTAGCCCGGCGGCATGAGCACGATCCCGTGGCCCAGCCGAATGTTCGTCGTGCGCTGTGACGCAGCGGCGAGGAACACCTCCGGAGCCGACGAATGGCTGTATTCCTCCAGGAAGTGGTGCTCGACCTCCCAGGCGTAGTCGATCCCGAGACGGTCGGCGAGCTCGACCTGGTCGAGTGCGTCGTTGAAGAGCTGCTGCTCCGACTGCTCTTTCCACGGCCGGGGGAGCTGGTGCTCGTAGAAGATGCCGAATTTCATCGATCGGCCGCCTTTGCTCGCTGGTTCGCTGGTTCTGCCGTTCGTTGGCTTTCACCGACAGTAACGGCCAGCCCTACCGGCCCGCGAACCCAGGCCCGCCGCCGCCCCGAGGATCAGCTCCACAGTGTCACGTGCACCGAGGGGCGGAAGTGGGTGACGTTTGCCCCGGCGCCGCTCAGCATCGCCTGGATCGCCCGGGGCGTCGACGCGAACCTGACCAGCTCGGCCGCCGCTGGTGACGCCTCTGATCGGGGGAGGGTGAACGTCGACCACGTGCCGGTCACCTGGGCCCCCGCCGTGTCGACCCGTACGATCCGGCGTTGCGCCAGCTCGTCGGCCACGTAGTGGGCGGGCACCACGGCCACACCTCGGCTCTGGGCGTCGATGATCGCCGCCGCGTGGCTCTGGAAGATCCGCTGGTTCGACTCGGGAACACCGAAGCGTTGGAGAAGGATCGCGGTCAAGCCGTCGTCGACCAGGGCGGACGGTCCGAGGAACCAGCTCGCCGACGCCAGCTCCTGGGGCTTCACCGCCCGCCCCGCCAACCGGTGGCGGGGCCCGGTGGCCAACAGCAGTTCGTAGCGGAGGAACTCCCGTGCGCTGATGCGATCCGACAGCTCGGCTGGAGCAGGACCGATGGCGACGTCGGCCGCCCGAGCCAGCAGCAGCCGCTCGAACTCGGATGGCGGATGGACGCTCATCTCCACCTCGAGGTCGCGGGCCCGATCGGCGAACCGCTCGATCAGGCCCGGGGCCGCGTACTCGCCGAACAGCGACGACACGGCCAGCCGCAGCACCCGCCGCCCGTCGGCCGCAGCCCGGACCTCGCTGCGGGTCTGATCCTGGAGGCCGAGCAGCTCGATGGCCCTGGTCGCCAGCCGCAGACCTCCCGGCGTGAACCGCAGGCCGGCGCCTCCCCGCTCGAAGAGCACGTCGTCGAGCTCCTTGCGGAGCGACGCCACGTGGCTCGACACCGCCGCCTCCGACACGCCCAGCTCGGCCGCGGCCGCCTTCGACGCACCGTGACGGACGATCGCCACGTAGGCCCGAAGCTGGGTGGGCGTCATCGATCGATCCGGGCGATCCGGTCGATCCGGCCGATCGACGGGCCGTTCCACCTGCGCAGCGCCGTGTTCCCCATACGACTTAAGCATCCCCTTAAGTGACCCTTGGCACAAGATCCGAGGTGTGGTTTGAATAGGAAAAAGCGGCGGTCGTCGTCCCTCAGCTCGGCCTCGTGCCGTCCGCCGCCCAGGCCGCAAGGAGCCCCGATGCAAGTACCCGCGCCGTTCGACTACGAACGAGCCACCAGCGTCGACCACGCGATCAGCCTCCTCGACCGCCTCGGCAGCGAGGCCAGGATCATCGCCGGTGGCCACAGCCTCCTCCCGATGATGAAGCTCCGCCTCGCCAACCCGGAGTACCTGATCGACATCAACGATCTCGTCGACGAGCTCCAGTACATCCGGTTCGAGAACGGTGCCCCCGACGGCGGGGGCGAGGTGCGGATCGGGGCGCTCACCCGCCACCGCCAGCTCCTCGAGAGCGACGAGCTCGCCGCCGCGTTCCCCATCTTCCGCGATGCCGAGCGAGTCATCGCCGATCCGGTGGTTCGCAACCGGGGCACGCTCGGCGGCTCCCTCTGCCAGGCCGACCCGTCGGAGGATCTGTCGGCGGTGTGCGACGCGCTCGAGGCGAGCTGCGTGATCCGGGGCACCGGGGGCGAGCGGGTCGTCCCGATGCACGACTTCCACCAAGGCCCCTACGAGACCGCGGTCGCCGACGGTGAGATGCTCACCGAGGTCAGGATCCCGGTCAAGCCGAACTCGTCGAGCGCGTACCACAAGGTGGAGCGGCGGGCCGGCGACTGGGCGGTGGTGTCGGCCGGGGCGGCGGTCACGATGAGCAACGGCTCGATCGCCGATGGTCGGGTCGGGCTCTGCGCGGTCGGTCCGAACACGACCAACATCGCCCCCATCGCCGATGCGATCCGGGGTCAGGCGCCCTCCGAGGAGCTCTACGCAACCATCGGCGAGATCGCGGCCGACAACTGCACGCCGGCGACCGACACGCGCGGCACCGCCGCCTACAAGAAACACCTTGCCAAGGAGCTCACCGTGCGCTCGCTCCGGAAGGCCGTCGCACGAGCCACCGGCGATGGCCGAGAAGGGGAAGGGGTCTGACGTGGAAGTATCGATGACGGTCAACGGGGAGGACGTCAGCCGGGACGTCGAACCCCGGACCCTGCTCGTGCACTACCTGCGCGACCACCTCGGGCTCACCGGCACCCACTGGGGGTGCGACACCAGCAACTGCGGCACCTGCGTGGTCTGGGTCGACAACGAACCGGTGAAGAGCTGCACCCAGCTCGCAGCGATGGCCGGTGGACACGAGGTCCGCACGGTCGAGGGCCTCGCCCACAACGGCGACCTCGATCCGGTGCAGGAGGGCTTCATGCAGTGCCACGGCCTGCAGTGCGGCTTCTGCACCCCGGGGATGATGATGACGGCCCGAGCCCTCATCGACCGCAACCCGAACCCGACCGACGCCGAGATCCGGGAGGCGATCAGCGGCCAGATCTGTCGCTGCACCGGCTACAGCACGATCGTCCGATCGATCCAGTGGGCGGCGGCGAAAGAACGCACGAACGGCGGAAGCAGCGACGAAGGAAGCGGCGAAGGAGGCGGAGCATGACGGCCACCGAGCACTCGGTCACTCCGGCGGGAGCGATCCCGACGCCGGACAACAACGTCAACGACGAGAAGCCGGTCGGATTCGGCCGCATGCTCCGCAAGGAGGACCCCCGGTTCGTCCGCGGTCGGGGCCAGTACTGCGACGACGTGGAGCTCACCGGCATGCTCCACCTCGCCATCCTGCGGTCCCCGTACGCCCACGCCAGGATCGTCAGCATCGACAAGTCGGCGGCCGAGGCGCACCCGAAGGTGAGGGCGGTGGTCACCGGGCTCGACCTGGCGGCCCACAACCTCGCCTGGATGCCGACGCTCTCCAACGACGTGCAGGCGGTGCTCGCCACCGACAAGGTTCGGTTCCAGCACCAGGAGGTGGCGTTCGTCGTCGCCGACGACAAGTACGCCGCCCGCGACGCGCTCGAACTGATCGACGTGGAGTACGAGCCGCTCGATCCGGTCATCGACGTACGGCAGGCGCTGGCCGCCGACGCCCCGGTCATCCGCGACGACCTGGAGGACAAGGCCGACAACCACTGCTTCGACTGGGAGACCGGCGATGCCGAGGCGACCGACGCGGTGTTCGCCGAAGCCGAAGCGGCCGACGACCAGATCGTGGTCACCGAGGACATCGTCTACCCCCGCGTCCACCCGGCCCCGATGGAGACCTGCGGGTGCGTGGCCGACCTCGACCCGGTCTCCGGCAAGCTCACGCTGTGGAGCACCACCCAGGCACCCCACGCCCACCGCACCGTCTACGCCCTGGTGGCCGGCCTCCCGGAGCACAAGATCCGGATCATCGCTCCCGACATCGGCGGCGGGTTCGGCAACAAGGTGCCGATCTACCCGGGGTACGTGTGCGCCATCGTGGCGTCGCTCGTCATCGGCAAGCCGGTCAAGTGGATGGAGGACCGCACCGAGAACCTGGTGAGCACCGGGTTCGCCCGCGACTACATCATGCGGGCCGAGATCGCGGCCACGAAGGACGGCCGGATCCGGGCGATCCGCACCAACGTCCTCGCCGACCACGGCGCGTTCAACGGCACCGCCGCCCCCATCAAGTACCCGGCCGGTTTCTTCGGGGTGTTCACCGGCAGCTACGACCTCGAAGCCGCCCACTGCAAGATGACGGCCGTCTACACCAACAAAGCCCCCGGCGGTGTGGCCTACGCCTGCTCGTTCCGGATCACCGAAGCGGTGTACCTGATCGAGCGGATCGTCGACTGCCTCGCCTACGAGCTCGACGCCGACCCGGCCGAGCTCCGGATCAAGAACTTCATCCAACCCGACCAGTTCCCCTACGAGACCAAGACCGGCTGGATCTACGACTCCGGCAACTACGAGCCGGCGATGCGCCACGCGATGGAGCTCGCCGGCTACGACGAGCTGCGGGCCGAGCAGGCCGAGAAGCGAGCGCGGGGTGAGCTGATGGGCATCGGCATCGCGTTCTTCACCGAAGCCGTCGGCGCCGGGCCCCGCAAGGACATGGACATCCTCGGGCTCGGCATGGCCGACGGTTGCGAGCTGCGGATCCATCCCACCGGCAAGGCCGTGGTGCGGCTGTCGGTCAAGACCCAGGGTCAGGGCCATGAGACCACGTTCGCCCAGATCGTGGCGGAGGAGATCGGCATCCCGCCCGACGACATCGAGGTCTTCCACGGCGACACCGACAACACCCCGTTCGGGCTCGGCACCTACGGCAGCCGATCCACCCCGGTGTCGGGGGCGGCGGCTGCCCTCGTCGCCCGGAAGGTGCGGGACAAGGCCCAGATCATTGCATCGGGAATGCTGGAGGTGGCCGTCACCGACCTCGAATGGCAGAAGGGCGCCTTCCAGGTGAAGGGCGACCCGTCGAAGTCGGTCACCATCCAGGACATCGCCATGCGGGCCCACGGCGCCGGCGACCTGCCGGATGGGATCGAAGGCGGGCTCGAAGCAACGATCTGCTACAACCCCGAGAACCTCACCTACCCGTTCGGGGCCTACATCTGCGTGGTCGACGTCGACCCCGGAACCGCCGAGGTGAAGGTGCGACGATTCGTCGCCGTCGACGACTGCGGCACCCAGATCAACCCGATGATCATCGAGGGTCAGGTGCACGGAGGGCTGACCGACGGCGTCGGCATGGCCCTGATGGAGATGATCGCCTTCGACGAGGACGGCAACTGTCTCAGCGGTTCGCTGATGGACTACCTGATCCCCACTGCGATGGAGGTTCCCGACTGGGAGACCGGCCACACGGTCACGCCGTCTCCTCACCATCCGATCGGGGCGAAGGGCATCGGCGAGTCGGCGACGGTCGGATCGCCGCCGGCGGTGGTCAACGCCGTGGTCGATGCGCTGAAACCGTTCGGGATCCGCCACGCCGACATGCCGCTCACCCCGAGCCGGGTGTGGGAGACCATGCAGGGCAACCACACGCCCCCGATCTAGGCCGCTCGTGACCTCCGCACCCGTGCGCTGCCTCCCCCGGGGCCGGTGATGTCGGCCTCGTCGCGTCGGATCGCCGCCAGGGTCGGTGAGCTCGGCCAGCAGCGCCGGTCGTTCGTGCTGGCCACCGTCGTGCGGGCGCAGTGCCCCACGTCGGCCCGGCCCGGCGACGCGGCGATCATCTTCCCCGACGGCGCGATCGAGGGGTTCGTCGGCGGGCAGTGCGCCGAGGGTTCGGTGCGGGTCGCCGCGCTCGACGTGCTCGCTGACGGGGAGGCGATGCTGCTGCGGGTCCTGCCGGAGGACGGGGAGGAGTTCCCCGAGTCGCCCGGCGCCCGCACGGTGGTCAATCCGTGCCTGTCGGGCGGGGCGATGGAGATCTACCTCGAACCGAAGCTGCCGGCGCCGGTCCTGACGGTGGTGGGCAACACCCCGATCGCGGCGGCGCTCGGCGACTTCGCCCCGATGCTCGGCTTCGCCGACGGCCCGGTCGTCGAGGCGCTCGCGGTCGTCATCGCCAGCCACGGCCGAGGGGAGCAGGACGTCATCCGGGCCGCACTCGACGCCGGCGTGGGCTACATCGGTCTGGTCGCGTCGGCCGCCCGCGGGGCGGCAGTGGTCGACGAGCTCGAATTGACCGGCGACGAACTGGCCCGGGTCCACTCGCCGGTCGGTCTACCGATCGGGGCCCGGACCGCGGAGGAGATCGCACTGTCGATCCTGGCCGACGTGGTTCGAGCCGTCCGGGTCGACGGGCTGGCCGCGCCGGAGGCGGGAGCGGCCGCGTCGTCGGGCCGGGCGGCCGTCTGGCCGTCGACCGCGATCGACCCCGTCTGCGGGATGACCGTGGCGGTCGACGCCGACACGCCCCACCTCGCGTTCGGCGGAATCGACTACTGGTTCTGCAACCCGGGCTGCCTCACCCGATACCGGGAGGAGCTACCGGCGTGACCGGACTCTCGCCGGGCGACACGGAGCCCTCGATACGGATCGCGGCGCTGGTGTTGGCCGCCGGTTCGTCGCGGCGGCTGGGGCAGCCGAAGCAGCTCCTGCCGTACGCGGGCTCGACCCTGCTCGGGACCACGCTCGACGCGGTCCGCCGGTTCGACGTCGACCAGCGGATCGTCGCCCTCGGCGGCGCCGCCGACGCGATCCGCGATGCCGTCGACCTCAGCGGCTTCACCGTCGTCGACAGCGTCCACCACACCGAGGGATGCGCCTCCTCGATCGTGGCTGCCCTCGCCGCGATCGACGACGGCATCGACGGGTTCCTGCTGTTCCTGGGCGATCAGCCGCACGTGCCGGCGGCCGCCGTGGCCGGGTTGCGGGCGGCCGCTCGACGCGTTCCCCTGGCGGTCGTCCGGTACCGGGGCGCGGCGCAGGGGGGTCGGTCAGGTGCGGGGGACGACCCCGGCGTCGGGGCTCGGGTGGGGCGGGGTCACCCGTTCTGGTTCGGGCGTCCGCTGTTCGGGGCGCTGTCAGAGCTGCACGGCGACAAGGCGGTCTGGAAGCTCCTCGAGTCGGGGCGATGGCCGGTGGCGGAGGTGGACGTCGCCGACGACGTGCCGCTCGACGTCGACACCTGGGACGACTACGAACAGCTCGTGGCTGGCGCTCGGTGACCGCCACCGTTTCCCTCGACGAGCTGCGACAGCGCCTCGCCGATGTCGACTACCTCGTCGACGACGGCTTGGCGATGGCGTTGTTCCTGGTGCAGGCGATGGGTCAGCCGTTGCTGCTCGAAGGTGAGCCGGGGGTGGGGAAGACCACGGCGGCCAAGGCGCTGGCCGCGGCGCTCGATACCGACCTGATCCGGTTGCAGTGCTACGAGGGCGTCACCGCCGCTGAGGCGCTCTACGAGTGGAACTATCCCCGCCAGCTCCTCGCGATCCGACAGGCCGAGGCCAACGACGAGCGGGTGGCCGATGCCGATCTGTTCGACCAGCGCTTCCTCCTCGAGCGGCCGCTCCTCCGGGCGGTCCGTCACAGAGGTCCGCGGCCGCCGGTTCTGCTGATCGACGAGATCGACCGGGCCGACGACGAGTTCGAGGCGCTGCTGTTCGAGTTCCTCGGTGAGGCGTCGGTGACGATCCCCGAGCACGGCACGATCGTGGCCGAGCGGAAACCGATCGTGGTGCTCACCTCCAACCGGACCCGCGAGCTGCACGACGCCCTCAAGCGCCGCTGCTTCTACCACTGGATCGACTATCCGAGCGTTGCGCGGGCGGCCGAGATCGTGCGCCGCCGGGTGCCGGGCGGGAGCGAACCGATCGTGGTGGCGAGCACGGCGTTCGTCACCAAGGCCCGCTCGCTCGATCTCGACAAGCCACCTGGCCTGGCCGAGGCGATCGACTGGGTGTCGGCCCTCCACGCCCTGGGCATCACCGAGATCGACCGGACGGCGATGACCGCCACGATCGGCTCGATCGCCAAGACCCCCGACGACCTCGACCTACTCCGCGACGAGCTCCACTCCCACCCCCTCCCCACCTGACCCGTATGGGATGGTCAGCTGCGGGTTGGGAGGGCGGGTCCGATCCTGGCCTCGATCGCGTCGAGATAGCGCTCGACGGGATCGAAGGCGAGCTGCCCGCCGGCGTGGTCGGTCACGAAGTTCGAGTACGGGTTGAAGTCGTACACGACGGGGCGGCCGTCGTCGGCTGCGATCAGGTACTCGATGCCGCCGATGTCGGCGCCGGCCTCCTTCATCACCGCAACGGCCGCCTCGGCCATCGCCGGGTCGGGCTCGACGACGGTCGGCCCCTCGGCCGTGCACCCGTCGGCGGCGCAGTAGTTGAACGCGCCGGGCTGTATGGGCTGCTCCGTGGCGTACAGCGGACGACCGTCGAGTACCTCGATCCGGTGGACCAGATCGTCCGCGCTGTCGACCACCCGCTGCACCACACCGGACCCGTCGGCCCCGAGATCGACCGAGCCGGCGGCGATCGCCGCGGCCAGGTCGCGGCGCCGGTCGTAGCGTGCAATCCCCGCCCCCGACCCGCCGACGTTGGGCTTCGTGACGATCGCGTACCCGACCAGCTCGGCCGCAGCCACCGCTTCGGTGGCGGACGCGATCGGCGCCGTGGCCGGCGTGGCCAGACCGACACCGGCGAACAGCGCGGCCTGGGCCGCCTTCGAAGCCCCGAGCGCATGGCACCGGAAGCCATTCACGACCGGGGCGCCGGCAGCGTCGATCGCGAGCAGCAGCTGTCGTGTGGTGGCCACGACCTCGCCGGCTCGACCACCGGTCGTCCGGGCCGGCGAGGGCATCACGTTGATCCGGTTGACCCACAGCCCGAAACGGCTCCACTCCGACGGGTGCGGAATGGCCTCCGGGTCGCCGATGTCGATCCCGACCACGTCCACCCCGCGGTCGGCCAGCCGGTCACGGAGCCGGGCGACGAGGTCGAGAGACCACGTCGGATGCTCGTACAGCACGGCCACGGCAACGGGGGGCGTTCCGTTCATCCGGAAGCAACCTACAAGCGCAGCGCGTCGGCCCTACCCGCCGGGCGATAGCTGCCACCCCGGTTCTGCCTGTCGGGTGCTCCGCCGGCCGTCGTTCTGCCGGTTGGGGGGCGCCATAGTCGGGGCTACCGACCGGCAGTAGCTCGGCGGATGGTGCAGCCGACAGGCAGAACCGGGGTGGGGCTGGTCGGGACCAGGGCTCGGCGATGGGCAGGTCGCGGCCGTGGTCGACGGGCTGCCGTGGCTCACGTGCGACGGCGTGTCTAGGCTCGACTGGCGGCGGGCCACAGCGCCGGCAGCAAGCCATCGCACTCAGTCGAGCAGCTACCGCGATGGCGGCGACTCGACGCTGAGCCAATGCGGTCAGTCGAGCAGTCGCACGTCGAGCAACCGAGGAGGCGCCAACCGTGGCCGACAGCACCGGGACCCGGATCACCGGTCGTGACGGTTCGCTCTTCACCGGCATCGACCGGGTGATCGTGATCGCCAGCTTCGCCGACAAGCTGCGACGGGCTGGGGTCGCCGTGCCGTTGACCGCCACCGAGCGGGCTACGGCCGCGCTGGCGTGCGCGGCAGAGGCCGTCGGGCCGATCTCGGTCGGCGACCTGTACTGGCTCCTGCGGCTGAGCCTCGTGGCCGACCAGCGAAACGTCGCGGTGTTCGACGAGCTGTTCGACGCCGTGTTCGACACCGACCACCGAACCCGAGATCGCCGGGCCAGGCGGGCCAGCACCGCCGGTTCGCCCCGACCGGGCGACCGGCAGCACGCGGTCCGTCTCGCCGTGGACGGTGATCCGGTCGACGGCGGCGGCGTGCCGTGGGCGACCCTGCCGGCGGTCCACGCCGACGCCGACCCCGACGACCCGGAGGGCGGTGACGAGGACGGCGACGATCATCGCGTCACCGAGCTCCTCGACCTCCTGCCGGCGGCCGCCGCTGTCTATCACGATCGCTCATTCGACCTCTTCGACGATCGCGAGCTGACCCGAATCGGCGAGCTGATCGAGCGATCGATCGCCGCGTGGCCCGAGCGCCCGAGCCGCCGCCGGACTTCGGCATCACGCGGCGACCGGGCCGACCTCCGCACCGGCCTGCGGCGAGCGCTCCGCACCGGCGGCGAGCCGATCGAGCTACCGACGACCCGCTCCGTCGTCCGCCCCCGGCCACTGGTGATGTTCGTCGACGTGAGCGGCTCGATGGAGTCGTTCGCCAGGGCCTACCTCCACGTGGCCCGGGCGCTCGTCGTGCGGCGCCGGGCCGAGGTGTTCGCGTTCGCCACAACCGCCACCAGGATCACGGCGTCGCTGCGGCTCCGGTCGCCGGTGGAGGCGGTCGAGCGGGCGAGCGACGACGTCGGCGACCGGTTCGGCGGCACCCGCCTCGCCACCAGCTTCGAGACCGTGCTCCGCCACCGGTTCTGGGGAACCATGGTGCGGGGGGCGGTGGTGCTCGTCGTGTCCGACGGTTGGGACACCGACCCGCCCGATCGGCTCGCCCGGCACGTCGCACGGGTGAGCCGGATGGCCAACCGATTGGTGTGGGTCAACCCCCGCCTCGCCGCCGACGACTTCCAACCGTCGGTGGCCGGCATGGCCGCTGCCCTCCCGCACTGCGACCGGTTCCTTCCCGGTCACTCGCTCGCCGCCATGGCCGACGTGCTCGCCGCGATGCAGTGACTCGAGCGCTGCCGCGATGCAGTGACTCGAGCGCTGCCGGCGCGCAGTGACTTGAGCGCCGTCGGCGCTCGACGTAGCCTCCGCTGCCATGGCACTCGCTGGAGAAGTCACCGACCTGAGCAACGTCCGCACCGAGACCATTCAACTCGGTCCCGTCGACGTGTACGTCGCCGCCCCTGCCGCCGCCGGTACCTACCCGGGCATCGTCGTCCTCGAGGAGGCGTTCGGTCGGGTGGAGCACATCGAAGACCTCTGTCGTCGCTTCGCCAACGCCGGGTACGTCGCCGCCTCCCCCGAGCTGTACGCCCGAACCGGAGCTCCGGGCCACGATTTCGAGGTGGTCCTCCCGGCGATGTTCGGTCTCCCCGACAGCCAGATCGTCGGTGACGTGGAGGCGGTTGCCGACTATCTCCGCAGCCGCGACGACACCACCGACAAGGTGGCGCTCACCGGCTTCTGCATGGGCGGGCGGGCCACCACCCTCACTGCGTTCTCCAGCGGCAAGTTCGATGCCGCCATCCCGTGCTGGGGTGGTTTCATCAACAAGGCCACGTTCGAGGACGACACCACCGAGTCCCGACCGAACCCGCCGGCGTCGATGGCCGAGAACCTGTCGTGCCCGATCCTCCTCGTGGGCGGCGGCGACGACGAGAACCCGTCACCAGCCGAGCTGCAGGCCCTCCACGACCAGCTCGTCGATGCCGGCAAAGACGCGACGATCAAGATCTACGACGGCGCCGGCCACGCGTTCCTCGCCGACTACCGAGACTCGTACAACGAGGAGAAGGCCCACGAGCTCTGGGCCGACATGCACGCGTTCCTCGCCGAGAAGTTGTAGATCCCGGGAACCAGCCGCCGCCCGCCATCGTCGAGAAGACATGCGTATCCTCAGATTCAGCGCGCTGCTCGCCATCCTCCTCGTCGCCGGGGCGTGCGGCGGCACCGACAGCGACACCAGCTCGACCGCCGACGCGACGGCGTCCACGGACAGCAGTGCCGACGACAACGCCAGCAGCGACGGTGACCGTGACCGCGACACGGCCTCGACCACGGCACCGTCATCCACCACCACCGACGACGACGCCGGCGGCTCGACCGACAGTTCCAACGACGAGACCTCCAACGACGGTGGCTCCGGCAGCGACGGCGCCTCCGACGACGGGGCCGCCGGCACGGTCAAGGTGCAGCTCGAATCGATCGACGGCCTCTTCGTGGAGGGCTTCGAGATCGGCCTCCGGTTCGAGGCGACGAGCGGTGAGGTGCTGGCCTCCACCCTGTGGTCCGATGTGGTCGCGTCGGCCGACGATCCGTCGCCCAACGCCTTCTACACCGCCGTTCACGAGCAGCAGGTTCCCGCCGGTGAGGTGGTGGTGCTGGCCACCGTCAACGTCGGTATCGGCCCTCCGCCGGAGACCCCCGACCTCACCGGACCGATGGCTTGCGAGCTCACGGTCGACGTCCCCGCCGGCGGCGAGGTGGACGTCGAGGTCGCCTTCGACGACAGCGGCTGCCTCCGCGAGCTCTGATCGGCGGACCCACTCGTTCGTGAGCCCGTCGATCACTCGACGCGGGCGCCCGGCTCGATCGTGGGGGCTGCAGCGTTGAGGGTGTCGCGGGCGAACCCGGCGGCCGCCTTGTACCGCTCCATGAACGCCTCCCGCTCGGCTCGGGGGATCACGTCGTCGATGTCGTCGAACTCGCCGCCGCAACGCTCGTCGACCACGCCCAGCAGGGCGATCGGTCCCGCCCCCCGGTTTCGGAGGACGAGCGCGTTCATGTCGTCGAGCAGTGCCGCCTCGAACGCGTGCAGGGCGTCGGGTCGCACCCCGTGCTCCACCATCGCCGAGCCCAGGACCCTGGCGTCGACGATCGCCTGCGAGCCACCGTTCGAGCCGACGGGATACATGACGTGGGCGGCGTCGCCGATCAGCACGACCCGACCGTCGACCCAGCGGTCGAGCGGGTCGCGGTCGACCATCGGGAACTCCCACGTGCGGTCGGCGCTGCGCACGAACGCCGGCACGTCGAGCCAGTCGAAGCGCCAGTCGGCGAACTCGGGGAGGAAGGTCTCGAACGGGACCTCCCTGTTCCAGCTCGAATCCACCTCCCGCTCCGTCGGGTCGAACGTGAGCTCGGCGATCCAGTTCTGCAACTGCAGACCGGTGTCGGGATCGGGTTCGGCGATCGGGTAGTGCACGAACCGTTGCGGCATCGTGCCGGCGAGCACGAACGACGCCCCGGTCCGGATCGGCGGCCCGAGGGCGGTGCCTCGCCAGTTGACCGCGCCGCCCCACTGCGGTGGCCCCTGATCGGGATGCATCTGTTGTCGCACCGCGGAGTGGAGCCCGTCGGCCGCGACGAGTAGGGAGCCGTCGACGGTCTCGGTGCGGCCATCACGCCGGTCGAGGGTCACCCGCACCCCGCGGGCGGTGTTCTCGTAGCCGATCACCCGGCGGGAGGTGTGCACCGCGTCGGGTCCGAGCCGGTCGACCACCGTCCGGTGGAGCAGCATCTGGAGCTCGCCCCGGTGCACCGAGAACTGGGGCCAGCGATAGCCGGCGGCGAGGCCGCGGGGTTCCGACCAGACGTCGCGCCCGTTGCGGGCCGCCAGGGCCCACTCCCTGGTGGAGATCCCCACGGTTGGCAGTGTCGCCTCGAGGCCGAGGTCGTACAGCTCCCGCACCGCGTTCGGCTGGAGGTTGATGCCGACGCCCAGCGGCTGCAGCTTCCGGACCGACTCGAACACTCGCACCGGGACCCCGATCTCGTGACAGGTGAGGGCGAAGGCCAGACCGGCGGGACCGGCCCCGGCCACGAGCACGGGAGCTGACTGCGTCATGGTCAGCCGAACCTACTGCGGATCAGGGCCGCTGGAGCGAGGACCAGCGGATCGTCCGACGCCGTCTCCGGTTCGATCACCAGCGAGATGGCGTGCGAGGTGCTCGGCGATCCGGTGGAGCACGGTGGCGCTCGACCACTCGATGCCGTAGTGACCGGCCCCGGCCACGACCACCCGCTCGCTGTCCACCCCCGCGTCGAGCAGCGCACGGTGGAGGAGCTGCGACTGCCCGGGCGAGACGAGCCCGTCGATCTCGCCGTGCAGCAGGAGGTACGGCGGCTCGTCTCCCGAGACGTGCCGCACCGGGTTCGCCCGCTGCACCGCGTCGGGGTCGTCCACGATCGTCGCGCCGCTCTCGCGACCGAAGACGTACTGCGCCTCGGTGATCGCCGGTGTGCGGTGTCGGGCCTGCTCCTCGGCGTCGAAGTCCATCGCCACCTGTGCCAGGTCGGTCAGACCGAACGTGCTCACGACCGCCCGGATGCCGGCCGCGGCTCCGGTGGTGACCGCCATCGACGCCAGGTAGCCGCCGGCCGACTCGCCCCACAGCGCGATCCGGTCGGGATCCCCGCCGAACCGGCCGATCTCGGCCCGGACCCAGTCGACGGCGGCAGCGACATCGGCCACGCCATCGGTGTGGGTGCCGTGGCGCAGCGTCCGGTACTCGACGCTGACCACCACGTGGCCCCGCGCTGCGATCGTCATCCGTCGGATCAGCCCCGCGTCCCTCGGGCTGAGCACGAACCCACCCCCGGGGACGTACACGACGGTGGGGAACGGACCGTCGCCGGGCGGGGTGAGCACGTCGGCCCGGAGCTCGAGTGGGTCGCCGGCGTCGGTCGACGTGCGGCGGTAGACAATCGCCGCGGTCAGCGTCGGGTGGGGCGGCTCGCACGTGGGGAGGTCGTCGGGCGGGACGTGCAGCAGCGACGAGTCGGTCAGGTCGGCCGGGGCCACGGTGGCGGCCGCCCGGAACGGGCCGTGGTCGTTGGCGTTGGTTCCCGCCTTCATGCCGTGCAGTTCCAGGGGGTCGGTGGGGAGAAGCGCTGCCAGCGACGACCGGCTGGCCGCCTCAGCCACCCCTGCCGCCGTTCTCGCCGTTCAGCCAGCGGTCGAGGGCCCGGTTCAGGCCGTCGGTCATCTCCCGACCAGCGGCCACGTACTCCGCCACGATCGACGCCTTGTAGGAGGCCTGCAGTTCCTTGGCCCCCGGGGGTGGGTCGCGATCGATGAGCAGGCCGGCGTTCTGGATCCGGTGCAGGACGGAGTTGACCACGGATCGGCTGGCCAGCGGGTCGGTGTCCTCCAGCTCGTCCCTGACCGTGATCGTGCACTCGGTGAGCGTGAGCGGCTTCGCCCCCCGCCGGCCGTACACCGCGATCTGCTCGAAGAGCAGTGGCCAGGTCGGACTGGCGAGCAGCGGCAGGTCAGCCCCGACGCGTATCGCGGCGATGGGGGCGGGCAGATCCTCGTCGGTGAGGCCGGTGGTCGGGTCGAGCGGCGGCTGGTGCCGGGCGGGGTCCCACACGAACCCCGGGTTGGTGGCCAGGTGCTCGTCGTCGAGCGAGTCGATGAAATCGCGCATCGTCCCGTAGCCGAACCAGCCGGTGGTGGAGGCGGTGTCGCCGATCGAGGCCCGGATCGTCTGGCCGAGCGCCGACAGCCTGACCGCCTTGGTGGCTGTGGCCATCTCGTTGGCGATGATCGACGCCGCCGTGGTCTGGGCCGCATGGTGGCCTCGGCCGATCAGCTCGAGAAGATCGTCGAGTCCCACCACCAGGTCGGTGATGGCCGCATAGGTCGAGGGTACGGGGCTGGCGCTGATCGCCACCGTTCGCCGATCGGCGGACCGTAGCGCCCGGAGCAGCGGGCTGAAGTCGGTGTCGCCGGCGGCGAGCACGAACTCGTCGACGGGGGCGTCGCGCTGGAGGAGCGACATGGCGTCCACCGCCATCTGGATGTCGGCGTTGCACGGACGCTGGCCGTCGCGGGGGCCGCTGTCGATCACGTCGAAGCCGGCGTCGAGCAGCGGCCGCCGGTAGCGGCTCAGATCAGACGACTCGGTGCTGTTGCTGCTCGCCGACGTCATTCGGCCCTTGCAGTCGAGGTAGACCCGGCACTGGAGGAACCGGCGCTCGCGGTCATCGGGGCAGCCATGCCCGATCAGCCGGTCGAGCCACTGGGACGGCGACCCGCCGAACGTGTAGGCCGCCTCCGGGTCGTGCTCGTGCAGCCGCCTGTAGATGTTGTCGAGGTCGACGAAGAGCGCCGACCGGAGCGCCGCCATAAGCTCCTCCCGGTCCTGATTGTTCCGGACGGGACCCTCGTTCGTCCAGGGGCGCGGCGCTTTGTGGAGTCGTGCCCGGCCGGGTAGCCGATCAGCATCAACGGGACGACGAGCAGTTGGGCCGCCCCGAGGATCGCCCACATCACGTCGTATCGCCACACGTCGTGTTGGCCGTTGAGCACGGCGAGGGCCACGGCGGTGCCCATCCCGCCGACCGCGTAGCGGAGCGCCTGGTGCACACCGTTGGCGGTGGCGATCGCGTTGGCCGCGATGTCGCGGAGCGCCGCCGCGTTGAGGAGGCTGGCGAGGATCCCCATCCCGAGCCCGAAGAACACGGTCACCGGGAAGAAGGCGAACCAGAACCGCACGCGCTCGTCGAGCACGACCAGCGCCCACCCGTGACCCAGGGTGGCGAACAGTGCGGCGACGGCCATGATGCCCCGGTACCCGTGGCCGTCGGCCCATCGCCCGCCGAGCACGGCCACCGCCCCCGACACGATCGGCGACACCAGGAACGCGAGCCCGACGCCCCACACGGAGTACTCCCACACGTTGAGGAGGTAGATGGGCCACAGCACCCAACTGGTGAACGCGCCGACCATCGACAGCGACACCGCGAGGTTCGAGACGGCGAACGAGCGGATGCGGAACAGGCGCGGGTCGAACAACGGCTCGGGGTGTCGAGCCGACCGCAGGAGGAACACCGGGAGGAGCAGCGCAGCGGCGATGAACGCCCCGACGATCGTCGGCGACCCCCAGCCGGCACCGGGTCCGCGGAGCGTGGCGTAGACGACCAAGAACACGGTGAGCGATCCGAGCACCACGCCGAGCAGGTCGAGGGGTCGGGAGCGGTCACGCTCGGCGGTCTCGGTCATGAACAGGCTGGCGCCCACGAGCCCGGCCACCGTGATGGGCACCAGGGTCAGATACATCCAGCGCCAGTTGGCCAACGCCAGCGCAGCGGCCGCCACCACCGGCGCCAGGCCCGAGGCGACCATGCCGACCGACGCCCAGATCCCCACCACCGTCGCCCGCTTCGCCTCCGGGAACCGGGGGAGCACGAGCCCGAGCGAGGCCGGTACCGCAAGGGCCCCGCAGATGCCCTGCACGCCGCGGGCGATCACGAGCAGGATCACCGATGGCGCGAGCCCGGCCGCCAGCGAGGCGATGAGCAGCCCGGCCAACCCGACCCTGAACACGGTGAGCCGCCCATAGCGGTCGGCGAGGCGCCCGGCGAGCAGCATCGTCGACGCGAAGGTGAGGGAGTAGCCGGTGAGGATCCAACCGGTCAGCGACGTCGAGGTACCCGGGAAGCTGGCGAGGATGTCGTTGAACCCGACGTTGGTGACCGTGACGTTCACGGTGCCGAGCACGAAGGCCAACGATCCTGTGGCCAACGCCAGCCACGATCGGCGGTCGACGACCACGACGCCATCGCCGTCGAGCACGGTTGCCTCCGACGGCGCCGACACCATGGCGGGGAATCCTACGATGCACCGGTCGCGCGCCACCAAGTGGGTCGGCCCCAGCCATCGCCGGCCGACCGCGACCACCAGCAGTGGCCGACGATGCGGTCGCCTGCGAGACTCGGCGCCATGGCAACGCCTTCCCCCGATCTCTGGACCGCGCTACCCGACCCCTCCCCAGCGGCCAAAGCGGCTCTCGCGCCCACCGGAACGTTGCGGGCCGCCATCAACCTCAGCAACTTCCTCCTCGTGACCGGCAAGGGCGACGACGGGAACCCGCAGGGCGTCTCGCCTGACATGGCGACGGCGCTCGCCGACCGGCTCGGGGTGGGGGTGGAGCTGCTCCGCTACAAGAGCCCGGGGGCGGTGGCCGACGACGCCGACGCCGACACCTGGGACATCGGCAACATCGGCGACGAACCGAAACGGGCGGAACGGATCGCCTTCACCGACGCCTACTGCGAGATCGAGGCCACCTACCTCGTGCCACCGGACTCCGACATCACGTCGATCGAGCAGGTCGACCAACCCGGCCGGCGGATTGCGAGCGCCCACCGCAGCGCCTATGACCTGTGGCTCGAGCGCAACCTCCAGCACGCCGAGCTCGTCCAGGTGACCGGACCCGACGCGTCGTTCAACGCACTCGTCGAGGAGGGCCTCGACGCGATGGCGGGCCTCCGCCCGGGGCTGATCAACGACGTCGACCGCCTGCCCGGCTCCCGCCTCCTCGACGGGCGGTTCACCGCGGTCCGCCAGGCCATGGGCACCCCTCGGGACCGTGATCCGGCCGGCTTCGAGTATCTGGCTGCCTTCGTCGAGTCGGCCAAGGCCGGGGGTTACGTCGCCGATCGGATCGCCGCCCACGGCGTGACGGGCCGGCTCGAGGTGGCCCCGCCGTCGGCGGCCTGAGCCCCCATGACGACCCGACCCGGCGACCCCCGAACGGACGCCCCGGTGACCGTGCCGGGATCGTTCGCCGATCTCACCGCCGATTGGTTCACCGCAGCGCTCCGCCGCGGGCCGACAGGCGCTGCCACTGCCACTGCCGACGGGCAAGGGCAGGTCGCCGGTGCCACTGTCGCTGCCGACGGGCAGGGGCGGGTCGCCGGTGCCGGGATCGAGGTCGAGGTCGAGGTCGAAACGGTCTCCATCGAGCCGCTCGGCGAGTCGGTGGGCCTGCTCGGCGACCTGGCCCGCGTCCACCTCCGCTACCGCGAGTCGAGCGCCGGTCCGGCGACGGTCATCGTGAAGCTCCCGGCGTCCGACCCCGGCGGGTACCAGGTCGGTTCGATGCTGCGGGCCTGGGCTCGGGAGGTGGCCTTCTATCAGGAGGTCGCCCCGGTCAGCCCCGGCGCCCGGGTTCCGCGCTGCTACCACGCCGGGGCCGACCCGGCGGCCGAGCGGTGGGTGGTGGTGCTCGAGGACTGCCCTGCGGTCCCTGTCGATCCGGCGATCGGAGCCACCACGGCCCAGGCCGAAGCAGCCGTCGATGCGCTCGCCCAGTTCCATTGCACCTGGTGGGAGAGCGGTGGCCACATCACGTGGATGCCCGGGTTCGACACGACCGGCGTCGGTGGCCTCCAGGGCGCGTGGCTCGATGCGCTACCCCTGTTCCGCCGTCGCTACGGCCACGTCACCCCGGCCCCGACCGGTGAATGGGTGGAGCGGTTCGCCGCGATACTGCCCGACTGGTCGGACCGCACGGCGCGCACCCCGCTCACGGTGGTCCACGCCGACTACCGGCTCGACAACCTCCTCTTCGCCCCGAGCTCCACGTCCGGCGACGACGACGGACCGGTCGAGGTCACCATGATCGACTGGCAAACCGCGCTCCGCGGGCCGGGCGCCATGGATCTCACGAGCTTCTGCGCCACGAGTCTCACCATCCACGACCGGCGAGCCACCGAGGCCGATCTGATCGACCGCTACCTCGACGGTCTCCGCTCGGGTGGCGTGCACCTGGACCTCGAGCGGTTCACCGTCAGCTACGACGAGAACCTGCTGTGGTGGATGGGCCAGTTCGCCAGCAACCTCGCGAGGCTCGAACCCGACGACGCCGACACCCAACACGCCCTCGACACGATGATCGAGCGGACCTTCACCGCCGCCCTCGACCGCGACGTGGGTCGACTGCTCGACTGACCAGCGAGAACGTCGGGCCACGCTCGCCAGCCCGGAACCGATCGTCACCAACCGTGCCGACACCGCGACGGCTGATGACAGCGACGTGAAAGCGAGCAGACGGCGGGCCGAGTCATGCTCCCATGACAGCGACGTGAAAGCGAGCAGACGCGATCAACAGCCAGCGGCTGAAGAGTCGGCTCGGCGATCACAGCCGGGTGGCTGCGCTGGCGGTCAACGGCCTGAACCTGCTCGGCGGTACGTGCCTGCTCATCAACGCCATCGTGCGTGACGAGGTCGTGTGGCTGGTTCTCGAGATCTACTTCGTCGCCGTCGCCATCAAGGGCCTGACCCAGCGGCGACCAACCACCGACGACCAACCGAACGGAGACGTGACGATGGTCACCGAGCTCGCTGCATCCGGTTCCGGGGATCGGACGGACTTCTCGTGAGCAACATCGTTCCGTACCCCCCTCATGGAGATGTCCATCGTGAACAAGAAACTGATCCGCATCCTCGCTGCGCTCTTCGCACTGGCCCTGGTGGCCTCGGCCTGTGGCGATGACGCAACGGACGACGGCGCCACCGACGCCGCCGACGAGGAGACGACGACCACCGAAGCGGCGTCGACCGCCGACGACGAGGCCACCGCCGACGACGAGGCCACCGACGACGAGATGGCCGATGACGAGGCCGCCGACGACGAGATGGCGGACGAGGATGCCGCCGACGACGAGGCCGCCGAGGAGACCGCCGGTGAGGGCAACACGATCGTCGACGTCGCCGTGGCCGACGGGAGCTTCACCACGCTCGTGGCCGCGGTACAGGCCGCCGGCCTGGCCGAGACGCTCAGCGGCGAGGGTCCCTTCACCGTCTTCGCTCCGACCGACGACGCCTTCGCTGCCGCCCTCGACGAGCTCGGCCTGACCGCCGACGAACTGCTGGCCGACACCGCCACGCTCGAGTCGATCCTCACCTACCACGTCATCGCCGACGAGGTGCCCTCGTCCACCGTCGTGACGCTCGACGGTCAGTCGGTGGCCACGGTGAACGGCGCCGAGGTCGAGATCTCGGTCGACGGCGACACCGTCATGGTCAACGACGCCACCGTGACCGCGGTCGACGTCGAAGCCAGCAACGGCGTCATCCACGTCATCGACTCGGTGCTCCTGCCGCCCGCGAGCTGATCGGTGGCGGGCCCGGGCGCTCGGGCTTCCCTCCTCCGGAGCCTGGACCCGCCACCACCCGACAGCAGCAGATGAGCGGCCACGGCCCCGATCTGGACCTCTCCCCCCAGATCGGGGCCGTCGGCGTTCCCGCCTTCGTCGCTCGACGGCCGCCGGGGAGGCGATACTCGGACCCATGGATGCCCTCACCGCACTTCGGTCCAAGCGAGACACCCGGGCCTACACCGATCGTCCCGTCGATCCTGCCACCCTCGACCGCCTCCTCGACGCCGCCCGAATGGCGGGCTCGGCCAAGAACAACCAGCCGGTCAGACTCATCGTGGTCGACGAGCACGACACGATCGTGGGGTTGCAGGCGGCAGGTGACTTCGCGGCGTGGATCGACGAAGCGCCGGTGGTGGTCGTCGTCACGGTCGCGAGCGACGCCGGGCCCCGGATGCACTTCGACGTCGGCCGACACGCCCAGAACCTCATGGTCGCCGCCAACGCCGAGGGCCTGGCGAGCTGCCCGGTCACGATCCACCACCCCGACGTGGCCCGGGAGCTGCTGGGGATCCCGGCCGAGGTGGAACCGTCGATGATCATCACGCTCGGCCACCCCGCCCCCGGCGGCGAAGCACCGCTCCAGATCGCCAGCGCCAGGATCCCACTCGGTGACTACGCCTACCGCGGCCGGTGGGGCTCCGCCGAACGGTCGTGACGCCGTCGACCCTCGGCCGAGGGTGAGCGCGGATCGCCCCGGTGCTCGCGCCCGGTCCGTTTTGCCAGCGGGCCGGTGGGCCGTGGAGACTTCGTCCGGTGGACCGACAACCCTTGGACGGGCTCGTCGTCGTCGAGCTGGCGACGGGCATCTCGGGACCGTACGCAGCCAAGCTGCTGGCCGACTACGGCGCCGAGGTGATCAAGGTGGAACCGCCGGGCGGCGACCCCGTCCGTCGCGAAGGGGCCAGGGCGGGGGAGCGGCCCGACCCGGAAGCCAGCCCGCTGTTCCTCCACCTGAACCAGAACAAGCGGTCGGTCGTGGCCGACCTCGGGGCGACCGACGGCACCGATCACAGCCCGGGTGACAGCACCGACGATCGAGCGTTCGTCAGGGCGCTGATCGATCGAGCCGACGCGGTCATCGAGTCGCATCGTCCTGGTGAGCTCGAGCGTCTCGGGATCGACCTGGTCGCGGCGCGCCGGGACCGCCCCGAGCTCGTGGTCACCAGCGTCACCCCCTTCGGGCAGCACGGCCCCTACGCCCAGTGGCCGGGAGCCGAGATCGTCACCTACGCCATGGGCGGGCCGATGCTCGCCACCGGCGACCCCGACCGTGAACCGATCAAGATGGCCGGCAACGTGGTCCAGTACCACGCCGGGGCGGTGGCCGCCCTCGCCACGCTGGCCGCGACCACCATGGCGGCGCAGCGCGGGGTGGGCGCCGCGGTCGACGTGTCCAACCTCGAGACGCAGGCCTCGTCGATCGACCGTCGGGCCACGCTGCTCGTGGGTCACCAGTACGACGGGGTCACCAGCCACCGGAGCGGCGGTGGGCGGATGGGCACCATCCCGGCCGGGATCTACCCGGCAGAGGACGGCTACTGCCAGATCGTGTTCGCTCCGAACTGGATGCCCCGGGTGTCGGAGCTGCTGGCCGACGACGACCTGACCGCGATCCTCGCCAAGCCCGACTGGATGGACGACGACGACCTGCCCGAGGTGCTCAACACCGCGCTCTTCACCTGGATCCTCCAGCGATCCAAGCAACAGGCGATGGAGGACGCGCAGGCTCGACAGCTCGCGATCACGCCGGTCAACTCCACCGTCGACGTGCTCGCCGACGAGCACTTCCGCCAGCGTGGATTCTGGCAGACCTGGGACCATCCCGTGGTCGGTGCCTACGAGGCGCCCGGTCCGTCGCTCCGCCTCGACAATGGGTGGAAGGCCCGCCGCCGGCCGCCGCTGCTCGGCGAGCACACCCACGAGATCCGGGGCGAGTTGGCCACTGCGCCGGCGGCGCGTCGGTCCGCGCTCACCAGCGGGCCCGCCGGCGGCGCTTCGCTCCCCCTCGCCGGCGTCCGGGTGCTCGACCTCACCGTGGTGTGGGCTGGGCCGCTCGCCACCACCCTCCTGGGCGACCTCGGTGCCGAGGTGATCCGCCTCGACAACCCGAACCTCTTCCCCACCGCCACCCGGGGGGCCGTGCCGAGACCGAGGGAGGGTGGCGAAGCCGACCTCGGTCAGTTCTGGGGCCGGTTCCCCGGCGGCGCCGCCGGACCTCGTCCGTGGAACGAGGTGGCGGCGTTCGTGTGCCACGCCCGCAACAAGCTGGGCCTCACCATCGACCTCCGCACCGACCTCGGCCGCGCCACGTTCCTCGAGCTCGTCGACATCGCCGACGTCGTCGTGGAGAACAACTCGATCCGGGTGCTGCCGTCGCTCGATCTCGACTGGGCCACGCTCCACGCCCGGAACCCCCGGCTGATCGAACTGCGGATGCCGTCGCTCGGCCTGACCGGTCCGTATGCCGACTACGTCGGGTTCGGCGCCCACATGGAGGCCCTGTGCGGCCTGTCGTCGCTTCGGGGCTACCCCGACCTCGACCCCACCTCACTCGACACGACCTACTACATGGACCCGGCGAGCGGCGTCGCCGGCGCGTTCGCCATCCTGGCCGCACTCCGACGCCGGGAGTGGACCGGCGAGGGCGAGCTGGTCGAGCTGGCCCAGGCCGAGAACCTGATGGGCTACATCGGGGAGTACCTGGTCGACGCGTCGGTCACCGGCGAGCCCCACGAGTGCCACGGCAACCGCCACCCCCACCGGGCACCGCAGGGGGTGTATCCGTGCGTTGGCGACGATCGATGGCTGGCGCTGTCGGTGGCCGATGATCGGCAGTGGGCGGACCTCGTGGCCGCGCTGGGTTCGCCACCGTGGGCCGCCGATCCGGCTCTCGCCACAGAAGCGGGTCGACGGGACCGGCACGACGAGATCGACCTGCACCTGGGGGCGTGGTCGAGCGAGCGATCGGTAGCCGAGGTGCTGGCGGTGTGCCGGTCGGCCGGGGTGGCCGCAGGGCCGCTCTTCGACGAGGGCCAGCTCATCGCCGATCCCCACCTCCGCAGCCGCTGCTGGTTCCGGCCGAACCACGGTGACGACGTCGACGAGATCCTCTTCCCCGGCCACCAGTGGTCGTGGACCGGACCCCCGATGCGGTGGGACGAGCTCAACACCATGGGCAAGGCCAACGACTACGTCTACCGTCAACTCCTCGGCAAGTCCGACGACGACCTGGCCGCCCTCGCCGCCGAGCGGCACCTCGCCGACAGCTACCTCGACGCCGATGGGAACCCCCTGTAGACCTCGGGCCGAACGGCGGTCGACCCCGCAGCCCATCCGACGGCTCGTCGTGAGGTGGTCGACGGGCTGGGACTAGGGTCGAACCCATGGCGGACCTCGTCACCTACGAACGATCCGATGCGGTGGCGGTGCTCCGGCTGAACCGCCCCGACAAGCTCAATGCCTTCAGCGACGACATGGTGCGGGCGCTGGGCGAGGCCATCCGACGGTTCGACACCGATGGCGAGGCCAACGTGGCGATCATCTGCGGCAACGGGCGGGCCTTCTCGTCGGGAGCCGACGTCAACCAGCGGCAGCTTCGGCCCAGGGAGGAGCTGGAGCGCTACGGTGGACCGCAGGCCCATGGGGCGAGAGCCGGTGAGCTGTTCGTCGAATCGGTCAACTGGAAGCCGATCATCACGGTCGTCCACGGCTACGTCCTCGGCCTGGCCGTGGGGCTGATGCTCGACAGCGACCTCACCGTGGCCGAAGCCGGGACCCGGATGCAGGTGACCGAGGTGTCGCGAGGCCTCGGCGGAGCCCGCTACTGGGCCACGATGCAGTTCTGCAACGCCGCCGCGTTCGGAACCGAGCTCGCCCTGACGGGCCGCTACTTCACCGCCGAGGAGGCGTTCGAGCACGGTCTGGTGAACCGGCTCGCGGAGCCCGGCACGGGTTTCGACGTCGCGCTGGAGCTGGCCCGGCAGGTCGCGTCCAACCCGCCGCTGTCGGTCCGCTCCGCCGTGCGCACTCGGCGGTGGCACCTGAAGCGGATCATCGAGGAAGCCGACATGCAGCAGAGCGCACTCAAGCTGTACCTCACCGACGACTTCGCCGAGGCGGCCAAGGCCCGGGCCGAACGACGGGATCCGTCACCGTTCCAGGGTCGCTGATCGCGGTCGAACCGTTCGATCCGCCGGGCTACCGGTCGGTCGGTCAGATGGTTCAGTAGACGTTGTCGAGGTGGCTGGTCGCGATCCGGATCAACCACACCACCAACAGGAGGGCGATGTTGGCCGACACCGACCACGCGAGGCGGGTCATGTGGGTCGCGGTCATCGGGCGGTCACCGCGTCGGAACCGCCACACCGCGAACCAGATCGTTTGAGCGGCCAGCAGGAACACCATCGGGTGGTACGCGAACGCCCCGCCCACGTCACCCCGGAGGAGGCGACCCGTCGCCCGTGACATCCCACAGCCGGGGCACGCCTGGTCGGCATGCAGCCGTAGCAGACACGTCACGGTTCCATTCCCGGTCGGGGCGAGCCCGTACGCGAGCACCGTGGCCGCCACCAGCACGGCCAGTGGGAAGTCCCGCCGCCGCGGGAGATCGGCCAGCACGAAACCCGTGATCACGTGACCAGCGAAGCCGAGAAGAACACGGCGACGAGCACGATGCCGATCGCGAAGAGGCCCACGCCGATGCCGCCGGTGATCATCGCGGCCTTCGCCGAGTTGCGACCAGCCTCGCTCGATTGGCCGCTATCGATCGCCTTCAGCTCCCGCCAGCCCATGAACGCGCCCGTGCCGCAGAGCGCGAGACCGATGAGGGCGAGGGGCCCGCAGCAGAAGCCGACCACGTAGGTCGCCAGCCCGCCGACGCTGAGACCGAGCGCGACGTTGGCGTTCTGACTCGCGCCGGTCGCCGGGGCGGGAACACCGTAGGCCGCGAAGCCGGGCTGGCCGTACGCCGGCGCTGGCCCGTAGCCGGGAGGAGGTTGGCCCTGCGGTGGGTACCCCTGCTGCGGAAAGCCCTGTTGGGGGTAGCCCTGTTGTGGTGGATAGCCCTGCGGTGGGTAGCCCTGCGGGGGTTGATCCTGTTGTGGTGGATAGCCCTGCTGTGGTGGGTGCCCGTGTTGTGGCGTCCCCGGCGATTCACCCCACGGCGGCTGCCCTGGGTCGTCGAAGCCGGGCTCGTTCGGTCCCGGCTCGTTCGGTGTTCCGTCATCGCTCATCGTCACTCCTCGCCCCCGAGGCCCATGCCAACGATCGCCCCACCCCACGACATCGTGAGCCGTGCATCGGCGTTGGAGCGGGCGGCCGGGCTGTCCCCTCGGCGCTCCGACACTACCCCACCCCGCCCGAACGCCGGCATCCCCTGGGCTGCGGGTCCCCGAGCGGCGGCCTCGCCTCCGGAGCGAACGAGCGCGAGACTCGGCGTGGACCGTCCAGGGTGGAGCATCGGAAGAAGGGATCGGCATGCGAGCCGGAATCGTCACAGGCAAGGACCGCTTCGAGTTGCTGGACGTGGGCGACCCGTCGCCGGAGCCGGGGCAGGTCGTGGTGGAGATCGCCCGCTGTGGCATCTGCGGCAGCGACGTCCACGCCTACCAGGAGGGTTGGCCCTACGCCCCAGGGATCTGTGGCCACGAGTGGGCCGGCACGATCGTCGACCATCGCCCGGGCGACGGGTCGCCCCCGCCGCCGGCCTCGATCACCGACGGCGTCCGGGTCGTCGGCGCCCAGGCCCCGGGGTGCGGCACCTGCCCCGAGTGCCGGGCCGATCTGCCCCGCTTCTGTCGGGTGGCGGCCAGTCGATACTCCGGGAAGCACGCACCGACCTCCGGCGGGTTCGCTCCCTATCTCACCCTCGACGCCAACCGGCTCATCCCGGTGCCCGACGACGTCTCCGACGAGCAGGCGGCTCTGATCGAACCGGCCTCGGTGGCGATGCACGCCGTCCGTCGATCCCGACTGACGGTCGGCGACGTGGCCTGCGTGGTCGGGTGCGGCCCGATCGGGCTCATGGTGATCCAGGCCGTCCGACTCGGCGGCGCGGGGCGGATCGTGGCCGTCGAGCCGAACCGGGAGCGCCACGCCCTCGCCCAAGCGGTGGGAGCCGACGTGGCGGTCACCCCGGGCGACGAGTTGCGGGCGACGGTCGACGAGCTCACCGATGGTCTCCGGGCCGACATCGCCTACGACTGCGCCGGCATCCCCCAGACCCTGCAGCAGTCGGTCGACATGGTCCGCAGGGGCGGGTCGGTCTGCATGGTGGGCGTCTCGGGCGGCGAGGGGTCGATCCAGCCGATGCGGTGGATGATGAAGGAGGTGTCGGTCGACACGTCGATCCTGTTCACGCTCGATGAGATGGCGATCTGCGCCGACCTGATCGCCCAGGGACGGATCGTCACCGACGGCTTCATCACGGGCACCGTCGACCTCGATGGGTTACCCGGCACGATCGACGACCTGGCCAACCGCCGGACGGAGGCGATCAAGCTACTCGTCGATCCCACCGCCGGCTGACGGTGTCGTTCGGCTCGGTCGATCTGCAGGCCTCGCTGCTGCCAACCGAGCTACGCCGCTCCTGGCGAGTGCTCGTCAGATGGCGGTCCAGCCGCCGTCGACGAAGAGCACCTGGCCGGTCACGAACGTCGAGGCATCGGACGCGAGGAACAGCAGCGCGCCGTCGAGCTCGCCCTCGAACCCGGGCCGACCCATCGGCGTGTTGTCGACGATGTAGGCCATGCCGCCGTCGGTGCCGAACATCTCCTCGTTCATCTCGGTCTCGAACCAGCCAGGCCCGATCCCGTTGACCCGGATGTTCTTCCGGGCCCACTGCGACGCGAGCTCCCTCGTCAGGTTGTGCAGCCCGCCCTTGGCCGCGGCGTAGCCCGGCACCTTCAGCCGACCGCCGCCGCCGTACCCCAGAACCGACCCGACGTTGATGATCGACCCCGGGCGACCGGCGTCGAGCATCGACCTGGCCGCCAGCCGAGCGAGCTCGTAGGGGGCGACGAGGTTGATCTCGAGCTCCCGCCGGAAGTCGTCGAGGTCGTCGTCGACTGCGGCCAGCACCCGGGAGATCCCGGCGTTGTTGATCACCACGTCGATCTGGCCGTGGTGGTCGAGCGTCGCCGCCACGAGGTCTGCCGGCGCGCCGGGGGCGGTGAGATCGCAGGGGACCGCAATCGTGTTCGGCAGCTCGTCGACCAGGGCCTCGAGCCGTTCGGCTCGTCGGGCAGCCAACACCACACTCGCCCCGGCCGTGGCCAGCACCCGGGCGAAGCGGTGCCCGAGACCGGAGCTGGCACCGGTCAGGACCGCCACCTTGCCGGCCAGCGAGAACGCTGCGCCGGGATCGAGCAGGGGTCGGGCTGACGGCTCGTGGGTCGAAGTCATTCGGGCATGGTGCCACCCCCGACCCGTCGCCAGCCATCCCGGCGCCCCGACCCGCGTTGGCGGTTGTGGGCCTCGTGGGTGAGGCTTGGGGCCGCCATCGGGGGGTGGTGGGTTGGGTCGGGCGTGGTTGGCGGTTGTGGGCCTCGCGGGTGAGGCTTGGGGCCGCCATCGGCGGGTGGTGGGTTGGGGTCGGGCGTGGTTGGCGGTTGTGGGCCTCGCGGGTGAGGCTTGGGGCCGCCATCGGGGGCAGGAGGTGCGGCGTCGGGGTGCCGACTGGTCGGGGTGCCGACTCGACTAGAGGCGGCGGACCGAGGGGGCGACGCCGGTCGAGCCGTGGGTCATGCCGACCATCCGATGGATGTTGCGGGTGTTGTGGAGCCGGCCGAAGATCCGCGGCCCTGCCGCCAGCAGCGCACCGTCGACCGCGATCGCCTGGCCACTCACGAACCGTGAATCGTCGCCGGCGAGCCACAGCGCTGCGCCAGCGATGTCGGAGCCTTCGCCCCGGCCGGGCATCGGTTGGAGCTCGGCGACCATGTCGTCGGCGTCGGCCTCGTTGCCGGAGTGCATGAGCGGGGTGAAGATGATGCCCGGGCTGATCGCGTTCACCCGGATCGAGTGGGGTGCCAGCTCCAGTGCCGTGGTCTGCGTGAGGTTGATCACCGCCGCCTTCGCCGCCGAGTAGGCCTGCGGACCGGCGCCGCCGCCCATACCGGCGACCGAGGCGGTGTTGATGATCGACCCGCCCTCGCCGGCCGCCACCATCACGCTGGCGGCGTGCTTCGTTCCGAGGAAGACGCCTCGGGTGAGCACGGCGAACGTGGCGTCCCAATCCTCCACCTGCAGGTCGGTGATGGGTCCGATGGCGCCGCCGATACCGGCGTTGTTGAACATCACGTCGAGTCGGCCGAACACGTCGACCGCGAGCTCCACGGCCGCTGCGACGTCGTCCTCCACCGACACATCGCAGCGGGTGAACCGCACCGCGCCACCGAGCGCAGCGGCTGCCGCGTCGCCCGCTTCGGTGTTGAAATCGGCGATCACCACCCGGGCTCCCTCGGCGACGAACCGCTCCGCCGTCGCCAGCCCCATACCGCTCGCCGCGCCGGTGATCACGGCCACCCGGCCGTCGAGTTGCCCACCTCGGGCGGTGCCGTCGACCATGTGCATCCTCCATCCGCTCGCCACGAGCCGCCGATCGTCCGTCCGAGGGACCATCGAGCGAGGCCGTGGAATCCTTCGGCCATCATGGCAAAAGGATCGAGATCGCCGCACGGGCCGCGAGCGGGAGGACTTCTGGCAGGATGCGGGTCGTGAACGAGAAGATCATGCCCTCTGCGATCGCCCCGCCGGCGGCGGCCTACGCCCATGCCGTGCTGACCACCGACGCCCGGCGCTGGCTCCACACATCCGGCGTGGTGCCGGTGGGCCCCGACGGGACCGTCGCCGACGGTGTCGCCGAGCAAGCCGATCAGGTCTGGGCCAACATCTCGGCGATGCTGACCGAGGCCGACATGGAACCGGCGCACATCGTCTCGGTCACGACCTACGTGCTGCCGGGCCGGGATCTGGCCGCGGTGATGGCGGCGAGAGACCGATTTCTCGCCGGCCACCTCGCTGCGTCCACGCTGCTGATCGTCCCCGAGCTGGCCCAGCCGGCGTGGCAGCTGGAGATCTCGATCGTCGCCGCCGCCTGACCATCGACCAACCCGCGGGCGGTTGGACGACGATCGACAACCCGAGTCCGGTCTGCGGGGCCCACCCCTATCCTTGGCAACTTCGCAGTGGGCGTTGCAGTCGTCGTGGAGAGCGGCGATGTGAGTGGAGGAGAACACCGATGACCAGGCTTGCCCTCTACCTCCAGGACGCCCACCCGATGGCCGACGCCATCGGGTACGCCCAGTACGCCGAGCAGCGAGGGTTCGAAGCGGTCTGGCAGGCCGATTCCCGACTCGTGCGGGAGGCGGGGGTGGCGATGGCTGCGTTCGGGGCCACCACCGACACGATCAAGATCGGATCCGGTGTCATCGACGTGTGGACCCGGAACCCGGCCCGCCTCGCCTCGCTCTACGCCACCCTCGACGACCTCGCTCCCGGCCGGATCATCTGCGGCCTGGGTGCCTGGTGGGATCCGTTGGCATCGAAGGTGGGGATCGACCGAGCGCGGCCACTGACGGTGATGCGGGAGGTGGTCGCGGCGGTGCGGGCCCTGCTGGCCAACGAAACCGTCACGATGGATGGCCACTATGTGCACCTCGACGGTGTCGAGCTCGACTACGTGCATCAGGAGCGCCGACCCAAGGACGTGCCGATCTACATCGGAGCCACCGGACCCCAGATGATGAGGCTCACCGGCGAGATCGCCGACGGGGTCGTGCTCAACTATCTCGTCTCACCCGACTACAACCGGGGAGCCATGGAGCAGCTCGAAGCCGGGGCGACGAAGGCCGGTCGCAGCATCGACGACATCGACCGACCGCAGCTGATCGTCTGCTCGGTCGATGCCGACCGCCAGGCCGCGCTCGATGGTGCCCGGGCACTCGTCACCCAGTACCTCGGCCAGCAGCCTCACATCATGAAGGCCAGCGGCGTTCCCCAGTCGCTCCTCGACGAGGTCGGCAAGGTGCTCACCTGGCCCGCCACCCACGAACAGGTCGTCGAAGCGTCGAAGCTCGTGCCCGACGAGATCGTGCAGATGATCTGCGCCGCCGGCACGCCCGACGACTGCCGAGCGAAGGTCGAGGAGTACGTCGAGGCCGGATGCACGTGCCCGATCCTGTACCCGCTCGGTCCCGATGTTCGCTTGATGATCGACACGTTCGCCGACGCGAACTCGTAGCCAGGTGCCCCTCGGGGACCACCGCCCGTAGATCCGCCAAGGACCACTTCAGTTCTCGGCGGTGATGCCGATGACAACAGTGCCCGTTCGGTGGAGATGTTCATCGTCGGGCACCTCTCGCGCGAGTCCGCTCGCCTGTCGTCGATCCTCGGAGCGTGCCCGTGGCCGCCAAGTTCCTCTCGCTGTTGTTCGCCGTCGTCGCAGTCGCCGCCTGCGGTGCTACGCCAACCGACGAGACCACCGCAGCCGGCCAGGCCGACGGCGCCGTCGCAACCGGAATCGTCGAAGATGCAACCGCCGACGCGTCGGCCGATGTCGACGAGGCGGCCGAGCCGAACGACGATGACGAGGCCGAGACCGGCGACGACGGGGAGACGGGATCGGCCGACGACCGCTCGCTGCTCGACGAATCGTCGGGCCCCGTCGGGGAGCTGCTGTTCGCTGACACGATCGCCGGTCCGGACGCCCCGTCCTCGGCCCGATTCGAAGGCCGTGTCAGCATCGTGGGAACCGCCGGCTCCGACCTGCCAGGGTCGTATGACATCACGATCGCCGGGGCCTACGACATCGCCGCTCGCTCATCTGACCTCACCATCGACATGGGCGGTCTCCTCGATGCTGCGGCCGCAGCCGAGGGAACGCAGATGCCCGCCGAGATGCGCGAGCTGCTGGGTGAACCGATGCAGATCATCACCGTCGACGAGATGGGGTGGTTGAAGTGGCCCTTCTTCGCGATGTTCACCGGGTCGACGGAGTCCGCCGGCCTCTGGATCGAGATGGACGCGGACGAGGTCGGCGGCACGACCGAATCGTTCGGATTCGCCGGCGTCGGTGACAACCCGACGGAGCTGCTCGAGCAGTTCGCCGGGGCCGAGGGATCGGTCGAAGACGTGGGGGTGGAGACGGTGAACGGCGTCGAAGCTCGGCACTGGCGGGCATGGCTCGACCTCGAGGCGCTGGCAGAAGCGTCCGATCCCGAGGAGCGGGCCGAGCTCGAGAGTCAGTTCGGTGACCTGGTGGGGAGCGAGTTCCCGCTCGACGTGTGGATCGGTGTGAACGATGGCTACATCTACCGGTACGCGCTCGACCTGTCTGGCGAGTCGCTCCTCGGCCAAGGATCGGGAGGGGGCGTGGCTTCGGTCACCCTGGCGTTCGACTTCTTCGACTACAACGCCGACCAGGGGATCAGCCCGCCACCGGCCGACCAGATCATCTCCGGCGACGAGCTGTCCGCCGTACCGTTCGGGGTAGGCGGCTCGCTGGACGAGTAGGGGCTGAGGCGACGGGGGACCCCCGCACGAGCCGTCAGCAAGGCGAAGCGGCACGAACCGGTGGGCCTCGCCTCTACCCTCGACGTTCATGAGCAGCTGGGGGGAAGAGCCACCGTACGCAGGACAATCGGGCTCGAGTGGTGGCTACCCGCCACCGGGGTCGAACCCACCGGGCGGCGGTCATCAGCCCTCGCAGTTCCCGCCCCCGCAGGGGTACCCGCCGCCGACCTCGCCGCCTCCTCAGGGACAACCCGCCTACGGTCAACCGCCGCACCAGGGACCACCGGGCCATGGGCAACCGTACGCGGACTCGGTTCCGCCGTCGGGCTACGGGAGCTACGGAAGCTACGGGGGGTACGGCGGCCCGGCAGGTGGGGCGCGGGCGTCGTTCGGTGCACGGCTCGTCGCCCTGCTCGTCGACGGGCTGATCGCCTCGCTGGCGATGATCGTCGCCATCATCCCCCTGGTGGTGATCGGCTTCCTGCTCGTCGAGACCGAGCCCGGGACCTGCACCGATCCCTCCACCGGATTCGCCGAGCCGTGCGACGTGCCGACGCCAGGCTCGATCGGTCTCATCCTCGCCCTCGTGGGCATCGGGTTCATCCTCTACTTCGTGGTGCTCTTCTTCGTGCTGGTACGTCCAGTGGCCACGACCGGCCAGACGATCGGGCGGAAGATGATGAACATCAAGGTCGTCGACCAGCGCACCGGGGGCACCCTGTCGATGGGCAAGGCGATCGGCCGGTATCTGTTCGCCTCCTTCATCTCCGGGTTCTTCTACGTCGGCTACCTCTGGATGCTGTGGGATGAGAACTCCCAGACACTGCACGACAAGGTGGTCGATGCCGTGGTCATTCCGACCGCGTGAACTCGACCCCTGCCGTCACCGGCGCCGACGCCGAGGCGATCGTGGTCGGCGGTGGCCACAACGGTCTCATCTGCGCCGCCTACCTCGCCCGGGCCGGAGTGGATACGTTGCTCCTGGAAGCCCGATCGAGCGTCGGCGGGTGCGCGTCCACCGTGTTCGACCTCGGTGCGCGATTCAACATCTGCCACTGCGATCACACGATGATCCGAGCGATGCCGATCATCGACGAGCTCGACCTCGCCGCCCACGGCCTCACCTACGTCGAACCCGACGCATCTGGCATCAACCTCTTCTACGACGGAAGCGAGCCGTGGGTGCTGTTCCACGACGTGGAGCGCACGGTGGACGGCCTCCGCATCTCGCACCCCGACCAGGTCGAGGGCTACCGCCGGTATCTCGATGACGCCCTCCCGGTCGCCCGCCTGGCGATCGAGCTGGCCCAGACCCACCCGACCGCTCGTCGACTCCTGGCCGCGGTGGCCAGAACCGACGGCGCGCGACTCGACGCATCCCGCCGGCTCCTGGCCTGGAGTCGCCGCAGCGCAACCGACGTGCTGGGTGACTACTTCGACGACTGGCACCTGATCCAACCCGCGCTCAGCACCGGGCCCACCGTGTGGGGGCTGTCGCCCGACGCTGCTGGCACCGGGCTCGCCGCCCTCGGCTACGCGACCCGCCACCTGGTGAAGACCGGCCGCCCCCGGGGCGGCAGTGGCGCGCTCACCGATGCGGTTCGCGCCAGCTTCGAAGCGGTCGGTGGGCGGGTCCGGTGCGATGCGGTGGTCGAGCGATTGCTCCTCCACGACGGCTCGGTACGGGCGGTGCGTCTCGCCGACGGCGACGAGCTGACGGCGTCGATAGTGGTGGCGGCCTGCGACCCCAAGCGGGTCCTGATCGACTGGATCGGCGAACCACCACCGGCGGCGAAGCGGCTGGCCGACCGGTGGCGAAACCAACCTCCGGCCGAGGGCTACGAGTCGAAGATCGATGCCGTCCTCACCGTCCGTCCGTCCGTCGCCGCTCTCGACCAGCTCGCCGACCGGTTCCCCGACGTGGACGTTCTCACGCCGACCACCGTGGTCAGCCCCTCACCGCTGGAGCTCGCAGAAGCACACCGCCTGCGACGCGAGGGCCGGGTGGCTCCTCGGCCGACGCTGCTGGTGAACGCGCCGTCGGTCCTCGACCCGACCATGGCTCCGGCCCCCGGCCAACACGTGCTCAGTCTGGAGACGTTGTTCACCCCGTACCGGCTGGCGGGCGGTTGGCCGTCGTCGACCGAGCCTCGACGCTGGCTCGAGCTGTGGGCCGACTTCGCCGGCCCCGACTTCCTGCCCACCGTCGATCGATGGCGGGTCATGACCCCCGACCGCTACGAGCGGGAGTTCTCGATGCACCGGGGCCACACCCCGTCGTACGGCGCGTCGCCGCTGCGGACATTGATCGGCCGTCACCCGGAGCTGAGCCGCTACCGAACCCCGATCGCCGGCCTCTACCTGTCGGGGGCCGGAACGTATCCGGGTGCCGGCGTGTTCGGCGCCCCCGGTCGGCATGCGGCCACGACCGTCCTGGGCGATCGTCGGAAGCGGGTCCCGTCTCGAAACCTTCGTCACCGGGTCCGTAACCTGCTTCCATCATGACCGACGATCGACTCCCGCTGAGCCTGAACCTGATGGGCACGGCCCCCGTGGGTCAGCTGGTCGAGCTGGCTCGATTGGCCGACGAGGCCGGTTACCGGCGGTGCTGGGTCTACGACGAGGGTCTCGCCACTCGTGATGTGTACGTGGCCCTCGCGGCGATGGCCAGCGCCACCAGCAGGATCATGCTCGGACCGGGGGTCACCAACCCCTACGTCCGCCACCCGGCTGCCACCGCCACTGCGATCGCCACCCTCGACGAGCTGAGCGGTGGTCGAGCCTTCCTCGGGCTCGGGGCAGGCGGTGGCCTCACCCTCGAGCCGCTCGGCATCGATCGGCGGCGGCCGCTGTCGACCGTGGCGGCGATGATCGCCGACCTCCGGGCGCTGTGGGCCGGTGAGCGGGTGACCCGCCACGACGGCCCGTACACCTTCCGGGGCGCTCACCTCGACTACGGCCGGCCCGACATCGAGATCATCATCGCCGGACGCGGTCCCAAGATGCTGGAGCTGGGAGCCGCGGCGGCCGACGGTTTCTATCTCGGCTACATCCACACCTCGATGCTGGCTGACGCGGTCGCCGCGCTCCGGGCCCGGACGGCGACCGGCGAACGGCCACGGCGGTTCACGATCACCTACTCCACGATGGTGGCCCGCACCGCCGCCGATCTCGAAGCGGCCAGAGCCCAGCTCACGTTCCGCCTCGTCGACTCGCCTCCCGAGGTGCGGGCGCTGCTGGGAATGTCCGATGACCAGGTCGGCGCAGTCAAGCGCAGCCTGGCCGACGGTGGTCCCGCCGAGGCCGCCCGCCACATCGATCCGGCCTGGGTCGGCGATTTCGTGATCGATGCCACCGATGGCAGGATCGGCCCCCGACTCCGATCGCTCCTCGACCGCGACATCGACGAGTTCCAGCTTCCCGTCACCGACCTCGAGACCGCCCCCGACTTGATCCGCCGCGTCGCGGCCACCCTGCGCCAACCCGGTTCACCACCGCGCTGATCCGGGCTCAGTCCACCCCGCCGCGCACGTCGGGTGGCGAGTACTGACTCGGGCTCAGTCCACCCCGCCGCGCACGTCTCGTTCGGGGGCCGTCGGGGCGTCCGGCTCGACGCCTGACATCAGCAGGCCGACCCTCTCGACGTCGACCTCGGCGCGCGCCAGCTCGCCCATCACCCGGCCCTCGAACATCACCACGATCCGGTCAGCCAGCGCAATGATCTCGTCGAGGTCCTCCGAGATGAGGAGGATCGCGGCGCCCGCAGACCGCTGCTCGAGCAGTCGCTCGTGGATGTACTCCGCTGCGCCGATGTCGATGCCCCGCGTCGGCTGGGCCACGACGAGCACCTGCGCCTCGGAGCTGAACTCCCTCGCAACCACCAGCTTCTGGATGTTGCCACCCGACAGGTGGCGGGTCGGTGTGTCGAGCGTCGGCGTCTTGACCGAGTACCGCTCGACCAGCTCGCCGCAACGCTGCGCGATGGCACCGAAGTTGAGGAGGCCACCTCGGGCGAACGGCGCCCGGTCGTGGTCGATCAGGATGAGGTTCTCGGCCACGGTGAAGTCGCCGATCGCCCCGTCCTTCATCCTCTCCTCCGGCACGTAGGCCACACCGAGGTCCCGGACCGCTCCGGGCGACGCAGCGGTGACCGGCTGGCCGGCGACGACCATCTCACCGCTCTCGACCTCACGCATCCCGACGACCGCCTCGGCCAGCTCCCGCTGACCGTTGCCGGAGACGCCGGCGATGCCGACGATCTCCCCGGCTCGAACGGTGATCGACAGATCGTCCACGGCGACCGTGCCCCGGTCACCACGGACCCGTAGGTCCCGCACCGCGAGCTTCTCGTCGGCGGGTTCCACGTCCGGGATCGACCGCGTCAGCTCGACCGGCCGCCCCACCATCAGCTGGGCCAGCGATTCGCGGGTGGCTTCGGCGGGCGTGGTGCGGCCGGACACGCTCCCGTCGCGGAGCACCGTGATGTCGTCGGCGAGCTCCATCACCTCGTGGAGCTTGTGGGAGATGAAGATCAGGCCCTTCCCGTCGGCGCTCATCTGCCGCAGCGTCACGAAGAGGTCGGCCACTTCGGGCGGCGTAAGCACCGCGGTGGGCTCGTCGAGCACGAGCAACTGGGCGTCGCGGTACAGCGCCTTCAGGATCTCGGCCCGCTGCCGCTCCCCGACGGCCAGCTGCCAGATGTAGGCGTCGGGATCGACGAAGAGCCCGTACTGCTCCGACACCTCCCGCAGCCGTTGCCTGATCGGGCTCATGTCGGCCAAGCCCCGTCGGCCGCCGAGGCCGAGAGCGACGTTCTCGGCGACCGTCAGCGTCGGCACGAGCATGAAGTGCTGGTGGATCATTCCGATCCCGCGGGCGATGGCGTCGGCAGGGGACGTGATCGTCACCTCCTCGCCCCGTAGCCGGATCGTTCCCTCGTCGGCCGAGTAGAGGCCGTAGAGGATCTTCATCAGCGTGCTCTTGCCGGCTCCGTTCTCGCCGAGCAGGGCGTGAACCTGGCCCGGTAGCACCGTGAGGTCGACGCCGTCGTTGGCGACCACCCCGGGGAAGCGCTTGGTGATGCCTTGCATCTCGAGCATCGGTGCCACCGGGCCGGTGTTCATGGGGTCAGCTGACTCCGGTCTCGATCGAGCCGTCGGCGATTCCGGTTGCCGTGTCCTCGCCGAGTGTCCGGATCTCGTCGGACAGCTCGTAGCCGTCGTTGAACTCGATGACGAGGCCGCCGTTCTCCAGCGTCAGCTCGAAGATCTCGCCGCCGAGCGTGCCGCTGGCGATCGAATCGAGGATCGGCTCCAGGACGACCTCCCAGTGGTAGACCTGCGACGCAACGACGTTCTCCTCGCCGAGCGAGGTCTGGTTGGCCTGCGTGCCGAACCAGGCGATGCCCTCGTCGCGGGCTACGCCGGTGGCACCGACGACCATCTGGGCGGTTCCCGTCATCACATCGGCACCGGCATCGACGTAGATCTGTGCCTGCTCGGCAGCGAGGGCGACGTCGCTGAACGACTCGATGTAGTTGACCTGCACGTCGAGGTCGGGGTTCTGAGCCAGCGCGCCGGCCTGGAAGCCGTCGACGTAGAGCTTGGCATCGCCGACCTCGATCGGTCCTACCACGCCGATGACACCCGACTCGCTGAGGGCGGCCGCCATCGTGCCGTTCACGAAGCCGCCCTGATCGGCGGCGGTCGTGTAGGCGAAGACGTTGTCGAGGCCGAACGTGTCTGTTGTGGTGCCCCAGGCGAACGACGTCTCCGGGAAATCGGCCGCGATCTCCTGCAGCGGCGCGCCGTACTGCGAGCCGTGGGCGATGATGAGGTCGAACCCGTCCTCGGCGTAGCCCCGCATCGCTGCTGCAGCGTCCTCGACGACGAATGTCCCGTCGGTGATGTCGACCTCGATCTCGCGGGTTCCTTCGACCACACCGAGGGCGTCGACCATGCTCTGGGTGAACGCCAGATCGTTCTGCGCACTGGGTGCGACGACGGCGATCCGCACCGGGCCGTCGCCGGCGGCGGCTGCATCGTCCCCTTCATCGGCCTCTTCGGCCGACGTGTCGGTCGTTTCGGCGGCCGAATCCTCCTCCGCGGCCGACGTCTCGCTGGCGTCGGTCTCGGCTGTGGTATCGGTCGTCTCGTCGTCATCGTCGCCGTCGCCGCAGCTCGCCGCGACCAGCGCGAACGATGCCAGCATCGCCACGATGAACAACAGGCGCTTTCTCTTACTCATGGGTCTCGCCTCCGTATAGGTTTTCTCGGTTTCCGCACGAGAGCATTACAGCCCCGTTCTGGTGAATGGCTTCGTCAGGGCAGAAGGGGTGCCGATGCGGCGGCTGACCGCCACCAGAACGACGATCGTGAGCACGGCCGGTGCCATCGCGATCAGGTTCGAGGCCGCCCCCGACACGACCTCCAGGGTCCGCCATTGCAGCGCGGTGGCGGACACGGCACCGAACAGCAGCGCTCCCGCCATCACGCCGGTCGGGCGCCAGGCGCCGAAGTACACGAGTGCGATGGCGATGAAGCCCTGCCCGGCGGTGAGGTTCTGCTGGAAGATGCCGAGCTCGAGCGCGAGCGCTGCGCCGGCCAGCCCGGCGAAGGAGTTGGCGATCACGATCGCCCCCACCCGTGTGAGGTTGACGCTCACCCCCAACGTGTCGGCCGCTTCCGGGGTTTCGCCGACAGCTCGGATGTTGAGGCCGAAGGTCGTTCTGTTGATCACGAGCGACACGACCGGCACGAGCAGGAACGCGGTGTACACGAGCGCGTTGTGCTCGAAGAAGATCTCCCCGATCCACGGTATGTCGGCCAGTCCCGGCACCCGCACCCGGCTCAGGCCGTCGATCGGGGTGGGCGTGCCGACCTGCTTCTGGAAGAGGAGATCCGTGAAGCCGAGACCGAACAGGAAGATCCCGATGCCGCTGATGCCTTGCTCGGCGTGCATCACGACCGTGACGATCGAGTAGACCACGCCCATCGCGGCGCCGACGCCGAGGGCGACCAGGATACCGGCCAAGGCGCTCCCGGTCTCGAGCGCGGTGAAGTAGGCGGCGAACGCGCCGAGCAGCATGACGCCTTCGACTCCGAGGTTCAGCACCCCACTTCGCTGCCCGATGGCTTCGCCGAGGGCGGCCAGGAGGAACGGTGCTGCCAATCGGATACCCGCAGCCAGCGTGGCGACGAGAACACTGGCGGTCAGGAAGTCGCTCATCGAGCCGCCTCCACCTGCTCGCGGTCCACCCAGGCCCGCAGCCGGGACTGCAGGCGGAGGCTGGAGACGACGAACACGACGACGAGACCGTTGAGGGCGACGATCAGGGCTGCCGGCACCTGGAGCTCCCGCTGCAGCTCGATCCCACCGGTCAGCATCCCGCCGAAGAGGAACGAGGCCGGGATGGTCGCCAACGGATGCAGGCCCCCGAACAGGGCGGCCACGATCCCGTTGAAGCCGGCGTTCTGGGTGAACGCAGCGGCGCCGCCCTCGGCGATCAGCCGATGCGACTCGCTCCCGAACACGAGGATCGCTCCGGCGACGCCCGAGCACGCGCCGCTGAAGGCGAGCGCCTGGACCACGCTGCGCTTCACCGCCATGCCGGCATAGCGGGAGGCGTCGGGGTTGTGACCGACCGCTCGAAGCCGGAGCCCGAGCGAGCTGCGGAACAGGAGCAGATAGCCGAGGACGGCGACGAGAACGGCGACCACGATCCCGAGGTGGAGCCTGGTGCCGCCGGGTAGGATCGGCAGGTCGGCGTTCTCCGTCAGCCGCTTCGTCTGCTGGATCCTGATCGCACCTTCCTCGATGAGGAGGTCCTGGAGCAGGAAGTTCAGGAACTGGGCGGCGATGATGTTCATCATGATCGTGCTGAGGATCTCGTTGACGCCGGCATAGGCCTTCAGCGCGCCGGGAACGGCGCCCCAGGCGGCGCCGCCGAGGGCGCCAGCGACGAGCACCATCGGCACGAGGAGCGGTCGAGGCACATCGGGCAGGCCCAGCGCGAGGAACGTCGACGCGAGCGCTCCAGCGATGATCTGCCCCTCGCCGCCGATGTTGATGACGCCGGTGCGGAAGGCGATGCAGATCCCCACGCCGACCAGCAACAACGGCATCGCCTTGATCGCCGTGTCGGCGATCGCATCGACGTCGCCGAGGGCGCCGGAGATCATGGCCGCATAGCCGGTGAGGGGATTGGCGCCGAGTGCGAGCAGCATGATCGCCCCGAGGGCGAACGCGAGAACCACCGCGATCGCCGGGACCACGAGCCCGACGAGGCGTTTGCCGATGCGATCGACGAGGCGTCGCCCCGGTGAGGTCGCGCCGGTGGCACGCGGTGGCGCCCCCGTCATCGTCATCGATCGGCTCTCCCTTGCCGCAGATGGCCCTGTGGCCCTCGCTCCCCCTGCACTAGTTCCGAAGAAGCTAGAGCAACATACTACGGAGACTCGGCGTTCAAACGCGCGACGATCTCGGCTGCGGTTCGGGCCGCCCGCTCCCCGATGGCGGCGCGGGTACCGACGAAGTCCGGGCCTCTGGTGGCGTCGAGCGCCAGCCGGGACGTCGATCCGTCGAGGGAGGACGAGGGATCGAGTGGGCTGCCGGGAAGGCCGTCGATCACGAACAGATCCTGGTGGGGTTGGAAGTGGGTAGCCAACGCCCAGAGCACTTGGCTGTCATCGGCGATGTCGACGTCGTGGTCGACCGCGATCACGGTCTTGAGATACGGATCCCAGCCGAGGAGGGCGAGCATGATCTGGCGGGCCTCGCCAGGGCGGCGAGCATCGACCGCCACGTAGCAGTGGAAGTGGGTGCCGGAGTTCGGGTAATGGATCGCGCAAGCCGACGGGAACCGGGCGCTGAGCTTCGCCCACATCTCCGATTCTCGGGGAACCCGTCCGAGGTTGAGGTGTTCATCGGAGTCACCGCCGACGACGTCGACCCACAGCGGGTCGTCGCGATGGAGGATCGCATCGACGTCGAGCCGGTTGTGGGTCGACCGGTCCGATGAGTAGCCGGTGAACTCGCCGAACGGGCCCTCCTCGGCTCGCACCGTCGGGTCGATCGTGCCCTCGATGACGTACTCCGCGGTCGCCGGGACCTGCAACCCATGGACCGGTGTGCGCACCACGTGCAGCGGGGCGCCGAACAGGCCGCCGGCGACTTCTCGCTCGTCGACGTCGAGCGGGACCCGGGCCGACGCGGCCAGCATGAACAACGGGTGGGCGCCGATCACCAGCGCCACCGGTAGCGATCGATCGTTCTGCTCGGCGTCGAGGAGGAGTCGCCATAGATCGCCTCGTGAGTGGAGACTCGTGGCCAGGGCTGTCGGCGACGACACGACGGCTCGGTGGTAGCTGAGGTTGCCGCAGCCGGTCTCGGGATCCTCGGCGACCATGATCCCGCTGGTGATGTAGGGCCCGAGGTCGGTCTCGAAGTGGGTGATGAGCGGGAGGTCCGTGAGGTCGATCTCGCGTCCGGTGAGGACGTTGGCGAGCACCGGCCCCTCCTCGAGCGTCGCCAGCGGTGCTGGCTTCGCCGCCAGCTCCTCGTAGCGCTCGTGGAGCGCGCCCGGGTCGGCCCCGAGCATCCGCTCGATCCGGGTCCGGGAGCCGAACAGGTTGGTGACGAGCGGGCCCTCGTGACCGACGACGTCGTCGAATCGGAGGATCGGTCGCCGTCCGGCGGCCGCCAACCGCCAGACGATGGCGGTGACATCCTGGTCGGGTGACACCGGCTCGGTGATCGTCACGACATCGTCGGGGTGCTCGAGCGCGTAGTCGTCGAGGAACGTCCGTAGGTCCTGTGACGCGGGGTCACGCGGCATCGCAAACAGCTCAGTCGACCGGTGTGCCGTAGCTGCCCTCGGCCAGCTGCTGCTCGGCGTCTTCCCGGGTCTTGGGTGGCGCGGTGGGGGTGATGCCCACGAGACGGGCGATGTTGTTGCCCATGTAGTCCTCGAGCTGGTCCTCGCTGGCGTTGATGCCGTGGGGGGCGTCGTGGCAGAGCACCTCGAGGTGGGTGAGCCACATCCCCGGGTCGTTGGGGGGCGAGTCGGTACCGAAGACGAGCCGGTCTCTCGGCATCTCCTTGGCGAACTCGACGATGCGGGACTGCAACAACCACCCCGACTCGCCCCACACGTTGGGCGAGTCCATGATCATCCAGAACGCCTCGAAGCAGTAGACACCACCGGTCTGCACCCCGAAGTGGCCGATGATGAACTTCACGTTCGGGAACTCCCGGATGATGGGATAGAACTGCGTCGGGATCGAGTACGGCCCGTCGCCGGTGTGGATCAGCACCACGATGCCGAGCTCGTCACACTTCTGCATCACCGGCCGGAGCCAGTCGAGGGCCCGGTCTGGCCGGTAGGCATGCATGTTGGCATGCAGCTTCAGCATCTTGAAGCCGTACTCCTTGACATGGAACTCCAGCTCGGCGGCACCGTTCTCCGGGCCGAATCGCGGGTTGTAGGTGAAATTGCCGATGAAGCGGTCGGGGTACTTCTGGGTCAGCTCGGCCACGTAGGCCATGTAGTCGCGGATGCCTTCCCGGCCGCTGCGGCCGCCGTCCCGCCAAGCCGTGTTCCCGGGTGGAGGCTGGATGAAGCCCATGTCGATCCGCCGGGGCTTGCCGTTGATCCAGTAGGGCCCGTCCATCATCTTCAGCATCCGCTCGCCGGTGAACGGCTCACCGGTGTGGCGCCACGCCTCGTCGATCAGGTTCGTCGGATGCAGGTGGGTGTCGATGATCACGGTGCCTCCTTGTGGCAAGTGTCGTCAGGAATGGGGTCGTCGGGTCTGGGGTCGAGGATCAGGTCGTCGGGACGGACAGGGGCCCGCGGCAGGTCCAGGCCGGTGGCGTCCCGGAGGGCGTTGAGGATCGCCGGCGTCGACGACAGGCTCGGCGGCTCCCCGACCCCGTTCAGCCCGTAGGGAGCGTCGGGGTGGGGGAACTCGAAGAGCTTCACGTCGATCGGGGGCACGTCGAGCATCGTGGGGATCAGGTAGTCGGTGAACGACGGATTCATGATCCGCCCGTCGGCGAGCTGCAGGTCCTCCATGATGGCGAGGCCGAGGCCCTGCACCGAGCCGCCCTCGATCTGGCCCTCGACGGCCAGCGGGTTGATCGCCCGCCCGACGTCCTGAGCGGTCGCCAGCTCGACGACTCGAACCAGCCCCAGCTCCACGTCGACGTCGACCACCGCCCGGTGGGCCGCGTAGGCGAATGCGATGTGGGCGTCGCCCTGACCTCGCTCCGGTTCGATGGCCTCCGTCTGTCGATGATGGAACGTGTAGCTCGCGCTGATCGGCTCGTCGCCGAGCACATCGGCGACCGAGATGACCGGCTCGCCGTCGGCCCGGCGACAGATGAGGGGGCCGTCGAGCACCAGGGCCGTCGGGGCCTCGGCCACCCGCTCGGCGGCCCGCTCGAGCAGATCGGCCAGGACCGCGCCGCACGCCCCGAGGACCGCGCCCCCGGTCATCCAGCTCTGGCGGGAGGCCGACGAGGCGCCGGCCTCGGCGATGTCGGTGTCGGCGTCTCGAACCAGCACCTCGTCGACGCCGAGCTCGGTTCGGACGATCTGGGCTTCGACGGTCACGATGCCCTGCCCGAGCTCGGTGGCGGCGCTGTGGACCTCGGCCACCGGACGACCCTCGCGGATCCACAGCGTGACGCGGGCGGTCGAGGTGTCATCGACCCCGCCCGAGAACCCGATCGCCTTCATCCCGAGCGCGTAGCCCACCCCCCGCCGGATGCCCTCGCCTCTCGTGACGTTGCCGACCCCACCGGGTCGGACCCGCAGGTCGCGCCGGTCGTAGGTCGGCTCGTTCGCCGATGGCAGCGGCAGGTCCTGGAGATGTGTCAGCAGCTCGGTGACGGGGGCTGGTCCGTCGATCGCCTGTCCGGTCGGCAGCCGGTCGCCGACCCCGATCGCGTTCCGTCGGCGCAGCTCGAGCGGGTGAAGGCCGAGCGCCCGGGCCAGCTTGTCCATCGCCGATTCGATGGCGTAGCACGACTGGACTGCACCGAAGCCCCGCATCGCACCACACGGTGGGTTGTTGGTGTAGGTGGCGTAGCCGTCGATCTCGACGTTCGGGCAGCGGTAGGCGCCAGCGGCGAAGTACGAGCCATTGGCGATCACGACCTGGGACGTGGACGTGTAGGCGCCGCCGTCGAGAACGAGTCGGACCTTGGAGAAGACGAGCTCCCCGTCGCCCGTGGCGCCGAGCTCGACGTCGGCGAGCGCCGGGTGGCGGTGGACGTGCCCGAAGAACGACTCCTCGCGGTCGTACACCATCCGCACCGGGCGGCCGGTCTCCAGGGCCAGCATGCAGGCGTGGATGTGGACGTTCAGGTCCTCCTTGCCGCCGAAGGCCCCACCGACGCCGGACAGCACAAGCCGGACCTCGTCGAGCGGGAGACCGAGGCTGGCCGCAACCTGCTGCTGGTCGAGGTGGAGATTCTGGCACGAGACGTACAGCTCGACACCGTCGCCGGTCGGTACGGCCAGGCCTGACTCCGGGCCGAGAAAGGCGGGGTCCTGCGTGCCGATCTCGAATGATGCCCGGATCGTCACGTCCGCCAGATCTCGGCCGGTCGCGAGGTCGCCGTGGCGGATGGTGACGTGGCGCACGAGGCCGCCGTTCGGAAGGCCGTCGACGGTACCGGTGAGCGACCGGAGCGGGTCGGTGTTCGGCTCGAGCGGCTCGTAGTCGACCTCGATCAGCTCACACGCCCGGCGGGCGACCTCCGGGTGGTTGGCGGCGACGATGGCCACCGGCTCGCCCTGGTACCGAACCTCGTCGAACGCCAGCACCGGCTGGTCTGGCACCTTCATCCCGTAGGTCTTCGAACCGGGGACGTCGGCGTGGGTCAACACCGCGGCCACCCCGTCGAGCCCTTCGGCGGTACTGGTGTCGATCGAGCGGAGCCTCGCTCGAGGGTGGGGGCTCCGAAGCGTGGCGCCCCACAGGGAGTGGTGGTGGTGCTCGTCAGAGGAATAGACGAACGATCCGTCGACCTTGGGGGCACCGTCGGGTCGGGGGGCCGACGAGCCGACGCCGTCGACCGGTCGGGCGTCCACGTCGCGGGGGGCGACGGTCGACGACATCAGGCGCTCCCCGCATCGGCGGAGGTTCCTGCTGCGCAGGCGGCGAAGCGGGCGGTGAGGTCGTCCCGCTGCAGGTTCTTGCCAATGAGCACGATTCGGCTGTCGCGATGTTCGGCCGGCCAGGGATCGAGGTCGTGGAACTCGAACATCCTGTGGACGCCCTGGAGCGCGACGCGGTTGGGGTTGCCGGCGATGGCGAGAACCCCCTTCCAGCGGAGCAGCTCGCCGCCGTACGTCTCGGCGATCGCCGACGCTGCCGCTTCGACCGCTTCTCGATCCAGCTCGCCCGGCAGCCGGATCGAGTGGGTCTCGATGTCGGGGTCGTGGCTGTGCACGTAGTGGCTGTCGAGGAATGCCGGGTCGCTCGCCGCCCGTTGCGACAGCTCGAAGGCCCGGATGCCGAGGATGCCGTCGAGGTTGACCTCGGCGTAGCTCGACGTGTCGATCGCCGACCGCTGGTTGAGCTGGCGGATGCGGTCGGCGATGCGGGCCACCGACTCGTCGTCGACGAGGTCGACCTTGTTGATGATCAGCCGGTCGGCGCTGACGATCTGGTCGACGGCCTGGTTGTCGATCCCGTCGTAGCGGACATCGTCGAGGTGCTGCTCGATGTGGGCGGAGTCGATCAGGGCGACGATCGCGTCGAGGGTCACGTGGTCGAGCACGGGATCGTCGACGAAGAACGCCTGGGCCACTGGCATCGGGTCGGCCAGTCCGCTCGTCTCCAGCAGGATGTAGTCGATTCGCTCCTTCCGGCTCATCAGCTTGCGGATCACGTCGAGCAGGTCGCCCCGGACCGACGTCACGCAGCAGATGCAGCCGTTGGCCATCTCGTAGATCTCCTCGTCGGAGGCGACGACGAGGTCGGAGTCGATGTCGATCTCGCCGAACTCGTTCTCGATGATGGCGATCCGCTTCCCGTGGTGCTCTCGGAGGATGTAGTTGAGCAGCGTCGTCTTGCCCGATCCGAGGAAGCCGGTCAGGATCGTGACCGGTATCTTCTCATCGAGGGTCATCGGGCCTCCTTGACACGCCGCCGCTGCGGGCGGCAGCGCACACGGCGTCGATGATCTTCTGGTAGCCGGTACAGCGGCACAAGTTCCCGGCCAGCTCCTCCCGGATCGTGAGCTCGTCGGGGTCGGGCTCGGCGGCGAGCAGCGCGTGGATCGACATGATCATCCCCGGCGTGCAGAAGCCGCACTGGACGGCGCCAGCATCGAGCATCGCCCGCTGGATCGGGTGGAGATCGCCGTCGGCGCTGTCACCCGGCGCCGAGGTGATCCCCTCGATGCTCACCACGGTCGCGCCGTCGGCCTGGCCGGCGGCGACGAGGCATGCACACACGAGGACACCGTCGAGGTAGATCGAGCACGAGCCGCATTCTCCCTGTTGGCACGCATCTTTCGTGCCGCGGAGGCCGAGGCGCTCCCGCAACAGGTAGAGCAGGCTCTCCAGATGCCAGACATCGTCGACCACGTGCGGCGTCCCATTGACCGTGAGACTGACCCTCATCGCCCGACCGGCTCCTGGCCGTTGCCGTCGGCGAGCTCGCTCCACGCCCAGCTCAGGCAGCGCCGGCCGAGCACTGCGAGGGATCGCCGCCGGTAGGAGGCGGTCGCTCGCACGTCGTCGATGGGACGGGCGACCTCGGCCACGAGTCGGCCGAACTCGTCGGCTGCCGCCGGGTCGAGGGGCTGGCCCGGGGTCCCGGCGGTGGCGAGTGCGGTCTCGGCGAGCTGCTCGGCGGCGAGGGCCCGGAGCGGCGTCGGTCCGGCCGATCCGATCCCCGTGCCCACCCGGCCCTCTTCGGGGTCGATGCTCACGGCGAACGACACGGCTGCGATCGCCATCGCGTTGCGGGGACCGACCTTGGCGAACTGCCGGGGACCGGTGGCGGCCGGGACTCGAACCGCCCGGATCAGCTCGTTCGGCGCGAGCGCAGTGCGCTTCGGTCCCAGGAAGAAGTCATCGATGGCGATCAGCCGCGAACCGGCGATCGACTCGACCTCCACCTCGGCCCGAGCGGCGAGCAACGGGGGATGGCAGTCGCCGGCTGGTGACGCCGTCGCCAGATTGCCGGCCACGGTGCCCCGGTTGCGGATCTGGGGCGATCCGACGGTCCGGGCGGCCAGGGCCAGGCCGGGACAGGGTCCGGCCAGCTCCGCGAGCAGCCGGGTATAGGTGACGCCGGCCCCGATCTGCACCGTTCGGCCGCCGTCGAGCATCGCCCATTCGGCGATCTCGGCGATGCCGGACAGATCGAGCAGTCCAGCAGGGCGGGCCCGGTCGAAGTTGACGTCGACCATGAGGTCGGTCCCGCCGCAGATCGGCACCAGGTCGGGGTGTTGCGCCCGGAGCTCCACGGCCTCGCGCCAGGTGGACGGTCGGACCGACCCGAGGGGGGACCCCCGCTCGTGCATCTGGTCAGCGTAGTCGAGCACCAACAGCCAGTCAGCCCTCGACCGGCACCCGCAGTGTGCCGTTCGCGATCTCTTCGGTGAGCTGGTCACCGCGCGCCCGGATCTCGGCAGGCAGCGCGTAGTCGGGGTTGTACTCGATCACCAGACCGCCGTTGGCCAGGTCGGCGGTGAACGTCTCGCTGGCCACCGTCCCGGCGGCGACGTCCTCGACCACCAGGCGCAAGATCACCTCCCAGTGGCTGACCTGCGACGCCACGACGAGGTTCGGGGCCAGCGATGCCTGGTTGGACTGGCTACCGAACCACAGCACGTCGTTCTCGGAGGCGACGTTGACCGCACCGACGACCATCTGCGCCTGTCCCGTCATCACGTCGGCGCCCTCGCCGATGTGAGCTTCAGCCGCCTCGGCGGCGAGCGCGAGGTCGGAGAACGAGTTGGTGTAGGTGACCAGGACGTTGGCCTGCGCCTCGGCCTCGGCGCCGGCTCGAAAACCGTCGACGTAACGCTTGACGTCGCCGACCTCGATCGGGGCGACCACGCCGAGCACCTTGCTCTCGCTCACCAGCGCGCTCATCGCTCCCAGTACGTACGCGCCCTGCTCGCTGGCCGAGTCGTAGGCGTACACGTTCGGCAAGCCGAACGTGTCGCTGGCCGTGCCCCACGCGAAGACGACGTCGGGGAACTCGGTCGCCACCTCCTGCACCCCTGCGCCGTACTGGGCGCCGTGGGCGATGATGAGGTCATAACCATCACCGGCGAGGCCCCGCATCTCGGCCGTGGCGTCCTCGGGCACGAACATGTTGTCGAGGACCGTGACGTCGAGGTCACCTCGTTCGGAGGCGACCAGGTTGATGGAATCGACCATGCTCTGGCTGAAGGCCAGGTCGTTGCTGGCGCTCGGGGTGATCACCGCGACGCGCAACCCTCCGGTTCCCGCGGGGACGGCGGCCATGTCGACCTCGAAGTCGACGGTCCGCTCCAGGCCGGCCAGTGCCTCGGACCCGGACGATGCCTGCTCGCCCCTGGCATCGATCCTGAGGTTCCCTTCCGGGACACCCTGCGCGACCAGGTAGGCCCGAACGCTCTCGGCCCGCACCAGGCTCAGCTCTCGATTGGCATCCTCGGACCCGACCAGATCGCTCAGACCGACGATCGTCACCGGAATGTCCTGATAGGCCAGCATTGCCGTCGCAACGTTGTTCAGGACTCGCTGATTCAGCTCCGTGAGCGTCGCCTGCCCGCTCTCGAAGATGATCGGCGTCGCCGCCACCACCCGGTCGATCTCGGCCTGCAGCGCGGCGGGGCGGTTCCCGTCGGCCTCCGGCGCCGCCGCGGGTTCGAGATCGCCACCCGTGACGACGAGCTGGTTCCCGTCGATCGTCAGGTCCTCGGCCAGGGCTTGGGCGGCGCCGATGGCAGCTATGCGCTCTGCTTCGGTCGGCACGGTGCCGATCAGGTGGATCACCTCGCCCCGCTGCTCGACTACGACACCGCTGAGGCCCATTCCGCCGAGGACCGACTCGATCTCGGCGATCGGTCCGGCTTCGGCCGCGGCCGTGCCGTCGTCGGTGACGACATCGGTCCCGGATCCGTCGAAGACCCGGTCGATGGTCAACCACGCCAGGAGCACGATCGCGACGAGCCAACCGAACATGGCGAGCGCTCGCCCCGGCGTCAACCGCACCTCCCACCGAGAGGGCTGGGCCTGGCTGGCCACCTCGGTCCGTCGCGGCGAGACGGGGGGGATCGGTGGCGACGGCGGCGGATAGGACTGGAGCGGCAGCGGGCCGCTCGGATCGATCCGTTGTTGGGCTGCCATGTCCGCCAACCGGTGGTTGCCGGTGTCGACCACGAAGCTCCGGGAAGCTGGCACGTCCAGCGACTGCGGGGTGTGGTAGCCCAGTTGTGTTCGGATGCGCTGGATCTCGGCCCGGGCGTCGTCCAACCTCGCCGCGTACATCGCCCACCGGTCCGGGTTCTGCTCGTCTCGGAGCACGGCCAGCAGCTCGTCCCTGTCTCGCTCGAGTTCTTCCAGCTCGGCGATAGCGGCCTCTTCAGGCTCGCTCGGGTCGTCCTGTCCTTCCACCAAAGACCCCCTTGATGACCGTGATCGGCAGCGCCCGTCCACCGATCGCGTCTCCGCCTGGGCCCGTAGCGGGGCCACCGCTGGCGAGGTTAGCGCGCTGGGGTGGCGAGCGTGCTAGTTGTCCAAAGACCGTCGGTTCCGAGCTGGAGCCGTGACGCTCGCTGTCACGACCATCGCCGGAGCGATGGATGGTCGACCGACAGGTGCTCGAGGGCCCGGGCGACGGCGTGGTCGACGAGGTCGGCGATCGTCGCCGGCTCGTTGTAGAACGCGGGCACGGGGGGCTGGATGATGCCACCCATCTCCGCCACCTGGGTCATGAGCCGGAGGTGGCCGAGATGGAACGGCGTCTCCCGCACCATGAGCACCAGTGGGCGGCGCTCCTTGAGCGTCACGTCGGCGGCTCTGGTGACCAGTTCCGAGCTGTAGGAGTTGGCGATCGACGAGAGCGTCTTGATCGAGCACGGGGCGACGATCATGCCCGACGTGGGGAACGAGCCGCTCGCGATCGGCGCCGCGACGTCGCGCACGGGATGGACGTGGTCGGCCATGGCCTCAACGTCGGCCGGGGTCCGGTCGGTCTCGATCGCCATCGTGGTCCGGGCTGGCCCGGTGAGCACCAGGTGCGTCTCCGTGCCGACGTCGCGCAACATCTCGAGGGCCCGGATCCCGAACACCGAGCCGCTGGCCCCCGTGATCGCGACGACGACCCGGGCCCGGTCGCGGTGGCGATCGGTCACGCTTCCGCGTCCTGTGCGGCGGCGACCGGCTGGAGGTAGGAGGCCAGATCGATCGGGGGATAGGCCACCCGCTCGCCGTACTCCCGCCGCTCCCGCTTGTAGGTGGCGTCGACGCCGAGCTTGGTGCTGATCCCCCTCGTGTCGGCCGTCGGGTCCATCTCGTGGCCCTGGGCTCCCGGCACGGTGAAGGTGTCGAGACCCCAGTCGACACGGTTCGTCAGCGCCCACGACACCTCGGCCGGGTCGTGCATGTCGATGTCGCGGTCCACCACCACCACGTTGCGGATGTTGATGTGGGCGGTCAGCGCCGCCATGGCCAGGTTCTTGGGGGTTCCGGGGTTGTCGCGGTCGATCTGGACGACGGCCAGGAACCCGTTGCCGTACGGGGGGATGTGCACGTCGGCAGCCGGATCGAGGTGTCGGACGAACCGTCGGAGCAGTGGCTCTCGGGGGAGCACGTTGCCGATGTAGATGTGCTCGTACCAGCCGGGGATGATCGTCTGGTAGATCGGGTCGTCGCGCCACGAGATGGCGGTCACCTCGATGGTCGGCGAGTTCCACGGCTCGCCGTGGTAACCGTGGAACTCCGCCAGGGGTCCCTCCGGTGCTCGGACCGCAGGCCGGATCATGCCCTCGATCACCACCTCGGCTGCAGCGGGGATGTCGACCTCCACCGTGCGCCCCCGGCACACCTCGATCCCCCTGCCCCGCAGCGCCCCGGCGATCAGCAACTCGTCGATCTCGGTGCGGATGCCGGCCGCGATCATGATCGCCGGGTCGAGCCCGATCGCCAGCGCCACCGGGAACGGGGCGTCCGGGTCGGGGCGGCTGCGCATGAACGTGCCGACGTCGCGCCACTCGTTGAGGTTGAAGCCGAACGTGCGGCGGTCCATGCGCAGCATCCGGTTGTACGACAGGTTCCCTCGGCCCGACACCGGATCCCTGGTGACCGTGACCGCGCCGGTGATGAACGCCCCGCCGTCGCCCCTGCTGTGGGTGGGGATCGGCAGCAGGTCCACGTCGACGTCGTCGCCGGTCACGGTGTTGTCATGCCACGCTGCGGTGTCGACCCTGGTGGTGGCGATCCCGTTCGCCGGGTCCATCGCCGTCCCCATCCGCTCGATGATCTCGCCCGGCTCGCACCCCAACGCGATCGCCGCCCGGCGGTGGGAGGTCACCCCGCCGGCGAAGATCGGCCAGTGGCTGCCCTCGACGTCGGTGAAGAGCCCGGCGCCAACGTCGTTGCGGGCCAGCGCAGCGGCCACATCGGCCAGTTCGTGGACCTGCGACACCTTCTGGTCGATCCTCGCCAACTGTCCTGCCGCGTCGAGGGTCTCGATGTAGCTCCGTAGGTCGACGATGTCGGCATTGGTCATGGCCCAAACCTAGTGCTGGGGCTTCGCCGCTCGACGGTTGGCGCTGGCTCGCTACGGTGGTTCCGTGACCGCGCCATCCTCCGTGCCGAGCCCCGCGACCGACGAGCTCCGCCTCGGCAACGGCCGCCTGCCCGACGGCCGGCTCGTCGACATCGTCGTGGCCGATGGCAGGATCGCATCGGTGGCGCCGGCGGCCAGCTCGACCGGTGGTGACGCGGCGAGCAGTGGACCGGCGGGCGTGGCCGGCGGTGTCGATCTCGGCGGGTGGCTGGTCCTGCCGGCGATGGCCGAACCCCACGCCCACCTCGACAAGGCGTTGACCGCCGAGGTGGTGCCGAACCCCCGGGGCGATCTGCTCGGCGCGATCGACGCGTGGGTCACGGCCGCCGCGGCCGGCACACTGACCCATAGCGACACCGTCGAGCGGGCGGCAGCGGCGATGGAGCTGCTGTTGGTCCACGGTGTGACCGCCGTCCGCAGCCACGTGAACGTGTTGGGCGAAACGGGAGCCGCCGGTGTGGTCGCGGTGAAGGAGGCGGCCGCCCGGTTCGACGGTCTGCTCGACGTACAGACCGTCGCCCTGCTCGGCACCCCCGCCACCGGCCCCGAGGGAGCACCGATCCGAGCGGCGCTCGCCGAGGCCATGGAGGCCGGTGTCGATCTCGTCGGCGGCTGCCCCCACCTCGACCCGGACGGTCCCGGCCTCATCCAGCTGGTGCTCGATGCGGCCGACGAGGCCGGGCTCGACGTCGATCTCCACGTCGACGAGATGCTCGACCCGTCGGTGCTGACCCTGCGTGAGCTGGCCCGACAGGTGACCGACCGCGGCTTCGAGCACGCGGTGGCGGCGAGCCATTGCGTCACGCTGGGCATGCAGACGCCGGAGGTCCAGGCGGTGGTGGCCGGCGAGGTGGCGGAGGCCGGGATTGCGGTGATCGCCTTGCCTCAGACGAACCTCTTCCTCCAGGGGCGAGACCACCCGACGGGCACGCCCCGCGGGCTGACCGCGATCGCTGCGCTGGCCGACGCCGGTGCGACCGTGGTGGGGGGCGGCGACAACGTGCAGGACCCGTTCAATCTCGTCGGCCGCAGCGACCCGCTGGAGACGGCAGCACTGCTCGTCATGGCCGGCCACCGCCTGCCGGACGACGCCTACGCCATGGTGGCCGACGGGGCCCGCGCCGCCCTCGGACTCGAACCGGTCACCGGCCCCGGCGGCGAACCGCTCGTGGGCGCCCCCGCCGATCTCGTCGCCATCGACGCCCCCTCCGCAAGGGCCGCCATCGCCGATGCCCCGATGTCACGTCGGGTCTTCCGCAACGGTCGCCTCGTGGCCTCCGCCGATCAGCGGACGACGCTCCACCGTCCCTGACCGGCGCCGCGTTGCCGAACGCGCCGGACGGCCGATACCGACGTCGTCGATGCGACGCGGAACCGACCGTCCGGCGAGGTGATCTGGTCGGGAGCCGGTTTGGCCGCAGCGTCACCGCCGCGGCCAAACGGCCCCCGTCGTCGAGCTCCTAGAAGCCGATGCTCTCGTCGATGAACTCGTTCGTGAAGATGTCGGCCGGGGTGATGTCGGCCGGGAAGTCCATCTCGGCGGCGGCCAGGGCGTCGATGATCTCCTGGATCCGCGAGTCGACCATGTTGCCGACCGTGCCGTCGGGACCGTTCCCGGCGAGACCCAGCTCGACCTGGGTCGCGACCGAGAAGTCCGCCAGCTCAGCCGGGTAGGTCCAGAACGTGTCGTACTCGGCCACCGTCTCGACGATCAGCGCGTTGGTGACATCGGGGTTGGCGTAGAAGTCGACCGTCGCCTGCTGCACGATCGGGATGAACACCTCGAGGCAGGGCGAGAGGGTCTCCAGGTCGTCGGGTCGGATCGCAAGGGTCTGCGAGTAGACCGGGAAGCCGGCGTCGTTCAGCGTCTCGAACGCGAGATCTCGGCCGTACTCCTCGACCTGGTTCTTGTAGATCCACACCTCAGCGGAGGCGAAGCCCTGCTGCGCGATGTCGCCCTCGGCCACGAAACGGGCGGGGGAGCCGTCGTAGGAGGGGTCGACCTGATCGGCGTTCCAGATGCCCTGGGCCACGAACACGTCGGCGAAGGTCCCGCCGCCGAAGACGTTGATCGTCACGCCGGCCTCACCGAGATCGGCCAGCGTCTTGACCTCGGGGTAGGTCTCCGGATCCCAGTAGATGATCTGGGGGTTCTGCTCGAGCGGCGCCATCACCGACAGCAGCGGCGTGTCCTCGAAGCGGAGGATCTGCCCGTCGGTCGTGGCGTAGCCCATCGTGATGTCGTCGTCGACGTACATCTCGGCGGCGACGTTGCCCGTACCGATCGCCGGTCCACCGGCTCGGATCTCGATGTCGATCCCGAGGTCCTCACCGTTCAACTGCATGCTGCCCGACACCCGCTTGGCGTCGGCGTCGATCGCGAAGTCGTCGCCCACGAGGTGGTAGAGCGCGCCGTGCTCCGACTCCGGGAACCAGTCGGTCTGGATCACCATCGTCGCCGGGCACACGTCGGCGAGGTTCGCGGCCGCCGTCTCGCCCGCGTCGTCGCCCTCGCCCTCGTCCTCACCGGTCGTGGCGTCGTCGCCCTCGTCGCCTTCGTCGCCTTCGGCGGCTGCGGCCGTCGTGGTCGTGTCGTCCTCGGACGACTCGCCGGCATCCGTGCCGCCATCGCCATCCGCGTCGTCGTCACCACCACACGCGGCAGCGACGAGCCCGAAGGCCATCAGCAGCGCCAGTGTTCTGAGCCAGTGTTTCTGTGTCATTGCCTCTCCCAATGGGTTGGTTCTCGGCGCAGCGCGCCAAAGATCGTGGAGTTCTGCGGAGACCCTACGCCGATCGCCGCTCCTTCGGAGCCGACCTACCGGCCGCCACCTCCGGCGGAGTCGTGCCACCTGCCGATGATCCGGTTCTGGAGCCAGCCGAAGAACAGGAAGACGGCGACACCGAGCACCGACGACATCACGATCGATGCCAGCAACTGCTCGCCGTCGAGGTCGTTCGCGAACTTGCGGAGGAGCTGACCGATGCCCTTGTCGCCCTTCCCGAAGAAGAAGTCGCCCACGATCGCACCGATGACCGACAGGCCCGCCGAGATCCGGAGTCCTGCGAACACGGCAGGCAACGCGGCGGGGAACATCAGCTTGCGCAACCTCGTCATCCTGCTCGCATTGTGCAGGGTGAAGAGGTCGTGGACGGCCGGTTCGGCCGACAGCAGGCCGAACAGGGTGTTCACGATGATCGGGAAGATGGCGATGATCACGCACACGATCACCCGCGACGCCTGGCCGGTGCCCCACCAGAACTGGATGAGCGGTACGAGGGCGAGGATCGGGATCGCCTGGAGCGTGACCATGTAGGGGAAGATCGCCCGCTCGACGACCTTCGCCTGGCTCATCGTGATGGCGAGCAGGAAACCGAGTGCGATGGCGATCGCGAGGCCGATCATCGCCACCCGGGTGCTGGACCACAGGGCCAAGAGGATCTCGGAGAAGACCTCCCAATCGAGGAAGCCGTTCTGCAGCACCTTGTGCGGCGGCTCGAGCAGGAACCGCCGCCGCTCGTCGAGCACGAGATAGGTGACCGCGTACCACCCGCCGAGCAGGAGGGCCCCCAGCGCGATCGGCGGCACGATCGTCCGCAGGAACCAACTGGTCCGGCTCGGCCGGTCACCCGCCCGGGGTGCGTCATCGGGCAGGGTGGCCGTCGCGTCGGCGGAGGTCTCGTCGAGCAGGTCGCTCACCGGCGCCTCGCTGCTGATGGGGTCGTCACCGACGGTCGTCATACGGACGCTCCTCGCAACGCGGCGTTGATCTCGCCGCTCAGCTTCGCGAACTCCGGATCGAAGCGGAGGTCTGGCGATCGGGGGTAGTCGAACGGCACGTCATAGCTGGCCACCAGCCGGCCGGGTCGGGCCGACATCACCAGCACCCGGGTGCTCATGAACACGGCCTCGCTGATCGAGTGGGTGATGAACAGGCCGGCGAACCCCTCGGCCTGGAAGAGCTGCTGGGTCTCCTCGTTGAGCCGCTCCCGGGTGATCTCGTCGACGGCGCCGAACGGCTCGTCGAACAGGAAGACCGGCGGCTTGAGCGTGAGCGTCCTCGCCAGCGAGGCCCGCATCTTCATGCCGCCCGACAGCGACTTCGGGTAGTGGTTCTCGAACCCGGCGAGGCCGACCGTCTCGATCGCATCCTGGGCGAGCTGTGTGCGCTCGCTCTTGCCGTAGCCGTGGAGCTCGGCGAGCAGCTCCACGTTCTCCCGCACGGTTCGCCACTGGAGGAGGGTGGCGTCCTGGAAGACGTACCCCAAGCGGTCACGGTCGACGGCGACGGTGCCGGAGGTGGGCTCGAGCAGCCCCGACGCGATCTTCAGCAGGGTCGACTTGCCGCATCCGGACGGGCCGACGATCGTCACGAACTCGCCCTTGTGGATCGAGAGGTCGATGTCGATCAGGGTCTCGGTCCCGTCGGGGAAGACCATGCCGATCCCGTCGAAGGCGAGGGACGGGGCAGGGGCTCTGTCGTCGTTGCTCACGGTCGTCGTACCACCAGTGGCGCCAATCGGTCGCCGAACAGAAACGTTACCTGCGTCACGCCGAGGTATCACGCTGCGAGCAGGGAGGATCCCAGTTGTTCGCACAGCCGCGACGCGCCCGTAACAGCAGCGTCGGCGATGCCGCCGATCGAATCTGGCGATGCTGGCCTGGCGTCGATGCAGCGGCCGGCGGCCCCGGACCCGCTCTACAGTGGGCGGCATGCGCACCGGGGTGTTCCTGTTCGGCGGGGTGGAGATGGACGATGCGGGAGCCGGGCTGCCGGCCCCCACCGATCGTCGCTACGACGCCAAGACCATGTGGGCCACGACCGAACGGATCCTCGACACGGGCGTCCTGTGCGACCGGCTCGGCTTCGACAGCTTCTGGCTGACCGAGCACCACTTCCAGTACGAGGGCTACGAGGTCGTCCCCAACGGGCTGATGACCGGCGCGATCCTCGCCGAGCGGACCGAGCGGATCAGGATCGGCACGATGTTCAACATCGTGGGCCAGTGGCACCCGATCCGACTCGCCGAGGACTTCGCCACGCTGCACAACATCTCGAAGGGACGGGGGATCCTCGGGATCGGACGGGGCACCGTGCCCCGCGAGGCGCAGCCGCTGGGCACCACGATCGGGAGCTTCGACAACCCCGACCAGGCCGCGGCCGATGCCCACAACCGCAAGCAGTTCGCCGAAGCGGTCGAGGTGCTGCGCCTCTCGCTCGACAACGAGACGTTCTCGTTCCACGGCGAGGTCTACGACTTCCCACCGCCCGGCATCCCCGATCGTGGTGGTTTCGTCGAGACCCTCAGCCTCGTCCCGCGCCCGCTCTACCCCTACGAGATGTGGCAGGCGATCACGTCGCCCCCGACGCTCGAGGTGGTACCTCGTGGCGGTTGGGGTGGCGTGTTCTGGTTGAAGCACCACGCGTTCGTGAAGCAGTTCTGGGATCGGTTCGGCGAGCTCTACGAGGAGTCGCACGGCCAGGCGCTGGCGCCGGGGGAGAAGCGGATGCTGGTGGTCAACACGTGCGTGGCCGACAGCTACGAGGAAGCGGTGACCACCGTCCGCGACGGGCACGACGAGTACTGGAAGTTCCTCGGGCCCTACGGCTGGAGTCGGGGCTACATGGGCGCCGACGGCAAACCGGCGGCAGCGGGGCTCATCCCCACGCTCGAGGAGTCGCTCGACAACAAGGTGTGGCTGATCGGCACCGCCGACGACGTGGCCGAGGGGATCGAGTGGTACCGCCAACAGCTCGGCGGTGTGGAGAACCTGGTGCTGTTCCCGGCGATGCCCGGCGACAGCTACGACCGGGTCGACGACCAGCTCCATCGGATCGCCGACGGCGTCCTGCCCCAGCTCGACTGATCGCAGCCGAGCCCGACCCGCTGCGATGACCGTGCTGCGATGCCCTGCTGCGATGATGCTGCTGCGATGACCCTGCTGCTGGTGCAGGCCCACCCGCTGGAGGACAGCTACAACGCCGCGCTCCGCGATCGGCTGGTGGCCGCTCTCGACGCCGACCGGCGACCGTTCGAGTCGTACCGGTTGGCCCAGGGCGAGCGCCCCACGCACGACGACCTGGTCGACGCGACCGGGTTGCTGCTGGTGTATCCGACGTGGTCCGGTGGCCTGCCGGCGATGCTGCTCGACTGGGTCCACAGCGTGCTCGGCGAGCCCGCCGCCCTCGCCGGCGTTCGGCGACTCACCGCGGTCACCACGTGCGGTTCGTCCAGGTGGATCAACCTGCTGCAGGGGGAGTGGGGTCGCCGGTATCTGAGGACGGTGGTGCTCGGGCACTGTCACCGGAACGCCGGCTTCGAGTGGTTGCCGCTCTACAAGATCGACCGTCGCACCCAGGCCGAGACCGCAGCCCACCTCGACCGGGTGGCCCAGCGGCTCACCACCGCTTGAGCTCCGTCTCCACCTTCGTCCACCCGCCGTCGTGGTCGAGCGACGCGCCCACGTAGCGCGCCCGACACGCCCGGTTCGAGCTGAGATGAAACGACCGGGCCAAGCACCGCCCGAACGAGCTCCACCCCCGCACGCTGGTGCCAGACACATCGTGCGGGGGTCGCCACCACCTCCGCACGAGGTGTCTGGCACCAGCGTGCGCGCCGGCGTGGGGGGCGGTGCCGATGACGAGCGCTCGTTCCATGTGGTGGAGGGCGCCGGTGATGCGGCCCGACGGCAGGAACTCGAAGCTGACGCCGAGCACGAACACCCGCTCGATGAAGCTCTTCACCCGGGGCGGACCGGTGCCGTGGACGATCGGGTAGACGATCACGATCCCCGTCGCCGCCCGCACCAGGTCGGCGGCCGCTGCCGCTTCGGGCGTGATCAGCGGATCGTCGGTGTGGTACGCGGTCCGCTCGGCGGCTGTCATGAACTCGTCGAACCCGGCCTCGGCGAGGTCGAGCCGATCCACGTCGTGGCCGCCGCGTCCGAGCTGGTCGACCACCCGGTCGACCGCGTCGCTCGGCTCGTCGAGCCCGTACCCGTTGGCCACCAGCACCCGCATCGGCGATCAAGGGTAGGACCGAGGCTGGTTGTTAGCCTCGTCGGCGATGACTACGGACGGGTCCACCGACGGCAGCCCCCGGATGGCGCTGTACCTGCAGGACAAGCACGACATCGCCTACGAGCTCGCCGTGGCCCGCTACGCCGAGGAGCGCGGGTTCACCGAGATCTGGCAGGCCGACACCCGCCTCGCACGCGATTGCGTGGTACTCATGTCGGCCCTGCTCGCCACCACGTCCCGCCTCCGGATCGGCAGCGGTGTGCTCCCGATCTACACCCGCAACCCGGCGGTGATCGCCGCCACGTGGAGCACGATGTGGGAGCTCGGCGGCCTCACCCCCGATGGCGAGAGCCGGGTGATGCTCGGCCTCGGCGCGTGGTGGGAGCCGATAGCCAGCAGGGTCGGGGCCGATCGCCGCAAGCCGCTGACCGCGATGCGGGAGAACATCGAGGCGATCCGCCAGCTCTTCACGATGGAGGAGGTCAGCTACGAGGGTGAGTTCGTGCACCTCGATCGGGTCCGGCTCGACGTCGCCTACGGCCCCTCGGCGGGGACACCTCGCAACATCCCGATCTACATCGGCGCCACCGGACCGAGGATGCTCGAGCTGTCGGGCGAGATCTGCGACGGGCCCGTGCTCAACTACGTGGTCTCCACCGACTACATCGCCGACGCCGTCGCCCGGGTCGAGGCCGGCGCCGCCAAGGCGGGCAGGACCCTGGCCGACGTGGACCGGCCCGAGCTGCTCGTGTGTGCCCTGTCCGACTCCGACCCCGACCAGGCCCTCACCGTCGGCAAGTCGCTCGTGGCCTACTACCTCGGTACCGAACCCCACATCGTGGAGGCATCCGGTGCCGACCCCGAGCTGGTGGCGCGGGTCAAGGAGGTCGTGGGCTGGCCGGCAACCGAGGCCGACTACCGCCGGGCCGCCCACCTCATCCCCGACGAGCTGGTCCGCAAGCTGATGGCCGTCGGCTCCACCAGCGAGTGCCGCGACGCCGTGGCCGCCTACATCGACGCCGGGATCACCTGCCCGATCCTCTACCCGATCATGGACGACATCGAGCCGGTGGTCGACGCGTTCGGCGGGTGGTGGCCCACGTGAGCGCCCCCGACCCGATCATCTCCGACGGCCAGTCTGCGCCCTTCGGCGACGACATCGTCATCCGCCCACCGGAGCGGCCTCCATCCACGCTCATCCACGGTGGGGCGGTGCTGACGGTCGACGATCGCTTCACCATCCACGAACCGGGCTGGGTCCACGTGGTCGGCGACCGGATCGCCCGGGTCGGGGAGGGCGAGCCACCGCCCGGCGTCATCGCCGGTGCCGGCCGGGTCATCGACGCCACCGGCGGGGCGGTCATGCCGGGCATGGTCAACGCCCACACCCACCTCTTCCAGACGTTCTTCCGCGGTCTCGCCGACGATCGCGCCCTGCTCGACTGGCTCCACGACTGCATCTGGCCCGGGGCGATCGAGCTCGACGAGCGCTCGTCGTATCTGGCGGCGCTGGTGGGGATGGCGGAGAACGTGCGGGGCGGCGCAACGTCGATCCTCGACCACCAGTACGTCCACCTCGATGCCATCGGCGACGGCACCGGCATCGACGAGGCCACGTGCACGGCCGCCGACCAGGTCGGCACCCGTTACCTCCTCGCCCGGGGGTGGGCCGACCGCAACTACGAGCCGATGATGATGGAGACGGCCGAGACCGTCGTGGCCCGAACCGAACGGGTCCGCCAGCGGTGGCACGGCCACGACGGCGACCGGATCCGGATCGAGCTCGCCCCCCTGATCCCGTGGGGCTGCTCCGACGAGGCGATGCGCGTCACCACCGACGCCGCCACCCGCTGGGGTTGTGGCACCCACACCCACTGCGCCGAGACCGAGGTGGAGGTGACGATGAGCCTCGACGAGCGCGGCGCCCGGCACGTGCCGTGGCTCGACCGCCTCGGGGCCCTCGGCCCCGACACCCAGCTCGCCCACAGCGTGTGGCTCGACGACGACGAGCTCGACCTCATCGCCGCCCGGGGCGCGGTGGTGGTCCACTGCCCCGTGTCGAACATGTACCTCGCCTCCGGTGTGGCCCGCATTCTCGACATGCGGGCCCGGGGCATCCCGATCGCGCTCGCCAGCGACGGGCCGGGCAGCAACAACCGGCAGGACATGTTCGAGGTGCTGAAGGCCACCGCCCTGCTGCAGAAGGTCCACGGGCTCGACCCGGTGGCGGTCCAGCCGGAGGAGGCCATCACCATGGCCTGCCGGGGCGGGGCTCGAGCGTTCGGCCTGACCGACGACATCGGGGTGATCGAGGAGGGCCGCAGGGCCGATCTCCTGGTGGTCGATCTGCGCTCGGTGTTCACCGCCCCCGTCCACCGGGTGGCCAGCGCACTGGTGTTCAACACGATGCCGGGGCACCTCTCGCACGTGATCGTCGACGGCCGGTTCCTGCTCGACGAGGCTCGCCTCACCATGCTCGACGAGCGGGCGCTGGTGGCGGCAGCGCAGCAGTCGGCCCGCGACCTCTTGACCAGAGCAAACGTGAACACGACACCGAGGTCGACCGCCAGCCCTGTGCCGCCGGGGTGAGTGACCGAACGATCGGCCTGCTCACCGTGCTCGGGCCGGTTGCGTTCACCGCGGCCTGGGCGGTCGGTGGATGGCTCACCGACCGGGACTACTCGCCGGTTCCCGACCCGATCAGCCGCCTCGCTGGCGCCGGCAGCGACGTGCAGTGGCTGATGACGTCTGGGTTGGTGGCCTTCGGATTCTTCGGGTTCGCGTTCGCCACCGTCCTGCTCCGCCTCCGTGCGAGATGGGCTGCGATGAGCGCGACCGTCACGTCGCTCGCAACGCTGGGCGTGGCTGCAACTCCCCTCGGGTACAGCGACGCGTTGAACTGGTGGCACGGTTTCGCGGCGATCGGGGGCTACGCCGCCCTCGTCGCCTCGCCCCTCCTGGCGTTCCGATCGCTCGACTCGAGGTTCCCCCGCCTCGCACGGACCGGCCTGGTCGCGGCCGGGGTCGCAGCGCTCTGCCTGCTGTTGATGCCCACCGACCTCCCCACCGGACTGTTCCAACGGCTCGGCCTCGCCGCGGTCCATGTGTGGATCGTGCTGCTCGGGTTACGAGCTCCGTCGGGCCTCGCTGGCGAACCGCCGCGACCGTCGCTCACCCCGATCAGTGATACGGGTTGGGGATCGTCTCCCCGATGATGTGCTGACCGACGTCGGTGGGGCGCACCGGCTCGACCTCGAACGAGCCATCGGCCCGCAGCGTCACGTCCAACGCCCCGACCCAGCGCTCCCCGATCGTGGCCTGCATCGACGCCGACAGCGTGGCCCACGACGTCGGCACCCAGACGTGCTCCAGGCCGTGGGCTCGGTGGCGGTGATGCTGGTGGACGTGACCACTCACCACCAGCTCGACGCCCGCCCGCTCGAGCATCGCCAGCAGTCGCTCCCGGTGCGGTGACCGGACATAGCGGATCGGCAGATCGTGCTCCGCCGGCTGGGGGTCGGAGTGGAGCAACGGTTTGTGGAGGAACACCGCACGGTGCCCGCCGACCGCCGACCCCGTCGATTCCGGGAGCTCGCCGTGGAGCCACGCCCACTGCTCGGCCTCGGCGTCGAGGCCGGAACCGAAGAGCTGGGCGTTGATGCCGACCAGCCGCCAGTCGCCCAGATCGACGGCCCACCGGTCATCCCCGAAGTGGCGCCGATAGGCGGCGAGCCGGTCGTCGGTGATCAGGTGATCCGATCCTGCATTGGTCTCGCACGGATTGTCGCCGAGGTCGTGATTGCCGGGCAGCGCGAACACCGGGCCCGGCAGCCGATCGACCTCGGTGCGGGCGTAGCGCAACTCGTCATCGCCGCTGGTCCCGTCGCGAGCGATGTCGCCGGTGTGGATCACCGCGTGGGGCTTCGTCGCTTCGACGTGCCCCACCAGGACCGCCCAGTTGGCCGCAGCCTCCGGCGTCCTCGGCGAGAGGTGTGAGTCAGAGACGACGGTGAGCCGCACACTGTCGTCGGGCACCATCGGTGACGACCTTACCGAAATCACCGAACTGGCGCCGACGAGAGTCCCGAGCAGGGCGAGCTAGTCCGACAGGACGGCAGTGGGGCGAGCGACCGGTCCTTGTGATGCGGTCAGCTCGCCGGCAGGCTCGATGGTGGTGCTGACATCCCGAGTGATGCTCGGGGCACCGACGACCTGGCAGCGCCAGTAGCTGGAGTTCGATGTCGTCCTCAGGCAGATTATCTCCGTGCCGTCGGGAAGGGTGCACTCCACAACAGCCTCACCGTTGTCCAGCGATCGCCCGCAGAAGCTCTCCACCCAATCCTGGGGGAACTTGACGAGCGGGTTGTCGTCGGCTGCGGCCGCAGGTCCTGCACTGGCGAGCGCGAATGCCCCTGCGAGGCAGGCGACGAGGAGTAGTCGAAGTACGAGTTTCATGGGTCTTCCCTCCTGAGTTGTCTCGTTCTCCATCGAACGGGCGGAGGTCAGCTCGGACATCGGGGGAAGTCCCCGTTTCTCGTAGGGGCCCGCTGCTCGGGGCGGCCAGTGACCGGACGGCGAGGTGGAGGTCCGGTCGACGCGTGGCCGATAATCGAGGTCGTGATCGACCTCGAGTCAAGACCGTCGGTGGCCGACCCGGCCACCTACTTCGAGTCGGCCCGTGCCGAGGCTGGGTCGGTGCAGTGGTCCGACGCCCACCGGGCTTGGATCGTGCTCGACCACGCCGACGTCGCCGAGGCCTTCCGCGACGGCGAGCGGCTCTCCACCGATCGGATCACGCCGTTGGAGCGGGTGGCTCGGGAGCGACCGGCCGCGTTCGGTCGGGTGGTCGAGCTCCTGCGGGGGTGGATGGTGTTCCGCGACCCGCCCGAGCACACCCGGCTGCGCAACCCGGTGCGCAACGCGTTCACGCCCCGCCGGGTCGACGACCTGGAGGGGTTGATCGCTGGCGTCGTCGACGACGTCATGACCGCGCTTCCACTCGAGGGCGAGATCGACGTCCGCCGCGACTTCGCCGGACCGCTGCCGGCGATGGTGATCGCCGCCATCCTCGGCGTCGATCGGGAGCAGCGGGCGGCGTTCCAGGCCTGGTCGGACGATCTCGCCACGATCGTGTTCTCCGCCGATCCGCACTCGACGCAACCGGAGCAGGCGATCGCCGCCACCGACCACTTCGCCGAGTTCTTCGGCGAGCTCATCGACCAGGAGCGATCGAGCCCGACCGACAGCCTGCTCGGCCGGCTGATCGCCGACACCGGCGACGAGTTCAGCCAGCTCGAACTGGTGGGGGCGTGCACGCTCATGCTGTTCGCCGGCCACGAGACCACCACCTCGCTGTTGGCCAACACGTTCGGGCTCATGCTCGACCGGCCCGACGTCGCCGCCCAGCTCCGCTCGTGCGCGAGCGGTGCCGAGAATGACGGCGCCGGGCACGGCGCTGGCACTGATGACGATGGCGGCGTCGGCGGTGGTGGCGGTCGCAGTGGCGCCGCGGCGATGGCGACCGCGGTCGAGGAGCTCATGCGGGTCGTCGGACCGGCCCGCACCATGTTCCGCAAGGCGCTCGTCGATCACGAGCGCGGCGGGCAGCAGCTCCATGCGGGGCAGAACCTCGGCTTGTGCATCGCGGCGGCCAACCACGACCAGCGCGTGTTCGCCGAGCCCGATCGGGTCGACCTCGGCCGCGACCCCAATCCCCACCTCGGCTTCGGCTGGGGCCTCCACCATTGTGTCGGTGCTCATCTGGCCCGGATGGAGGCCCGACTGGCCCTCCAGGCGTTCTTCGATCGCTACCCGACGATCGAGCCCGCCGGCCCGATCCCCCCGGCCAAGGGGACCGTGCTCGGGTACGCCCGCGAATCACTCGTGGTCCAGGTCGGGTGACCACCCAGCCGAGGACCGACCAGGTCTCGCCCCTCGGCGCGGCCGAGTCACGCCTGGCCGACGACGCCGCGGCCGCTCGGCTCCAGCGGAGCGACCCCGCCGGGGCGACCACGTCGCAGGCGGCCGAGATCGCTGCGGCGGCTGAGCAGTGGCGGACCGAGGGCTGGGCCCTGCTCGACGGGCTGGTCCCCGTCGACGAGGTCGCAGCCGCCAGGGCCGAGATCGAGGACCGGCGCATGGACCCGCCCACGGGTCGCGGTCCCCTGCGGCGCGCCGACCGGCACCGGAAGCCTCGGGACGAGCCCGCCGACGACGGCGCCGCCTTCCGGGAGGAGCAGTTCGCCGGGACGGTGCTGTTCCCGATCCCCGACGCGCCGAACCTCAACCGGCTGTTCGTCCACCCGAGGTTGGTGGCGTTCGCCGAGGCGGCACTCGGCACCGATGATCTCCGCATCTACCAGTCGAGGATCTGGTCGAAGTTCAGCGACGTCGCCAACTACGAGCAGCCGCTCCACCGCGACCTCAACCACTCGCTCGTCCCCACCCGGAGCGAGCCCGGCTGGTGGTTCCTCGAGTGCTTCCTCTACCTCGGCGACGTCGACGAACGCAACGGCGCGCCCCGCCTCGTGCCACGGTCGGCATCGGTGGCTGCCGGCGAGCCTGCTGCTCGTCACCCGGTGGACCGGTCCGAGCAACCGGGGCTCTACGCCGCAGAGATGGCGGCGCCCGGTTCCGCCGGGTCCCTCCTGGCCTACCGGTCCGACGTGTGGCACCGGGGGATCGACCTCGAGCCCGGCACCGAGCGGCACATCGCCGTCGTGGCGTTCAAACCGGCAGGACTCGACTGGGTGGGGTTCGACGCCCATCCGCCGCTCATCAACAACCCCGACTTCGTCCGCTTCGCCGCCGCCTGCACCCCTCGCGAGTTGGCACTGTTCGGCGTCCCCGAACCCGGCCACCCGATCTGGACCGACGACATGGTCGACGGCCTCAGCCGGATGTACCCAGGTCTCGACGTCACCCCCTGGCAAGCGGCTGTCCCCGACCACCCCACCCCCTAGATCCCCGCCCGCCCCCGCCTCTGGCAGATCTGGCGTGCACCGGTCGTGCAGATCGCTGCCAGTGTGGCGGGCGTTCGCGGTCTGGCAGATCTGACGTGCACCCGTCGGTGCAGATCGCTGCCAGAGGTGGTGGGCGTTCGCGGTCTGGCAGATCTGGCGCGCGGCTGTCGTGCAGGTTGCTGCCAGTGTGGCGGGCGTTCGCGGTCTGGCAGATCTGACGTGCGCCGGTCGTGCAGGTTGCTGCCAGTGTGGGGGCACCCCCGCCTCTGGCAGATCTGACGTGCACCGGTCGTGCAGATTGCTGCCAGAGGTGGTGGGCGTTCGCGGTCTGGCAGATCTGGCGAGCGGCTGTCGTGCAGGTTGCTGCCAGTGTGGCGGTCGATGTGGGCGTTCGGGTCGCCGTTGACCGTCGCGCCCGGGCGGAGGTACCTGGCAGACGGGGTCAACCGTCGGCGAGGTAGAAGTAGGGGTCGAGCACGGTCACGTCGGAGATCGAGTCGACCGGCAGACCGCTCCGGGTGGCGGCTTGCCGCACGGCCTCGGGCGACGGCGCGTCGTAGACACAGAACGTCTTCTGCCGGTCACGGGTGACGAACGATCGAACCCAGGTCACCTGGTCGGTCGCGTTGTTGCCGATCACGGTCTCGAGAGCCTTGGCGCCCTCGGCCGAGGTCGGGATCGACAACCCCTCCGGGAAGGTCCGTTCGACGATGTAGCGAGGCATGGTCACTCCTTTCGGGCCGGCGTGTTCCGGCACGTCCGAACCTACGAAGCGGGACGCTCGCCGTCGTCGGGGCGCACCCCGAGATCGGCCGACGTCACCCCTACGCCGCAACGTTCAGCGGGCGGCAGCCATCGCCTGCGCTCTACTCTCGACGCCGAGCTTGGCGTACACCGCCGACACGTGATGTTCGACGGTCTTCTTCGAGACGTACAGCCGGCCAGCGATCTCGCTGTTCGAGAGGCCCTCGACGATCAGATCGAGCACCTCGGCCTGGCGGTCGGTCAGGCCCCAAGGGTTGGCCCGGGTGGCTGGGCTCGGCCCCCGGGGCACCCGGTCGACGCCGGCCGCCCGCAGCTCCGCCCGGACACGGTCGGCCAACGGCTTGGCGCCGAGCGAGTCGAGCGTCGCCAACGCCTCCAACGCGACCTCCGGTGAGCCTTCCGATCGGGCCAACGCGACCTCGTACGGACATCCGATCCGAGCCCAGAGATCGGCGGCCTCCTCCGCCCGCTCACCGATCTGGGCCGCATACGGCGGCGCGGCCAGCGGCGGCGGGCTGTTGGCGTCGAGCCCTTCCGCCTTCCACAGCCAGTAGCCGAGCTCACCCTGCGCCCAGGCGCTCTCCGTTTCCAGCGCCTCCTCGTAGGGAGCCGACAGCACCGCGATCATCGGCTCGATCTCGCCTCGGAGCCAATGGTGCTCGGCCAACCCGGCCACCGGCGACCACCGGTACTGGAGGTTGTGCCCCTCGAAGCCGGCGAGGGTCTCGGCGAGCAGCTCTGCGCCGCCGGGATCGCCCCGCCGCACCCGAACCCGGCCGAGCACGCCCCGCGCCGTGAGGAGCGAGTAGCCGCTGCGGTTCGTCGCCGTCGCCTCGACGAGGGACGCGTAGGCCACCGCCTCGTCCCAACGGCCCCGCTCGAACGCGATCCGTGCCAGCCAGGCACGAGCGTAGGCGACGCTGGCGTCGAGGTCGTGGGCGACCCCGAACGTCTCGGCGGCCACCAGCGCGTCGACGGCGGTCTCGTAACGGCGGACCTCGCCCGCCCCCGAGCCGAGATTGATCAACGCGATCAGACGATCGCCGAAGCTCAGCTCACCCGCGTCCTCGACGGCGCGGGTCAACAGCTCGATACCGAGGTCGGCGTCACCGCCGACCACTTCGAGGCAGGCGCGGGTGTGCCCGACGGAGATCAGCGCCCGCGGGAGCTGCAGCTCGGCGGCCAGGTGGGCTGCCCGCTCGGCATAGGGGAGACCCACCCGGGTTCGCCGAGCCAGCATCGCCAGCGAGGCGACCGTGTTCAGCGCCGACACGAGCTGTTCCGACGGCTCGTGCCGTTCGGCCAGCTCCACCGCCCGGAGCGTCTCCCGCATCGCCGCGGCGGGATCGCCGAGGTGGCCGTGGGCGCGCCCGGCCTGGCGGAGCACGTCGGCTTGCCGGAGCCTGTCGCCCGCGGCGGTGAACTGCGCGAGTGCCGCTTCGAGCTGAACCAACGCCTCCGCTGGTCGGTCGAGCTCGATCAGCTGCACACCGAGCTCCTGGCGCAGGGTTGCCGCCTCGTCGGGCGCGAGCCCGTCGCCATGGTCCAGCACCGCTTCGTAGAGGGCCACCGCTTCCCTCGTCGAGCCACGGCTGGTGGCCTCGCGGGCGGCCACGGGAGCGTGGGCGGCGACGAGCTCGGGGTCCGCCGCGGCGAGCGCGTGGTGGGCGAGCCGAGCGTGGTCGGGAGCGGGGTCGTCGCGCAGCAGATGCAGCATGGCCCGGTGCAGCTCGTAGCGGCGGGCCGGTGGGATGGACGACTCCACCGCGCTGCGGGCCAGTTCATGACGGAACCCGAGCAGTCCGGCACGAGGCACGATGACGCCACCAGCGACGGCAGCGTCGATGGCCTCCGCGGCGTTGCCGAGAGCGAGCGTCCGCTGCACGTCGAGCGGTCGAGGTGAGATCGAGATCGTTTCGACGACGCGACGAACCTCCGGGCCGAGACCGTCGAGCCGCGCCAGCACCGCGTCGCGGAGCGACACCGGCGGCACCCCACCTCCGGCGACGATCTCGGTCACGAAGAATGCGTTGCCTCCCGTCAGTGCGTGGAGCTCGACCGGATCGAGGCTCGTGGATGCGGTCAACCGGCGCACGGCGTCGACGGTCAGCATCGGCACGTCGAGCCGCGCCGTCGACGGGAACCTCGCGAGTTGGCCGAGCACCGTGCGAAGGGGGTGCTCCGGCCCGACCTCGTCGTCGCGGAAGGTGCACAGCACGACCAGCTTGACATCGCCGACCCGTCGCCCCATGTAGCGGATGAAGTCGAGGGTGGCCTGGTCTGCCCAGTGGATGTCCTCGAGAACCAGCACGGTCGAGCCCGCCGATCGGCCGAAGCGTTCGACCACGCCGGCGAACACGTCGAGGTTGGCGAGATCGCCGACGTCGTGGAAGTCCCGCAGCGGGCTCAACGGCGCCGGCGTCGAAACCGGATCACAGGCACCGACCACCGCCTGGGTACCGAGCGGGTCGATGAACGACGTGACGAGCGTCGTCTTGCCCGCACCGGCCTCGCCGCCGATCAGAACCAACGAGCCCGCCCCCGCTTCGGCCGCGTCCAGTCGCTCGCGGAGCACGGCGAGTTGGCGTTCCCGCTCGAGAAGCATCTGCTCGAAGCGTAGTCACGGCTGCGAAACGCGCGTGACCGCGGCGGTTCGCTACCCCGGCGGAGGTCGCCACGCCGATCACGGGTGCCGCGCACTCATCGATCGATCCGATAGCGGAGGCCGCCGCCCCCGCCATGCTCGCCGGGCATCCGGAATCGTTCCACCAGGCACCCCCGTTGGACTCGATGACCCGCTGGGAGCCGACGTTGTCGTCGTCGGTCGTCAGCTCGACGAACGGGAGATCGAGCTCGGCGATGTCGTCGACCTCGGCCAGCAGTTGGGCGAGGGCCCGGGTGGCATAGCCCCGGCGACGCCGCCACGGCACCACCGAGTACCCGATGTGGCCGAGAACATGGGGCGGCAATGCCGGGGTGCCCGGCTGCCAGCGAACGTTGATCGAACCGGCGAAACCACCGTCCCACATCCATCGAGCGAACCCCGGCAGTCGCGGCCGGGACGAGCCGTCCGGCTGACGGATCGGTGGCGCTGTGCCGTCGAGGTTCGAGAACCGCCGGAGGAAGCCGTCGGTGTCGGCGCTGACGAGCTCGAGCTCCTCGAGCGCAGCCTCCGGTCGGAGGGTGTTCGGCGACCAGCCTGCCCGCAAGGCAGCGCAGTAGCTGTCGAGATAGGGCAACGCTGGCACCACGAGCTCCGTGGCTCGATTCTCACCCAGCCGACCGCCGGACGTTGCAGGATTTCGGCGCTGTCCATGCGTCGAAAGGCGACGCGCTGGCTATGCGTCGAGGCCGAGGAGGTCGCCCAGGTGGCGGTCGACCTGGGGCATGTACTCGGGATTGACGGCGAACAGGCCGAGGTGGCCGAGCGGGTCGTCGATGACCCGGAGCTCGCTGTTCGGGATCATGGCCTGCTCGGCTTCGCAGTCGCGCGGCGGGAAGAACATGTCCTCGTCGATGGGCATCACGAACGTCTTGGCTGTGACCCGGCCCAGCGCCGCGGCCAGGTCGCCGTCGGTGTTGCGGGCCACGTCGCCCCGTTGCCACTTCCACGCCATCGTCAGCAGGTCGTTCGGATCCATGGCGGTGAAGTAGGGCTGCAGGAAGCCTTCGAGAAACGCGTCCATCGAGTCGAAGTCGAGCGCCCGCCAGATCTCCTGCTTCCAGAACTCGGTGGAGAAACCCATGACGCCCCACATCCGAGCGTGCCGCTCGAGGCCGGCCACCACGTCGGCGTTGGAGCTGTACTCGCCGCCGTTCCAGCCCGGATCGCAGGTGATGGTCTCCATGAGCGTCCGGGTGAAGAGGAAGTCGTGGGGGGTGTTCTGGGCAGTGCCGGCGATCGGGGCTGCCCGAGCAACCTGGTCGGGAAAGCGGACCGCCCACTCGTAGGTCTGCTGCGCCCCCATCGACCCACCGACCACGAGAGCCATGCGCTCCACGCCGAAGTGCTCGCGCATGAGGCGCTCCTGGGCGACCACATCGTCACCGATCCGCACGTCGGGAAACGCCGACATGGCGATCGGATCGGGTGCGTTGTGAGGTGAGGTGGAGAGCCCATTGCCGATCTGATTGATCGAGACGATGAACCAGTCTTCCGGATTCAGTGCGTGGCTGGGCCCGATGTAGGCGTCGCGCCAGATCTGGTGGGTTCCCGAGTACCAGGTAGGGACGACGATGGCGTTGTCCTTCGCATCGTTCAACCTGCCGTGTGTCGCCACTGCGAGGTGGCAGTCTTCGATGACGCCGCCGTCTTCGAGCTCGAGACGGCCGACCGAGATCAGCTCGTAATCACCGTGGTGCTCATGGGTGTAGTACTGGTTGTCGACCGCCATCGGTAACTCCCGTTCTGCGGTTGCGGGGCTGCCGGTGGCCCGCAGCTTCCGCCTGTGTCGTGGAGGCGACTGTAGTGCCGGGTACGAGCATGCGCCGATGAGCCCCTGCCCGACACCACGGCTCAGGAGTCGGTCGGCGTCTCGGCGAACGTGGCATCGAGGAATTCGACCACAGAAGCCGCCTGCTCGCCGAGAAAGTGGCCGATGTTTCGGCCGAGTTCCGCCGCCCCGGCCGGATCCGTCACAACGAAGAACGCGAGGGTGCCGTAGCTGAGAACGAGCAGGAAGTTCTTGTGCCAATCACCTGACTCGTCGTCTTCTTCGCCCTCGGTCTCGTCGTCTTCTTGGTCGTCGTCGTCATCATCATCATCCGTCGTCCGCGTCGTCCGGCGCTTCTTCTTGCACGTCCTCGTCGTCCGCCATGTCCGCCTTTCCGATCCCGCCCTGATCGGCCCCAGGGTTCAAGCCCTTGAAGACAAGAGAAACCCTTGCAACCCATAGGCGGAAAGTGGTGGACCCCCTTTTGTGGTTACCTGCAGACGAGCGGGCGAGGGGTCGTCGAATCCGACGGGGTTCGGAGCCCCGCCTGCGGGCGGCGCGCGGGGGCTCGGGTATCTTGCGGGGATGCCGAGCGTTGTCGCCTACCACCGACCCTCCACCCTCGACGAAGCGGCCGCCCTGCTCACCGCGGGCGATGCACGGGTGCTCGGCGGAGGCACCGTCGCGGTGCCCGACGCCCGGACCTCCCGTGACTCGGGTGTGATCCTGGTCGACCTGCAAGCCCTCGATCTCGACCACATCGAGCCCCCCGCCAGCGACGGCCGCCTCCGGCTCGGGGCGATGGTCACGGTTGGTCAGCTCGTCGACGACGAGCGGGTCCCGGCGCTGCTCCGGAACCTGGCTCTACGGGAGCTGCCCAGCACGATCCGTCATCAGGCGACCATCGGCGGGTTGGTCGCCGGTCGTGGACATGAGAGCGCCCTGCTCGCCGGTCTGCTCGTCCACGACGCAGTGGTGGAGCTCCACGACCGCGACCCGCTGCCGTTCGCCGACTTCCTCGCCGACGGACCCAGCGCAGGTGAGCTCGTCACCGCCGTCACCGTCGACCCGACCGGCGTCGGCGCCTCCGCCGGCACCGGCCGGACCCCGGCCGACGTGCCCATCGTGGCTGCGGTGGCCCGTCGGCGCTCGCCCGACGCATCGGGCGGGGTGGGTGAGCTCGCGGTGGGTCTCACCGGCGTCGGCCCGGTGCCCGTCCTCGCCGCCTCCGGTGATCCGGTCGAGGTGGCCGCCGCCTGCGTCGACGTCGACGCTGTCGCCGACTTCCGCGGATCCGCCGACTATCGCCGCCACCTCGCCACGGTCCTCACCGCCCGCGCCATCGCCGCGCTCGACGCCGACCCCGCAGGGGCCGATGGCGCCGCCGCCGATACCGGCCACGGTGCTGGTGACGGGGCCGTCAGCGCCGAGACGCCGTCGCCGACGCCGGCCGACCTCGCGGCCGCGGTCGGCGGCGTGCCCACTCGGCCCGAGATCGCGCTCCGGCTGAACGGCGAGGAGCGGACGATCACCATCGAGCCCCACGAGACCGGGCTGCAGCTCCTCCGGAGCCAGGGCATGGTCAGCGTGCGGTTCGGATCCGACACCGGCGAGACCGGGGCGTCGGCCGTCCTGATCGACGGGCGGCTCACCAGCACCGACAACCTCCTCGCCGCCCAACTCGCCGGACACGACATCGTCACCGTCGAGAGCCTCAACACCAGCCCCGACCTCCACCCGATCCAGGCCGCGTTCGCCGCGACCGGGGCGATGCAGTCGGGCTACTCCGTGGGGGCGATGGTGCTCGGCACGCTCGCCCTGCTCGACGCCGACCCGAACCCAACCGAGGCCCACGTGCGGGACATGCTCGCCGGCATCCTCGACCGGGAGACCGCCTACAGCAAGCCGGTGGAGGCGGTCCTCCGGGCTGCCGCCGTGCTCCGGGGCGAGGAGACCGAGCCGTTCGGGCCGCTCGTGCTCGAACCGATGACCGACGGCACCAACGCCGTCCCCCACGACCCGACCGACCCGGCCCCCGAGGCGTCGAATGCCGTGCCCCGCCTCGTCCCCTCCCAGGACGTGCCGGACATGGCCGTCGTCGGCCAGCCCGAGGTGAAGGTCGACGCCCTCCGCCTCGTGAAGGGCAACCCCGCCTTCACCGACGACATCGAGCTGCGGGGCCTGCTCCACGCCAAGCTCCTCACCAGCCCTCACGCCCATGCCCGGATCGTGGCCATCGACGACTCGAAGGCGCGGGCCCTACCCGGCGTGCACGCCGTGCTCCACCACGGCAACGTGGCGAGGATCAAGTACGCGTCCGGTGGCCAGAGCTGGCCCAACCCCCATCCCCACGACCAGGTCAGCTTCGACGACAAGGTCCGCCACGTCGGCGATCGGGTGGCGGTGGTGGCAGCCGAGACCCCGGCCATCGCCGAGGAAGCGGTCCGACTGATCGACGTCACCTACGACGTGCTCCCCGCCGTCTTCGACGAGCGGGAGGCGATGGAACCCGGCGCCCCCGTCATCCACGACGAGGACGACACCGAGGAGATCCACGACGCAGCCCGCAACATCGTCCACCACATCGGCGCCGAGCGGGGCGACGTCGACGCCGCGCTGGCCGCGGCAGCCGAGCACCCCGACCAGCGGGTGTTCGAGCAGACCTTCCGGGTCCACCAGGTGCAGCAGTGCCCCATCGAGCCCCACATCTCGATCGCCTGGCTCGACGAGGACGAGCGCATGGTGATCCGTACCGCCACCCAGGTGCCGTTCCACACCCGCCGGATGGTGGCCCCCCTGCTCGGCATGGACATCAAGGACGTGCGGGTCATCAAGCCCCGCATCGGGGGCGGGTTCGGGGCCAAGCAGGAGATGCTGATCGAGGACATCGTCGGCCACCTGGCCAAGGCCACCCGCCGGCCGGTGAAGCTCGAGCTGAACCGGGAGGAGGAGTTCGTCTCCAGCCGAACCCGGCACCCGCAGACGATCACCTACCGCACCGCGGTCGACGCCGACGGCACGCTCATCGCCCAGGACATGCACCTGATCGGCAACACCGGCCCCTACGGCACCCACGGCTACACGGTCCAGACCGTGAGCGGGCTGCGGGGCCTCACCTCCTACAACGCGCCCAACAAGCGGTTCGACTGCGACGTGGTCTACACCAACATCCCGGTCCCCGGCGCCTACCGGGGCTACGGCGCGCCCCAGGCCGAGTTCGCGCTCGAAGCCCACCTGGAGGACGTTGCCCACGAGCTCGGCCTCGACCCGGTCGAGTTCAAACGGAAGAACTGGGTGACGGTGGGGTCCGAGATCGACATCGCCCCCCACCTCGGCGAGCGGGCGGTGGTGGAGGGCGAGCTCGACGAGTACCCGAAGGTGATGTCGTCGGGCATCGAGGAGTGCGTGGCCCAGAGCCTCCGGGAGATCGGGTGGCACCGGCGCCACGACGACGGCTGGAAAGCCCCGGCCGACCGGCCCCACATCCGCCGCGGTCTCGGCTTCGCGTTCTGCATGCACGGCACCGCCATCCCCTTCCTCGACATGGGCGGCTGCTCGATCAAGCTCAACGACGATGGGTCGTTCAACATGCTCGTCGGCGCCACCGATCTCGGCACCGGCGCCGACACCGTGCTCGGCCAGATCGCCGCCGAGGTGCTCGGCGTGCCCCTCGACGACATCAAGGTGTACTCCTCCGACACCGACATGACCCCGTTCGACACCGGCGCCTACGCCAGCTCCACCACGTTCATCTCCGGCACCGCCGCCCTCCAGGCGGCCAAGGCGGTGCGGGACCGGCTGAAGGAGCGGGCGGCGATGCTGCTCGACGTCGACCAGCCCTGCACGATCGAGCTTCGCGACAAGCGGGCCTACGCTCCCGACGGAAGGTCGGTCAGCCTGGAGGACATCGCCCTCGACTCGCTGCACTGGCAGGACCAGGAGCAGATCATGGGCACCGCCTCCCACGTGTCGCCCGACTGCCCGCCGCCGTTCGCGGCCCAGCTCGCCGAGGTCGAGGTCGACGTCGAGACCGGGCAGGTGACGGTCACGAAGTTGGTCATGGCGGTCGACTGCGGGGTGGCCATCAACCCGATCACCGCGTCGGGTCAGGTCGAGGGCGGCATGATCCAGGCCCTCGGCTACGCCCACTGCGAGGAGATGGTGCTCGACGCCGACGGGCGCATGGTGAACCCGTCGTTCGGTCCCTACAAGATCTACCGGGCCGACGAGATGCCAGAGACCGTCGTGTACCTCGTGCAGACCATGGAGGACTCGGGTCCGTTCGGGGCCAAGGCGGTGGCCGAGATCCCGAAGGACGGCGTGGCCCCGGCCGTGCGCAACGCGATCCTCAACGCCACCGGCACCGCCATCGACGATCTCCCCTTCACCCCCGAACGGGTGCTCGCTGCGCTCCGGTCGGCGTAGCGAGCCACCGCCTACGAGCCACCGCCACCGGGTCACTGCTGATCGGTCGCCGGCCGGCCGGGGCGATCGGCGGCGTGTAGCGTTCCCTGCACCCTGATGGCTGCGTTCTGGATCACCGCGGGGCGCGTCGTGGTGCGCCGACTCGTCGACGACCGCTTGATGCTGGCGGTCCTCAGCCTCACGGTCCTGGCGGCCATGGTGCAGTTGGCGGCCGCCCCGATCTACACCGCTTCGGTGACCCGGGGGGCGCTCCAGCGGATCCTGGCCGACGTCCCGGCCGCCGGGTCGACGATCGTCGTCGAGGCCAGAGTCGATCCGCGCCACTACGGCACCGTCGACGGAGCGGTCACCGGCGAGTCGGCGTCGGCGACCGCTTCCACCGGCGCTGCCATCGTTCGCCGGGTCGAATCGGATTCGACCTATGACCTGCGGTCGCTCGACGGTGACGACAGCGACGCCGAGCGGTCGACGGTGGCGGTCGTCAGCGCCCCGGTCGGCATCGAGGACCACGCCACGTTGCTCGATGGGCGATGGCCGACGCCGGCGGCGAGCGACGGCACGGTGGTGACCGCCGCCCTGGTGGCGGGGGCGGCGTCGGCGATCGACCTGGTCGTCGGCGATGAGATCGCGATCACCGATCGGCGGGACGACCGCGACATCGTGGTCCGGGTGGTCGGGTTGTACGAGCCCGTCGATCCCGAGGACCCGTTCTGGCTGGACGACGAGCTGCTGACCGATGGTGTCGAGCTCAGCCGGACGATCCGCACGATCGGTCCGTTCGTGGTCGACACGTCGGTTCTCGGCCCCGGCGGCCCGGTCGGAGCCCAGCGACTCGTGGCCACCTGGGTCGTCGATCCGGCCCTCGATCAGCTCACGCTCTCCTCGATCGACGAGCTGCGCCAGCCCGTCGCCCGCCTCCCGACGGAACTCGAGCAGGCGATCGGTCAGCTGGACCCTGCCGCGGCCAGAACCACCGGTGGGCTCGAGGTCGAGACTGTGCTTCCCACCGTCCTGTTGGAGACGGAACGCTCGCTCACCGTGACCAGATCCGGCGTGAACGCCGTGGTGGCCCAGTTGGCCCTGCTGTCGGCGATGGCGCTCGGGATCGGCGCGGGGCTGGTTGTGGAGACCCGCCGACGTGAATCGACGTTGCTGGAGGCGAGGGGGATCGGACGACGGCAGCTCGCCGCCTTCGCCTGGCTGGAAGCGGTGGTCCTCGTGGTACCCATGGCGGTGGCCGCCCCCTGGGTCGCGGCGTGGCTGCTCCGGCTGCTCAGCCGATTCGGTCCGTTGGCCACCATCGATCTCGCCGTCGAGGCTGCGATCACCCGTGGCGCGGTCGCAGCCGTCGCGGTGGCTGCGTTGGTGGTGATGCTCGTGCTGGTCTGGCCGTCCATCCGGCCCGCGGCCCCGATCGTCGATCCGGTCGGTCACCATCGGCGGCGGCGGGTTCGCCAGCTCACCCAGAGCATCGGCGTCGACGTCGCCCTCGTGGCGCTGACCGCGGTCGCGTTCTGGCAACTCCGTACGCTCGGTTCGACGCCGGTCGGTGGCCTGGCCGACCGGTTCCGCATCGACCCGGTGCTCGTGGTGACCCCGGCGCTGGGGCTGCTGACCGGTGCCGTGCTGACGCTCCGCCTCGTGCCCCTGCTGGCCCGGCTCGGTGAGCGGGCGGCCACGAGCGGCCGGTCGGTGATCGGGGCGCTCACCGGGTGGCAGTTCGCCCGACGGGCCGGTGGCCAGGCCCGCGCCGTCTTCCTCCTCGTCATGGCGGTGAGCCTCGGCCTCTTCGCCGCCGGGTACGCCGCCACCTGGGAGCGGGCCCAAGCCGACCAGGCCGACCATCACGTCGGGGCCGACGTGCGCCTCCAGCCGAACCGCCGAACCGGCCACTCCATGGCCGACCTCCATCTGTCGGCCACCCATGAGGCGCTCGACCCGGTGGTGTCGTCGATGCCGGTCGAGCGCGCCCTCGGTCAGCTCCCCGGCTCCGACCGCCAGGGGACGTTCCTCCTGCTCGATGCGGCCAAGGCCGACGACGCCGTGGCGATCCGGCCCGATCAGGCTGCCGGGTTCGGCGGGTTCATGGACGAGCTGGTCGCCGCCCGTCCCCAGCCGCCGAGCATCCCGCTGCCCGGCCGGCCCGAGCGGTTGACGATCACCGTCGACGCGGTCGAGGAGCCGCTCGATGATCTGCCGGTGGGATTCCGGGCCGAGCTGCACGTCGTGGTCCAGGGTGGCGACGATCGGATCCATCGGCTCCGGCTCGGCACGGTGGAGGCCAACGCCGGCCCGCAGGTCATGGGTGTCGACCTCGTCGGGCTGGACGGCGCCGATGCGACCCCGGCCTACCCACTCACCCTCCTCGACATCGAGTTCCGGCTCCCGGCACCGCGGTCGGCGACCCGTCTCGTGACCGTGGAGCTCGCCGAGCTCACCACGATCGCGCCCGACGGCGAGTCGACGCTGGGACCGCTGATCACCGCCGAGGGCGAATCGCCGTCCTGGGTCGCATCGGCCAGAGCTGAGGGCTCGACCGCTGGCCTCCCGTCGATCTCGGTGACCGACGGCGAGGGCGCGCTCACCCTGTCGCTGGAGACGGCCTCGGTCAACGAGTTCTCGGACGCCCGGATCCTGTTCAACGTCCGGGTGGGTCCCTGGTCGACGCCCCCGACGTTGCCCGCCGTCGCGTCGAGCGCCTGGCTGTCGGAGAGCCGCAGCTCGGTGGGCGACTCGCTCGACCTGCCACCGCTCCGCCTCGACCGCAGCGGCGTGACGCTGATCGGAACCGTCGACGCCTTTCCCACGGTGGACCCTGCGGCGAGCCATGCGGTGATCGTCGACCTGCCGTCGGCGCAGCTCGTCGCCTATGAGCCGGGAGCACCGATCCGCGATGCCGACGAGTACTGGCTCCTGCTCACCGACGACGCGCCGGTGGCGGCGACGGCGGCGGTCCTCGCCGAAGCGCCGTTCGAGTCGGTCGATGTGACGAGTCGCCAGCTCCGCTACGTCGAGCTGACCACCGATCCGGCGGCGCTGGCCACGATCGGCGCGTTCTTCATCGGGTTCGCCGTGGCCACGGCGTTCGCGGTGCTGGTGTTCCTCGCCGTGACCGCGGTAGCCGCGAGGGAGCGCCGCGACGAGTTCACGCTCCTGCGGGCGCTCGGGCTGGCTCCCCACCAGTTCGTCCGGTGGATGGTCGCCGAGCAGTTGGCGATGGTGGCGGTCGGGATCGTGCTCGGCGTCCTGGTCGGACTCGCGCTCTCGGCGTCGGTCCTCCCGCTGATCTCGATCGGGCAGGGTGGCGAGCCGGCCGTACCGCCGGCGGTGCCGCGCTACCCGCTGGCCACGATCGCCATCGTGGTGATGGCCCCCTTGGTCGCCCTGCTGCCCGCGGTCGCCCTCAGCTCCCGGCGACGACGACAGGAGTCGCTCGCCATCGGCCTCCGGGACGGGTCGATGTGATGCCGGGGCGATCACGTCTCCGCGCCGGTGCTCGGGTGTGGGCCCGCGTCGTGCGGTCCGAGCCGGTGGCCACGACAGGGCTGCTCGCCGTGGCGTTGGTGGCGGCCGTGTTGGTGACCACCGGAACCCGGTTGCTCGACCAGGTGTCGGACGAGGATCTGGCGGTCGCCGTCGCCACGGCCGACCCTCGGGCCGCCAACATCCAGTTCCTGGCCGACGATCGTCTCCCGGCGGGCCCCGACGACGATCCGCTGGCCCCCATCGCGGCCGAGGGGCAGCGCCTTTTCGACGCTGAGATGCCGCCGGCGGTGCAAGACACGATCACCGCCCAGGAGTTCGTGGTGGAGTCACCCCCGTTCTCCGTCAGCTCCTTTCCCGACCAGGACCCGGGCCCGTTCATCCGCACCCTGCGCTTCCGGTTCCAGAGCGACCTCGACGGGGAGACCGCGGTGGTCGAGGGCCAGCCGCCGGGCCGACGGTCGACGAGGCCGCTGCTCGTCGGGCCGGAGTGCCCCGCCGACATCACCGACGTGGAGGCGTTCGAGGCCGCCCAGGCCGCCACCGCCACCGCCGATCCAGCCGCCGAGGAACCAGCCGACGGCGATGACCCAGACGACGATCGGGGGGCCGGTCATGACCACCCAGACGGCGAGGCCGCGTGTGCGGTCACCGACGTGCCGGTCTATGAGATCTCGCTCACCGCCCGCACCGCCGAGGATCTGCTCGTGGAGCTCGGCGACACGGTCGTGCTGCGGCCCGCCGCCGACCACCCCCGGTGGGCGTTCATCCCCACCGGTGTGCTCGACCGGCTGCTCCTGGCCGAGGTCACGGCCATCGTCGAGCTCAGCGATCCGGTCGACGGCTACTGGTTCGGCGACGACTCGCTACACCGTCCCCGGATCATCGAGAGCCCCGACTTCCGATTCATCCAGGCCAGGGCGACCACCGACGTCGCCGACTTCGGCCCGATGCTGAGGGACGTGCCCGGCGTCCACTTCGACTTCGCCTGGCGGTTCGACGTCGACGATGACCGCATCGACCAGACGACGGCCGCCGACCTCGCGGCCGACATCGACAAGCTCGGCACCGGCCAGACCGAGGTCGTCACACTGCTCCCCGAGATCATCAGCCAGCATCTCGTCGAACGGGCATTGACCGTGGGGCTCCTGTCGTCGGCCTACGCCGGCCTGCTCGCCGTGTCGGCGGCGGCTGCGTTCGTGCTCGCGTCGCTCGCCGCGAGCCGTCATCGCGAGTCGATGCGCCTCCTGCTCGATCGGGGTGCCGGCCGAGGGGGGCTCCGGGTCGCCGGGCTCTGGCACGGTGCCGCGGTGTCGGTACCGGCTGGCGTCGTCGCCGTCGCCGTCGCCGCCCTCCTGGTCGACGAGGGACGATGGTCGCGGGCGCTCGCTGCCGGTGGCGCGGTGCTCGTCGCCACGATCGGCGGTGTGACGGCCGCGGTGTGGCGAGCCGCCGATCGAGCGGCGGCGGGGACGATCACCGGACCTCGCTCAGCGGCCCGGTCCGACCCGTTCGCCGACCCGGGGGTGACCGACTCCCGGCTCGCGGCCGCCCGCAGCGCTGTCCGCGACGGGGCCGTGGTGACGCTCGCCATCGTGACGGTGGTGCTGGTCCGCCGTCGTGTGGAGCTGGGCCTGGTCGGCGCATCGCCGACCGACGTCGCCGGTGCCCCGTCGCCGCGGGGCGCCGGGTCGCTCTCGGCGCTGGCCCGCTCCGGCGCCGACGTCGATTGGCTCATGGCCCTGACGCCGCCGCTGGTCGGCCTGGCGTGCGGGCTCGTCATCGTCCGGATCCTGAGACCCCTCGTCGAGGCCGCCGCGTCACTCGCTCGACATCGACGGGGCCCGGTGCCCTTCGTCGGTCTCCGCCGGCTCGTCGCCCAGGGCCCGGCCACCCGATCGGCGGTGGTGATCGTGGTGGTCGCCGTCGGTCTCGCCGGCTTCGCGTCCGGCGTGCGGGCCGCGGTTGCCGCGGCGCAGAACGCCAACGGTTGGCACGAGGTCGGAGCCGACATCGCCCTGCGGGCCGAGGAGGTCGAGGGTGCGCTGCCGGCGGCCGTCGTGGCGGAGATCGAGGCCACCGGAACCGTCGCTGCCGGTTTCGAGTCGCCAGCGACCGGCGTGATCACCCCGCCCGACGCGCTCCCGCTCGACCTCCTCGCGGTCGACGTCGAGCGGTACCGAGCCGTACTGGCCGAATCCCCCGTCGGTCTCGAACCGGTCGCCTCGCTTACCGCCTCGTCGTCGGTCGCGGCCGACGAGCCGCTCCCCGCCGTCGCCTCCGGAGGGTGGTTGTCGGGCGAGCGCCCCGGAGTCGGCGACCGGTACGACGTCCAGCTCGGCATCGTCCGGGTGCCGCTCGAGATCGTCGCCACCGCGGCGATGCCGACGGCAACGGGCGACCTCCCGCTCGTCGTCATCGACCTCGAGGCCCTTCGGGCCCGGTACCCGTCGGTGGCGGCCCCCACGACGGTCGCGTTCGTCGACACCGCCGACGCCGCGTCGGCCTCGGCTCTGGTCGATCGGGTGGACGAGATCGACCGATCGGTGGTGTCGGCCGACCGGTTCGCACATCGGGCTGCGCTCCTCGCCGATCCGTTCCTGCGTTGGACCGATCGCGGTCTGCGTGTGCTCGCCGGGCTCTCGTTGGCACTGGCGGTGCTGGTGGTCGTCGCGACGTCGGCCATCGCCGCTCCCGCCCGGCAGTGCGACCTGGGTCTCCTGACCACGATGGGCCTCGACTCCCGCCAGGCCGCAGGGGTGACCGCGATCGAGCAGCTCGTACCGGTCGCGGCGGCGGCAGCGGGCGGCGCTGCGGTCGCGGGCGGGCTGCTGTGGCTGCTGGAACCGGCGCTCGGGCTGTCGGCGTTCTCCGGCGGGTCGCTGCCGGTGGACGTCGATCTCTGGAGCGCCGACCGGGGCCCGCTGGTGGCGCTCGTCCTTCCGGCGATCGCGGTCGGCGGCGGCGCGATCGTCACGGTCGTCGCGTCGACGTGGCACCTCGTCGGCCGCCGGCGAGGTCGGGTGCGGCCACCTACGCTCAGCATGGGGGAGGTCTGATGTGTCGGCGCTGATCGAGTGCAACAACCTGGTCAAGATCTACAAGACCGCCGAGCTGGAGGCGGTGGCCCTGCAGGGCCTCGACCTCGAGGTGGCCGAGGGCGAGCTGATCGCGATCATCGGTGCCTCCGGGAGCGGGAAGTCGACCCTGCTGAACATCCTCGGCGGTGTCGACGTGCCCTCCGCCGGTGACGCCCGCGTTGCCGACGCCGACCTCCTGAAGTTGTCGGCCCGTGAGCGGACCCACTACCGCCGCCGGGTCGTGGGCTTCGTGTGGCAGCAGACCGCCAGGAACCTCCTGCCCTACCTGAGCGCGAGGGAGAACGTGGAGCTGCCGATGGCGCTCGACGGTCGGTCCCGCCCTGCGGCACGAGCCCGGGCCAGGGAGCTACTGGACCGGGTGGGGCTGGGCGATCGGCTCGATCACCGCCCGTCCCAGCTGTCCGGAGGTGAGCAGCAGCGGGTGGCCATCTCGGTGGCCCTGGCCAACGAGCCGCGGGTGCTGCTGGCCGACGAGCCCACCGGCGAGCTAGACAGCGAGACCGCTGGCGAGGTCGTCGAGCTGCTGCGCGCCGTCAACCGCGAGGAGGGGGTGACGACCGTGGTGGTCACCCACGACCCGCTCATCGCCGATCACGTCAACCGCACGGTCGCCATCCGCGACGGACGGACGAGCAGCGAGGTGCTACGTCGAACCGAGACCGACGGCGTCGGCGGCTCGCATCTGGTGGCCGAGGAGTTCGCCGTGCTCGACCGCGTCGGCCGGCTGCAGCTCCCCCACGACTACCTGGAGGCCCTCGAGCTGCGACAGCGGGTCCGGCTCACGCTCGACCCCGATCACATCAACGTGTGGCCCGATCGCGAGCCTCCCGCCGTCGACGGCGCCCGGGGGGTCGACCGGTGACGCCGGTTCTCGCCGCCCAGGAGCTCACCCGGACCTACGAGCAGGGGCCGATCGAGGTCCGGGCCGTGCGGGAGGTCACGCTGCTGGTCGACGCCGGCTCGGTGGTGGTGGTCCGGGGCCGATCGGGGAGCGGCAAGACCACGCTCCTCAACCTGTTGGGCGGGCTCGACGAGCCGACGTCGGGAACGGTGGAGCTCGACGGTGCGTCGCTACCCGACCTCGGCGAGACCGACCGCTCCGAGGTTCGGCGAACGAAGATCGGCTTCATCTTCCAGTCGTTCGGCCTGCTGCCGATGCTCTCGGCGGTCGAGAACGTCGAGCTGCCGATGCGGCTCGTGCGGCGCGACGTGACCGAGCGGCGCCGCCGGGCCGAGCACCTCCTCGAACTGGTCGGGCTCGACCATCGGGCCGACCACCGGCCCGCCGAGCTGTCCGGCGGCGAGCAGCAACGGGTGGCCATCGCCAGGGCGTTGGCCAACCGGCCTCGGCTGTTGCTGGCCGACGAGCCCACCGGTCAGCTCGACTCCACCACGGGGCGGGAGATCATCGAGCTGCTGGCCACGGTCGTCCGCGGCGATGGTATCGCCGCCGTGGTCGCCACCCACGACGCCAGCCTGGCCGCGGTTGCGGATCGGGTGGTCGAGCTGGTCGACGGTCGAGCGCACGGCTGAGATGGATGTCACAGCCATTCGATCCTCCACCCCGCGACCAATTCGTGAAAGTCTTCACAAAGCGGCCTGGAACGGATCGTCCTGGGTCGAGGTCCTGAGGGGGAAACGATGCGCATCGAACGGTTGATCTTCCCGGCCATACGGGCCGTCGGCTCGAAACCGTGGCTGGCCAATCTGGTCTTCGCCAGGGACCCGTGGGGCAGCCCGCTCGACCCGGCCACCCTGGCCGACCCGTATCCCGTGCTCGAGCGGATGCGGAACGACGGCGCCGTCGTGTACCGCCGGATCTACCAGCAGTGGTTCGTGTTCGGCTACGAGGAGGCCCGCCAGGTCCTCTCGTCCGACGCCGTGGTCAGCGCCTCGCAGATCGAGACCCTGCTCGAGGTGAGCCCCTACCGGAAGCTGAGCGACCGGTCGAAGCGGTTCTTCACCGACTTCATGCTCTTCCGGGACCCGCCCGATCACACCCGCCTCCGCCGCCTGGTCAACCGGGCGTTCACCCCGGCCAGGGTCCGCGACATGGAGGCGAGGACCGTCGAGCTGGTCGACGAGCTCCTCGACGACGCCACCGAGCGAGCCGGCGGTGGCCCCTTCGACCTCGTGCCAGCGCTGGCGATCCCGCTGCCGGTCAACGTGATCGGCACACTGCTCGGCGTGCCCCGCGAGCGGTGGGAGTGGTCGCGGCGGACCACGGCGGAGATCGTCAAGTTCCTCGACCCGTTCCGAGGCTTCGACGCCGGCCGGATGGACGCCGTGATCGACGACCTCTTCGACTACTACGGCACCCTGGCCGACGAGCGGCGAGCAGACCCGCAGGCCGACCTGATCACCGCCCTCGTCGAGGCCGAGGACGACGGCGACCGGTTGAGCCACGACGAGCTGATCGCGATGATCGCGCTCCTCGCCGGCGCTGGACACGAGACCACCACGCATCTCCTCGGGCTCGCCGCGTTGGCCCTGGAACGGAACCCCGATCAACGCCAGCTCGTCCGCGACGATCCCTCGTTGTGGCCGAACGCGGTGGAGGAGCTCATCCGCTACGACTCGTCGGTCCGGACCGACCCCCGCCACACCGTGCGGGATCTCACCGTGGGGGAGTCGACGATCCCCGCCGGCTCGAACGTGCTCGTCCAGTTCGGCGCGGCCAACCGCGATCCCCGCGTCTACGACCGGCCGGGCGACCTGATCCTCGAACGGCCCGACCCCAACCCGCTGTCGTTCGGCCACGGCATCCACCACTGCCTCGGCGCAGCCCTGGCCCGGCTCGAGCTCCGCGTCGGGCTGCAGGCGATCGTCGACCGCTTCGGCGACTACACCATCGACCACACCTCGACCCGCTGGAAGCAGTCGTCGACCCTCCGAGGCCCGGAGCAGCTCGTGCTCGTCCCCGGTTGAGGTCGGCTCACCCCCACCCACCATCTCGTCGAAATTTGTGCGTTTGACAGCGCTGAGCGCTGCAGAGTCCACAAATTTGGGCTGGCGTGCCGCCATGGCACACTGCACGGGATGACCGTGGTGCTACCAGACTGGCTGGTGACGTCGGCCGCCGAGCCTGCCCGCGCCGGGTTCGGGGTGCGGATCGTCGACGGTCGGATCACGGCCGTCGGTTCCCACGCCGAGCTCCTGGCCGACCACCCCGAGGATGAGGCGGTCGTCGCTCCCGACCGGGTGGCACTGCCCGGTTTCGTCAACGCCCACGTCCATCTCTACGGCGTGCTCGCCCACGGCATCCCCGTCGACGCCGCCCCCGACGGGTTCTGGAGCTTCCTCGACGACTACTGGTGGCCCAAGGTCGAGGACGCCCTCGACGTGGACATGATCGCCACCGCCGCCGACTGGGTCTGCGCCGAGCTGCTCCGCTCCGGCACGACCACGTTCTACGACATCCTCGAAGCGCCGAACGCCCTCCCCGACGCCCTCCTCGCCGAGAAGGAGGTGGCCGAGCGGCGGGGCATCCGGGCGGTGCTCAGCTTCGAAGCCACCGAGCGGGCCGGCGAGGCGATCGCCGAGCGGGGCCTGATCGAGAACACCAACCTGATCGAGGCGTGCCGCGGCGACGAGAGCGAGCTCGTGTCGGGCCTGATGTGCTGGCACACCGTGTTCACCTGCTCCGAACCGTTCATCCGACGGGCGGTCGACCTCGCCACCCAGCACGACGTCAGCTACCACGCCCACTGCAACGAGGGGGTCCACGAGCCCGAGTGGAGCGAGCAGCACCTCGGCAAGCGAACGCTCGAGCACTACGACCAGATCGGCGTCGCCGGACCCCGGTTCCTGGCCAGCCAGTGCGTGCAGCTCTCCAATCGGGAGCGGGCGATCATCGCGGAGCGGGGGGTGCGGGTCAGCCACATGCCCCTCGCCAACTGCGAGGTCGGCGGCGGGATCGCCCCGATCCCCGAACTGCTCGATGCTGGCGTGACCGTCGGGCTCGGCACCGACGGCTACGTCAACGACTTCTTCGAGGTGATGCGCGGCGCGTTCCTGCTCCACAAGGCCCGCCTCCTCGATCCCGGCGCCATGCCCGCCGCCACGGTGTTGGCCATGGCCACCGAGGGCGGGGCCGCCGCGCTCGGCGTCGACGACGTCGGCCGGCTCGACGTCGGTTACCGGGCTGACCTGCAGCTCGTCGACTCGGTGTTCCCCACGCCCACCACCGACCACAACCTCGTCGAGCAGCTCGTGCTGTGGCGCAACCACACCCACGTGAGCGACGTGATGGTCGGCGGCCGGTGGCGGGTCCGCAACGGCGAGGTGCTCGACGCCGACCTCGGCGCGATGCGGGCGGCCGCCCACGAGCAGGCCGACCGGCTGTGGGGCCGGTCGTGACCGACCGGGCTGCACGTCGAGCACGCCGAGCACGCCGAGCACGTCGAACTCGGCCGGTGCGATGGGTCGTCGCCGATGGCGAGGTGGAGTCACGGTGAGCGCCGAGATCCTGGCCGAGCTGCTGGCGGCGATCGAACGGCGGGAACCGGTGGTGCTGGCCACCGTGGTCGACAGCCGTCGGTCGGTGCCCCGCCGGCCCGGCTCGAAGATGCTCGTCTACCCCGACGGCCGGATCGCCGGCACCATCGGCGGGGGCGAGATGGAGAGCCGGGTGGTGGCCGAAGCGCTCGATGCGTTGGCCGTCGGGTCGGCCCGCCGCCTGACCTACTCGCTGCTCGACCCCACCACCGGCGACCCCGGCGTGTGCGGTGGTGAGGTGGAGCTGTTCCTGGAGCCGCACATGCCGACGTCGACCATCTTCGTGCTCGGGATCGGCCACGTCGGCCGGTCGGTGGTGGAGCTCGCCTCGTGGCTCGGCTACCGGGTCGTGGCGTGGGACGACCGCGCCGAGCTGGCCGAGACGGCCGAGTCGACGATCGCCACCGGCGACGGGAGCGACGTCACCGTGGTCTCCGGTTCGATCGGCGATGCGCTCGCCACCCACCCGGTCGATGGCCACACGTGGGTCGTGATGGTCACCCGCAACGTGGCCCTCGACGTCGACCTGCTCCCCCCGCTGCTCGCCACCGCCACGCCCTACGTCGGCCTGATGGGCAGCGAGCGGCGCTGGACCACCACCCGCAGCAAGCTGGTCGCCGCCGGGGTGAACGAGGCCGACCTCGTGAGGGTCCACGCTCCCATCGGGGTGGAGATTGCAGCGGAGACACCGTCGGAGATCGCAGTGTCGATCATGGCCGAGGTGATCGCCCACCAGCGGGCCGACCCGCCGACGTGACCGGCCTGCAGGGGATCCGCTGCGTGGTGCGGGGCGGCGGCGACCTCGCCACCGGCGTGGTGTGGCGGCTGCACCGTGCCGGGTGCGGGGTCATCGTCACCGAGTTGGCGGCGCCGATGACCGTCCGCCGCACGGTGGCGGTGTCGAGCGCGGTGGCCGACGGCGAGGTGAGCGTGGAGGGGATGGTCGCCCGGCGGGTGTCGTCGCTCGAGGCCGCGCTCGACCTGGCCGGCAGCCGACCAGGGGCCGGCGAGGCCGGCAACCCCGAGCGGATCGTGCCGGTTCTCGTGTCGCCCGAGCTCCCGGCCGGGGCCCGACCCGACCTCGTGGTCGACGCCCGGATGGCCAAGCGCAACATCGACACCTCGATCGAGGATGGGCCGCTGGTCGTGGCTCTCGGGCCAGGGTTCACCGCGGGCCGGGACTGTCACGCGGTGGTCGAGACCCTACGGGGCCCCCGCCTCGGTCGAGTGCTGTGGACCGGGTCGGCGGCGGCCGACACCGGCGTCCCCGGCACCGTTGGTGGGCGGTCGGCGGAGCGGGTGGTGCGGGCCCCGGTCGACGGGCAGGTTCGGTGGTCGACCGCCATCGGCGCCCGGGTCATCGACGGTGACGTCCTCGGCCGGGTCGAGGGCCGGGTTTGCGGCCGGGTCGGTGACGGGGCTGGCGGCAGCGAGGTGGTCGCGTCGATCGACGGTGTCGTCCGGGGCCTGATCGCGCCCGGGTCCACGGTTTCGGCCGGGCAGAAGATCGGCGACGTCGATCCCCGGCTCGATGTGGACTGCAACGAGATCAGCGACAAAGCCCTGGCGATCGGCGGGGGCGTGCTCGAGGCGGTCACCACCTGGCTGGCCCGGCGATGACCCGGCCAGCACCGCGATGACGGTCGATCCGATTCCGCTCGACCGGCTCGGGTCGGCCCTCGGGCTCGGTGCCCGGGAGCACGTCGCGCTCGTCGGGGGCGGTGGCAAGACCACCACCATGTTCGCCCTGGCCGACCAGCTCGGCGGCACCAGGGTGGTCACCACCACCACCAAGATGGGCCACGATCAGCACCGGGGCCGCCCGCTGCTGCTGTCGCCCACCGACGCCGAGCTGACCGAGGCGCTCAGCGCCGTCGGTGGTCGGTCGGCGGGGCCGGTGGTGGTGGCGTGGCGCTCGATCGACGGGACGAAAGCGGTTGGGGTCGACCCTGCCACGTGCGACCGGTGGTTCGAGCGGGTCGAGGGCATCGACCACGTGCTCGTCGAAGCCGACGGTGCGCGCCGCCGACCGTTCAAGGCGCCCGGCGCCCTCGAACCGGTCGTTCCCGACACCGCCACGCTGGTGATCGTGGTCGTCGGGGCGGACGCGCTGGGCCGGGTCATCGGCGACCAGTGCCACCGCCCCCTCCGGGTGGCCGCGCTGGCCGGTTGTCGCCCCTATGAGCGGCTCACCCCGGCGCGGGCGGCAGCGGTGCTCCGCCACGAGCGGGGCTTCGCCGCCTCGGTCCCGCCCGCTGCCCGCATGGCCGTCGTGATCACCAAGGTCGACGGCGACACCGCGTCAGCCGTCACCGAGCTCGTCACTGCCCTCGACGGCATCACCGCGATCCCCATCGCCACCGCACCGCACTGAGCGTCTGGAGGATCAGCTCGGACGGAGGTCGAGGATGTCGAGGTCGTATCGCTCGTGCAACCGCTGTGCGAGCAGCGAGCGGTGGCAGGCCTCCGGGTCGCGCTCCACGCAGAGGAGGGCCGCCACTCCCTCGGTCGGCAGCGACGACATGACCGGCTCGAGATCGGCGACGTCGAGGATCTCGGTGGTGTAACGCCTCGCGTACTCGGGCGCGAGCTCGCGGCGCGATCGCTTGCCGACCCCTCGCCGGTCGTCCTCCGCATACTGGACGTTGCGAAGCTCGGTGGTCGGCGCCAGCTCGAGATGGTGGGCATAGGCGATCCCGGCATCGGCCAGCGCCGCCTGGAGTCGCCGAGCGTTGGCCCACGCATACTCGCGACCCCGCACACCCCTGCGCTGGCGGACGTCGAGCAGCAACCGCACGTCGGCGTCGAGCAGGCACCGCAGGAACGACGCACCGTCGAATCCGTAGACCCCGATCGTCGCGATCCTCTCGGTGGTCATCGCGAGCGTCGGCGAGGGCGCGGCGTCCGGTCAGCTCCGGTTCGCCAGCTCCTCGGCCCGCTCGGCCTCGTACTCCTCGATCGGCCGGAAACCCGGCTCGTCGCGGAAGTTCTCCTCGATCCAGGCGAGGGCGGCTTCGTCGTCGAGGGAGAGGTCGATCGGCTGCACCTGCGGCTGCGACACGTGGTACGGCGTCGGCGTGTACACCTCGATGCCGTTGCCTTCCGGGTCCTGGAAGTAGCACGACCACGTGTTGCCGTGGGACACGGGCCGGACCTTGACCCCGTCGCTGGTGAGACGCTCGGCGAGGTTGCGGACCCCGGCCAGATCGGCGGCTCGGAACGCCACATGGTCGACCGAGCCGGTCGGCTCGTCCTCACCCCGCACCGGCACCATCGCCACCTGGTGGTGGTCGTGCGGGTCCTGGGAGAGGAACACGATCTCCGACTCGATCGGATCGAGATCGCCCCGGTTCTTCAGGTTCAGCGGACCCCGGTCGACGATGTCGAACTCCAACACGTTCGTGTAGAAGTCGAGCATGGTCGCCATGTCCCGCACCTTGAGCACCACGTGGGAGAAACCGAGATTCAACGCCATGCCACAAGCTACCCCAGCCCGTCGGCCGCATCGAGGCCGCCCCGGCTCAGGTCGCGGGCTGGTCGCTCGATGCGGCGAGGTGGCCGGCGTCGGCGGGGTCGTCGGTCGGATAGGAGCGGAAGACCAGTGCCGCCATGGCGAGGCCGACGAGCGCCGCGAGGCCGAACGCCACGGTCGTCCCGTCCACGTAGGCCCGGTTGGCGGCCCCGATGATCGCTCCCGCCTGGGTCGGTTCGAGCTGGCTCGCGGCCTGGTAGGCGCCACCGACCGAGTCCTCCACCAGCTCGCCGAGCGGCCCGGGCAACCCGTCGCCGACACCGGCCATGGCCGACTGGTAGCTGACGGTCACGATCGTGCCGAGCAGGGCGATGCCGATCGCCCCACCGACCTCGCGTGTGGTGTCGTTCACCGCTGAGGCCACCCCCGCCTTGTCCTGGGGGAGGGCGGTCACGATCGCGTTCGTGGCCGGCGGCATCAACAGCGCCATCCCGGCCGCCATCGGACCGACGGCCAGCAGGAGCAGCCAGTAGCTCGAGTCGACGTCGAGCAGCATGGCGATCGCGAATCCGATCGACTGGACCACGAACCCGCCGGCGATAACCGTTCGGGTGCCGAACCGCTCGACGATCTGCGGGTTGCGGGGAGCGATCGCGATCATGATCGCCGAGAACGGCAGGAGGCGGACCGCGGTGCCGAGCGCCGAGTAGCCGAGCACGAACTGGAGGTAGAGGGTCAGCAGGAAGAACATCCCGAACATCGACAGGAAGGCGAACGTGATCGTGAGGCTTCCGAGACCGAACTCGGGAATGCGAAAGAAGTCGGGGTCGAGGAGGGGGAACTCGATCCGCCGCTCCCACCAGACGAACGCCACGGTTCCCACCACGCCGATCGCGAAGGCGCCGAGGGTGAGCGGGTCGAGCCAACCGCTCTCCGGGCCCTGGATGATGCCGAACACGAGAGCGCAGAGCGCGACCACCGAGAGCACGGCACCGACGTAGTCGAGGGCGTGGTGGCCGCGGTCGGCCGAGTTCGGCACGATCGCCAGGACCGCCAGCAGCGCGACCGCGGCGAGCGGTACCGCGATGAAGAACACCGAGCCCCACCAGAACTGCTCGAGCAGCAGACCGGAGGCGACGGGACCGATCGCGCCGCCGGCGCCGGCCAGCCCGGCCCACACCGCGATCGCCTTCGCCCGCTCGGCGGGAGCGAACACGACCGTCAACGTCGACAGCGTCGCCGGCATGATCAGCGCCGCCCCGATCCCCATGATCGCCCTGTAGGCGATCAGTTGGGTCGGATCGGAGGCGTAGGCGGCCAGCATCGAAGCCCCGGCGAAGATCAGGAGCCCGAGCACGAGTGCGTGCTTGCGCCCGTACCGGTCGCCGAGGGCACCGCACAGGAGCAACAGCCCCGCGAACACGAGGGCATACGAGTCGAGAATCCAGAGCTGCTCGGTGCTGCTCGGTTCGAGCTCCCGCACGATCGTCGGGATGGCCACGTTCAGCGAGCTGACCGCGGCCACGATCAGCACCAGGCACAGGCACATGATCCCGAGGATCAGGCTGCGTTGCGGGTGTCCGGCACCGTCCGGTCCCAGCAGGTCGCTGTCGATGTCGTCGGTGGATGTCATGAGAGAAGCGCTCCCGTTCCGCGGGATTGCTCTCCCTCGATCGGTAGGAGACTACCCGCCCGACAACGTCGGCAAGAAGTGAATCTCGGCACCCTCGGGGATGTCCTCGTAGAGGGCGTCGGGGATGATCTCACCGTTGATCGACACCGAGGTGCCCTCGCTGAGCCGCTCCCCGAGCCCGGGGAACCGCTCGTCGAGTTGCCTGATCAACCGCCGCACGGTGGGGGCCTCCAGCTCGAGTTCGGCGACGCCGCCGGTGAGGTCGCGCAGCGACGCCGCCAGATGAACTCGAGTGGCCACCGGTCAGCTGTTCTTCTGGTTGATCGCGTCGAGGATGCGGGGCGGGGACATCGGCAGGTCCTCCGGGCGGGTGCCGGTGGCGGCCGCCACCGCGTTGGCCACCGCCGCCAGGGGCGGGACGATGCCCACCTCGCCGACGCCCCGAACCCCGTAGGGATGGGCCGGGTTCGGCACCTCCACCACCACCGTGTCGATCATCGGCAGGTCCGACGCCACCGGGATGCGATAGTCGAGGAAGCTGGGGTTGTCGAGGGTGCCGTCGTCGCGGTGGATGTACTCCTCGTTGAGTGCCCAGCCGATCCCCTGCACCACGCCACCCTGCATCTGTCCTTCGACATAGCTCGGGTGGATGGCGGTGCCGGCGTCCTGTGCGGTGGTGAACCGCAGGATCGTGACCTCGCCGGTCTCCGGGTCGACCTCGACATCGCACACCTGTGTGGAGAACGCGGCGCCGACGCCTCGGGCGTTGAGCGACGCACTGGCCGAGATCGGACCCCCGGTGCGGCCCCACTTGCGGGCGATCTCCACCAGCGACAGCGGGGTCTCCGAGCCGCCCTTGTGCTGGGCCTGCCCGTCGACCCACTCCACCTCGTCGACCTCGCAGTCCCACGTCTTGGCGGCGCGGGCCCGGAGCTCGTCCTTGACCTGACGGCAGGCGTCGACCACGGCGGCGCCGGTGGCGAGCGTGACCCGGCTCCCGCCGGTGACGTCGTTGAAGCCGACGGCCTCGGTGTCGGCCACCATCGGGCTGACCCGGCTCACGTCGATCCCGAGCTCCTCGGCGGCCATGAGCGCCATCGACGCACGGCTGCCGCCGATGTCGGGCGAGCCGACCACCACGGTGAGGTTGCCGTCCTCGTTGACGTGGACCGTGGCGCTCGAGTTCATCCCGGCGTTGAACCAGAAACCGGCGGCCACGCCACGACCCTGGTTCTCGCCGAGCGGGGCGCTGTAGTGCTCGTGGTTCTTGATCGCGTCGATCGTCTCCACGAAACCGATCCGGGGGAACTTCGGCCCGTACGCGGCCTGCGTCCCCTCGACGGCGGCGTTCTTCAGCCGCAGCTCGAGCGGATCCATACCGATCTGGTGGGCCAGCTCGTCGAGCAGGCTCTCCACCGCGAACGCCGCCATCGGTGCCCCCGGGGCCCGGTAGGCGGCCACCTTCGGCTTGTTGACCACCACGTCGAAGCCCTCGACGAAGAAGTTGGGGATGTCGTAGCAGGCGAGAACCGTCATGCCGGCGGCTCCCACCGGCGAGCCGGGGAACGCCCCGGCCTCGTAGCCGAGCCAGACGTCGGCCGCGGTGATCTGCCCGTCGTTGGTGACGCCGATCTTGGCTCTGATCTTCGTGCCCGACGTGGGCCCGGTGGCCTTGAAGACCTCGTCGCGTCCCATCACCACCCGCACCGGGCGGGCCGCCTTGAGCGACAGCATCACCGCCAACGGCTCGAGGTAGATGACGGTCTTGCCGCCGAAGCCGCCGCCGATCTCGGCCGGGGTGACCTTGAGCTGGGTCGGTTCCCAGCCGAGCACCGTGGCGGTCATCGTTCGCATCGCGAAGTGGCCCTGGGAGGAGCACCACACGCTCGCCCGGCCGTTCTGACCGGCGTCGGCCACCGCGGCGTGGGGCTCGATGTAGCCCTGGTGGACCGGCTTGGTGGTGAAGGTGCGCTCCACCACGGCGTCGGCGTCGGCGAAGCCCTTGTCGAGCTCGCCCCGCTCGTGAACGATCCGCGACGCTGCGTTCGACGGTGCCTCCGGGGCTGGATCCATGCCCTTGGTGATCATCCCGTCGTGGAGAAGCGGGGCGCCCTCGGCCAGGGCGTCGTCGACGGTGAGCACGTGGGGGAGGACCTCGTAGCTGACCTCGATCGCCTTCGCCGCCGCCTGGGCCTGCTTGCGGGTCACCGCCGCCACCGCGGCGACAACATGGCCCTCGTAGAGCACCTTGTCCCGGGCGATGATGTTGTGCGACATCATCACGTCGTCGGGGCGGGCGCCGGCTTCGGCCAGGTCGGGGAAGTCGGCGCCGGTGACGACTGCCTTGACGCCGGGCATGGACGCCGCCGCGCTCGTGTCGATCGAGACGATCCTGGCGTGGGCGTGGGGCGACCGGAGCACCGCCCCTTCGAGCATGCCCGGCAGCTTCAGGTCGGCTCCGAACCGGGCCTTGCCGGTTACCTTCTCGAGCCCGTCGGGTCGGATCGGGCGGCTGCCCACCCACTTGTAGCCCGGCTGTGTCGGTTCTTCGGTGACGGTCATTGACGCACCCTTTCTAGGAGCCGTTCGAGCCGGCTCGCATGCCTTCTGCGGCTTCGAGCACGGAACGGACGATCTTGTCGTAGCCGGTGCACCGGCAGAGGTTGCCGGCGAGGGCGTAGCGGACTTCGGTCTCGGTCGGGTTCGGGTTCCTGTCGAGCAGCGCCTTGGCCGCCACCAGGAAGCCCGGGGTGCAGACCCCGCACTGGAGGGCGGCGCCTTCGAGGAAGCACTGCTGCAGCGGATGGAGCTGCCCGGCCTCGGCCATGCCTTCGACGGTGACCACGGTGGCGCCGTCGGCTTCGGGGGCGAACACGAGGCAGGAGCAGGTGACGCGACCGTCGAGAATGATCGAGCAGGCACCGCAGTCGCCGGTGCCGCAGCCCTCCTTCACGCCGGTGAGGCCGACGTCGTCGCGCAGCGCGTTGAGGAGCGACTCGTCCTGCTCGGTGAGGAACTCGACCTCGTCGCCGTTGAGCGTGCAGGTCACGTGGGTCTTGCTCATGAGTTGCCTCCGTTGGCTGCTCGCTCGGCGGCCGCGGTGACCGCGCGCTTGGCGAGGACGCCGGCCACCTGGCGGCGGTAGGCGATCGTGCCTCGCTTGTCGTCGATGGGGTTGCAGGCCTCGCTGGCGGCGGCCGCGACCGCGGCGAGGGTGTCGTCGTCGATCGGCTGGCCCACCAGGGCCTCCTCGGCCGCCGTGACCCGCACCGCGGTGGGGGCCACCGCGCCGAGCGCGATCGTGGCCGAGGCGCAGTTGCCGTCGTCGTCGAGCGTGATCCTGGCACCGGCGCCCACGACGGCGATGTCCATCTCGGTCCGGGGGATGAGCCGCAGGTAGGCGTCGCCGGTCCTGGCCGGGGGCTTGTCGACCTCGAACTCCACCACGAACTCGCCCTCGGCGAGCGACAGCGTGCCCGGCCCGGTGACCACGTCGGCCACCGGCACGGTGCGGGTGCTGCCGTTGCTGGCCACCACCGCCCGGACGTCGTTCACGATCATCGCCGGCACCGAGTCGGCGGCCGGCGAGGCGTTGCAGAGGTTGCCGCCGAGGCTGCAGCGGCTCTGGATCTGGTCGGAGCCGATGAGGCCGGCCGCCTCCACCAGCCCGGGAAGGGCCGCCGAGAGCGACTCGTCCTCGGTGAGCCGCACCGTCGGCACCGCAGCCCCGATCGTCCACCCGGTGTCGGTGCTGGTCACCGACGTGAGCCGGTCGATCTTCTTCAGGTCGACGAGCGCCTCTGGCTCGGGCCGTCCGGCCCGTATCTGGGGGATGACGTCGGTCGCACCGGCGAAGACCTTCGCCCCCGGGTTCTCCGAGAGGAGCTTGGTCGCCTCCTCAACCGTCGTAGGTGCCAGGTAGTTCACGCGGTCTCCTTCGGTCCTGGTGGGTGACAGCAGCCACAACGTATCCCGGATCCCCGCCGGAGATCGAGGCGACACCCGCACACCGGTGCCAGACACATCGTGCGGGCATCGGTGTGACGGCAGCACGATGTGTCTGGCACCGGTGTGCGGGGTGAGGTGCGGCCGGGGATCAGGTCAGGATGAAGCCGTCGTAGCCGGCCGCCACGACCTCGTCGCACCGGTCGACGTAGGCGGGGAAGCCGGGGAGCGGCATGAACACCCGCGGCTTGCCGGGGATGTTCGCCCCGACATACCAGGAGTTGCAGCTCGGGAAGATCGTGCGATCGGCCACCGAGTTCACGTGGCCGACCCACGCCTCGACCGCAGCAGGGTCGGCCTCGATCGTGTGGTGACCCCGACTGTCGAGGTGGTCGATGCAGTCGGCTATCCAGTCGACATGGTGCTGGGTGGCGATGATCATGTTCGCCAGCACCGACGGACTGCCTGGTCCGGTGATCGTGAACAGGTTCGGGAACCCGTCGACGCCGAGACCGAGGTAGGTGACGGGACCGGCCTCCCACCGCTCGGCCAGGGACTGCCCGCCCCGGCCCCGGATGTCGACCTTCAGCAGCGACCCGGTCATGGCGTCGAACCCGGTAGCGAACACCAGCACGTCGAGCTCGTGGTGGACCGTGTCGCCATCGTCGCCAGCGGCGCCGTCGCCGCCAGCGGCGTGGTTCGCGGTCTCGACGCTGGTCGGCGTGATCCGCTGGATCGGTTGACCGCCGTCGCTCACGTCAACCAGCGTCACGTTCGGACGGTTGAACGTCTCGTAGTAGCCGCGACCGTACGGGTCGCCGTCGATCACCAGGCGCTTGCAGCCGATCAGCCCGTCGGGGGTGAGGGCGGCTGCAATCTGGGGATCGTCGACGATCTCGCTGATCTTCTCCCGCACGAACCCGGCCGCCAGCTCGTTGGCCGCGGGGTCGAGCATCAGATCCCGGAACGAGGCGAGGAAGAGCGTGCCACCCCGCTCCCACAGATACTCGAACTCGTCTCGAAGCTCCTCGGGAGACGCGTCGAGCGCGTTGCCCTTGCGGCGGGCATAGCGCGACCCGAACCCGCCGGGCATCCGTCGGTCGGCCTGCCGCATCTCGGCGTACCGGGCCTTGATCGACGCCTGCTCGTCGGGGTCGAGCGGGCCGTTGCGGGCCGGGATCGTGAACTGCGGAGTCCGTTGGAACACGGTCAGGTGGCCGGCCTCGGCGGCGATCACGGGAATCGCCTGGATGCCCGAGGAGCCGGTGCCGATGATCCCCACCCGCTTGCCCGCGAGGTCGACGCCTTCCTTCGGCCATCGGCCGGTGTGGACGAGCTCGCCGGCGAAGGTGTCCCGGCCCTCGATCTCTGGCAGGTTGGCCGACGACAGGCAGCCGACCGCCAGCACGAAGAACCGACACGTCAACTCGTCGGTGCCAGCACCGGTCGGTGAGACCGGATCGTCGGGGTGCCGCCCCGCGCCCGACTCGGCACCCGACGGGGGCTCCGATCGGGTGCGGACCACCCAGCGCTCGTTCCGTTCGTCGAAGTGGGCGGAGACGACGCGGGTGGAGAAGCGGATGTGGGGCCGCAGGTCGAAGCGGTCGGCCACGTGCTGGGCGTAGCGGAGGATCTCCGGCTGGGTGGCGTACTTCTCGGTCCACTCCCATTCCTGCTGGAGCTCGTCGTCGAAGTCGTAGGAGTACTCCATCGACTCGACGTCGCACCGTGCGCCCGGGTAGCGGTTCCAGTACCACGTGCCGCCCACGTCGGTCGCCGCGTCGAAGCACCGAACCGACCGGCCGGATCGCAGGAGTCGGTGGACCATGTACATCCCGGCGAACCCCGCCCCGACGACCACGACGTCGACGTCGGTGCCGTCCCGCTCGGTGCCGTCCCTCTCGGGGTCCACATCCGCACCGGCGCTCGTCCGCTGCTGGCTGTTCCCGTGCCGGTCCGTCACCGGGAACTGCGGTCGACGGGGCCGGTGATTCGGGCTGGACCCCCGTTGGCGTAGACGAGGGGGAACACCTTGTCGTCGGTGATGAGGTCGCCGGGTTCGAGCACGGTGTCCTCGGGCCGGACGATCGGGTCGGCGCCGATGGTCGGCGACCAGAACGCGTCGTCGCCGAGCCACCGCCACGAGATCGCAGCCCGGCGGTTGGTGCCGGCGTTCGGCCCGCTGCGATGCACGGTGCGGAAGTCGAACAGCAGCGCATCGCCGGGCTCGACGGCGAAGCTGATCACGTCGTAGGTGTCGGGATGATCCTCGAACGCCGGGCATCGATCGTCGAAGGAGCGGATGTGTTCCGCAACGCCGTGCCACAGGGCGCGCTCGACCTCCGCCGGGGTGCGCCCCTCGAGCGACGGGTACTCGGGCCGGTACGTCCGGTCCCACAGGTGTGACCCCCGCACGAACTCGAGCGCGCTGGAGCTCGCGTCGGCTGCGGTCAGCGCAAGCCACGACGAGCAGATCTGGGTGCCGTCGACCGCCCAGTACGGACGATCCTGGTGCCAGACGAACTGGTCGTCGGTGCCGGGATCCTTCACGAACACGTGCTCGTAGTAGACCCGGATCCGCGTCGAGCCGGTCGCCTGGGCGGCCATCACGGCCAGCGGGTTGCCGTCGAGGAAGCGTCGGAACGTCTCGCTGCGGGGAAACAGGTGCCGGTCCTGGAAGAACATGCCCGGCCGGTCGGGACCGGTCATGTCGCCCCCGAAGCGGGACGGAGCTCGCATGACCTCCTCGACCGCTTCGGTCATGCGGGCGACGGTGTCGGGGTCGACGGCCCGGCGGATCACGATCACGCCGTCGCGCCGGTACCGCTCGACCTCCTCCTCGGTCAGGAGCCGGTCCGTCGTCGACGTGGTCATCGCGGCCACACGACCGGGAAGCGGTCGCTGTCGAGCGGGGCGCCGTCGGCATGGTCGTCGGAGCGGATGTTCTTGTTGGTGCCGATCCTGGTGTCGTAGACGGCGTCGTCGCCGGTGTAACGAATCGTGTAGCCGCGGCGGCGGACGTCGGTCCGCTGATTGCCGCCCGCACCGTGGACCAGCATCGCGTGGAAGGCGTACACGTCACCCGGCTCGAGGTCCCAGGTCACGATCTCGTAGTCGTCCCGAACGGCCTCGATGTCGGGGATGTCGACGTAGTTCGGGTTGCGCTCGTAGGCGCCGTGTCCCGTCGTCTTGCCGAACGTCTCCGGCTGGTACCAGACGTCCCACCGGTGGGAGCCGCGGATGAACTCGAGCGCTCCGCTGTCGACGGTGACTGGATCGAGGGCCACCCAGAACGACATGATCTGCCTGCCTCGGGCCGGCCAGTACGGGAGGTCGTTGTGCCAGCGGGTCCGGTTCTCGGTGCCGGGTTCCTTCACGAACAACTGGTCGTAGAAGAGGTTCACCTTCGCCGAGTCGAAGAACTGCTGGGCCAGGTGGGGGAGGGGTCCGGCGGTGCAGAACCGGGCGAGCGCCTCGTCGGTCTCCCACAGGCGAACGTTCCCGTGGAACCGGCCGATGCCGTTGTCGGCCACGTAGCCGTGGAACCACGGCCCGGGCTCGGCGATGTCGCGCTCGATCGCATCGGCCAACTCGCCCAACCACCGGTCGTCGACCACACCCCGAAGCGGCACCACCCCGTCCCGTTCGAAGGCTCGCCGCTCCGCGTCGGAAACGGTCGTCTTCACCGCCTGCGTTGTGACCCGATCGACCATGTGTCCAAGCTAGAACGCCGATGACACGGCGGTCACGCTCGCGGCGCGGCGACCCACGGGCAGTGACGGCACCCCTGATCGCAGCACGGTCGAGCGGCGAGCGCCGTGGCCGTCATCACGAACAGGCCCGTGGTCGGATCGATGTAGCCGTCGTGCCCGGCGTCGACCGCAGCGTCGTGGGCGGCCATCGCCGCCTCGTGGCCTCGGTGCCCGGGCCCGAACCGGTCGGGATGCGGCGTCGACCGCCAACCCTCTCGCAACCCGTCGTCGACCATCATCCGACCGTACCGCCACTCCCGTTCGCGGGTGGGATCGGTCGTTGTTGACGGGTTTTGCCAGCGATCGGTGTCATCGGTGACCGTCTGTGCTCCCGAGCAGTGCACGGCGGGCGGCTACTGCCTGGGCTACCCGCTCGACGAACGCTGTCGGGTCCTCGAGCTGGGACCAGGTCACGTTGAGGAGCTGCCAGCCTGCGCCGCTGAGGGAGAGATCACGCAGGTTGTCGGCGTTCTCGGCCGAGGGGCCCCAGTGGTACGTGCGACTGTGCGCCTCGATACCGAGCCGCATCGCAGGGAACGCGACCACCGGATACTGGAGCTCCACAGGCGGGAAGGCATCGCAGGCCAGCAGGTCGGCGACGACCCGCTCGAACCACGATTCCGTCGGACCAGCCGCCCGTCTCGGTTCGTCGAGGATCCTCGTCAACGTCGACGTGCCTCGGCAGTTGGGTGCGTGGAGCCGATCGAGCGTCTCGGTGAGCCACAGCTCCGAGTGGCACCTCGTGAACTCGTCGAGACAGCGTTCCACGACCGGGGTCGACGCTGCGCGGCCGAGCAGGCACAGCGTGGCGGCGGCGTTCAGGGTCGGAATGTGGTCGATGACCGTGATGTCGGAGTCGGGGTCGATCCGCCCACACCAGAACCGGTGGACGTCTGCCGCCGTCGTTCGACCGGACCGCGGCACCCCGATCTCCGGCTCGGAGGCCGCTCCTCGATCCATCGGTGCAGCCATGCCGAGGCCCGATGGGCGACCGCCGCCCCCGACCGGGCGACCGCGGCTGCCCGCATCGCCTGGCCGGGTGGATGACCGAGCGCGTCCACCGCCCACACACGGGGCGCCAGGCGACGAAGTTCGCCCCGACGCTCTGCTCGGCGAAGTCGCTGGGCGGGCACGATCTCGGCAACCTCGTTGGATTGAAAGGCGTTGTGTCGAGAGGTTGCGAACTCGTCTGCGTCGCCGACAATGCGGTGGCCGGGGCGGCGGCACTGACCGATCGCGGGTGCGATGCATCATTCACGCTTGGTTTCGCCCGCGATCGGCACGGCAGGTGGCCGTTCATGTGGCATCGAACGCCCGTGATCGGGGGCCAGCGGTTGGCGCTAGCGTCGCGGTGGTACCCGAATGGGGAGGGGCCTGACATGAGCGAGCCACCGTTGGCGGTCGATCACGCACGACACAGCGCGTACTCCGACCCGGGACGGCACCGGGCGCGCCTCGAGGCGGTACCCGCAGACCCGGCTGCGCTCTCTGAGGTGGCGAGGAACGTCATCGTGCACTACCGCGCGTCGGGCCACGAGCTCCCGGCCGACACCCGGCTCGATGTCAACGCCCGCTGGCTCGAAGCGATCCTCACGCTCGACCATGATCGTCACCCCGCGCCGCTCCACGAGGAACGCCCGCCGACCCAACGGGTCCAGGGGTGCTGCCGCGACCACACGCTCTTCTCCCTCGGCGTGCTGCGGTCCCACGGCATCCCGGCCCGGTCGAGGGTCGGCTTCGCCGGCTACTTCGTCGACGGATGGCACCACGACCACGTCATCGTCGAGGCGTGGCTCGACGGTCGCTGGCAGCGATTCGATGCCGAGCTCGACGCCCCGAGCGATGCGATCCCCGACCCGCTCGACATGGGTCACCGCGAGCTCGACAGCCCCGGCTTCGTGACGGCGGCCCAGGTGTGGCTCGGCTACCGGCGAGGCGACCTCGACCCGGCGACCTACGGGGTCGACCCAGAGCTGCCCCTCTTCAGCGGCGAGCGGTTCGTGTTCGACGAGGTCATCTACGAGATCGCCCACCGCTTCGGCGACGAGCTCCTGCTGTGGGACGGCTGGGGTCGGATCGGCGAGCCGGGCGAACCGGTCGATGCTGCCGACGCCGACTGGCTCGACCCCGTTGCCGAGCTCGTCGTGGCGGCCGACAGTGGCGACCAGGAAGCCGAGCGCGCCCTCCACGAGCGCTACCGGGCCGACGACGGCCTCCACCCCGGCCCGACGATCACCCAGGCCTCGCCCTACGGCGACCCGCTGATCGAGGTGCGACTCGACGACCGCGGCCGGCGAAGCTGACCCCCCGAATTTCGTCGACCTTGCAGCGCGAGGCGCTGTCAACTCGACGAATTTCGGGGGGTCAACCGGCGAAGGCCAGGATCGGGTCCTCGGCGTAGAGCCTGATCCGACGGAGGAGCAGGGCGGCGAGCGCAACGTCGACCCTGGCAGCGTCGAACGTGCCGGTGGCGGTGAGCAGCCAGCCGTTGCGGACGGCGCCGTCGACCAACCACGGGCGTGGCTCCAGCCGCCCGAACGCGATGGTCGCCGCCGCTCCGGGGGCCAGGAGCGGCGTCATCGTGGTCATCCCGAGCCCGCCGGCATCGATCACGGTCACCGCCGGCGGCACGTCGCTGACCGTCGACCGGCCCCGCTGGGCGCGGACCGTCACCTCGTGCATGCGGCGATCGAGGTCGGCCAGCGGGAGGTCGTGGGGCGCGGAGATCTCAGCGTCCACCACGCGGTTGTCGGTCAGACGGGCGAAGCCGACGGTGACGGCCGCGTCGACCTCGGCGAACAGCGGCAGGTCTCGTGCCGCCATGGCGACGATCCGCACGAACAGCGCGTCCATCGCCACCGGACCGTCGTCGCCGTCGGCCAACCGCTCGTGAGCGCGGAGGAGCTGCCCGGCGTCGGCCGTGGCCGACATCGCGAACGTCCGACCGTCGGCCGGCGCGCCCTCGTTCGTCGGGTTGGCTCGGGTCCCCCGGTGCGCCTGCTTCGCGTGCTGCACCGACTCACCCCGATCGCCGGATTCGCTCGCCGCAGCCGCCGGCGAACCCGGTTCCGAGGCGAGCGCCGGGTTGTCGTCGCTGTGGGCGTGAACGGGCCCATCCGAGTCAGGCGCCGGGTCGTTGCCGACGTCGGGGACGTCGGCCTGGGCGGGTGCCTCCGAACCGAGCACCGGGTCGTCGGGGAAGGCGGCGCGCTGCACGTCTACCCGGGTGATACGTCCACCTGGTCCGGTCCCGGCGATAGTCGTGAGGTCCACGCCGAAGTCGTTGGCCAGTCGGCGAACGAGGGGAGAGTGGCGGTGATCGTCGGCGCGGCCCTTCCCGCCGTCGGCCCGGTTGTCGCCGGCGACGGTGAGGAGCATCTCGCCCACCCGGACCGCATCGCCGGCGTCGGCACCGACCGACACGACCGTCCCCTTGAACGGCGACGTCAGCTCTAGCAGCCGCTCGCGCCCGTCGACACCGACGTCGACCAGGCAAACGGGTCGGTCCACCAGCACCCGATCGCCGGGCGCCACCAGCCAGCGGACCACGGTGGCCTGCGTCGCCCCCTCGTCGACGGTCGGCAGCAGGAACTCCTGTCGATCACCGGCCATGCTTCTCGATCCTAACGGCCCGGTCCCGGCCCGGCCCGGAGCAGGAGTGGTGCGGTTCGCCGCTCGCGCGCCTGGCACTGGCTCCCATCGGAGGGCGCCGGGTACGTTCGACATCGCACCGTGCGATCGCACCGTGTGGTCACACCGGGCCGTCGCACCGCGACACCGCCCTGTGATCGCGCGGCAGCGCCCATTCGATCCGGGGGACCCCATGACCACGATCCAGCTCGACGGCCCGACCAACATCCTCGTGATCGAGGGTTTGACGATGCCAGAGGCCAAGCCCGAGTACCTCCAGGACATCGGGGCCGCCGCCCCCAACGGCTCCACCATCCAGGTGGCGAAGAACATCAAGGAGGCGGCGTCGATGGGGGCCGACGTGGAGGTGATCCTCGGCATCGTCACCGAGCGGCTCTTCCCGGCCGTCCCGAAGCTCCGGTGGGTGCATGCGATCGCCTCGGGCGTCGACTCGCTCATGTTCCCTGCGTTCGTGAACAGCGACGTGATCCTCACCGGCGAGAAGGGCCTGGTCGGCGGCCACCTGGCCGACACCGGTTGGGGGCTCCTCCTCGCCCTCACCCGCCAGATCCACACCGCCATCAAGCTCGGTCCCGACGCCTGGGAGAACCGGGTCGACATGCGGATGAAGGAGGTCGAGCTCGAAGGGATGACGATGGGCATCGTGGGCTTCGGCGGAACCGGGCGGGCGATGGCGAAGCGGGCGGTGGCGTTCGGGATGAGCACGATCGCGGTCGACGAGTACCCCTCACCCCCCGATCACGGGGTCGACGAGGTGTGGCCGGCCGACCGTCTCGACGACCTCCTCGCCCAGTCCGATGTGGTCGCCGTGTGCTGCCCGCTCACCCCCGAGACCGACAAGCTGTTCGACGCCGACGTGTTCGCCAAGATGAAGCCCGGCTCCTACGTGGTCAACGTGACCCGTGGCGAGGTGATCGACGGACCGGCACTGGTCGACGCCCTGAAGGGCCACCTCGGGGGCGCTGCCCTCGACGTCGCCCCCGGCGAGCCGCTACCCAAGGACCACGAGCTCTTCACGCTCGACAACGTGGCGATGACCCCCCACACGGCCGGCGCGAGCCAGTTGCGGGCGCCCCGCAACGTCGCCCGCTTCGTCGACAACCTCAGGCGAGCCCAGAGGGGCGAACCGCTCGACGGGGTGGTCGACAAGCAACTCGGTTACTGATCACGGAGATCCGGCTGGTCCCGCAGGCGACCGTTGCCGTTGGTGGCCAGCCAGGCGACGCCCACGACGAAGAGCAGCAGCGCCATCAGCGGCGCGCTCGACGCCGTGGCGAAGAACAGGAAGGTGAGGGCCGCCGCCAGCGCGCCGGCCCCCAGCCACCAGCGCCGCTGGACCACGATCAAGAGGAGCCCCCCGAGCACGAGCACGCCGAGACCGACGAGCTGGAAGACCTCGCCGATGAGCTCGCCGACCGAGCGGGCCGACGCCCGGTCGACCGCGTCCGACCACTCGGCGCGATCGACGAGACGGAGCCGATCGACGTACGGCGACGCCGACACCACCTCGTGCGTATCCGATCGCACCACCCCCGCCGTCAGCCGGTAGACGTTCTCGCCGCTGGACCAGACGATCTCCTCGTTCCTGGCCATCGTCCCGATTGCGATCCCCGCTTCACCCAGCACCTCGATCGACTCGGTCGTCGCCAGGAGGGCGCCGTCGTACCCGAGGAGCAGGCGGGCGAGCCACTGCCACGGCCCGTCGACGACGGCCGGTTCTGCCTGGATCGTCGCCTGCTGTGCGCCGCTGGCGAAGTCGAGCTGCCAGCCCAGATCGATTCCGTCGGCGATGTCGCCGCCGAGTTGGGCGACCTCGGCCAGTCCGGTCTCGGGGCTCAACCCCCAGCCGTCATCGGGACCGTCCCCCCGGATGGCACCGTCGCTCAGGTTCCGGAGCTCCGCCTCGTCGAGGTTCGCGCCCGCCGTCCTGAACCCGCCTCCGACGAGACTCTGGATCACCACGATGGGCCCGTCGAAGGGCTGATCCAGGTCGGCGAACACCAGCGTCGGCGGCGCCTCGTCGCCGCGGTCAACCGGTACCTCCTCGCCGATGACCGCCCGGTGGAAGATGCTGGCCCCTCCGCCGCCGGCGCCCTCGAGCGGTGCGATGACCATCTCGAGCTCCATGCCCTCGATCAGGATCGGGTCGGGGAGCACGGCTTCCTCGGACCCACCAACCTCGTCGGATCCACCGGACTCGTCGGTCTCGCTGGACCCGTCGAACGCAGCATCGGCTTCGCCCACCCGATCGGCAGAGCTGGGCGGCGCCGCGTCGTCGATGAGGTAGGGCGCTGCGAACATGGCGCCCAGCACGACGATCGCCGCCACCGCGACCGCGGTGCGGAACGGACCCCGCGACGGTTCCCGAGGCTCGCGATCGAGCGTGCCCCGTCCATCGGCCACAGCACGGTTGGCCGCCCGCCACACGGTGGTGGACCCTCGGGCGTCGCCCCGCTCGGCCCGGATGCGTAACAGCTCCTCGGTGCTCACGGTGCCTCTCCCATCGTCGTCGGGATGCCGGTGCGCTCGGCGTCTCGCAGGCGCCGGCGTCCCCTGCTGGCTCGTTTTCGGACCGCAGACTCGGAGATGCCGAGCTCGCTCGCGATCTCGGTGTGGCGAAGTCGGGCGACGTCGGCGAGATAGAGGACGGCCCGGTCCGTGGGGTCGAGTTGGTCGAGGATCGACAGGTCCGACGGGTACGCGTCGACCGTGGCGGGGTCCGGGACCAGCTTGGGGAGGAGTCGACGGAGATGTCCCGCCCGGCGCCGATGGTTCGCCGCCGTGTTCAGGATGGCCCGCCTCAGGTACGCGCCGGGCCGGCGGAGATCGGACAAACGATGACGGGCGAGCGTCGCCGCAAGTGCGTCCTGGACGAGGTCGTCGGGATCGACGTCGAGGTCGGCCACCACGGCAGCGAACCGGCGCAGCGGAGGATAGAGCTCCTCGAAGATCGCCTCGTCGGTCGCGGGGGTGGCGCCCATACCTCCATGACACACGAAACCACCCGAGTGTGACCGCCGGACCGCCGGTGTCCTAGATTCGACGTCAGGAACGCGAACGAGGAGTGTTCGTCATGCGGCACTATTCCTGCGACTCACACGTGGTCGAAGCACGAGAGGTCTTCGAGGGTCTCACCGATCGGTTCGGCGACAAGGCGCCACGGATCGAGAGCGGCTTCAAGGGGGCGAAGGGCGACTTCCTGGTGATGCCGGGCAACCGGCCGGTGCCGGTCGGGCGGCTCGGGATCGCCGGGAACCGCCTCGACGACCCGAAGACCGACGAGCTCATAGCCAGGGGCTACGACGGGCTCAACCCGGGCGTGCGGGACCCGACGAAGCGGCTCGACGAGCAGGCCAGGGACGGCATCGTCGGCGAGGTCATGTACCCGAGCCTGTCGATGTTCACCTTCGCCATCCCCGAGGACGACATCCGGGCCGCTGCGTTCGAGCGCCACAACGACTGGGTGTTCGAGTACTGCTCACCGGCGCCCGACCGGCTCATCGGGATCGGCTGCCTGCCGGTACCCGACGTCGACGCCTGCGTGAAGGAGATCCGCCGCTCCGGCGAGAAAGGAGTGCGGGGGTTCTCCATCCCGTCGCACGCCCCGATCGAGAAGCCCTACAGCGACCCCGCCTACGACCCGCTCTGGGCCGAGTTCCAGGCGATGGACCTGCCGGTCACGATGCACATCTTCACCGGCACGTCGTTCGACTGCGGTCTCCCGAAGCACTGGGGCACCCCCGGCGGCACGATCAAGGGGTACACGCTGGCCCACACGACGATCGCCAACTCGGTGATGGACCTGATCTGCGGCGGGGTGGTCGAGCGGTTCCCCGGGCTGAAGTTCGTGCTCGCCGAGTTCGAGACCGGGTGGGTCGCCCACTTCAAGCAGCGCTTCGACCACGCGATCTACCGCACCCCGAAGTTCGCCGTCGACTACCTCACCATGAAGCCGTCGGAGTACTTCGATCGGAACTTCTGGGTGACCTTCGAGGATGACGAGGCCGGGATCCTCACCCGGGAGCTGATCGGGGTCGACAACCTCGTGTGGGGGAACGACTACCCCCACCACGACGCCATCTGGCCCAACTCCATCCCGATCCTCGATCGGATCATGCAGGGCGTTCCCGACGCCGAGCGTGAGCGCATGGTGTGGGGCAACGTGGTGGAGCTCTACAACATCGACACCGACAAGCTCCCCGCCACGGCCTGACTCCTCGTCGGCGGTCGCCGACCCCGGTCACTCCTCCGGGTAGAAGTTCGGGTTGAGCTGGTAGCCGAGATCCTCGGCGATCTCACGGAAGTGACTGCGAAGACGGGTCAGGTCGTCGCGCAACGAGGCGACCTCGGCCTCGAGCTCGGCGATCCTGGCCCGGTCGGTGCGGCCACCGCTGCTGTGGCGGGCGGCGGCGCTCGATCCGCTCGACGATACGTGTGGGTTCGACGGATCCGAGGGCACGGCCTTCAGGTGCCTCGCCGGCGCCGGCTCGGGCCTGTCGGATCCGCGGTCCGGCGTCGGCTGCGGCTGCTCGCGGGCCGGCTCGGGAGCGGGATCGTCGAGCGGGTTGCGGATCGGGGCGGGAGGCGAGTATCTCGCCGAGCCCTGATCGGCCGCTTCGTCGGCCAGCAGGTGGATCCACCGCGATTCCCGCTGCCCAGGCGCTGGGGGGAGGCATTGCACCAGCACCGGATCCCCCACCGTCATCCCGTCGAGCGTCACCTCCACCGCGATGCTGTCGTCGAAGTCGTGGAGCCGGTTGGTTCGGGTCCGGAGCTCGCTCGCCGTCTGGGGCCCTCGCAGCATCAACACGCCGAGCACCGAGACCTCGGCGTTCGACAGACCGAGCGCCTCGTCGATGACCTGCTTGTGCTTCACGGTTCGCCCGCTGCCGGTGACGCTGCGGGCGTAGCCCTTGTCGCGCAGGCCCAGCATCGCCGCCTCGACGATGGCAGTGTCGTAGTCGACCACCGGGTCGCGGCTCGACTTCTGGTTGCACGCCGTCCGTAGCGCGTTCGTGCTGAGCGGGTACTGGTCGGGGGTCGTCCGCTCCTTCTCGATCAGCGAGCCGAGGACGCGCAACTCCTCGGCGGTCAGCTCGAGATCTGCAGTGTGAACCATGGCTCGCAGCGTAGGAGCGGGGAGTGGGAAGAGGTGGGCGGGACTCTGGATACAGGACTCTATACAGGACTCTGGATACAAAGAGTGGTGTGGCCATCGACGACTACCTCGCCACCGACGCCGTCGGCCTGGCCGCCCTCGTCCGGGCCGGTACCACGACTCCGGACGAGCTGGCCGCCCTCGCCCGCCAGCGGCACGAGGCGACCCACGCCGCGATCAACGCCGTCGTCGAGTGGTATGCAGAGCCGACCCCGCCTCGCCCGGCGAGCCTTGCGGTGGGTCCGTTCGCCGGTGTACCCACGCTCCGCAAGGACTTCGGCGCCACCGAGCGCGGCCGGCTGGTGGAGATGGGGTCCCGGTTGGCGGTGGGTCTCGTCGCCAGCGCCACCAGCCCCTGGTTCCAACGGCTCGCCGACGCCGGGGCGCAGGTGCTCGGCCGCACCGCGGTTCCCGAGTTCGCCCAGCACGCCACCACCGAGTCGGTGCTGTGCGGGCCGACCCGCAACCCACTCGACCCGACGACCTCGGCCGGCGGCTCCTCGGGCGGCGCGGCCGCTGCGGTTCGGGCCGGGGTGGTCCCGATGGCCCACGCCAGCGACGCCGCCGGGTCGATCCGGATACCAGCTGCGGTCACCGGCCTGATCGGGCTGAAGCCGACCGCCGGGCTCATCCCCGCCCCGGTCGACGCCTGGCGGGGGCTGGTGACCGAGTTCGTGCTGGCCCGATCGGTGGCCGACGTGGCCACAGCGCTGCGGGTGCTCACCGACCGAACGCTCGACGCGGCGCGCGACTCGCCCGCCGACCGAACGCCCGGCGGCGCGCCCGCCGGCACGGCGCGAGATCGTTCCACGGCGATAGGCCCGCTCCGTATCGGGCTGTCGCTCGACCACTGGGCCGGCCACCCGAACGATCCCGCAGTGACCGCGGCCGTGAAGGCGACCGCCGAGGCGCTGGCCCAGCTCGGCCACCGGGTCGAGCCGGTCGCCCGGCCGTTCGACTACGAGCAGCTCATGTCGACCTGGTTCCCGCTGTTCGGCGGCGGGGTGGCCGATGCCATCGCCCGGGTCGCCGCCAGCACCGGCCGTCCCCCGAACGGTGACAACCTCGAGCCCAACACGCTGCGTACCCTGGAGGCGGTGGCCGGCCTCACGCCGCAGGACCTCACCGACGCCGCCGCCAACCGAGCAGCCGTCACCGCCGATCTCGCGGCCGGCTTCGAGGCGTACGACGTCCTGCTCACGCCGACGCTGGACCGACCCGTGATCCCCCTCGGCCGGATGGCGGGCGACGCCCTGATTGACACCTACCTCGCCGACGGCGACGAGTGGTTCGACCGGCTCTACCTCGCCAACGTCACCGGCTGGCCGGCGGTCTCGCTTCCCGCTGCTTCGCCGGGCACAGCGTCGATCGGTGGGGGAGCGCCCGCGCTCGGCGTCCAGTTCATGGCCCCACCTCGCCGAGAGGATCTCCTGCTCCGGGTCGCAGCCGATCTCCTCGGCTCTGCGATCATCGCGGCGGTCGAGCCCCCGCTCGACGTCACCTGACGCCGATCGCTCGACCGGTCCCATCCAGTGCACGGGCAGCCAGCTCCCCGCCGCCATCCGGGAGCTCGTCCTCGACGATCAGCGGCTGCGCAACGAGCTGTGCTGGTCGGTGTTCTCGCCGATCAGTCACTGATGTCGCGGCGGGCGAGCAGCACGAGGCTGGCGCCGATGCCGGCCACGAGGTAGCCGAGCCCCAAGGCGAGGGCTTGCCCATAGGTCACCGTGGCCGAGCCGCCGGCGATCAGCGTGTCCACCGTTCCGGCGGGCAGCCAGTTGCCTGCCTCGTCCCACAACAGGCCGAGCAGGTTCTCACCCAGCACCAGGTAGCCCAGGCCCCCGGCGATCGCCCCAGCGGCCGACCGGGTGGCCACCGCCACCACCCCGCCGATCGAACCCCACAGCAGGGAGGCCAGGGCCAGGTTGACCAGCGCAGAGCCCACGCTGCTCCAGGCCCAGGCGTCGGTGGCGATCCCCGCAGCGGCCGCTGCCGGGTAGGACACCAGCACCGAGATCAGGCCGCAAACCACGGCCATGGCGATCGTGACCCCGGCGAGGGCGAGGAGCTTGCCGCCCAGATAGGCGGAGCGGCGGGCCTCGGTGACCAACAGGACCCGGATCGATCCGGTCTGCAGATCCCGCGACACGCTGAGGGCCCACAGGACGAGGGCGATGAGGGCGACGAAGGTCGAGGCCATCTCGAGACCGGCCAGGATCCCGTCTGCCGCCTCCAGGGGTTGGGCGGCGGCCGCCGTATCGGCGATCGCCGTGTCGGCCACCGGCGTGTCGGCCACCGCCTCGTTCCCGCCGCCGGCCGACGCCCCGCCCCCACCCGCACCCGGCCCGAAGTCGCCGCCGGCCGACACCGACAGCACCGTGGCCAACACGGTGAGCGCCAGCGCGACCAAGGGCAGCTTCCACGATCGGCGCAGCCGGACCGCCTCCGAGCGGATGCTGCGGGTGATGGCGGTCGTGAAACCGCCGGTCGTCGACAGGTCGTCGCTCATCGGTCGCTCGCTTCGTCGTGTGTCGTGGTCAGGTGCAGGAAGATGTCTTCGAGATCGTCCTGGCGGGTGATCAGCTCCCGCAGGGTGATGCCGGCCTCGAAGGCCAGCAGGTTGAGGCCGGCCGAGCGATCCGCGTCGGTGTCGACGACGAGCTCGCCATGCACCGGCCGGGCCGTCAGGCCCTGGTCGGCGAGCAGCCGGGCCAGGGCCGGCAGCTCGTCCTCCCGCTCGGGGCGGGCGATGATCCGGCTGGGACCGGCGGCCAGCAGCTCGGCCGACGTACCGGTGAACAGCAATCGACCGTTGCGGATGACGACGAAACGGTCGCAGGCGGCCTGCATCTCGGCCAGCACGTGGCTCGACACCAGAACGGTGTGGCCGGCCGCCCCCAGGTCCTTGATGAGGTTCCGGATCTCCACGATGCCGGCCGGGTCGAGTCCGTTGGTCGGCTCGTCGAGTACCAGCAGCGGCGGGTCCCGCAGCAGCGCGATGGCGATGGCCAGCCGCTGCTTCATGCCGAGCGAGTAGCTGCTGGCCCGGTCGCTGTCCCGCCCGGCCAGGCCCACGATGTGGAGGACGTCGTCGATTCGACGATCGGCCACCCCGGCCAGCTCCGCGTAGACCCGGAGGTTGTCCCGGCCAGAGAGGGTCGGATAGAGCGCCGGCGAGTCGATCAGTGCCCCGACCCGGGACACGTAGGCCGCTGGTTCGGTGATCGGGTGGCCGAGGACGGTGGCGGTCCCCCCGGTCGGGCGGATCAGGCCGAGCAGCATCCGGATGGTGGTGCTCTTGCCCGACCCGTTCGGGCCGAGGAAGCCGGTGACCCCGCCGGTGGGGAGATCGAACGTCAGGTCGTCGACCACCGTCCGCTGGTCGAAGGTCTTGGTCAGCCCGTCGAGGGCGATGGCCGTCGCTGTCATGACCCTCATGCTGAGGGGTGGGTCTGGGGGGTCGCTCGGCCTTTCCTACAGGTTTCCTGAAGATCGGGTGGGCAGTTCGATCGTGACCGTCGTGCCTCGGCCGGGGGTCGACCGGGCGGCGATGGTGCCACCGTGGGCTTCGACGACCGTGCGGGCGATCGACAGGCCCAGCCCCCGCCCGCCCGATGGGGCGGCCCGCCCGCTGTCGGCCCGGTAGAAGCGGTCGAACAGGTGGGGGAGCTGGTCGGGGTCGATGCCCGGTCCCCGGTCGGCGATGTCGACGATGACCCGTTCGCCACCCGGCGCCCTGCTGGCGGCGATGGTCAGGCCGGCCGTGGGAGGAGTGTGGCGGAGGACGTTGGTGGTGACGGCGGTGATGGCCTGGGTCAGCAGGTGCTGGTCGGCCCGGACTGACAGCGCCGACTCCACCCCCGAGGTGTCGACCGGCCGGTCGGGTTGGACGGCCCTGGCGTCGCTGCCGATGTCCACCAGGAGCTGGGACAGGTCGACCGTGGCCACGTCGAGGGGCCGGTCGTCGTCGAGCGAGGCGAGGGTCAACAGGTCCTCGACCAGGGCCGCCATCCGCTCGGCCTCGGTGCCGATCCGGCCCATCGCGTCGTCGACCGCCTCGGGGCTCGACAACCCCCCGGAGGCGTGGAGGGCGGTGTAGCCCCGGAGGGTGGTCAGCGGGGTCCGCAGCTCGTGGGAGGCGTCGGCCACGAAGCGGCGCTGGCGATCCTCGGCGGTCTGGCGGGCGTCGAGCATGGTGTTGAAGGCCGCCCCGAGCCGCCCGGTCTCGGTCGTCGGCGGGGGGTGCTCGACCCTGCGGTCGGATCGTCCGGCGGCCACGTCCTCCGCCGCTGCGGTCAGCCGGCTGATCGGCCGCAGCCCCAGGCGGTCGACCCACCACAGAACCAGGCCCATCGTGACCACCACCGCCAGCACCGCGACGATGGCCGCCACCAGGAGCTGGCGCTCGGCCTCGTCGATGCGGGCCATCGAGTGGGCCACCACCACCGAGTGGCTGTCGTCGACCCGGGCCACCACGATGCGGGCCCGCCCCGCCCCGTCGGTCAGCGCCACGGTGAGGGGGCCGATCGTGTCGCCCGGCACCGGTCCCAGCCGGTCGAGCGGCGGATCGAGCCGGTCGAGGTCCGGCACCAGCCCCGGGTCGGAGGCCGGGCTGGCCACCGTGGTCAGTGTGCCGTTGTCGAGGACGGCCAGGTAGAGCTCGCCGGTCGGGGGCCCGCCGTCGGGCCGAACCGTCGCCGTGGCGTCCGCGGCGCTGGTGAAGCGGGCCCGGCTGGCGGCGGTGGTCACCACGTCGAGCTGGTCGTCGATCTGGGCCACCAGGACGGTCCGTTGGCGAACGACGATGGCCGCCAGCATCGCCACCACCAGCACGATCACCGCCGCCGCGGCCGCCAACAGCCGTGCCCGGAGGCTCAACGGCTCACGGCGGTGGCCGCAGGGTGTAGCCCACCCCGCGGACCGTCTCGATGAGGCGTGGCTCGACGTGGTCGATCTTCTTGCGCAGCGACGAGATGAAGGTCTCGACGATGGCCGATTCACCGTCGAAGTCGTACTCCCACACGTGGTCGAGGATCTGGGCCCGGGACAGGACGCGGCCGGCGTTGGTCATCAGCAACCGGCACAGCTTGTACTCGGTGGGCGTGAGCTGTACCGGGAGACCGGCCCGAGTGACCAGGTGGGCGTCGTCGTCGAGCAGCAGGTCGGCCACCTCCAGTCGGCCGTCGGCGTCATCGACCCCGGCCCGACGCAGTGCCACCTGGACCCGGGCCACCAGCTCCTCCAGGGCGAAGGGCTTGGTGATGTAGTCGTCACCCCCGCTGGTCAGGCCCCGCACCCGGTCGGCGGTTTCGCTACGGGCGGTGAGGAAGAGCACCGGCATGTGCAGGCCCCGCTGGCGCAGCAGTCGCAGGACCTCGAAACCGTCGAGGTCGGGCAGCATCACGTCGAGGACGAGCACATCGGGCCGCAGCCGCTCGGCTAGACCCAGGGCCGGGTGGCCGGCGTCGGCCACCTCGACCTCCATCCCGGCCAGACGGAGGGCCGACGCCACGAGGAACGAGATGTTCTCCTCGTCGTCGACCACCAGGATCCGGGGTGTTGCCACCCGACCAGCATCGTCGATGGGGCTGGAGGTCGGCTGCATGGTTCCTGAGGATCTCCTGGGGATGGGTCGGCGAGTCGGGTGGTGGTCGAGGTGGACGATCAGGAGCGGAGGGCGGTGGTGGGGGCCAGCCTGGCCGCTCGCATCGCCGGGTAGAGCCCGGCCACCGCTCCGATCGTCACCGCGGCGGCGAAGCCCCCGACGGCGGCCTCGACCGGGACCACCACCTGCCAGCCCTGGCCGGTGGCGTAGAGGGCGGTGGCCGCGGCGCCGATGACCACCCCGACGGCCCCGCCCAGCATCGACAACAGCACCGCCTCGGTGAGGAACTGGCGGCGGATGTGGGCCCGGGTGGCGCCCAGGGAGCGGCGCAGCCCGATCTCGCCTCGGCGCTCGATCACCGCGATGACCATCACGTTGGCGATGCCGACCCCGCCGACCAGCAGGGCCACCGCCCCCAGGCCGAGAAAGAGCGTGGTCAGGGCGTCGTCGGCCGCGGCCTGGGCCTCGAGGGCGTCCGACGGCCGGCTGACCGTCACCTCCTCGGGGTTGGCCGGATCGGCGGTCAGGGGCAGGAGGTCCCGGGTGGTGTCGACCGCCCCCTCCTCGACCCGGGTGTAGATCACCGCCGGGGCCGAGCCGGCGTCGAGTTCGGCCATCGCCGCGTCGTGACCGATCAGCACCGCCCGGTCGAGGTCGGCGGCCAGGGGGAACTCGTCGAGGATGCCGATGACCTCCACCCACTGGTCGCCCAGCCACACGTGGGTCGGCTGGTCGAGGTCCCGAATGCCCAACCGCTCGGCGGCCACCGACCCCACCACCGCGGTGGGGTAGGCCCCGGTGGCCTCGTCGAGGTACCGGCCATCGGCCACCGTGCCGTTGAGGGTCGACAGCAGATCACCGTCGGCCGCCACCACCCGGAGGCTGCCGGTCTGGCCCTCGGGAACGAGGTCGGTGCGGTAGACGTCGGCCTCGACGTCCCACACCGCGCTGACCTCGGTGACGGTGGCGATGCGGCCGATGGTGGCCGGCGCCTCGGCGGGCAGCTCGCTGTCGCCGGCCCCGAACCCGCCCCCCGCCTCGACGGTCAGGAGGTTGGTGCCCAGGCTGGCGATCTCGTCCAGGAGGGCCGACTTCGACGACGCCGACAGGCCGAGCACCCCGACCAGGGCAGCGATACCGATCGACACCCCGAGGGCCGACAGGGCGGTTCGGGCCCGTCGGGCCAACGGGCCCGAGGCCCCGACCCGGAGGACGTCGATCGGGCGCAGGGTGCTGCGGGGGAGGGGGTCGCTCATCGAAAGCTCCGGTCTGGTTCGTCGTCGGTCACCAGTCGGCCGTCGAGCATGGCCAGCCGTCGGGGCAGGGCCGCGGCCACCGCCTCGTCGTGGGTGATGACGACGATGGTGGTCCCCTCGGCGTTGAGGTCCCGGATGAGGTGCATGACCGATTGGGACGATCGGGAGTCGAGGTTGCCGGTCGGCTCGTCGGCCAGCACGAAGGCGGGCCGGTGGACGAGGGCCCGTGCCACCGCCACCCGCTGCTGCTCACCGCCCGACAGTTGGTTGGGTCGGTGGTCGAGCCGATGGCCGAGCCCCACCCGCTCCAGGGCCTCGGCGGCCTGGCGTCGACGCTCCGGATGAGGGACGCCCTGGTACAGGAGTCCGTTGGCCACGTTGTCGACCGCGGTCGTGCCGGGCAGGAGGAAGAACTGCTGGAACACGAAGCCGATCCGGCGGGATCGGAGTCCGGCCACCCGGTCGTCGGGCAGCCCGGCGGTGTCGGTCCCGTCGATGGCCACTGAGCCGGCGGTGGGCCGGTCGAGGGTGCCCATGATGTGGAGCAGGGTGGACTTGCCGCTGCCCGAGGGGCCGACCACGGCCACCAGCTCACCGTGGTCGATCTGCAGCGAGATGTCGTCGAGAGCCCGCACCGGGGGTTGACCGGGGTACTCCCTGCTCACCTCCCGAAGCTCGAGGGCCGGTGGTCTCGGGGTCGAGACGGCGTCGCGGCTCGGCGCGACGCCGGTGGCCAGGACGGCATCGGCGGTTGGCGCGGTATCGGCGGTTGGCGCGGCCTCGGTGGTCGGCGCGGCTTCGGCGGTCGGCGCGGCATCGGCGGTCATGAGGGCACCACCACCGGGGTGCCGGGCTCGATACCGTCGACCTCGACCCACCCGTCGGCGAAGCGCCCTGGCTCGACGGCCACCCGCTCGATGGTCGACCCGTCGGCCCCCACCACCTCGACCGCGTAGCCACCGGCTTCCGTAGCCAGCAGGGCGCTGGCCGGGACCACCGTGGCGCCGGCCGCCAGGCTCTCGACCGCCAGCACCTCCACGTCGAGTTGCCCCAGCCCGATGTAGGCCGGAGGCAGCTCCGGGAGGGCGATGTCCACCGCCAGCCGGGGCTCGGCGTCGGGGGTGGTGGGATCGGTGGTCGACGTCAGGGCGACGGCCGCCACCGTGCCGGTGACCACCGAGCCGTCCGGGAACTCGACGTCGACGTCGGTGCCCGCGGTGACCAGGATCTGGTCGGCCACGTCGACCGCGGTCCGCACGATGCGGTGGTCGCCGTCGGGGGTCCAGGTGAAGAGCTGGGAGCCGGCAGCCACCTCGTCGCCCGCTCGCTCGGTCACCGCCTCGACGGCGGTACCGGGAGCGACCACCGCGATCTGATCGAGGGACAGGATCCCGTCGACCTCGACGTCGTCCCACTCATCGGCCAGCGCCTCCTCCCAGTCCTCGATGGCTTCGGCGGTGGCGTCGTCGAACTCCTCGTCGACGGTCAGATCGCCCCTGGCGTCGAAGCCCAGGGCGGTCAGCATCTCCTCGGCCACCCGGACGTCGGGGCCGTCGTCGACCCCCGGGGCCAGGTCCCGGTCGATGGTCTCGTCGGTCACCACCGCGGTCACCGGTCGCTCGTCGACGGTCAACAGGACCTGACCCGACTCGACCGGTCCCGCCGTCGCCACCAGCTCCACCTCGCCGGCCCGAGGGTTGTGGAAGGCCTCGACCAGGCCGACGGCCGCCAGGTCCACAACCGGGGCGCCGGGCTGGACCGTCGACCCCAGCTCGGCCTGGGACGACGACACGACCGAGGGGCCGGGGACGAAGACGACGTCGCCCACCGCCACCTGACCGGTCTCGGTCAGACCGAGGTCGGCCTGCCACCGGCGGACGGCATCGGCGGTCGCCCCGTCGAAGACCCCGTCGACGGTGAAGCCGGTGTCGACCTCGTCCTCGTCGTCGGTCCCGCCGTCGCCGTCGAGGTCGATCGGGACCTCCACGTGGTGGCCCAGCGAGGCCAGGTTGGCCTCCAGCTGCTCGACGTCGTCGCCCTCGTCGCCCTCGGCCAGCGGCCGGTAGTGGGGGACGTCGCCGTAGAGGACCACCACCGGTCGGGCATCGATCTCGTACACGACGTCACCCCGCTCGACGGTCTGGCCCGCCGCGGCCACCGCGGTCACGGTGCCGGCAACGGACGCCGTCGACTGGCGGGTGATGGCGTAGTCGACGGTGCCGTCGAGGGTCAGGTGCTCCACCAGGTCGCGCTCCTCGGCCGGTACCGCCCGCAGTGCCGCGGCGGGTTCCGCCTCGGTGTCTTCTGTCGAGCCGAGGGCGGCGGCGGCCCACGCTCCGCCGGCGACCGCCGCGGACAGTCCGGCAGCGGCGACGACGAGAACGGATCGGCGGGCCATCAGTTCCTCCCCCGTCCGAAGCCGGTGGTCGATCCGAAGACCTCGAGTTGGCAGTCCTCGATGGCCTCGGCGTTGGCCGGGTCGGAAGCGTCGAAGCCGGGGCCGAAGGGCCCGCCACCCCCGGCGTCGCCGCCGTTGCCGGGGCCGAAGGCGTCGAGGTCGGGGTCGTCGACGTCGAGTCCACGGGCTCGCAGGCACTGGGCCATCGCCAGCAGGTCGTCTTCCAGCTCTGCTCGGTCGCGGTCTGCCCCCGGCAGGAAGCTGGCCCCCTCCACCAGGTCACGGCAGGTGTCGATGGCCCCCCGCACCGTGGAGTCGCCGGGGTCGACGCCCCCGCCGCCGGCTCCGCCCCGGACGAGCTCGATGGAGCCGTCGGCGTTGACCACCGGGTCCTCGAACTCGGGTACGCCGTTGTCCCGCATGCACTGGGCGAACGCCAGGGCCATCTCCTCGTCGGTCCGAATCTCGTCGGATGTCGCGTCGGGGGTGTCGTCGTCGGCCGTTGGGGTGTCGATGACAACGGCGGGGGTGGCCTCGGCATCGTCGCTGCCGCAGCTGGCGGCCAGCACCAGCACCAGCGCCAGGCCCGCCAGGCCGGCCGGAATGTTCCTCATGTCGTCCTCCAGGATCGTGGGGCTACACCGCCACGATCGCCGCCTTGGTTCAAGGCTGGTTGAGTCGATGCTGGCGGTTTCCTGAGCCCGGATCACGGGGAGGCGGCCCACCCCAGCAGCCCTGGCAGGTGTCAGGTCGCGACGCCGCCCGCCGTTCCGACCGGCGTCAAGACCTCGGGGTCCACGCTGGATGCCGCCGCACCTCGTTCACGACCGCGTCGATGTCCACGGGCTCGCTCGTGTCGACCACGATCACCGGCTCCGCCAGACCGAGCGGCCCCGGATCGGCCCACAGCGAATCGTCGTCGGCTCGGATCGAGTCGAGGTGGATCCAGTGACGTCCGAGCGCCCGCTCCCGGTAGCGCCCTCGGGCAACGTCGGGCGGACATCGACAATGGACCTCGATGGCGGTGTGCGGCAGGTCGGCGAGCCGATCACGGGCGTGAGCCGGGTTCCACGAGGCCTCCAGAACAGCGCCGTCGCTGGTGGACGCGATGGCGAACAGGACCTCGAATGCCGCCGCGCCGAGTCGGCGCGAGTCGTCGACCGTCAGGGCAGCTGGGTCGGCGAGCACCGCGAGGGCCTCCTTCACGGCGTCCTTGGCCACCAGCGTCATGCCGAGCCGGGCGGCCAGTGGCCCAGCCACTGTCGACTTCCCCGAGCCGGGCTGACCACTCACGACGACGAACGCCACTCGTCGACGGTATCTCGTGGTCGTTCTGCCGGTCGGCTGCACCGGCGACACGCGTTCTGCCGGTCGGCTGCACCGGCGACAAGCGTTCTGCCGGTCGGGACGCGCCATACTCGGGGCGTACGACCGGCAGAAGCGAGAAGCCCGGAGCGCTCGACCGGCGGAAGCGAGGAGCGGCCGGGGCGCTCGACCGGCAGAAGCGAGGAGCGGCCGGGGCGCTCGACCGGCAGAAGCGAGGCCCCCGGGGCGCAGGACCAGCAGAAGCGTCGTGGTGGGGGCGGCCCCTCAGGCGAGGTCGTCGAGGTCGACGCGGACCATGGGGGCGGCGGCCAACAGTCGATCGAGCTCCGTCTGCGACTGGTACCACTGGAGCTGGGGGTCGGTGAGCACGGTCCGCCGAACGTCGGGGTCGGAGACGACGACGGCTCGGCCGCCGAAGTCACCGTCGGGGGTGTGGACCGTGATCGTCGGGTCGGCCAGGAGGTTGGCGAACCAGTCGCGTGGCCCTGGCGTTCCGGTGATGTAGAAGGCATCGCCCACCCGGAACCACCAGATCTCGATCCGGGCCGGGTCGCCGCTGCGGCGCCCGACGGTGGTGATGTCGATCGTGCGGGTGGAGGCCAACCGATCGATCAGGTCGGATCCGCTGCTGTCGTCGGCCATCGGCCCATCATCGCAGAACCGGATGCATCGCAGAACCGGATGCGAAGCCGACCCGCAGCCGCGAATAGTGTGGGGGCATGGAAGCACGTGCCACCGCAATCGCCGACGCCATGGACGACATCCGAGCCATCGAGTCCGACCAGGGCGTGACCCGGGCCGGGGTCGAGGCGATACGCGACCGGTTGGTGGCGCTCACCGCGAACCGCGACCTGTTCTCGCTCGACGCCTTCCCGCCCCCGCCGCCGGCGTCGGGGCCGAAGAGCAACCTCTACCGCATCGCCCAGGACGCCGACGATCGGTTCGCCCTCTACGCCCAGGCCTCGCAGGGCGGCGTGACGACCCCACCCCACAACCACACGACGTGGGCCGTCGTGGTCGGTTTCGAGGGCCAGGAGCTGAACAAGTTCTATGACAGGACCGACGACGGTGGCGTGACCCAGGTCGACGAGCACATGGTGGAGGCCGGCACCGGGGTGGCGATGCTCCCCGACGATCTCCACTCGATCCACATCGAAGGGCCCGCGCTCAACTTCCACTGCTATGGCCTGGCCCTCGAGCGGCTCGACGAGCGGGTCTACTACGACGCCAAGTCCCACGAGTGGAAGATCTTCGGCGCCATCGGCGACATCCGCGAAGCCCGGCTCGGACTCCAGTCCTGCTGATGGCTGACGGATCGAGCTCCCCAGCCGGAAGTTCCCCCTCCACGATCACCTCGACCACGGCCGCCGAGCTCGCTGCTCTCCTCACCGGTGACGAGGAGTACGCCCTCCTCGACGCCCGCGAAGAGGGCGTGTTCAGCGATCGTCACCTGTTCCACGCCGGCTGCGTGCCGCTCTCGCAACTGGAGCTGGTCATCGAGCGACTCGTCCCTCGACGGGCCACCCGGATCGTCTGGTGCGATGACGACGGCGCCCCCAACGGTCTCGCCGCCAGAGCCGCCCGTCGAGCCACCGAGCTCGGTTGGACGGGCTGCTCGGTCCTCGACGGTGGCATCGACGCCTGGGCGGCCGACGGCGGCGAGATCTACTCGGGCGTGAACGTGCCATCGAAGGCGTTCGGCGAGCTGGTCGAGCAGCGCTACGGCACCCCTCACATCTCCGCCGACGAGCTGAAGACGCTGCTCGACGGGCAGGCGTCCGGCGCGGTGCCGCCGGTGACCGTGCTCGACTCCCGGCCGATGGGCGAGTTCCGCCGTCGCAGCATCCCCACCGGGGTCGACTGCCCAGGCGCCGAGCTGGTCCACCGGGTCAAGGAGGTCGTGTCCGACCCCGACACCCTCGTGGTGGTCAACTGCGCCGGCCGAACCCGGAGCATCATCGGAGCCCAATCGTTGATCAACGCAGGGGTGGAGAACCGGGTGGTCGCCCTCGAGAACGGCACGATGGGGTGGGAGCTCGCCGGCTACCAGGTGGCCAGTGGCGAGGAGACCCACGCCCCCGATCCCGGTCCGGAGGCGCTCGCGTGGTCGACCGCAGCGGCTGCCGGCGTGGGTGAGCGGTTCGGGGTGACCGAGATCGACCTCGAAACGCTTGCAGGCTGGCAGGCCGACGGGTCTCGCACCACCTACCTCCTCGACGTCCGTACCGACGAGGAGTTCGAGAACGGCCACATCCCCGGGAGCCGGCACGCTCCTGGCGGCCAGCTCGTGCAGGCCACCGACGAGTACGTCGCCACCCGCAACGCCCGGATCGTGCTCGTCGACAACGACGGTGTGCGGGCGATGATGACCGCGTCGTGGCTCCGCCAGCTCGGTTGGAACGAGGCGGTCGTGCTTACCGGCGGCCTGGCTGCGTTCGTTCAGGCATCGGGAGGGGCGCTGACGAAGGGCAAGTCGGCCCGGACCCCGGTGGCCCGGGCGTCGGTTCCGACGATCCGGCCCCCGGCGCTGGCCGACCAGCTCTCGGCCGGCGACGACGTGACCGTGATCGACGTGGGCACCAGCGTGAAGTACCGGTCGCGGGGCCACATCCCCGGGTCGTGGTGGGCCATCCGGAGCCGGATGGACGAGGCCAGAGCCGCGATCGGTGACACGCCCCGGATCGTGCTGACCTCCACCGACGGGACGTTGGCCAAGCTCGCCGTGGCCGACGCCGCCGAGCATTGGCCAGACGCCGAGATCTCCGCGCTCGCGGCGGGCAACAAAGGCTGGCGTCACGCCGGGCTCGACATGGAGCCCGGCTTCGACCGGGCCACCACCGAACCCGACGACGTGTGGTACAAGCCCTACGACCACGACGAGGCGGTGGTTCGCCAGCACATGGAGGACTACCTCACGTGGGAGGTCGCGCTCGTCGAGCAGGTCGAACGGGACCCCACCGTGTCGTTCCCCGTCTTCGACTGAGCTCCCCGCGAATCCGGCGGCGGTGCCTGCTGCTCGTGGCCACCGGTGAGCAGGACGGGATGGGTGGGGGAGAGGAGCGCGTCGACCCCGATCTCCACGCCGTAGATCGTGTGCCAGACCCCGTCACCCATCCCGCCGAGCGCGAACATACCCAAGCCCACGAGGGCGAGTCGGTAGCTCGGCGGGAACCAGTCGAGCAACGGACCTGGTCGACGCCGCCGGTGGCCGACCCATGCGATCCACGCCCCGAGCGCGGCCAGACCGGCATAGATCACCCCGTGCCAAGGCGTGAAGAAGTCCTCGGTCTCGGTGTCGATCACGTAGACGTGGGCGTAGCCGTCGAGGAACAGGCCACCGAGGAGCCAGACGCTCACCGCCAGCGTGATCCCGTCCTCCATCCTCGTGCTCGTCCGGGTGTCGAGTGACCGTTGTGGCGCGCTGGCGAACGGTGTCGTTGCCGGTCGGTATCGGCGGCCGCTAGAAGAAGGTGATGGTGACGCGGTGACGTTCGCACTCGACGACGGCGTGCTGGCCACGGTCGCCCGGTCGGCCGACGAGTCGGAGGCGAACCGGCGCCTCGCCGACGAGGCGATGGCTGCGCTCGTCGACAGCGGCCTGCTCCGGCTGCTGGTGCCGGCCAGGGTCGGCGGGACCGAGGGTTCGCTGGCCGAGATGGTGGCCGCCGTCCGCACCCTGGGCACGGTGGACGGGGCTGCGTCGTGGGTGGCCATGGTGCTGCTCGCCCACGACTGGATCCTCGGCTCGTTCAGCGAGGACGCCCAGGACGAGGTGTATGCGGACGGACCCGACACGATCGTTCCCGGCAGCCTCGCCCCGGCCGGTGCCGCCACCGAGGTCGACGGCGGCTGGCAGATCAGCGGGCGGTGGCCCTTCGCCAGCGGCGCCCACCACGGCCACTTCTACCTCCTCGGCTCCCGGGAACCAGCGGCGGCCGCGACGGACGTGCGGCGACCGAGGCTCGTGCACCTCGTCGTTCCCCGCTCCGACGTCGCCATCGACGACACCTGGCATCCCCTCGGCCTGCGGGGGACCGGAAGCTGCGACGTCGTGGCCGACGACACCTTCGTTCCCCGGCACCGGGCCATGGACTCCGGCGAGCTCCTCGCCGGGCGGGGCCCCTGGTCGGACCGCCACCGCACCAACCTCTACAAGACCCCGATCCTGCCCGGCCTCGCGGCCCACGTCGCTGCCTCGACCGTGGGGATCGCACAGGGTGGTCTGGCCGATGCGGTCGACCGCTACGGCACCCAGCGCGATGCCTACCTCGGCTCGGCCAAGGCCGACCGGGCCGGCGTGCAGATGCGCCTGGCCGCCTCCACCTCGGAGCTCCGCTCCGCCGAGCTCCTGCTCGACGACGCCGTGTCGCTGCTGGTCGACGCCGCCGCCGGCGACGACTCGAGGCCCCTCCGGGCGAGGGCGAAGTACCAGGCGAGCCATGCGATCGAGATCGCCCGGCGGAGCCTGGCTCGCGTCGTCAACGCCGCTGGCGGTCGGGCCGTGTTCGATGCCACCAGGCTCCAGCGGGCATTCCGGGACGTGACGATGGCGTCGCAACACGCGGTCAGCGATCTCGACGAGGTCGGTATCGCCTACGGCCGCACGCTGCTCGGCCAACCCCCCGGCAACCACCCACTGTGAACAACGTGAACGGGGACGCCCCGCCGTCGTTGGCGGACCCGATGGGGTCTGGGGGCAGCGGCCCCCGGCAAGAGTCTGTGAACAACGTGAACGGGGACGCCCGCCGTCGTTGGCGGCTCCAGGCCTCGTTGGTGAGGCTGTGGGCCGCCATCGTGGTGGCTTGGTGGTGTGGTGGGTTGGTTGGCGGTTCCAGGCCTCGTTGGTGAGGCTGTGGGCCGCCATCGTCAGGGTTGTGGCTCGCTGGCGGCAGTAGGCCCGGTCGCCTGAGAAGAAAAGCTTCGACGGGTCGGGAACAAAGTCGCGGTCCGCTCCGACTCACCGCCCATCATGAAGATCCTTCTGCGGGTGGAGCACCCCACGGCAACCGGTGAGCGGGTGGGCGATGTCGAGGTCGACGTCGCCCCGACCCACACCATCGCCGAACTGGCGGTGGCCCTTGCCAGCGCCTGCCGGGCCCCGCACCTCGCCGACCGGCCACCGCTCCATCAGCAGACGATGCGGCTCCTTCTCCCCGAGGCGACCATCGCCGACAGCGGCATCGTCTCCGGCGACACGATCGCCCTCGGTGTCGGCTTGCCCGACGATCGTCGCCGGCACGAGCTCCGGTCCGCTGGATCGGACGGCACGTCGCACCCCCAGTCCACGTTCTGCACCGGCGCCGGCAGCGCCACCTCCGGCGCCGGTGCACTACCCGACCCCGTCCCCTCGTCGGACGGTGGCGCTGACGACCTGCACCTCGTGGTCACCTCTGGCGTCGACGCCGGCCTCAGCTATCCGCTGGTCCCGGGCACGCACACCGTCGGGCGGTCCCGTCACTGTGAGCTCACCCTGGTCGACCCGCAGGTCTCCCGACGCGACTTCCGCTTCCGGGTCACCAGCGGTCTCGGTATCGACCCGGGCGACGGCAACAGGGCCGATGTGAGCCGGGCCGAGCGGGGTCGAGCTGATGCGAGCGGGACCGACCGGGTCCGAGCCGACGAGGGCGGGGCCGAGGGCGTCGGAGCTGGCGCACGTCGCGGCTCGCCGCCGGGGAACAGGCCGGCCGATGTGATGCCCCCGCCGTCGACCACGCCACCGGCCCATCCCCAGCCGCCTCCTCCCGATCCCCATAGTCGGGAGAACAGGCGGTGGGCGGCGCTGGCTCCGGTGGCCGTGCTCGAACCCGGCGGCGAGCGCAGCAACGAGCTCCGCCTCAACGGCCACCCGGTCACCGAGCCCGCGCCGCTCCGACCCGGCGACGACCTCCAGGTGGGCTGCACCACCCTCCAGATCCGCACCGCGATCACCGAGCGGCGGCCGGTGTCGCTCGCCACCAGCGGGACCGTCGCCTTCGAGCGGACACCGCAGTTCCGTCAGCCGATCCAGGTACGCCAGCTCGGCGCTCTCGGACGGGTACCGACGAAGCCGTCGCCTCGCCGGTTCCAGCTCCTCGCCGTCCTCGCCCCGCTGCTGATGGGGTGCAGCATGGCGTTCTTCTTCGACAGCCCCCGGTTCCTGTTGTTCGCCGTGCTCTCGCCCGTGGTCGCGATCGGCAACACCATCGACAGTCGGCGGAACGGGGCCAAGGACCACGAGCGGAAGGTCGCCGAGCTGCGGGCCAGGATCGAGACCCGCCGCAACGAGCTCCGAGCCCACCTGGCCGACGAGCGGGAGCTCCGGCACCGGGCCGCCCCCGACGTGATGGAGCTGGCCCACCAGGCCGCCACCCACGACAAGCGACTGTGGAACCGGGCCCGCCGCTCCCCCGACTTCCTCGAGCTGCGGGTCGGCCTCGGCACCGTCACCCCCGAGCTCGACATCAAGGCGGAGGGGCAGGGCGACGACGACCTGATCCTCGAGATCGCCGATGCGGTGGCCGAGTTCGACCGGCTCGTCGACGTGCCGGTCACCGTGCACCTGCCCGAAGCCGGCGTGGTCGGCGCCGTCGGTGCCACCACCGAGACCGCCCGCTTCGCCGGCGGCCTCGCCCTGCAGGCGGCGTGCCTCCACTCGCCGGAAGACCTCGTGATCGCCTCGGCGATCCCCCATGAGCGGGGCGTGAACGAGTGGCTGAAGTGGCTGCCCCACACTCGGTCGAAGAACTCCCCGATCGGCGAGGCTCACCTCGCCGGCGATCCCGACGCCGCCGCCACCCTCATCCGGGCCGTCAGCAGGGTGGCGGAGACCCGGTCGATGATCGCCGACCAGAAGCTCGACCCCCGGTGGCCGTGGGTGCTGCTCCTCGTCGACCGCTCGCTCGAACCCGACCCGGCGATCACGGCCCGCCTGCTCGATCTCGGCGCCAGCGTCGGGGTGTCCGTCGTGTGGCTGGCCGAGAGCGACCGGTTCGTGCCCCGCCAGGCGGAGGTCGTCGCTCGGCTCCGCACACCGGGCGAGGGTGTCCCGTCGAGCCTGAGCTACGTCGATCCGGAGCGGGACGCCCAGGAGTTCGAGCCGGTCCGGGTCGGGACGGCGGTGGCGGAGCGGACGGCCAGGGCGCTGGCGCCACTCGTCGACGCCACCGCCACCAACGCCGCCGCCACCGTGCCGAGCATGGTCACCCTGTTCGAGGCCCTCGGCGTGGAGCGGATCGACCCCGACTGGATCGCTGAGCAGTGGCTGACCGATCGCGGCTACGCGCTCCCCACCCCGGTCGGCCTCACCGACGCCGGCCCTCTCACCCTCGACCTGGTCCGCCACGGTCCGCACGGCCTCATCGGCGGCACCAGCGGCGCCGGCAAGAGCGAGCTGGTGCAGTCGCTGGTGGCCAACCTCATCGCCCTCAACTCCCCCGAGCGGGTCAACCTGCTGTTCATCGACTACAAGGGCGGCGCCCTCAGCGGCCTGTTCAGCGACGTGCCCCACGCCGTGGGTGCGGTCACCAACCTCGATGCCATGCTCTCGTTGCGGGCGCTGACCTCGTTGAAGGCGGAGCTCGACCGGCGCATGGCGCTGTTCGAGCAGAAGCGGGTGAAGGACATCGCGGAGATGCTCGAACGCCACCCGGCCGAGGCGCCGGCGTCGCTGGTCATCGTGGTCGACGAGTTCGCCTCCCTCGTGCGGGAGCTGCCCGAGTTCGTGGAGGGCATCGTCAGCATCGCCGAACGGGGCCGGAGCCTGGGGATCCACCTCCTGCTGTCCACCCAGCGGCCGTCCGGCTCGATAAACGAGAACATCCAGCAGAACACGAACCTGCGCATGTCGCTGCGGATGCTGGACGCTGGCGAGTCGAACAACGTGATCGGCACCGCGGATGCCGCCACGATCCCCGGTCACCTGAAGGGTCGCGGCTACGCCCGCCTCGGACCGGGCGAGCTGATCGCGTTCCAGTCGTCGTGGAGTGGCGCCCCGCTCGGGGGTGAGGACGGGCTCCGTCCGATCGTCGTCGCCCCGTTCACGACCCTCCCCGAGACCGCCGCTTCCATTCCCCCAATGGTCGCGGTCGGCCCGTCCGCGCCGGTCGATGACAACCCGGGTTGCTCTGGCTCCGTCACCCCCGGCCGGGCGGGCTCGAACGCCACCGAGCTCGACGCCGTCCTCGACGCCGTGGTCGAAGCGGCCAGCCGGCTCGGCATGGGCCGCGGCCGGGCGCCGTGGCTCGAGACGCTCCCGAACCTCGTCCCGCTCGACACCGTCCTCGCCGACCCCCGCTCCGCCGCCGTCTCAGCGTCGAGCGTCACGATCGGCATGGTCGACAACCCCGAGGCCCAGGACCAGTACCCGGCCAACATCGACCTCGACGACGGCGGCGGCCTGGCCGTGTACGGCAGCGGCGGATCGGGGAAGACCACCACCCTCCTCACCGCAGTGTGCTCCGCCGCCATCCGCGACTCCCAGGCCGGCGGTGGTCAGCTCACCATCTTCGGGATCGACTTCGCCTCCCGGCAGCTCGGCGTGCTGCAACAGCTCCCCCAGTGCGAGGTGGTGGCGAACGGCGACGACCTCGAAGCCGTCACCCGCATCATCGCCACCGTCACCCGGCTGTTCGCCGAGCGCCAGGCCGTCGCCGCCGATGCCGCCGCCCGCAACGAGCCAGCGACGGCCGAGACGCCGGTGCTGCTCGTGATCGACGGTTACGACGCCCTGGCCGAGACGTTCTCATCGGCCGGCAACGTGACCGCGCTCCTCCCGTGGTTCGACCGGATCGTCAACCTCATCACCCAAGGTCGACAGGTGGGGATCCACTGCCTGCTCGCCACCGGATCGCAGTCGGGTCCGTCGGCCCGCCTCATGAACACGATCAGCAACCGGATCACCCTCCGCCAGACCGACGACACCGCCTACCGGTCGTTCGGGGTTCCCTCGGCGATCGCCACCGGACTCGAGCTCGCCCCGGGCCAGGCGCTCACGAGGACCGGGACCGGCTTGCAGATCGCCGTGGTCGGGCATCGGCCGGGGCCCGACGGCGAGTCGATCGTCGACCCGGCGGCGGTGGGCGAACTGGCCGACGGGCTGGTCGGCAGCGTCCTGCCGGCCTGTACCACCCGCCCCCTTCCCACCGAGGTGACCCGACCGGCATCGCCCACCGGTGCGCCCTCGCTCGCACGAGTCGAACTTGGCATCGCCGACCTGTCCCTCGAGCCGGTCGCCGTCGACCTCGAGATCAACACGCTCTGCGTGCTCGGCCCACCACGCTCGGGACGATCCACCAGCCTCCTCAACGCCGGGGTCCAGCTCGCAGCGGCCGGGGCCGAGGTGTGGGCGTTCGGCCCGCACGGCTCACGCCTGGACCGGCACCATGCCTGGAGCGGCGCCGCGTTCGGGAAGACGGCCGAGGTCACCGCTCTGATGGAGCAGTTGACCAGCGCCGCCGAGCAGTTCCCGGACGCGGTCCGCTACCTGCTCTTCGACGACGTCGACCGCTTCGACGACATGTCGCTCAACGCGCCGTTCAAGGCGCTGCTCGAGACCGGCGTGCGGATCTGCGGGTCGGCGGCCACGTCACGGAACCTGATCGGATCCAACCCGATCCACAAGGAGTTGAAGTCGGCCAGGAATCTCCTGGTGCTGAAGGCCGAGGACGACGGGGCGATCCAGGCCGCCGTCGGCGGCCGGTACCCGATCCGCCCCGGTCTCGCGATGGCGCCCGGCCGCGGCGTGCTCGTCAGCGACGGCGTGGCCACGGTCATCCAGGGGTTCGCACCGCAGCCGTCCGACCGCGTCGACGGCGACAGCCAACCAGTCACCAATGAGCAACACCGTAGGAAGCAAGGAGCCAAATCATGACCGTCAAGCAGACCGACCGGGTGCAGATCCAGGCCTTCGGGCAGCAGGGCATCGAGCTCTTCGACAACATCGAAGGACAGTTGCGGACCCTCGTGATCAGCACCGCAGAGGTCAACTACGAGGGCCAGAACGCTTTCGACTTCAAGACCGCCTGCGTCAACTACAGCCACGACTTCGCGGTGACCTGCACCGGCAACATGCAGCAGATCAGCCAGACGATCACCGAGGCCACCACCTACATCGCCACTGCCCTCGGCGGCGAGCCGATCGACCTGGAACCGCCGAACGTCGCCCTCGAACCGCCGGCGGTCAGCGCCGACACCAGCGTGGAGACCGCCGAGGACGGCCCGCTGATCGAGCTTCGGGGCCTCGTGGAGGCGAGCTTCGGCGAGATCGAATCGTCGTTCGAGCAGAACCTCGCCAACTTCCAGTCCCTCGGGGCCGACGGATGGATCGGGCCCGAGTACGACGCAGCCCTCACCGATGTCGCCTCGCTCACCAACAAGGCGACCGAAGAGGCGTCGCTGGCCCGCACCACGATCGTGGGGGCGATCAACAACCAGCTCCAGGCGCTGGGGATGGGCGGCTGAGGTCGGCGATGGTTCTGCACGTCCGCTCCGGGCGCCCTCGTCGAGGGATGGGGAGCGGGCGTGCCACGCGTCGGTCGGTGTCCGATCTCAGCTCGGCGCCGACCGACGCCGATTCGGCCGTGCCGATTGGCGAGTGCCGATTCGACCGTGCCGGTTGGCGAGTGCCGATTGGCGAGTGCCGGTTGGCGGGTGCTCGGCCGAAGAGCAGGGCCTGCAGGCGTCGTACTGGGTTGACGTGCCTACAATCAGCAACACGCAGCTGCGGATGGGGTATGGGGCGCTCCACCGGAGCCAGAGGCGATGGAAACGAACGGGGCGTTCAGGGGTTCCTGCTCGCCCCCGTCGAGGGACGTGCTCGTATCGAGCGGCGACAGCGAGCGTGAAGGGACAACCGATGGCCACGACGGGAACGACTGAAGCTCCGCTCCGGGGCAGCGGTGGCCAGCTCTTCGATCTCGAGCCGCCCCACTCCGGTCGACGGTCGCGGTTTCCCGAGGTCGCGGTGGGACTGTTGCTCATCGTGGGCGGCGCTCTCGGCGCGCTCATCTGGCAGATCAACGCCACCAGCACCACTCCGGTACTGGCGATGGCCAACGGGGTCGAGCAGGGCGAGATCGTCGAGTTCGACGACCTGCAGTTGGTGGAGATCCGCTCCGCCGATCAGCTCAACGTCCTGCGCGCCGACGACTCCTCGAGCGTCATCGGCCGGATCGCCCGCACGGACCTGGCGGTCGGCACCCTGGTGACCGCCGAGCACGTCAGCGACGGCTCGGTGATCGAGCTCGGCGACGGCGTCGTCGGGCTCGCGCTGACGAACGGTCAGGTCCCGTCGCTCCGCCTCCGACCCGGCGACCGGGTCGACGTGATCCTCACCCCGGCGTCCACCAGCGACGATCCGTTCGCCGACCTCGACAGCGCGCTGGCCGGCATCGAGGCGAGCGTACTGGTCCAGGGGGCGGCGGTGGCGGAGTTCGTGTCGCTCGACAACGGCCGTCTGTTCGTGGCGTTGTCGATGGGCGAGGACGAGGCGGCGTTGACCGCCCGGGCCGGATCGCTCGATCGGGTGCGCCTCGTGGCGGTCGCGTCGGGGGGCGGTTCGTGAGCCTCGTCTGCTTCGCGTCGTTCAAGGGCTCGCCCGGCACCACCCTCACTGCGCTGGCCACGGCCGCCACCTGGCCGACCGGCGAGTACCGCCGGAAGCTCCTGCTCGAGGCCGATCCCGACGGTGGGGTCCTGGCGTTGCGGTACCGGCTGCCAGCCAAGCCCGGCCTGCTGTCGCTGGCCGCCGCCACCCGGCACGGCCTGAACCCGGAGCAATTGTGGGACCACGCCCAGACCCTTCCCGGCGGACTTCCCGTGGTGCTCGGACCGGAAGGGCCCGAGCAGGCCACCGAAGTGCTCCGCAGCAACGGCCGGGCCCTCGGCGAGTGGTTGACGTCGCTGCACGGGGTCGACGTGATCGCCGATCTCGGGCGCCTGTCGCTCGGCTCCGCCGCCTTCGAGCTCGCCCGTTCGGCCGATGCCGTGCTCGCGGTGGCCAGGCCAGAGGCGTCTCAGCTCCAACCGGCCGCGCAGCGCCTCGTGGCGCTCGGCCCGTACGGGCCTCGGGTCGGCTGGGTACTGGTGGGGGAGAAGCCGTACTCGGCCCAGGCGGTGACCGACGCCTACGGCCTGCCGGTGGTGCACGTGGTGGCCGAGGACCGACGGGGCGCGAGCCTCATGGAGACGGGAGCGAACCCGAAGAAGCTCCGCCGCTCCACCCTCGTCCGCAGCGTCACCGGGCTCGCCGAGGCGCTGGCCACGTGGCTCCACCCGGCGGCGAACCCGAGTCCCGACCGGTCGGCCGCGACCCCGCCCGCCGAGCTGAGCGAACCCCTCGCTCCCGAGCCGGGTCCGACGCCCGCCGCGCCGCAGCCGCCGGTGACCGCCGCCACCGCCCCGATCGTCAACCCACCGGCGGTGTCGTCCCCGGTGGCACCGACCGCCATGACCAGGTCGACCGAGCTCTCCTCGGGGCCGCCGTCAGCCGATCGGCCCGACCCGGCGGGTGGCACGGAGCTGGCCGCCCCACCGCCCCCGCCGCCCGATCATGACGCCCGTCAGCCGCCGTCGTTGGCGATCCTCGCCGCCCGTCGAGGCAAGGACCTCGCCGGCGACGCCGACCGGAACGGGAGCGGACAGGGTAGGGGTGGTGCCTCGTGAGCCTGTCCCAGAACGGGCATCAGCCGATGCCAGGGTCGATCCCCACACCGTCGGTGACCTACGACGCTGCGCTCGTGCAGCGAGTGTTCGAGGAGGTCGGCGGTCGGCTCAACGAGCGCGACGAAGCCGACGCGGCCGCCGGTCGGCGGCCGTTGGGGACCGCCGACCGGCGTCAGCTCGCCCGTAGCGAAGTGCAGCGGATGATCACCGACGTCGACGTCGAGCGGCTCGAGGCTGGGCGGCCCACACTCACCGGGCCCGAAGTCGAAGCGTTGACCACTGCGGTGATCAACCGCCTCTTCGGCCTCGCCCGCCTCCAGGACTACATCGACGACGAGCAGAACACCGACATCTTCGTGAACGGACCCGATCGGGTCCACCTCCGGCGCCGCGACGGCACGGTCATCCAGGGTGAGCCCGTCGCCGATTCGGTCGAAGAGCTCATCGACATGATCCAGACCGAGGCCCGCAGGGGTCGTCACGAGCAGCGCTGGGACCCTGCCGCCCCCGAGCTGAACATGCAGCTCCCCAGCGGCGACCGGCTCCACGCCATCGCCTGGGTGTCGACGAGGCCGTCGATCTCGATCCGCCGCCACAACTTCGAGCTGTACCGCCTGCACCAGCTCATGGACTACGGCACGATCAACGAGGCACTGTTCCAGTTCCTCCGGGCCGCGGTGGTGGCCCGACTGAACCTGATCGTCGCAGGCGGCACCGGCGCCGGGAAGACCACGCTCCTCCGGTGCCTGATCAACGAGATCCCACCAGATCAACGGCTCGTGACCGTGGAGGACAACCTCGAGCTGGGCGTGTCGAACTTCGAGGCGCTCCACCCCAACTATGTGGAGCTCGAGGCCCGGCAGGCGAACACCGAGGGCGTCGGCCAGGTCACGATGCACGATCTCGTCAAGAGCGGATTGCGGATGGGTCCCGATCGGGTGATCGTCGGCGAGATCCGGGGCGCCGAGGTGGTGCCGATGCTGCTGGCGATGAGCCAGGGCAACGACGGCTCGATGTCCACCCTCCACGCCGACTCCTCGGAGGGTGTCTTCCGTCGGATCCAGATGTACCTGGCGATGTCGCCCGAACGGGGCGACTGGGCGGCGGCGAACCTCCTCACGTCGAACGCGGTCGACCTGATCGTGCACATCGCAAGGCTGAACAACCAGCGGGTGATCACCAGCATCCGGGAGGTCACCGGTATCGAGGGCGAGAGCTCGATCCCGGCCAGCAACGAGGTGTTCACCCCCGACGACGAGGGTCGGGCCGTGCCCACCAACTCGATGAGCGACAAGCTGCTCAAGCGCCTGCTCAACGCCGGGTTCGACGGTCGTTGGCTCCAACCCGGTGCCGCCTCCGACTGGTCGACGCGGCCACCGGGGGCGATCCGATGAACGCGCTCCTGTTCGCTGCGTTCGGGGCGCTGGTGGGACTCGGCCTGGTCCTGCTCATCGCTGCGGTCCGCGGTCGTCAGGTCGTCCCCCGGCTCGGGGATCACCTCCCGGCCGGGGTGAGCCGGGAGCTGTTCCTCGTCGCCGCGTTCCTCGGACTCGTCGTGGGGGTGCTCGTGTTCGTGGTGACGGGCTGGCCGGTCGCCGCGGTGACGGTCGGCGCGCTGGCCGTGTTCGTGCCCCAGCTGTTCCTCCACCGCCGTCATCAAGAGGTGTACATCGACCGGACCCAGGCCATCGCCGCCTGGACCGAGATGATCCGTGACAACCTGGCCGGCGCAGCTGGACTCGAGCAGGCACTGCTGGCGACCGCGCCGCTGGCGCCGCTCGCCATCAAGGACGAGATCCTCCGGCTCGAGGCTCGCCTCGACCGTCAGATCCCCCTCATCGAGGCGCTCCGGCTGCTGGGCGACGAGCTCGATCACCCGTCCGCCGATCTGGTCGTCGTCGCGATCGCCAAGGCGTCACGCATGGAGGTTCGGGAGCTCAACCCACTCCTCAGCAGGCTGGCGGCGTCGATCCGTGACGATGTGCGCATGCGGCTCCGGGTGGAGGTGAGCCGGGCGAGGATCCGGCAGTCGTCGAGGATCGTGATCGGGTTCACCGTCCTGTTCATGGTGCTGCTCTACGTGTTCGGTCAGTCGTTGCTCGAGCCCTACGACACGGTGTTCGGTCAGGTCTGGCTCGCACTCGTGGTGAGCGTGTTCGTGGCCGCGGCGCTGATGATCCGCCACTACAGCAAGCTCGAGGTCCCGGTCCGGTTCGCGGTCCGGCGGACCGCGGTGCCGAGACCTGAGGTGCGACCGTGAACGCGGTGCTCGTCTCCTCGCTCGGCGCGGTCATGGGGCTCGGCCTCTACGTGCTCGTCCGCGCTGCGATCCGCCCCCGGAACGAGGCGCTGACCACGATCGGATCCAGCCGGGCCGGGCGGGGCGTGCCCGTTTCGATGGCCGGCCAGGATCCCGATCCCCGCCGGAGCCGACCCCTCACCGGCATTCCGGGGATCCTGGGTCGGGCCGGGGTCCGGTTGCTCGAGGCGATCGGGTTCACCGACGTGGGCCGCCTGAACGACAAGCTGCGGGTGCTCGACCGCACGGTCGAGCAACACGCCTACGAGAAGCTGCTGGCCGGCGGCTTCGGGTTCGTGCTGCCGATCTTCGCCGCGTTCATGCTGACCCTCGGCGGGGTCGGGGTGTCGCCGATCGCGATTCTGCTGGCCAGCCTGGCGATGGGCGCAGCTGGCTTCTTCTACCCGGATCTGCCGTTGACCGAGCGGGTGGAGGAACGGCGTCGGCAGTTCCGGCACGCCCTCAGCTCCTATCTCGACCTCGTCACGATCCTGATGGCCGGTGGTGCCGGAACGGAGTCGGCGCTCGAGGGCGCTGCCGAGGACGGCGAGGGCTGGCCGTTCGTGGAGATCCGGGCTGCGCTCCGGCGGGCAACGCTCACCAGGAGCAGCCCGTGGGAGGCGTTCGAGGAGCTGGGCATCGAGCTGGGGGTGGCCGAGTTGCAGGAGCTGGCGGCGTCGGTGGCACTCGCCGGGGCCCAGGGGGCGAGGATCAAGCAGTCGCTGGTGGCGAAGGCCGACGCGATGCGGGCCGCCCAGTCAGCCGAGATCGAGACGATCTCGGAGAAGCAGACCGAGAAGATGCTCGTGCCGCTGGTGGTGATGGCGTTCGGCGTGTCGATGTTCGTCGGCTACGGCGCCATCGAGTCGATCACCAGCAGCTCGGAGCCCGATCTCGACATCGAGCCGTCCTCGATCCAGCTACCGGGTACCGGGTAGTCGGATCGGTCGGCCAGAGAAGGAGAACACCTTGCAGCAGCAGTTCAGACAGCTCTACGACCACTGCGAGTTCGTGGTCGAGTACCACCTCGCGAAGATCGGGGTCGACGCCCGCGACGAGACCGGCGCCGTGTCGACCGAGACCGCGGTGCTGACGGCCGGGCTGGCGATCATCGCCGGCGCCGGCGTGGCGATCCTCTGGCAGAAGCTCCAGAGCAACGCCAACAGCATTCCCGACACCCCACCGAACCCGGCGGGCGGCTGAGTTCCCTCGCGCCGCTGGGCCGACCACCGAATCCTGGACACCACGATGAGCGCACGACGATCAGCGCGGCGCGGCCGGCGACGGCCGGGCCGACGCTTCGACGACGAGTCGGGGCTGGCGACCACCGAGCTGGTGATCATCACCCCGGTCTTCTTCGTGATGGTGCTCCTCCCGATCCATGTCGCGCTGTGGTGGCATGCCAAGCAGACGGTCGATCTCGCGGTCGAGGAGGCACTCGACGCCGCCCAGGTCGACGGGGCCACCGAGGCCGACGGGCGAGCTGCCGCCAACGCCATCCTCGGTCAGGTCGGCAACGTCCAGAACCCCACCGTGAACGTGAGCATCGACACCGGCACCGACGTGGTCACCGTGACGATCACCGGCCAGTCCCGCTTTCGGGTGGTTCCCGGCCCGTGGAACGTGACCGCGGCGGCCGAGGGGCGCATCGAGCGCTTCATCGGCGAGCAGGAGCGCGAGACGTGAGCCGGGGATCGGCCACTCGCCGGGCGCCGTCGCCAGACGCGAGCGAGGAGGGGATGCTCGCCACCGAGCTGGCGATCGTGATGTTCGTGTGGTTGTTGGGCTGCGTCGCCCTGGTGGTGTTCGCCGGGCGGGTCGCCCAGGCCGAGGGCGACGTCCAGTCGGCGGCCCAGGAGGCGGCCAGGGCGGCGACGCTGATGGGGAGTCCGAGTCGAGCCGAGTCGATGGCTCGGCAGGTGGCGGCCGACAACCTCACCGAGTCGGGAGTGGCCTGCACCGGCGCCCCCGGGATCGACGTCGACATCTCCGATTTCACCCCCGGTGGTTACGTGACCGTCACCGTGACCTGCACGGCCAACTTCGCCGACATCGCCTACCTGAACGTGCCCGGCACCCGCGACTTCGAATCGACCGCGACCGAGATCATCGACGTGTACCGCAGCGAGAACCCATGAGCCCACGATTCCCGACGCCGCGGTCCATCGAGCCCGCACCGGTCGCGCTGCCCGAGCGGGCGAGCGAGCGGGGCACGGTGGCGATCGCCAGCATGATCCTGGCGTTGTCGGTGATCGCCGCGGCCGGCCTGGCGATCGACGGTGGCCGGAAGCTGAACGCGCTCGCCGAGGCCCGCGATCTGGCCGACAACGCAGCCCGAGCCGGGGCCCAGGAGATCGACATCGACGCCTACCGCAGCACCGGCGACCCGATCCTCGACCCTGGCGAGGCCGCCGCCGCAGCCAACGCCTACCTCGCCGCCACCGGCAACAGCGGGGTCGTATCGGTCGCTGGCGATGAGATCACGGTGACCGTGACGCTCACGGTCGACCCGAAGCTCCTGCCGGGATCGATGACGGTGATGGCCACCGAGTCCGCAAACGCCGAATCCGGAGTGACCGACGCCTCATGACAAGGTTCGCCGACTTCCTGAAGGGGCTCCTCGCCCTCGCCGTCATCCTCGCACTGTTCGTGGGGGTGCCCTACGCCCTGATCACCTTCGCCGGGAGCCCGGTCGACGATGTCCGCCGGATCCTGGCCGACGAGCTCCTCTCCGACGACACGACCGCCTCGCTCGCCCTCCGAGCCGGGCTCACCTCGCTGGCCTGGTTGGCCTGGGCCCAGATCGCGCTATCGATCTCGGTCGAGTTCATCGCCCTGGCCCGCGGCCGGGTGGCCGGCCGGGCGTCGGTGCTGCCCGGCGTGCAGGGTCTGGCCCGCCGGCTCGTCGTGGCCACCACGCTGCTGGTCAACGCGTTCACCTCCACCACCGGTGCCACGGCGTTGATGCCGTTGGCGGTGCCACCTCCGATCGAGAGCGTCGAGCTGGACCTGCTCCGACCACCCGAGATGGAGGCCCAGCCGGCCGTCGTCGGGATCGAGGCGCCGGCCGCGGTCGTCTACACCACGTCGGTGGGCGACACGTTCTGGTCGCTGGCCGAGTCGATGCTCGGCGACGGGTTGCGATGGAGCGAGATCCGCGACGCGAACCTCGGGCGCACGATGGGCGACGGCACGGTGATCTCGGAGGTCACCGAGGTCGTGCGGGCCGGTTGGGAGCTGGCGTTGCCCGACGACGCCGTCCTGCCCCTCACGCAATCGCCTCCCGCGGCTGGCGGTGCCGAGTTGGCGGCAACCGGGTCGGACGCGGGCGTGGCGCCGTCGCCCGAGTCGATCGTGGTCGACGCGGAGGCGATGCCCGATCAGCTCGAGTTGGCCGAGTCGGCGAACGGGGCCCGGCCGCAGATGCTGGGGCGGTGGGAGGTGGCGAAGGGCGACCACTTCTGGGCCATCGCCGAGGAGACGCTCACCGCCGCCTACGGGCGGGCGGTCAGCGACGCCGAGATCACCCCTTACTGGCAGGAGATCATCGACGCCAACCGCGACCGGTTGGTCACCGCCGACCCCGACCTCGTCCATCCCGGCCAGACGTTCGACGTCGTCCTCCCGCCGCTCGCCGACGAGATCGTGATCGGATCCGGCGCAGCGCCCGCTGAGGATGGGGCCAGCGGCGCAGGGACCGCCGAGGGAGGCATCGCCGGCGGTGATGGCACGGTTGATGGTGAGGCCGATCGCGGCCTCGGCGCCGCCAGCGTCGACGATCGAGCCGAGACCGCCAGCGGGGCTGACGGGGCGAGGACACCAGGGTGGACGTCGGTCGACGACCCGGCGAGTGAGGACACCCTCCGGCCGCTCGAGCCGGTCGCCGATGGCGGGCCGATCGACGGTCGCACCGTCGCGCTCGGGCTCTTCGGCACGGCGGTCGGCGGCGGTGCGCTGATCGAGCTGCTCCGTCGACGCCGAGCGGGCGCCACCGCCGACGAGGACGGCGACGCTTCCGCCGCAGGTGCGGGTCGAACCGATCCGTTCGAGGCCAGGGTCCGGCCCGTGGCCAACACCGAGGCGGTGCGGTGGCTGGCGGCCACGAACCGCTATCTCACCCGTCAACTGGGTGGCGTCCCCGCCGATCGCCCGCCCCCCGCGGTGCTGGCGATGCGGGCTGGCGAGTTCGGCGTCGAGGTCCTCCTCGACGAGGCGAGCGCCCCACCGGTCGGGTTCGTCGCCGACGGCGGTACCGGGGCCGCCTGGCGGGTCAGGGCCGATCTCGAGTTGCGCGATCTCGAGGCGGCAGCCCGGGGCGCCCAGCCGTACAGCCCGGCGCTGCTCCCTGTCGGGGAGACCGAGGCCGGTGACCTGCTCGTCGATCTGGAGCAGTTGGCGGTGATGTCGCTCGTCGGCGACATCGGCACGATCGCCGGGTGGCTGGCCACGGTGGCCACGTCGGCCACCGCGATGTCGTGGTCGCAGAACTGCACCGTGATCGCCATCGGCGTGCAGACGGTGCTCGGCGGCAGCAACCAGGTTCGGGTCCCCACCGATGTCGCGGCCTGGGCCGACGAGACCATCGCCGCCCACACCGAGATGGCCCGGAACGCCCAGACCTCCACCTACCGCCAGCGGCTAGACAGCGAGGAGGTTGCGTTCGTCGGCGGCGAGTTGGACGGTCCGACGATCGTGCTGCTCGGTCCCGGTCACGACGATCTCGCCCTCCGGCTCACCGAGGTGGCCGAGCTCGCCCACTCGTCGTTGGTCCTCATCACCACCACTGCGGTGGCCGGCCACGCCCGCATCGAGCTCGAACCCGGCCACGGCGTGGTGATCCCCGACCGCAGCGGCCTCCGGCTCGACTTCGACCCGATCGTCACCGGGTCGGGAACCGCACGCTACGCCGCCGAGCTGCTGGGAGCCGATGGCGACGACCACCGGTACGCCGACGTGTACGACACGGTCCGCCGTCGACCGCTCGGACCAGCCGACGAGTCCGACGACGCCGTCCCCCATCACCTGTGGGCTCCCCCTGTCGCCGAGCCGGGGCGAACCGGGGCGAACCACGTCGAGGAGCCACACCCGACCCAGGCTTCGGTCACCCCGACGACGACACCGGCTCACAATCCGACCCCGAACGTCGACGCCGGGCCGGTGGCGGGCGACGGGTCGGCGGCCGTGTGGCCGGCGCCGGATCCGGCGCCACAGGGGAGCCCGATCGATCTCCAGGGAGCGCGACTCGAGGTGCTCGAGCCGCGCCCGATCGAGGCCCGGGTGCTGGTCGGGCGGCCGTCGATCGTCGGCCTTCGAGACGCCTCGAGCCGGACCGAGGAGCTCCTCGTGTACCTGGCCACGGTTCGGGGCGCCACCCCGGACGAGCTCGGCCGACGGTTCCTGCCCGATGTCGGCGCCGACGGGCTCGAGCCCGCCCTGGCCGAGGAGTTGGTACGCCTCGACGCCGCTGCTGGCCGCGACCGCGAGGATCGCCTCCGGGTCTGGTACGACGAGCCGACCAGCCAGTGCTGGGTGCACGACGAGATCGCATCGGACCAGCACCGCTTCGTCGCCCTGGCGGCGCTCGCTGACCGGGCAGACACCGACGCCGAGGAACTGGCCTGTCTCGAGGCGGCGGTGGGGTTGATCGATGACGCGCCGGCCGGTCGGGTGGTCGACGACTCGTACCGGTGGCTCCAGCCCGGTGAGCCGGAGCGGGCGAGCCTCGATGCCCTGGTGGCCGACGTGGCCCATCGGCTCGGCGAGCTCGCGTTCGACAACGCCCGGCCCGACGTGGCCGTGTGGGCAGCCGAACGAGGCCTCGAAGTGGTTCCCGGCGAGGAGGCGTTGCACCGACTCCTGATGCGAGCGGCGGCGCGGCGCGACGACCGGCAGGGGGTGGAGGACGCCTACCGGGCGGCGGTCGAAGCCATGGAGCAGTCCGACCGGTGGAACGGCCTCGAACCGGAGACCGACGCCCTGTACCGGCAACTCGTCGACCCCCTCACCGAGCCCCACTGACCCCGTCCGGTCGCGCCGGCCGGCAGCGCCGTCGTCAGGTCGCTGCCGTGGTCATGGTGATCGGTCGTCACCTGCCTGCTGGTTGTCGTCTGCCGGCCCGTCATCGAGCTTGGCGAGCAGGTCGTCGATCGCCTCCCGGTCGCCCGCCTTCTCGGCCTCGATCTCAACGATCTGCTCCCGCAACGCGAGGGCTCGGCGCCAGTGCGCCATGGCGTTGGCCCAGTCGCCTCGTGCTTCGTGGACGGTGCCGAGGTTGTTCAGGCTGACGGTGAGGTCGCGGAGGGCTTCGGGGGTGGCGAGTTGGTCGGCGAGGCGTTCTCTGAGTTCGAGGGAGCGTTGGTAGGTGGTTTCGGCGTTGGCCCAGTCGCCTCGTGCTTCGTGGACGGTGCCGAGGTTGTCGAGGCTGACGGTGAGGTCGCGGAGGGCTTCGGGGGTGGCGAGTTGGTCGGCGAGGCGTTCGGCGAGTTCGAGGGAGCGTTGGTAGGTGGTTTCGGCGTTGGCCCAGTCGCCTCGTGCTTCGTGGACGGTGCCGAGGTTGTCGAGGCTGATCGAGAGGTCGCGGAGGGCTTCGGGGGTGGCGAGTTGGTCGGCGAGGCGTTCTCTGAGTTCGAGGGAGCGTTGGTAGGTGGTTTCGGCGTTGGCCCAGTCGCCTCGTGCTTCGTGGACGGTGCCGAGGTTGTTCAGGCTGACGGTGAGGTCGCGGAGGGCTTCGGGGGTGGCGAGTTGGTCGGCGAGGCGTTCTCTGAGTTCGAGGGAGCGTTGGTAGGTGGTTTCGGCGTTGGCCCAGTCGCCTCGTGCTCGGTGGACGGTGCCGAGGTTGTTCAGGCTGACGGTGAGGTCGCGGAGGGCTTCGGGGGTGGCGAGTTGGTCGGCGAGGCGTTCGGCGAGTTCGAGGGAGCGTTGGTAGGTGGTTTCGGCGTTGGCCCAGTCGCCTCGTGCTCGGTGGACGGTGCCGAGGTTGTCGAGGCTGATCGAGAGGTCGCGGAGGGCTTCGGGGGTGGCGAGTTGGTCGGCGAGGCGTTCGGCTGAGTTCGAGGGAGCGTTGGTAGGTGGTTTCGGCGTTGGCCCAGTCGCCTCGTGCTTCGTGGACGGTGCCGAGGTTGTTCAGGCTGATCGAGAGGTCGCGGAGGGCTTCGGGGGTGGCGAGTTGGTCGGCGAGGCGTTCTCTGAGTTCGAGGGAGCGTTGGTAGGTGGTTTCGGCGTTGGCCCAGTCGCCTCGTGCTCGGTGGACGGTGCCGAGGTTGTTCAGGCTGACGGTGAGGTCGCGGAGGGCTTCGGGGGTGGCGAGTTGGTCGGCGAGGCGTTCTCTGAGTTCGAGGGAGCGTTGGTAGGTGGTTTCGGCGTTGGCCCAGTCGCCTCGTGCTCGGTGGACGGTGCCGAGGTTGTTCAGGCTGACGGTGAGGTCGCGGAGGGCTTCGGGGGTGGCGAGTTGGTCGGCGAGGCGTTCTCGGCGAGTTCGAGGGAGCGTTGGTAGGTGGTTTCGGCGTTGGCCCAGTCGCCTCGTGCTTCGTGGACGGTGCCGAGGTTGTTCAGGCTGACGGTGAGGTCGCGGAGGGCTTCGGGGGTGGCGAGTTGGTCGGCGAGGCGTTCTCTGAGTTCGAGGGAGCGTTGGTAGGTGGTTTCGGCGTTGGCCCAGTCGCCTCGTGCTCGGTGGACGGTGCCGAGGTTGTCGAGGCTGATCGAGAGGTCGCGGAGGGCTTCGGGGGTGGCGAGTTGGTCGGCGAGACGCTGCGCCAGGCCCACCTCGAGTCTGGCGATGTCCTCGGCTACGTCCATCGCCTGCGCGCGCCAGGCAAGACCGAACAGACCTTGCATCGCCTGGAGGCGAAAGCCCGGCTCACCGTCGCCGGCCGCGACCGCTTCCAGATCGTCACGGGCCCCCGCAGGATCGACATCGAGCCTGAGGAAGCCTCGACGCAGCCGCAACCCGTCGGCTGCGTCGCCGTCCTCTCGGGCGACGGCCTCGGCGATGGCACGATCCACCCGGTCCCGGAGCGGTCCCGAGATCTCCTCGTCGCCCGCAGCGAGGAGCCGGATGACCTCCTGCTGTGCGGCCTCGTGTCCACGCTGTGGGGTGAGCGACACGGGCGGTCGGCGGGTGGCGAAGACGGGCGGGGCGACGTCGATCCGGTCGAGCGGTCGATCGTCGGACGCCACCGATTGGGTCAGCGGCAACAGCTCGCTCAGGAAGTCACGCACCGACCACAGATCGGAGCTGAACCTGATCGCGTCGGGCTTCGTGACGGGAGGGGCGACGAGCACGAGCCCGCCGAGCCGGCGTCGGAGCGTGTCGCGCCGGTGGTTCAACTGCTGGAGCAGGGTGATCCACTCGGCTGACCACGAACCACCACGCAGGAGGTCGTCGCCGACGTGGACCGCGTCGACCCACGTGCACCCCTCCGGACCCGGCGCCTCCGTTTCGAGCTGGTCGACGATGGTCGCCAGCTCCGATGGCTGCGTCGGGTGGAAACGGAGGAACGGCAGCGCTCTGGCCCTGCGGTTCCACGCCGCCCGCTCAGCCAGCACGTCGCTCGCCGTCGGGTCGCCGGTGAACACGAAGCCCAGCCAGAACGCGTCCGCCCGGTCCAGGTGGCGTCGAAGGCGCACCCAGGCCTCCTCGACCGACTCGCGGACCGGCTCCCCCACCACGGCTGGCTAGCCCGCTGGGTCGGCTGGAGGCTCGGGCCGGTCGATCTCGGAGCGGATCAGCGGATGTACGCCATACCAGGTCTCGCCGTTCTTGTAGCCGAGCACGAGATGCCGGTCGAAGAGCGAAGCCAGCGTCTCCCAGTCGTCCTGGGTGGGGAGCGGGACGTCACGGGTCTCGCGCACGATCCGCAGGCAGGCCGCCTCGTCGTCGGCGATCGGGAGCAGCCCATCCCTGACCTCGCTGCGACCCCGATCGAGGGCCGCAGCGTCGAAGGGCAGCCCGTCAGCGGCGACCGAGGCGCCACGCACGAGCCGCAGGAGGTCCCGGAGATGGCCGCCCGAGTCGGCGATGAGCCGATCCACGGCACCCGGAGGAAAGAACGTCGACAGATCCGATCCATCGGGCATGCGACGTTCGAGGATCTCCCGCATCGTGTCGTAGCCGGGGGCGAACGTCTCCTCGTGGGTCGTGGCCAGCTTCACGTTGGCGAGCTTGCGCACCGCGGTGTAGTCCACGTGGACCCACGGCGGAACGATGTACACGGTCCGGGCCGATCGGAGCTTGATCAACGACGAGCGCTTGTCGACGAGGTCGACCAGCGCCCGGCGGACCGCCTTGAAGTCGGCCCCCCGCACATGATCGAGCGAGTCGACGAGGACGACCAGTCCCTGCCACTCGCCGCGATCGTCAGGCCAGGCGGCACGCAGGTCGGCGACCAGGTCGTCGACGACGCTGTTGGCCTCGGCCACCAGCTCGCTGAGCCGCCCGTCGAGGAACCGTCGGAGCTGGGCGACGAACCGCTCGTCGCGCCGCAGCTCGGCCTTGAGGTCCACCGAGGCGTTGAACGGGCCCAGGTCACCGCCGACGCCCACCGTTGCCTCGGGGGTGGTCTCGATCCGGTCCGGGAGGCCGGTCAACCAGAGCTTGAGCCGGTCCCAGGTCCGCTTCGCCGCGGAGTGCTCCGGCAGCCAACCGGCGTCCTCCACCGCATCGGCCACCCCACCCACGAGGAAGAAGAGAAACTCGACGATGTCGACGGGTTGGCGGAGGTTGAGATAGTCCTCGGCATCGAGCCTGACAGCCGCGAACCCCTGGCCGGCCAGCTCGCGTCGCAACCGGAGGAGCTGGGTGCTCTTGCCGGAGCCCCGCAGTCCGGAGAAGAAGAAGGAGGAGTCCTCGCCGGTCCAGGCGATTGATCGGGCCAACTCCTTCACCACGTCGGGTCCGAACGACTCTGTGTGCGCCTCGAAGGGGACGTAGCGAGGGTCGTCCGGCGTCAGCTCCACCTGCGCCACGTTGCCGTAGAGGCGCTTCAGCAACTGTTCATCGTCGGTGGAGAGAGCCATCGGAGCATAGTGTAGTGGCGGGCCTCCGGGGCCTCGTGGGGTGCCTAGCCGGACACCGTGACGTCGAACTCGAGCGTGGCGGTCTGCCCGTCGTCGGTGGCGGCCACGAGGGTGATCGTCGCGTCGCCCGGCGACGATGATCGCAGCACGAGCGGGTTGGCCGATTCGACTGACCCGTCGGGGGTGAACCATCGGAACGACGCCGCTCCCGTCGCCGACGCCTCGAGCTCGATCGGCTCGCCCACCGCAACCGTCGTCGGCCCCGTGACCGCGATCGTCAGTGCCCCGGCCCGCTCGACCACCTGCACCCGGTCGTCGTCGAGCTCGGTCACCGTCGGCCCCGGCTCCCGGAGCACGGCCCAGGTCATCCCGGCGGCACACACCGCGGCGATGACGGCAGCGACGGCCGCCGCCGACCTACCGACCCGCAGCGGTTCGCCGTCGCCCCCGATGCCTCGACCGCCGATTCCTCGACCGCCGATACGTCGACCGCCGACACCCCCACCGAGGGCGGTTCGACCTTCGGCTCCGTCGACGTCGCCGGTCGAGGCGACCGAACCGAGGTTCGTGGACGGGAGCTGCCCCAGCGTTGCCCGGCCCGAGGTCGACTGGGGAGTCGATCCGTCGCGGTCGCTGTCGTCGGCGGCCCGATCCGCCGACATCGCCTGGAGCCACTCGTCGATCACCGGGAATCGGCTGGCGGGGTCGGTGGCGAGGCCCACCGAGATCGCCTGCGCGAGGTCGACCGGAAGGCGGGCCGCGGTCAGCCGCTGGGCCCGTTCGGCTTCGTCGTCGCTGGGGAGGGTCGTGGTGGCCATCCAGTACAGCACGGCCGAGGCGCCGTACACGTCGGTGCGGGCGTCGACCTGGCCCAGCCCGGTCCGCTGCTCGGGGGCGCTGAACCCGTGGGTGCCGGCGCCGACCGTCAGCCCCGAGCTGGCGGCGAGGTCCTTGGCGAGGCCGAGGTCGCCGAGGAGGAGGCGCTCGTCGTGGGCGAGGAGCGACGAGCGACCGAGCGGCCGGCCTCGGGCCTCACCCCTCGACGACGAGATCAGCAGGTTGGTCGGCTTCACGTCGCGGTGGACGAGACCCACCCGATGGGCCCGGCCGAGGGCGGTCGCCAACGTCTCGGCCACGGTCAGCAGATCGCTGGCGGTGATCGGACTCCCCGCGCTCGACTGCTTGGTGACCCGATCCCGGAGGTCGCCCCGGTCGGCGTAGGCCAGCACGATGAACGGCTGGGCCCGCTCGGTCTCCCCGATGTCGTACACGGGAACCACGGCATCGCAGGCCACCCGCCGCAGGGCTCGGGCCTCACCCAGGAACCGCTCGCGGATCTCCACGTCGAGCGCGTGGTTCTCGGCCAGCACCTTGACCGCCACCTCGGAGTCGAGGCGCTCGTCGACCGCCCGGTAGACCGTTGCGAACCCACCGGTCCCGATCGGTTCGATCAGCCGGTAGTGGCCGAGTCGGGTTCCCGACTGCTCGGCCACGCGCTCAGCGGCCCGGCCCGGGGCTCTCGACCAGGCCCTCGGCGAGGGCGGCGGCCACGAGCGCCCGGCCCCGCGAGATGCGGGACTTGACCGTGTTGAGCTCGATGCCGAGCGCGGCGGCGATGTCGGCGTAGGTCTGCTGCTCAACGTCGCGCAGGATCACGGCCTGCCGGTACACGTCGGGCAGGGCGTTGACCGCCGCGGCCAGGTCGGAGCGGGAGGCGATCAGGGAGCTGAGCCTGGCCGCGGCCGTCGTCGTGAGTTGGTCGTCGTCGCCGAGCTGCTGGGTCTCCTTGCGCCGACGCAGGTGGTCGATCGCCACGAACCGGGCGACGGAGTGGAGCCAGGTCGTGAACGCCGAGTCGCCACGGAACCGCTCGATGCCCTGGGCGATGGCGATCATGACGTCCTGGTGGGCGTCGTCGGCCTGGTCGTCGTCGACCAGGACCCGTCGGATCGCCGGGCGGTCGAGGCCATGGTCGTCGACGATGCGGAGCAGCACGTCGAGGCACGTCGCCGACGCCCCGGCGGCAGCCGCCAGCCCGTTCAGGAACGCGGTCCGCTGGTCGGCGTCGGACGCCCCGAACGCCGACGACGCCTGTGCGATCGTTGCGCTGTCACCCGCCGCGATCCGGTCCACCCACTCCGTGACCACCCGCACACCTTATTCGACGATCGACGAAGGTGGACTCGCCAGCTGTCGCGTGGGTGACCAGGTCCACGGCGACAGATCCAGGATGGTCGTGCTTGTTACCCTCAGCCGGAGTCGCCGTTTCGACTGGAGGGTGAGGATGGCGGAGGACGAGGCGTGGCGCCACCACACCGACGCCACGGTCGGCGGCGACGTGACCGAGCCCTTGGGCCGAGCGGTCGAGACCTGCCCGCGGTGGTCGGTCATCGGGCCATGGATGGGACGACGGGTCAAGCGCCGCACGGCCCAAGTGCTCGACACCCTGGTCCGCAACGCCTCCTTCGGGTAGCGGTCCGGTTCAGTCGGGCGAGGTGAGGGTGCCGGCGATGCTCGAGATCGACGTGCCCCGGCGGGGCTGGCGGATCTCGTGGCGGTCATAGCCGTTGGTGACGTAGCCGAGCGAGAGCCCGGTCTCAGGATCGGCCCACGCCAGTTGACCGCCGGCGCCGTTGTGGCCGAACGCCCCCGGCGAGACGGTGCGGCCGAGACCCCGGACGTTGGCGAAGCCGTCGTCGCCGGCGAGGATCATCCCGAGCGACCGGTTGGCCGGAACCCCCATCGGATCCGGCAGTGTGTTGCGGACGTTGCCGGTGCCGTCGGCCAGGACGCTGCTGTCCCAGATGCCGGCCGAGTTGTGGAGCAGCTCCTGGTAGAAGAGGGCGAGGTCACGGGCCCGAGCGAAACCCCCGCCGCCCGGCACGCCGAGCTCCCGCACCTCGGGGTCGTTGAAGCGGAGCACGAGGTCGTCGGTGACCTCGGTGGCCGGGAGCTCCCGCACCCCGAAGGTGGCTTCGAGCTCGTCCGGTGTGGCCGGTTCGCCAACGAGCACGAGGTCGGCGATGTCGTCCTGGCTGTCGGTGGGGATCCCTACGATGCGGGGAAGGCCGGCCGGTCCCGTCACTCGTTCCTCGACGACGTCCCGGAAATCCTTCCCGGTGACGGTGTCGATGATCTCGGCCAGCACCCAGTGGGCGGAGGTGGGGTGGTACTCGAACCGGGTGCCGGGCTCCCAGTTCAGCCGCCACGAGCTCATCCGCTCCTTGCGGGACTCCCGGTCGTTCCAGGTCGGCGGGCCCATCGGGGCGTGGGGGAAGCCCGAGGTGTGGAGCATCACCTGCTCCACCGTGATGTCGCCCTTGCCCTCCTCGCCGAACTCGGGGAAGTAGGTGGTGACCTTCTCGGTCGGGTCGACGTCGCCCGCCGCGATCAGGGTCCACACGGTGGAGGCCACGAAGGGCTTGGTGGCGGAGAAGATGCAGTAGCGGGTGTCGACGGTGGCGTCGCCGAACGCCTCCTCGGCGACGATCTCGCCCTCGTAGCCGACGGCCACCTGGGCCGAGGGCAGGAGTCCTTCGTCGATCTCGCGTCGAGCGCGATCGAGCAACGCCGAGACGTTCTGTTGGTCGATGGCAGCCATGACGCGAAACCCTACTCCTGCGGTCGGGATCGAGACATTCGGCCCGGCCTGACCGGCTCGACCGCCACCACCAGGAACCACGTCATCGCCGCCATCACCAGCACCGACACGGCCAGCATCGCCGTCTCCCGGTTGGTGGCGTCGGCGAGGAGTCCGGCGAGTAGTGGCGCCAGGACCAACCCGAGATCGCCCCAGGTGCGGTAGAGGCCCATCGCCGAGCCGCGGAGATCGGCCGGGGCGATGTCGGCCACGAACGCGGCGGGCGCCGGCCCCGACACCCCGGTCCCGATCGAGGAGATCAGCAGCCCGATCGCGAACCAGAGTGGGCTCGGGGCCAGCGCCACCACCCCCACACCGAACGCGGTGACATAGCCCGGTGGCACGATCGACGGTTTCCGACCGAACCGGTCGGCGGCCCAACCGGCCGGTCCGATCAGGACCAGCCCCACGATGCCGAGCGCGGTGAACAGCAGACCGAGATCGCCGGTGTCGAGCCCGTACTTGTCGACACCGACGAGCGGCACCAGTGTCTGCCGGAACCCCGACCGGACCGAGAAGACGGCGAACGTCACCACGCCGACGGCCACGAACTGGCGCGACAGCACGAAGCTCAGCGGCGGCAGATTGGTCCCGTTGCCGTTCGGCTCGTCGTCGCCCCGGCCGGTGCCGGTGCCTTTGCCGAGCGTCTCGGGCAGGCGCAGGAACCCGTACAGCGCGGTGATGAGCGCACCGGCCCCCACGACGAGGAACGGAGCCCGCAGCCCGTAGGCGTCGGCCAGCAGCCCGCCGACCGCCGGTCCCACGCTCACCCCCACGAGCAGCGCCCCCTGGTTGGTGGCGATGTAGCGGGCTCGTTGGGCGTCGCCGGCGATGTCGATCAGGTAGATCTGGGCGCCGGTCATGTACAGCGCCGACCCGGCCCCGGCCACCAGTCGCCACAGGAGCAGCACCCAGATCGACGGTGCCAGCCCGGAGCCGATCATCCCCACCGCGGTGACCAGCGGACCACCGATCAGCAACACCCGCCGGCCGGCCCGGTCAGCCCACAGGCCGGCGGGGACGTTCAGCAGCAGCCGAGCCAGCCCGAAGGCGGTGATGGTGAGCCCCACCACCGCGGTGGACACGCCGAAGTCGTCGGCGTAGATCGGGAGGACCGGCCCCACCACCCCCTGGCCGGCCATGACGAGCACGGTCGAACCGCAGATGACGAGCAGCCGCTCGTCGGAACGGATGTTGGCGAGGGCGTGGCGTGCCGACGCGCCGAGCCTGACCACCGGGTCGGTCAGTGGCCGGTTCGGCCGCCGAGCAGATCCCGAAGCCTCGCAGCGGTGAAGTCGGGTTGCCGGCTCGCCTCGATGAGCACCCGCTCCTGGGCCGCGATCGTTGCCGCAGCGTCGGGTATCTCCGCAGCGACGGTGGTGGGAACCACGACCGCCCCGTGGCGGTCGGCGTGGATCAGGTCGCCGGGTTCGACGGTCATGCCGTGCACGGTCACCGCCGCCCCGAACGACACGACCCGAACCCAGGCGTGCGACGGGTTCGCCATCCCGGCGAGCATCTGGAAGCCGTCCGCTACGTCGTCGAGGTCGCGGATGCTGCCGTTGGTGATCACCCCCAGCGACCCGAGCCCCTGGTGGATGTTGGTGTTGACCTCGCCCCACCACGCCCCGTACCCGGCGACGGCGTCGAGATCCTCGATCACGGTGATCGTGGGCTGCGGGCCGCTGGCGATGTGGTCGTAGTAGTCGAGCCGCACCGCGGTGTCGTCGCCGGCGGTGCGGTCCGAGGGCTGCATCGCCCGGATCCTGCCGGTCCTGGCGTAGCCGACGATCGGTTCGAGCTGGGGACGGGGACAGAAGAACGGCTCCACCGTGTACCCGCTACCCCGTCGGTCGGGGGCGACCAGCTCGAGCGCGTTGCAGACCGTCGGGGTGTCGAGGGCCCGGAGCGCGCCGAGCACCTCGTCGCCGACCTCGTCCGCTCCGTCGACCAGGCCGGTCATCGGACGAAGGTCAGCGCCGGTGCTGACGCGGCTCGCTGGGGTACGGGTGGGTTCGGCGTGATGGCCATCGGCTGGCAGTCTACGGGAGCCCGGTCGTCGGCTCGAACGCTGCTGCCACCCTCGGCGTCGACGACGCTCACGGGGGCGGCGGCAGTGGTCGGTCGTGGCGGCGCGCCGCTCACGATCGGTCCGACGTCGCGGTCTCCTCGACCCCGTCGCTGCCCTCGACCTCCCCGGGGCGCTCGACCCCGTCGGGGTCCTCGACCTCCGCGGTGCGCTCGCCGTCGTCGCTGCCCTCGACCTCCGCGGTGCGCTCGCCGTCGTCGGTCACGGCGCCCGGATCGAGCGCGGATCCGCCCGCGGTGTTCGGCTCGTCGAAGCGGACGTCGAACAGGTCTGCACCCTCGAACGTCACCTGGTTCAGGTTCGCGCCCCGAAAGTCGGTCTGGCGGAGGTTGGCGCCGGAGAAGTCGGCCTTGATGAGCTGAGCCCCGGCGAAGTCGGCGTCGTTGATGGCGGTGCGGGTGAAGCCGGTGGCGGCGAACGTGGCCTCGGTGAACGCGATCGTCGACAACGTCGATCGGGTGAACGTGGTGATCTCGTCCCGGAGGTCGGTGAAGCGCGATCGGTGGAAGGACGTGCCGGTGAGCAGTGACTCGTCGAAGCTGGACCCGCTGAACACCCCGGCCACGAAGGCGGCGCCGGTGGCGGTGGCCCGGTTGAAGGAGGTCTTGGCGATCGTCGAGGAGCTGAAGTCGGTCGCGTTGAGCGTCGCCCGGTCGAGGCGGACATCGGCGAACGTCGACTCGGTGAACATGACCGACTGCAGCCGGGCCTTGGTGAAGTCGACGTCGCCGAGCACGGCCTCGCTGGCCCTGCACTCGGTGAGGAAGGCATCGCGGAGGTCGACGTCGACCAGGACCGCCCGGTCGAGCCGCACGTTGGTGAGCGTGGCCCCTGCCAGCGACAAACCCCGGAGCCAGATGCCGGAGAGATCGGTGTCGACGAGGTGGAGGCCGGTGCCGCCGTGGGCGACCGTGTCGGCCGAGAGCACGGCGATGTTCCGGTCGAACATCGCCCGGTTGCGGCCGAGCACGGTGACCGCGGTGGCGGCGTCGGCGTGGACCGGCGGGATCTGCAGTGCCCTGGCCCCGACCGGTCTGGAGGCCCGCTCGAACTGGGTGCGCTCGTCAGCTCCGGGTGTCGCCCGCTCCTTCACCAGGGCGACCAGGAACTCATAGACCGGTTCGGCGAACTGCTCCTCGTCCTCGAGCGCCAGCTCCTCGAGGGCCAGCAGGCCGATGGCCCGCAGCGCCGCTGAGTCGCCGGTGGCCTGGGCCACCGCGCGGGAGAAGCGCTCCTCGAGGAGGTTCTGTCGCGCTGCGTCGGCTTGGGCCGCCGACGCTTCCCGGTCGACCGCAAGCCGCTCCTGCACGGCGAGCAACTGCGCTTCGGCGGCGGCCGCCTGACGCTCGGTGGCTGCGAGCCAACGCCTGAGGTGCGCGGCCAGCACCATGAGCACGATCAGCAGCCCGAGGCCGATCACCCAGTTGACGATGGCCACCCGGGCTGCGAGCTCGGCGCTGGGGGCATCGTCGGCGCCGAGCGCCGACTCCTCGGTGCCGTCCAACATCCCGACGAGCAGCCAACCGATGCCGGCAGCGGCTACGGCCACCACGACCAGCATCGCCACCATGGCCGCCCGCCATTGGCCGCGGCCGTGCTCGCCGCCGGTCGACGTGGTCTTCTCGTCCGTGCCGCTACCCGCCAAGGTCTGGTTCTTCCGCCGTTGCCGCGCCCACCCCCAAACGCGGCACCCTCCCGGCAAATCTACCGCCGACTGCCCGATCCCGTGCCTCCGGGCGGGCGGGTCAGGGGATCCGCGGGCCGGCAGCCAGTCGTGTGGCGCAGGTCAGTCGACGCCCTCGACGACGCGGAGGTCGCGGGTGACGGCGTCGCCGAGGGCCTCGAGGGCCGCGGTGTAGCCGGGGCTGTCGTGACAGGCCACCGCCGCCTCGACCGAGTCGAACTCCACGATCACGGTCCGCTGGGCGATGCCGGCCTCGTAGGCGTGGGCGGCGACCCCTCTGGCCAGGAACCGCCCACCGGCCTCGGCTATCGCCGGCCCCGCCAGCGCCGCGTAGGCGGCGAGCTTCTCCTCGTCGTGGATGGCGTGATACGCCGACACCCAATAGCCCTTGGCCATGTGCACGTCCCTTCGGTTCGCCGCCGCCACGCTAGCCGACCCACAGCCGCACACCGGTGTCAGACACATCGTGCGGATGTGAGCGCCTCGGGGGCTCGTTCCGGCGCTGGCTCAGGCTGACGCGCCCCAATCGGCGACCTGGCTGCAGATGCCGTCGACCATGGCCGGCACCTCCTCGGTGTGCTCGGCAGTCCGGGCGGTGAGGTGGAGTCCGAGCACGGCGGCCAGCAGGAGATTGGCTCGATTGCGCACGACCGGCTCCGGCGGCCCGGTTCGCCGCAACGCTTGAGCGAACGCAGCTCGGATCTTGCCCCGATAGGCGCGTGATCGCTCATCGATGGTGTCATCGTCGGTCTCGCCGACCATCAGGTTGACCACGAGGCACCCGCGGTAGCGGTTCTCGGCGATCCATCGACACAGCTCCTGGAAGAACGCAACGATCGCCGCGTGACCGTCTCCTGGCTGCTCGAGGATGGCGAGCAACTCCTCCTCGACCAGGCCCTCGTACCGATCGATGGCCCGCAGGAGCAATGCCTGTTTGGACCCGAAGGCGTTGTAGAGGCTCGGCTGGCTCATCCCCAGAGCCGATTCGAGCTCGCGGGTCGTCGTCGCCCGATAGCCGCGCTGCCAGAAGATGTCCAACGCCGAATCGACCGCTGCGTCCTCGTCGAAGAGGCGGGGTCGACCCCGGTTCGGGCGTTGCGTGGCCATGCCGGGAGAGTCTAGATGACAGCCGGATTCCGGTTGACCTCGGCGCCTCCCAGGTTTTTATATCGCACGCTACAAAAATGCTCTATCGTCATCCCCACCAATCCCACCAAAGCCAAAGGAGGATCCCGTGGCGCAGCTTTCCTATGTGGAGCCTGACGACGCCGATCCCGTCACGAGTCAGATCTACGCCGACGCCGAGGCCAGGTTTCAGATGGTCCTCAACATCTTCAAGATCACCGGACACGCCCCGGAGATGGCGCAACGGATGTGGCAGATCTTCTTCGACATCCTCCAGGAGGGGCCCAAGCTCGACTGGTACACGAAGGAACTGCTCATCTTGAAGTCGACCAAGATCGGCGACTGCCTCTACTGCGTCACCCAGCACGAGGTCGTCGCCGAGCGCATGGGCGTGACGCACGAGAAGCAGGCCGCGATCGTCGGCGTCGAGTACCGGCAATCCCCGCTCTACTCCGAAGCCGAGCGGGTCATCCTCGACCTCTGTCAGCACGTCGTGATCAACCCCGAGCAGATCCCGGCCGACGTCTGGGCCGGCGTTCACGAGCACTACGACGACGGCCAGGTCGTCGAGATCGTGGCCACGATCGGGGCCTACCTGCAGGTCTCGAAGTTCGGCGACGCCCTCGGGGTGGAGCTCGAGCCCGTGTGGCACGGCCACGAGCCGATCCTGTTCGCGGCCGAAGCGCCGACGTCGAAGGCCGCCCAACAACATTTCGAGCACTTCCTGGCCCAAGCGCCAGCCGACTGAGGAGAATCCCATGCCTGCCGTGACGATCATGGAAACCCCTACCGAAGCCAAGGCCAAGGAGGCCTTCGAGCTCGCCAACCAACACTTCGGCCACGTCCCCAACCTGGTGAAAGCCCTGGCGTCCAACGGCGACATGTGTCTGTCGGTCACCGCCTTCTTCGCCCAGGCGCTCCAGGACGGTCGGTTGCCGTGGGCCTTCAAGGAGCTGGTGGTCCTCAAGACGCTGCGGGCGATCGGCTCGTACTACAGCTACGGCGCCCACGAGCGGATCGCAGCCGAGCTCGGCAACTCGGCCGAGCGGATCGGCGATGTCAACAACTCGCTCTGGGAGTCGAGCCCCCACTTCTCCGACGCCGAGCGGGCGGTGTTCCGGCTCGTCGACCAGATCGCGATCGATGCGAACGACGTCTCCGACGAGATCTGGAACGCGCTCAAGGAGCACTACGACCCCGGGCAGCTCGTCGAGCTGGCCGCGCTGATCACCACGTTCGTCATGATCGGCCGCGTCGGCGACAGCCTCGGTGTGGCCGAGCCCCACCTGTTCGCCCAGCCCGTCGGCTGAGCGATTGTCGAACCCGTGCCATGCTGACAGGAATATCGGAGCGAGGTCGGCGGTTCCGCTGAGTTGGCCCAAATCACAAGGGTCGAGCTTGTCCAAATTACTCCTTGCTTCGTCGGTCAATTGGCTCTAAAACGACTCCCATCCCCGCTTTTGTAGCAGGTGCAATAAAAATCCCTTCACGGTAACAACCGTTCCGCAGCTTCGACCGAAAAGGGGGACGAAGCGCGGCGGCAGCTCGTCGAGCCCGAGAGCTCATGCGCTCCTCACCGGGGATCAGCCGCGCCGTCGTGAAGCGCCCGAGCGAACCGGGTGCCCACCGGGTCGCGCGTCCCGAACCGGAGCGCCCGATGCCATCGGGCCCATCCCCGCTACGCAAGGAGAAGTGAACGATGACCACCTCCCGCCCAGTCCCTCCGCCGGACGATCCACCCCACGGACTCTCTCGGCGCAGATTCATCGGCTCGGCCGCCGTTGGAGCCGTGGCTCTCGCCACCACCTCGGTGTCGCCGGTGCTGACGACTCCGGCAGCGGCCCGTTCGAGAGGTCGGGTTCGCCTCGCCGTCGGCGACATACCAGGCCTGCGACCGCGCGGCGCGGCGAACCTTCGCCGCTTCCCCACCTACGGCGGCCAGTGGACAAAGCTGCCGGACAACCCGTTCGGTGGCTACGACTTCGCGATGGGTTACATGGCCGAGGGGGTCCAGGGGGCCGACCCGGAGTCGCCGACGTTCCCCAACGGTCAGTTCTCCAACACCAGCGGCCTGTTCGAGCACCACACACTGCGCGGAATCGCCACCCCGCCGACCGCCGCCGACACCGGCGAGCCGCTCGGACCGGTCCCGAGCGGGGTCGGCGGCAACGAGACGCCGACCCGGTCGGCCGAGTTCTGGTCGAGGGACATCCTGGGCCAATCCAATGAGGCCATCCGCGACGACATGTGGTCGGCCATCAACTGGATGCGGCGTGTGTGGGCACTCGACTTCGACGACCCGGCAGTCGACGGTCTGGACGTGTTCGGAAACACGTACCAGTACCCGGGGAGCCCCGACGCCGGCAACGACTACAGCCTCTTCGCCCCGCGGGTCGCCGCCGTCTTCGACGACGCCGGCAAGGTCACCGGCTATGCCCGGTTCGCGCCCACACTGCTCGCGCCCGACACGTCCTACACCGTCATCTTCCGGGCCGGCCACTCCAACCCCACCTACTCCGGCGGTGCCGTCATCAACGGGGTCGAGTCGAGGACCACGGCGTCGAGTCCGGACTGGCCGGCCAAGGTCCGCGACGGCGGCTTCTGGGGTGGCATCGTCCAGGCCATGGACGTCCTGCCCGACATCCAGTCGCTCGCCCGGGGCGGCGAGCGGCCGTTCACCACCCCGACCGATCCCGCCCAGCCGCTCAGTGGGTCGACACCACCCAGTCCCGCCAAGCGGGGCCAGCACGGCGGCTCGACCACCACCAACCCGCAGGGTGGTGGCCCGAAGTGGGGTCAGTGGTGGCGACGGGTCGCCCCCATCGTCGGACTCGACGTCGACGACCCGACCCTGCTCGAGTTGACCCCGAGCATCGACGCCACCACCAACATCGACACCGCGGCCCGGATGGACCTGCTGATCCCCGGCACCGACGTGCCGGCCCGTCCTGCGGCCAGAACTCGATGGCCGATAGGGTTCTGGCCCCGCAACACCGACTTCTTCTGGGGCAACTACAACCTCAACCTCGGTACGGCCGACGACCAGAAGGTGACCCTCCACTACCAGTCCGAGGTGCCGACCGACTTCCGTCCGTCCGACGGTGTGCCAGAAGCCTTCCTGTGCGACCTGTGCCCCAATCCTGGCAGCGCCGAGATCACGTCGAGGGCCGACATGGACGCCGGTAGCGGCATCGGCCTGTTCGACTCGACCGGCGAGATCTCCGGGTTCGCCGATGTCTCGAACCCGGAGCTCGACGGTCAGATGACGTTCGGGGCACCAGGCTTCTACGGTCGGGTGCACGGGACCAGCTACCCCCGAGCCAAGCGGAAGGACGGCGTCGTCACCTACCACTTTCGCAACTATCTGCTGTGGCCGCCCCGGCTCAACACCACGGTTCTCGGCGACCCGACGCAGGAGAACTTCGGCAACATCAACTGGACGATCCCGGCCCGCGGCGACCTGGCCAAGTCCAACCCATTCCCGATCATCCCGTTCAACTAGGGGGTCTCGATGTCAGGAGCAACGCGAAGCACCGGCGAGGACCACGGCTCGAACGGCGATGTCGGACCTGGGGTCGATGGATCACGCCCGACGGTGACCGACCATCTCGACCGCGTCATCGCAGCCGCCCACGAGGAGCAGATGGCGGCCAGCGAGCTCATCGGGCTGCTGTTCTACTACGCCCACTGCGTGGCCGAGGGACATCGTCGAGACTCGCTGGCGATCCAGGACTCGAGCTGACCCCCTCCCGATTCGGCAGGTCCAGGGCGTGGCGACGAGCGGGTCAGCGGCGGCTGGTCAGCTCGGCCACGCCCATGGCGCCGATGGCCGCCGCTCGCCGCTCGAGGACGTCGCTCGGCATGCGGGCCCCGGTGCCGTCGGCCAGGCGGGTCATCATCTCGAAGTTGGCCGCCACCGCCGCGGCGTCGACCATGAACGCGTCGTCGCTGGCGTCGACCAGTGCGGCCCGGCTCGCCGCCAGCTCCTCGTCGTCGGTCGACGCGCACGCCGACGCGAATCGCAGCAACTCGGGTCCGAGCTGGAGGTCGACGCCGGCATCACGCCCTTCGGCGATGGCGGTCAGGTCGACGTCACCGCTGTTGGTCTTGGTGCTGCTCCAACTGAGCATGCTGGCGTGGGCGGTCGTTCAATAGAAGCACTCGCGGAGCTGAGCGACCCGGGCCGCCACGAGCTCGATCTGGGGTCGGGACAGGCTGCCGGGGCCTCGGGACCAGTCCGGGTGCTCCATCTCGTCGTGGGGGATGTACTGGGCCGCCGCCAGTCGCCAGGTGTTGGCCTGCTCGGCCGGGACGGCGGTGTACGCCTGTCGGACGGCCGCCATCTCGTCAGCCGGCGCCGCCACCGGTACCCAGTTGAGCGCCGCGTCGACCACCTCGTCCGGCTGGGTCCGGGTCGGCTCGCCCGGCGCCGGCTCGGGGAACGGCGGTACGGGGAGTCCCACGTTGCGGCGGAAGTGGGCGACGGCGGCCACCGACGACGTGAGGGCGCACAGCTCGACGAAGGGCAGCGCGCCGATCTCGTCGGCCATCGTCCGGGCGATCTCCTCGGTGATGGTGCCGGCGTGGCGGGCCAGCCGGTAGACGAAGTCGTGGGCGGCGGCTGGCGCCTCGTGCGATTCGGGGAGCCGACCCTCCGTCGAGAATCCCACCCAGGGCGGGAGCGGCTCGGCCTCGAACAAGGCGGTCAGAATGGTGTCGGCGAGCTCCACCCGCTGGGCGCCGGTCCACCAGGTGCCACGCCCTGCCGCGTGCTCCCAGGCGAGGCGGTGCGCCTCGGCCAGGTCGTCTCGGACGGTCAACGTCATGACCAGCAGCTTTGCCATCGCGGGCCGTCGGGTCAAGCAACCAGGGGGCACGGGTGAGCGACCGTGCCCTCACCGGGAGCAGCGAACCGTGGCAAACCGGACCGCGGTGTCCTAGAAACGACTCCATGACCAGCAGTTCGAGCGGTGACCTGGCGATCGACGTCTCCGGGCTGACGAAGCGATACGGCGACCGGGACGTGGTGCGCGGCATCGACCTCGCCGTGGCCCATGGCGAGATCGTCGCGTTCCTCGGGCCGAACGGTGCCGGGAAGACGACCACCGTCGAGATCCTCGAGGGGTTCCGGGAGCGCGACGGTGGGCACGTCGCCGTTCTCGGCGAGGACCCGGCCACGGCACCGCTGGCCTGGCGGGAGCGGGTGGGGATCGTGTTGCAGGAGTCGGAGCCGACACCGGAGCTGACCGCGGCCGAGGCCGTTTCGCTGCAGGCGGGGTACTACCGCGAGCCACGGGATCCCCGTGAGGTGCTCGACCTCGTCGGACTCGTCGACAGCGCCGACACCCGCACCAGGAAGCTGTCGGGCGGTCAGAAGCGTCGACTCGATCTGGGGATGGCGCTCGTCGGCAACCCCGACCTGGTCTTCCTCGACGAGCCGACGACCGGCTTCGACCCGTCGGCCCGGCGGGAGTCGTGGGGGATGATCGAAGCCCTCGCCGATCTCGGCAAGACCGTGCTGCTCACCACCCACTACATGGACGAGGCCGAGCACCTCTCGGATCGGATCGTGGTGATCGACCGTGGCGTGATCGTCGCCCGCGGCACCTCGGGCGAGCTGGCGGCCCAGGTCGCATCGAGCAGTCGGATCTCGTGGCGACCGAGACCCGACGACCCGGCGCTCCCACCGGCGCTCGCCGCCGACGTGGCCGACGAGGACGGCGTGGCGGTTCTCGGCGGCGGCGACGTGCTCGCCCAGCTCCACGCGCTGACCGGGTGGGCGCTCGAGCACCGCATCGACCTGGCCGATCTGGAGGTCCGCCGCCCCACCCTCGAAGACGCGTTCCTCGCCCTGACCGCACCCGAGGGGAACACGTCGGGCGGCGATGCGAGTGGTGGAGACGGCACCGAGGTGGCGTCGTGAGCTCGATCTCGCTCCTCCGCCATCAGGTCAACTTCGACCTGCTGATCTTCCGCCGCAACCCTGCCGCCAGCTTCTTCACCGTGGTGCTGCCGCTGATCTTCCTGCTGATCTTCACGTCGATCTTCGGCAACGAGGACCTCCCGAACGGCGCCAAGGTGGCCACGCTGTACGTGCCGGGGATCCTGGCGTTGGCGATCGTGTCGGCCACCACCGTGAACCTGGCGATCACGATGACGGCCCGCCGGGAGCGGGGGGTGCTGAAGCGCCTCCGGGGCACACCGATCGCGCCCTACCTGTTCGTCCTGTCGCAGGCTGTGGCCGGGTTTCTCATCGCTGCGCTGATGACGGTCCTGATCATCGTGATCGGTTGGGTGCTGTTCGGCGTGGCGTTCAACTGGTCGACCCTGCCGGTGCTGCTGGTCACGCTCGTCGTGGGTGCCGGGGGCCTCGCCGCCCTCGGCCTGGCCATGACCGCGGTCATCGCCTCGGAGGACGCGGCCCCGGCGGTGACCAATGCCATCATGCTGCCCCTCTACTTCGTCAGCGGTGTGTTCATCCCCGAGTCCGAGGTGCCCGATTGGGTCACGACCATCGCCCGGGTCTTTCCCGTCTACCACCTCAACAGAGCGCTCCAGACGAGCTTCGACCCGCTCCTCGACGGTGTCGCCTGGCCCGTCAGTCACTGGGCGGTTCTCGCCGTGTGGGGTGTGCTCGGGCTGGCGGTGGCGGTGCGCTACTTCCGCTGGGTGCCCCGCCGCTGAGCGCCCGCCCACCGGCAGGCCCCCAGCGCACGGGTCGCGCTCGGTGGTCGGGGGCTGTCAGCTGTCGAGATCGTCGAGGCCCGACTCGATCAGCTCCTCGTAGTTGTCGATCAGCCCGTCGAGCTCCTCCGGTTCGAGGGCCTTGAGGAGGTCGACGGCGATGTAGGCGTAGCTCGGGAACCCGGACACGTACCAGCGACCATCGCGTTCCACCACCGTCAGGCCTGGCGAGCCCGCGCCTTCGAGCGCGTCCTCCCAGTCCTGGCGGAGGTCGAGCAGCGAGCTCACCCCGGTGAACCCGAAGTCCTCGTCGCAGACCAGCTCCTGCTCGGTGTTGGTCGACACCAGCAGACAGTCGTCCTGCCGGCTGATGTTCACGACCTCGGTGCCCACCCGGTACCAACCCTCGTAGGTCGAGATGTCGAAGTCGATGGCGGCTACCTCACCTTCGATCGTTGCGGTGCCGAAGATCGTGGTTCCGGTGATCGAGAGCTCGACGGGGGCGTTCTGGATCGTGCCGTTCGCGGTGAGCCCATCGCCGTCGACCGTGATCGTCAGGTCGGCCTGGTTCTCCGGGTTGGTGCTCACGATCGAGAAGACCAGCTCCTCGTAGACCGCGACGCGACGCCCGTTCCGATCCTCGGAGCGGGCTTCGGCCGACACCAGGTCCCAGCTGACACCCTCCGCCGCTGCGTCGGCCTTCGCCTGCTCCCACTCGGCGACCAGGTCGGGCGAGTAGTTGCCCCAGTAGTCGTACGCTGCCCGGAACTCTTCCGGGTCGAGCAGTGTGAGCACGGCCTGCGCCTCGAGGTCGACGAGATTGTCGAGCGCGTCGATCGCCGCCTGCTCCGGCGAGTCGGCGCCGACCGGGGCCGGCCCGGGAAGGAGCACCGTGTCGGCCCCATCGGTGGCGTTGCCCGCCGCCGAGTACCAGTAGCTGACGTAGTAGCTGCCGCCCTCCTCGACGGCTGCGAACTCGAACGGTGTCCCGCTGGCCCGCTCCTCGGCGAAGTCGATGCGTTCGGTCTCGATCGTGTCACCACCGCTGTCGGGGTTGTCCTCGAGCCACTCGGAGAACCGTCCACCGAGGCCGTCGCGGAACACCTGCGGGTCGTAGGTGATCTCGATCACGCCGTCGGTCACCGTCACCCAGTGCAGGTCCTCGCGGCCGGAGATGGGCCGGGTCTCGAAGACCAGCGCATCGGGTTCACCCGCAGCCGGGATGTCGAACGTGATGCCGGCGAGGTTGCTGATGTTGCCGTCGCCGTCGACGACATCGTCGGAGAGGATGTCGAGCCGCTCCAGCTCGAGTAGCACGTCGACGCTCGGTTCGAGGATGCTTCGGCGCTCCGACGGGAGGCTGATCTCGGCCAGGCCGAGCAGGTCCTCGTTGTCGAGCGCGTCGAAGAGCTGCTCGGCCGCCGCGGCCGGCGTCTCCGCCCCCGACGGGCCGGACAACGCTCGCCAGATCGCGAAACCGGCGACCCCGCCGATCAGCAGAACCGCCGCCACCACCCCGACGCGCCCGAGCTTCGACCCGAGACCGGACTTGGTGGCCGGGCTGCCCCAGTCGCCGGCGAACGGTTGCGGGCCGGGCTGGCCGGGCGCCTGGGGTGGCTGTTGCTGCCAGCCGTCGGCGCCGATCGCCTGGGTGGCCGGTTGCTGGTACTGGCCCGGTTGTTGGTAGCCGGCGGGTTGCTGGTACTGGCCGTGCTGGTCGTAGTGGGCAGGTTGTTGGTACTGGCCTGGTTGCTGGTAGCCGGCGGGCTGCTCGTACTGGCCAGGCTGTTGGTACTGGCCGGGCTGTTCATGCGGAGCCGGTTGTTGGTAGCCGGCGGGTTGCTGGTACTGGCCCGGTTGCTCGTAGTGGGCCGGTTGCTGGTACTGGCCCGGTTGCTCGTAGTGGGCCGGTTGCTGGTACTGGCCCGGTTGCTCGTAGCGGGCGGGTTGCTGGTACTGGCCCGGTTGCTCGTAGCGGGCGGGTTGCTGGTACTGGCCCGGTTGCTCGTAGCGGGCGGGTTGCTGGTACTGGCCCGGTTGCTCGTAGCGGGCGGGTTGCTGGTACTGGCCCGGTTGCTCGTAGCGGGCTGGTTGCTGGTGGCTGCCGGGCTGCTGGTACTGGCCAGGCTGCTGGGATCGCGGCTGCTGATACGACTGCTGATAGCCCGGCGGAGGGTCGGGGAGATCCTGCTGGTGCGATGGTCCAACGGCGGACTGCGGATCCGGTGGCGGATAGCCCTGGTTCGCCTGCTGGTGAGGCTGCTGGGGCGGTGGCGCCATCGCCGGTGGCGGGAAGCCGGCCACGTTGGTGGTGGCGTTCGCCGAGATGGCGCCGTCGTCGTCGGCGCCCACCCCCGGACCGCCCACCGCGCCGGCGCTGTCGACCTGTTGCGTCTCGGGCGCCGAGTCGCTCGGCCCGTTGGCGCTGTCGACCTGTTGCGTCTCGGGCGCCGAGTCGCTCGGCCCGTTGGTGTCGCCGACCGGTTCGGTCGGGGTGCCAGCGCCGCCGTCGTGTCGTTGCTCGTCGTCTGCCATTGCCCACTCCTCGGTGCCGGATCGGATCCGGCGGCCGGTTGCCCAGTTGTCGATGTGCCTCAGCTCCATCGGCTGGATCCGTCGACCCGTTCACCGTTGGATGTCGATCAGCGCGCGCCGAACCGCGCGCTGGTGGCGCGTTGCTTCCTGGTCGGTCGCCCGTCTCGCTGAAGCAGTTCCCTCCCGAAACCAGTTTCCACCGGCCGGTTCGACCATCGGTCAAACCGCCAGTTTCGACAGCCCCGGTATGGCGAAGACGATAGTGCAGAGTCCGCCGGCAGTAGCCGCGGCCGACCCCACGTGCGCGCCGACCGCCGAGAAGGCCACCCAGCCAACGGCGACGAGGGCGGCACCCAGCACCACCAAGGCCGCGCTCGCCGAGCGCTGGAGACCGAAGACGAACAGCGCAGCCGCCGCCAACAGCACCACCGGCAAGAGGAACCACAGCACTCGGAACGGCGTGATCGACTCGATACCGAGAAGTTGTGCTGCCCGGAACATGGCGAAGCTGTTCCTACCGGCCGAACCCGACGTGAACCACGGCAGCCACATCGCACCCACCGCCACCACGGCCGCCACGAATGAGATCGCCGCCGTCACCGTCCTGGTCGTCGCTCCCATCCCGAGCCGACGATAGCGGCCGGTCCCGGTTCGATCCGGTCGCCCGGTCACCGCACGGTGGCCAACCGCACGGTGGCCACGGCTACGTTTTGGCCGATGACCCTGGCCACGTTCAAGGACCTCTGCCTCGACGCCGTCGACGCGACCGCGCTCGGTTCGTTCTGGTCCGCTGCGCTCGGCCTGGAACTGCACGTGCAGGACAACGGCGATGCGTTCCTGATCGGCCCGACCAGGGCGTACACCATCTGGATCAACCAGGTTCCCGAGCCGAAGACCGTCAAGCACCGGGTTCACCTCGACGTCCACGGCTCGTCGGTCGAGGCCCTCGAAGCCATCGGCGCGTCGATCGTCGACGACCGGTCGTTCCAGTGGATCTCGATGGCCGATCCCGAAGGCGGCGAGTTCTGCTTGTTCGTCCGCGACGAGCCACCCCCCTACCGGCTCCATGAAGTGGTCATCGACTGCGCCGACCACGAAGCCAGCTCCCGATGGTGGGCAACAGCGATCGGTGGGCGGCGCCACATCGACGAACGCGGCTTCTCCCACCTCGACGAGATCCCCAACGTCCCGTTCGACAGTCTGACCTTCGTGCCCGTGGAGGAGCCGAAACGAACCAAGAACCGGATCCACCTCGATCTCGTGGCCGACCGGACCGAGCTGCTCGTCGACACGGGCGCGACGGTGCTCCGCCGACGTGACGACGAGATCGACTGGGACGTGCTCGCCGACCCCGAGGGCAACGAGTTCTGCGTCTTCAGCCCGACCTGACCCACCGGCCGGTGGGTGCAGGAGCCAGGTCGGTCAGGAGCCGGGTCGGTCGGATCCGGCTCGCCCCACGGCGGCCAGCGCGGCCACCTCGGCCAGTTGCGCCTCGTCGAGCTTCTCGAACGTCGCCCAGGCGGCGACATTCTCCTCGAGTTGTTCCACTGTGCTGGCCCCGAACAGCAGGCTCGCCAGGTTCGGATGGGCGAACGCGTGAGCCATCGCGACGTGGGTGGGCGGCACGCCCCACGCCTCGGCCAGCTCGACCACCTGCGGGGCCAACGCCTTCCCCCGCGCCGTCACGCCGTCGTCGGCGGCGGCGGCCCGACCGTCGCCGCCGCTCAGATACTTGCCGGAGAGGGTGCCGCCGGCGAGCACGTAGCTGGCCACCAGGCCGATCGGGCCCTCGTCGAACGCCTGGCGCATCGCCGGATCATCGGGCCCGGCCGAGTCGACCAGGCTGGTCGCCATCTGGGCCGCAGCGGGTGGGGGCAGACCCCGCGCCCTGCAGCGCTCCAGGGCCTCGAGGTGCTGGCCGGCGGTCCACATGCCGGTTCCCCAGGCTCGGGCCCGACCCGACTCGAGCAGACCGGCGACCTCGTCGAGCACGGTGTCCACAGTGGTGTCGGCCGGTGGCGGCATCGCGTAGACGAGGTCGAGGTGGTCGAACTGCATGCGCTCGAGCGAGCCGTCGACCTCGTCCGCCGCCGATTGGCGGGGCCAGTGCTCCCACCACAGCTTGTTCGACACGACGACCTCGTCGCGCACCCAGCCCGCGGCGCGGAACAACTGGCCGAAGACCACCTCGGAGTAGCCGGTGGGGATGGGGGCATCGCCGGTCTCGTCGTCATAGCGGGCATCGTCGAGGAACGTGATGCCGGCCTCCTTGGCGGCCACCATCACCGCCGCGCCCTGCTCGCGGGGGATCCGCTCGTAGGTTCGCCACGAACCGAGCGACAGCACCGACACCGACAGGCCGGAGCCGCCGAGGGGTCGCCGGGGGAGTGCGGTCATGGCACCTCGAGGAGGGAGCTGACGGCGGCCACGAGCTGGTCGCGGGCAACCGACTGCTGCACGTTCTCGGCGTTGAGCCACTCCTCGCGGTCGTCGATGCCCTGCGACACCTCTTTCCCGTACCGCAGGTTCTTCACGACGACCGTGCCCGCGTCGAACTCGTCGCTCCCGGCGATCACCGCCACCGGCGACCCGCGCCGGTCGGCGTACTTGAGCTGGTTGCCGAGGTTCTTGTTGCCGAGGAACAGCTCGGCGGGGATGTCGGCCCGACGCAGGTCGGCGACCATCGCCTGGTAGTCGGCGAGACGGTCGCGGTCCATGACCGTGACGACCACGGGCCCGGTCGAGGCGGACGAGTCGAGCTGGCCGAGCGCTCGCAGTGCCGCCAGCAGCCGGGAGACGCCGACGCTCGCACCACAGGCCGCGACCTCCTGCCCGGTGAACCGCTTGACGAGGTCGTCGTAGCGGCCACCGCCGGCGACCGATCCGAACGCGCGGCGCTCGCCGTCTTCGTCGTCGGACTCGAAGGTGAGGACGGCCTCGAACACCGGCCCGGTGTAGTAGTCGAGCCCCCGCACCACGGTCGGGTCGATCTCCACCCGGTCCGACCCGATCGCCATCGCCGACAGGAGCGAGTCGATCGTGGCGAGCTCGTCGATCCCCTCGCGGCCCTCGTCGTCGTCGCCGACCAGTTCCGCCAGCCGGGCGAGAACCGCCGAGCGAGCCGACGTCGCGTCGTTGTCGTCGGTGCCGCCATCGGTGCCGGCGGTGACGAAGCCGATGATCCGATCGATCTGCTCCTCGGCGAGGCCGACGCCGTCGGTGAAGTCGCCGCTCTCGTCCTCCCGACCCTTGCCGAGGAGGGCCCGGACACCCTCGATCCCGACCCGGTCCAGCTTGTCGACCGAGCGGAGCACCTGGGCCCGCATCGCATCGGCAGCCGCCACGTCCTCGGCCGAGGCGTTGTCGGCGGTCACCGCAACACCGGCCTGGGCCAGGATCCCGTTCAGGACCTTCCGGTTGTTGATCCTGACCGCGTAGTCACCGGCCTCGATGCCGAGCGTCTCGAACGCGTCGGTGAGGAGCGCACACACCTCGGCGTCGACCGCCATGGACCGGCTGCCGACCGTGTCGAAGTCGCACTGGTAGAACTGCCGGAACCGTCCAGGTCCCGGCTTCTCCTGGCGGAACACCGGCCCCACCTGGTAGCGCCGGTACGGGGTGGTCAGCTCGTTGCGGTTCTGGGCCACGTAGCGGGCGAGGGGCGCGGTGAGGTCGTAGCGGAGGGCGACCCAGTCCTCGTCGTCGTCCCGGAACGCGAAGACGCCCTCGCCGGGGGCGTCCTTGTCGGGGAGGAACTTCCCGAGCGAGTCGAGGTACTCGAGCATCGGGGTCTCGAGAGGCTGGAAGCCGTAGCGCCGGTAGACGGCGACGAGCTTGCCGATCATCTCCTCCCGCTGGAGCACGTCGGTGCCGGCGGCGTCGCCGAAGCCTCGGGGGAGCCGGGCCTGTGGCCTCTTCGATTTCTTGGCCACGGCCCATCCTCTTTCGCGGGTGCGTCAGCGTCTCGGCCCGCCCGGGCGGGCCCGACACCGTGGTACTGCCGATGGGGCTTGAACCCATGACCTCCAGATCCACAATCTGGCGCTCTAGCCGACTGAGCTACGGCAGCCCGACACCGCAGGGCGCGGTGTTCCACTGCCGACTCTATCGACGGACCACCCGGGATGCAGTGAAAATCGGGGTCCGGGGGAGGCTCGGTGACCGGGCCATCGCCCTCACATGCGGGCGGCGTGGACCGTGGTGGTCAGGATCGCCTTCGCGCCGAGCTCCCACAGCTCGTCCATCAGTCGCTGCTGATCGGACCGGGGAACCAACGCCCGGACCGCCACCCAGCCGTCGTTGGCCAGGGGCGAGATCGTGGGTGACTCGAAGCCGGGGGTGATCGCCGTGGCCGCGTCGAGCTTGTCGGTGCGGATGTCGTAGTCGATCATCACGTACTGGCGGGCGACCAGCACGCCCTGCAGGCGGCGCACCAGCTGCTCCATCGGTGGGGTGTGCTCGGCTCCGCTGCGGTGGATCAGCACCGCCTCGGAGGTGAGGATCGGCTCGCCGACGACCTCGAGGCCGGCCTGGCGCAGGGTCGAGCCGGTCTCGACCACGTCGGCCACGATGTCGGCGACGCCCAGCCGGACCGACACCTCGACCGCACCGTCGAGGCGGATCACGTCGGCCTGGACGCCGAGGTCGGACAGGTATTTCGCCACGAGCACCGGATACGACGTTGCGACCCGCTTGCCGCCGAAGTCGCGCTCGGAGCCGACCTCGCCCGGTCGGGCCGCGAACCGGAACGTGGACGTGCCGAAGTCGAGGCCGAGGACCTCCTCGGCCGGGGCGCCGGAGTCGAGCAGCAGGTCGCGACCGGTGATGCCCACGTCGAGCTGGCCCGAACCGACGTACACGGCGATGTCCCGCGGTCGCAGGAACAGGAACTCCACGCCGTTGGCCCGGTCGACGAGGGCGAGGTCGCCCTTGTCTCGCCGCTGCCGGTAGCCGGCCTCGCCGAGCATCTCGGCCGCCGGCCCCGCCAACGAGCCCTTGTTCGGCACCGCAACGCGCAACATCGATCCCCAGGGTACGCGGCAACCCTTCGGGTTGCGTCGAGTTCGCCGGAGGCGAACTCGCGGGCATCGTGCGGCGCTGGTGGGCACATCGTGCGGACTGGTGGGCAATGCTGCTGCGCACGCTGGTGTCAGACACATCGTGCGGGGGTGGCCTTCGGTGCGCTGCTGACGTTGCGGTCAGCGGTTGGATCTTGCGTTGGCCGTGGGGGTGTTGCCGTGGCGGCTCGTCCGGCGTGACCGCTTGAGCTCCACGAGCATCTCGTCGGCGCGGTGCACGAGGTTCTCGAACGCGACGTCGTCGGTGTCGGCGATCCCCGCGGTGGCCTCGATCCTCGGTGGTCCGACCGGGAGCCGGAGCGGTCGGCGGATCTCGGCGGTGATCCGATCGGCGACGTCACGGACACGTCCGGCGTCGACGCCCCGGATCAGCACCGCGAACTCGTCGCCCCCGAGTCGAGCCACGAGATCGGTCGGGCGGCACGATCGCTCGATCCGGCGCGCCACCTCCACCAGAACCGCGTCGCCCACCGGATGGCCGTACGTGTCGTTGACGGACTTGAACTCGTCGAGGTCGAGGTAGATCACCGCCGCCCGTCGGTGCGGGCCGCTCGGCGTGAACGCGTCATCGAAGGCGGAGCGGTTGGCGAGCCCGGTCAACGGGTCGGTGCGGGCCGCCTCGGCCAGCGCGGCCTCGAAGCGACTCCGGTCGAGCGATGCCCTGATGATGCGGAGCAGCGACCGTCGAGCGGCGTCCACGCTGCGGGACAACCGAACGACGTCGGGATCGGTGTGGAACCAGATGAGCGTCCACACCGCGCTGGCCGGATCGCCCTCTGCGCCGACCACCATCACGCGGTAGCCGAGCGCTGCAGCCTCAGCCCGCAGCCGCTCGGGCAGCTCGTCGACGCCCATCGTCGTCAAACCCTGACCGGGCTCGGTCAGCAGCTTGGACCCTGCCGACGTCGCCTCGGCGAGCAGCGCTTCCTCGAGACCACGGCTCGTGTCGCCCGCGCTGTGGGCGGTGGCGGCAGGGGTTCCGACGTCGGCCAGCGCGTGGCAGGAGTGCCGACCATCCTTCACATCGAACAGCTCTGCGAACCGTCGAACCACCGATGCGGCGACATCGTCGATCGGGTCTCCGTCGAGAACCTGCTCGACGATGTCGAGTGCGTAGGGGCTGAGGACCCGTGAGGTGAAGGTGAAGACCCACCGATCGCCGAGTCCCGTGACCAGGACGTCCGACGGCACCGTGGTCCCGTCGGGGCGAACCAGCGCCATGACGAGTGGCAGCGGATGGTGGCGGGTGCCGGCGGCGCTGGCCGCGTCGAGCGCCTGGGCCATCAGGTCTGCGTCGGCGCCGGCGAGGTGGTCGAGCAGGCTCGTGCCGACGATCTCGTCGTGTGGCCGATCGAGCATGCGGGCGGTGGCGCCGCGGGCTTCGAGGATCTCGCCGGTGACGGCGACGACCATGACCGCGCAGCGCAGCGCGTCGAGGATCTCTCCGTCGTCCACCGTAGATCGATCGGTCACCTTCGTCCGAACCTTGACCGTCGACGACCGGCAACCGGCCCGGTTGCCCTCAGCGGGGTGTCCAGCGGCCGGCGGCGTCGAGGGCGAGGGCGTGCTTGTCGATCTTGGCCGTGCCGGCCAGCGGGATCTCGTCGACGAACCACACGGCTCGGGGATGCTGGTAGGCGGGGCCGTGGTCGAGCGCCCACCGCTTCACCTGCTGCTCGTCGATCGATGCGCCCGGCTCGGCCACCACGAACGCCACCGGGAGGGCGCCCTTCAGTAGGTCGTCGACGGGGACCACCGCCGCCTGGTGCACGCCAGGACAGCGCTCGAGAAGTTGCTCGACGTCGCCTGGATAGACGTTCTCGCCGGCGCAGACGAACATGTCGTCGACCCGGCCGACGAAGTAGTGCCACCCGTGGGCGTCGGCCTCCATCACGTCACCCGTGTGGTACCAGCCGTCGGTCAACCGCTCCGCCGTCAGCTCCGGAAGGGCGTGGTAGCCGACCATCACCCCCCGGCTCCGTACCCACAGCTCGCCCTGCCGGCGACCGGTCTCGTGGTCGGGCTCGGCGTCGGCGCCGGTGATCGGGTCGACCAGGCGGGTCTCCACCGCCGCCAGCGGGTGGCCGACGGTGACCGCAGGGCGCTCCAGGCCGTCGGGGTGGCCGCCGAAGACCGCCACCACCTCCGTGGTGCCGTAGCCGTTGGTGACCACCGCGTTGGGGAAGAGCCCGCTGGCCTGGGCGTGCAGGGTGGGGGTCATCGGGGCCGACCCGATCGAGGCCCTGGCCACCGTCGACAGGTCGAGCGTGGGCAGCAACCCGGTCTCGGCCGCCATGAGGGCGAACATCGTGGGCACCCCGCTGACCGCGGTCGCACGGTGGGTGGCGGTGGCCCGAAGGTAGGTCGCGGCGTCGAACCGGCGGAGGAGGATCACCGTGCCGCCGAGGGTCAGCGCCATCTTGAGCTGCATCCCGGCGTTCTTGTGGTACATCGGGGCCGAGATCATGAGCCGCTCGTCGGGTTCCATCGGCATCACCCCGCCGAGGTACTGCTCGATGCTGAAGAGCTGCCCGCCGTGCGAGAGCAGCACGCCCTTCGGCCTTCCGGTCGAACCGGAGGTGTACATCTGCACGGCCACGTCGCCGGGCTCCACCGTGGTGGGTTGCAACGGGTCGGCGGCGACCAGTCGGTCCCACTCGGCCGATCCCAGTTCGACACGGTCGACCCCGGGCGGGAGCAGATGGGCGTTGGCCTCGTCGTGGATCAGGAGCGTCATACCGGCATCGGCCGCCACGTAGCTGAGGTTCTCGACGCTCTGGCGGGTGTTGAGCGGCACGGTCACCATCCCGGCCCGGGGGATCCCGAGGTAGCAGGCGCCGTAGGCCACCGAGTTGTCGGCCAGGATCCCCACCCTGGCCCCGACCGGCAGGCCGTGCGCTCGCAGCCCACCCGCCAGCCTGGCGGCGAGGTCGTCGAACGCGTCGAAGCCGACCTCCACCGCGGTGTCCACGCCCGACGTGGCGTCGACGTAGGCCATGCGCCCGGTCCCCACCCACGGGGTCGCGATCGCGCCGAGGTTCCCCCCGGGGATACCGGCCGTCGACACGGCCCGACGCGGCTCGCTCATGGCGTGATGACGAGCTTGCCGAAGAACCGTCGCTCCTCGAGCAGCCGCATCGCCTCGACCCCCTCGGTCAGCGGGAGCTCGCGGTCGACCACCGGCGTCAGCCGGCCGTCCTCCACCATCGACACCAGCGCCTCCAGATCGCTGCGCTGCCAGCCGTTCGATCCCCGGACGTCCATCTCGGCGGTCCAGATGAAGCGGATGTCGGTCGGCGGGTCGAATCCGGCGGTGGCGCCGCAGGTGAGCAGTCGACCGCCCCGCTTCACCATCCGCAGCGTCTGCGCCCACGTGTCGCCGCCGGTGAAGTTGACCACCACGTCCCACCCGCCGCCGGCGAACAGCGAACCGGTCTGCTCCTTGGTGAAGCGGACGATGTCGTCGGTGGAGTAGTCGACGGTGGCGTCGGCGCCGAGCGCTTCCAGCGCAGCGCACTTCTCGGCCGACCCGGCGGCGGCGATGACGGTGGCGCCCACCATCTTCCCGAGTAGCACACAGCAGGTGCCGACGCCGCCTGAGGCACCGAGCACGAACAGCGTCTCGCCCGCCTGCAGCTCACCGCGGGTGAACAGCATCCGATGGGCCGTGCCGTAGGCGACCGGGAGGCACGACGCATCGACCGCCGACACGGTCTCGGGCAGCGTGAGCAACTGCGACGCGTCGACGATGACGTACTCGGCGTAGGCGCCCCACGCCGTGTCGCCGATCATGCGGATCTTGCCCTCGGTCCACACCACCGGGTCGACCAGCACCCGGGTGCCGGGCTCCCAGCCGCCGACCCCGTCACCCACCGCGTCGACCGTGCCGGCAGCGTCGCACCCGGGGATCATCGGCAGCGGGGTCTTGATCCCGGGCATGCCTCGCCGGGTGAACACGTCGTGGTAGTTCAACGAGCACGCCTCCACCGCCACCCGTACCTGGCCGGGGCCGGGCTCCGGGGTGGGAACCTCGTCGTAGCGGAGCACGCCGAGATCGCCGTGCTCGTCGAAAACGATCGCCTTCATGACAGTTCTCCTCACCTCGTCACCGTCGTCGCTGCGGCTGTGGGCCGACTATCGCACGACTGTCCCACCCCCGCACACCGGTGCCAGGCACCGGTGTGCGGCGGTGGGGTGCGCGGAAATCGGCTCTGCGGTGGGGACGGAGGTTGTTAGCGTTGGCGGCCGTGAGCACGAACCTTCAATCCGTTCCATCGATGCCCGATCATGCAGTGATGACCCCTGCCACCGCGGCCCGGATCGTGAAGTCGAGCAAGCTCGCCGATGTCTGCTACGACATCCGCGGCCCCGTGCTCGACGAGGCCGACCGGCTCGAAGCCGACGGGCACCGGATCCTGAAGCTCAACATCGGGAATCCTGCGCCGTTCGGGTTCGACGCACCCGACGAGATCCTCCACGACGTGAAGTACAACCTGGCCGACTCGCAGGGCTACTGCGAGTCGCTCGGCCTGTTCCCCGCCCGCAAGGCGGTCCAGCAGTACAGCCAGCAACTCGGCATCCGCGACGTCACCCTCGACAACATCTTCATCGGCAACGGTGTGTCCGAGCTGATCGTGATGGCCCTCCAGGGGCTGATCAACAACGGCGACGAGGTGCTCATCCCCGCCCCCGATTACCCCCTCTGGACCGCCGCCACCAACCTGGCCGGCGGCCGGCCCGTGCACTACCGGTGCGATGAGGGGGCCGACTGGTGCCCCGACCTCGACGACGTGCGGTCCAAGATCACCACCAACACCCAGGCGATGGTGATCATCAACCCCAACAATCCGACGGGGGCCGTGTACGGCAAGGACGTGCTCGAAGGGATGCTGGCCATCGCCCGGGAGCACCAGCTCGTGGTCTTCGCCGACGAGATCTACGACAAGATCCTCTACGACGACGCCCAGCACCAGACCGTGGGGGCGCTCGCCGACGACCTGCTGATCGTGACCATGAACGGTCTGTCGAAGACGTACCGGGCCGCCGGGTTCCGCTCGGGGTGGATGATCGTCAGCGGCGCCGTCGACCGGGCCGCCGACTACCTCGAGGGGCTCAACATCCTCGCCTCGATGCGGCTGTGCGCCAACGTGCCGGCCCAGCACGCGATCCAGACCGCGCTCGGCGGCTACCAGAGCATCAACGAGTTCCTCGTGCCCGGCGGCCGGCTGTGGGACCAGCGTCAGCTCGGCCACGACCTGTTGTCGTCGATCCCCGGCGTGTCGTGCGTGAAGCCCAAGGGAGCGCTCTACTTCTTCCCGAAGCTCGACACGAAGCGGTTCAACATCACCGACGACGAGCAGTTCGTGCTCGACCTCCTCAAGCAGGAACGCATCCTCCTGGTGCAGGGCACCGCGTTCAACTGGCCCGATCCCGATCACTTCCGGATCGTGTTCCTGCCCAACACCGACGAGCTGACCGACGCCATCGGCCGGCTCGAACGATTCCTCGGGACCTATCGCCAGTAGACCCGGCCCGGCCCGGTCCGGCCCGGGCGCGAGCGTGGTCATGGGCGCGGGCGGCGACGGACCGGTGTGGCTACTCCCGCCAGCGCTCGATGCGCTCGACGGTCGCCTCGAACAGTGGGCGGATCGCCCGGCAGTGCTCGAGCGCCTCGTCGGCGTCGCCGGCTCGGGCGGCGAGCTCGGCTCGATCGCTGCGTTGGCTCAGCGCGATCGCCCCGACGTTGACCGACGCCGACTTCAAGGTGTGGGCCGCATCGCGGATCGTGACCAGGTTCCCGGTCCGCACACCGTCGTCGATTCGGGCCACGAGCTGGGGCGCCTCCAGGAGGTAGGCACCGAGCACCTCGCCGACGATCAGCGAGCCGTCCTCGCCCAGCAGCTCCAGGAGATCGTCGAGGGGTGCCGCGTCGAACACGACCGCTGTCTCGACACGTTGCTCGAGTTCCATCGCTGCTCCCTGGAGTGGGTGGTTGGGTCGTCCCAGATTTCGGCCAACCGTCCGGAAGACTTGAGCGCGCCGACTGTTGCCGCCTCGGCAATGTGTGTGACCATGCGCTGATGCCACAGCGTGTGACCATGCGCCGATGAGACAGCTGTATCTCGTCGCCGGGGTGACGATGGCCGGCGTCAGCGCCGTCTTCGCCCTGTTCGCCGAACTGGAGAAGCGGTACGAGCTGTCGACGACGTCGCTCGGGTGGATCGCCGGCAGCGCGTTCATCGCCAGCCTCGTCGCCCAGCTCTGGCTCTCGCGCTACGCCGACCGGGGCCACGCCGCCACGCTCCTGCGGCTCGGGGTGCTGGCCTCGGCGGTCGGTCTGCTGTGGTTCGCCGCTGCGACGGAGGTGTGGCAGTTCGTCACGGCCCGCGCGCTTCTCGGCGCCGGCGTGGGGATGATCATCCCGCCGGCCAGGCGGGCGATCGTGGTCGGCGCTGCTGGCAACTCCGGCGAGCGGCTGGGTACCTTCTACGCGTCGTATCTCGCCGGGTTCGTCTTCGGGCCACCGATCGCTGGGGCGCTCACGATCGCCGGCGACGTCCGGCTGCCGTTCGCCGTGTTCGGCGGTCTGACGCTGGTCACCCTCGTGTCGATCGTACGGTTGCAGCTCCCCGAGGGTGAACCGACCGCCGGGGGGATCGACCGGGCCGATCGGCGGGTGTTGCGGCGGTTGTTGGTGCAACGACGGGTGGTGGCCGCGCTGCTAGTCGTGGTGTCGTTCCGGTACTCGATCGGGGTGTTCGAGCCCCTGTGGGCCACCCACCTCGACGACCTCGGCGCCTCGACGACGATCGTCACGCTGTCGCTGACGTTCTTCGCGCTGCCGATGTTGCTGGTGGCCCGGCCGGCGGGCCGGCTGTCGGATCGGGTGGGAGCTCGGTGGGCGTCGCTGCTGGCGGCGCTGGCGACCGTGCCGATGATGGCCAGCTACGGCTACGTCGGCGTGGTGTGGATCATCTTCGCGGTGGCCATTCCCCACGGGCTGATGGAGGCGATCCTCTCGCCGGGGTCGCAGGCGGCGATCGCCGAGGCCGCCCCCGAACGCGACGCGGCGTCGGCCCAGGGGCTGGCGGAGGCGTCGGGCTCCGCCGCGGCCGCTGCCGGTGCGTTCACCGCACCGGCCCTGTTCGACCTGCTCGGCGCCGGCCCGGCGTGGTTGATCGCCGCGGTCGTGATGGGGGGCCTCCTCACCACCAGCTGGGCGCTCGACCCGCCGCAGCGGACCTCGGCGAGCCGGGAACCGCGGGCTCGTCGAGCGTCGTCGCTCGCCGGCCGGGGGGTCACCCTGCGGCGCGGCCAACGGCTCGTCGCCGACGATGGCGAGCTGGGCGTAGCGGACCCGGCGGCGTCAGCCGGTGAGGCCCTGGCCACCGTCGACCGGCAAGGCGATGCCGGTGATGAACCTGGCCTCGTCGCTGTGGAGGAACAGCGCGGCGTGGGCGACGTCCCAGGCTGAGCCCATCGCCCCCATCGGCACGCGACGGTTTCGACGTTCGATCACGTCGTCGCGCGGGGTTCCCTGGGCCACCCGGGCCTCGATCGCCATCGGTGTGTTGATCAACCCCGGCAGGATCGCGTTGACCCGAACGCCGTGGCGGGCGTTCGTGGCCGCCAGGTTCTCGGTGAGCCCGAGCATCGCCACCTTGGTGGTCTTGTAGCCCACGAGCGGGTAGGCGAGCTTCGCCGCCATGGAGGAGATGTTCACCACCGAGCCCGAGCCCTGCTCCCGCATCACCGGGATCGCGTGGCGGGCTGCCAGCCACATGCCCTTCAGGTTGATCTGCCAGAGGCGGTCGAACGTGTCGGGGTCGAGCTCGAGCGCGTCGGCATCACCGCCGGCGATGCTCAGCCCCACATTGTTGTGGAGGATGTCGAGTCGGTCGTGGCGGGCGACGGTGCGCTCGACGAGCGCTCGATGCTGGGCGTCGTCGGTCACCTCCAGCGCGGTCGCCCACGCTTCGCCGCTTTCGCCGGAGATCAGCTCGACGGTCTCCTCGGCCCGCGCCTCGTCCCGGTCGGCGACGACCACCGTCGCCCCGGCCCGGGCGAGCAGGATCGCGGTGGCTCGCCCGTTCCCGATCGTGTCGCCGGGCGTCTGACCACCGCCGACGACGATCGCCACCCGACCGTCGAGCCGGCCCGCAACGGAGACCGCGATCTCGGTGCTTCGTCCGAGGCTGGCGCCCCCCTCGGGAGTCATCGGGTCGCTCATCGTGTCCCCAGCTCCCGGTTCGACCAGAAGCCTGGCTGGGGCTGCGGTGGGTCGGTGTCGGCGGTGGCGTAGGTGCGGAGGCGGTCGAGGCCGGCGTCGTCGTACAGCTCGATGCAGTCGAACAGCACCCCGGGCCCGACCGAGCGCAGGACCCGATCGCCCCGCGATTTCGAGCGGGGAAGCTGGGGGCTCAGGACCAGCATCGGTGGTCGCGCCCCGTCGTCGGTCTCCCGGGCCTCGGCCGCGTCGTGCGCAGCGAGCGCGTGGAGGCGGCCGACGAGCCGCCAGACGGCGTCGGTTCGCGACAGGCCGGCCGACCCCGTGATGTAGGCGCCGGCGACGTCGATCCACCATCGTCGGCCGGTTCGATCTTCGGCCAGGAAGCTCAGGTCGGCCAGGCGGGATGGGTGCGATGCCCCCTCCCGCACGATCGTGAACCCGGCGTCGGTCAGGTGCCGCCGGGCGATGTCGTGCACCTTCCTGCCCTCGTCGACCGCTGCCCGCAGCGATCGTTCGTAGCGGCCCTCGTCGGGCTGGTCTCGCTCGGCTCGAGCGTTGCCGAACAGGTCGTCGATGCGGTCGCCGTCGGCCAGCCGCGCCAGCTCGTCCTCGAACCGGTCGGTCGCGAGCTCGACGTAGTCGGGGTCGGTGTCGTAGCCGATGCCGATCCGGCCGGTGCGGGCCGCGGCCACGAGCGTGGTACCCGAACCGGCGAACGGGTCGACCACCAGATCGCCGACGTAGGTGTAGAGGTCGATCAGGCGTCGGGGCAGGTCGATGGGGAACGGTGCCGGGTGGCCGACGCGTTTCGCCGATTCGGTGTCGAGCCGCCACACGTCGCGGGTCACGTCGACGAACTCGTCGTTCGTCATCGTCGACCGGTGCGGAAGCCCGCGCCGCTCCCGGTCCCGGACCGAGATCGCCCGGGCGAAGCGTCCCTTCGACGCGATCACCACCCGTTCGGTGACGTCGCGCAGGACCGGGTTCGACGCACGACCGAACGAGCCCCAGGCGCAGGAGCCCGACGAGGCGGCCGACTTCTCCCAGATCACCTCGCCCCGGAGCAGCAGGCCGAGGTCGTCCTGGAGGATCGAGATCACGTCGGCGCTCAGGCTCCGGTAGGGCTTCCGTCCGAGGTTGGCCACGTTCACCGCGATGCGGCCGCCCGGCTCGAGCACCCGACGACACTCGGCGAACACCTTGCGGAGCATCTCGAGGAAGTCGAGGTACGACGACGGGATGGGGTGCCCGTTCCCGGCCGTGGCGCCGTCGCCGCCGGCGATCGCCAGCTCGTAGTCCTTCCCAACGAAGTAGGGGGGTGAGGTGACGACGAGCGCCACGCTGTTGTCCGGCAGGTTGGCGAGATCGTCCATCGCACCGTGGAAGACACGACCCGGCCCCAGCTCGGCCGTCAGCTCCGCCGGCCGATCGACGGTCTCGTCGTCGGACAGCACCGGCGGCGCGAACCGCTCGTAGAACGCGCTCGAATCGTGGCTCTCCCGCCGTCCCGAGCCGAACGACGAGGTCTTCGTCTCGGATCGACCGTTTCGAGCGGGACCGGTGCGGGTAGCCACGGCCGCCAGGATAGACAGGCGTGAACCGTGCTGTTCCGGTCGAACCGTGCTGGTCGGTCAGAGGTGGCGGTACACGTCGGCCGGTGTGAGCCCCCGGTCGAGCATGGCCACCTGCAGCCAGTACAGGAGCTGGGAGATCTCCTCGGCGAGCTCGTCGTCGGTTCCGTGCTCGGCGGCCAGCCACACCTCGCCAGCCTCCTCGAGCACCTTCTTGCCGATCGCGTGCACGCCGGCGTCGAGCGCGGCCACGGTCGACGAGCCGGCGGGGCGGGTCGCAGCCCGCTCGGCGAGCAGGGTGTACAGCGAGTCGAACGTGTGGTGCTCGTGGGCCATGACTCCAGCATGGCGCCCGCCGCCACGATTGCCGCCGGCATCACCACGGTCGGCGATCGGTCCGGAGGTGAGGGCCCCGGGTGCGGTGGATCACCCGTGGCGAGCCGGGCGTCGCAACAGCCTGGTCACGGCTCCCGCGAGCACGACCAGGCCCAGCACGAGCCCGACCATGACGAGCAGGCTGCCACCGATCGATGCGTCGCCGTCGGCAGCAGAGGAGCGCACCGACCAGGCACCCAGGCCGACGGCGCCGCTGGCGACCGTGGCGGTCGTGATCATGAGCGCGCGCCTGGTGAGGGCAACCGGTCTCACGAAGCCGACGGCGATCATGGCGGCGCCCGCCACTGCGGGGACCAGGATCGCGAGCCATCCCAGCACGGTGAGACCGTCTGCGGTCTCCAGTCGGTCTTCGCCGAGCGCGATCGCCAGCGCGGCGTAGCTGACGAAGCCGGTGACCGGCGTGGACAGCACGAGGAGGCCGCCGAGGATCTGGATCGGCATGATCCGGCCACCAGGGTCAGCCTCCGCAGGGCCAGGTTCCCGCGGACCGTGCTCCACCGGGCCGAGCTCGGTCATGGACGCACGCTACCGCCCGGAGCTGGAGCGGCGCGGTCGGGTCCGGCGCTCGACCGGACCCGACACTGGTCACTCCCGGTTCATGACCGAGAGCGTGATCGCCCACAGCAGGCCGGCGGCCGGCATCGCAGCGGCGAGCACGATCGCCGACAGGCCCTTCGCCTCGGCCAACAGGCCACCGATGACGAACGCCGACCCGATCATCGTCACGACCACCATCCCGAGCAGGTACGCGGTTGCGCCCCGCCGGCGGACCGACCGCATCGACGCCGAGGAACGGAACTCCCGGGTCTGCCCTCCGTCGCGGCGGTTCGCCGAATCGTTGAACTGCTGCGAGTAGGAGATCCTGTTCGAGAGCTGTGACATCTGATCGTGACGTATGGACACCGCTTCCCCCCTACGGCCGTGCCGTTGGCACCCGCCATCGGCGGCTGTGATGAGGTCGGTGTGCACCGCCCTCACCTCCCCTACGCCGCCGACGGTGGGATTTGGTTCAGCGTCGGCCGATCGATCAGGCGTGCACGTCGATCATCTTCGCCCGCAGCCCGTCGAGCAGTTGGTGCAGCATCCGCAGCGAGCGCTGGGTGGCGCCCTCGTCGGCGACGGCTTCGATACCGGCGATCCGACCGCCGACCCGTTGCCGGAACAGGGGTAGCCGGGTCTCGAACGCCACGCTTATCAGCTCGCCCGACGACGTCGGTCGCTCCGACTGGTAGAAGATCATCCACGGATCGTCCGTGTCGTCGGGCCGGCCCATCATCAGGAGCCCGGCTCCGATCAGCGACTCGATCGGCGGGTCGTCCTCGAGGATCACGAAGTCGTACAGCTCGTTGGTACTGAGCATCGTGATGAGGTCCTCGAGATGCTGGATCCGGTCGGCGATCGGCACGGTGTAGTCGCCGAACTCCGGGCACACCTCGGAGTACCGACCGTGTTCGGCGTAGTACCGGAGCGCCGACAGTGGTACGACGTCGATCGAGCGGTGCTTGGCGATGTGCTTCAGGAAGTTCGCCAGCCGGCGCCGTCGGACCTCGAGGTCCTGCTTCAGCCAGGGTGGCCAGGCCGCCCGATCGTCGCCGTCGAGGCCGTAGCGAATTCGCTGACGGGTCTCATAGGACGACAAGGGCTCGGTGATCGTGGAGAGGCCGTGCTTGAACAGGAACCGCGGCGCCTCCATCTGCTCGGCATCGTAGATGGCCTGCTCGACCCGGACCCGCGCTTGTTCGACGGCGTAGGTGGAACTCGGATCGGTGATCTGGAACGCCTCCTCGGCCTCGGCGATGAGGTTGTCGCCGAAGTCCTTGAACACCGACAACGACGGGCTCGGCGACCGGTGGATGATGGCGGCGTCGCCTGCCCACGTGAGCGGGCCGGTGGGATACACCTCGAGGGCCGCGATGTTCTCGATCACGAGATAGTCGGGCATCCGGGCCGCCGACTGGTGGCGGCCCGGCCAGTACACCGAATAGTCGCCGGCGAGCTCCATGAGCCCGATGAACCGCTGAACCGCCGACCACATGTCGAGCGTGTGCATGATCTCCGACGCGAGGAGGTGTCGGACGCTCCCGCCGGCCGCCACGAGCCGCTGGATCTGGAACGGGAAGAAGCGGCTGGCATGATCGTCGGCCATCCCCAGGTTCCGGGTGAAGGTTCGCTCGGGGTTGATCTGGATCACCTGCACCGAGACGGACCGGCCTTCGGCGCAGGACGCGATCGCCTCGTCGATCAGCGCGCAGGCCGCGCCGAGGATCGCCTCCCGGCCGCGAACGACCGACCCGTCCTCGAGCGGTGGTTGGCTCGCAACCAGGCGGGCCACCGGATCCTGCATCGATGTCGGCACCAGCTCGGGGATCGGCAGCGCGTCGAGCGGTGAGTCGAGCGGCCCATCGCCGTTGTCGGGCTGTGGGTCGTGGCCGGCGCCGAGCTCGTCGAGGCCGTTCCGGTCGACGAGCTCGTCGAGGCCAGGTGGCCCCGGCGGACCCGTGTGGTCGACGACTGCGCCCTCGGCGGCACCGTCGGGGTGGAGCTGGTGGTCGTCGCGCCGCTCGACGGTCGGTCGGGTTGGACGCTTGCTGAGGATCTTGTTGCGGAGGTCCTGCAGGTCCGGCCGGCCGAGAGCGGCCACATAGTGGCTCACGGTCTCCGACGTCGCCATCCTGCGTCCGGCCTCCGCGTCGTAGTAGCGGCTGAGGCCGCCGGCCCGGCCCGGGGAGGCGATCTGGGCGAGCTGGACCACGGTGAGGCCGGCCTCCTCGCGCGCTGCGGCGAGCGCTCGGCCCAGTTGCTCGCGTGATTCCTTGGAGATCGGCACGGCCCCCCTTCCTCCTGTCACTGGTCCTCGGACGCTGATCACGCATACTACTCAGTGTGTGCGTGACCGTCATGTCAGATGCGTTTGCGGAATTTTACGCACCCGATTCTCACTCTGAGTAAATCACGCAGATTGTTGTTGCGTTTCGCATTGTTTGAATGCAAAGATATCTCGTACAGAGAAACAGCGAAGCAGAGAACCAGGGAAGCAGAAGACACGCCAACAAGACGCCACGCAAGGTCAACGGCGACCGCACGGCATCGGTGCAAAGGGGGTTTGTGCCATGACGTTCGAGAACGAACCGGAACCGGGGGAGTTCCCCGACATCTCGCAGCCAGCCGATTACGCACGGCTGGTCGCCTTGGCGAGGCGCCGGCTCGTGGGGTTCGAGCAGCACGCCGAAGACGTCGTGTCGCTCGCACTCATCAAATGGGCCAGGATTCCCGCCGATCGGCGGGGCATCGCCCGGATCGAGCAGGTCATCAAGAGCGAGGCCTACTCGTTCCTGCGAAGCGAGCGGCGGGCCCGCGAGCGCGACACCCGATCGGTCAGCGACCGGTCCCTCGCCGTGGGCGCCACGAGCCGGGCCCACACCGCTCAGGACGCGGTGGAGCTGCGCCAGGCGCTGGCGGAGACGATCCGCAGCTCTGGGGTGACGGTCACCGCGACCGACGTGGAGGTGTTCGAGCTGCTGCTGAGCGGTCTCAGCCCGTCCGACATCGTTCGGCGGACGAGCCTCACCCGGCACCAGGTGAGGAAATCACGGAAGCTCTGGCAGAAGCTGCTCCGAAGAACACTGGCTGAGCCGGCCCCGAGCCGCCGCTCAGCCCCTCAGGTCTGACCGGTGCGGCCGTGCGGCTCGGCGCCCGTCCGCCCTGGGTCAGCAAACGAGGACCGGTCGACCCCGGTGGCCCGCATCAGCGAGCAGGCCACCGGGGTCGTTCGCGTCGTCGCCCGGACCGCAGGACGGTGGCTGCGAAGCCCAGGCAACGCAGCGGCCATCGAGCGGATAGACGCGAGACTGGGCCGTCGCCTGCACGGGAGCGACCCCGACGTGGACGGCGACCCCACGACGATGACCGATGGAGCTGAACGCCCCGAGCTCCGAAACGGCCTCGACCGGGAGCTGGGGCTGCCGGATGTGGACAGCCCGGCCGGCGAGGTGCTCGGCCTGGGGCCGGTCGATGGTCGGGCGGCTCCGAGCCGGCGAGCGGTAGCCACACTCGATCGACACCGGGCCAGCCACGGCGCGGCGGTAGCGCTCGAGCCCGAGCACGAGCTCGCGATCCACCCGGATGGCTCGGTTGGTCTCATCGAGCTCGACGGGTTCCGGCGCCCGGAACTCGATGAACCGGAAGTGATCCGACGCGAATCCCCCGTCGTTGGCGCACGCTTCGATGGCCATCCTGGTCCGTTCGTCGAGCCGGCCGTCAGGGTCGAGCTGGAGGTGGCAGTAGCCGGCCTGGAAGTCGTTGATCGCCCGGCGGGTGTAGCGACCGAGCACGCCGTCGACGGCGAGGGGCCAGCCGATCGCGACGAGCTGCCGTTGGGCGTTGCGGACGTCGCGCTGCGTCGGACCATCGAGTGGCACCCCGTCGAGGCGGGCCTCGAACGCCCTGGCGTAGCCGGCGACCCGCACCGGGCGGTCGGCTGGACTCATCACCTGGCGGGCACCCACGTAGTCGACCCGATGCAGGTCGAGGAAGTCGTCGAGCCGTCGACCGGTGAACAGCCCCCGCCGCATGCCCTCGACGAGGATGGCGGCCGCCACGTCGGGCTCGGCGGCCAGTTCCGGTCGATCGAGCAGCGGGATGCCCAGCTCGCGCCCGAATCGCCCGTAGGCGCGCCGGCCGGTCAGGCGGGCGAAGCCGCGGCCACGGTAGCGGAGTCCGTCGAGCGGCTCGGTCGCCTTCGGGTCGGCGCCGTCGACCATCCAGAGCCCGAGCCGGGTCTCGTGGAATGCGGTGGCCAGCACGTAGGCGGTCTGCTGGGTCGACAAGCGCTCATGGTGGCAGCGCTGTTCCAGGAGCGATGCATTGGCGCGGCACTCGGCGCGCGGGACCTCGATGCGGCAACGGGTCATCCCCCAGTCCTCCCACACCGCCCGCAACCAGGACGCAACCGGCTCTCGCTCGATCGGCTGCCCCGCGTCGCTCGACGGGTGGCGTTACCACGTCTCGCGAGCCCGCTCTTTACTTTTTCCGGGATTTCTCGCCAAAATGAACCCGTGGTGACGTAGAAGTCGCAACAAATCAGGCCAGCTTCCGCCGGGTCGCGTTGATCGGGTCAGACAGTGACATGTTCAACCATGCGGCCAGCGGGAACGTCCTACAGGTGAGACAGCGAGCGTCGGACGTTGTGAGGTGACACGTGAGGTTCTATCTACGGCGAAAGCCAGACGAGCGACCGGAGCAGGGGGGCAGCATGCGCCGTGCGGACGACCGGTCCACCGGATCACACCACGAGCGCCGACCGGCTGACGAGGAGGGGATCGACCTCGACCGCTGGGTCCAGCTCGGTGCCGATGCCCTCGATGCCTCCCCGGCCGTCACCTACCTGAACGGACATGCCGCCCATCACGGGAGCAGCGGTGCGTCGCTCCGGGAGAGACTCCTGGCGGTACTGGCCGAGGAGGACGCCTCGTTGGTGCCTCCCTCAGCGGGAGACATGACCCAGGCCGAGTGGGACACGCTCACCGATCTTCAGCGGGAGGGCTACCGTCGAGAGCAGCTGAAGCAGCTCGACCCTCGGATCGTGCCCCGCTACACGCTGGGTTGGAGCCAATCGGGGAGCCGCAGCGCCCGCGTCTACCGCTGACGTCGACCGCCGTCCCCGAGGCGACGGGCACCGCGCGTGCGCACTAGCGTTTGGTCATGAAGCTCCGCGGTGTCCACCACATCTCGATCAACGTGCGCGATCTCGACGAGACCCTCACGTTCTACACCGACACGGTCGGTCTCGACCGACTTCCTCGACCCGACGGCATCGGTGATGGTGCATGGCTCGGCTGTCCGGACGGACGCGAGGTGCACCTACTCTGTCGCGACGACGTTCCCGACAACCTCGGCCAGCACTACGCGTTCGAGGTCGCCGACGTGGAGCAGACGAAGCAGGAGCTCGTGGCCGCCGGTCGAAAGGCTTCGGACATCAACGAGATCGACGGGATCTGCCGGCAGGTGTTCTGCCGGGACCCGTCGGGGAACCTCGTGGAGTTCAACCAGCCGCTGGGCTGAGCGCCCGGCGCGGCTGTCAGCCCAACGCGTTGATCGCCGCGTCGTAGTCGGGTTCGTCGGCGATCTCCGGCACGAGCTGGGTGTGCACCACGTTCCCGTTGCCGTCCATCACCACGACCGCCCGGGCACAGAGGCCCTCGAGCGGACCGTCGACCATGCCGACGCCGTAGTCGCTCAGGAACTCGGGGTTCTTGAAGGTGGACCCTGTGGTCACGTTCTCGATGCCCTCGGCTCCGCAGAAGCGGGACTGGGCGAAGGGCAGGTCGGCCGAGACGCACACGACGGTGGTGTTGTCGAGCCCGGCAGCCCGCTCGTTGAACGTGCGGACGCTCGTGGCGCACGTTGGCGTGTCGACCGAGGGGAAGATGTTCAGCACCACCCGCTGTCCGGCCAGGTCGGCGGAGCTCAACGCGCCGAGGTCACCCTTGGTGAGCGTGAACGCCGGTGCGGCAGCACCGACCGCTGGGAGATCCCCGCTCGTGTTCACCGGGTTGCCGCGAAGTGCCGTCTGTGCCATGTGAGAGTTCCTTCCTCCCTGTCGAAGTTCGGCCAGGCTATCGGTTCCGAGGCCCCGGTTCGTGGTCCGAATCGAGATGGACCTGGGCGGCCCGAGCTGCCCCAGGGGGCACGTTGACGATGTCGACACTGGTGCCGCTGGCCGTCAGGTCGTTCACGATCCGGCGCATCGCAGCCGCACCGCTGTAGTCGAGACGCCCCACGCCGCCGAGGTCGAGCACCACGGTGTGCAGCTCGTCGTGCTCGGCGATGGCATCGCGAACCAGACGGTCGATCTGGGGAACGGTGGCGAACCACACCACCCCCTTCGGGGCGACGGTGAGCGTGCGCTCGTCGAGCACAGCGTCGACGCTCACGTTCAGCTCCCGGTACAGGTGAACGGCCAGCGCCAACCCGATCCCGACCAGCACGCCCCGCTCCACCCGGGGAGAGAACGCAACGGTTGCCGCCAGCGTGCCGATCGCCACCGCCGCCTGGGGCGGGGACTGGTAGCAGAGCTCCAGCAGCTCGGTGATCTTGATCAGCTTCACCACCGCCACGATCACGATCGTGCCCAGGATCGCGCCCGGGAGGTCGGCCAGGAGCGGGGTCAGTGGCAGCGCCGCCAGCACGAACAGGCCGGTGATCGCCCCGGACCAGGGGCTCACCGCACCGGCGAGGCGGTTGAGCGAGCTGCGGGAGAACGAGCCGCCCACCGGGAACGCGCCGGAGAAGCCCGACGCGAGGTTGGCCACCCCCTGGCTGATCATCTCCCGGTTGGCGTCCCACGGCTGGCGCTCCTCGGCGGCGAAGGTCCGCGCGATCGACGCCGGCTCGGCGAAGCCGACGAGCGCGATGGCGAACGCCGGCACCACGAGCTCCGGGGTCGACGACCACGGCATGTCCAGGTCGAGGCTGATGAACCCGCCGTCGAGAGCGCCCACCGTCGCACCGTCGTACCCGGCGATCACGGCGACGAGCTGGCCGCCGATCACCGCCACGAGCACCCCGGGGAACAACCGGTGGATCCGGCGGCCGCCCACCACCACCGCCGCCGTCGAGGCGGACAGGGCGATGGCGCCCCAGTTCCACGTGGCCGGGCTGGTGAGCGCATCGATCGCGTTGGCCAGCACCCCCGAACCACCGGGTCGGTGATCGAACACCCGAGGGAGCTGCGACGAGGTGATGAGGATCGCAGCACCCGTGGTGAAGCCGGTCAGGACCGGCTCCGACAGCAGGTAGGCGAGATTGCCGAGCCGGGCGAGGCCGAGCGCCACCCGCATCGCTCCCACGAGGAGTGCGAGCAGCGCAGCGAGCGCGACGTAGTCGGGCGAGGCGATCGACGCCAATCCCGACAGCGCACCGAAGGTGAGGAGCGACGTGAGGGCGACCGGCCCAGTCTGCAGGTAGCGGGACGACACGAAGGCGGCGGCCAGGATCGACGGCAGCGCGGTGGCATACAGCCCCAACTGGGCCGGCAGACCTGCGAGCTCGGCGTAGGCGAGCGACTGGGGGATCGCCACCATCGCGACCGAGATCCCGGCCACCACGTCACCGGCGCGGGGACCGGCCACAGCCGGCCTGCGGTCGAACATGATGATCGACCATACCCGCCTCGCTGAAAGGTCTCGGGTCATCGCGCGGACGGGATGGCGATCGGGCCGCGGCGGGCTAGTAGGTTCGTCCGCGACCTGTTGCAGGAGGAGCGTCGATGGCTGGACGACTGGACGACAAGACCGCGGTGATCACCGGTGGCAGCAACGGCATCGGCCGGGCCTGTGCCGACCGGTTCGCCGCCGAGGGCGCGAACATCGTGATCGCCGACCTCCTGGCCGAGCCCGGCAAGGCCGCCGTCGACGCGATCGGGGCGGCCGGCGGAACCGCCCACTTCGTCGAGCTCGACGTCGCCAGCGAGGAGGCCAATCACGCGATGGCGGCGGAAGCCGTCGACCGGTTCGGTTCGATCGATGTGGTGGTCACGGCGGCCGGCGTGAGCGACGGTGAGTACCTGTCGGGCGACATCGAGTCGCAACGCAAGCGGATCGGTCAGGCGGCCGACGCTCGTGAAGCGAACCCGGCGGCGCCGCTGACCGAGCTCGACCTCGACAACTGGCGTCGCGTGCTCGACGTGAACCTGACCGGCACCCTCCTCACCGTCAAGGCGACCGTGACGGCGATGCTCGACGCCGGCACCCGGGGCTCCATCGTGACGATCGCCTCCATTGCCGCCCGGGATCCGCTGTGGGGCGCCCCCAGCTATCCCGTCTCCAAGGCCGGGGTGTGGATGCTCACCAAGAACGCGGCTCGGACGCTGGCGCCGCTCGGGATCCGGGTCAACTCGATCGGCCCCGGGTTCATCGAGACGAACATGACCGCGGCGATGGCCGAGGTGGACGAGTACCGCGAGATGATCCTGGCCCTCACCCCGATGGGTCGGCGGGGCACGCCGGACGAGATCGCCAACGTTGCGCTGTTCCTCGCCAGCGACGAGGCTTCCTTCATGACCGGCGAGCTGATCCACCCCGATGGTGGCTGGTTCACCGGCTGACCGGTCGGGCTCGACGACCGTCATCGCCGACTCGGAGACCGCCCCGGGGATCGATTCGCTGCGCGGGTGGAAGGTGGCGGTCGCAGCGGCGGTCACCAACGGCGTCGCGTTCGGCACGGTCTACACCTTCGGTGCGTTCTTCGAGGCGATGGCCAACGAGTTCGAGGCCGGCCTCGGGCCGACGTCGATCGTGTTCGCCATCACCCTCTTCCTCTTCTTCGGTACCGGGGCCGCCTCGGGGTTCCTGGCCGACCGGTACGGTCCACGGCCCCTGGTCTGGGTCGGGGGTGCGCTCTTCAGCGGCGGGCTCTTCCTGACGAGCCGGGTCGACGTGCTGTGGCATGGCTATCTCACCTACGGCGTCGGCCTGGGGTTGGGTGGGGGGTTGTTCGTGTCGCCCTTGTTCGCCGCCGTGGCGGGATGGTTCGTCCGCTACCGGGCGATCAGCCAGGGGGTTGCCGCTACCGGTAACGGGCTCGGAACCCTGATCCTGCTGCCCCTGGCCAGCAGCCTGATCGAGTCGAACGGCTGGCGGAGCACCTTCGTGACCCTGGCCGTGATCGCCGGGATCACGTTCTTCGTGGGCGGGGCGCTGCTGGAGCGGCCCCCGATCGAGCGTCAGGCGGCGGCCAGGAGCCACCTGACCGGCGTGCTGCGCACGACCGCGTTCCGGCGCCTGGCCATAGGGGCGGCGATGGCGTCGGCCGCCCAGAGCTCGGCCTTCGCGTTCACCGTGCTGTTCGCCACCGACGAGGAGATCAGCGACGGGCGGGCCGCACTGCTCGTGGGACTGATCGGCGCGGCGAGCATCGTCGGCCGGCTGCTGCTCACCGGGCTGTCGGCCCGGGTTGGCCCGGTGCGGATGGCGCAGCTCTGCTTCGCCGGTCAGCCGGTGGCGTTCACGGTGCTGCTGGTGGCCGGCTCGAACTACGGCCTACTGGTGTTGTATGCGCTGATCCTGGGCGTTGCCTATGGCGGTTTCGTCGCATTGATGGGGGAGGTGTCGGCTCATCTGTTCGGCGTGAGCGGCCTCGGCGCGGTACTCGGCTGGGTCTACCTGGCGGCGGCGACCGGCAGCCTCCTGTACCCGCCGCTCGTCGGTTTCCTGGCCGATCAGACGGGAACGAACACGGCGTCGATCGTGGCCATCCTCGCCGTGGCCACCGCCGGCTCGCTCTACCTCCTCCGCCTCCAACACCATCCCGACCCCCGACCCTGACCCGAGCGCACACCGGTGCCAGACACATCGTGCGGTCGCGCCGCGAGGGTGGGTCAGAGGAGGCCGACGAGGAGGTCGCGGGTGGCGGCCCGTTGGTCGCGGCTGCCGAACTCGGACGCGGCGAAGGTGGTGACGCCGGCGTCGGCCAGCTTGCCGATGCGGTCGGTCACCTCCCCGGCGCCGCCGATGATGGCGATGTCGCCGGGTCCGTCGTAGCCCTCCCGGTCGAGCATCGCCCGGTACGACGGCAGCTCCCCGTACATCGCGAACGACGTCGCCGCTCGGTCACGGGTGGCCTGGTTCTCGGCGTCGCTGCCGTCGGTGACGCACACCGGGAAGCCGGCGACCACCTCCGGCTCGGGCCGGCCGGCCGCCGCGGCCGCCTCGCGGATCGTCGGCGCCGAGTGCCCCTCGATCGTCTTCGGCCCCGTCATCCAGAGGATGGTGCCGTCGGCCAGGCGGCCCGTGACCTTCAGCAACTGCGGACCGAGGGCGCTCATCATCACGGTCGGCGCCGGGGCATCGACCTGGATGTCGGCCCGGGCGCTGAGCGTCTCGCCCGTGTAGCGGACCTTCTTGTCCTCGATGAGTGGCATCAGGATCTCGAGGTACTCCCGCAGGTGGCGGATCGGCTTGTCGAACGAGATCCCCCACGACCCCTCCACCACCGGCTTGTGCGACGGGCCGATGCCGAGGATGAGCCGCCCACCGATGGCGGCGTTCACCGTCAGTGCCTGCTGGGCGAGCATCTGCGGGTGGCGCGGGTAGGTCGGGACGACTGCCGTGGCGAAGGTGATGTCGGGCACGGTCTGGCCCGCCACGGCGATCGCGGTGAGCGTGTCGAGGCTGAACGTCTGGGGGACCCACAGACTCCCGAAGCCCTGCTCGTTGGCGGTGGCCGCCATCTCGGTCAGGCCTTCGATGCTGTCGACGAACGAGAACAATCCGATCTTCATGGCCCACAGCCTGGCCGATGGCTCGACCCGATGCACAAGTTCAGCGGGATCCGCTCCCGCCGCGGTGGGAACGGCGGTCGACCGGCCCGGTCAGGTCTGCGCCCAGACCAGTCCGCGCTCAGCCGCGAGCGACGTGTAGCGTTCGAGCTGGTCGCCGGAGAACTGCCGCATGCAGACGTCCTCGTCGGCGTAGTACTGGGCGAACCACTCGCCACTGAACCGCATGGTCTCGTCGAAATCGAGCACCGGCGTCCAGTCCAGATGACTCAGCGCCTTGTCACACGAGAGCTTGAGCAGACCCGCCTCGTGGAAGTCGGCCTGGGATTCGTCGATCGCCAGATCCAGACCGGGCAGGTGCTCCTGCAGTGCGTTGACGACGTCCCGCACGGGGTTGATGGCCTCGGCGGGCGGACCGAAGTTGAACGCCTCCCCGTGGAGGTCCGGTCGATCGGCGAGCTCGGCCGCCAGGTGGAGGTAGCCGCTGATCGGCTCGAGCACGTGCTGCCACGGACGGGTCGCCGTCGGCCGGCGGATCGTGACGGTCTCGCCCTTCGACCACGCCCTGGCGACATCGGGCACCAACCGATCGGCGGCCCAGTCGCCACCGCCGACGACATTGCCGGCCCGGGCCACCCCGACCCGTACGTCGAGATCCCCGTCGTCGGGGGCGAAGAAGGAGCGCAGGTGGCTGGAGATGATGACCTCGGCCGCCGCTTTGGACGCCGAGTACGGATCGGCCCCACCGAGCCGGTCGTCCTCCCGGTACCCGTAGTAGGTCTCCACGTTCTCGTAGCACTTGTCCGACGTGATCAGCACGGCGTTGCAGGTGCCATCCAACCGGCGCAGCCCCTCGAGCACGTTGGCGGTGCCGATGGCGTTCGTGGTGTAGGTCCCGACCGGATCGTCGTACGACCTCTTCACCAGCGCCTGGGCCGCCATGTGGATCAGCACGTCGGGAGCCTCGTCGGCGATGGTGGCAGGAATCGCTTCGGTGTCGCGGACGTCGAGCAGGTGACTCGTGACGGTGCCGTCGAGCCCGGCGGCCTCGAAGTGGCTGGGCTGGGTGGGAATGCGGTTGGCGATCCCCACGACCTCGGCCCCCAGCTCCTGGAGCCACAGCGTCATCCACGTGCCCTTGAAACCGGTGTGACCGGTGACGAGCACCTTGGCGCCATTGAAAGCGTTGTCGAACATCTACCATCCCGCAGGTTGCTGACTGGGCGGGCAGCCTGATGTCGGCGCCCGGTCGTGTTGGAGCATAGGCAGTGGCAGCGCCGGTCCCGATGCCTCCTCGAGGCCGTGACGACGATCCAGCGGGCCGACGTGACCGGCGACCCGGGTCCGCCGAGCGCTAGGGCGCGAAGTGGGCGTTCTGCTCCCGGCGGAGCTGATGACCGAGGTGATCGTCGACGATCTCCACGTCGTCGTAGGTGATCGCCTGGTCCTTGGCGACGTCGGAACGCAGGCGACAACCCTCGGCGAGTCCGATCGGGAGCAGGTTCTCCGCTGCGGTCACATCGGCCCGCTCGCACTCGCCGTAGGTCATGTAGTGCCCGAGTCCGTCGAGGGTGGCGCCGGCCTTCAGGTCGGTCTTGGCGATCGTGATCACATCGACCATCGGCCCTGCGATCGGCGCGAAGACCGGGTCGTCGAACAGGATCGCCCTGGCCATCGACAGTGGCGCCTCGAAGTGGCAGAGGTGGTAGGGCGTGTAGAAGCTGTAGAGCGGTCCCTCGCCGAGCTTGTAGAGGTTGAGGTAGTGCTGCTGCTTCGGGTCGTCGTGGGTGGCGTACACGAAGACGCCCGGACTCGGCTGGGCCCCCACCACGTAGTCGACGATGCCGCCCAGCCGCTCCATCTCCTCGAGGTCGTAGAGGGCCGTGGCGTCGTCGACGTGGCCGTCGAAGTCGAAGCCGTGCATGCCCCGCTTCGCCACGGTCATGCCGGTGGCGTTGGCCACGATCGCCTGCTCGAACGAGATCTTCGTGCCGTCGGCGAACGAGGTGACCATCGCCGGGTCCTGCCCCCACTTCTCGGCGAACCCCTGCTGGGTGGTCGGGTTGCGGTACGGGTCCTGGAGGCCCTTCACGTTGCCGCACAGCCGGGGGGTGAGGCCGATCGACCGGACGAACCGGTACAGGTTCATCTCCACCCCCGGCTGGTCGCCGTCGCAGCCGCTGTAGATCACACCGGCGGCGTCGGCCTTGACCTTGAGGATCGGGCCGACGGTCCCGTCGAGCTCGGCGTTCATCAGGATGAGGTGCTTGCCGTGCTCGATCGCCTCGAGCGCCACCGTGGCCCCCAGCACGATCGCGCCGGTGACGTCGATGATCGCTTCGATCCCCTCGGCCTGGCACAGGAGGAGCGGATCCTCGGTGATGGCGAACGTGCCATCGCGGACGGCGTCGTTCAGCGAGGCCACGGTGTCGACCTTGACGACGTCGGTGGCGCCGGCCTCCCGGTAGGCCTGGTCGGCCTTGGCCAGGGTGCGGTTGGAGATCGCGGCGAGCGTCATTCCGGGCACCGAGTTGAGGATCTGATTGGCGATGCCGCGGGCCATGAACCCGGCCCCCACCATCGCCACCCGCAACGGCTCGCCGGCTTCCTCCCGCTTGCGCAGTGCTGTGTCGACGATGATCATGCCTGCACCTCGGCTGGCTCGAACGTGTCCCAGGTGGCGTCCTTGTCCGAGATCACCGTGACCTCCATCGGCCACTCGATCCCGAAGCGGGCGTCGTCGTAGCGGATGCCGCGCTCCATGCCTGGCGTGTAGAACTCGGTCACCTGGTACATCACCTCTGCCCCGTCGGTCAGGGCCTGGTAGCCGTGGGCGAACAGCTCGGGCACGTACAGCGCCTTCCGGTTCTCGTCGCTGAGCTCCACCCCGATGTGCTGGAGGTACGTCGGCGACTCTGGTCGCAGATCGATGATCACGTCGTGGATCGCGCCGCGGATGCAGCGAACCAGCTTCGTCTCGGCCGCTGGGGCGAGCTGGTAGTGCATGCCCCGCATCGTGCCGGCCCTGTGGTTGTAGGAGAGGTTGCACTGGGCGATCGTCGGCTTGAGGCCGTGATCGGCGAACTCGTTCATGCAGAACGTGCGGGCGAAGAAGCCGCGATCGTCGCTGTGCTGTTCGAGGTCGATCACGTACGCCCCGGCCAGTTCGGTCTCGGTGAATTGCATCGTCAGGTCTCCTCGATGCCGGTGGTGGATGTGGGGTCGGTCCAGAAGAAGTCGGGGTCGATCTGCCCGGTCCGCAGCAGGTACTCGATCTGGGAGAGCCGGGTGAAGCCCCGGTGGGTGAACACCTCGCCCGTCAGGTCGATCCTGGCGAACAGATCGTGCAGCTGGCGGGCGCCGCGCGCCGCGCTCCACTCGCACGCGAAGCCGGGCAGTTGCCGGTGGATCTTGTCGAACGAGACCCGATAGCTGCGGTTGTCGCTCTCGAGCTGGCCGAAGCTGAGCGCGCAACCGGGAAACACGTCGGCGATGATCTCGGCGATCTCCCGGACCTGATAGTTCTGCTGCGTGTCGCCCACATTGAACACCTCGTTGTGGATCACCTCGCGCGGGGCGGCGAGGGCGCAGACGATCGCCCGGCAGATGTCGAGGGCGTGCACCAGCGGGCGCCAGGGTGTGCCGTCGGAGATCATCGCGATCTCCTTCGTGGTCCAGGCGAGGCCGGCGAGGTTGTTGAGCACGAGGTCGAACCGCATCCGGGGGCTCGCCCCGAACGCGGTGGCGTTGCGAAGGAACGTGGGGGAGAACCCGTCGTCCGCCATCGCACCCAGGTCCCGTTCGACGAGGGCCTTGCACTCGGCGTAGGCCGTCTGGGGGTTCGTTTCGCCGTCCTCGGTCACGTAGTCGTCCCCGGTGGCCACGCCATAGACGCTGCACGACGACATGTACACGAATCGCTCCACCCCGGCTGCCTTGGCCAGCTCGGCGATGTGGACCGAGCCGCGGTGGTTGATGTCGTAGGTGATGTTTGGGGCCAGCGCCCCGACGGGGTCGTTCGACAACTCGGCCATGTGGACCACCGCGTCGACGCCCTCGAAGTCGGCCGCGTCGAGGTGGCGGATGTCCTTGTTGAGGGTCTTGGCGGTGAGGCTCGTGCCGTTGTAGAGCCAACCGACCTTGTAGAAGCCGCTGTCGATGCCGAGCACGTCATGGCCCTCGCGCAGCAGCACGGGCGCCAGCAGCGAGCCGAGGTAGCCCTCGGTGCCGGTGACGACTACGTTCATGTCCAGCCTCCTGTGCCGGTGCTCCGCAGACTGCCCGCTGCGCAGTGTAGGCAACCGCTGCCCGCAGCGGTCTGGGGTGATGTGCTGATCGGGTTCGGCCACCAGCCCGAGCGCCGCACGAACGATGCGAGATCGACGTGACCGGAGGCCACGAGAACCACGCGATCGGAGGCCACAAGTACGCCGTCGGCGAGTACGAGCGGCGGTTCCTCCTCGACGAGATCCCGGCGGGCGTCACCAACCCTCGCCACATCGTCGATCGCTACCTCGACCGGACCCGACTCCGGCTCCGGACCGTGGAGACGCCTGACGGAGCGACCGACCGGAAGCTCGGCCACAAGCGCCGGGTCGAACCCGATGACCCGACCGCCATCCTGCACACCAGCATGTACCTCGACGCCGCCGAGCTGGAGGTGCTGGGGGGCCTGCCCGGCCGGCACCTGGCCAAGACCCGGTGGGCGGTCGCCGTCGACGACGGAGTCACCGGATCGGTCAACGTGTTCGAGCAGGACCTGGCCGGACTGGTCCTGCTCGAGGTCGACCTCGGGTCGCCCGACCTGCTCGACCGGTTCGAGCCGCCGGTGTGGGCCGGCCCCGAGGTGACCCGGATCGAGGCGTTCACCGGCGGTGCGCTGGCCGGGGCGACGTTCGCTGACCTCGCCCCGGTTCTCGCCGCCCTGAACCACCGATCCGGTACCTGAGCGGCACCCCCGCACACCGGTGCCAGACACATCGTGCGGTGGTGCGCACCGACATCGGAGCGGCACAGCTCACACCCGCACGAAGTGTCTGGCACCGGTGTGCGCGAGTGTGCGGGGTCAGGGGAGGGGGAAGGGTGCGGGGTCGGCGAAGCGGCGGAGCACGTTGGTGGTCATCTGGGCCACGTCGTTGTCGTAGTCGTTCCTGGCCAGCGCCCCGAACCACGAGATCGAGCCCACCGAGAACACGGCGCCGCCGCCGGTCGTCTCGTAGAACACGATGTCGGCCCGGACGTACGGGTCGGGGTCGGGGGTCACCACCGACGCCTCGAACTCCTCCTTCGTCCGCACCATGTCGGGCGCGAAGTCGGTGGCCGATGCGAGGATGACGGCGTGGTCGGGCGAGCCGAGCCGGGTGTCGTACCGGTCGAGCTCCTGACCGGCCGCACCGCCGCCAAGCCCGGACGTGCCGATCCTGTCGTCCTCCGGGTCCACGCCGTCCCAGATCCACGACGCCCGCGAGTCGAGGCTGTCGGGGTTGATCTCGTAGTAGGAGGCCTTCTCGAACCCCTGGGCCGCGAACCCCACACCGACGAGCTCGTTCGGGGCTCGCCCGTTCCGCCGCCACATGCCGCCGTACTCGCCGGTGAATGCGTGGTAGCTCTCGCCGTCGCCGGTCTGCCAGTTCCGCACCCCGTCCTCGGCTCGACGGAGCTCCATCGCCCCCGGCCAAGCGTCGCTGAACGCCACCCGCCAGTACAACCCGTTGCCGCCCAGATACATCAGCCGGCCGCCGTGGCGCTGCCACTCGTCGAGCGCGTCGAGCATCGCGGTCGACCAGTACTCGGGGTGGGAGCACGTGACGATCACCCGGTACGGGGCCAGCGCCGCCGCGCCGTCGTGGTGCACGTCCTCGTCGGCGATCACGTCGTGGCCGATGCCGGTGTGTTCGAGGAACGCGTTGATGTCGGTATCGGGGGTGAAGTTCCAGCCGTCGGCCCCCGGGCGGAGATTGAGCACCGGCCGGCGGCGGGAGCTGAACATCACCCCGCTCCCGTCGGCGTGCTTCTCGTACATCGACCGGCCGATCTCCGGGTGCTGGCGCACGTACTCGTGCTCGGGGCGGAGCCGCCGCCGGGTCTGGATGAAATCAGCCCCCTCGAACAGCATCCGGTGGTTCGCATAGGCGAGGTACGTCGCCGACGACATCAGCAACGCCACCTCCGCTGTCGGCGCCCCTGCTGCCGGTCGCACGAAGAACGGCACCCGGTCCTCGCCGGCATCGGACCGGAGGTGGAACGCGTAGATCCCGCTCGGCAGGTCGTCCGGCACGTCGAGCGTGGCCGTCGTCGACCAGCCGGCATCGTAGAGGTCGCCTTTGTGGAAGTGGACGGCGTCCCACTGGCTCGGGTCGTCGGTCCACCGCTGCTGCGACCCGTCCCACGTGGGTCCGGTCACGGCCCTCGCCGGCAGTTGGAACAGCTCGCCGTGGCGATCGTTGCCGCTCCCGTCGACGATCGACCGCCCCGCCATGTCCTGGCCGAGGTCCCACCACAGCTCGGTGTCGTCGACGGTGAGTCGTGGCCGGGCAAGACGGCCATCGAAGTCGCCACGCCCGGGGGCTGGCCCGCCCGCCTCGCCGCCGACGACCCCGCCGTCGGCCCCGCCGTCGGCCCCGGCGGCGAGGAGGAGGGAGCGCAGCTCGATCGCCTGGGCATCGAGCGCCACGTCGGCCTCCACCACGTCGTCGTCGAGCTCGAACAGGTCGCGGCCCGGAGATCCCGACCGTTGCGTGTCGACCGACGACCGCAACCTCCCAGCGGCCACGTCCAGCGCGACCGACACGTCGTACCAGCGGCGGTTGGCGAGCGGTCGCGACCGCAGCGCCACCGTCGAGCCCCCGACCCGGAGCATCGGCACCCCACCGTCGAGCACGACCGCCACGTCCGGCCCGTCGCCACGCACGATCGTGGCCACCGTCTGCGGTTCCTTCGGCCGGGTGGCCATCACGCTGAAGGTGAGCTCGAGCCGCGTCGACGCCGTCATCCCGCCGAGGTCGATCGACCCGTACGACCCGGGGTGGACCGGCTGCTCGGTCAGCTCGACGGCCGCCGGCAGCCCCGACGGCACCTCGCTCTCGGCGAACCCCGGCCCGGCCGACGTCGGATCGCCGCAGTGCAGCCGCACGAGGCGGAGTGCGGCCTCGCCGGGCGAGTGGCTCGACGCCTTCAGCTCGATCTGCTCCCCGGCCCGAAGCGACCACGGCTCGCAATAGCCCACGATGGCCTTCGACGGATCGTCTGGGTTGCCGGGCTCACCGGCGAAGGTTGGTGCCATCGGAGTACTTTGGCCGATCGGCTCCATCGGGCGAAACCCGACCTGTCGACCGGCGGGGATTTCACCGGTCGACGGACCGCCGGTAGCGTCGCGGAGCATGCACGACCTCGTGATTCGCAACGGCACCGTGGTCGACGGGAGCGGCGCTGCCCGCCGGGTTGCCGACGTGGCCGTCACCGACGGGACGATCACCGAGGTGGGGACGGCCGACGCCCCCTCGGTCGAGGGTCGAGCCCGGCGGACGATCGACGCCGACGGTCGCCTGGTCCTCCCCGGCTGGGTCGACATCCACACCCACTACGACGGCCAGGCCACCTGGGACCCCGACATCACCCCCTCGTCGTGGCACGGGGTCACCACCACCGTGTTCGGCAACTGCGGCGTGGGGTTCGCCCCGGTCAAGCCGGGCACCGAGGACTTCCTCATCAACCTGATGGAGGGGGTGGAGGACATCCCCGGCACCGTGCTGGCCGAGGGCATCGACTTCACCTGGGAGACCTTCCCGCAGTATCTCGACGCGCTCGAGCGGACACCCCGGGTGGTCGACGTCGGCGCTCAGCTCCCCCACGCCGCCCTCCGCTTCTACACGATGGGCCTCCGGGGTGCCGACCACGCCGAGACCCCCACCGCCGAGGAGCTCGTCGAGCTCGGCCGCCTCGTGGAGGAGGGCCTGCGAGCCGGAGCCCTCGGGTTCTCGACCAGCCGGACGGTGAAGCACAAGGCGGCCGACGGGCGCTCGACGCCGAGCCTGTCGGCCGGCGACCCGGAGCTCGCCGCCATCGCCGAGGCGATGCGGGCCGCCGGCACCGGGGTGCTGCAGGTCAACTCCGACTTCGAGCCCGGCGACTTCGTCAACCTCCAGCGGGCGGCGGAGCTGTCGGGGCGGCCGCTGTCGGTACTGCTGCTGCAGATCGACGCCGACCCCGACCGCTGGCGGGTCACCCGCGACGAGATCCACGCCGCCAATGCCGCCGGGGTCGCCGCCACCGGCCAGGTCGGGTGCCGACCGATCGGGGTGATGATCGGCCTCGACGCCACCGTCAACCCGTTCCGAACCATCGACGCCTACCGGGCGATCGCCGACCTACCGCTCGCCGAGCGGGTGGCCAGGCTCCGCACCGACCAGGATCTCCGCCGCCGGCTCCTCACCGAGCGACCCGAGACCGGCGACACGAAGTGGATGGACTACATCTTCACCCGCTGCTACGAGTTGGGCGACGACCTCGACTACGAACCGGATCCGTCGGCCGCCATCGCCGCCAGGGCGGCCGCGGCCGGTGTCGACCCGTGGGAGCAGGCCCTCGACCTCCTCGCCGCCGGGGATGGGTCGACGCTCCTCCTGCACCCGTTCGAGAACTACACCAACGGCAGCCTCGACGACATCCGGGAGATGCTCGTCGACCCGCACACGATCTGCGGGATCGGCGACGCCGGGGCCCACGTCGGCACGATCTGCGACGCCTCGTACCCCACCTATCTCCTGAGCCACTGGACCCGCGACCGCACCCGCGGTGAGCAGCTCCCGCTCGAGCTCGTGGTCAACAAGCAGACCAGGCGAACCGCCGAGACCTACGGCCTGCTCGACCGCGGCCTCGTGGCCTCCGGTTACCGGGCCGACCTCAACATCGTCGACCACGACACGCTCAGCGTCGGCCGCCCCGAGCTGGTGTTCGACCTCCCGGCTGGCGGGAAGCGGCTGGTGCAGCGCCCGACCGGCTACCACCACACGTTCGTGGCCGGCGTCGAGACGCTGGCCGACGGTGAACTGACCGGGGCGCGACCCGGCGGCCTGATCCGGGGTGAGCGCCCCGACCCGGCCGCCGCCCCCTCACCAGCGTCGCGCTCGTCCCACGCCGCGGCCCCCGCACCGGTGCCGTCGACCGGCCGCCCACGATCGTGACCGGACCGCTCGACGGCGTTCGGGTACTCGACTTCACCCGGGTGGTCGCCGGGCCGCTCGCCACCAGGATCCTGGCCGACCAGGGGGCCGAGGTCATCAAGATCGAGCCGCCCGAGGGCGACATGAGCCGCACGTTCCCGCCGTTCGAAGCCGACGGGATCACGCCCTACTTCGCCCAGCAGAACGCCGGGAAGCGATTCTGCTCGGTCGACCTGTCGGCCCCCGGCGCCACCGATCTGATGATCGAGCTGCTCGCCGGGTGCGACGTGCTCGTCGAGAACTTCCGTCCTGGCGTGATGGACCGGTTCGGGCTCGGCCCCGACGAGATCTGCGAGCGGTTCCCTGACCTCGTCTACTGCTCGATCACCGGCTTCGGCCAGGTCGGCCCGTGGGCCGACCGCCGGGCGTACGCCCCGATCGGTCACCTCGAGTCGGGAATGCTCGAGTACGACATGCGCAAGACGGGCCGCCCCGCCCGGCAGCCGGCGCTGGTGCTCGGCGACGTGACCACCGCGATGATGGCGGCCAGCGCGATCAACGCCGGGCTGGTGAAGGCGGCCAGGGCTGGGACCGGCTGCCGGCTCGACGTGTGCATGGTGGAATCGATGGTGTACATCCAGGAGTGGGTGTCGACCGAGCTCGCCGGCGGGTGGGAGGGTACCAACGCCGGCGCGTGCGACCAGTCGGCAGTGCTCCACCTCGGCGACGGCCGGGTGTGGGGGATCGGCGGCAACCTCGTCGCCTGGTTCGACGGCCTCGTCGCCGCGCTCGACCGGCCAGAGCTGGCCACCGACCCCCGCTTCGCCGAGGTCGAGGCGAGGGAGGCGCACCGGGCCGAGCTCGAAGCGATCGTGGCCGAGTGGGCCGCGTCGTTCCCGACCTTCGACGAGTTCCGGCGCACCCTCGAGGCCCGCTCGCCGTTCACCACCGCCGAGCTCCGCTCGATCCACGACCTGGTCGACACCGACTGGGCCGAGCACCGGGCCCTGATCACCGAGACCAACACGGGGATCCCCATCCCGTCGCGGTCCGCGGCCGGGGCGGGAATCGGCACCGATGGGCGGGTCGCGGCCCGAGGAGCCGACAACGGCGCGGTGCTCACCGAGGTGCTCGGCCTCGACCAGCCCAGCCTCGATGAGCTCGCCGAGGCGGGCGTGCTCCGCTGATGGTCGGCCCGGCGCCTCGCTGACGGTCGGTCATCGGCAGCCGCCGACGTTCACGTCCCAGGAGCAGGTCGGCGTGGCGGCCTCCGCGGCAACGACCGGGCCGGGGGTCCACTGCTGGGTCGCCGAGTCGTAGGTGCCGATGTCGGAGGCCTCGATCGGGTGGGCGTCCTCGAAGCCGGCCACCGCGAACGCGACCCCCTCCACCGCCATCGGGTGGGCGAGCTGCATGCCGCGCGCCGCGAGCAGGAAGTTCGACCTGGTGAGACCGCCCGGCAGTTCGGCGGCGATGCGGAGGGTCTCCACCCACGTCCACCCGTAGAAGCCGAACCCGCTGCCCGACAGGCCGACCGAGGGGTCGAGGCCGGCCGACTGGAGACCGGCGTTCACGTAGGCCACGTAGGGGTCGTCGGCCACCGCCGGGTCGGTCGTGGTCTTCACCCCGCCCAGCACCACGAGATAGCCGTCGGCCGCCGCCCCCGCTGCGGCGAGAAACGAGGGGTCCCGACAGACGCTCGGCAGGAAGCGGACCTCGGCCCCCAGCCCCGCCGACTCGCCAGCGAGCACGGCCTGACCGCAGGCGGTGCCAGCGGTCATGGCGATGAACACGTCGGCGTCGGCCGCGACCACCTGCGCCATCTCGCCGTCGAGGGCGGTCGCTGTCGGAGCGTGGGGGACGACGACGACCTCGGACACGATGTCGGGATTCGCCTCGGCCCAGGACTCGAACGGGCTCGTGTAGGAGAGGCCGAAGTCGTTGTCCATCGCCACCGCCGCCACCCGCACCGGGAGCTGGTCGACCATGTTCGCCTCGATCCACGCACCCCACAGGACCGCCTCGGTGTCCCAGGTCATCTGGTGGGGGACGGTGAAGGGATACGCGACCGGGTCGGCCGTGGCCGGATGGCCGGTGGCGACGAACGGTTGCGGCACGCACGACTGGTTGAGCCGGTCGCGGGTGGCCAGCGTGTTCGGCGACCCGAGCGTGGTCACGGCGAACACGTCGTCGTCGGCGAGGAGCGTCTCGACCTCCTGGATCGTCCGGCCGGCTTCGTAGCCGTCGTCCCGGATGAGCAGCTCGATCGAGCGGCCGTCGATCCCGCCGCCGGCGTTGACCACCTCGAAGTAGGCCTGCATGCCGGTGGCGAGGTCGGCGAAGCCGGCCTGCGTTCCGCTGGCGGCGACGGTCTGCCCGATGCGGATCGTCGAGCCGTCGATCCCTTCGGTGTCGGACCAGCCTGCGGGGCACGCGCCGAGGTCGACGGTGAATCCACCCGGGCCGTGGAGCACGTTGTCGCCGTCGACGCCGTAGCCACTGGCGCTGAGGGCGGTTACGACCGCTGCCCGGTTCTCCGCCCAGCGGGCCTCGAGCTCCTCGATGGAGTCGGCCGGCCCGTCGAAGGCCGGCAGCACCACGGCGGGGCGATCGGTCGGATCGAAGCCGGTCTCGTCGACGGTGGCGGTCGTGGTGGCGAGGTCGCTGGCCCCTTCCTCCCCTGGCGGTGCCGCCTCCTCCTCGCCTGCCGTCTCCTCGGTGGGCGAGGCCGGCGGGTCGTTCCCGGTTCCGGTCGCCGATTCGCTGCCGTCGCCTCGGAGCAGCGCGATACCGCCGATCGAGGCGACGAACACGACGCCGGCGACGCCGAGCAGCACCAGCAGCAACGTGCGGCCGGCGCTGGCACCAGACCCGCCGTCGGCGCTCGGCGGCGCGCCCGCTCGTTGGCCGCCGTGGCCGAGCGGCGGGACGCTCCCGGCCCCGGCTCTCGCCGACGGCTGCATCGGATGCGGCATGGGCAACGCGGCCGGCGGCGGGGCGTACCCGGGTAGTGGGGTCGGCCCCCCGGCTGGGTTCGACGGGCTCGGGTAGCCCTGGGGCGGCGTCGCCCCCGGCGGTACCTGTCCCGGCGGGGCAACCCCTGGCGCTCCTGCTCCAGGCGGCGCGAAACCGGCGGCCACCGGGGTGCTCGGCGGTGCCCAGGGGGCGGGGGGCGTCTGACCCGGCATCGAGCGCGTGTCGGCAGCAGGCCCGCCGCCCGACGCTGGACGGCCGGCCGGGCCGCCACTCGCCGGCGGGGCGTTGACCGGTGCAGCGCTCACAGGCCGACCAGCGGGGGTGATCGGGCGGCCGGGTGCCGGGTCGGGAGCGACGGGTCGAGGGTGGCTGCTTGCGACGCCGTCCACCGGTGGCTTCAGCCCGCCGGAGTCGAGGATCACCTGGAGTCCGTCCGCCATCGCCGCCGCGCTGACCGGTCGCTCGGCCGGGTCCTTCGCCAGCGCCTGGCCCACGTAGGCGCTCAACGAGGCCGGCGCGGTCCCCGGGGGGAGTGGCGGTGGTGCGTCGCTGAGCAGGCGACGGATGAGCGGATTGAGCGACTCGTCGTCCGGGTTCTCGAACGGGGCCCGACCGGCGATGAGGTTGTACAGGGTGGAGGCGGCCGAGTACACGTCGGAGCGCTCGTCGCGTTCGTTGTCGAAGGTCTCGGGAGCGGTGTGGAGCCAACTGGCGGTGATGTTGGTGGAGGTGGCCCCGGTCGAGTCGCGGAGGTAGGCGATCCCGAAGTCGGTGAGGCGGGGCACGCCGCCGGCGAGGAGGATGTTCTCCGGTTTCACGTCCCGGTGGAGCACCCCGGCCTCGTGGGCGTGGTGCAGCGCCCGCAACACCGGGATCATGAGCTGGAGCGCCTCTCGCCATCGGAGCGGACCGTCGCCGGCGAGGAGATCGGCGAGCGTTCCCTCCTCGTTGAGCTCCATGATCATGTAGGGCTCGTCGTCGCTGGTGAAGCCTGCGTTGTAGAGCGTCACCACGTTGGGGTGCGAGGAGAGCCGGCCCATGATGCGACACTCCCGGTCGAACCGGTTGCGGTCGGACTCCTTCGACAACTCGCGCAGCACCTTGACCGCCACCCGGCGATCGAACTGGGTGTCGGTCGCGGCGTAGACCGTGCTGAACCCGCCTCGTCCGATGATCTCGGCGTCGGTGAGCTGATCGATGCCGAGATCGATCCCGCTGCCCATCGTGGTGCCCTTCCCTGCGACCGTTGCGATCCGTTCCCCTGATTGCGAGCGTAACCCGGGCTCGGCGAGCGGTGGGCGCGGGCTGGACGGGCCTGCGGGTCCGGGTTCTGGCGTGGGTCCGGCCTAGTCTCGAGGGATGAGCTCGACAGCCGGCGATCGCCTCGGCGCCGTGTGGTCGATGATCGGCGGCGAACCGGTCGTCGGGCCGGAGCACTGTCGCCTCGTCCCGTCCGATGCGCCCGTGGCGTCGGCGTACCCCGTGGCCGACCTGGCGGGCGCCACGGTAGGCGCGGCGACGCTCGCCGCGCTCGACGCCGGGGCAGCCCGCGGCGGTGGGTTCGACCGGCGGGCAACGGCGCCGATCACGGTCGACGTCGCCCACGCCCTCGCCGATTGGCGGGGCCAGGTGGCCGTCGACGGGGCGGAGGTGCCGGGATGGGCGCCGCTCTCGGGACGCTACCGGGCCGCCGGCGACCGGTTCGTCCAGCTTCACTGCAACTTCCCCCATCACGCCTCGGGGGCGGCCGCCGTGCTCGGCGTGGCCGAGGATCGGGCCGGGTTCGAGTCGGCCATCGTCCGCCGCGACGCGTTCGAGCTCGAGGAGGAGATGCGAACCGCGGGCATGATCTGCGCTGCGTACCGAACGCCCGGCGAGTGGGACGCGCATCCCCATGCGGCGGCGACCGCCGACCTGCCGCTGCTGACGGTGGACCGACTCGGTGACGCCCCGCCCCGCCAACCGTCACCGACATGGACACCGGCTCCGGCACCGCCAGTGGCCCCGGCGCCGGTGACGGGCGACCACGCGGATCGGTCGACGCCGGCTCCGTCGTCGAGTCGATCGCTCGCCGGGGTCCGGGTGCTCGACTGCTCGCGGGTGCTCGCCGGCCCGGTCTGCGGGCGGACCCTCGCCGCCCACGGTGCCGATGTGCTCCGGGTGGGTGCCGCCCATCTCCCGTCGGTCGACGTGGGGGTGATCGCCACGGGGTTCGGGAAACGCAACGCCTTCGTCGACCTCGACACTCCAGCCGGGGTCGAGCGGTTCACCGAGCTGCTCGCCTCGACCGACGTGATCGTCGACGCCTATCGTCCGGGGGCGCTGGCGGCTCGGGGCTTTCCGGCCGAGCGGGCGGCCGAGCTCAACCCGGGGGTGGTGGTCGTCGAGATCTGTGCGTTCGACTGGGTCGGGCCCTGGGCCGGTCGTCGAGGCTTCGACTCGATCGTCCAGTCGACGACCGGGATCGCCCTCGGCCAGGCGGCGCTGATCGGGAGTGACGAGCCGGTGCACCTGCCGATGCAGGCGCTCGATTTCGCCACGGGCTACCTGGCCGCCTTCGCCGCTGCCCGTTTGGTGGCCGAGCAGGCCCGCACGGGCGGGTCGTGGCGGGCCCGCCTCTCGCTCCTGCGGACCCGCAACTGGCTCGTCGGGCTGGAGGAGCCGAGGCCGTTCGAGCCGGGACCGCCCCCGCCGACCGAGCCGTTCACCCACGAGGTGTCGTCGCCCTTCGGCCGCATCACCGCAGTTCGCCCGGTGGCCGGTCGCTGGGAGCTCCCGCCAACGCCCCTCGGATCGAGCGCGCCGACCTGGCGGTGACCCGGCGCGGCCAGCCTTGAAGTCGGTGGCCGGGATGGCGAGTGGGGTTTGGGCGCTTGCCCGGCCACCGACTGGACCCGTCCTGACGCGCCAACCCACCGATTGATACAGCCGATCCACCCCGCGCCCACACTGGTGTCCGCACACCGGTGTCAGACACCGGTGTGCGCGTGCTCGACTGTCGTGTGCAGCTCAGAGGAGGGCGAGGAAGGTCCTCGGGCCGATCGGCTCGGCACCGTCGACGAGGCGTGATCGCAGCGCCCGGTCGGCGGTCACGACCCGGTCGGTCGCTTGCACGGTGGCGGCGATCACGTCATCGGCGGCATCGCGAGCCGAGCGCTCGGCGAAAACCACCGAGAGGTTGCCACCGGCGAGGAGCTGAACCGACCGCTGGGTGCGGCCGTCGAACACGAGCACGACCTCGTCGTCATGGGTCCAGCACCACGTCGCGATCTGCTGGGTGAGACGTTCCATCGCACCGACCCGGTCGTTCCACCACCCATCGGGCCGCGACCCCATCACGTTGTTCCCGTCGATCACCCACCGACGGTTGTCGGTCACCGCAGCTTCGGCAGGACCAGCTCGGCGAATCGGTTGGCCCACCGCACCTGATGCTCGGGCGCCGGGAGCATCATCAGCTCGTCGAGGCCGGCTTCGTCGAGCTCCTCGATCTTGGCCACCACCTCGTCGGCGGTTCCCACGATGCAGCTCGCCCGGATGATCGACTCGGTCATGAACTTGGCCTCGTCGGGCCGGAGGAAGGTGCAGTGACCGTCGTGGATCCGGAGGTGGCGGATCGGCTCCGGTGTCTGCTCCACCAGCGCCGAGTACTCGTCCCAGATCCCCTGGAGGTGGTGGGGCGGCTCACCCCCGTACTGGCGGACCTTGTCGTACACGTAGTGGAGCGACGACACCACGAACGCTCCGTGCTCCTCGATCACCCGGTCCGACGTCACGTCCTCGCCGGGGTCGAGGATGACGATGTTGGTGAGGCTCACCACCGGGAAGTCGGCTGGCAGCTCCCGGCCCTCGGCCTCGGCGCCCCGGCGGGCGGTCTCGATCGCCCGGGCGATCGCCCGCGGCTCCGGTGGGAGCGACGTGACGAGCCCGTCGCCGTACTGCCCCGCCAGCGCCTGCGACTTCGGGCCGAACCCCGACACGTAGATCGGGATCGGGTCGTCGAGGTTCACGTAGCCCCGGTCGGCCATGAGGAGCCTCGTCGGCGCGGTCTTGCCCCGGAACGTGTACTCCACCTCCTCGCCGTGGAGGAGCGCCCGGATCACCCGCAGCTCCTCGCCGTACTTCTTGATCGGCAACGGCTTGTGGTCGAGGAACCGGTGGGCGCTGTTGCCGGCCCCCATGCCCAGGAACGTCCTGCCCGGGGCGAGCGTGTTGATCGACGCGATGCTGTGCGCCGTCACCGGCGGGATCCTGGTGCCGGCCACCGACACCCCGGTGCCGATCCGGATCCGCTCGGTCCGCTCGGCCGCGAGCGCGAGGTAGGCGTAGCAGTCGCCCCAGATCATCTGACTGTCCGGTACCCACACCGCGTCGAAACCGAGCCGTTCGAACTCGACCACCTCGTCGACGGCGGTCAGCTTCGTGGCAACACACATCCCGAACTCCATGCCCCGACCCTAACCCCGCCGGCCTTCGCCCTCGAAAGCCGTCCGCCCTACGCTGGTGGTCGACAGAACGAGGGGGTCATCCCATGCACGTCCAGAGCTTGAACCACGTCGCCTACCGGTGCCGCGACGCGGCCGAAACCGTCGACTTCTACCGCGATGTGCTGGGCCTGAAGCTGGCGCACGTCATCACCCAGGACCGGGTGCCGTCCACCCAGGAGTACGCCCCCCACTGCCACGTGTTCTTCGAGATGGCAGATGGGAGCTGGGTGGCGTTCTTCGACCTGGTCGACGAGCCGCAGGTGGACCAGGAGACCAACCCCGACTGGGCCCAGCACCTCGCGCTCGAGGTCTCGTCGGTCGACGTGCTCGAACAGGCCCGTCAGAACCTGATCGCCAACGAGGTCGACGTGCTCGGTCCTGTCGACCACGGGTTCATCCAGTCGATCTACTTCTACGACCCGAGCGGGCACCGGCTCGAGCTCGCCGCCCGCACCCACTCGGCGGCCGACCTCGAAGGCTACGAGACCGAAGCCCAGGCCCACATCGAGGCCTGGACCCGCAAGAAGAAGGAACTGACCGACGCCTGAGCGCCCGGCGGCCGGGGTCAGGCATCGTCGGCGGCGAGATCCTCCCACTCCCGCAGCGCTCGACGGTGGGCGTTGGCGCCGGAGCCGAGCAGACCGCCGTGCCGGGCCTTCTCCACCGCGTCCTCCACCGCCGCGAGCAGGTCGTGCAGGTTGTCGGTCGGCTCCGACGATCGCACCGCTTCGACCGCCACCCACACGTCGCCGAGGCTCTCCATGACCTTGGCGTGCTCGGCCTCGAGATCGGCCCTCGTCGCCGCCAGCTCTTCGTTCGTTGCCATCGGTCTGCACTCCTGTGGTCGGTGGGTGGCTCTCGTCTACTCCAGGATGTCGAGCACGATGCCGGAATCGGCGCGGAACACCACGACCATCACCACTGCGGCCGCGATCCACGCCGCCGCCGACGCGACGAGCGCACGCGGCCGGCGCAGGAACACCGCAGCGCTACTCACGAGCCACGGGACGGCGAGGAGCAGCAGGGCGCCAGCGGCGACCGGGTAGAGGTGGGACGCCACCGCCTCCACCCCTCGGCGAAGCTCGAGCAGGGTGGGGGGCTGCGGGGTCACCCACAGTTGCTCCCGATCGAGCGGCCCGACGGTCGACCGGTACTCGTCGAGCAGCGCGCTGGCCCGAACCATCGCCCGCACCGCAAGGGCTCCCTGGAAACCGGTCAGGGCGAGCCCGACACCGCCGAGCCAGCTCCCTGCCACCCTCGAGACGCCGGTGAGCGCAACCGCGGCCAGTCCGACGAGCAAGGAGGAAGCGAGCACGGTGAGCGGCAGGAAGTCGCCGCTGTGGGCGTTCGGCATCCGGAGGTCGAGCGTCCAACTCGATTCACCTGCCGGGCCGGCCGCCGGCCGCTCGGTGATCGTGATCTCGTCGGTGTCGCGCCAGCCCAGGCCTCCACCCCCGTTCTCGCGGTGGTACAGGCCGTGACCCTGGTCGGCCAGGTGGCTCGACTCCTCGAAGCCAGCGTCGACCAGAACGGTCGCCACGTCCGAGCTCGCCCGATCGGCGGGGACCACCTCGAGCGACGCCAGCTCGGTGCCGGGATCGAGCGGCAACCAGGTGCGGTCGATGTCGACCACCTCCACCCCGGGAATGTCGACCGCCCGGCCGATGGCCGCATCGACATCGGCGGTGTAGGCGAGCAGTGCCGACGACGGCAGCACCATTGCGCCGAGTACGGCGATCGTGACGGGAGCGAACACCGCCCATCGGATGACCGACTCGACCGGCTCCGATCGAGCCACCCGATCCTCGACGGCCGTCATCGTGCCGCTCCCTCGTCGATCCGCGCTCCCTCGTCGATCCGCGCTCCCTCGTCGATCCGCGCTCCCTCGTCGATCCGCGCTCCGATCTTGCCGATGGCCCGAGGGAGGTGCGGATCGAACCGCGAAGCGCGGCGGTGGCGAACCTCGGCGAACGGCCACCAGCGGGCCGCCGATGCCTCCCGCTCGTCGGCGATGATCCCGGTCTCGGCGGGGAGGCTGAACGCGAACCAGAGGCTCACGTCCACGTGCGGTTGCTGACCGATCGTCTGCGTCACGGAGATGAAGAACGGCTGCCGGCCCCAGGGCGCCACGGGGTCGGCTTCGACGTCGAGCTCCTCCGCGAGCTCGCGCTGGGCGGCCGTCCAGGGGTGCTCGGTCGGTTCGACGTGGCCGCCCGACGGCAACCACAGTCCCGACAGCCGGTGGTCGATGAGGAGCGCCTGCCGGGCGTCGAGGTCGACGGGCAGCGAGTACGACACGAGGTGCTTCGGCGGGGTCGCCGGCTTGGCCGTGCGGTGAACCGGGGCGCCGGAGTCGAGCCAGGCGATCGCGTCGGCACGGTGATCGCGTTCGATGTCGTCGACCGCCTCGATGCTGGCGATCGTGGATCGGAGCTCGGCTCGCACGCCGCCAGCATGCCCCGGGCTCATGGCGAACCCGTCGCGGCGAGACCGACGGTGCAACCGACGCCGAGCAGGGCGACCACCGACGCGATCGTGAACGGGATCGTGAACGACCCGCTGGCCTCGGCCACCACGCCGGCGAACGGGGGTCCGAGCAGTTGCGAGATGCCGAACACGAGCGTCAGGGTGCCGAACGCGGCGCCGAATGCCCGCCCGTCGAGCACATCGGCGACGACGGCCCCGATCGTCGTCGGTGTACCGGCTACCGCGAGCCCGAACGCGATGGCGGCGACGATCACCGTCGCAGTGCCACCGTGGAGCGACAGGAGCGGTGATGCGCCGAGGAGGACGAACCCGACGGCCATCGTCCGCGGGCGACCGACGTGGTCGGAGATGCGGCCGAAGAGCACGCCGCCGCTGGCGCTCGCGATGCCGGTGAGGGCGAAGATCGTCGACGACGCCGACGGCGACCAGCCCTGCTGCTGGAGCTGGGCGACCAGGAAGTAGAAGTAGAGCGAGTACGAGAGGCCGAACAGGCTGAACCCGGCCAGCAGCCAGCGCCATCCCGGCACGGTTCGGAGCACGGCGACGCTCACCCTGGCCGCAGCGTCGGCCGCCGGGGGCAACCGCACCAGGGTCAACAGCCCCACGAGCACCACCGCGGCCACCGCCGCCTCGATCGCGTACACCGGCCGCCAGGCGCCGTCGTCGCCGACGACAGCCCGCACGGCGTTCGTGAGCGGACCGGCGACAACGATCCCGAGACCGATGCCCGACCCGACCAGTCCGATCGCGAGCCCGCTGCGGGCCGGTCCGACGGCGGTGGCGGCGATGCCGGGCGCCGGCACCCAGACCCCGGCCCCGCCGAGGCCGGCGATGAACATCGCGATGGCCAACAGCGCGAAACCCGGGGCCAGCGTCGCCACTGCGAGGCCGACGGCCGAGCCGGTGAGGCCGATCTTGACGAGCGTGATCGGCTCCACCCTGGTGGACGCGACCGAAACCGCCGCCGTGCCCAGCAGGTAGGCGACGAGGCTGACCGTGCCGAGGAGGCCGGCCCGGGCGTAGCTCTGCAGGAGATCGTCGTTGATCGCGTCGAGGAGGACCGGGTAGGTGAAACGGCCGAAGCCCTGGGCCACCATCGACGACGCCGCTACGAGGAACAGCGTCAGCACCGCCCGTCCGCTCATGCCGGCACTCGGGTGTGTTGGCGCGCCGAGGCGGGAACGACGAACCAGACGACCAGCGCGACCATCGCCATGACGATCGTGTAGAAGCCCCAGAGCGGCTCGAAGGCCGCAGCCGCGCCAGCGCCGCTGGCCTCGCCGACGAGCCCGATCGCGATGGCGATCCCGAGGGCGGCCGCCACGTTCCGCACCGTGTTGAAGCTGGCGTTGGCCTCCCCCCAGAAGTCGCGGTCGACGTGCTTCAGGAGCGCACCGTTGAGCTGGGGCGACACCATCGCCCACCCCATGCCCATCGACGAGATCGTGGGGAACAGGCTCACGAGGTAGCTCGAGTCGGGCCCGATCGCGTACCACTCCCATGCCATCCCGGCGACCAGGATGCAGCTCCCAAGCCGGAGGCTCCACTTGTAGCCGTAGTTGTCGGAGAGGCGGCCGGCGAGGGTCGTGGCGATCCCGGAGAAGACCGGTCCCGGGGTGAGGGCGAGCCCGATCGTGAACTTGTCCCAGCCCCACACCCGGCTCATGTAGAGCGGCCACATCAGCCACGACGACAGACCGGCGACGTGGATCAGGAAGTTGGCCAGGTTGGCGGTCCACACGGGCCGCTCGGCGAACAGCGACAGGTTGAGCAGCGGTGCCGGGTGGCGGCGGGACTGGACCACGAACATCGGCAGGAGCACCGCGCTCGCCGCGAGCGAGCCGACGACCAGCGGGTGGCCCCAACCCCAGGCCGGTCCCTGCGACACGGCGAACACCAGCAGCGTGATCGCGAGCGTCCCCCCGGTGACGCCGAGCACGTCGAGCCGACCGGGGACGGCGTCGGCCTTCGACTCCCGCAGCGACCGCCACCCGGCGGCGAGGGTGACCGCAGCGATCGGGGCCGTGATGAAGTACAGCCAGCGCCAGCTCGCGAGCTCGAGCATCGCCGCCGCGACCGTGGGCGCGACCGCCGATGCGATCGGGGATGTGGCGGCCCACACACCGACCGCGGTGCCGTGCCGTTCGGTCGGGAACTCGGGGAGGATCATCGCCAACGAGGCCGGGAGCACGAACGCCCCGGCCACCGCCTGGAGGATCCTCGCGCCGATCAGCACCCAGATCGTGGGAGCGGCGGCGGAGAGGACCGCGGACACGACGAAGCCCGCCATGCCGATGCGGAAGATCCGTCGGCGGCCGCTCCGGTCGGCGAGGCGGCCCCCGACGAGCATGAAGCCGGCGAGGCCGATGAAGAAGCCCGACGACGTCCACGACACCACGCTCTGGCCCGATTCGGGGAACGACCGGGTGAGGTCGTCGAACGCGATGTTGGTCGCGGTCGAGTTGAACGACACAAGCACGGCACCGGCTGCGCTGACGGCGAGCGCCCGCCACGCTCGGGCAGGAACGATAGGCCTCGGTGGGCCGTCCTGGGGTTGGGTCTCGTGGGTCGAGGTGGTCAGACCCCGGGCCTCGGGTCGTAGTACGTGAACTTCGGCGGCGCGGCGAGGAGGGGTCCGAGGAAGTCCATCGCCCCGGTCTCCGTGCGCCACCCGAGGTACGACTCGTGATCGGCGCGAGCACGCCACCGCTCGATCAGGAAGATGTGGCCGGGGTCGTCCTGTTCGACGTAGGTCTCGATGAGCTCGCAGCCCTCGTAGGCCCGTGTCTCGGGTAGGGCCGCCTCCATGGCCGCGAGGAAGTCGGCGGCCTTCTCGGGCTTCACGAAGAACTCAGCGATCGCGAGGATCGACATCCGCGTCTTGCTCCTTGTCGGGGAGACACGAGCCTAGCCCGACGAGCCGCTGCCCCGCCTGAACGGCAGGCGGTCGTCGTCGGGTGTCGGCACGTCCACGAGCTGGTCGAGGTAGATCGACCGCACCGCCAGCGCGTGGCGAACCTCGGCGGTGACCTCGTCGAAGAACTCCTCCCGGTAGGTCGCGTCGGTGACCGCAGCCAGGGCGAACTGCAACGCCGAGAACGCGACGATGAAGCCGACGACCCGCAGCAGCACCACGGTGAGGGCGAGGTCGGTGCCGAAGAGCGTCACCCGGCCGAGCACGTCGGACGACGGGAGCGCGTCGAGCGATGTCCACGCCACGATCGTGTCCTCCCGCACCGCGAAGATGCCGAACGCCACGTAGAAGAGCCCGATCACCACCGACACCAGCACCACCTGCAGGCCGAGGTTGAACAGCACCACCAGGAGCACGTTGAGACGGTCGGGCCGGCTGAGCGCGGGTTCGTGGTCGCCGTCGAGGTCGGCGGGGTCGCGATCGAGGAGTGGGGAGTCGGCCTGCCGGGCGATGTCGTGCACCTGCTTCCACGACTGGAATCGTGCGATCTCGGCGATCTCCCGGGGGATCCGGAGCGCCACGAACAGGGCGGCGACGCCGGCCAGGATGCCGATCGTCACCCAGAACGCGAGCGGGGTGAAGTCGTTGCCGACCTGCCATAGCTCGGCGTTCAGGAACAGGAACGCCGAGAAGACGAGCACGAACGGCAGCGCCCGGCCCATCAGGGTGAGGAGCTGGCTGAGGTGGCGGAACGTCTGGCGGACCGCCCAGACGGTGGTGGGCACCAGCCCGAATCCCACCACCAGGTACACCAGCACGAGCACCAGCAGGTTGGCGGCGATGATCCCCTCGGCGGTGAGCAGTGGTCGGGTGCCGAACAGCAGTGGCGGGATGGCCGGTGCCAGGGTGAACACCGCGAGCTCGGGCACCCCCACCCGGTCGGGGCGGCGGAATGGACGGCGGCCGCGGGCCAGGTTCACCAGCACCCCGGCACCCAGGATGATCACGAAGCTGACGAGGGCGACGCCCGCCTGGGACCAGCCGGTGAAGCGGTCGCCGAACGCGCCGAACACGTTGAAGAGGAACACGAACAGCAGGAACGGCAGCGCCCGGGTGAACACGTCGGTCGACGCCTTGTACCCGTCGATGAGGTGGGGCAGCCCCTGCTGGACGAACCACGCCTCCACGGCCTCCCGCTCCGTGGCCGCCGGCTCGGCGGAGGACCCTGGAACCGATCCAGCCGTCGTCGGCTCGTCGGAGCTGGTCGCCACCGGTTCGCCTGGCGTCGGTTGCTCGCCGGTGTCGTGGTCGACCATCCGGCCAAGCTACTGGTCGGTGGAGCCACTGGCCGGCCAGTCCCGGCATCCCTGTGGCGGCTGCCGTGGTTCGTGCTCGCCGCCGACCACCATACGGTGTACGGTCGGGCCGGTGCGGCCGACCGTGCCGACACCGAGCCGTTGGCCTGGGGCCCGTCGGCACGACGGCCGTTCGATCGCAGACGAGCCGACGGAGGCGACCCATGAGCGCAACGGTGACCGACCTGGAGCTGCCAGAGGTCGGCGAGCGGATCGCCAACGGCCCGGAGACCCGCAACACCGCGGCCGAGCTCGCAGCCAGATCGTGGATCGTCCGGACCCCGTTCGGCTACCTCCTCACCCGCCACGACGACTGCATCGCGGTCCTCAAGGACAAGCGGTGGCACTCGGCCACCGCGGTGCTCGCCGAGATGCGCCAGATCACCGACGAGCGCTTCCTCGCCCGCGACCGCAAGTCGATCCTGTCGATGGAGGGCGACGAGCATCAACGGCTTCGGCGGTTGGTCAGCGGTGCCTTCACCCCGAGGTCGGCCGACCGGCTCCGGCCGTTCATGCGGGAGGTGATCGACGAGCTCGTCGACCCGTTCGCCGCCACCGGTCGGTGCGAGCTGGTCGCCGACGTCTGTGAGCCGTACCCGATCCCGATCATCTGCGAGCTGCTCGGCGCCCCCCGGGAGGACTGGGAGTCGTTCAGCCGCTGGGCCGTGTCGATCTTCAAGGTGTTCGACACGAACGTCAACGATCACGTCGACGAGATCATCGACGCCCAGGACTCGATCGACGCCTACGTGACCGACCTGATCGAACGGCGCCGCAACGACCCCCGTGACGATCTGCTCAGCGACCTGATCGCAGCCGAGGAGGCGGGGGATCGGCTCACCAACCGTGAGCTCATCATGCTCGTGGAGGCGGTGATCCTGGCCGGCACCGACACGACGCGCAACCAGCTCGCCTGCGCCCTGGCCACCTTCGCCGATCATCCCGACCAGTGGGCGCTGCTCGCGGAACGTCCCGAACTGGCCCCCAGGGCGACCGAGGAGGTCCTCCGGTACCTCGGGGCGGTCCGGGGGACCGGACGGTTCGCGTCGACCGACATCATCTACAACGACGTGCTGTTCCCCGAGGGCACGCTCGTGTTCCCGAGCTTCGTGGCCGCCAACCACGACACCGACCGCTTCGACGCGCCGCTCGAGTTCGACATCACCGCCGACCGCGGCGGGGTCGGGCACCTCACGCTCGGCTTCGGGATCCACTACTGCCTGGGGGCCAACCTCGCCCGCGCCGAGCTGCAGGAGGCGTTGACGGTGCTCGCCCGCCGGATGCCGAACCTCCGCCTCGACGGTGAGGTCAGCTGGAAGCCCGACACCGTCGGCATCTGGGGCCCCGCCGAGCTACCCCTCGCCTTCGACCCCGCCCACTGACACCCCAAACCCCTCGAAATTTGTGCGTTTGACAGCGCCTGCCGCTGTCAAACGCACAAATTTCGAGGGGTGATGGCCCGGTCTGGTCCGTGGTCGGATTCAGTGTCCCCCGTCGATCGTGGCGAGGAACCCGGCGACGGCGTCGTTGAACGCGTCGGGACGTTCCTGGTTCGCGAGATGGCCGGCCGACTCGATCGTGACGAGCGATGCGCCCGGGATGCCATCGGCCAGCTCTGCGGCCCTGGCCGGACCGGTGACCGTGTCCTCGTCGCCGACGATCACCAGCGTCGGCGCGTCGATGGACGCCAGATCGGACCGGTGGTCGGCCTCGGCCATCGAGTTGGCCGCCCATTGATACGACGGCATCCGGACCGAGTCGCTCATCATCGAGGCCACTGTGGCCACCAGCTCCTCGGAGGCGCTGGCGTTGACGAGCTTCGGGGCCCGGTCGACGGCGAAGGCCTCGATCCCCAACGCCGTCATGTCGGTCGCTCGGGCCCGCATCGCGTCCGCCCGGTGCTCGCTCGTGCCCGACCCGACCGACGAGTCGGCGAGGATGAGCGAGCGGACGATCCCCGGGTGCCGCAGCGCGAGCCTCGTGGCGGTGACACCGCCCCAGGAGACGCCCAACACGTCGGCCCGCTCGTAGCCGAGCTCGCCGACGAGGGCGGCCGCGGCGTCGGCCCAGCCGTCGATCCCGGGCTCGTCGGTCGGATCGGGTGAGTGCCGGTAACCGGGGGCGTCCCAGGCCACGACCCGACGCTGGCAGCGCTCGCCGAGGGGCCGCTGCGGGAGGAACGCGTCGGCGCACGATCCGATGCCGTGGAGGCACAGCAGGAGTGGTGCTCCTTCCGGTCCGTGCTCCCAGCGGTACGGGGATCCCGTGCTCATCGGCGTCCTCCCATGGTCGTCCCTTCGTCGGCGCCTCGTCCGGTTCGACCCTCATCTTGGCACGATCGTCCAGGCGGCCTCATCCGACGGTCGAGCCCCCGACCCCGACCTCGAAATCCCGACCCCGACCACGAAACCCCAGCCTCGGCCTCGAAACGCCATCCCCGACCCCGACCCCAACCCCGACCGTCAGCCTCTGATCGCTTCGGCCACCGGCTCGATCGCGGCCAGGAGCTCCCGCCGCTCGGCCAGCACCGCCTCCAGGGCGCTCTGGACCAGTTGCTCGCCCTGATCCCGGGTGGCGGCACCGGTGGCGGTGAGCTCGGCGGCCACGTAGCGCTCCTCGGCTCCTCGGAGGTCGGCGATGCATCGTCCGAGGTGGAGGAGGCGCCGATCGAGGGCGGGCACGCCGGTCCCGACCGCGATCGTTGCGATCCGACTCTCGATCCGGATCATGCGGGGCCTGATCTCACGCCACCGCGACCGGGTCTGCCTCGCGTTGGGTGCGCCGAGCACGTCGACACTGGCCCGGTCATGGATCCAATGGGCACGGGCGATCACGTCGTAGAGCTGGCGCTGCAGTCGGCTCGGCTTCGCGGTCGGCACCTCGGTCTGGCGTTGACTTCCGCTGGTGACGATGAGCAGGACGGCGATGGCGGCCGATGCGATCGCGGCGAGGACCAGCCAGTCGACGATCCCGAACCCACCGCGATCCTCGCTCCCGTCGGTCGACCGGTCGTCGTCGGTGCTTCCCACCGGCACCGTATCGAGGGGGGCGCGGTCGGTGGCGTCGCCCGCGTCGAGGGGCACCCGCTCGGCGAGGACGCCATCCACCACGGCGGCCCCGGCCGCCGCCGGTGCAGGGGAGGCGGTCCCGGCGGCCGACCCAGCTGGCGCCGTGTCCACCGGCGCGCCCGGCGTCGAGGTCCCAGCCCCGACGGGATCCGATTCGCCCGACGTCCCGCTGGCTGCGGTGTCGCTCGGGGTTGCAGCGTCGGCCCCCGCCTCGGGCGCTGCGGCGTCGCTCGGGGTCGGGGTGCCACCGGTCGCGGTCTCGGGCGCTGTGGTGTCGCTGGGGTTCGTGGCGTCGGCCCCTGCCTCGGGCGAAACCTCGACTCGGGGAGCGTCGGCCCCTGCCTCGGGCGAGACCTCGACCCGGGGAGCGTCGGCCCCGGCGGGGCTCCCTTCGCGCTGCCCGCTGACCGGGGTGCCCGCCGATCGTGTCGTCGGGGTCGGCGTCTCGCCTGATTGCGCCGCTGGTGCTGGGGTCGGTTCGCTGGTCCCGTCGGTCCTGGGGCGGGTGGTCGGAACCGGCGCGGTACCGGCTCGGGCTCCGGCGGGTGCTTCGTTGTCGGTGTCGCCGCCGACCGGCCCCGTCGTGGGGGGCTGCGCACTGGTCGCCTGGCTGGCCGGTGTCTGGCCACCGTCGGTGGGAGCTCTTGTGGTCGGGGTGCCCGTCGTCGGCGCGCCCGGTTCGCCGGACGCCGGCAGCACCACCACGGTTGCCGCGGTACCGCCGTTCTCTGCCGCCGGATCGTCGTCGGATGGGATCGTCAAGGTGCCGAGCGCATCCCTGATCGGCTCCACCTCGCCGCACCCCGCTACCGCGATTGCCCCCACCAGCACCGCCAATGGGAGCGGGAGTCGACGCATGCTGTGCAACGACACCATCGCCAGTCCGAACAATCCTCGCTCCGCCCCGAGCAGATTCCATCCTTTCCGGTGGCCGGCGGGCTGTCCACTGGCCGGGCCGCGGTCGCCGTCGAGTGGTCCCTGCGGAAGTGGCGAGATCAGGAAGCTGCTCGGTGCCGCCGATCGAGGTTCAGCCAGGTCGCGTCGAGCCATGCTTCCAGCCCGGTGTCGTCGGTGGGGAGCTCGCTGCGGGGGATGCGCTCGGCGGTCACTCGCACCGTCCGGTCGACCGGGACACGCCGGGCGAGATCGCGGAGCGATCCCAGCCCGTCGAGGCCGGTGTGGTCGAGAACCACCACATCGGCGTCGGGGATCGCGCCGAGGAGTGTCGTGAAGCCCGCGGGCCGGGGCGGGAGCACGTTGGTCAGACCCGCGAGCCGTTCGCCCCTCCCGGCATCGCGTTCAGCGAGTCGGGCGAGCGACCGGTCGCGCACGGCCGGCGTGAACAGCCGGCCCTCCGGGAAGATCACGAGCGCGGTGGTGGCGTCGGCGCTCCGGGCCATGGCATCGATCTCGGCGATCGCCCGAGACGGGTCGTCACGCGGGATGAACACCGAGCCCAGCCGTCGGTACAGCAGATCGAACCCGGGGTCGGCGAGGAGCTCGGCCATGATCACGCCCCGCACCCGGAGCCCCGCCCGATGGGCCACGAGGCCGGGCAGCGACGCGTCGAACAGGCTGACGTGGCGGGCGATCACCACGACCGGACCTGGGGTGAAGCTCGATTCGGACTCGGGGTCGGCGTGGAGGCGGAGGCCCAGGAGCTGGTCGGCTCGCCGGGCGAGCAGTTCGGCCGACCACCACATCAGCCGGTCGTGCCGGGCGACCGAGGCCGGTGACCCGAGCCGCGTGCCGGCGCCGGCAGCGAGCCACAGCGCCGGCGCGAGCACGATCTCCACGCTGTCGTTGACGAGGTACTGCAACACGAACAGGTAGACCCGCAGGGTGGGCAGACGCCACCGGCCGCGGGTCAGATCCGACACGACCGCGAGCGGGGCGAGGAGCGGCAGGCCGGCGACGGCGGCGACCGTTGCGAGCAACATCGTCGGGATGGTGCGAGCGCGCCGTTGCCAGGTCGTCGAGATCGATTCACCCATCGGGGCCTCCAACCGCTGCCGGACCGCGGGGATTCCCTGCTCCGCTCCCACCTTGACGGATAATCCGAAAGACCGTACATTTAGAAGGAACGATTCGACACGGGGGAATGTCAAGCCCACGCCCAGCGCTCGGCGCCGCCGCTCTGGAAGGGAGATCCTGACATGAAGTTCGTCCAGTACTACCTCGACTGCCTGTCCCAGGCGTCGTATCTCATCGGCGACGAGTCCACCGGACGGGCTGTCGTGGTGGACCCTCGGCGCGACGTCGACCAGTACGTGGCCGACGCCGAGGCCGATGGGCTCTCGATAGAGCTCGTCGTCGAGACCCACTTCCACGCCGACTTCCTGTCGGGTCATCTCGAGCTGGCGGCCGCCACCGGCGCCCAGATCGCGTACTCGTCGGTGGCCGCGCCCGAGTTCGAGCACCGGCCGATGGCCGACGGGGAGCGGTACTCCCTCGGCGAGGTCGTGCTCGAGTTCCGCCACACGCCGGGTCACACGCCCGAGTCGATGAGCATCGTGGTCTACGAGCACGCCGACGACGAGGCTCCCTACGGCGTCCTCACCGGTGACACGCTCTTCATCGGCGATGTCGGCCGGCCCGACCTCCTGTCGTCGATCGGTTTCGAGCGCGACGATCTTGCCGAGATGCTCTACGACAGCCTCCACGACAAGCTCCTCACCCTGCCCGACGCCACCAGGGTCTACCCCGCCCACGGTGCCGGCTCGGCGTGCGGCAAGAACCTGTCGACCGACACGTGGTCGACGATGGGGGAGCAGCGGGCGAGCAATTACGCCCTGCTCGCACCGGACAAGGAGACGTTCGTGGCGCTCGTCACCGAGGGCCAGCCACCTGCGCCGCAGTACTTCCAGTACGACGCGATCCTCAACCGGAAGGAGCGCGACCTCCTCGACGAGCACGAGCTACCGAAGGCGCTCAGCCTCGACGAGTTCGACCGACTGGTGGCAGGCGGGGCGATGATCGTGGACGGGCGCGATCCCGAAGACTTCGCCAACGGTCATCTTCGAGATTCGATCAACGTGGGTCTCAACGGTCGCTACGCCGAGTTCGCCGGCTCGGTCGTACCCTCGGAGGTCGACATCGTGCTCGTGGTCGACGAGGGTGCAGAGCTGGAGGGCAAGAATCGCCTCGCCAGGATCGGGTTCGACCGGGTGGCCGGCTACCTCGAGCACCCACTCGTCGTCATGTCCGAGAACCCCGACCGGGTCGAGCGGGCGTCGAGGATGACCGCTCGCGAGTTCGAGCAGCGCAAAGCCGGGATCGACGGACTGCAGCTGGTCGACATCCGCAATCCGGGCGAGGTGGCCGACGGCACCATCGACGGCGCGCTCACCATCCCGGTCAACCAGCTCAACGACCGGCTCGACGAGCTCGATCCCGACGCGCCGACGGTGGTGTTCTGCGCCGGCGGCTACCGGTCGTCGGTGGGGGCCAGCGTGCTCCGCAACGCCGGCTTCGACGACGTGACCGACATCCTCGGCGGGTACAGCGCGTGGTCGGCGTTGCTGGCCGGCGCGACCTGAGGCTCCAGGCAGGCATCCCTGCGTGATGTCCCCGCTCGACCCGTGCCTTCAGCCGGCGCTGACGAGCGGGTCGAGCAGCACGGTTGCGATCTCGTCGATCAGCGCAGTGGCGACCGCCGCCGGCTCGCCGGGAACGGTGCGGGCCACCTGGTGCACCATCGGCAGCTCCGGTAGGTCGGCCGCTCCCTCCCACGGCACGATGTCGCCGCCGACGTAGGACGAGCCGAGCACACCCACGCCCAACCCGGCGGTGATGGCGGCCTGGACGCCGGCGATCGTCGACGCGGAGAAGGCGACCGTGCTGTCGATGCCGGCGGAGACCAGATCGGGTTCGCTCAGCGACCGGTAGAAGCAGTGCTCGCCGAACGTGATCAGGGGGAGGGGGTCGCCGAACTCGATCGGCTCGCACGAGGCGACCCAGCAGAGCCGATCCGACCACAGCACCCGATCGGTCGGGCGGAGCCGGCTGTCGTCGACCTGGAGGACGGCCACGTCGAGATCGGCCCGGTCGACCCGCTCCATCAGGTTCTCCGAGAAATCGATGATGAACTCGATGGTGGAGCCGGGGTGGCCGCGCTTGAACCGGCCGAGGAGCGAGGCCATCACCGCCGGGTTCACCTCGCCGTTCGAGCCGAGTCGGACGGTGCCGGTGAGCTCCGAGCTCAGGAGCCGTGCGGCGGCACGATCATGGATCTCCACGAGCGCGCGGGCATCGTCGATCAGCTCGCGCCCGTCGCGGGTGGGTCGGAGGGCGTGGCCGTCCCGGATCAGGAGTGGTCGACCGACCCGTTCCTCCAGCCGCTTGATCTTCCAGCTCACCGCCGACTGGGTCATGTCGAGGTGGTCGGCGGCGCGGGTCATGCCGCCGTGGTCGAGGACGGCGAGGAGGGTACGGAGAGACTCGACGTCGAGCTGGAGATGAGCGGCCATGAACCCATCCTGGCGGGCCGTGGCCATCATGACAACTTCTCATGAAAAGTACAAAGTCATGTGTGTTGTGTCATGGACGGCGACGGCCGACGATGGGGACATGGCTTTCTTCACCAACTCCCCGAACGGCGGCTCCCACTCCCATCCCTCCCCCCGCTCCCTGCTCTGGACGGTCGCCAGCATCCTCCCCTGGGGCGAGACCCCGTCGGGGCAGGCGCTGGACGACCTCCCGCTGCCCGGCGGCTATCGCCGCCACTAGCGAACGCCACCTCCGCTGGGCGCGGCTGCTTTAGCCGTGCGGGCGGAAGTCGCGGAGTCCGTTCCCGCTCGTCCCGACGAGGCCGCGATCACCCGCCGGCGACATCCTGCTACGTTGCCGGTCGACGAGATCGGGACACGCCAGGCGGGGCGGAAGCGACCGGGTCGGATGGTGGTCGGACGGCCGGCCACTCGAAAGACGGCACGCCCGACGCTCCGCCGGCGATGAGGCGCCGGTGAGCCGGCGGAGGGCGATGATGACCACGAACCGGACGATCACGGACCGGGCGATCACGGACCGGGCGATTGTAGGGTCGGCAGGGGCGGCCGTTGCGGTCGACGCGGGGCCGATCCAGGCCCCCGGGTCGAGGCGACGCCGGGGCCGCCACCGTCTTCTCGCATCGTTGGCGCTGTCGTTCGGGCTCGTGTCCAGCGCCTGTGCTGGTGCCACCGACAGCGACACCGGCGTCGCCGACACCGACACCGGCGATGCGGCGAACGATGGCGAGTCGAGCAGCGCCGACCAGGGCGCTGCTGGCGACGACGGGCAGAGCGCCGCGACCGGGACGAGCACCGGCGATGGCCAGGCCGCCAGCCCCGATGGTGCCGGCTCGGTCGAGTGCGCGGTGGTCGACGACCGGCTCATCGAGGTGACCTACACCAATCCTGGCTCGGTACCGGTCGATCTCGATGGTGAGATCGGGGTGACCGCCGGCTCCGCATCGGATGTGGTCCGGCCCGGCATCCGGGGCGTCGCGCCCGGCGAGAAGGTCGCGATCACGGTGGCGGCCTCACCGGCCAGCCCGGATCCCTTGGACGGCTGCTCCACCGACGGCCTCACGATCGTGCCGCGGTCCGACCTGGATCCGGACTGGTCCGCCGATGTCGGCCCCTGTACCGATTTCCGCGAGGACCTGCTGGGCCTGTCGGCGTTCGATGTCACCGTCACCAACCCGTCCGAGACGGTGCCGGCCCACTACGAGATCACGGTCGTGGTGCGTGATCCGGAGGGCACGAGGCGAGCCAACAGCTACGTGCTCGCCAACGCCCACGCAGAGGAGCTCGCACCCGGTGAGACCGTCGCCCGGTCGGAGACGATCATCTTCAGCTTCGACGACTTCGGTCCCGGCCACACCTGCGAGGTCGGCCAGGTCGTCCGGCACACGTCGGTGCAGGTGCTGGCCGACGAGGGCGGCGTGGTGTCCGGCTCCCTCGAGGCCGACGTTGCGTTCGACACCGGCAGTGCCGAGCTGTCGAGCGACGGCGTGGCGCTGCTCAACAAGATCGTGGAGCGGGTGGCCGAGCACGACGGCCCGATCTGCGTCGAGGGCTTCGCCGACTCGGTCGGCGACGATGCCGCCAACCAGACGCTGTCCCAGGATCGGGCCGAGTCGGTCCGGGACCATCTCGTTTCGAGCGGTGTGACCAACACCATCGAGCCGATCGGCTACGGCGAGGCGGAGGCGACCGTCGACGAGGTCGACGACCCCACGTTGCGGCGAGTCGACATCACCCTCGCCGCCTGCACCGGCTGACCGAGCCCCGTTCGCCGGGGCGACGACTCGAGCACGGCCACGACTCGAGCAGGCAACGACTCGAGCACGGCCACGACTCGAGCAGGCAACGACTTGAGCAGGGTCGAGTGGCCCACCTAGAAAGAGCCGATGACGGATGCAGGCGAGCTGGCGGCCCGGGTCACGACCGGCGGGGTGACCGCGACGGCGGCCGTCGATGCGGCCATCGACGCCGCCAACCGGCTCGACCCCGATCTCAACGCCATCGTGGCCCCCACCTTCGAGGCGGCCCGGGAGCGAGCGGCCGACCTCGCCCTGCGGTTCGATGGCCCCGATGCCGATCGGTTCGACCCGAACCGGCCCCTCGCCGGTGTGCCGTTGCTGATGAAGGATCTCGGCGGGCCGATCGAAGGTGATCCGGCCCCCAACGGCAACCGGGTGCTGCACGACCTCGACGTTCGGCACCCGACCACCGGGGCGGTCGGCCGACGACTCCTGGCGGCCGGGGCGGTGAGCATCGGACGGAGCCACAGCCCCGAGCTGGGGTCAGGCAACTGCCCGGCGTCATCGGAGACGGCGGTGTTCGGCGCAACCCGGAACCCGTGGGATCCGTCCCGCACCCCCATGGGTTCGAGCGGTGGCTCAGCCGCCGCGGTCGCGGCCGGGATCGTACCGGTGGCTCATGCCACCGACGGCGGCGGCTCGATCCGGATGCCGGCGAGCGCGTGCGGGGTGGTAGGGCTGAAGCCGAGCCGGGGTCGGGTGTCGGCCGGGCCGACCGCCACGCCTTGGGGCGGCGGGGCGACGGAGGGGGCGATCACCCGGTCGGTCGCCGACGCCGCGCTCCTGCTCGGCGTGTTGACCGGCAACGAGCTCGGCGACGATCTCGTGGCTCCGCGTCCTGCTCGCCCCTATGTGGAGGAGGTGGGTCGCGACCCCGGGCGGTTGCGGTGCGGCGTGCTCATCGACGTGCCCTACGCCGAGACCGACCCTGCGTGCCGGGCCGCCGTCGAGCTCACTGCCGACCTGCTCACCGATCTCGGCCACCAGGTGGTGTGGTCCCACCCGGCAGACCTCGACTCGCTCGACTACCTCTATCACTACATCACCGTGATCCGGGCCAGCGGTGCCGCGGTCCTGACCGCGCTCGAGGCGGTCATCGGGAGGCCGTGGACCGCAGACGACGTGGAGGACGGCACCTGGGTCAACCACCAGCGGGGCCTCCGGGTGACCGGCCCCGCCTACATCGCCGCACTGGAGGCGCTCACCGCCTTCACCCGCCGGGTCACGGCGTGGTGGCACGAGTTCGACGTGCTGGTCACCCCGACCCTCGCGACCCCACCGCCGCCCCGCGGGTGGCTGGTCGATGGTGACGATCGCCAACGGCGCGACCGGTTGGGGGCCACGATGCCCTTCACCGCCCAGTTCAACGCGACGGGCCAGCCGGCGATGTCGCTGCCGCTCCACTGGACCGACGGGGGACTGCCGATCGGCACCCAGCTCGTGGCCGCCCCGTTCCGCGAGGACGTGCTGCTCCGCGTCGGCGCCCAGCTCGAGGCCGCATGCCCCTGGGCCCACCGCTATCCCCCCTTCACCGTCCCGGGCTGAGGGTACTGCGGACAGGATCTGTCCGCTGGGTCGGGCAAGCTGATGTCGTCGACTTCGCAGACAGATGGGAGCAGACCGCGATGAGCGATCCGACCGCCCGTGCGCTCACCCTCCTCTCGCTGCTCCAGACGCATCGGCACTGGCCGGGCTCGGAGCTGGCGGAGCGGTTGGGGGTGAGCGAGCGCACGGTGCGGCGCGACGTCGACCGGCTGCGGTCCCTCGGGTATCCGGTGCTCGCCCAGGCCGGTACCGACGGCGGCTACCAACTGGCCGCTGGTGCCCACCTGCCGCCGCTCGTCGTCGATGACGACGAGGCGGTCGCCCTCGCCGTCGGTCTCCGCGCCGCGGCCGGGGCGGCGGTCGAAGGGATCGAGGAGACGACTGTCCGGGTGATCGCCAAGCTCGAGCAGATCCTGCCCGATCACCTCCGCCGGCGGGTCGACGCGCTCAACTCGAATGTGGACAGCCTCCGCCTCGCCGCAACCACGCCCGTTCCCTCCGCCCACCTCGGCGTGCTGGCCCAGGCCTGCCGGGACCACGAGGAGGCCCGCTTCGACTACACCCGTCACGACGGTGGCGAGGAGCGCCGCCTCGTGCGACCCCACCAGCTCGTGACGGTCGGACGGCGGTGGTACCTCGTCGCCTGGGACGTGCGGCGGGCCGACTGGCGCACGTTCCGAGTCGATCGGATGGCCGATGTTCGACTCGCCGGTGCCCGGTTCGAACCCCGCCCGATCCCCGGCGGCAGCGCGGCGGCGTTCGTCGCCGCCGGGATGCGTCAGACCTGGCACCAGCACGAGGCGACCGTTCGCGTTCGGGGCCCGCTCGATCGGGTCGCGTCGACCGCCCGCTGGTTCGGGGCCGAGGTCACCACCCTCGCCGACGGCGATCACGTGCTGCACCTCGCGGCCGAGGAGCTCGACTGGCTGGTCGGCATGATCGCCATCCTGGCGATCAGCTTCGATGTCGAGATCGACGATGCACCGCCGGACGTCAGCACCCTGCTCGCGGTGCTCGCGACCCGCCTCGAGAGCCTTCCGACTGCTGGCCGTCAGCGGAAGTCGATCGTGTCGTAGTCGCTCGCGGTGACCTGGTTGATCTTCTCGGTGTAGCGGGGGGCGCCGCCGAAGTAGGCCTGATAGCGCACCTTGCCCTCCTCGTGGCCGGCCACGTTGGCGTTGTAGCCGGTGAACCAGCCCTTGCTCCGGCGGAAAAGCATCCGCTCGTGGGCCCGCACGACCTCGGCCACCCATTGCGCCTCGGCGTCCTCGGTGGCTTCCACCCGGGTGTGTCCCTCGTCGAGCACGTGCTCCAGCAGACCCGTCACCCAGTCGACCCCGGTCTCGATCGCCCGGGGGAAGTTCGTCGACCCCGACACGCTCTGCGGGCCGGCGACCATGAGCAGGTTGGGGAAGCCGTGGCTCAACACCCCGAGGTACGTGCTCGGCCCGTCCCGCCACTTGTCGCCGAGCGTCCGACCGTCGACACCCCGTATCTCGATGCGGTCATAGCCGCCGGTGATCGCATCGAAGCCGGTCGCATAGATCAACACGTCGAGGTCGTAGTGGTCCGAGGTGGTCTGGACTCCGGTCTCGGTCATGCGCTCGATCGGTGTCTCCGTGATGTCGACGAGGTGCACGTTGTCACGATTGTACGCCTCGAAATAGTGGGTCTCGAGTGGGAGTCGCTGCATTCCGAAGCCGTGATCCTTCGGGATGAGCTTCTCGGCGGTCTCGGGGTCGTCCACCCGGGCCCGGATCCGGTCTGCGATGTAGTCGGATATCTCCTTGTTGGCCTCCTCGTCGAAGAAGATCTCGGCGAAGTTGCCGGCCAGGATGGCGAACCCCGACTTCTCGTAGAGCTCGTCCCAGGTCCGACGGCGCTCCTCGGCGCTCACCTTCCAGAAGCCCCGCCAGTCGGGGACGTGCTCGAAACCGCCGGGGGAAGCTGCGCAGTTGGCGAAGATCTCGTCGTACCGGGCTCGGATCTCGGCCATCTCCGCTTCGGAGATCGGCGAGTTGTTGAGCGGCGTGCTCCAGTTCGGGCGGCGCTGGAACACCGTCAGCTCGCCCACCTTGTCGGCGATCTCGGCGATCACCTGGATCCCGGTGGCCCCGGTGCCGATGATCCCCACCCGCTTCCCTTGGAGATCGACCGGCTCCTTCGGCCAGTGGAAGGTGTGGAAGCTCGCACCGGCGAAGTCGTCCATGCCCGGATAGCTCGGCATCGTGGGGATCGACAGCGGACCCAGGCTGGTGATCACGAACCTGGCCGAGTAGCGGTCGCCGTTGTGCAGGTCGAGGTACCAGCGCCGATCGTCCTCGTCCCAGGTCATCGTCTCGACCCGGGCGTTGAACCGCATGTGGCGCCGCAGATCGAACCGGTCGGCCACGTAGTTGAGGTAGCGGAGGTTCTCGGGCTGGGCCGAGAAGCGCTCCTTCCAGTGCCACTCGTCGAGCAACTCCTTCGAGAACGAGTACCCGTAGGTGTAGCTCTCCGAGTCGAACCGGGCCCCCGGGTAGCGGTTCCGGTACCACGTGCCACCGAGGTCGTCGTCGCCCTCGAGCACCACCGCATCGACGCCGAGGTCGGTGAGGCGCTTGATCTGGTAGATGCCGGACACGCCAGCTCCGACCACGATCACCTCGTGCTGCTCGATCTCATCGCCGGATGGGGGTGCGGTCTGGACGCTGGTCTCGCTCATCACCGATCCACGGTACTCAACCCCCGGTTCTCAACTCCAAGCAGCGCCACGGGCTGGCTCGGGCTGCGAGCAGCGGTGAGCCGATGTCCCAGCGCTCGACGGAGAACCGCAGACGCTCGCCCGCCTGCACCTATCCTTGCGCCGTGGTGACCCCTGGCGCGAGCAGCTTCGATTGGCGCGACTACGACGGTGTGCTCTTCGACCTGGACGGGGTCATCACCCCCACCGCGGCGATCCACGAGCACGCCTGGGCCGAGCTGTTCGCCGACCATGGCTTCACCCAGGCCGACTATCTCGCCCACGTCGACGGGAAGCCCCGCTACGACGGCGTCCGCTCGTTCCTGGCGACCCGGGGGGTCACCCTGCCCGAAGGTGACCCGACCGACCCGCCGGGTGACGGCACGGTCGCCGCCCTCGGCAACAGGAAGAACGAGCTGTTCAACACCATCCTCGAGCGCGACGGCATCGCCCCCTACCCCGGCTCGCAGGCGGCGCTCGACCTCCTGGCAACGCTCGGCATCGCCGCCGCGATCGTCTCGTCGTCGAAGAACGCCGTGCCCGTACTGGAAGCGGCCGGGCTCGCCGACCGGTTCGAGATCGTGGTCGACGGGGTCGTGGCCGCCGAGCAGGGGCTGAACGGCAAGCCCGCACCCGACGGCTACCTGCTTGGAGCCGAGCGTCTCGGCGTCGAACCGTCGCGAACAGTGGTGGTCGAGGACGCGACGTCCGGCGTCGCCGCCGGGGCCGCCGGCGGGTTCGCGGCGGTGATCGGCGTCGATCGGGGGGCGGGGGCCGACGCGCTCCTGGCCAACGGTGCCACGTTCGTGGTGAGCGATCTCGCTGAGCTCGTCGGCCAGCGCATCGGCGGTTCGGCGGCACCGGAGGCCGAGGGGTGAACCGCCGACCCCCGCCCGGCGGGCTCCCCCCACACCGGTTCCCGGTGGATCCGTGGCGCCTCGTGGAGACCGAGTACGACGATGACGACCTGGGCCACACCGAGACGCTCTTCGCGCTCGGCAACGGCTACATCGGGATGCGGGCCAACCCGGAGGAGGGCCGCAACGCCCACAGCCACGGCACCTACCTCAACGGCTTCCACGAGACCTGGGAGATCCAGCACGCGGAGGACGCCTACGGGTTCGCCAAGACCGGCCAGACCATCGTCAACGTGCCCGACGCCAAGCTGATGAAGCTCTACGTCGACGACGAGCCGTTGCTCCTCGAGGAGGCCGATCTCGACGAGTACGAGCGATCGGTCGACTTCCGCACCGGTGTCCTGACCCGCAAGCTGCTCTGGCGGACACCGGCCGGCCAGCTCGTCCGGGTCGACTCCACCCGCATGGTCAGCTTCGTGCACCGCCACCTGGCGATGATGACGATCGAGATCACCCCGCTCGAGCACGCTGCCCCGGTCGTCGTCTCATCCCAACTGATGAACCGGCAGGACGGGGCCGACGAGTACCACGTCCGAGCGGCGGCTCTGGGGGAGGGCCTCGATCCCCGCCGGGCCCGCAAGTTCGCCCAGCGGGTGCTCGAGCCGAAGCTCGCCCGGCGTGACGATGGCAGCGTGATCCTCGGGTACCGCTGCCGGAACAGCGGGATGACCCTCGCCGCCGGCTACTGGAACCACGTGGAGGCAGAGTGCGAGAGCAGGGTGGAGACCACCCTCGACGACGACCTCGCCAAGAGCGCGATCATCGCCCACCCGGAGGCCGGCCAGACGATCCGGATCACGAAGATGGTCACGTATCACACGTCGCGGGGGGTGCCGGCCCCGGAGCTGGCCGACCGGTGCGCTCGGACCCTCGAGCGAGCAGGGCAGGAGGGACCCGCTCGACTGCTCGCCGACCAGCGGGAGTGGCTCGACGAGTACTGGAGCCGGTCCGACATCGAGGTCCGGGGCGACGAGGCGGTGCAGCAGGCCCTCCGCTGGAACCTCTTCCAGTTGGCCCAGGCGACGGCCAGAACCCACGAGCAGGGGGTCGCGGCGAAGGCGGTGACCGCCGGCGGCTACGACGGCCACTACTTCTGGGACACCGAGGTCTACGTGGTGCCGTTCCTCGCCTACACCGATCCCGAGGCGGCCCGGAAGATGGTGCGGTTCCGGTGGCGGATGCTCGACGCCGCCCGCCGGCGAGCCCGCATGCTGGCCGAGCAGGGTGCGCTCTACCCGTGGCGCACGATCAACGGTGAGGAGGCGTCGGCCTACTACGCCGCCGGCACCGCCCAGTACCACATCAACGCCGCGGTGGTGTTCGCCCTGAGCCGCTATCTCGAGGCGACCGGTGACGTCGACTTCCTGGCCCACGAAGGGGCCGAGATCCTGATCGAGACGGCCCGGTTGTGGGCCGATCTCGGGTTCTGGTCGAACAACGGCGAGCGCACCTTCCACATCCACCGGGTGACCGGGCCCGACGAGTACACCACCGTCGTCAACGACAACACGTACACGAACGTGATGGCCCGGTTCAACCTGCAGTACGCGGCCCAGAGCGTTCGCTTCCTCGCCGAGTGGAGCGAGGACAAGTTCGCCCACGTCCAGCGGGCCACGGGGCTCGAGATGGCCGAGATCGACGCGTGGGAGTCAGCGGCCGACGCGATGTACATCCCCTTCGACGACGAGCAGCAGATCCACCCCCAGGACACGGCCTTCCTCGACCTGGAACCGTGGGACTGGGACGGGACCCCCGACGAGAAGTACCCGCTACTGCTCCACTACCACCCGCTCGTGATCTACCGCCACCAGGTGCTGAAGCAGGCCGACGTGGTATTGGCCATGTTCCTGCGTAGCGAGCACTTCACCGTCGACCAGATGCGCCGCAACTTCGACTACTACGATCCGATCACGACCGGCGACTCGTCGCTCTCGGCCTGCGTGCAGTCGATCGTGGCGGCGATGGTCGGCTACGAGGACCTCGCGGTCGACTACTTCAAGCGGGCCCTCTATCTCGACCTGTGCGATGCCCACGGCAACACGGTCGACGGGGTGCACATCGCGTCGGCCGGCGGGGTGTGGGCCGGCGTGGTCAACGGCTTCGCCGGGATGACCGAGCACGGTGATCGCCTCGAGTTCGCCCCCCGGCTACCGGCGCTGTGGGACGGTATGACGTTCCGACTCACCCGCCACGGATCGCTCCTCCGTGTCGACCTCGACCGCGGGGGCTGCACCCTCACCCTCGAGGACGGCATCGGCGTACCCGTCGGCACCGATGCCGGTGTCGTGGTGGTCGCCGACGGCGAACCGCTACGGATCTCGGCTTGACCCTCATGTCAAACCCGCTAGTCCATGTCAACGCGGCGACTCCGTCGAGGATCGTACGTACTTTCGTCGATAGGGCAATAACGTCTCTTCTATGGACATGAGGACGGCGTTCGGGCTCGGTCTCATTGCCGCTGCGATTGTGTTGTGGTGGTTGTCCAACAGACAGAGCACGTCCGGCGATTGGCTCGACCGAGCTGAAAAAGTCGGGTCACTGGTATCAGCCATTGCTGGGCTCGGCCTGCTTCTCTTTCCGGCGCTGGAGAGTTCCAGCGCCGGAAAGAGCCAAGCCGGTGATGTCACGATCGGTGGCGACTTCGTCGACGGCGTCTTGATCACGGGCGGCTACGTCGAGTCACTCGTGATCAACGAAGGAGACTCAGCAGAGGAGCGTGAACGCAAGCGACTGGAGCGCGAGCACACTATTCTGGCGTTGACCACTCGGGCCACCTCCGCCCTCGACGGACGGCTGGTTGCGGTCGACGCCACGCTGAAGAGCGATGACTTCGCTGAGCGTCTCGACGCCGTCCGAGAGGAGGTTGCCCCGGGCGCAGCTGAGGATCTCTCGCAGGCCTACGACACACTGCTCGCTGAGTCGGCTGTTGGTGGGTTGCGGACGAGCTTGGCGAGCGAGCCTCTGCCAGAGCTCGAAGACGAGTACGCCCGTCTCTTGGTAGCGGACTCCGACGTTTCCGAATCGGATTTCCTGTTCATGCTCGACCAGTTGAACGAGGCCGGTCGAGCGGCCGACTCGCTGCTCGACCGCCTCGATTCTGCGACTCGAGCAGGGGTTATGACGCAGGGAAGAAGATCTCGGGTCGCAAGACCTTCGGGATCGTCGACACCCTATGTCGGGACTTGTCAGGCATCCGAGTGGGAGGCGTACCACTTGGCGACGGTTGATCTCGCCGATCGCCAGCTTGGCAGTCAGTCGGCCCTGGCCTATCTCGCTGCGCAAGCCGTCATCGCCGACGTCGACCAAGGAGTGGTCGAAGCGGCTGCTCCGTTCCGCGAACTGCAGGTACTTCGGCCTGCGGGCCAGATGGCGGCCGAAGAGGTTTCGGCCGCCCTCGCAGTGGCCGCGGCCGAGATCGAGCGCCTTGGTCTCGAGGAGCGTCAGCTCCTGGAAATCGCTGACGAACTGCGTGACGGTGATCTCGCGTGTCTGGCCCGAACCGATGATGAACTGATAGTTGTCGACGGCGATACCTGGGAGACGGTTATCGGCAAGGCGATCTCGCTTCGAGATCTCGGCCGGTACGGCGAGGCCATCGAGGCGTTCGAGCGCTACGGACAGATGTTTGGTTCAACCGATCCGACGGCCGAGACCTATTCGGCGATTGCCCAGGAGTTCACTGAGTGGATTGCAGTCGGCGAAACACCAGCGAGAGGCATCTACGTCTTCCACGTGGAGAGCGGCTTGGCTGCCGACGGTGTGGTGTTGGAGTCTGACATCATCATTGGCATCGATGGGCGGGAGGTCGCGAGCAAGGAGGAGTTCGAGGCCGCCATGAGCGACCGCGACGTCGACGAGGCAACTGAGCTCGTGGTCCTTCGTTTCGGTGATGGAAGGTTTGCCCGCCTCGAACTCGAGCTCCCGCCATCGAGCACTTTCGGTCTCGGTGTGATGTCGATCTAGTGTGGGTCCCCCGCCGCTGGAGCCGGCTCGTCTGGTCCGCGATGATGGCCCGATGAGCAGCGAGGTCCGGACGGTGGAGGGGATGGGGGTGGGGATCGTGCCGGTGAACGCCGGCCGCTTCCTGGCCGAGGGTGAGCTGGTTCGGTTGGCCCGGCTCTTCGAAGAGCTGGGCTACGAGTCGATGTGGACCTTCGAGCACGTGATCGTGCCCGAGCACTACGAGTCGGTCTATCCCTACAGCCCGTCGGGCAAGCTGGCGATGGGGGCGGACTCGTCGTTCGTCGACCCGCTGATCGCGCTGTCGTTCGTCGCCGCGGCCACCGAGCGCCTCCGCCTCGGCACGGGGGTCAACATCCTCACCCAGGCCAACCCGCTCTACCTGGCCAAGCAGGCCTCCAGCATCGACTACCTCTCCGGCGGGCGGTTGCTGCTCGGCCTCGGCGTCGGCTGGCTCGAGGAGGAGTTCCAAGCGCTCGGTGTGCCCTTCGACCGCCGCGGCGCTCGGGCCGACGAGTACCTCGACGCGATGCGGGCCGCCTGGACCGGCGAACCGCTCGACATCCACGGCGAGTTCCTCGACTGGAGCGGGTTCCGTATGCTCCCCAAGCCCCGGCTCGACGGCGGGGTTCCGATCGTGGTGGGCGGCACCACCGATGCCGCCATCCGGCGGGTCGTGGCCAGGGGCGACGGCTGGTACGTGATCCACAAGGATCTCGATCAGTTCCGCAGCCACATCGAGCGCCTCCACGCGGAGTGCGAGCGCCAGGGTCGGGATCCGGCCGAGATCGAGCTGACCGCTTACTGGAACCACCATCGCGAAGGCACCGCGGGCCTGGCCGTCTATGCCGACGCCGGCGTGTCACGGGTGTTGGTCAACCTGGCGGCGTTGCGGATGGGCGCACCCGAGGAGGCGGCGACCCGCTTCGCCGACGAGGTGCTCGCCGCTGGCTAGCTGCGTGCGTGCCGAGCTCGGCCGACATCGTTCAGGGAGCTGACAGGCGCGCTGTTGCAGGCTCCGGGCATGACCAAGCCACGAGCCCTGGCAACGTTGCTCGGCTGTTCCCTCCTGGTGTCGTCCTGCGGAGGCCGTTCCGATGAGCAACCGCCAGCGGAGACCAGCCACGAGCCAGCCACCCAGGAGACAGCCACCGACGAGATGGCAACGGGAAGCGAGCCGACCTGCCCGACCGACGGTGAGACGTGGGAGGTGGCCAAGGTCTACGTCGAGCACAACGCAACCGATGGCGACACGGGTATCCATGGCCTGATCGGCGGGGCGCCGTGGCGATCGGTCTGCGTGACCGCCCCGGACAGCACACGCCTCTGGGCACTGCAACCGACGGACCGCCTCGGGGCGCTGGGGGTGTCGGACTTCTTCTGGGAGTCGAACGAGCCACCGAACGACGAGTACCCGATCGCCGAGCTCCGGTCCGACTTCCCCGAAGGCACCTACGTCGTGGCCGGAACCGGGATCGACGGCATCGACCGGGTGGCCGAGGCCACCCTCACCCACGCCATCCCCGCCGAGCCGACGATCACCAACCCGCCACTCGTACCGGACCTCGACTCGGGCGACCCGCCGGTCGTCGACGGGACCGGGCTCACCGTCGAGTGGGAGCCCGTCGTCGAGACGATCGACGGCGACCCGGTCACGATCACCGGCTACCAGGTCATCGTCACCGACGAGGAAGCGGAGGACCCGAACGGCTGGGCTCGCCCGATCTACGACGTCCACGTCGGCTCGGACGTCACGGCGCTGACCGTGCCCGACGAGTTCCTCGAGGCCGACACCCTCTACGAGCTCGAGGTCCTCGCCATCGAGCCGAGCGGCAACCAGACCATCGCGGTCGGGTTCTTCCGCACCACCTGACCGTTCGATCCCAACCAGAGGAGCAACCCATGAGAAGACCAACCATCGCGATCGCGGCCGGCGCAGTGCTCGCCGCCGTCCTGATCGGCGCCGGAGCCGCGGCCGTTTCGGCCTCCAGCGACGACGACAGCAGCGACACACCCATCACCGGCCCAGCGCTCGACCAGGCGACGGCGGCGGCGTTGGCACACCTCGGCGGCGGCCGCGTGACCGGGACCGAGGTGGGCGACGAGGAGGGCCACTACGAGGTCGAGGTGACGCTCGACGACGGCAGCCAGGTCGACGTCCACCTCGACCGGGAGTTCGGGGTCGTCGGCTCCGAGACCGACGGACCGGGCGACGACATCGACAGCTGAACCCCCGACCCCCACGCCGACATCCGATCTTCCCGATCGCCACCGAGCGGTCAGCGTCGATTCAGGCACCGTTCAGGACTCGCATCGCATACTGAAGCGGTGCGAGTCCTGGTCGTCGAGGATCACAAACGTCTTGCCGCCGGGCTGAAGAACGGTCTGGAGGCGGAGGGCTTCGCCACCGACATCGCCTTGAACGGAACCGATGGACTGTGGCTGGCGCGGGAGCACCCCTACGACGCGATCGTGCTCGACATCATGCTCCCCGGTCTGACCGGCTTCGAGGTGTGCACGACCCTCCGGGACGAGGGGAACTGGGTACCGATCCTGATGCTCACCGCAAAGGATGGGGAGCTCGACGAGGCGGAGGCGCTCGACAGCGGCGCCGACGACTATCTGACCAAGCCTTTCTCGACGGTCGTGCTGCTGGCCCGGCTGAGGGCGCTCCTCCGGCGCGGCGCGCCAGCTCGCCCGACGACGTTGCGAGCCGGAGACCTCACCTACGATCCCGCCACCCGCCAGGTGCAGCGTGGTGACACCCCACTCGTCCTGACCGCCAGGGAGCTGTCGCTGCTCGACCACCTGATGCGACGGCCGGGTCAGGCGGTGAGCAAGCGCGAGCTACTGGATCACGTCTGGGACTACGAGTTCGACGGCGACCCGAACATCGTGGAGGTGTACGTCAGCCGTCTCCGGGCCAAGGTCGATCACCCCTTCGACCGCCGCTCGATCCAGACCCTCCGCGGCGTCGGCTACCGACTCGACCCGGAGGGGGGATGACGTGACCGCGGTCGGGACGAGCCGTGGTCCCACCACCGTCCGTGGCCGGGCGACCCTGGGCGCGATGTCGGTCGTCGGGCTGGCACTGCTGGCCACGGCCGCGGCGCTGCTCGTGATACTGCGGCAGAGCTACGTGCAGTCGGTCGAGCACCCGGCACAGGCGAGAGCCGACGACATCGCCCTCTCGCTCGCTGCGGGTATCCCGACCGAGCAGCTCCAACTCGACGAAGGGAGCGACCGCTTCATCCAGATCGTCGTCGACGAGCGCGTCGTCGCCGCCAGCGCCAACGCCCGCACGGTCGGTTCCCTGGCCGGCGAGGTGGGCGTCGGCCGGTCCGTGCCGGTCGCCGACCCCGACGACGAATGGGTCATCGTGACCGCAACCCCGACGACGGGCGCCACCGTCGTGGTCGGCCGGGAGCTCGACCCGGCGTTGGAATCGGTCAGCGCGGCCGCCTCCGCCCTCGCCGTCGGGTTGCCGCTGCTCATCGGACTGGTCGGTCTGACCACGTGGCGGGTCGTGGGGGCGGCGCTCGATCCCGTCGACGCGATCCGGACCCAGGTCGCCTCGCTCACCGCCGCCGATCTCACCAGGCGGGTCCCCGTCCCGGCCTCGGGCGATGAGATCGAGGACCTGGCGATCACGATGAACGACATGCTCGACCGGCTCGACGCTGCCCACCGGCGACAGCGCAGGTTCGTCTCCGATGCCTCCCACGAGCTCCGATCGCCGCTGGCCGCGATTCGCCAGCACGCCGAGGTGGCCCGGACCCACCCCGACCGGACCTCGCCCGACGAGCTGGCCGAAACGGTGTTGGCCGAGGAGGCCCACCTGGAACGCCTGGTCGACGACCTCCTGCTGCTGGCACGCTCCGACGAGGGTGGCCTCAGCCTGCGCCTCGGCCCCGTCGACCTGGACGATCTTCTCTTCCAGGAGGCCGGCCGCCACACCGCAGCGAGGGTCGAGGTCGACACCACCGGCGTTCGGGCGGTCCAGGTCAACGGTGACGAGCCCACCCTTCGCCGGGCCGTGCGCAACCTGCTCGACAACGCCCATCGACATGCCGCCGGCCGAATCCACGTCGTCACCGGGGTCGACCACGATCACGGAACCGTCAGCGTCCACGACGACGGCCCCGGCATCCCGGCGACCCATCGCCGCCAGGTGCTCGACCGGTTCACCCGACTCGACGATGCGCGCTCGGACGCCGAGGGCGGCGCGGGGCTCGGCCTGGCCATCGTGGCCGCCGTCGTCGCCGCCCACCACGGTCGCCTCACCATCGACGAGAGTCCGCTCGGCGGCGCCGTCGTCACGCTCACCATTCCGCTCGCACCTCGACTTGCACCTCGACTCGCACCTCGACTCGCACGTCGACCCGGGCAGCAGCCGTAGCTCGCGAGAAGTATCGTCGAGCACCGAGTCGATGCAGGTCGATCAGGTCGCTGATGAGCGACGGGCCTCGGCGCGGCTGGCCGAGCTGCGCCCATCGAGCAGATCTCGTTCGGGCTGGTTGTCGGTCAGCCGGCTCGCGTCGGCGAACGCGGCGGCAGCTTCGAGGTGCCGGCCGAGGCGGGCCAGGAGGTCGCCTCGAGTGGCGTGCCACAAGGCGTAGCGGCCGAGGTCGAGTCGGTCGACGAGCTCCAGTGCGACCTCGGGCCCTTCGATCTCGGCGACGGCGATGGCCCGGTTGAGCGCCACGATGGGCGTCGGCGTCATCGCGTGGAGCTGGTCGTACAGATCGACGATCTTCTCCCAGCTCGTGTCGTCGAACGTCGGGGCGCTGGCGTGAACCGCGGCGATCGCCGCCTGGAGCTGATAGCGGCCAGGCTGGTCCCGCCGGACGCAGCGTCGAACCAGCTCATGGCCCTCGGCGATCAGGTGCGGGTCCCACCGTCGGCGATCCTGGTCCTCGAGGCGCACGATGGACCCGTCGCTGTCGATCCGACCCCGGCGACGAGCCTCGGTGAGCAGCATGAGGGCCAGCAGGCCGAGCACCTCCGGCTCGTCGGGCATCAACTCGGCCAGCAGCCGCCCGAGCCGGATCGCTTCGTCGCTCAGGCCCGGTCTGGTCAGGTCGTCGCCCGACGCGGCGACATAGCCCTCGTTGAAGATCAGGTAGATCACGACGAGCACCGACGCGAGCCGGTTGGGCAGCTCGGCGACGGCAGGAATCCGATACGGGATCGAGTTGGCCTTGATCTTCCGCTTCGCCCGGGTGAGACGCTGGGCCATCGTGCGGTGCTCGACCAGGAACGCCCGGGCGATCTCCTCGGTCTGCAGCCCACCGATGAGGCGGAGGGTCAACGCCACCTGGGTCTCGGTGGACAGCGCAGGGTGGCAGCAGGTGAAGATCAGCCGCAGGCGATCATCGTCCACCGGACCGTCATCCTCGAAGGGATCCGGAGTGACCTGAGCCGCCAGCAGCGCCGCCCGACGGTGCCGACCGTCTCGGTCGGCCTCTCGTCGGTGATGGTCGACGATCCGGTTCCGGGCGGTCGTGATGATCCATCCGGCCGGTGCGGGCGGGAGCCCGTCGATCGGCCAGCGAGCGAGCGCCCGGGCGAACGCATCCTGCACCGCCTCCTCGGCGAGGTCGATATCGCCGAATCGGCGGACCAGCGACGCGATCGCCCGGCCCGACTCCTCACGGAAGATCGCCCCGATCCGCTCGGGGCCGAGGTCGTCGTCGCTGTTCACACCTTCCGGGCGTGCTGGAAGGGGCGGACCTCGATCGGCCGTCCCACGCAGCCAGACGTCTTGGCCGCCCAGTCCAGCGCCTTGTCGAGATCGGGAGCGTCGATCAGGTACAGCCCGGCGATCCGCTCCTTGGCCTCGGCGAACGGCCCGTCGGTGGTCACGACCTCATCGTCGCTGCTACGGACGACGGTTGCCGAATCGGCCCCGTGGAGGGCGCCGGAGAACACGAGTGCGTTCTCGGCCTCCATCCGGGCCTCGAGATCCTGGATCTCGGCCATCGCCTGCTGCATCTGCTCAGGTGACATCTCCGGGGCCTGCTCACCCTCGACGGAATGCACGGACAACATGTAGTGCGGCATGATCGCTCCTCTCGCTCGGGTCGGACGGGTTCCGATCCCTCGGCCTCTATACGAACGGCCATCCGAGAACGCGACAACCCCGCCGAAGAACCTGCGGTTCACCGAGTATGGCCGCCACCCCGACAGCGAGGGGTTCGCCGCTAACGCTGGGCTCGACATCTGCCGATGACACCCACATGGACCCCACGCGCCACGGCACCGAAACCGAACTCGAGTTGTCGCGGTCGATGGCAGCGCTCTACAGCCGGGCGGTCAGGAGCGAGACGGAGGCCGATCTCTACGCCGCCATCTCGTCGTTCCTGCCCGAGCTGGTGCGCTGCGACCGGGCGAGCGTGACCCTGATCATCCCCGGCACCGAAGAACTGGAGGTGCTCGGGCTGGAAGGCGAGGCGGGAACCGTCCCCCTCGGTCAACGTCTGCCCCTGGAGAACAGCGGGCCGGGCACCGCCATCCGCAAGGGCGGGGTCGACTGCTGGCAGGCGAGCCTGATCCCCGACCGGGTGCCGGCGGCGATGATGCTCGAGGCTGGTCTCGACCACACGATGAGCGCACCCCTGGTGGTGATGGACGAACCCGTGGGAACCATCAACGTGGCGGTCGGCCGCGGTGTCTCCTATGGCGAGAGCGACGCCCGGCTCTTCGGCGACATCGCCAAGCTGATCTCCGCCAACCTCGAGCGCTTCGCCGCCGTCGGTCAGCTCCGTGAGCGCCTGGCCGAAGCGGAGGCGCAACGGCGCCAGCTCGAACGCATGAACGACCTCGGGCTCCACCTGTCGGTCGCCGGAACCGAGCAGGAGGCGTTTCAGGCCGCCGCCGAGGTCGTGGGGGCCGTAGCACTGGCCGAGCGGGTCAGCCTCGTCGTGCCCACCGCTGGTTCGCAGTTCGAGGTCGTCGGGGTCCACACGCCGGCGGCCGATGAGCCGGGGTTAGGGGTCGGCTCGGTGTTCCCTGCTGGTGGCAGCGCGGTGGCCAAGGCCTTCGACGAGGGGCGGGTCGTCTTCCTGGGCGACCTGGAGCGCTCGCCGTTCCCCGAGCACCGTCGCCTGGTGCAGGACGGTCTCCGGTCGTCGCTGAGTGTGCCCATCCGGGCCGGCGACGAGGTCGTCGGGGTGATGAACTGCGGGACGGCACGCGGGGCGTTCAGCGCCGATCAACTGGCCATGGTCACGGCGGTGGCGGCGGCGCTCGGCGAGACCCTGGAGCGGGTGCGGGCCCAGGAGCGCCTGGCCGAGCGAAACCGCGAACTGACCCGGCTGTCGGCCCGCCTGGAGCACGAGGCCAGCCACGACGCCCTCACCGGCCTGGTCAACCGGCGCCGGTTCGACCGGATCCTCGGCGACCTCCTCCAGGACGATCGCCGCGAGAGCCCCGGCAGCGTGATCTTCGTCGACGTCGACCACTTCAAGCTCGTGAACGACACCGCCGGTCACCGAGCCGGTGACGCCCTCCTGCAGCGGCTCGCCGAGGTGCTCGTCGCCTCCGTCGCCTCCGACGACACGGTCAGCCGTTTCGGCGGTGACGAGTTCGCAGTGCTCCTCCCCGGTTGCTCGCTGGCGGACGCGGTTCGGGTCGCAGAACGCCTGCGCCACGCCGCGGCCGGTCTGCGCTTCAACTGGGAGGGCCGCGCCTTCGACATCACGCTCAGCCTCGGGGTGAGCCCGATCCCGACGGGCGCCGACGATCCCGACGAGATCGTGGGCCTTGTCGACGCCGCCTGCTACGGCGCCAAGCGCGGCGGACGCGACCGGGTGTCGGTCGGCTCGATTCAGGACGACGACTCCCCTAGCTCCCGCACCGATCGGGAGTGGGCCACCCGCCTCCGGCGGGCGCTCGAGGCCGACGAGCTGCGCCTCTACGCCCAACCGATCGTGACAACCGACGGCACGGAATCGGTGGCGGGGGCGGAGATCCTCATCCGGCTCGAGGAGCCCGACGGCACGATCGTGTCGGCCGGGTCCTTCGTCCCGGCTGCCGAGCGGCTCGGGCTGATCGCCGAGATCGACACCTGGGTGGTCGACAGGGTCGCCGACACGATCATCGGCCCGGAGCAGGCGACCCCGTCGCTCGACTTCATCACCGTGAACCTGTCGCCCCGCTCGATCGAATCCGACGCCTTCCTGGAGCGCTCGATCACCCGCCTCGGTTCGCAGGGGGTGGACGCCGACCGGATCGTGTTCGAGATCACCGAGCGCAGCGCGATGTCGGACTACTCGCGGGTCCTCCGCTGCATCGAGGCGCTGTCGGCTCTCGGCTGCCGGTTCGCGCTCGACGACTTCGGGATCGGCTTCTCGACCTTCGAGTACCTCCGCCGCCTCCGTGCCGTCGACTTCCTCAAGGTCGACGGTTCACTGATCCGGGAGGTGGGACACGATCTGGTCGCCCGCTCGATCGTCCGGTCGATCGCCCAGCTCGCCACCGACCTCGGCATCGCCACCGTCGCCGAGTGCGTCGAGGACGAGTCGCTCGTCGAGGAGCTCGGTCGGGTGGGGATGGGCTATGCCCAGGGCTACGCGTTGGGTCGGCCCCAGCCGGTCGAGGGCTTCCTGGTCGACCGCCACAGCAACCGGTAGCGAAGAGTCCCGATCCCGGAGCGGCCGGGGCCAGGTCGGGTGATCCGGTCGCCTGACCCGGTCGCCTGGTTCAGAAGCTTCCCTCGGCCGCCCGATCGATGCCCTTGGTGAGGATCAGGTCTTCGTGGAGCTCCATCCAGATGTCGTGGTAGCTGTCGCACATGACGCCGGTCAACGCCTTCGGGTCGCCACCCTCGGCCCGGGTCCGCGCCGCCGACAGTCGAGCCCGGTAGCCGGCCATCCACGGAACCACGGCGCCGATCGCGTCGACCACGGGCCCCGCCTCGGCGTCGAGCTCGCCCAAGCGGGCGACGATGGCCGCGTCGTAGTCGGCGTCGCTGTGATCGTTCGGTTCACCGTCACGCATCTGCCAATCCGTGCACAACTGCTTGAACCGGCCGTTCAGGGCCAGGAACTCCTCGTACGGGATCTCGTCGAGGTCGAGATCGGCCACCGCCGCCACCAGCGCAGGGCCGTGGGCCTCCCGCCCTTCGGCGCCGAGCAGCCACATCCCCCGAGGTTCCATGAACGTCGCCGAGCCCCGGTCGACGAGCGCGTCGAGCTCGGGTCGGATGGTGTCCGGATCGACGCCGGCGAGCGCGGCCACCGTGTCGGCGTCGGCCATGCCCTTGATCCGCAAGGCATGCAGCGCCCGGAACGTCAGCTCGCCGTCGTCGGAGCGGGCGCTCCCGGGGCTGTGGGCGGTGCTCGGGCCGGAGCTGGTCGCCGTGTCGCCCGCCGCGCTGTCGGCAGCCCAGGAGCGAACCATCGTCACCTCGGGGGCCTCGACCCCGTCGGCTGCCGAACGGCCGATGAGCAGTCGGCCGGTCTCGCCGTCGACGGTCACCACCTCGCCGGCTTCGATGCGGCCGCCCGTCGTGACGACCGCGCCGTCGATCACCTCCGCTTCCGACGCCCCCACCACCGCCGGGATCCCCCACTCGCGGGCCACGAGCGCGGCGTGGCTGACCATGCCGCCGAGCGTCGTGAACAGACCCTTGGCCACAGCCATGCCGTGGACGTCGGCCGGCGAGGTCTCGCGACGGGCCAGGACCACGTCGATCCCCTGATCGGCCAGCTCGACCGCCCGGTCCGGATCGAGCACCAGCACGCCGGAGCCGTGGCCCGGCGAGGCGGCCAGGCCGGTTGCGGCTACTGGCAGGTCCTCGTCGGTGCCGTCCAGCACGAGCGGTGGGTCGTCGAAGTAGCGGCGGCACCGCTCGACCGCCTCGGCCCGGTCGAGCGGGAAGTCGGCGTCTTCGGCCATGTCGATCGCAACCCGGAACGCGGCGATCGGACTGCGCTTGCCCCGACGGGCCTGGAGCATCCAGAGTCGGTCCTGCTCCACGGTGAACTCGATGTCGACCATGTCCCGGTAGCGGGCCTCGAGCTGGCCGCCGATGCGTTCCAGCTCGGCGTACACGTCAGGCCAGCGGCTGCTCATCTCGTCGAGGTGCTCGGTGACGTTCGTGCCGGCGACGACGTCCTCACCCTGGGCACGGAGGAGGAAGTCGCCCATCAGCCCCCGCTCGCCGGTCGTCGGGTTCCTGGTGAACGCCACACCCGTCCCCGACCGGTCGCCCAGGTTGCCGAACACCATCGCCTGCACGGTGGCCGCGGTGCCGAGCGACTCGTCGATCCCTTCGACCGCCCGGTACCGGACCGCCCGGGGTGCCGTCCACGACTCGAACACCACCTTGACCGACTGCTCGATCTGGCGCATCGGCTCGCCCGGCACCTCGAACCCCTCCGCCCGTAGCGCGGCCGCAACCTCGGCCGGATCCGTGCTGGCCGACGCCGTGGCCAGCACCTCCCGCGGCGCCCCGAGCACGATCTCGGCGTAGCCGAGGAGCGCTCGACGATGGGTGTCGGCGGCGAAGACCGGGTCGCCGCTGAGGTCGGCCAGCGCCCGCTCGACCGCCGGGGTCATCCCCACGTTCAGCACCGTGTCCATCATCCCCGGCATGGAGACCGACGCCCCTGAGCGAACGCTGACGAGCAACGGTTGCGTGGCCGAGCCGAGCTCTTTGCCGGTCGCCCGCTCCAGCGCCGCGACCTCGTCGGCGATCGCCTCCGCGAGCTCGGTCGACCAACCATCGGTCAGGAACGCCCGGCACGCCGCGGTGGTGAGGGTGAACCCGGGGGGCACCGGCAGGCCGGCTTCGGTCATCAGCGCGAGACCGTGGCCCTTGCCGCCGAGCACCTCGACGGGGTCGCCGTCGAGGTCGGAGCGGTCGGCGTCGAACGAGTAGGCGAGAGGATTGTTGGTCACGGTGCGTCGCTGCTCATCGGAGATCGACGACGATCTTAAGCCGTCGCTGGTCGACGAGGGATTCGAGCTCGACTCGAAGCCCTACCGTCGGGTGCCCATGATCGCGGCCGCGGCACCCGGCAGCTCGACCATGCACAGCGGGTTGACCGAGACCAGGGTCCGCACGCCCTCGCTCGCCAGCAATACGAAACCCCGGTCTGCGAGGACCCGGAGGTGGTGGGACACGTTCGACTGCGTCAGCGTCAACGCATCGACGATCCCGCCGACCGTGGTGGGCTCATCCAGGCTCGCGATGTGGTAGAGGATGCGCAGTCGGGTGGGGTCGGCGAGGCACTTGAACCAGCTCGCCCACTCCTCGAAGTCTCCGTTGGTCGGCTGGGTCATGGGTGCCGATGTCACGTCGTGGAGGTGGCCGGCGATCAGGAGGCTGCGGCCACGTCGCGCACGATGATCCGAGAGGCGGTGTAGTCGCTGATGCCGGTTGCCTTCCCGCCGATCTGGATGGTGAGCGTCCCGTCGGGGGCGGCGGCGAGGACTGTGCCCTCCTGCCCTGGAACGAGCTCGGCCTGCTCGAGGAACGCGAGCTGCCCAGCCTCGAACTCGAGCTCCTCGGGGATCCGCTCCACGGTGAACGCATGGTCGGGTTCGACGTCGGCGAGCGGGCGAGCGGAATCGGGACGGGCGTAGTCGCTGCCGGGGATCGGATTGCCGTGGGGGCAGGTGGTCGGGTCGTCCAGCACCCGCAGGAGCGCGGCCTCGACGACGGGGGAGATCACGTGCTCCCACTTGCCGGCCTCGTGGTGGGCCTCGGCCCACCCGAGTTGGAGGATGTCGGTGAGGAAGCGCTCTGCGATCCGGTGCCGGCGCACGATCGTGGTGGCCAACGACCGTCCGCTCGCGGTGAGGGCGATGGTCCCGTCGTCGTTCGTCGCGACGAGTCCTTCGGTCGCCATTCGCTTGATCATCTCGGAGACCGCGGGGCGGGAGATGTCGAGGCGCTCGGCGATCCGGGCTTGGATGACCTCGATCCCGTCCTCGGCGAGCTCGAAGATGGTCTCGCTGTACTCCTCGAACGCTGGATGGTGTTCGGTCGACTCATAGCTCATGGTCGGACTCCTCGAGGCTCGTCAAGTAACCCTACCAGTGGCCCTTCGGTTCGGGCTGCGGTGATCGTCGCCGGCGGAGGCGGTCAGCCCGTCGCCTGCTGGATCACGGTTCGGACACCGATCGCGGCCAACCCCAGGCCGACGGCGGTTGGCACCGCCGTCTCGAAGGGAAGCCGGTGGCGGGTGCCCCGCACCGAGGCGCGGCACCGTTCCCCGGCGATGGTCAGCTCGACCTGGTCGATGCGGCGGACCGACCGCACCTGCCGCCTGGCCGCTTCGACATCGGGCCGGCAGGCGACGGTGACCGTCACCGGCGAGCCGCTTCCCCCAGCGAGCACGACCGTGTGGGTCGGGTGAGGCTCGATGGCGGTGACCCGGGCTCGCGGCCAGCGTTCGTCGGCGTCGACCACCGGGGTCGAAACGGGTCTCGACATCACGCTCGGCCCCCTCGTGTCGGTGTCAAGGCACAGCGAACGGCTCACCGAAACGGTAGCTCCGAGCTGGCCGGTGGGCCAAGACAGCGAACCGCCCGACCAGCGCAGCTCGGTGTCGCTACTCCGACGAGTTGTCGCTACTCCGACGAGGTATCGGTCGTGTCGTCGGCCTCACCCGTCGACGTCTCCGACGTGTCGGCCTCGGACCCCGACGAGCTGTCCGCCTCGGAGGCCGAGCCCGAGCCTGAGCCGGATCCCGACCCGGATCCCGACGCCGGGTCCGTCGTCTCACCGAGATCGCGCACCTCGGCGCCGTCGTCGTCGCCGCAGGCCGCAACCAGCATCGCCAGCGCGGCGAGGCAGGCGGCAGCCCGCGCCCGCCGGGATCGCGGGGAGGGCCGAAGGGGGGTACGGGTGGGAGGCATCGGGCGATTCCTTTTCGTCGAGCTCTGGTCGACCGGGTCGAACCCGGTGTTCATTGCGATTCGCCGGCCAGATTAGGCATACTTAACGGCGAAGCCAACCCGGCCGGGCCACGTGCGGAGAGACGACGGAGAGACGACGATGCGGACACGATGGTCGAGGGTGGCGATGCTGGCCTTGGCGCTGACCCTGGTTGCCGGCGCCTGCTCCAACGGCGACGATCAGGTCATCAGGATCTACAGCGGCCGTCACTACGACCTCGAGGCCGCCTTCAACCAGTACGCCGAGGAGACGGGCGTGTCGATCGAGTTCCTCACCGGCTCCGATGCCGAGTTGCGGGAGCGGATCGCAGCCGAGGGTGAGGACACCCAGGCCGACATCTACATGACCGTTGACGCCGGCAACCTCGCCACCGCCGCCGAGCAGGGGATCTTCGCCGGGGTCGACTCGCCGATCCTCGACGAGGCGGTTCCCGAGAGCCTCCGCGACCCCGACGGCCGGTGGTTCGCGCTGAGTCTCCGAGCCCGAACGATCGTCTACCACCCGGATCGTGTCGCCGCAGAAGACGTCCCGACCACCTACGAGGAGCTGGCCCAGCCCGAATGGGCCGACCGGATCTGCCTGCGGAACTCGTCGAACACCTACACCCAATCGCTGGTGGCCAGCCTCATCGCCAACCTCGGCCAGGACGAGGCCCGCACCGTGGTGGCCGGCTGGGCCGACAACGCGGAGATTCTCCCGAACGACGTGATCTCCCTCGAGTCAGTCGCCGACGGGTTGTGCGACGTGGCGATCGTCAACCACTACTACCTCGCCCGCCTGCTCGAGGAGGACCCCGACTTCCCCGTCGAGCTGGTCTGGGCCGACCAGGATGGCCGTGGTACCCACGTGAACATCTCGGGCGCCGGTGTCACCCGCCACGCCGACGATCCGGAGCTGGCCCGGGACCTGCTCGAGTGGCTCGCGACCGAAGGGCAGAGCGCCTTCGTCGACGGGAACCACGAGTACCCGGTCAACCCCGGCGTCGCCCCGGAGCCGCTGATCGCCACCACCTTCGGCGAGACCTTCGTGACCGACCAGCTCAACGCCGCCGAGTTCGGGGCGCTCAACGCCGAGGCGGTCCGGCTGCTCGACGAGGCCGGCTACGAGTAGCCAGCCGATGGGCGTGCCGACGGTGGCCGGACCACGAGCGGGGCGAGCACCCCGGCGGATCGAGCGGTCGATCGGCGACCGGCTCAGCCTTGCCGGCTGGCCGCTGTCGGCGTTGCTCGTGGCGTTGCTCGTCGTCGCCCCGATCGCGTTCCTGGCCACCAGCATCCTCGACCCGAACGTCGAGGTGTGGCGCCAGCAGTGGAGCACCCGCCTCCCGGGTCAGCTCGTCGACACCGCAGTGCTCCTGATCGGCGTCGGCCTCGGCACCCTCGTGCTCGGTGGCTCCTTGGCCTGGCTGACCAGCGCCTACCGCTTCCCCGGCTCGCGCCTGTTCGGCTGGCTCCTCATCGCACCGCTGGCGATGCCGGGCTATGTGCTGGGATTCGTGACGCTGTCGGTCGTCGGGTTCACCGGGCCGATCCAGGAGTGGTGGCGCAGCGCCTTCGGCGACGACGCGTGGTTCCCCGACGTGCGGTCGATGGGCGGCGCCGTGCTCGTGTTCACCCTCGTCCTCTACCCCTACGTGTTCCTGCTGGCCCGGGCGGCCCTGGCCGACCAGGCCGGAGCGGCCTACGCCGTGGCTCGCAGCCTGGGAGCGGGGCCGGTCGAGTCGGCCAGGCGGGTGGCGGTGCCCCTGCTCCGACCGGCACTGGCCGGCGGGGTCGCGGTGGTGATGATGGAGACCCTGACCGACTTCGCCACGGTGCAGTACTTCGGGGTCGACACGGTCTCGGTCGGCGTGTTCCGCATCTGGCGGGGCACGTTCGACCGCGATGCGGCCAGCGAGTTCGCCACCCTCGTGCTCGTCGTCGCCCTCTTGATCATCGGCTTGGAGCGGGCGCTGCGGGGCCGTGCCCGGTTCGGCCAGGCGGCCGGCGAGGCGGCGGGAATCACGCCGGAGCCGTTGCGGGGCGGGCGGGCGGTCGCTGCCACCGCGGTGTGCGCCGCCGTGCTGCTCGCGGCGTTCGGGGCGCCCGTCATCCAACTCATCGTGTGGGCCATCGGCGAGGCGACCGGACCGCGGGGCACACCCCTCCTCGACCGCTTCATCGAGTTCCTCGTCAACTCGGCGACGCTCGCCGCGATCACCGCACTGGTCTGCCTGGTGGTGGCGGTGCTCGTGGCCAACGCGGCCCGGTTCTCCCGCTTCCGGGCCACCGGCCTCGCAGCGCGGCTCACCGCCGTGGGATACGCGGTGCCGGGCCCGGTGGTGGCCATCGGCGTGGTCCTCACCCTCGTCGCCCTCGATCAGGCCCTCGACGGCGTCGGCCTCGGTCTGCCCGGCGTGGTCGCCACCGGCTCGTTCATCGGACTGGTCTACGCCTACTCGGTCCGGTTCCTTGCACCCGGCCTGCAGGCGGTGGAGGCTGGTCTCGTGCAGGTGCCGGAGGAGATGACGGCATCGGGTCGGAGCCTCGGGCGCCGGCCGCTCGACATCATCCGCCGCATCCATCTCCCGCTCGGCCGCACGAGCGTCTTGACCGCCGCGGTGCTGGTGGGCGTCGATGCGCTCAAGGAGCTGCCGATCGTGTTGCTCCTGCGCCCGCTCGGGTTCGACACGCTGTCGGTGTGGACCTACAACCTGGCCTCGGAGTCGCGCTTCGAGCAGGCCGCCCTGCCGGCCGTCACGATCATCGCCGTCGCGATCGTCCCGGTAGCGATCCTGTCGCGCCGGCTGGTAGGAGAGGGGCGATGAACGAGGTGGCGAACAGCCCCGATCCCACCGATGCCGCCATCGCTGCCGCCGTCGCACCGTCGCCCCTGGCGGTCGAGCACCTCGCCAAGCGCTTCGGCGAGGTGACCGCCCTCGACGACATCACGCTGCATCTCGAACCCGGCGAGCTGGTGGCCGTGGTCGGTCCGAGCGGTTGTGGCAAGTCCACACTGCTTCGCACGATCGCCGGCCTGCTCGCCCCGGACGGTGGACGGGTGGCGCTCGGCGGTCAGCTCGTCGACGACGGCACCATCCGGATCCCGCCCGAGCGGCGGGCGGTCGGGCTCGTCTTCCAGGACCACGCATTGTTCCCCCACCTCACCGTGAACGAGAACGTCGGCTTCGGCATCCGCAACCCCGGCGGGCGCCGAGCCTCGGGCCGGGAGCTCCGGGACCGGGTGGCCGAGATGCTCGACCTGGTTGGCCTGGACCGGCACGGCGATCGCTATCCCCACGAGCTCTCGGGGGGCGAGCGCCAACGGGTCGCCTTGGCTCGCGCCCTGGCTCCCGGTCCGGCGTTGATGCTGTTCGACGAGCCGTTCGCGAGCATCGATCACAACCTGCGGGTCCGTCTCCGGGCCGATGTGGTCGCCGCGCTGCGGGCGACGGGCACGCCGGCGCTCTTCGTCACCCACGATCAGGCGGAGGCACTGGCGATCGGCGATCGCATCGCGGTGCTCCGGCGCGGCCGGATCGCCCAGATCGGCGCGCCGGCTGCCGTGTTCCACCACCCGGCCGATCGTTTCGTCGGCGGGTTCATGGGGGAGGCCAGCTTCCTCCCGATCGAGCGTGACGGTGTCGACGGCGCCGCCCCTCGCACCGCGCTCGGATCGATCGGAACGAGCGCCTCGCATGGGCCGGGCGCGGTCGGGTCCGACATGGTGGCGATGACCCGGCCCGACGATCTCCGCTTCGTCCCCACCACCGGCGCGGCGCAGCCCGCCGAGCGGATCGAGCGTGTCGCGGGGAGCGACCGTGTGCGGGAGGAGGGCGGGGATGTGGCCAGTGCGGGGCCGTCCCGTGACGCGGGGAGCGACCGTGTGCGGGAGGAGGGCGGGGATGTGGCCAGTGCGGCACCGTCCGGTGTCCCCGGGAGCGAGAGCGCTCACGCTGAGGGTGGAGTTGTGGCTGGCGCTGCGGTCGGCACGATGGGGAGCGGTGGCGGTCGGGCTGAGGGTGGAGTCGTGGCTGGCGCTGCGGTCGGCGAGATGAGGAGCGGCGGCGCTCACGCTGAGGGTGGGGTCGTGGCCGATGCGGCGCCGGCTGGATTGCCCAGCGGCGTGGGGGGCAGCGGCGCCGTGCGGGCCCACGGTGAGGTCACGGCCCGCGAGTATCGGGGGAGTGGCTGGTTGCTGACGGTCCGGCTCGACGCCGGCCCCGATGTGCTCGTGGCCGCCTCGCACCTCGACGCCCCAGTGCCCGGTACACGTGGCCGGGTGGAGCTGATCGAGGGACATCAGCAGGTGATCTGCCCCGACCGGACCGACGCCGCCGCCGACCGGCCTGGATCGACCGAGATGCCGGCCAGCGGCGACCGGTGAGCCGATCGGCTCGCGGCGGGTGAGCAGCCTCGGGGTGATCGGGGCCGGTCCGGCCGGCCTCGCCGCCGCGCTGACCGCAGCCGAGGCCGGCCACGACGTGGTGGTGTTCGAGGCGAGCGACACCGTGGGCGGCATGGCGGGAAGTTTCGAGGTCGCCGGGATTCGGGTCGACCACGGCTCGCACCGCCTCCACGCCGCCACCGACCCCGTGTTCCTCCAGCGGTTGACCGACCTGCTCGGCCCCGACCTCCAGGCTCGGGAGCGGAACGGCCGGATCCGCCTCCGCGATCGATGGGTCGCGTTCCCGCTCCGCCCCGGCAGCCTCGTCCGCCAGCTGCCGCCCGGGTTCGGGGTCCGGGTGGCCGTCGAGTCGATTGTCGGCCCGGTGCGGGCCCGAGCCGGGCGCTCGATCGGCTTCGTCGGCGACGTGTCACGGCGCCTCGGTCCCACCGTCACCGACGAGTTCTACCGGCCGTATGCGGCCAAGCTCTATGGTGTCGACCCCGGTGAGCTGACCGCCGAGCTCGCTCGACGCCGCGTGTCGGCCTCGTCCCCGATCGACGTGCTGACGAAGGCGTTCCGGGCACGGCGGCCCGACGGTCGCACCTTCTACTATCCCCGTCGGGGCTACGGCCAGGTCTCCGAGGCCCTGGCCGACGCCGCGGCCGCCGCCGGCGCCGATATCCGGCTGCGATCCCCGGTAACCAGGCTGGTGGCGAGCCCCGGTTCACCGCCAACGATCGAGTCAGGCTCGTCGGCCTCGCCCGCTCGGTCGGTCGAGTTGGGTTCGTCGGCCTCGCCCGCTTGGCCGGTCGGGTCAGGCTCGTCGGCCTCGTGCGTATCGCCGGTCGGGTCAGGCTCGTCGGCCTCGTGCGTATCGCCGGTCGGGTCAGGCTCGTCGAGCTCGTCGGCTTGGCCGGTCGGGTCGGCCGCGTCGTCGGGCCGGTCGGCGGTGTCGTCGACGTCGGTCACCGAGGTCGACGTGGTGGCTTCCACGATGCCGGTGCCCACGTTGGTCGACGTCCTCGATCCGCCGGTCGACCAGGCCGTCGCTGCTGCGGCTCGTGCGCTGCGGACACGGGCGATGGTGCTCGTCTACCTCGTCGTTCCCCGCCCCAGGTACACGCCGTTCGACGCCCACTACTTCCCCTCGCTGGACACCTCGATCAGCCGGTTGTCGGAGCCCAAGAACTACCGGGACGGCGACGATCCGGGCGACCGAACCGTCCTCTGCGCCGAGTTGGCGTGCTGGCTCGGCGATGAGATCTGGTCGGCGTCGACCCATGACCTCACCGCCCGCGTGGTGACCGACCTGGCCAGGGTCGGGCTTCCCGACCCGAAACCCGTCGACACCGTGGTCCGGCGCCTGCCAGCCGTCTACCCGGTGTATGAGGAGGCGACGGCGGCAGCTCGGGCCGTGGTCGACCGATGGCTCGGGGGCATACCGGGCGTGCTCAGCTTCGGTCGGCAGGGCCTGGGCGTGCCCGACAATCTCCACCACGTCATCGACATGGGCTCGGCGGCTGCTTCGGCGATCGAGCCCGGCGGCATCGACCGCGGCCGGTGGACCGACGCGCTCCGCCGGTTCGAGTCCAACGTCGTCGTCGACTGACCCCCCTCCAACCCGCACACCCGCCACCCCACCCCTCCTCTGGCAGCGTCTTGCACAGGCGGTGGGCGCTGGATCTGCCAGGGTGACCTGGCCACCGCCTTTGGCAGCGTTTTGCACGGGCGGTGGGGGCTGTATCTGCCAGGGTGACCTGGCCACCGCCTTTGGCAGCGTTTTGCACGGGCGGTGGGCGCTGGATCTGCCAGGGTGACCTGGCCACCGCCTTTGGCAGCGTTTTGCACGCAGGCCGCGCAGAGGAGCTGCCAGTGGCCGAGCGGCGGCGGCTCGCGCAGGCGGTTGGCGGCGCCGCGAGGTGCGGTTGCCTACCGACGTGTCTAAGGTATGCCGAATGGTTCGTGTCGGGACGGCTGACAGGGTTCCGGGGGTCGGCGCAGCTCACGAGGCGGGCGAGCACGGCGACGGACCGTCGATGGTGGTCACGGGAGCGGCGGGCTTCATCGGCTCCCGCCTCGTCGATGCACTGCTGATCCAGGGGCATCGAGTGATCGGGATCGATGACTTCGACCCCTGGTACGACCCGATGCGGAAGCGTGCCAACCTGGCGCACGCAACCGGCCACCCCGCCTTCACCCTGGTCGAGGCCGACCTCGCTGCCGAGCCCGGCGTCCCCCTCGATCTCGACTCGCTCACGGATCTCCTCGGAGGCGCCGCCGTCGTCTTCCACCTGGCCGGTCGACCCGGCGTACAGGACTCCTGGGGCGTCGGGTTCGCGGCCTCGGTCGAGCGGAACATCCACGTGAGCCAGCGGGTCTACGAGGCCGCGCTGGCGGCCGGTGTGGGACGGGTGGTCTACGCCTCGAGCTCGTCGGTCTATGGCGCCTCGTCGCCGAGCGGACCCGACCGGGAGCCGGCACCGGTCAGCCCCTACGGCGTCTCCAAGCTGGCCGGTGAGCACCTGGCAGCGGTGTACCGGGCCCGGGGCCTCCCGGTCACCTCGCTCCGCTACTTCACCGTGTACGGGCCCCGGCAACGGCCCGACATGGCCATGCACCGACTGTTCCTCGCCACCGAGCCGCACGGCCCCACGTTCGTGCAACGAGGCGACGGCACCCAACGTCGGGAGTTCACCCACGTCGACGATGTGGTGGCCGCAACCATCGCCGCCGGCCGGAGCCCGTCGGCTCGTGACGCCACCATCGACGTCGGTGGCGGCTCGTCGGTCGCCCTCCTCGAGGTGATCGACGCGGTCGAACGGATCGCCGCGGCGCCGGTCAGGCGTCGAGTGCTACCGGCCACGGCGGGCGACCCCTCGGCCACCGTGGCCGATCACGACCTGGCGCGCCGACTCCTCGGCTGGGAGCCGTCGATCGATCTCGAGTGCGGGCTGCGCTCGCAATGGGCGTGGCATCGTCGGGGTGCCGAGGTGTCGACGGTCGGATCGGCGTGGTCCCACACGACGACGTGACGGCACGACAGCACGCCGAGCGCAGAGCCGTAGATGACGTGCCCCACGATCGCCACCACGAAGGTCACCGTCTCCAACGGGAACAGCGCTTGCTGCCCGTGGGGTGACACGAGCAGAACGCCGAGGAGTCCGCTGCAGACGAGGAGGCCATGGGCGGTCCCGCCGACGATGCCACGCACGCCGGACACGAAGAACACGAGCGCCAAGCCACCACCATTGCCGACGTAGCGCCACAGGTAGCCGAACAGCCAGCCTGGCTCGAGCCCGAGGCTTGTACCGATGTGGGGGATCGGATCACGGTCCATCCAGCCAGCGATGAGGAACCACCAACGGAACAGGTCGTAGAGGAAGGTGGCGATCGCCCCGGCGGTGATCGCTCGGGCGACGAGGGGGCGGGAGACGGGATCGAGCGCCAGCACCGTGGCGAGCGCGCTCAGTGCCGGCAGGAGCACGACCAGCGAGAGCTCGCGGAGGTCCACGATCCCGAAGGTGGCGAACCCGATCAGGGAGACCGGGGTTGCACCGACCGCTGCCAGCAGCAGACGGTCACCGACCGGAACACCGTCCTGCGCCTCGCGCCGGTCGGTGTCGGCCACGTCGCCGCCAACCGGTCCCTGCCCCGCTGTCAACTCTCCCATCACCCGGCCGTTCCCCTCGACACGCTCGCCACCCACTACGGCACCGCCCGCCGAGCGGTTCGCGAGCGAGCAGTTCGGCCAGGCCTGCCCTGCGCCGAATCCGGCGCGGCGCTCGGTTCGTCCGTCCGCAGTACCGGCCCCGCGCTCGGCGCGTCAGGTCGGGGTGCTGGCCGGCTGCTCAGTGGGTACCTTCGCCGCGCCGGCCCGGGCGGTCGCCCGGCGTTCGGCGACGACCACGGCGATGCAGGCGGCGGCCAGCACCACCACCCACAGGGCGGTGAGGGCGACGTCGGTGGTCGCCATCCGACGGTGGTCGGGGAGCAGAATGCGCCACACCCGGTACCACGGGTTGATCGTCTGCTCGAAGTCGACGATCAGCGTCCGCCGACCGGTCGACGCCTCCCAGGCGAGGATCAGCCACGAGAGCGACCCGAGGCCGGCCCCGGCGACGACGGCGGCGAGGGCGGCCCTGCTCCGGCCGACGAGGCTGGCGATCGCTGCGACCGCCAGCGGGAGCACCGGGACCACCTGGCGGCCGGGCCACCACCAGCCGTGCATGGTCAGCGCCACCCAGGTGGCGGTCGCCCAACCGGCACCGATCGTGGCCAGGACCACCCACCGGTGGTTGCCCCTCGACCGCCACAACCCCACGAGCGCAGGCGGGAGCGCCAGGAAGGCCGGGTTCCAGGCGGCGAGGCCGAACCCGCGGTCGACCAGGAGCCCGATCAGCCGCCGTGTCCGGCCGAGGTAGTCCGGGTCGGATCCGACGACCAGCCACTCGCCGTCGACGAAGTGATCGCCGGCGGCGTAGACGGTCCAGCCGCCATACCACCAGCGGTGGAGCGCCAGATAGCCGACCCCAGCCAACGCATAGACGACGACAACGCCGAGCGGGAACCGCCGGTCTCGTCGCCAGGTGCCCCACACCCCAGCAGCCGCGATGACCGCGGCGACCGGCACGTACTTCACCGACAGCCATGGCAGGGCGATGACCGCCGCCGCCGTCGCCACCTCGATCCGAGCCCTGCCCGAGGAGGAGACCGATGGCTCGGCGGTCACCGCCAGGACGCCGCCCACCACGCAGAGCGCGGCCGGCATCGCCGGGTAGACCTGCACGCCGTAGACGGCGAACGGCGGGGCGATGGCGAACCCGCCCACCACCACCGCAGCAGGCCCGAGCGGCGCCTGCAGTCGGGTCACGGCCAGGCGCAGGGTGAGGGCAGCCACCGCCGCGGCGCACGCCGCCAGGGTGAGCTTGGCGCCCACCCAGCCGCCCAGTCGAACCGGGACCGCCAGGGCCAGCGGCAGCAGGGGATCGTGGGGGCTGACCCGCCGACCCCGGTCGTCGAGGTCGATCGTCTGCGGGTTCAGATCCACCTCGTGGAAGGCCCGGAAGCGCTCGTCGGCCAGTTCGTCGCTGACGTCGAGGCTGGCGTCCTCGCCGAGGCTGATCGCAGTGAGGAGGTACTGGGGCTCGTCGGCGGTCACCCGCGCGCCGTAGGTGGCGCGGGCGCCGATGCCCAGGAGGGTGGCGACGAATGCCGTCGCGGCCACAACGGTCATGGCTGCGGCCAGTCGCCGCTCGGTGTTCCCCACGATGTCTGGGCCACTCCCTGTCCGACTCGACCGCCGCTCTCCGCCACCGGCGCCCATCGGTGGTCAGGGTAACCTAACGCCGTAGAGTATGGGACGTGAATGTGCCGGCGTGGGTTCCTGGCTCCCGGTCCACCGGGAGGCGAGCATCCACCGCGGGGCGGGCGTCGACAGCAAGGCGAACGTCGACGATGGCTTCGGTCGCCGGTGGCGGGCTGCTGGGAGTGCTCGCAGTGGTGATCCTGGCCCGGGCGGTCGACGATGCTGCGCTCGTCGACGCGGCGCGGCAGGCGGCAGGTCGGCCGGCCGGTGTTGCGATCGCCGTCGGCGCCTTCGGTTTCGCGTTCGTGCTGCGGGCCATCGCGTGGCGTCGGGTGCTGCCCACACTGACCTTCGGTCAGGCCATCGCCGGGATTCATCTGGCGCTCGGCGCCAACCACGTGCTGCCGTTCCGCATGGGCGAGCCGCTGCGGGTGATGAGCGCGGTCCGTAGGAACCCGATCGGTTTCGAGGCCGCCGCCGCCTCCACGGTGACGCTCCGAGCGGTCGACCTCGTGGCCGTCGTCGCGCTCGGTGCCGCCGCCGCCCCGACAGCGTTCTTCGGGCTCGTCGGGTGGTGGATCGTCGTCGTGGCGGTGACGTTGGCCGGGGCGACCGCAGCGGGATGGTGGTGGCTCCGCTCGATCGAGGCCCGCCGACCCGACGTCAGATTGCCGGGTCCGGTGGCGGTGGTCGCCTCCGTCCTCGCCTGGCCGACCGAGGCCGTTCTTGTGTGGCAGGTGGCGGGTTGGGCCGGCCTGGAGCTGTCGGCCGGGCAGGCGCTGCTGGTCACCACCGTGTCGGTGGCGGCCCAGGTGGTGGCCGTGACGCCGGGCGGGCTCGGCACCTACGAGGCTGCTGCCGTCGCGGCCTATGTCGCCCTCGGGTTCGACCCCGAACCGGCGCTGGTGGCGGCGCTCGGCACCCACGCCCTCAAGACCGCCTACTCGATCGTCGCTGGCGGCGTCGCGGTGCTGGTTCCGGCGCCGTCGCTGCTCGGCCGGCTCCGCCTCGGCCCACCCGTCGCTCCTGGCATGACCGCCGATGGTTCCGTCGGCCCGCCGGTCGGCGGCACCGAGGCCGCCACCCGAACCGGCTCCGACACGGTCGCAACCGATCACAGGTCCGCCTCCGCAACCGGTGGGAGGCCCGCCGGCGACGGCGATGAGCGGCCCGTCAGGTCAACCGATGAGAGGTCCGCCTCCGCAACCGGTCGGAGGTCCGCCGGTGACGGTGATGAGCGGCCCGCTGCCGGGTCGGTGCTGCTGTTCATGCCGGCGTTCAACGAAGAGGCGGCCGTCGGGGCCTGCGTGGCCCGGGTGCCGTCGACCGTGCACGGTCGACGGGTGGAGGTGCTCGTGATCGACGACGGCTCCACCGACGCCACCGCCGACCGGGCCAGAGCCGCCGGAGCCGACGTGATCGAGCTCGGCGCCAACCGCGGCCTCGGCGCGGCGGTACGGGAGGGACTGGCCGAGGGGGTGCGACGGGGAGTCGACGCCGTCGTGTTCTGCGACGCCGACGGCGAGTACCCACCGGAGGAGCTCGCCGCCATGGTGGCGCCGATCCTCGACGGGCGGGCCGACTACGTCACCGGTAGCCGGTTCCTCGGTCGGATCGATCACATGCGACCCCATCGTCGGCTCGGGAACCTGGTGCTCACCCGGCTGCTGTCTGTCGTCGCCAGGACCCGGATCTCCGACGGTCAGACCGGCTATCGGGCGCTCGCTCCCGCCGCTGCGGCCAGCGCTGAGATCATCCACGACTTCAACTACGCCCAGGTGCTGACGCTCGACCTGCTGGCCAAGGGCTTCCGCCACGTCGAGGTGCCGATCAGCTACCACTTCCGCACCACCGGCGACAGCTTCGTCAAGCTCGGCCCGTACCTCCGTCGAGTGGTGCCGGCCGTGTATCGCGAGCTGAACAGCGTCCGATGAGGTGATGGCCCATCGACGTCGGTAGCGCTGGCCCGCTGCGGAGGCTCGGCCGTAGTGTCGGGAACCATGTCGGAACCAACCAGCTACACCGTCGCCGACGGGGTCGCCACCATCACGCTCGACCACACCGAGCGCCGGAACGCGTTCAGCCAGGCGCTGCTCCAGCCGCTCCTCGCCCACCTCGACGCCGCGGTGACCGACGAATCGGTTCGGGTCGTCGTGCTGACCAACACGGGCACCACCTTCTCGGCCGGCGCCGACCTCAAGGAGGACCCGGCCTCGCTCGGCCCCGACGCGCCGACGTTCTTCGACGTGGTCGAGCGGGTCGACGCCAGCCCCAAACCGGTCGTCGGTCGCATCGCCGGCCACGCCGCCGGCGGTGGCGCAGCGCTCGTGATCGCGTGCGACGTGGCGGTCATGGTGGACTCGGCCCGGTTGGGGATCACCGAGGTCCGCCTCGGCATCGCCCCCATCCCGGTGGCGGCCCTCCTCGCCCACCGCCTCACCCCCCGGGCCCTGACCGAGTCGTTCCTCACCGGTGAGATGCTCGACGCCAGCAGGGCGGCCGAACTGGGCCTGGTCAACCGTGCCGTGCCCGACGAGGAGCTCGACGCCACCGTCGGGCGCTACGTCGACGCCCTCGTTCGCAGCGGACCCGAGGCCCTCCGGGTGACGAAGCGGGTGCTGGCCGACATGGTGGGCCGGCCCGCTCCCGCCAACGCCGAGCTGGCGGCGAACGCCCCGCCCGACGAGGCCCTCGACGCCGAGCGTCGCGAGGGGGTGGCGGCGTTCGTGGAGAAGCGTTCGCCATCGTGGGTCCCCGACGGCGGGTAGCTGGAGCCCGCCGTAGCCGCCGGGGGTCAGAGCCGGGCCAGCGCCCTGGCGAACGCCTCGACCGTGAACTCGAGCGCGTCGTCGTCATGGGCGGCCGAGGGCAGCCAGGTGCGGTGGTAGGTGATCACCCGCTCCTCCCACAGCAGTCGGCTCAACCGTTCGGCCTGCCCCACCGAGCGGTCGGCGTCGAGCTCGTCGAACACCGACCAGAACGCCGTCGGATGGCCCTCGGCGGTGAACGCCCGGCCGTGGGCGGCGGCCGTCGACCGCAGGGCTGCTCGAAGGCGCTCGCCCCACGCGTTCATCGCCCGGTGGACCGCGCCGTCCTCGGTCGCCGCCACCGTCGCCACGACCGCTGCCATCGCAGCCGCGTTGCCGTTGTAGGTGCCAGACAACCTCACTCGATCCTCGGCGACCCCGTCGAAAAGCGCCGCCGATCCGGCCACGGCTGACACCGGCCAGCCCGAGCCGAGGCCTTTCGCAAAGGTGCCGAGGTCGGGGGTGACGCCCACGAGCGACGCCGCCGATCCCGGCTGGAGACGGAAGCCGGTGACCACCTCGTCGAAGATCAACACCGAGCCGTGGGCCGACGTGACCTTCCGGAGGTGGGCCAGGTAGCCGGGGGCGGGCTGGGTGGCGCCGAAGATGTTGACCGGCTCGGTGATCACGGCGGCGATGTCGTCGCCCCACCGCTCGAATGCGTCGTTCACCGCTTCGGGATCGTTCCAGGGAAGGAACACGACCTGGTTGCCGCTGTCCGGCGACTGCCCGGTGGTGCCAGGGCGAGCCGATCGGGGATCGTCGCCGGGCACGAGTGACACACCGTCGAGCCAACCGTGGTAGAGGCCGTGGAACTGCACGATCAGCGAGCGGCCGGTGGCCGCTCTCGCCAGACGGAACGCGGCCTGCACGGCCTCGGTCCCGCTGCTGGTGAAACGGAGGTGGTCGGCCCACGGGATCACCCGCAGTGCCGCCTCGGCCGCCTCGACCTCGAGCGGCGTGGCCTGCCCCAGCGTCAGGCCGTCGGCGACCGCGCTGGCGACGGCGTCGTTGACCGCAGTCGGCGTGTGGCCCAGCACGGCGGGACCTCGCCCGAGCATGTAGTCGACGTGCCGCTCGCCGTCGGTGTCGAACAACCAGGGCCCCTCACCTCGGGCGAAGACGGTGCCAGCCCCGGCGAGCCGGGCGTTGGAGTGGACGCCAGCCGGGGTGAGGTCGCGGGCTCGTCGATGCCAGTCCACCTTGCTCACCCGCCCCGTCGTAGCGGCCGTCTCCGGGGTCGTCAATCCGACGGCGTCGATCGGCTCCGGATCCCGTTCGGAGGCGGCGCGGTCGCCGAGCTACGATCCGGCCCATGTCGAGCACGATGGCGATCACCGGCGCCGGGTCCGGTTTCGGGCGGGGGGCGGCGCTGGCTCTGGCTGAGCGAGGCCACCACGTCAACGGCCGCCGCGCCCGATGCCCGACCGGGGTGTCGCCCACGACGGCTCGAGCGCTTCGATGATGGATCGGGCCGGATTGCGCCGAACCGGGGCGGCGCGTCGTCGCGAGCTCGGACTCGATCAGCCGTCGCCGGACCTCGCCGCTGGACTGGCCGACCTGGTCGACGAGTTGGTGTACGGCCGGGTGTGGGCCCGACCAGGGCTCGCCACCGAGGAGCGCATGCTGGCGACCCTCGTGGCCCTCACCTGCCACCGCGAACGCGACCTCCTCCGACGTCACGTCGAAGCCGCGCTCGGCCTCGGCTTGGCCCCCACGCTGATCCAGGAGGCCGTTCTGCACTGCGGGATGTACGCCGGGCTGACCTCTGCGATCGCCGCGCTCGAGGTGGTCGCCGCAGTGACCGATGAGCAAGCTCACGCGGAACCAGCCGATCGTGTCGACTCCGTCGACACCAGCGATGCGGTCGATACCGGCGATGCTGCTCACGTCGTCGATTCCGTCGGAGCCGACCTCGACGAGCTCGAACAGCTGGGCCGGCAGACGATGGCGACCCTCCACGAAACCCGGGCCGCCGACGACTACGCCGCCCCCGACGCCCTCGCGTCCACCCTGTACACCACGGCCGTCGACTATCTCTACGGCGCGATCTGGAACCGCCCGGGCATCACCATCCGGCAGCGCATGATCTGCTCGGTCGCGGCGTTCACCGCGCTGGGTATGGAGGCCCAGCAGCGCAAGTTCTTCCGGTCAGCGCTGAACGTCGGCCTGTCGGAGGACGAGGTCGTCGAGGTGATCGTCCAGACCGGGCCCTACTCGGGCTTCCCATCGGCCCTCAACGCACTTGCGGTGGCGGAGGCGGCGTTCGCAGACTCCTGACATGGATGTCGCTGCGCTTGTTCTCAACCGATCCCTCGACACCGACGGTCGGGCCGCCTTCGAACATCGTGTCCGGCGGCTCGACGAGCTCGGCTTCCACGGTCTCGCCATGCCCGACAGCCAGTCGTTGTTCCCGGAGATGTACGTGCACCTCACCGTCGCCGCCCTCGCGTCGGAGCGGCTCACGCTGTGGCCGGCCACCACCAATCCGCTGACCCGGCATCCGGCGGTGGCGGCCAGCGCCATCTCGTCGCTCGACCAGGTGGCGGGCGACGGGCCCGACGGTCGAGGGCGGGTGTGGTTCAACCTCGGCAGCGGCGACTCGGCCGTCTACAACCTCGGCCTGAGCGGCGCCAGGCTCGGCCTGCTCCGGCGATACCTCGTGGCCATGAAGGAGCTGTACGCCACCGGCGAGGCCGAGTGGGACGGCGAGACGATCCGACTCACCTGGCCCGGCCGCCCCGTCCCTCTCTACCTCACCGCTGAGGGACCGAAGACGCTCCAGCTCGCCGGCGAGGTGGCAGACGGGGTGCTGGTGGGCTGTGGCCTGCAACCCGAGATCGTGGCCGACGCCCTCGCCGACATCGCCACCGGGGCGGAACGGGCCGGCCGGAACCCGGCGGACGTCGACGTGTGGTGGTTCGTCAAGTGGAACCTCGACGACGATCGCACCCGCGCCATCCACGAGGCACGGATGACGCTCACCGCGTCGGCCAACCACGCCTTCCGGTTCACGCTCGAAGGCAAGCACATCCCCGACGAGCACAAGGAGGCCATCGCCGAGCTCCAACGGCGCTACGTGTTCGCCGAGCACGAAGCCACCGGCAGCGAGATGACCAACGCTGCGATCACCGACGAGCTGGGCCTCACCGAGTATCTGGCCGACCGGTTCACGATCTGCGGCCCGCCCCAGGACTTCGTCGACAAGCTGACCACGCTCGACGATCTCGGCGTGTCGAAGGTGCTCCTGGCCTTCTTCGGCGAGACCGACCCCGATGGGAAGCACGAGCGACTCGGCACCGAGGTGCTGCCCCACCTGCCGGGGTGACACGGCGGGCGGCGGTCAGAGCAGGGGAGTAGCGTCCGGGGTCATGGACTTCGAGTACAGCCCGAAGGTGATCGAGCACAAGGAGCGGCTCGAAGCCTTCATGGACGCCTACGTGTATCCGGCGGAGCAGGAGCACCACGACTTCGTCACCGACCCGGCCAACCGGTGGCAGCAACCGCCGATCGTGGAGGCGTTGAAGGACGAGGCGAGGGCGGCGGGCATCTGGAACTGGTTCCTGCCGGCGGAGTACGGCGAGCTCTCGGCCGGGCTCACCAACGTGGAGTACGCCCCGCTCGCCGAGGTGATGGGCCGGGTGCCGTGGTCGTTCGAGGTGTTCAACTGCTCCGCTCCCGATCGGGGGAACATGGAGGTGCTCGCCAAGTACGGCACGCCCGAGCAGCAGGACCAGTGGCTCACCCCGCTGCTCGACGGGCGGATCCGCTCGACCTACGCCATGACCGAGCCCCAGGTGGCATCGTCGGACGCCACGAACATGCAGCTCCAGATCCGCCGCGACGGCGACCACTACGTGCTCAACGGTCGGAAGTGGTGGAGCAGCAACATCTACCACCCACTGTGCGAGGTGCTGATCGTAATGGGCGTGTCGAACCCCGACAACGCCCGCCACCAGCGCCATTCGATGGTGCTCGTCCCCAAGGACACGCCCGGGCTGGAGATCGTCCGGCCCCTCTCGGTGTTCGGCAGCGTGCACTCGCCGGGCGGGCACGGTGAGCTGGCGTTCAACGACGTGCGGGTCCCGGTCGACAACATCGTGCTCGGCGAAGGGCGGGGCTTCGAGATCGCCCAGGGTCGTCTGGGGCCGGGCCGGTTCCAGTACGCGATGACCAACGTGGGGATGGCGCAGCGATGCCTCGACCTGATGTGCGCCAGAGCCGAGCAGCGCGAGCCGTTCGGCCGGAGGATCAGCGAGTTCCAGTCGTTCCGGGAAGACGTGGCCAAGGCCCGTTGCGACATCGAGCAGGCCCGCCTCCTCGTGCTCAAGTCGGCGGCTGAGATGGACCGGTCGGGAGCCAAGGGGGCGAGAGACTACATCTCGATGGTGAAGATCGTCGGACCCCGCCTCGCCCAGGACGTGGCCGAGCGGGCCATGCAGATCTTCGGCGGGAAGGGCGTCAGCGGTGACACCCCGATCGCCGACATGTACATGATGGGTCGCCTCATGCGGATCGCCGACGGTCCAGACGAGGTGCACATGAACCAGCTCGCCAAGCTCACGATGGCCCAGGCCGAGATCGCCCGCCAGGCCGGCCACGGCGGCGTCCAGTGGTACGGGGATTGAGGGCGAGCGTCGTCCGGGAGATCAACCCACGTCCCACTCCGTCCTGACACACGTGGGATGAGTATCAGATATGATAACTCAGTGGTGTCACGCGTGCTGGAACAGGTGCTGCACTCAGCGGCTCGACTACAGGAGGTCGTTCCCGACGCTGTTCTCGTCGGGGGGTCGGTGGCGGCGATGTATGCGGGGCACCGCGAGTCGTTCGATCATGATCATGTGCTCGCCGATCTCGTCGACCGCTACCAGACGGTGCTCGAGGCCGTCGAGGCGACCGAGGGGTGGGCGACGTCGGTTCGAGCCTCCCGACCACCGTTCACGATCATGGGGAGTCTCGGCGGCATCGCGGCCGGTCTCCGACAGTTGCGTCGTTCTCGGCCCCTCGAGACCTTGCGAGTCGATGTCGGCGATGGGCTCACCGTCGTTGCACCCACCGTCGAAGAAGCGCTACGGGTGAAGGCGTACCTCATCGTGCAGCGGAACGTCGTGCGCGACTACCTCGACGTCGTCGCGCTCGCCGAGCACATCGGCCATACGAAGGCGGCGGCCGTACTCGAAGCGATCGACGACTACTACGAAGACCGCTCGGGAGAACACGGGTCGGTACTCACGTCCCTGGTGATCGCGCTCGCCGATCCGTCGCCCTTCGACACCGACGTGATCGACGAGTTGCCTCGCTACAAGGGCCTCGACTCACGCTGGCACGACTGGCCGAGTGTGGTCGAGGCTTGCCAGCGGCTCGCGTTGGACGTTGGCGGCGCGACGTGACGCTCGAGTTCCGCAATGTCGACGGCCAGCCCGACGACGACGTCACCACCTGGCCCTACGAGGCGCTCGTCGCCGCGATCGACCGGGGCCTCGTGCCCGATTGGCGTCCGATCTTCGCCGAGATCCGACGGTCGCCCTGGGGCCCGACGGCACGGCGGATCGAGCGTTATCTGACGTACCGCGAGCCGGACGGTGTGAGCACCCTGTTCCGACTCGCCGTGGAACGCGCTCGCAGCGATGCGGAACGGGCCGAACGAGCCGAGGTCGCCCGGCGGGTGGAAGCCGCAGTCGCCCGCTCTGGTCTGACGGCCGCGGCGTTCGCTCGGCTCGTCGGCACCAGCCCCTCTCGGCTCAGCACCTACCTGAACGGTAGGGTCATCCCCTCGGCTGCGATGCTGGTGAGGATCGAAGCAGTGGCCGACCAGTGACGAGCACAGGAGGAGCGATGGGTAGAGGGAGCATGCTGATCGGGTTTCTCGCCGGCTTCTTCCTGGGCTGCATCGGCCTGATCCTGGTGATGTTCCTCTCGACGAAGCCCAATACGCGAACCGGTGCGTGGCTCGGCTTCCTGGTGCAGGTCGTGTTGGGTGTGATCTGGGCCGGTGCCACGATGATGTGACCCGCCAGCTCGCTGGGCCGGCCTCGGTCGGGCCAGTAGGGTCTGCCGGATGGACAAACCGGAGCTGGAGTTCCAGATCCCCGAGGGGGAGTGGCGGCCGGCCGGGGGCCCGGTGGACGGGATCTGGGAGCAGATTCTCTCGGCCAGCGCGGACACGCCCGATTACACCCGCCTCCTGCGCTTCGACCCCGGAACCGACAGCACCGCCAACGGCCCCCTCACCCACGAGTTCTGGGAGGAGGTGTACATCGTGTCCGGCGACCTCACCGACCTCCGCCTCGACGAGACGTTCACCGCCGGGATGTACGCCTGCCGACCGCCGGGTATGCCCCACGGACCCTGGGTGTCGCGGGAAGGGGTCCTGATGGTCGAGTTCCGTCACAGCTTCCCCCCTGGGGTCGCCCGGCCGTGACCCGTACCGGAGCGGAGTACCGCTCGGCGCTGGCCGACGGTCGACACGTCTTCCTCGACGGATCCGAGATCGACGTCACCTCCCATCCCGCCTTCGCCGGGATCGTCTCGACCGTGGCCGGCCTGGTCGACGTGGCCGCTCGACCCGACTTCCGATGCGTCGAGCCGAGCTCGGGTGGGGACATGGCGTGGTGGTGGGTCACGCCCCGCACCGTCGCCGATCTCGTCTCCCGGCGCCGGGCCAGCGAACTGCTGGCCGAGGAGACCGGCGGATTCGTCGGTCGGGGGCCCGACCACGTCGCCTCCTTCTTTGCCGGGTTCGTCGGCCGTCCCGAGGTGTTCGGCCCACGGGCCGATGCCGTGCTTGCGTACTGGGAGCGGGCGGCCACCGCCGACCACTACGTCAGCTACGTGATCATCCCGCCGTCGATCGATCGGGCCCGGGCCGCCGGTGGCGGGCAGCCCTCCCAGCTCCGGGTGATCGAGGAGACCGACGACGGCATCGTGGTCGACGGGGCCATGATCCTCGGGACCGGCACCGCCGTGTCCGACGAGCTGTTCGTGAGCTGCATCCCACCGCTCCGGCCGGGCCAGGAGGACCACGCGCTGTCGTTCGCGCTACCGGTGGCCACCGACGGCCTGCGGATCCACTGCCGCCGCCTCTACTCCCAGGCGACGTCGGTGTTCGACGCCCCCTTCTCCAGCCGGTACGACGAGACCGACGCGGTGGTCGTGTTCGACCAGGTCACCGTGCCCGGGGAGCGGGTGTTCGTGTGCCGGGACATCGAGGCCACCGCCGCCCAGTTCCACGCCACCGCCGCCCACACGCTGGGCAACCTCCAGGCCCAGATCCGGCTGATGGTGAAGCTGCGGTTGCTGGTCGGGCTGGCCAGCCGGATCGTGTCCGTGTCGGGAGCCGGCTCGTCGGCCGGTGCGCTCGATGCGGTGTCGGAGCTGGCGGCGTTGGCCGGATCGGTCGAGGCCCACGTGCTGGCGGCCGAGCACGGCGCCCGACTCGACGAGCACGGCGTGATGGTTCCCGACAGGCGCTTCCTCTACGGCGCCATGTCCGGCCAGGCCGAGCTCTACCCCCGAGCCCTCCACCTGCTTCGCGAGCTCACCAGCTCGCAGGCCATCGACCTGCCGTCGTCGGTGTCGGCCGTCGACCATCCCGACCTCGTCGACCACGCCACCTCGCCCGGCGTCGCCGCCGACGAGCGGGTGAAGTTGTACCGGCTGGCCTGGGATCTGATCGGCACGGAGTTCGCCGGCCGTCACCTCCAATACGAGATGTTCTACGCCGGAGCCCCGACGGTGTCCCGGGCCCACCTGCGGCGTACCTGGCGACTGGAAGAGGCCGAGGACCTGCTCGACCGGACGCTGAGCCGCTGGGATCGTCACACCCCGCTCCCGGCCGTTGAGCTGTCATCACCCGGCGGGTCGACGTGACGATCGAACTGACGGTCGAGGATCGGACGGTGCGGATCGACCCGCACGCGTTGGTGGTCGCGGGCTACACCGGCGCCGACACCGACGCGGTCCAGCACCACATCGACGAGCTGGCCGCCGAGGGCGTCGCGCCGCCGCCCCGGGTGCCGATGTACTGGGCGATGCCACCGTCGATGCTCACCCAGCAGCCGGTGATCGACGTGCCGAGCCGATCGACCAGCGGTGAGATCGAGCTGGCCCTCGTCGTCGACGGACCCGAGACGTTCCTGGCCGCCGGGTCCGACCACACCTGCCGGGAGGCCGAAGCCATCGACATCCGGCTGTCGAAGCTGATCTGCCCCACCCCGCTCTCGTCGGCCGCCGTGAGGTGGGCCGACGTGGCCGATCGATGGTCCGAGCTCGTGCTGGCCGCCACCATCGTCACCAGCGGCGGCGGCCGGGAGGCCTACCAGTCGGCCGCCGCCGGCGCCAACCGTCCCCCCGACGAGGTCCTGGCGGGGATCCCCTGGACCGACGATCGGCCCCGCTCGTTCGTGGTGCTGTGCGGTACCGTCCCGGCGATCGGCGGCATTCGGCCCGCCGACCGGTTCGAGGGCACGATCACCGACCCGGCGGCCGGGGCCGTGATCGAGTTGACCTACGACATCGAGCCGGTGGCGCCGCTCGTCGCGGACTGACCGGCGCTCAAGTCGCCGGTGGTGACGCCGATGGGACGGGTGTGCCCGGCCTCGCCGGGATGCTCGACAACGGCGCTGGAGACTCGACGTGCGTACTCGACTGGCCCTGGCCATGACCGTGATGATCCTCTTCACCGCGTGCGGTTCGACCGACGACGCGGCCCTCGAATCCGGCGCGCCGGCCGAGGATGGGCCGCCTGCGGTGCTGGCTTTCGGGGAGCCGGCCGGCGAGGTGGTGCTCACCGTCGTCGGTGCATCGGCCGACCCGAACGCCGGCGACCGGATCGAGCTCGACCTCGCGATGGTCGAGGACATCGGCACCATCACCACCACGCTCTACGAGCCGTTCGTCAGCGAGTCGATCGAGTTCACCGGCGTGCCGGTCGACGCGCTGCTCGGGGCGCTCGGCGTTCCCGACGACGCACCGCTGCGCTGGGTCGCCCTCGACGACTACGAGGTCAACCCCACGCGGGCTGAGCTCGCAGCCGAGGGCGCACTCCTCGCGACGCGACAGGACGGCGAACTGCTCGAGATCGCCGCCGGCGGACCGCTGCGCATCGTCTTCCCCGACGACTCCGGACCGCTCGGTCGCGACACGAACCAGTGGATCTGGAGTGTGGTGTTGCTCGAGGCCGGCTAGGTGCGAGGGGCCGTGGGCACGGGATCTCATCACCGTCACGACCTTCGCCCGAGGCGAAGCTCCGCTCGAGGCGCGCTGCGCCGAGGCCGCTAGTGGCCGACGTCGGCGAGCAGGCACTGCTGCGGTTGCGCCTGTCGCGCAGCCAATCCACGCTCCTCGTCGTACTGCTGGCGTTGCTCTGCCTCATCGCCACGCTCGTGGTCACCTCGGGCCGGGCGATCGGCGAGCAGACCGAGACGCTCAACTATCAGCTCCAACACGTCAGTAGCGACCGGCACACGCTCGAGCGCCAGGTGGGGGCGTTCGCGCTGTACACGGAGCGTCTCGCCGACGGCCAGGCCGACGACGAGCGGTTCGACGTGTCGGTGGGGCTGGTCGAGCGTCACATCCTCGTCAGCCGTGACGAGGCCGAGGTGGATGCCCGCGTGGGCCTGTTGCTGGACGACATCGAGTCTGCGGTGGTCGAGGTGCAGGAGATCAGGGCCCGTGGCGAGTTGGGGAACGAGCAGACGGCCGTCGCGCTCGACCGGATGACCGACGCCAGCAAACGTCTTGTCGACCTGACCGAGCGTCAGAACGTCGCTGAGCTCCACGCCCTCGAGCGTGCGGTCTCCATCGCCCGGCTCCGGGAGTGGGTGGTGGCCGGCATGTTCCTTCTCCTCGTCGCGCTCCTCGTGGTGTCGCTGCAGCGGATGGCCCGCCGCAACTACCGCGCCGCGGCGAAGCTCCTCCTCGAGCAGGATGCGTTGAACGAGAAGGCGCGAGCGGCCGAGGCCCGAGCACAGCAGCTCTCCACCACGCAGACGAACATCCTCGAGAAGATCGCAACCGGGACCGACCTGTCGGTGGTGCTCCGATCGATCGAGTCGCTCATCGGGTCGCAGCTCTCCAGTGGCGAGCTGCGGTTCCGAGTGGCGAGCGACCCCCGCGATCCGGCCGCGGCGGTGACCGTCGACCTGCCGGCGACCACCGCCGGCGACGACACCAGCCCCGGTGCGCTCGACTGGATCCCGACGGGCGGCACGGCTCCCGATGACCTCCACGACGTGCTCACGCTCGCCGCCCGGCTCGGCTCGATGGCGATCGACCGGCAGATCGCGGCCGACGCCATGGCCCACCAGGCGACCCACGATGCCCTCACCGGTCTCCCGAACAGGAAGGTCCTCGTCAACCACCTGGCCGACGCACTCGAGAAGGCCCGCCGGACCGACAGCGACCTGACGGTGATGTTCCTCGACCTCGATCGGTTCAAGGCGATCAACGACAGCCTCGGCCACGGTGCCGGCGACGCCCTCCTCGTCGAGGTTGCCAGGCGACTCGAGGCGACGGCCAGACGACTGGACCTCGTCGCTCGCTTCGGTGGAGACGAGTTCGTGCTCGTCATGGAGAACCTCGGACAGGAGGGGGCCGAGGCGGTGGCGGCCCGCATCCTGGAGGCGCTGGAGCCACCCACCGTTTTCGAGGGGAACGTGCTCCACATCTCGGCCAGCATCGGCGTGGTGACGAGCGACGGCGACCACGAGATCGACCAGATCCTGCGCGACGCCGACGTTGCGATGTATCAGGCGAAGCGGTCGGGGGCCAGGCGCTACTCGGTCTTCGACAGCGACATGCGGGCCTGGGCCGACCGTCGGCAGGCCACCGAGGCCGACCTGCAGTCGGCCCTCGCCAACGACGAGATCGTCCCCTGGTTCCAGCCGGTCTTCGACCTCCAGAGTGGCGCGCTGGGGGGCTTCGAAGCGCTGGCCCGGTGGAACCGTCCCGGCTCCGGTCTCGTGGAGCCTGGTGCGTTCATCGCGGTCGCCGAGCAGATCGGCCTTATCCCCGAGGTCGACCGGCGGATCCGAGACCTGGCCCTCGGTCACCTCCGCGAATGGCGCCGTCACACGCCGGGCCTAACGATGAGCGTCAACGTCTCGGTCCACGGGCTCACCCAGGCCGACTTCGTCGACTCGGTCGCAGAGCTGCTCGAGGCCACCGGGGTCGATCCGGCGGCGCTCATCCTGGAGATGACCGAGACGGTGCTGCTCGAGGACGCCCAGCCCGTTCGACAGCGGTTGGAGGAGCTCCGCAACCTCGGCCTGCGACTGGCGATCGATGATTTCGGTACCGGCTACTCGTCGCTCCAGGACCTCCGGGACATGAAGGTCGACATCCTCAAGATCGACCGGGCGTTCGTCAACGGTGGCAAGGGGGCGACGGAGGGCGTCAGCGATCCGCCGATCGTGGCCTCGGTGACCGATCTCGCCCAGTCGCTCGGGCTGCAGGTGGTGGCGGAGGGTATCGAGACCGAGGAGCAGCAGCGGGCGCTGCGCCAGCTCGGCATCGAGTACGGCCAGGGCTTCCTGTTCGGTCGGCCGATGGCCCCCGCCGACGTGCCGGGTTTCCTGGCGCCACTGGCGTCGGCTGCGGTCAGGGACCCGGACTGAGAACGACCGGATAGCGACCCCACATCACCCGCGTCGTTCCCTCGTCGAGTGACGGTGGGTCGTCGGGATCGGGCCGGGCCCCGGCCTGCAGGACCGCCCCCGACATCGCCACCACCGCGCCGTGGAGGTGGCGGTCGGTGTTGGCCAGGTCGGGTTGCGGGCCTGTTGGCGGTTCGAGCCCACCGGCCAACTCCTGGCCGAGGCAGGCGTGCGGCCCGTGACCGAAGCTCAGACCCCAGGGCGACGCCCCGTCGGCGGGGGTCCGGTGGGGATCGAATCGGTCGGGGTGGTCGCCGAAGATCTCCGGGTCGCGGTTGGCCGACTCGACGCTGATCGCCACCGTCTCGCCCGCTGGCAGCACCCGACCCGAGCGGAGTGTCACGTCGACCATGGCTCGGCGGACGGCGACCGGGCTCGCGGGGTGGAGCCGCATCGATTCGTGGACGAACCGCTGCCGCAGGTCGGCGTCGTCGGCGAGCGCCCGTCGTTCCTCGGGGTGCTCGCCGATCCACTGGAAGAGGTGGTGCATCGCGTGGACCAGCTGGCCGGCGGTCGAGTGGGAACCGACCCACGGGAAGTAGGCGATCTCCCGCAGGACGTGCGCCGACGGGAGCTCGAGGTGGTCCTGGTTGCGCAGCAGGGTGGTGAGCACGTCGCGTGGGAGGTCGGCCTCGATCAGCTCGCCGGCCTCGAAACGCGCGAGCAGCGCCGCCCGCCGATCTCTCGACGGGCGGAAGAATTCGGTGTCGAACGCAGTGAGGGCCTCGTCGCCGGCGGCCACGATCGACCTGGTGTCGCCGACGGCGTGGGCCACCGTCGATGCGCGGGCGAGTCGGCCCATCAGCTCGTGGAAGCGGTCGAAGACCTCGGGGTCGAAACGGCCCCCGGCGGTCCCGCCCGGCAGGTCGACACCGGCGACGTCGACCGACAGCGTCATCATCGTTCGCTGGGCGAGGGGTAGCAGGTCGCCCCGGCCGGCCCGCCGCGCATCGGCCAGGACCGCGTCGACGATCGTGGGGATGCGGGTCTGTTCGTACCACGCGAAGGTGTCGCGCCGGAAAAGGCGGTTCTCCAGTCGTCGGCGAGCGACGTGGTCGTCGCCATGGAGGTTGACGATGACGCCGGTCATCAGCCGATGCCCATCGTCGTAGAGCGCCTGGCGGAGGTCGCGGCTGCGGAACGCCTCTCGAGCCTCGGCGAACGTCGTCAGCGTGATCAACCGGGCGAGCCCTCCTCCGCCGGGAGACTAGCGCGCTAGTGTCGGCAGTCTTCCACGACCCGGCGGCCAACCGCCGGGTGCACCGCAACGCAGCACCAGAAAGGGAGCCGGGGTTGGCCGACGAGCGCTCGATGATCGTCACCGGGGGAGCCCGCGGTCTGGGGGCCGGCATCGCGGGTGCGGCGGCTCGGGCCGGCTACCGGGTGGGGGTGATCGACACCGAGCCAGCAACGGTCGACGAAGCGGCGGACGACGAAGCGGCGTGCTCGGGCGCTCGGTCAGCGGGGGACGACAGGCCGATGGGTGTCGCCACCTTCGAGGCGTCGGTGGTCGACGAGGCGTCGGTGGCGGAGGCACTGCAGGCCTTCGGAACCCCTGACGTGGTGGTCAACAACGCCGGGATCGTCCGGTTCGGTCCCCTCCTCGATCACACCGTCGACGACTTCCGGGCCGTGGTCGACGTCAACCTGATCGGCGCCTTCGTGGTTGCCCGGGCCGCGGCTCGCCGGTGGGTCGCCGAGGGTAGGCCGGGCTGTGTGATCAACGTGACATCGATGAACGGGGTGGCGGCTGGGCCCAACGCTGGCGCCTACGGCGCGTCGAAAGCCGGCCTTGCCCTCCTCACATCGCAGATGGCCCTCGAATGGGGCTTGGCGGGGATCCGGGTCAACGCGGTCGCCCCTGGCCTGATCGACGCCGGCATGTCATCGCCCATCTACGCCGACCAGGACACCCGCCGGGCCCGGGAGTCGAAGATCCCCCTCGGTCGGCTCGGTACCGAGGCCGACATCAGCGACGTCGTGCTGTTCCTCGCCTCCGACGACGCCCGTTACGTCCACGGCCAGAACCTGATGGTCGATGGTGGAGTGACCGGATCGATCATCGCCGCCCTGCCCCGCCCGGCCTCGGTCGACCAAGTCGGCTCCACCGGCGACCGATCGGCGGTCGACCGGTGAACGCAGAGGTTGGCGCCACCGGCGACCGGTCGGCCGTGATCGTGCTCGCCGGAGGCTCGCCCCACGCCCACGACTTCGTCGCCACCGGACAGGCCCTGTCCGACCTCGCCCTGGCCGCCGGCTTCCGCCCGTCGGTCGTCGACGATCCCGACCGGGCCGCCAGCGCGCTGGACGAAGACACCGCAGCTCTTGTGGTCGACGGCCTGTGGTGGCGGATGGTCGGCGAGGTGTACGAACCATGGCGGGCCGACCACGCCTACTCCCCACCGACGTCGACCCGGTCGGCCATCGACCGGTGGGTGGCCGGCGGCGGCGGCCTCCTCGCAGTCCACACCGCCTCGATCTGCTTCGACGACTGGCCGGGCTGGGCCGCGATCGTCGGTGGGGCATGGCGGTGGGGTCACTCGTCGCATCCGCCCCACGGGCCGGTGGAGGCCCGGGTGATGACCGACCATCCGGTCACCGTCGGGCTGCCGCCCGTCCTGGTGCTGGTCGACGAGGTCTACGGCGACCTGGCGGTCGAGGATGGTGTGCAGGTGCTGGCCACCGCCCGCCGGTACCCCGACGACGCCGACCAGCCGGTGGCGTGGGCCCACCGGTACGGCGCTGGCCGGGTCGTCTACGACGGCTTCGGCCACGATGTGGCCTCGATCGAGCACCCCGACCACACCCGGCTCCTCACCCAGGCGCTCAGCTGGGTGGCTCGACCGGGTGGCGACTCCGGCAGTGCCGCGGACGCCGACACCGGCACGGACCTCGACGAGACCGACCCCGACGACACGAAAACCGACGACACGAACACCGACGACGCAGAGGAGGAGGGCGGCCGATGAGGCCCATCGAAGGGATGTCGGTGCTGGTCACCGGTGGCGGATCGGGGATCGGCGAGGGGATCGCCCGCCATTTCTGCGCCGCCGGGGCGAGGGTCACGATCGCCGGCCGGCGAGCGGCCAAGGTCGACGCGGTGGCCGACTCGGTCGGCGATGCCTGTCGAGCGGTCCCCGGCGACGTGACGAGGGCCGAGGACCGGGGGTCGATGGTTGCCGCCGCGGTCGACCATGGCGGCGGTGTGCTCGACGTGCTCGTCAACAACGCCGGCAACATGTATCGGGGCCCGCTGGAGAAGCTCGAGGAGGACGAGTTGCTGGCCGTCTTCCACTCGAACGTGGTGGGCGCACTGATGCTCACCCAGGCCGCATTGGGCCCGCTCCGGGCCAGCGGCGGGGCGGTGATCCTGCTCGGGTCGATCCACTCCCAGCGGGCTTTCCCCGGCGCCTCGCCCTACGCCGCCACGAAGGGGGCGATCGAGACGCTGACCGGCGTGCTGGCGGCCGAGCTCGGCCCGCAGGGCGTGCGTGTCTCGTGCGTGCGGCCGGGAGCGGTGCCGACCGAGATCAACCAGCGGGCCGGCCTGTTCGACGACGCCACCGCCCTCGAGCGGCTGCAAGGACTCGCCCCGGCCCACGCCCTCGGCCGCATCGGCACCACGGCGGAGATCGCTGAGGGGGTCGAGTACCTGGCCAGGGCGGAATGGGTCACGGGCAATGTCTTGACCGTCGACGGCGGGCTCGGCCTGGGAGTGACCAACGCATGACCACTGACCCGATCACGATCACCACCTACAACGAAGCCCGCGACGCCTACCGCCAGCGAGACCTCCGCCAGGCCCTCTACGACGCCGGCGAGGTCGTCATGGCCGACGTGCTGGTCAACCTGCACGGTGTCGAACACCGCGATCGTCGCCGGTTGGAGAACCGGCTGTTCCGGCGCGACACCATGGAGCTCTACGAGAACGACCTGTTCCCGCCGATCATCGAGGCCACCCTCGCCCCCGACGTCGAGGCCGGACGAACCGAGCTGGTCGATCTCGGCCACCGGCTGATGATGAACCTGGCGGCGTTGACCGCCGGCGTGGATCGACCCGCCGGCACCGCCGATGAGACCCGCCACCTCTACTCCTACCTGATGCTGTTCATCGAAGGGGCGACGCTGGCCCACTACACCGGCGACTCCGAGGCGAAGGCGGCCGAGGTCGCCGACGGCCTGGCCCGCTTCGACACCGAGTTCGTCACCCCGTCGCTCGAGCGTCGACGGGCGGCCCTGGAGGCTGGGGAGGAGCTGCCGAGGGACGTGCTGTCGGTGTTGCTGGCCAACGTGGATGCGCTCGAGCTCCCCCACGAGGTGATCGTGCGGGAGGTGGCGTTCTACCTCCTGGCCGGAGCTCACACGTCGGCGACGGCGTTCACCCGGGTGAGCCACAACATCTTCCGGTGGTTGGAGGCCCACCCCGAAGACGTCGACGCCGTGCGGAGCGATCGGCTGTTCGTGCAGCGCTGTACCCACGAGACGATCCGGCTCCAGCCGTCGTCGCCGGTGGCGATGCGATGGGCGCTCGCCGACGTCGAGCTGCGGACCGGAACGTCGATCCCCAAGGGTTCGAAGGTGGTGATCGACCTCCTCGCCGTCAACCGCGACACGTCGGTGTTCGGCGATGACGCCGAGCGCTTCGACCCCCGCCGGGACACCCCCGCCGGGGTGCCCGCCTACGGCCTGTCGTTCGGGTCGGGGATGCACGCCTGCATCGGTCAGGACCTCGCCGCCGGCCTCCTCCACGACCCCGACACCACCGATCGGGTGGCCGACGACCACATCTTCGGGCTCGTCCCCGAGGCAGTGCAGGCCCTGTTCGACGCCGGCGCCCGGCCCGACCCCGACGATCCGCCCGAGATGGACGAGTCGACCACCCGGCCCTACTTCGGCCGCTACCCGGTGTTGTTGGGGGCGTCGTGATCGACGTCCACGCCCACACCGTGCTGCCCGGGGTCATGGGTTGCGCCGGCCACTACGGCCCGGAGCTGGGAACCGGCCCGGAGGGTCGGCCCCGCTTCCGGGTCGGCAACTACGTCCTCGACGGGGTCGACTACTCGGGAACACCGTTCATGGATCCCGACGCACGGCTGCGGATGAACGACCACCTCGGCATCGAGCTCCAGGTGCTCTCGCCGAACCCCATCACCTACTTCCACCACGTGGAGGCCGAGGTGGCCGCCGAGTTCTGCCGGTGGCACAACGACGAGCTCGCCCAGGTGGTGGCCGGCCATCCCGACCGGTTCCGGGGGTTCGCCCAACTGCCCATGCAGGACCCGTCGGCCGCGGTGGCCGAGCTCCGGCGGGCGGTCGAGCTGGGCATGGTCGGGGCCTACATCGGGACCGACTTCGGTATCGACTTCGACCACGAGCGGCTCGATCCGGTGTGGGCCGCCGCTGTCGAGCTCGACGTGCCGATCTTCGTCCACCCCGCCCCGTGGGGGATCGACGGACCCCTCCGCGACGAGCGCATCCGCCGGTTCGACCTCGACCTGTCGCTCGGGTTCCTCTTCGAGGAGACGCTGGTGGTGGCGTGCCTGATCTACGGCGGCGTGCTCGACCGTCACCCCGGGCTCGACGTGTGCCTCTCGCATGGCGGTGGGGCCGCGGCCTACATGGTAGGCCGGTTGGATCACCAGGGCAGGACCCGCCCGTGGGCCCGCGACCACCCGGTCGACTTCGCCGCTGGTCTCCGGCGTCTCTGGTATGACAACCACCTCCACGACAGCGACTCGTTGAACCTGCTCGAAGCGAAGGTCGGTCGTGACCGGTTGGTGGTGGGTACCAACCTCGCCGGTTGGGACGCGCCGACCGAGCCCGACGAGATCCCCTGGCTACCGGCCTACGACGACAACGCCCGCCGACTCCTCCGCCTGGATCGCTGACGCAGGCCACGAGACACCCGGCGGTGAGCACGGCGGGTGCAAAACGAGAGTGAGGAGCGGACCCCTCTGCCAAGTCTCGGTTCGCCGCAAATGAACCGGGGGACTCGCCGCAGCAAGGGGCCGCTCCTCACTGTCTCGCATCACAACGAGCGTGCGAGCCAGTGGTTGCAACTATGAGTAGCAACTGCCAATCTGTCAAGGTCTCTCATCGGCAGCTTCTCCCGAACCACATCGGGAGTACGCTGCCGTCTGTCACCGAAGCTGGGACGAGTAGCCGGATGAACCGCCAGCCGCCGCATCTGTCCGCCGCCGACGGCACCGACGTACCGCCGAGCGACGACGCCGTGGGTGATGAGGTGGGCGCCACTGCTGATGAGGTCGGCACCGAGGTCGACCACGACGACGAGCGCCGCCGGCTCGACGTGTCGTCGTTGCGGGATCTGGTGCTCCGGGCGGGCGTCGACGTGCTCGAGCGGGACGGTCTGTTGCTCGCCGCCCAGTCGATCGGCTACGCGCAGGTCTTCGCCCACCTCGAGGAGCGAACCGGTATCCGGGTCACCCGGGCCTCGGTCCATGAGCGGATCTGGGCGAGCCACGCCGACTTCCGGCGGGACGCGCTGGCCACCGCCATCACGAAGCTGAACTCGGTGGCCATCGGGTCTCGGGCCGCCGAGGTCCGGGAGTTCGTGCTCGACGCCTGGGCCCGCGACCTGTCGGCGTCGGAGCGGGTGGCGGCATTCTCGCGCCGGTGGGCCCCCGAAGCGGTCGGCCAGCTCCTGGCCGACCCTGGCTTCGGCCGGGTCCAGGGGGTCAAGGCGGTCGCCTCACCGTTCAATGATCCCCTCACCGCAGACGAGCTTCGGGGCCGGGTCCGGGAGCATGCCGACCGGGGCCGGGCGGTCCTCCGGAACCGGCTCGCCGTCCTCACCGCAGCGCTCGGTCTGGCGCCGGACCCGGCGCTCGGGCTCGACGAGAAGCAGGCTCACGATCTCCTGGCGACGATGGTGGTCAACGTTGGCGTCGGCACGTATCTCGACGTGGTCTCGGGGTCGACCGAGATGGTCGATCCGCTGAACTTCGACGGGGTCCCGAGCGACGCCGATCGGCCGTGGACGATGGTCGGCGTGGCGTTGCGCGCGGTGCTCGAGGCGCTCTTCGTGAGCGTCGACGGGCCGGTCGAGGTCGACGCCGGGGTGCCACCGCCACAGCCAGGAGCGAGTGAGGTGCCGATCCTCGCACCAGCGAGCGACACCGCCGCTCGTCGATCGCGGGAGGAGCTCCGCGACCTGGTGCTGGCGGCGGGGGCGGACATCCTCCTCACCGGAAACCTCGACCTCGAACCCGAATCCCTGAGCTACGCCTCGGTCTTCTCCCACGTCAAGGAGCGCGACGACATCACCGTGTTCCGGAGCTCGGTCCACAACCGGATCTGGAAGAACAACAACGAGTTCTGGCGCGAGGTTCTCGAGGTGGCGATCCACACCGATCCCGACGTGTCGAAACCGGCGGTCGATGCCGTCCTGGCCTTCCAGCCGGCGACCGACGGGGACGGGCTGGTGCTCACCCGCCAGTCGGCCATGGACCTGATCCGGGTGGTGACCGAAGCCGAGACCGGGGCCACCCGGTCGTCGCCGGCGTTCCTGCGGCGGCAGTCGATCAAGGCGGCGCTCGGGGCCGACGACGAGTCGGCGTCGCTCGCCGACCTCCGCCGGGCGATCCACACCACCCAGCTGGCGAGGATCGAGTGCCACGAGGCAGCGATCGATGCCCACGTGCTCTCGCTCGGGTTCGACGTGCGGCCGGAGCTGGGGATCGACCGGGCCGAAGCGCTCCGCATCCTCGTGACGATCGCGCTCGCCGCCGCAGGCGGCGCGATCTTCGATCAGACCGCCGGTGTGGAGGCCGTCACCGACGGCTTCCCGATCCGCCGCACCGACGACCCCGACCGCGCCGACAGGTGGCCACCGTCGAGCTTCGCCACCTGGGCCGTGTTCGACCACCTCTTCACCGAAGCCGGCGGCTAGATGTGAAACCCACCAGCGGCCTCGATCTCGGCGAGCGTCACCCGTTCGCCGCTACGGGCGGTCGTCATGGTGCTGTTCGGCGGTTCCGGTGCGAGCGAGGAGGGTTGCGAGCACGACGATCGTTGCGCCGGCGAGTCGTGACGTGGTGATGGCTTCGCCGAGGAGGAGGCTGCCGAGTCCGACGGCGATGGCGATGTTGGCGTACGGGTACGCGGCCACGAGCGTGAGCGGCGCGTGGCGGAGCGCATGGGTGTAGGCGCTGAAGCCGAGCATCGAGCTGATCACGATGAGCCAGGAGGTGGCGGCTGCGGCCTCGACGGTCAGGGTTCCCAGGGGCTGTCCGGCGGCGACGGTCACCGCGGCGATGGCGCACAAGATGGTCCCGCCGACGGTCATCTGCATTGCGGTCTGTTCGAGAACGTTGCCCGTGCGACCTGAGCGTGACCGGCGGCTGCCGAGCGCCCAGGAGAGCGCCGCTGCGAGAACGATGATGCAGCCGGCCGGGTCGACGGGCTCGGTCACGTTGGGGTTCGCGATGACGGCGACGCCGGCGAGACCGACGATCGGTGCCGCCGCGGTGGAGGCCCGTGGCGGCAGCTCGCGACGGGCCATCGCGATACCGACGAGCCAGATCGGCATCGTCGAGATGAACACCGCAGCGAGTCCCGATGAGATTCGAGTCTGTCCCCATGCGAGGAGGCCGCTGCCGCCAGCGAACAGGGGAACGGCAGTGGCGGCGGCGTCTCGCCATCTGCGGTGGAGCTCGATGGTCGACGGTGAGCGGGTGAGGTGCGACAGCGGCAGGAGCAAGAGCCCGGCGACGAGGAACCGTAGGCCCATCATCGCAGCGGGTGCGATGTCGTCGACGGCGATGTCGACAGCGACGAAGTTGGCTCCCCACACGATGTAGATGACGCAGAGCGCCAGGGTGGTGCGGCGATCGAGCGCCATCGTCGAGTCAGGTGGCCGTGTGCTGCTTGGTGAGCTCCGCGGCGATCAGCGCTGGCCGACGTGAGGCGACGAGCTCATCGGAGCGCCAGTTCCCAGTCCTGTCCGACGAGATCGTGGCCAAAGCTGTGGTGTTCCTCGGACTCGACGAGGACGAATCCGGCTGCTTCGTAGATGCGACGCGCCGACACGAGCACGTCGTTGGTCCACAGCATCGTCTTCGAGTAGCCGGCATCGGTGGCGAACTCGACGCACTGCTCCACGAGCCGCCGACCGAGACCGAGGCCCCGCGCCCACGGCTCGACCAGGAGGATTCGGAGCTGAGCGGTCTCGTCGTCACGTTCGCAGCAGAAGACGCAGCCGGCGCGTGCACCGTCGACCTCGGCGATCCATGCGGCCTCGCGACCTGGTCTGAAGTTCGTGTGGAAGTCGGCGACGATCGTGGCGACGAGTGCTTCGAAGTCGGCGTTCCAGCCGAACTCGTCGGCGTAGATCGCGCCGTGACGCTCGATCACCCATCCCATGTCCCCAGCGGCGAGGGAGCGGAACTCGACGTGTCGCTCCATCGACTCCGGTCGGACGGTTTCAGCGACGATCGTCATCGCCTCGACCAGCTGGGAACGCTGACCAGCACTCAGCGGTTCGACCAGCTCCTCGATCTGCGACGCCGATCGAGCGTCGAGAACGCTGAACGCGTCACGTCCTGATCCGGTCAGACGCAGAGCGACCGCACGGCCGTCCTTCTCCGAGGGTCGGGACTCGACCAGCCCGGCGGTCTCGAGACGCGTCAACACACGCGTCAGGAAACTGGCATCCATCCCGAGCCGCTCACGCAGCTCCAATCGCTCCCAATCGTCTCGCTGGGCCAGCTCGAAGATCACCCGCGCTTCGGCCAGGGAGTGGTCGGTCGCCAGGAGCCCTTGATCGAGGAGACCGAGCACCTCGGTCCATGTCCGGTTGAAGCCTCGTATCCGACTGATCGTGTGCATCTCGCCACGTTTAGTGGACGCAGTCCACTAAACGTGGCAGTCCTCACCGAGGCTCGACTCGGCTCGCCCGAAAACGCAGGCTGACCAGGGCGAACCCTGGTCAGTGCGTGGAGCGGGTGAGGAGAATCGAACTCCCGTATTCAGCTTGGGAAGCTGATGTTCTACCATTGAACTACACCCGCAGGGCTGCGTGCCGCCGAGGCGGTCGCGCGAACCGGTAGTCTAGCAGCCGCAGTCAGCGGGCGAACCGGGTTCACGACGGCCGAGATGGCCGAGAACTCGGTTGCAGCCGGGACCCGATGACGGTGTCATGGCCCGATGCCACCGACGAAGATCGACAACGTCCTCACCTGGGCCACCGACCTCGACGACGCAACCCTCGAGCAGGCGCGCATCACCGCCTCCATGCCCTTCGTCGAGAAGCCGCTCGCCCTCATGCCCGACGCCCACCTCGGCCTCGGCTCCACCGTCGGCTCGGTCGTCGCCACCAACGGGGCGATCATGCCGTCGTGCGTCGGGGTCGACATCGGCTGCGGGATGATCGCCCAGCGGCTCGCCGTCTCGGCCGACGACGTCCGGCCCCACCTCGACGACATTCACGAGCGGATCGCCCGGGTGGTCCCGTCGGGCATCCCGAACGCCAAGAACAAGCGGGCCGGCGCCCACCGCCGTACCGACCGCGGCGGACCGCTGCCAGACGCGCTCACCGGGCTCATGGCGGAGCTCCCCGACGCGGCCGACGAGGACAAGGCGGTCACCCAGTTCGGCACCCTCGGTTCGGGGAACCACTTCGTGGAGCTGTGCGCTGACGCCAGCTCCGGCGACGCCTGGATCGTGCTCCACTCGGGGTCCCGCAACCCGGGCAACACGATCGCTCGCCACCACATCGAGACGGCCAAGGGCATCATGGCCGACTTCTTCATCGAGCTCCCCGACCCCGACCTCGCCTACCTGGTGGAGGGTCGGCCTGAGTTCGATGCCTACATCGAGGCGATGACCTGGGCGCAGCGCTACGCGTTCGAGAACCGGCAGGCCATGCTCGACGCGATCGTGGCCGAGCTCGTCGACGCACTCGACCAGCCCGACGCGACCACCCTCCTCGCCGAGGAGCCGGTCAACTGCCACCACAACTACACCACCCAGGAGCACCACCACGGGCGGAACCTGTGGGTCACCCGCAAGGGGGCGATCCTCGCCCGGGAGGGGAGCCGCGGGGTGATCCCGGGGTCGATGGCCACCGGGAGCTTCATCGTGGAGGGACTCGGCTCGGCGGCGTCCTACCACTCGGCCAGCCACGGCGCCGGCCGCAAGCTGTCGCGCACGGCGGCCCGCAAGAAGCTGTCGACGGCGTCGCTCGACGTCGCCATGGCCGACATCAGCTGGAACCGCGACCCCCAGTCGCTGCTCGACGAGCATCCCGACGCCTACAAGGACCTCGGCGAGGTGATGGACAACCAGACCGACCTGGTCCGGATCGTGCATCGCCTCGACACGATCCTCAACTACAAGGGCACCTGACCGGGTTTGCGGGCGAGATCGGTCATGATCGACCGGTTTCGCCCGCGAGCGCTGCTGTCGCCGAGCCGGGCCGCGCCCGTGAGGGGCGCGCCTTTGGCGTGTCCCGAGTTGCCATGGGTAACGTCGCCGGCATGGCTCAACCGCTTGCCGGCGTCCGCGTGCTTGAGCTGGCCACCGACGTCGCCGGTCCATTCGCCGGGAAGCTGCTCGCCGATTTCGGCGCCGACGTGATCAAGGCCGAACCACCCGGTGGCGACCCCTCGCGTCGCCACGGCCCGTTCCCACTCGACCCCGAGACGGGCGTCGAGATCGACGACCCCGAGCAGAGCGCGCTCTTCCTCCACCTCAACGCCAACAAGCGGTCCGTCGTCGTCGACCTCGACGAACCGGCCGACCGACGACTCGTCGCCGACCTCGCCGCCCGATCCGACGTGGTGATCGAGTCGTTCCCACCGGGCAACCTCGACGAGCGCGGCCTCGGTCACAGCGCCCTCACCGAGCACAACCCCGGCCTCGTGATCACCAGCGTCACCCCGTTCGGCCAGACGGGCCCCTACGCCCAGTACGTCGGTACCGACATCGTCACCTACGCCATGGGCGGCCCCATGTACGGCACCGGGGTCGACGAGCGGGAGCCCGTCAAGCTCGGCGGCAATGTCATCTCCTATCAGTGCGGCAACCTCGCCGCCACCGCCACGCTCGCTGCGATCGAGGTGGCTGAGCAGACCGGCGCCGGCACCCACATCGACCTGTCGATGTTCGAAGCCCAGGCCGGCAGCGTCGACCGGCGGGTCACGTACCTCCTCTGGTACCTGTGGAGCGGGCTGGTGGCCGGCCGCCAACCGCCCGACGCCGTCCGAACACTGCCCAACGGCTTCTTCCCCACCGCCGACGGGCACGTGCTCGCCTTCACGATCCTCCCCTGGGTCTCCCGGATGCTCGACGTGCTCGAGAACGACGACCTCCGGGCCAGGTTCCAGAACCCCGACTGGCTACGCGACGACGAGCTCACCGATCAGCTCCAGGCGGTGCTCTACCCGTGGCTCTACGAAGGCGACAAGACGGAGCGCAGCCGCACCGCCCAATCCTGCAAATGGGCGATGACGCCGCTCAACCCGCCGGTCGACGTGCTGAACGACCCCCACTTCGCCGACCGCGGCTACTTCGTGACTGCCGACCACCCGGTGGCCGGCCGGTTCCGGCAGACCGGCGCCCCGCTCCGCATGGGCGACTCGTGGCAGCACCGCCTCCCCGCACCACTCCTCGACCAACACGGCGAGGAGCTCCGCGCCAGCGCCCGCTCGTCGACGTCCCCATCGGCATCGGGCGGCGATGAGACCCGAGCCGCCCTGCGGGCGCCGGCCATCGCCACGGCCACGTCGGTCCCCGAGCTCCCGCTGAAGGGGGTGCGCATCATCGACCTCACCGTCGTGTGGGCGGGCCCGTCGGCGACGATGCACCTCGGCGACCTCGGGGCCGAGATCATCCGGGTCGAGAATCCCTACGTGTTCCCGCCGGCCACCCGGGGCAACGCTCCCCGCCCCGACCCCGATCTGCTCGTCGACTTCGGACCCCTCGGCGGCTCCTACCCCAACCTCGACGTGTCGGGCCGGCCGTGGAACAAGCACGGCATGTGGTCGGCCCAGGCTCGGAACAAGCGGAGCTGCACCCTCGACATCCGTCGCCCCGAAGGGCTCGACGCCTTCCTCCAGCTCGTCGACCAGTGCGACGTCCTCATCGAGAACAACTCCGTCGGCACGATCGACAAGCTCGGCATCGGCTGGGACACCCTCCACGCCCGCAACCCAGGCCTCATCATGGTGCGAATGCCGCCGGTAAGCCTCGACGGGCCCTACGCCGGCTACGTCGGGTTCGGGGCGAGCTTCGAGGCGCTCTGTGGCCTCACCAGGATCCGCGGCTACCGCGACGACGATCCGACCACCACGTCGGCCGCCTTCCACATGGACCCGGCCAGCGGCGCCGCCGGGGCGTTCGCCGTGATGTGTGCGCTGCGTCGACGCCGGGCCCGCTCCGACGGCGCCGGTGAGTTCGTCGAGCTCTCGCAGAGCGAGAACATGATGCAGCACATCGGCGAGTACTTCATCGACGCCGACCGGACCGGCCGCGAACACGGACCGGCCGGTAACCGCCACCTCTGCCGCGCCCCGCAGGGCTGCTACCCGTGCGCCGGCGACGACCGGTGGGTCGTGATCTCGGTGGGATCCGACGCCGAGTGGTGCGGGCTGTGCCGAGCGATGGGGCGACCCGACCTGGCGACCGATCCCCGCTTCGCCACCGCCCGGGACCGCATGGCGAACCACGACGAGCTCGACGAACTGCTCGCCGCCTGGACCATCGACCTCGACCACCGCGACGTCTTCGAGCGGTGCCAGGCCGAGCGGGTGCCCGCCGGCCCCGTTCTCGACGAAGCCGACGCCTACGCCGACCCCCACCTCGCCGCCCGGGGGTTCTTCCGACCCCAGGGTTCCGAGGACGTCGGCACCTGGGACTTCCCCGGTCACCAGTGGCGGTGGACCGGGCCCGACATGGCGTGGGGCCCGATCTGCCGCCTCGGGGTCGACAACGACGACATCCTCCGCCGCATCGCCGGCCTCACCGACGCCCAATACGCCGCGCTCGACGAGGCCGGTCACCTCACCCTCGACTACCTGCAGCCCGACGGCACCCCCTGGTAGCCGTCGCCCGGGTCAGGCCGTGCGATCCCGGCGGCGGAGGGTGGTCACCCGATGCTTCACCCGCCAGCCCTGGTCGGTCTTGACCACGTCGTCGTAGTACGAAGCCGTCCCCACCCGACCCTCGGGCAGGAGGGCCACGATCCGGAAGTTGAGCTTCACCCCGCCGTCGGTCTCATCCACGTAGATGTTGGTCATCGTGTGCGTGCGGGGATGGGTCGCCTCGGTGTCCATGAACGCCTTGATGTCGTCGAGGCCCTCGAGCTTGCGCGCCCCGAGGTCGGTCAGGTCGAACACGGCGTCGTCGGTGAAGATCTGGCCGAGGCGGTCCCAGTCGCGATCGTCGATCGCGTCGCCGTAGCGCCCTGGTAGTTCGTGGAGTTCGAGCCGATCGCTGGGGTCCATGCACGCGAGCGTAGTGCGTACCCCCTGATCGCACTTCCGGAGCGGGGTGCCATAGGGTCGCGTCCATGTCGCAGCGTCGTCCGGTCGCTTCGGTTCTCCTCCATCCCTATCTGGTGATCGCGCTGGCGATACTCGTCGCCAATGACCACTGGTGGAAGAGCCGGTGGCCAGGCCCGGTCACCGGCAAGCTGAGCGACTTCGCCGGGCCGGTCGTGGTCGCGTTCGCCATCGCCGCCGTCACCGGCCGTCGACGGCTGGCGGTCACCGTCACTGCGCTCGGGTTCACCGCGCTGAAGCTGAGCCCGACCGTCGCCGCGCTCGCCGCCCCCGTCCTCGGCGGGGTGACACGTACCGACCCGACCGATCTCGTCGGGCTGGTCGCGCTCGTGCCGGCATGGTTCCTCCTCGGCCGCGCCGGTATCGATCCGAGCCGTCAGCCCGACCCAGCGACCACACCCACCCGCAGGTTGCCAGCACCGCCGAGCCTCACCGGTCGAGCGAGGACGGCCGCCCTCGTGGTGATCACGCCGATCATGGTCTTCTCCGTGACCGCCACGAGCTGTGTGGAGACGACGCCCGCGTTCATCGGCCTGTTCGAGGTCGACGATGGCGTGGTCGCCCAGCTCGGTGACGATCTCGGCGAACCGTTCGCCTACCACCTGTCCGCCGATGGTGGGAGGACGTGGACCGAGGTCGCCGTGGCCGATCTTCCCGGCACCGGGGGCGGCCTCGACCCCAGCTCGATCCAGGCGGGAGATCCGATCCAGGAGACGGAGGTCTGCCTCGACGACGGCCGCTGCTTCCGCGCCATCGAGGGAAGCAGGATCGAGGTGCGGGACGACGCCGACTGGGTGACGTCGTTCGAGTTCACCGACGAACAGGTCGAGCGGATGCAGGCGCGGGCCGATGGCTGCTCCGGGACCGACCGGGTCGACCAGTTCTACGCATCGCTCGTGGTGACCGATGCCGAGGGTCCCGCCGACGACGCTGACGCCGACACCGACGCCGACGCCGACGCTGATGCCGCGGGTGAGGAGGTCGGCGGTCAGACCGTCATCGCCACGATGGGTCCCCAGGGCGTGATCCGCCTCGATCCGGCGACCGGAGACTGGGAGCGGATCGGCGTGGGGACCTACGAGCCGATCAGCCACTTCGGACCGAGGTGGCTGCTCCAACTGATCTTCACCCCATTCGTCGCCATCATCGCGAGCCCGCTCCTGTTGCTGATCAATCGCCGCCGGAGCGTCTCGAGGAACCGCCGGGCGTTGGCCGTCATCCTCAACATCGTCGGCGCGCTGAGCGTGTTCGCACTGGCGGTCGTCGTGGTGTTCTTCAGCTTCGGCTCCGCCGACTACGCCTGGACCGGGCTCGGCACCCTCGCTGTCACCATCCTCGTATTCCTGGTGGCCGTGGCCATGCTCCTGCCGGCCGGTGTCGCCACCCCGCCTGCCTCGCCGTCCCCGCACGGGCGAGGCCACCCCGGACCATCGCCGCCCGGGCCGTTCCCCCGCTGAGCCCCCAGTCGACGCCCGCCGGTAGGGTGCGTCGTCGTGATCCTCTCCGACCGCACCATCAAGGAGGAGGTCTCGGCCGGCCGAATCATCATCGAGCCGTTCGACCCGTCTTCCGTCCAACCGTCCTCGGTCGACCTCCGCCTCGACCACCGCTTCGTGGTGTTCCGCAACCACACGTTCAGTCACATCGACGTGAAGGCGAACCTCGAGGAGCTGACCGACACCGTCGAGGCGTCCGACGAGCGACCCTTCATCCTTCACCCGGGCGAGTTCGTCCTCGGCTCCACCGCCGAGCGGGTTGCGATCCCGGCCGACCTCGTCGGGCGGATCGAGGGCAAGTCGAGCCTCGGCCGACTCGGCCTCCTGATCCACACCACCGCCGGGTTCGTCGACGCGGGGTGGGACGGCCAGCTCACCCTCGAGTTCTCCAACGTCGCCAGCCTGCCGATCACCCTCTACCCCGGGATGAAGATCGGCCAGATCAGCTTCATCCGGATGTCGACCGAAGCCGATCAGCCCTACGGGAGCGGCGAGCTCGGATCGAAGTACCAGGGCCAGCAAGGCCCCCGACCATCCCGCTATTGGGAGAATTTCTGATCTAACATGCCCGTTCTTTTCAAGGGTATTTCAATGTCGAAGGGTGCTTAGCAAATATCCCGGCCGTAGTGGAGGATGGTCCGATGGTCGGGGTGACGGTGGATTCAAGGGCGACAGCGGCGACAGGATCGAGGGGCCAACTGTTCTTCGTGACGGTCTGGCTCGCGGTGACGTTGGTGCTCGTCGTCGCGTCCCAGGTGGTGAGCGCGCCGCAGGCGCTCGGTGACGAGGACCTCGACGCACGGTTCGAGGCAGCGGCCGACTTCCCGCTGACCGGACCCGACCCCACCGTCGAGACCGATCCGTCGATCGTCTACGCCGGCATGCTCTGGACGCTCGACGAGGCCAGGATCGCCGACGTCGAGGACGGGCTGTTCGGACGCACGAGCATCGAGGTCGACGTGACCGTCACCAACACACTCGTCGCCACGGAGCTTCGCATCCCCGAGAGCATGGTGGCGCTCGTCGCCGACGAGGCCGCTCTCGATGCGGGAGCGGCCGGCGACGGGGTCGCTCCTCGCTTCGTCGATGCCGGCCGTCGACTCACGGTCGCACCCGGCGAGGACCTCGCGGTCACGATCGAGTTCGAGGTCTACGACCCCGAGCCCACACTCGAGCGCTACACCCTCCGGATCGCCGAGCCGAATCGGGCCCCGGCGTTCATTCGTCTCGGTGGCGAGCAGGAGCCCGGCGACTACCCGGTGCTCGCCGCGGTCGACACATCGCCCCTCACCACGTCCGACCCCACCGACTCGGGCCGCCAGATCGTGGTCGAGCCGGTCGCTGCTTCGGTCGACGTGAACGCAGGCCCATATCGAGCCGCTGTCGACGAGGAGCTCGCGGTGGTCAAGATCGAGGTGCAGCGGACCTTGGCCGACGACGGCGCCGCCTACCTCGACAACGGCTACTGGGCGCTCGAGGTCGACGGTGAGCGGGTCCTGGCGATCCTGGTGGCCCGAAGCGGTGAGACGGCATCGAACACCGACGAGGTGACGTTGCTGTTCGCCTTCCCGGCCGAGCCCGACGACCTCACCGTCGTCGGCGCAGCCGGCGCCGACGACGAGATCTCCTTCTCCGTCGTCCTGCCGAGCTGATCGGCCGACGGATCCGCAGCGGGAGTGGCCAGGACTCCTTCGACCGATTCAGTCGGTGGTGGCTTCCATCCGGCGGCTGAGGTCGTCGCGCTCGCGCTGCTCGCCGGCTTCGATGGCCTCGAGGAGGTGCATGGCGATGTCGGCCACCCGCACCTCTTCCTCCTCCACCCCGTGGCCCTTCACCCCATCGTCCATCATGACGTAGCAGAAGGGGCAGGCCGTGGCGACCCGACTGGCACCGGTGTCGATCAGCTCCTGGGAGCGCTCGTCGTTCACCTTGGTGCCGATGTCCTCCTCCATCCACATCCGGGCACCACCGGCCCCGCAGCACATGCCCTTCGTGCCGTTGCGGCCGGCCTCCACGATCTGCACGCCCTTGAGCTGACCGATCACGTTCCGGGGAGCGAGATACACGTCGTTGTGGCGGCCGAGGTAGCAGGAGTCGTGATAGACGATGCGCTCCTCGAGGGTCGCCGCCGACACGTCGAGCTTCCCCTCGGCGATCAACCACTCGATGAACTGGCTGTGATGCACCACCTCGTAGTGCCCGCCGAGCTGGGGGTACTCGTTCATGAGCGTGTTGAAGCAGTGGGGGCATTGGGTGACGATCTTCTTCACCCCGAGTCCGTTGAGGGTCTCCACGTTCTGCTTGGCCAGCATCTGGAAGATGTACTCGTTGCCCGAACGGCGAGCGGGGTCGCCGGTGCACAGCTCTGCTGGGCCGAGGATGGCGAAGTCGATCCCAGCTCGGGTCATGAGCTTCGACATCGCCTGGGTGACCTTCTGGTTCTTGTCGTCGAAGCTGCCGGCGCAACCGACCCAGTAGAGGTACTCGTGGGTGAACGGCTCGGTGAGGGCGTCGCCCTCGAGCACGTCGACGGGTAGGTCCTTGGCCCAGTCGGCCCTCGTGGTCTGGCTGATCGCCCACGGGTTCGACGAGTTCTCCATCGAACGGAACGCCGTTCCAAGCTCGGTCGGGAAGTTCGACTCCATCAGCGTCAGGTAGCGGCGCATGTCGAGGATCTTGTCGAGGATCTCGATGTTGACCGGGCAGATCTCGTCGCACGCCTTGCACGACGTGCACGACCACACCTCCTCGGGCTGGACCCGCTCGAACACCCAGTTGGCGTCGACGGTGATGTCGGCATCGACCCCGATCGGGGGTGCCACCGCGGGATCGCCCGTGCGGGACATCACCTCGCCGGTCTTCAGCACGATCTCGCGGGGATCGAGCGGCTTGCCGGTGGCGTGGGCCGGGCAGACCGAGGTGCACCGACCACACATCGTGCAGGCGTCGGTGTCGAGGAGCTGCTTCCAGGTGAACGACTCGACGGTCGACGCTCCGAACGTCTCCAACTCGGTGGTCTCGAGGTCGGGAAGCGGCTTCATGGCCCCCTTCGGGCGGTCCCGATCCGACAGGTACATGTTCAACGGGGAGGTGAACATGTGGCGGAGCATCGTGCCGGGGATGATGGCGAGGAACGCGCAGAAGGTCAGCACGTGGGCGACCCACCAGATCTGATGCCAGCCGGCCAGGTTGCTCGATCCGTCGACCAGCTGCGCCAGCGGGTAGCCGACCACCGACCACCGCTCGTAGTCCGGGCTGTCCTCCAGGGCGATGCGGAACGCCTCGGCACCGAACCCGGTGACCCCGATGGCGGTGAGCACCCCGAGGATCACGGCGTGCTCGGGCCTGGTCTTGATGCTGATCCGGTAGGGGCGCCAGCGCCGGGGCCCGTACCGTCGCACGATCGCGATCACCATCCCCACGAGGAAGCCGAGGCCGGCCAGATCGCCGACGAGGGCGTAGCCCCGGTACACGTCGCCGTTGAGGAACTTGAGGCCCTCGGGCACCTGGTGATTGACCTCCAGCACCATGGTCACGGCCAGGAGGATCAGGAAGTTGAAGTAGATCAGCGAGTGCATGATCCCCGCGCCGGGCTCCCGCATGAGGGTCTGCATGTAGACGCCGGAACGGAAGTCGGCCAGCCGGTTCTTGAGGTTCTTCGGGGTGGTCACCCGGCGGTCGGGGGCGCCCCGCTCCCAGTTCTTCACCCGGTGCGAGAGCTGCAACGATCCCCAGACCAGCAACAACGGGATCACCGTGTAGAACGCCAGCCGGAACGCCGACGGGACGTTCTCGAACACCTCTCGTTGCACGGCCGCGTCGTCGTGGAACTGGAAGGTCGTGGCGGCGATCCCTGACAGGACCGTGACGGTCGCGATCAGCAGGCCCGCGCCGAGCCAGAGATGGCTCGCCTTGAGGCCCGTAGCGGTGCCGACGCCGGTCGCGTCGCCGTCAGTTGCTTCGCTGTCGATCGCTGGAGCATCCATACGCTCCGCCAAGGTAGTGGCGAAATCGGCGACGCGGCAGGTTTTGGTCCGGCGTTCCGCGGTCCCTGCTAGTTTCGACGCCATGCAGCTCGTCACCGCGGTCATCAAGCCGCACATGCTCGACTCGGTGAAGGAGGCGCTCCGCGGAGTCGGCGTGTCGGGGATGACGATCAGCGAGGCGAAGGGGTTCGGTCGACAGGGCGGTCACACCGAGACCTATCGGGGGGCCGAGTACCGGGTCGACTTCGTGCCGAAGGTCAAGCTCGAGGTCGTGGTCGACGGCGCCGACTCGACCCGGGTCGTCGAGGCGATCGCCGGCGCCGCCCAGACGGGGAAGATCGGCGACGGGAAGATCTGGGTCACGCCGGTCGACTCGCTCGTGCGCATCCGGACCGGCGAGATCGGCGCCGACGCGGTCTGACGTTCCCCGAACCTGCTCCTCGGCCGCCGCCCGCCCATCGCGCGCGCCTCCGGCGATCGGTATACCTCTTATAGGGGCGTGATTCTCGGAGGCTCGATCCGGAGGGTCTGTGGCGGTCGGGTGGTCGGGTGGTCGGCGACCGACCTCAGCCGTGAACGAGCTCGGCGAGCAGTTCGAGCTGCTCAGCGCTTGGCGGCTGGCCGAGTTGGGACCGGAACGACTCGGAGCCCACCTGCCAGGCGGCGAAGCTCTCGGCGAAGTCGCCGGCTCCCGTCGCGAAGTCCGACGCCCGCGAATCCGGCCACCACGGAGCGTCGAAGTCGCGGGCAGCCTGCCAGCGGTGCCGGTCCTCGGCGTCGTTGTGGGTGACGTCCACCGCGTGACCGAGCTCGTGGGCGATCACATGGGCGAGGAGCTGGTCCGACTGGTCGTCCCGAACGTAGATCTCGATGACCCGCTCGTCGGTCAGGGTGTAGCCGTAGGCACCGTCGAGCCCCGAGTGGAACCGGATCTCCCAGCCGGGCAGGAGCTCCCGCCACGGATACGGGATGGATGCGAGGGCCGCCTCGCCGCGAGGCTCGACGTCGGCCGGCCCGGCGCTGCGGGAAGGGTCGTCGAGTGGCTCCCCGGCGGCGGAATCGGAGGTCGCTGCGTCTTCCGTCGGGGTCGGCGGCGTGGGGGCGGTGCCGGTGCTGCCGAGCGGAACGCGGTCGACCGATTCGAGGATGGCCGCGAGCTCGGAACGGACATCGATCGTCGGACCGGCCCGGAGGCTCGTCGGATCGTCGACAGGAGCCAGGTTGCTGGTTCGAGTCGACGCCGAGCCCGTCGATCCGGCCGAACGACCGTCGACCGTGACCTCGTCGGCGGCACGCTCGTCAGCGGTCACGGCAACCTCCCAGCGGCCCGCCGCGACCGCCGCCAGAACGGCGACGACGGCCAGGATCACCGCCCGGTCGGGTCTCGGTCTGCCCATGAATCCGCCTGCACCAACCCGAAAATAGGGTCGCGGCGGCGGCCCGGAAGAGAGCTATGCCACTCAGCGACAAGTGACGACATGGGGTCGTCGGCCTACGCGATCGCTCAACTTCGCGCCCGAAGGGTCCGATGGGACGACGCAGTCCCTCACAGAGGGCGAACGCCTGGAGCCTGTTATGTCCGAACTCTTCGAACTCGTCACCGGCATGGCCGACGACGACGGTTGCATGAACCACCTGAGCCAGCACTGCGGAATCGGCGACCCTGCCGAAGTTCGCAGCCTCTACCTGTCGACGATCGAGGTGGTGAGGGAGCAGTTGGTCGAGCTCGGTCGTGGCTCGGTGGCTGGGAAGTCGCTGCTCCAGGCCACCCGGCTGCTCGAGCGGACGGATCGAAGCGATCCGAAGGCCCAGTTCGAGGTCGGGCACCTGGTGGGCGACGAGCTGCTACTCGAGGTCTTCGGCTCGCATGGCGGGTCCGTCGTCGACCGACTCGCGAACGATCGCGGCATCCCGGCGGCGAAGGCCCGCAGCGTGCTCGAAGCGACCACCGCGGTGTTCCTCAGCGCGGCGAGCGCCGTGGCCGGTGACCGCCTGACGTTCGGGTCGCTGGCGACGGCACTTGCCGACAGCCCCAACGGCCAGTCGGCGGAAGCATCCGCCAACGCTTCGCGATCCGCCTCGGCGACGCCCGGTGCTCTCGACGCGAACGCTGTCGCGTCGACCACCGCTGAGCATCCCGCCGCAGCATCGTCCGACGAGCAGATGGTGCCCGCATCGCACGCGACGGCCGCCGGCGCCGCAGCAGCCGCAGCCGCAGCGCGGATGGCCGGGGCCGGGGGCGCCGGGGTGCAGGATGCAGCGACCGCTGCCGCAGGGACGACGGTGGCTGCCACCGGCCAGGCCGGTGCAGACGATGCAGCGGCCAGCGAGGCAGGAGCGACGGTGCTCCGTGCACCCACGGGTGCAACCGGGGCGGGAGCCGCCAGCGCCCGCTCGACGGACGCGCGGCGCGACCCACGGGCGACTGCGTCCCCGGCGACCGTCACCGGCGAGCCGGGCGACGGCGGCCAGCGGGCCAGGTGGTGGCTGGTCGCAGTTCCGGTGGCCCTGCTGTTGGTCGGCGTCGTGGCCGTCCTCGCGACGAGCGGCGGTGACGACGGCGCGACCGACAGCGATGCCGATCTCGCCCTCACCGATGACGAGCCTGGCGACGGACCAGAGGGTGCCGGCGACGGTGCCGGTGCCGGCTCCGACTCGGATGCCGACGCGGGTGACGAACCGGCGGACGGCGAGTCGAGTGACGATGGCGATGGCGATGGCGATTCAGCGCCACCGGCCGAGTCCTCGACCGACGACAGCACCGGCTCGGGTGTGACCGGTGACGACGCCACCGGCTCTGGTGATGGCGACACCAGCGACGATGACGCCACCGCTGGCGGATCTGCGCCGGTCGGTGGCCCGGGACCCGACTCGCCACCCATCCCGCCCGGCGCGCCGCCCCGGCATGCCGTGGTCAGCAACAATCAGTTCTTCCTCCGCGGGTACATCGCCGATCCGTCCGAGGCCGAGCAGATCGTCAGTGCGATGGAGAACGTGTTCGGCGAGGGGAACGTGATCGACGAGTACATACTCGATCCCGAACTGGCTGCCCAGTTCCCGATCGGCTCGACCACGGTGTACATCGCCGAGACGATCCTCTTCGACACCGGCAGCGCCGTGGTGTCCCCCGAGTTCACCGCCATCCTCGACTTCGGTGTCGCCACGCTCCAGATGCAGGAGGCGATCACGCTCGTCGTGAGCGGGCACACCGACTCCCGTGGTGACGAGGCGTACAACCTGGAGCTCTCCCAGCGCCGGGTCGATTCGGTGAAGCAGTACTTCGTCGACCAGGGCATCGCCCCCGACCGGATCGAGGCCGTCGGGCAGGGCGAGTCGGATCCCAAGGCCGACAACGACACCGCCGAGGGCCGCCGGGCCAACCGACGGGTCGAGTTCCTGGTCGAGAACTTCACCTTCGGCCCATAGCCCAGCCCGGCCCGGCCCCGCGGTGTTCCGGTGTTCTGCCGGTCGGCCGCTCCCGTTCTTCCCGGTTCTGCCGGTCCGGCGCCCCGACTATGGCGCGTGCGGACCGGCAGAAGGAAAAACGGTGGCGCGCCGGACCGGCAGTACCGGAGTTGCGGGAGGCAGCGGACCGGCAGTAGAGCGAACGGTGGCGCGCCGGACCGGCAGAACCTGGTTCGCGGTGGGGGAGCAGAGCGGGCGAGTCGGGTGCGGTGGGTATCCGGACGTCGGTCGAGCGCGGGCGCGATCGGCGGGCTGGTGGGCTCCGGCCGAGGGGTCGGCAATAGGCTGGGGTCATGGAGCTCCAGCTCGAACCCCACCCGTCGTTCGCCGGCCGGTCGGGCCCGCTGCTCATGGTCATCGCCGACGGTGTCGGCGTTGCACCACCAGCTGACAGCAACGCCGTCCACCTCGCCCACACGCCGACGCTCGACGCGCTCACCTCGTCGGAGCTCGCCACCGAGCTGGCCGCCCACGGCACCGCGGTCGGTCTCCCGACCGACGACGACATGGGCAACTCCGAGGTCGGTCACAACGCGATCGGGGCGGGGCGGGTGTTCGCCCAGGGCGCCAAGCTCGTCAACAAGGCCCTCGACGACGGCAGCATCTTCGAGACCGCGGTGTGGCGAGACTCGATCGATCGGGCCCTGGCCGGCGGCACGTTGCACCTGCTCGGATTGCACAGCGACGGCAACGTCCATTCGCACACCGACCATCTGTATCGACTGCTGGAGCAGGCGGCGTCGGAGGGGGTGGCTCGCGCCCGGGTGCACGTGTTGCTCGACGGGCGGGACACGCCGGCCCGCTCGGCGCTCGGTTACCTCGAGGAGACCGAGCGGGTGTTGGCATCGCTGGGGGAGCGGTACGGGGTCGACTATCGGATCGCCTCGGGTGGGGGGCGGATGACGATCACGATGGACCGGTACGGGGCCGACTGGGACATGGTCGAACGGGGGTACAACTGTCACACCCACGGCGTCGGTCGGCAGTTCGCCTCGGCGGCCGAGGCGGTCGAGACGATGTACGGCGAGACCGAGGATGGTGATCAGTACCTCGGGTCGTTCGTGATCGCCGATCCAGCGACCGACGAACCCGTTGGTCGGATGGCCGATGGCGATGCGGTGATCATGTTCAACTTCCGGGGCGATCGGGCGATCGAGATCTCCCAGGCGTATGAAGACGACGACTTCACCGCCTTCGACCGGGGGGACCGGCCCGATGTGTCCTACGCCGGGATGCTTCAGTACGACGGCGATGCGCTCGTACCAAAGCGGTATCTGGTCGATCCGCCGGCTATCGATCGGACGGTCAGCGAGTACCTTTGCGCCGAGGGGGTGCGGTCGTTCGCCGTTTCCGAGACCCAGAAGTTCGGGCATGTCACCTATTTTTGGAACGGGAACCGGTCCGGGTATCTCGACGAGTCGCTGGAGACCTATGTCGAGGTCCCGTCCGACAACGTGGAGTTCAATAAGACGCCCGGCATGAAGGCCCGGGAGATCACCGACGCCACCATTGAACTGCTGCGGTCCGGGCGCTACCGGTTCGGGAGGATCAACTTCCCCAACGGCGACATGGTCGGCCACACCGGCGTGCTCGATGCCACGACCGAGGCGATGGAAGCGGTCGACGAGTGCATGGAGCGACTGCTGCGGGTGATCGACGAGCTCGACGGCATCCTCATCTACACCGCCGACCACGGGAACGCCGACATCATGTTCACGGAGTCAGCCGACGGCACCCGCTCCCCGGTGACGTCGCACACGCTGTCCCCGGTCCCCTTCGCCATCCACGACCCCAACTATGCGGGTGAGTACCACCTCACTCCACCCGACGACCCGGGCCTGGCCAACATCGCAGCGACCGTCCTCACCCTGCTCGGCTACGAGGCACCGGCCGACTACGAGCCGGGCTTGTTGCGGACCTGAAGTCCAGCTGATCAGCGCCTTCGGCTACGGCGTCGCCAGCCGTTCGAGCTGAAACTCTCCAGCAGATACACCTTTGATGAATGCATCCCACTCTGTGGTCGAGAATCGCAAAGGCTGGGCGTCGGGCAGCTTCGTGTCAGCGATAACGACCGTATCACCTTCCATGCGGACCCCTACGCAGGTGCCACCTGAGCAGAAGCTACTTGTGATGAAGGGCGCTGAATCTGACATTCATCTGTCCTAACTTCTTCGCTGAAGGCGTGGAACTAATGATTCTATTTACAGAAAACCAAGAAAAAATTTGATGCTTGTTTGGTTCGGAGGAGAGGCAGCAACTGGCAGTCCTCGTATAGAGCACGTGCCGGGACCTGCCGATCGCATGAACCCCCGTAGCCCCGCCGGATGTTAGCAGCGTGCGGCTGCCAACCCGACGATGTTTGGGCATTTTTCCCTGGAGCTGCCCTCACCTGTCGACGAGGGTCTTGAGCCGGGTCAGGGTGTCGTCCGGCTCGAGGCTTCGGCTGGCCGCCACCTCCTCGAAGCCGAGGATCGCTCGCTTCAGCTGCTCCTCGTCTTCGATGACGCCGATCGGCCGGATCGCTTCTTGCCACCCGACGGTGGCGAGGTGGTCGCTCTCGAAGTCCATCAACAACAACGTTGAGGAGGTAATGAGCGGCCCAAGCGGCGCAGTGAACGGGACCATCCGAAGCTCGACTATGTCTCGATCCTCCTCGCCAATTTTGACTAGATGGCGAAGCTGCTCCATCTGAGTGTCTGGGTCGGCAACATGCTGGAGGGTGCTCGCCTCGCTGAAGACTGCTGTCAGGCTGACGGACCTATTCTTGAATAAGCGCTGCTGTCGCTGCATGCGAAGCTCGACAAGTTGATCGATCTCCACTCTGGGGAAGAGTGGGTCAGAGTCGAAGACGGCTGCGGCGTATGCCGGCGTCTGTAGGAGCCCTGGGATCGTTAGGCTCTCAAAGTTTCTCAGTCTGCTGGCGCCCGACTCGAGACCAAGGAACCGGCGGGTCTCGTCGTCGAGTCCCGGGTAGTCGGCCCACCAACTGCGCTCGCGGCTGGTCGCGTGAAGCGATGTGAGCTCGTCAATCGTCTCGTCGTCGAACTTCATCAGCTTCATCAACGCCTCGAACTTGTCGTCGGCGAGGACGGAGCGCTCGTTCTCGACCGCCGACCAGTAGTTGCGGCTGAAGCCGAGGTGATCGGCGATGGCTTGCACCGTGAGGCCGAGCTCCTCACGCCGCGCCTTGATTCTGAGCGCCAGCTCCCAGCGGGCGACGGTGGGTGATGATGGCGCCACGTCCCCTCCTGTCTGGCTCGGGCGGTGGTGCTCGGCCGCACTCTAGCCGAGTTGGACGCGGTGGATCTTACTGCTACCGGCTACGACACCAAGGTCATGACAGATTGCTTTGACACGTTACGGTAACCAGTGACAGTCTTTGTTCAGGCAACGGGGCTCAGGAGTTTGGAGAAGCCAGAAACGACATCGAGTAGAGGGGGTCTCCGATGTCACAGCGATCGAAGTTACGAGTGGGGTTCGTGGTACCGCCACTCCCGTCGCCTCGCCAGAAAGGTCTCGAGTTGGCCATCGACGGGCTGGCCAAGGGTCTCCACAGTCGAGGCCACGAGGTCACCGTGTTCACCGTCCGCGATCCGATGCGGACCAAGCAATGGGCGACCCAGGTGGGCCACGTCGCACAAGCGATCTACACCGCGATCGCCGCCGACGGTGAGCTGGGCGACTGCGACATCGTCCACGATCACACGCTCGCCGCGCTCTTCGTCCGCAACCTCCATCATCGGCACCCGCTGGTCACAACCACGTACAGCCCGTTCGACGCCGACCCGATCCCGATGTATCGGCGCCGGCCCGACGACCATGTCCCGCTCCTCGCCGTCTCGCTTCACCAGAACAGGAGCAAGCCGGACTCGCTGACCGTGTCGGACGTGATCCACCCGGGGATCGATGTCGAGCGTTATCCCTACCGGTCACGGAGCGCCGACTATCTCGTGACTCTGGGACCGATGACCCCCGATGGAGGTGTGCTCGAAGCCATCGACGTGGCCAAGGCCACCGGCCGGCCGCTCTGGATCTACGCCAGTGTCGAGGGCCCCGCCGAACACGACTACTTCCACAGAGTGGTCCGTCCCCGCCTCGATCACGACATCCAGTTCGAAGACGACCTCGCCGCACCCGACCGGCGCGACCTCCTCGGCCGGGCTGCCGCCCTACTTCTCACCGGTACCCGGGACGACGCCTTCAGCATGGCCATCGTCGAAGCACTCGCCTGTGGAACACCCATCGTGGCGCTCGACGGAGTGGCGTCGGAGATCATCGAACCCGGCGAACACGGCTACATCGGCCGCAACAACGGCGACCTCATCCGGGGCGTGCACCAGATCGACAAGATCAGCAGGGCCGCCTGTCGTCGGCGGGCCGAGCGATACTTCGACTGCAATGAGGTCGCTCGGTATCACGAGGAGTTCTACCGCGAGGTCCTCGCCGACGCCTGCCTTGAACAGCAGCAGCCTCTTCCCTGTGATCAGCATCCGACGCGGACCTCCGAGCCGGAGCCGTCGGCAGTGCTCTCGCCGGTGGTCGACTTCTCGTAGCCGATCCCAGCGCCGCCTTCAGCGAACGGGAGATATCCCGCGAAGTCCGGGAACCTTTCGCCACCTGGCACCGACTCATCTCGCATTCGAGGACAGCGGGACGAGGAACGCAGCGGTTGGTGGCTGGCGGCGATCGCGCGACGGCTATCCTCCGGTCGGAATCAGGGGGTGCGCTGAAGGTGATGGCGGGGAGGGCGAGGTCGCTGTTCGTGGGCGTTGTCGTCTTCGCCGTTCTCGCTGTCGGTTGCGGTTCCGACGATGCCGATCAGCTCCTGGCGCCGACCACCGAGTCGACCGCCTCGACGTCGAGCGCATCGTCGACGACCGAGGCATCGCCGACGACCACCGAACCGCCCCCGGAGACGCCGGACACCAAACCCGAACTGGTGATCCCCACGGAGTGGGAATCGGACCTGGACGAGATCTTCGGCCGCTACCTGCTCTATTGGGGGCGCCGAGGCGATCGCGATTGCACTCGGGCCACCCGAGAGGCGGATCCCACAGCTTTCCGCCCTTCGAAGCCTGCTCGGAGACCAGGCCTACGACGAGGTCGTGAGCAGAGCGCAGCGCTACCAAGACGACGGTGTGGTGCTCGGTCGTCCCGCAGGACAGTATCGACGCACATCACATCGTTCGGTTGCCGAATCCAGCTGTTCTACGTAAAGAAGAGGGGCGCGGACGAGGGCAGGTGGTAATTCAGGACTGTTGGATCCAGGACACGAGCAGCGCGATCTCAGCGGCGAGGTAGTCGAGAGCCGCCGCTACAGAGTCCGTATCTGTTCAACGTGATCATGCAGGTCGAAGGCGGCGAGTGGCGCGTCGCTCGATAACCCCTGCCTTCCGAGAAGAGTCAAGTGGGTATGAGGAATGTACGGACTATCTCGAGTACTTGGATTCGTCGCCGCCCTGTCCGCAGTGCTGGCCCTATGGGCAGGAGTAGCTGCAGCGCAGAGCAGCGGTGGAAGGGGCGGCGGTACAGCGACCCAGGACCGTGCGGCACGGTCACGGTGGGGGCGGGGACGCGGTCGTTGCCGGTGGGGTCGGAGGGGGGATCCGACAGTTCGTGTCCTGGGGTGAGTTCGGTGCAGGTGATCGTGGAGGACGATTTCGCCACGGCGGTGACCACGGATTTTCGGTGGTACGAGAACTTCCAGGGGGATGATCTCGTCAGCTTCGATCACCGGGCCGCCACCGGCCAGGCGCGGGGTACCCGCCTGTTCTCCCCGACCGGCCGGTGGTACGGGGCCTACTGCGACGGGAACCTGGCGTTCCTCCCCGAGGGTGGGCCCGCGGTGTCGATCCCGGGGTTGATCCAACAGGCCATCGACCAGGTCACCCCGACCGACCCGACCCTGGCCGTCACGCCCACCCACGGCAAGCACGTGGTCAACATGCAGTCGTGGTTGGCGATCGACCCGCTGTACTGGAACGAGTCACGGGTGGCGACGGCCAGGGCGGGTCGGGTCGAGGTGACCGCCACGTTGACCCCGGATCGAACGTTGTGGGACATGGGCAACGGGGAGGTCACCGACTGTGTGGGACCGGTCGCAGGGCCGGGGACGGTGTGGCGGCCGGGGATGGACGACACCCAGTCGACGTGCAACTACACCTACCCCAACCCCTCGATCAATCCCCCGGCCAACACCTGGGACCTCACCGGGACCGTGTTCTTCGAGATCGGGGTCACCACCAACGCTCCGGGCACCTACGGGCCTTTCACCCCCATCGAACGAGCCACCACCGAAACCATCCAAGTCCTCGAGATCCAAGCCATCGAAAGCCGCTAACCGAGCCGCTCCGTCGGCGGTCGGCGTGGTTCTGCCGGCCCGGGGCGCCACCCAACCCGCTTCTGCCTGTCCGCAGGCGCCATAGTCGGGGCATCCAACAGGCAGAACCAGACCAAGCGGAGCGGCCGACAGGCAGAAGCGGACGAAACGGGGCGGCCGACCGCCAGAAGCGGCGAGACCGGCTGCCGCCGCGAGGTGTCACGAAGCCCGACTATGTCCGCAGTTGCGCCACGTCACAGAACGAGCGCTGCGGTGGCACTGCGGGCCACCGGCACCGACACCGAGCCGCCCCGTCGGGTCGTCGGCAGGGACAGCCGTGTTGGGCGCCGGCCGTTCAGCGGTGGGCTGCGGAGGTGAGGAGGTCGGTGATGGCCTCCGCTTCGAGGGGGCGGGCGAAGAGGAAGCCTTGGCCGTACTGGCAGTTCATCTCGCGGAGCCGATCGGCTTGCGCCCGATGCTCGATGCCTTCGGCCACCGCGGGTACATCGAGGCTGGCGGTGAGGGCGAGGATGTTCTCGGCCAGGCCGCCGGTCTGGCTCGGATCGTCGAGCTCGGTCACGAACGCCCGGTCGATCTTGATCACGTCGACCGGAAAGTTGCGCACGTAGGCGAGCGAGCAGTAGCCCGTTCCGAAGTCGTCGATCGCCAAGCGAACCCCCAGATCCGAGATCATTCCCAGGATCCGAGTCGCCTTCTCGGCATCGTCCATCAGGACGGTCTCGGTGATCTCGATGGTGAGCAGTTCCGGAGGTAGCCCTGTCTCGGCCAGCGCGGCCGAGATGTCCTCCACGAGTGCCATGTCGCGGAACTGGGCGCCCGACGCGTTCACGCTGATCGTCCGCCCTCGCCCATCTGCCTGCCACGCCGCGGCCTGCTCGCAGGCCTGTCGGAGCACCCAACGGCCGATCGGCACGATCAGCCCGCTCTGCTCGGCGATCGGGATGAATTGATCGGGTCGGATGTTGCCCCGCTGGGGATGCTCCCATCGCAGTAGCGCCTCCGCACCGACGATCGTCTCCGTGTCGAGTGCGACGATCGGCTGGTAGACCAATCGGAGCTCGCCGTGGTCGAGCGCCTGGGCGAGGTCGGTGCGCAGCGTCAGGTGCTCCGACACCGCCTCCCGCATCGACGGGTCGAAGACCGTGTAGCAACCCTTTCCGGACCCTTTTGCGTCGTACATCGCGATGTCGGCGTCTCGGAGGAGGCTCTGGGTCGTGGAGGCGCGGGTGCCGAGGGCGATCCCGATGCTGACCCGGACGCTGAGATCGAGCTCGCCGACGCTCATCGGAAGCTGCAGCACCTCGAGGATCCGGTCGGCCAGCGCCATGCATTCGGGCAGGCCGGCATCACCGTCGATGAGCACGCCGAACTCGTCGCCTCCGAGCCTGGCGATCGTGTCCCCCTCGCGAAGGCAGAGCTGCAGCCGTTGCCCGATCGACACGAGCAACTCGTCGCCCGCCGAATGGCCGAGCGCGTCGTTGATCGACTTGAAGTCGTCGACGTCGATGAACAACACGGCCAGGCTCGTGGCGCCGATGCGGTTTCGGCGGGTGAGCGCGTGGGTGACGCGGTCGACGAACAGCGCACGGTTGGGAAGGTCGGTGAGCGCGTCGTGAAACGCCCGATGGCTGAGTTGACGCTCGAGCACGGCCTGGGCGGTGACGTCGTTGGTCGTCACCACCAAGCCCCCCGCCGATGTCTGCAGGTTGGCGAGGACCGCCTCGAACGTTCCCTCGGCCCCATCGGCGCGGATGAACTGGGCGGAGAAGCTCGACGTCGTACCTTCGTCGAGTTCCGCGATGCGGCGAAGTTGCGTCCGTAGCGGGGCACGGTCGGCGTCGGCGACGAGCCGGTCGACGGGCTCGCCGACGACGTCGGAGGTGTCGAGCCCGTACATCGACCTTACGGCGGGGCTTGCGTAGAAGATATTCAGCTCATCATCGACGATGCAGATCACGTCCGCCGAGTGCTCGACCATCGCTTCGAACTGCTCTTGGCCCCGCCGTTCGGTGAGCCGGCGCACCGTCGTGACCAGCCCACTCATACGGATCGACACGAGCACGAAGACGAGAAGCGTCGCGACGGCGGGAACGAAGCGCGTGCTCGAGCCGCCGGTCGCTTGCAGCTGCTGACCGATGAGCACCAGGGGCGGCACCATGGCTGCGACACCGAGCACCAGCATGCGAACGTTGCCAACCTTCAGCCGGTCGCTGGCCGCCGGCTCGACCGACGCCGCCATGCTCTGATGCAGCGCGGCAGCACCGACGCAGGCGTACCCGATCATCCAGACACCGTCGAGTGGACCCCCGGGTTCGTAGGTGCCCTGCAGGATCGACCATCCGTAGAGGATGCGACCATCCGTAGAGGATGTTGGCGGCGATCGTGAACGCCTGCCAGGCGCTGAGCAGCGTGGTGGCCCAGGTCCTGACCTGGAGAGCGAACAGCAATCGAGCGGCCATCACGCTTGGCGAGCGAGGACGTGAGACATCCTGCTAGTCATCGGCAGGACCGACTCCGGCCTGAGAAAGATCCTGGTCGCCTTCAGGTTGCGGTCATCGAGAACGCCCAGGTCAACCGATCGCGAACCGATACGGACCGCTCATTCCTCCGCCCGCCGCACGTACCGGGATCCGACGACGCTCGGGCCGTACCGCCCCGGCGCGAACTCGGCGGCGAGCGCCGCCTTCGCACGCCACCCCGTGCAGTGGCCCGGCGCGACGACGCGGGGCGCCACCCGCTCGGCGAGATCGCGGACGGTCGCCTCGATTCGAGCCTCCATGCCCCGGCCGGCGAGGTGGAAGCCGCCGAGGATGATGTCGAGCGGCGTGTCGGGAACGGCTGCCATCGCGCCGAGGCAGGCGTTGACGACACCGGCGTGGGAGCAGGCCGACAGCACGGTGAGGCCATGATCGGTCACCTCGGCGGCGAGGAACCGCTCATCGAGGATGAGCGGATCGGGCTCGACGTCGTCGCCGCGGAACGAGTGGTGGCCGACGAGACCCTGCTCGTAGTCGGTGACCCGTGGGATCTCGCCGCTCACCAGGAAGAAGCCGCCACCGATGAGGTGGGCCTCCTCGTGGGTCTCGATGCGGCCCCCAGCGGCCTCGATCGCGTCGAACGTCGGTTCCGCGGGCAGCATCGTGAACCGGCCCCCCGGCCCTGCGATGCCGCGCTGATCGGGCCGGTCGGGGTGGAGATCCACCACCAGCGGGTCGGCCGAGCCGGCCGCTCGGCGCGCCGACGTGATCGCGGCGACCACCTCGGGGAAGCCGCCGCTGTGATCGAAGTGCCAGTGGGACAGCACGAGCGTCTCGATCGCTGCGAGGTCGATGGCCTGCCGCGACGCATTGGCCAGCCACACGTCCGGGTACGGCCCGACGTCGAACAGCACCGTGTGCGTCTCCTCGGCTCGCCGCCCGGTGGCCAGCACCGACAAGCCGTGGCACGCAACGCACAGGTGATCGAACACGGTCACGCAGTCATGGCCGCCTCGCTGCACGATCGGGAGCCTCGAGCCGAGCGTCGCCGCCTCGGGGATCGCGGGGATGCCGTCGTCGACGCTCGACAGGGTGTCGGTCTCGTTGTCGACGATCACGGCGAGCGTCAACTCGTCGAGCGCGACGGGTCGCAGGGCGGGGACGGTCATGGTCAGCTCCTTCGACCGGACGGGCCGTCATCGTAGATCCGACCGCCGGGAGAGCCTGCGTTCGAGCCTGCCGCCGAGCCACCGTCGACCGTGCCGATCGCCTCGCCGTCGGCTCCGGCGACGCCTCGTTCCCACGCCCGGTACAGCTCGGTGTAGGCGCCGCCGGCGGCGACCAGCTCGTCGTGGGTGCCGAGCTCCACCAACCGCCCGTCGTCGACAACGCCCACCCGGTCGGACCGCTCCGAGGTGGTGAGTCGGTGGGCGATCACGATCACGGTTCGCCCGTCCATGAGCGCCTCCATCGCCGACTCCACCAACGCCTCGGTCCCCGGGTCGAGGCTCGAGGTCGCCTCGTCGAGCACGAGCACCGACGGGTCGACCATCGCCGCCCTGGCCAGTGACACGAGCTGCCGCTCGCCAGCCGACAGGCGACTGCCACGCTCTCGCACCACCGTGTGGATCCCCTCGGGCAGCGACGCGATCCGCTCCCAGGCGCCGATCCGCCGGAGGGCGTCGGCGATGTCCTCGTCGGTGGCGTCGGGTCGGGCGACCCGGATGTTGTCGGCCACCGTCCCGGCGAACAGGAACCCCTCCTGGGGCACCACCACGATCTGCTCCCGGAGGCTGTCGATCGTGCCCCGCCGCAGGTCCACGCCGCCGAGCATCACCGAGCCCTCGACCGGGTCGTACAGGCGGGCCATGAGCTTCGCCAGCGTCGACTTGCCAGCCCCCGTGGGCCCGACCAGCGCCAGCCGCTCGCCGTCGGCCACGGTCAGATCGATCGACGACAGCACCATCGGCCCGAGCTCGCCGTTGGACCGTGACGAGCCGTTCCGGTCGCTGCCGCCACCGCTCCGGTCGGTCCGGGGTGCACCGTCGCTGCGGTCGGGGTCCTCCGACGAGGCGGCGTAGGCGAACGACACGCCGTTCACGGCGAGCGTGCCGCTGGTGGGCAGCGCCACCGCGTCGGCCGCCTCGGCCAGGTCGATCGGCGTGTCGAGCAGATTGAAGAGCTTGGCGAGGGATGCGGTGCCCGACTGGAGCATGTTGAACAACTGGCTGAGCTGCTGCACCGGCTCGAACAGGTTCGACAGCAGCAGCACGAACGCGGCGACCGTGCCGAGGCTGATCCAGTCGTTGTGCACCATCCACCCGCCGACTGCCAGCGCCAACGCGGTGGTGAAGACGCCGGTGAAGTCGACGATCGGCAGGTACCACGATGCGATCTTCACCGACCGCATGTGCGACCGGTACAGCCGGTTGTTCGTCTCGGAGAACCGGCCGGCCTCCACGTCCTCCCGGGCGAACGCCTGCACCACCCGAACCCCGCTGAATCCCTCCTGCAGACTCGACAAGGTGCCGGCGATCTCGTCGCGCACGAGCAGGTACGCGTCGTTCGAGTCGCGCTTGAACTTCACGCTGGCCGGCACCAGCAGCGGGACGACCACCAGCAACACCAGCGTCAACTGCCAGCTCAGCAACAGCAGCAGCACGACCGACAGCGTCAGCAGCAACGACGCCGAGATGAACATCAACAGCCCGTACTGCACCAGCTCGGCCAGCGAGTCGATGTCGGACGTCATCCGCGAGACGAGCACGCCGGCCTTGTTCCGGTCGTAGAACGCGAGCGGTTGTCGGATCATGTGGCGGAAGACGCGGTTGCGCAGATCCTGGAGGAACCCCTCACCGACCCGGGCGAGCCGGAAGATGCCGAACCGGTAGCTCGTGTAGGCCACCGCCGCCGCCACCACGTATCCGACGACCGCCCGGTTGATCACACCCCGGTCGCCCGCCCGCATGCCCGAGTCGATCGCCCACTTCACCAGCACCGGTCCGGCGAGCATCGCCATCGTCCACACGATCAGCAGCCCGATCGCCTGCAGTCCCGGCCGGCGGTACGGGCCGAGCATCCGCCCTGTCCGTCGGAGCACCTTGCCGGTCTCTGCCAGATCCAGGGCGTCCTCCTCCGACACCCCGGCCGCCATCCAACCCGCCATCAGCCGGCCCCTCCCGGCGGTGCCCCGCCATTCGAGTCGGCATCCCGGCTCGCTCCGCTCACAGGTTCTTGTTGGGGGCTGGCGCCCCCAGACCCCATGCGGTCTGCCGAGGTATCGGCATCCCCGCTCGCTCCACTCACAGGAGACCCCCCGGGCCCGAGGGCGGCAGCGGCGAGCACCTCGCGGTACCGCTCGTTGGTGGCGAGCAGGTCGTCGTGGGTCCCTTCGGCCACGATCCTGCCCTCGTCGAGGAGCACCACCCGGTCGGCGAGCGCCACCGTCGCCGGTCGGTGGGCGATCACGATCGTGGTCCGGCGCCCCATCACCTCGGTGAGCGCATCGCGGATCTCGTGCTCCTTCGTGGGATCCACGGCGGAGGTGGCGTCGTCGAGGATGACCACCCGCGGGTTGGCGAGCACCGCCCGTGCGATGGCGATCCGTTGTCGCTGTCCGCCCGACAGCGAGTACCCGCGCTCGCCGAGCAGTGTCCCGTAGCCGTCGGGGAGTGCCTCGATGAAGTCGTGGGCGCCGGCGAGGCGGGCCGCCGCCTCGATCTTGGCCTGGCTCGCGTCGGGCTCGGCGAAGGCGATGTTGTCGGCGATGCTCGCGCTGAACAGGAAGGTCTCCTCGAACACGATGCCCACCGAGCGGCGAAGCTCCTGGCGCTGCACTTCGCGCACATCCACCCCGTCGACCGTGATCGAGCCCGCGGTCACGTCGTAGAAGCGGGGGAGGAGCCGGGCGATCGTCGACTTGCCCGACCCGGTCGCCCCGACGAGCGCGACGGTCTCGCCGGGGGCGATCTCGAGGTCGAGGTCGTGGAGGACTGCGAGCTCGGGCTCGTCCGGGTAGCTGAACTCGACGGCCGAGAAGCGCACTCGGCCCAGCACCGCACCGGTGTCTGCGGTCGGAAGCTTCGAACGAACGTCGGCCGCCGACGGGAGCCGGGTCGGGTGGGGTGGGTCGACGATGTTCGGTGCCGTGCGGAGCACGCCCTGGATGCGCTGCCCGGCGGCGGAGGCCCGCTGCCCGTTGGCGATGATCATGCCGAGCATCCGGAGCGGCTGGATGAGCATCGCCACGTAGATGTTGAAGCTCACGAGCTCGCCAATGGTCATCCGGCCGTCGAGCACGAGCTGGCCGCCTCGCCACAGCACGAGGATCAGTCCGAGGTTCGGCAGCAGCTCCACCGCCGGCAGGTAGATCGATCGGACCCGGTGGGCCCGCATCGCCTCGCCGTACACGTCGCCGGCCTCGGTGGCCAGCTTTCCCGCCTGCAGCCGTTCGGCCCCGAACCCCTTCACCACCCGGATGCCGGCCACGCTCTCCTCCACCACCGACGCCAGCTGGGCCGACTCCCGCTGCACCCCCATCACCGCCGGGTGGAGTCGCTGACCGAACCGGCGGCCGAGCACGTTGACGAAGGGCAGGAACAGCAGTGCCAGCAGCGCGAGCCCAGGCTGGATCGAGAACACGATGATCGACACCGCCGCCACGATCACCGCGTTGGCGGTGGTGACCGGGAGCATCGTGATGAAGTTCTGGAACTGCTGGAGGTCGGTGTTGGCGCGGCTCATCAGGTCGCCGGTCTGCACCGAGTCGTGGAAGGCGAAGTGGAGTCGCTGGACGTGGGCGAAGAGCCGATCCCGCAGCCGCATCTCCACCCGGCGGGCGTTGCGGAACGCCCAGTAGCGCCGCAGCCCGGTGAACGCGCCGGAGACCACACCGGCGATCACGAGGGCGACGAACCACCAGAGGAGCGGCTCGTCGCCCTCGATGCCCGAGTCGATCGCCTGCTGCACGAGCCACGGGATGGCCACCCGCCCGAACGTCCACCCGAGCGACACGGCCATGCCGATCGCGATCCCCCGCCGCTCGTCGCGGATCGCCTGGCGGATGAGCCGCCAGCCGTCGGCCCGTTCTGCCGGGGCGCTGTGCATGCCAACGGCACTGTGCATCCCCGCCGCACTGCTCGTGCCCGCGGCACTGTGCATCCCCGCGGCACTGCTCGTGCCCCCGGCGCCGTTCGTACCGTCGGCGCTGTTCGTTCCGACGGGACTGTTCGTGCCGGCGCTGCTCGTTCCGTCGGCGCCATTCGTGCCGGCGCGGTTCATCCCCGGGTCGGGGTTGGTTGCGGTTCCGATTCCTCCCGTTTTAGCCCTGGTCGATCCCGGACACGAAGCCGGCCACCGTGCCGCCGGGTCGGTTCGCCCATCCGGCCAGCTCCCGACCGGCTAGCTTCGATCCCGTCATGGGCATCCCGCCGCCCCACGACGCCGCCGCGCCACTTTTCGCGCGCCTCCGTCGCTCGACACGGGCGCGCCCGCAGTTCGGGCGCTCGGCACTGGCGCGCCTGGCGTCGGCGCGCTCGACACTCGCCCCCCGGCTTCCCTACGCCTACGGCCTCGGGGTCGGCGTGCTGTTCGCGGGGATGGTCCTCGGATGGGACGTCATCAGCGGAGATCCGCAGGTCGTCCGCCAGGTGGCCGGCGACAACGCCGCCGGCCTGGCCGCGTTCCGGGTGTTCATCGACGACACCTGGCGTTGGCCCGTGCTGGCAGCCCCGACCTTCGGCGACTCGGGCGTCAACGTCGCGTTCAGCGATTCGATACCACTGCTGGCGGTCGTGGCCAAGCTCGCCCGCCCCCTCGGGATCGGCGCCGAGGCGTGGTGGGGCGGCTGGTTCGGGATCGCCTATGGGGCGCAGGGCGTCGCCGCGGTGTTCGCCGTCCGCTCCTGGGGGGCCAGGTCGCTGGCACCGCAGTTGGCGGCACCGGCGCTGGCGCTCTCGATGCCCGTCCTGCTGCTGCAGACCGTCCACCCGTCGCTCTCGGCCCACAGCGCCGTGTTGCTCGCCTGGGGCCTCGCCGGCCGGTGCCGGTCCGAGCGCAACGTCGGTCGACGGTGGTATCGGTGGCTCGCAGTGCTCACCTGCGCGTCGATCGCGGTCCATCCGTATCTCGGGGCGATGGTGGCGGTGATGGCCGTGGGCGTGATCGGCGACGGGCTCGTCACCGATCGGTTGCGCGTCGGCGACGCCGCCCGCTGGGTAGCCGTCACCGCGGTGACGATCGGCAGCTGGTTGGCGGTGGGCGGCTACCTCGCCGCCGCGGGGGCGTCCGAGGGCGGTTACGGCCAGTACACCACCAGCGTGCTGGGCCCGGTGGTGCCGACGTTGTCGTCGATCCTCGACGGTGAGCCGACCACCTTCGAGATCGAGCCGAGCCATCCCGGCTACGCCTACCTCGGCCTGGGCGTGATCGGACTCGTGCTCCTGGCGGCCCGCCTCCAGCGACGACGGCTCGCGACCCTCCTGCGACACAATCAACTGGTTGCCGTCGCCGTCGGATTGCTGGCGTGCTGGGCCATTTCGCCATGGGTTCGCCTCACCACCGGCGACCGCCTCGACCTCCCCCACGCGCTCGCCGTCCGCCTCGGCTCGCCTCGTCGGGCCGGCGCTGCGCTGTCGCTCGTCGGCGTCTTCGCAGCCTGCGCTCTGCTCGTCCGCCTGCTCCGACCTGCCGCCCGCCGTCAGGCCCACCGGCCGTCTGCCACAGTCGGCGTGGCGCCGTCGTCGTCGCCGTCGCTCGTTCTGGCGGATCCACGCGCCACGTCGACCCGTTCCGGCGGACCGAGGGTGGCGAAACGAGCAGCCACGTCCGCCAGAACGGTGGTGGGTGGCCCCTGGGACCGCCAGAATCGCCCTGGCGACGGCGAACGGGAAGAGCCGGCGACGTTCCGACCGGCGCTCGGGGTGACCGCAGCGTCATTGCTGGTTCTCGGGGCGCTCGGGCTGGGGACGCCGCAGGTGATCGGCTCGCTCATGTCGCAGTTCCGGGCGTCGGGCCGGTTCGCCTGGCCGCTGCTGTACGGCGTGCTGACGTTCGCGGTGGCCGCCGTCGATGCCCGACAGCTCGGCTGGACCGTCCCGCCCCGTACGGCGCCGACACCCGGCCGCAGCCCCGCAGTCGCCCACGTCGCGTCGGCTGCGCTGCTCGTGACCGCGGTGCTGCTGCAACTCGCCGACACGGCGGTGCTGCGACGGTTCGCCCGGGAGTTGCTCCTGCCGGGTGGGTCCGAGCGGCAGCAACACGTCGCCGTGCTGGTCGACCTGGTGGCGGCCCATGACCGTGTCGTGCTCGGCCCCGACTTCCGGTGCACCTACTATCCCGACGGTGTCGGTGCCTTCATCGACATGACCGGCGCGGCGTCGGCCGCCCGCAGACCGATCGACCGGATCTACGCTGCGCGGCAGCCACAGACCGGTCCATGCGCAGTGGAGCAGCGGGTCGATCTGTCCGACCCGGGGGCGCTGATCGTGCTGGTCGAGCCCGTGGCGGTACGGACCGACACGAATCGGGGCGAGTTGATCGACCAGCGATGCCGCCAGCGCGGCACCCTCAACGTCTGCTCACACCGGTGGCCCGACGTGCCCCCCGACGTGCTCGCCCACTTCGGCCCGGTCGACGACTGACCGCCGATATCGTAGCCAAACAGCAGATTTTCCAAATCTTTGGCTTAAGAAAAGTTGTCAATGGTCGACTCAAGTCTGTAGCATCGAGAGCACTGTGCTGGTACACAGGTGCCGTACACGACTCGTAACCACGGGAAACACACAGAAAGACCCAGGAGAACCACGACATGGCAAAGGCCGTTGGTATCGACCTCGGAACGACGAACTCGGTCGTCTCGGCACTGGAAGCCGGCGAACCCGTCGTCATTCCCAACGCTGAAGGCGCCCGCACGACCCCGTCGGTCGTGGCGTTCGGCAAGGACGGTGAGGTCCTCACCGGTGAGGTGGCCAAGCGTCAGGCCATCACGAACCCGGACCGCACGATCCGCTCCGTCAAGCGCCACATGGGCACCAACTGGAGCACCGACATCGACGGCAAGGCGTACAACGCCCAGGAGATCAGCGCCCGGATCCTCATGAAGCTGAAGCGCGACGCCGAGGCCTACCTCGGCGACACGGTCACCCAGGCCGTGATCACGGTGCCCGCCTACTTCGACGACGCTCAGCGCACCGCGACCAAGGAGGCCGGCCAGGTCGCCGGGCTCGAGGTGCTGCGCATCATCAACGAGCCCACCGCCGCCGCCCTCGCCTACGGGCTCGACAAGGACGAGGCCGCAGATCAGACGATCCTCGTGTTCGACCTCGGTGGCGGCACGTTCGACGTGTCGGTGCTCGAGATCGGCGACGGTGTCTTCGAGGTGAAGAGCACCTCGGGTGACACCGAGCTCGGCGGCGACGACTGGGACCAGGCGATCATCGACTGGATGGTCACGCAGTTCAAGAACGCCCACGGCGTCGACCTGTCGAACGACAAGATGGCCGCACAGCGGCTCAAGGAAGCGGCGGAGAAGGCGAAGATCGAGCTCAGCCAGGTGCAGTCGACGAGCATCAATCTGCCGTTCGTCACCGCAACCCCCGAGGGCCCGCTCCACCTCGAGGAGGAGCTGTCCCGGGCGAAGTTCCAGGAGCTGACGGCCGATCTGCTCGAGCGGGTCAAGAAGCCCTTCGAGGCCGCCATCGCCGACGCCGGTCTGAAGAAGGGCGACATCGACCACGTCGTGCTCGTGGGTGGCTCCACCCGGATGCCGGCTGTCGTCGAGCTCGTCGAGTCGATGACGGGCAAGGAGGCGAACAAGTCGGTCAACCCCGACGAGGTCGTCGCCGTCGGCGCCGCCATCCAGGCCGGCGTGCTCAAGGGCGACGTGAAGGACGTGCTCCTCCTCGACGTGACCCCGCTCTCGCTCGGTATCGAGACCAAGGGCCAGGTCATGCACAAGCTCATCGAGCGGAACACCACCATCCCCACCCGTCGCACGGAGACCTTCACCACGGCCGACGACAATCAGCCCTCGGTGGAGATCCACGTGCTCCAGGGTGAGCGCGACATGGCGATGTACAACAAGACGCTCGGCAAGTTCCAGCTCGTCGACCTGCCGCCGGCACCGCGCGGCGTGCCCCAGATCGAGGTCACGTTCGACATCGATGCCAACGGCATCGTCCACGTATCGGCGAAGGACAAGGCCACCGAGAAGGAGCAGTCGATCACCATCACCGGTCAGTCCACGCTCAGCAAGGACGACATCGAGCGGATGGTGAAGGATGCCGAGGCCCACGCCGAGGAGGACCGCAAGCGTCGCGAGGAAGCCGAGATCCGCAACAACGCCGACTCGCTCGTCTACCAGACCGAGAAGCTCCTCAAGGACGTCGAGAACATCGACGCCGACGAGAAGCAGGCGGTCGAGGACGCACTGGCCGAGCTGAAGACGGCCATCGGCGGCGACGACGTCGAGGCCGTCAAGGACGGCACCGAGAAGCTCATCGCCGCCAGCCAGACCGTGAGCACCAAGCTCTACGAGCAGGCGGCAGCGAGCGAGAGCGGCGCCCAGGCGGGCGGCGACGACAACGCTCCCGACGACGACGAGGTCGTCGATGCGGAGATCGTCGAAGACGACGATGACGCCGACCGAGACGAATGAGCGCCAACCCCGAATCGTCGTCATCCGACCGGTTGGCCGACGCCGACCCCACCGCTGACGGACCGGGCGGGGCTGACCACAGCCCCGATGCGGCCGACGCCGCCGGGGTCGGCGACATCCGCTGGGCGACCGAGGTGTCGGCTGCCACCGGTCAGCGTCGTCGGGCGGATGGCGGCGCCGCCGACACGCCGGACCCAGGCGCCGCCGGTGGGGCCGGTGACGGTGCCGGTTCAGCGTCGCCGCCGACCGGTGATGCGGACGCCGATGCCGCCACCACGGCCGACGCCGTCGACAGCACCGAAGCATCCACCACGGCCGATGCCGGGTCGGCGACCGACGACGGCGAAGCCGTCATCTCGGCGGAGGACCTGGTCCATGATCTGGAGCGGGTGACCGCCGAGCGAGACCAGTACCTCGATGCCTCCCGTCGGCTCCAGGCCGAGTTCGAGAACTACCGCAAGGCCGTGGCCAAGCGCGAGTTCGACGCTCGCGAGCGGGCCAACGAGTCGCTGGTGGCCGAGCTCCTCCCCGTGCTCGACGCGTGCGACGGTGCGATGGCCAGCGGGGCGACCGATGTGGAGCCTGTCCGGACCTCGTTGGTCGACACCCTCACCAAGCAGGGCCTGACCCGGATCGATGACACCGACGCGCCGTTCGACCCGGAGCGCCACGAGGCGGTCATGCACGACCCCGACGGCGATGGCGCCGGTGATGGACCGGTCGTCGCCGAGGTGATGCGGGCCGGTTACCTCTGGAAGGGTCGTGTCGTCCGGCCGGCCATGGTTCGAGTGCGCGGCTGACCCTCGACGGTCGCACCATCCCCCGGCGCCCACTCGGTGCGAACCGCACCGAGTCGGAACAGCCGGACGGTGAGCAAGGGACGAAGACATGCCACAACAAGACTGGCTCGAGAAGGACTTCTACAAGGTCCTCGGCGTCTCCAAGGACGTCAGCGAGAAGGAGCTCACGAAGGCGTACCGGAAGCTGGCCCGGCAGTACCACCCCGATGCCAACCCCGACGACACCAGGGCCGAGGAGCGGTTCAAGGAGATCTCCGAGGCCTATGACGTGCTCAGCGACGCCGACCGTCGCAAGGAGTACGACGAGATCCGCCGGCTCGGGCCGCTCGGTGGGTTCGGTGGCGGTCGCGGCCCGGGCGGTACGGGTGGCGCCCAAGGCGGCGGGTTCGGGTTCGATGCCTCGAACCTGTCGGACCTGCTGGGTGACATGTTCGGCGCCGGTCGGCGTCCCGCTCCCGGCACGGGACCCAGGCGGGGCGACGATCTCGAGGCCGCGCTCCACCTCAGCTTCGACGAGGCTGTCGAGGGCGTGACCACCTCGGTCCACCTCACGTCGGATGCCGCCTGCTCGACGTGTCGCGGCACCGGTTCGGCGCCCGGCAGCACGCCGCAGACCTGTACCCGCTGCCAGGGTCGGGGCGTGCTCGACGACAACCAGGGCTTCTTCTCGCTGAGTCAGCCGTGTGACCGCTGCGCCGGACGGGGCAAGATCGTGACCGATCCGTGCCCCACGTGTGGCGGCAACGGGATCGAGCGCAAGCCGCGCCAGGTCCGGGTCCGGGTGCCGGCGGGCGTCAAGGACGGTCAGCGGATCCGGCTGAAGGGCCGCGGTGCTCCGGGCCGAAATGGCGGCCAGCCGGGTGATCTGTTCGTGACGGTCGAGGTCTCGGGCCACAAGCTGTTCGGTCGGAAGGGCAGCAACCTGACCCTCGACGTGCCGATCACGTTCGCCGAGGCCGCCCTCGGGGCCAAGGTGACGGTCCCGACGCTCGACGGGTCGACGGTCACGTTGAAGGTCCCGCCGGGGACCAGCACGGGGCAGACGTTCCGGGTCCGTGGGCGCGGGGTCGCCGGGGCCAGGAAGACCGGTGACCTGCTGGTCAAGGTCGTCATCGACGTGCCGAGCGAACTGAGCGACGACCAGCGGGCTGCGGTCGAGGCGTTGGCCGCCGCCACGTCGTCGTCGCCTCGTGCCCACCTCGTGGGCGGGTCGTCGAACGACGCCACGAACGGGGCGGGTGAAGGAGCAGCATCATGAGCGCCGCGTTCTCCGAGGAGCGAGCCGTGTATGTCATCTCCGTGGCTGCGGAGCTGGCCGGTATGCACCCGCAGACGTTGCGGATCTACGAGCGGAAGGGACTCGTGTCACCGGCCAGGACCGGTGGTGGCAGCCGGCGGTACAGCGACGCCGACATCGCCCAGCTCCAGCGCATCCAGCGCCTGACCGAAGACGGCCTCAACCTCGCCGGGGTGAAGCGGGTGATCGAGTTGGAGGCGGAGCTCGACGCCGTCCGCAAGGAACTGGACGATCTCCGGGCGTCGACCGCCCAGGCGCTGGCCGACATCGAGCGTCAGCACCGGCGCGATCTCGTGCCGGTCAACCAGAGCGTCACCGTCTACCGCCGGGGCCCGACCCGCCGCCGCTGATCGGCCGGCCACTGTCACGAGCACGCGCAGAAAACTTGATATGAGCATTGTCAACTTTGAATCCTGTGGATAAGCTGTAGCTATGGCTGTTGATCCGAACAAGTGGACCATCAAGACCCAGGAGGCCGTCGCCGCCGCGATCGAGCGGGCCGGCGCCGACTCCCACCCCGAGGTCACCCCCGACCATCTGCTGAGCGCCCTGCTCAGCCAGTCCGAGGGTGTGGTGCTGCCGCTCCTCACCAAGGTCGAGCGGCCGGTCGCGGCGCTCCGGTCCGCCACCGAGGAGGCGCTCGCCGCGCTGCCGAAGGCGTACGGTACCGAGCCTCGCCTCTCCCGTCAGACCAATCGCGTCCTCGACGACGCCGACAAGGTCCGGGCCGAGCTCGGCGACGATTACGTCTCCACCGAGCACGTCCTGCTCGGGCTCGCCAACCCCGATCCTGGCGGGGCCACCGCCAAGCGGATCGACCTCACCCGCGATCAGTTGCTCGCCGCCCTCAAGGACGTCCGCGGTTCCCACCGTGTCACGTCGCAGAATCCCGAGGACTCGTTCCAGGCCCTCGAGCAGTACGGGCGGGACCTCACCGAGGATGCCCGCACCGGCAAGCTCGACCCCGTCATCGGGCGGGACGACGAGATCCGGCGGGTGGTCCAGGTGCTCAGCCGACGGACCAAGAACAACCCCGTGCTCATCGGTGAGCCCGGCGTCGGCAAGACCGCGATCGTCGAAGGCCTCGCCCAGCGGGTGGTGGAGGGCGACGTGCCCGAGAGCCTCCGCAACCGGCGGGTCATCGCCCTCGACATCTCGGCCATGCTGGCCGGGGCGAAGTTCCGGGGCGAGTTCGAGGAGCGGCTCAAGGCCGTCCTCAAGGAGATCACCGACGCCGACGGTGAGGTGATCACGTTCATCGACGAGATGCACACGATCGTCGGCACCGGCGCCGGTGGCGATTCCGCCATGGATGCCTCGAACATGATCAAGCCGATGCTCGCCAGGGGTGAGCTGCGGATGGTTGGCGCCACGACGCTCGACGAGTACCGCAAGTACGTGGAGAAGGATCCCGCGCTCGAGCGCCGCTTCCAGCAGGTGCTGGTGGGCGAGCCCTCGGTCGAGGATTCGATCGCGATCCTCCGCGGTCTCAAGGAGCGCTACGAGGTCCACCACGGTGTCCGCATCCAGGACGCCGCCCTCGTGGCCGCCGCCATGCTCTCCGACCGGTATGTCACATCGCGGTTCCTGCCGGACAAGGCGATCGACCTCATGGACGAGGCCGCCTCGAAGCTCCGGATCGAGATCGATTCGCTCCCCACCGAGATCGACGTGGTCGAGCGTCGGATCCGCCAGCTCGAGATGGAGCAGGTCGCGCTGTCGAAGGAGACCGACGATGCGTCGGTGGAGCGGCAGACCCAGCTCGAAGCGGAGCTGGCCGACCTCAACGAGCAGTCGGCGGCGATGAAGGCCCACTGGCAGAACGAGAAGGATGCCATCGGTCGGATCCAGGTGCTCAAGGAGCAGCACGAGAACCTCCGCCAGCAGGTGGAGCGGGAGACGAACCTCGAGCGGGCGGCCGAGATCCGCTACGGCGAGCTCCCCGAGCTCGAGAAGCAGATGGACGAGGCCAGCACCGCGCTGGCCGTCCTGCAGGCCGAGAAGACGATGCTGAAGGAGGAGGTCGACGAGACCGACATCGCCGAGGTCGTCAGCCGCTGGACCGGGGTGCCGGTCAGCCGGCTCATGGAGGGCGAGGCCACCAAGCTGCTCCGGCTCGAGGACGAGCTCCACGAGCGGGTCATCGGCCAGGACCAGGCGGTCACGTCGGTGTCGAGCGCCATCCGTCGCAGTCGGGCCGGCCTGTCCGACCCGCACCGGCCGATCGGCACGTTCCTGTTCCTCGGCCCCACCGGTGTCGGCAAGACCGAGCTCGCCCGGTCGCTGGCCGACTTCATGTTCGACGATGAGCGGGCGATGATCCGCATCGACATGTCGGAGTACATGGAGAAGCACGCGGTGTCCCGCCTGATCGGCGCCCCTCCGGGCTATGTCGGCTACGACCAGGGCGGTCAGCTGACCGAGGCGGTTCGCCGCCGGCCCTACGCCGTCGTGCTGCTCGACGAGGTCGAGAAGGCACACCCGGATGTCTTCAACGTGCTCCTCCAGCTCATGGACGACGGTCGCCTGACCGACGGTCAGGGCCGCACGGTCGACTTCACCAACGTGGTGTTGATCATGACCTCGAACCTGCCCGGCGACCCGAAGGACTTCTTCCGGCCCGAGTTCATCAACCGTGTCGACGACATCGTCAGGTTCTCCGAGCTCACCGAGGACGACCTCACCAACATCGTCGAGATCCAGCTCCGCTCGCTCGCCGCTCGCCTCGTCGACCGGCGTATCACACTCGAGGTGTCGGCGGCGGCCAAGTTGCAGCTCGCCAAGATCGGCTACGACCCGGCGTTCGGAGCCCGGCCCCTCAAGCGGGTCATCCAGAAGGAGATCGCCGACCCGTTGGCCGTGCGGATCCTCGATGGGGAGATCGACGACGGCGCCAAGGTGCACGTGGACACCAGCGGCGACGACTTCACCTTCGAAGTGCGGTAACCGGTCCCGCCGGGCCGATGAACCCTCAACTCGCGGATGAGACGCTAGAAATAGTGTGGTGACGGATGCTTCGTCGCCGCCGGCGCTTCTCGGCGGACGATACGCCATCGAGCGTCGGTTGGCCCGAGGGGGCATGGCCGACATCTTTTTGGCCAACGACCAGGTGCTCGAACGGCTGGTCGTCATCAAGATGCTGCTCCCCCAGTACGCGGGCGATCCCGCCTTCGTCGAGCGCTTCCGGCGCGAGGCCACCTCCGCGGCGAAGCTCAACCACAAGAACGTCGTCGCCGTGTACGACTGGGGCTCCCATGACGACACGTTCTACATGGCTATGGAGTACGTCGACGGTCAGAGCCTGGCCGAGCTCCTCGTCGCCAGTCCCAAGCTGCCGCTCGACACCGCGCTCGCCATCACCTCCGAGGCGGCGGCCGGTCTCGGGTTCGCCCACGCCAATGGCATGGTCCACCGGGACGTGAAGCCGGGCAACATCATGCTCACCACCACCGGCGAGGTGAAGGTGGCGGACTTCGGGATCGCCCAGGCCCTCGACGGCGGTGAGAGCCTCACCCAGACCGGCAACGTGATGGGCACGGCCGCCTACTTCTCACCCGAGCAGGCCCGGGGCGAGGAGGTCGATCGGCGCAGCGACCTCTATTCCCTCGGGGTGGTGCTCTTCGAGATGGTCACCGGGCAGCGCCCGTTCAGCGGGTCGTCGCCGGTGTCGATCGCCTACAAGCACGTGGGTGAGGCGCCGCCGGCGCCGACCGCGATCGACGGGTCGCTGCCACCGGCCGTCGACGCCCTCCTCGACAACCTGCTGGCGAAGGACCCCGGCCACCGCTACGGCGACGCCGCCGAGCTCCGGACCGAGCTCCAACGGGTGGCCGAAGGCCACCAGCCAGCGCCGCCGGCCGCAGTTCGGCACGCAGCGGCCGCCGCCGGCTATGCGGCCCGTCCCCCGGCTGCACCGGTGAGCGGCGAGGCCACGGCCGTCATCCAGCCCGGCCTCCAGCCCCATCCGTCCGACGGCGCGACCGCGATGGTCGCACCAGACATCGCTGCCGGTCAGCGGTATCCGGCGCCGCCGCCGGTGGCGAGGTCGAGCGGGAACGGGTTCTTCATCATGGCGCTCGCCGCGCTCGTCGTGGCCGCCATCGTGTTGATCGTGATCATCGCATCCTCCCTGTCGGGCGGCGGCGACGGCTCGTCGTCGGACAGCTCCGACACCACCGACAGCGCCCCCGCGCCGGGCATCCCCGTCACCGACGGCAACGCCACGACCACGTCGTCGGAGCCCGAGGAGTCGACCACCACGGAGGCGGACGAGTCGACGACCACCGAGGAGGAGACGACCACCACGGAGGCGGACGAGTCGACGACCACCGAGGAGGAGACGACCACCTCCCGGCGGACGACCACGACCACCCGGCCCAGCACCACGACCACGACCACCCGGCCCAGCACGACAACGACGACGACCACCACGACCACCACGTCCACAACGTCGACGACCACCACCACGACGACCGAGGAAGCGGCGAACAACACGCCCTGACCGGGGCTGGGCGACGCCTCGTCGTCGGTCGAACGCGATCTACGGGATGGCCCCGGCCGCCTTCAGCCGCTCGATCTCATCCCAATCTTTCCCGAGCTCCATCAGGACGAGCTCGGTGTGCTGGCCGAGCTCCGGCGTCGGTTCCCGAACCAGCCAGTCGGTGGTTCCGAAGTCGACCGGGCTGGCAACCATCTCGCCGATCTCACCATCGCCGAGCGGTGCCGGCACATAGCAGCCGGCGGCACGGGCCTGCGGATCGCTGCGCAGGTCGAGCGTCGTCTGCACCCTCGCCCACCACACCCCGTTCGCATCGAACACGTCCGCCCACTCATCCCGGGTTCGGGCTGCGAGCACCTCGTCGATCAGCGCCACGAGCGCAGCGTTGTTCTCCCGTCTCGCCTCGATCGAGCAGAACCGCTCGTCGTCGGCCCACCGCTCCCGGTCGAGCGCCCGGAGCAGGCCCGGCCAGTGCCGGTCGGCCTCCATCCCGAGGAGCCACACCCACTTGCCGTCGCCACACCGGTAGCCGTTGATGAGTGGGTTCGGGGGCGCCGATCTCGTGTAGGGCTCGGTCTCGGTGCCCAGCCGTGCGGTGACGTTGTGGTCCCAGCCGTGCATGTAGGCGCCGAGGCGGAGCAGGGAGGTGGCCACGAGCTGGCCCTCGCCACCCCGCTCACGGTGGAACAGCGCGGCGGCGACGCCGCCGGCGGCGGCCAGGCCGGTCATATGGTCGCCCATGCCGCCCCGTGGGTAGGGGATGTCCTGACCATCAGGGGTGAGCGCCGCCCCGATCCCACCCCGCGAGTAGAACGCCCCCACGTCGTAGGCGGCCCGGTCCCGCTCCTCGCCGTCGCGGCCGTAGCCGCTCACATGGGCGTACACGAGGCGGGGATGGCGGGCCGCCAGCGTGTCGTGATCGAGACCGGCCCGCTCCAGTCCGCCGGCCCGGTAGTTGGTGAGGAACACATCGGCGTCAGTGATGAGCTCCTGCACGACCGCCGCACCATCGGGCGTGGTGATGTCGAGCGCGATGCTCCGTTTGCCCCGGTTGTCGAGCTCGAAGGGCGGGTTGACGCTCCCGGGGTAGAGCCATTCGAGGCTCCGGAACGGGTCGCCGGCGAGCGGTTCGATCTTGATCACGTCGGCGCCCCAGTCGGCGAGGATGCCGCCACACGACGGACCGGCGATCCACAGCCCCAGCTCGACGACCCGGATGCCTTCCATCGGTCCCACCGGCAAACAGTAGGCTCGAGCGGCGGTTGCCTTCCAAAAGCCCAGGTCAGGAGACTATGAGCCGGATCGTCAGCCGGGGATGACGGTCGAGAGCCGGTAGGGTCTGGTACGTGCCTGCGACGATCTTGGTTGGAACCCAGTGGGGGGACGAGGGGAAGGGCAAGTTCACCGACCTCCTCGCCAAGGAGATGTCGATGGTGGTCCGCTACCAGGGCGGCCACAACGCAGGCCACACGCTCGTCGTCGACGGCGAGACGTTCGCGCTGCAGCTCGTGCCCAGCGGCGTGCTCTACGACCACATCACCCCCGTCATCGGCAACGGTGTGGTGGTCGACCCGTTCGTGCTCCTCAGCGAGATGGAGATGCTGGCCCGCCGGGGGGTCGACACGAGTCGGATCAAGGTCTCGGGCAATGCCCACCTGATCCTGCCCTATCACCAGCAGCTCGACGCCCTCCACGAGCGGTACCTGGGCAAGGCCAAGCTGGGCACGACGAAGCGGGGGATCGGCCCCGCCTATGCCGACAAGGCGATGCGGCTCGGTATCCGGGTTCAGGACCTCCTCGACGAGAGCATCTTCCGCAAGAAGGTCGAGGCGTCGCTCGAGCACACCAACCGGGTCCTCACCAAGGTGTTCAACCGGCTTCCCGTCGATCCCGACGCGCTGGCCGACAAGGTTCTCGGCGAGTGCCTGGCCGGCATCGCCCCCCACATCACCGATGGGGTCGACCTGGTGCACGATGCGCTCGAGGCGGGTCAGTTCGTGCTGTTCGAGGGGGCGCAGGCGACGTTCCTCGATCTCGACCATGGCACCTATCCGTTCGTGACGTCGAGCAACCCCACCGCCGGTGGCGCGTGCACGGGCGCCGGCGTGGGACCGAGGCACATCGACCGGGTGGTGGGGGTGGCCAAGGCCTACGTGACCCGAGTCGGCGCGGGGCCGTTCCCCACGGAGCTGTTCGACGAGGTGGGCGACCATCTCGTCGACGTTGGTCACGAGTACGGCACCAACACGGGCCGGCGCCGGCGCCCGGGCTGGTTCGATGCCGTCATGTTGCGCCACGCCGCGCGGGTGAACAGCCTCACCGAGCTGGCGATCACGAAGCTCGACGTGCTCGATCAGCTCGAGACCGTCAAGGTCTGCGTTGCCTACGAGCTCGACGGTGAGCGGGTCGACAAGCTGCCGTACCACCAGTCGGACGTCCACCGAGCCACCCCGGTGTTCGAGGAGCTACCCGGCTGGCAGCAGGACATCACCACCGCCACCGAGCCCGGCGACCTCCCTCCCGCAGCCCATCGCTACCTCGAGCAGATCGAGGCCGAGGTGGGCGTTCCGGTCACCCTCGTGTCGACCGGGCCCGGGCGGGAGCAGTTCCTCCACCTGGCGAGCTGACCGACCGGTTGGGTGGTCAGCGGCGCGACCGCTGCGGCAGGTCGGTCTTGGCCTGTGCCGCGTCCGGTGCCAGGCCCCGCAGGATCGGGGGCACCCAGTTGCCGCGGGAGTCGACATCGGCTCGTCTGGTCTCGTCGCTCCCCTCCGCCTCCTCGGCGGGGGGTTCGCTGTCGGCATCGATGTCGATCTGCGGCGAGATCTCGGTGGTGGCGGGCCCTGGGGCCCCGCCGGCGGTCGGGGGCAGTCCGAGGTTCGACGATCCCGGCCGCAGCAGAGCCGGTTTCGGGGCCGACGAGCTCCGCGACGGTTGGCCGTCTCGGCGGTCTGCGTCGAAACCGTCGACCGCGTTGAGCGCACCGTCGCTGACGGGCGGCTCCACTCGTCCGCCCCGCGCCGGCTGCACGGGTGCTGCCTTGTCGTCGACCCGCCGGCCGGCGACGTTGCGGACCTCGCCGATCATCGGTGCCGTCCCCCGTCGTTGACCGGGCGGTGTCGCCGGCCGGCGACGATCGACCGGCAACCCGGTCGTCGATGCCCGACCGCCAGCTGATTCCGCTCGCCGGGGCGGCGGAGCCGCCTGGGCACCGGAGGCGGCTGCAGGTCGCCTCGACTGACGCGACGGCGGTGGTGTTCGGGCCGGGGATGGACCGGGCCTGCTCGGTTTCGACCTGGAATCCGGTGCCGGTGCAGATCTGGTCTTCGGTGCCGGCGTCGATCCGGGTGGGGCCGTTGCCCGGTCGGGCGGGGGTGCGACGGGCGACGCAGGCCTCGGCGCTCTCGAGCGGTCCGGCGGGGGAGCCTTCGGCGATCGGCGCTCGGGAGTTGGCGAGCGGTCTCGTTCGGCCGCGGGTGGCGGCGTCGAGGCTGGCGGCTTCGTCGCTGGATCGGGTGCCGGTGTCGAGGCTGGCGGCTTCGCCGTTGGATCCGCTGCCGCTGCCGGTCCGGCCGCCCTTGCGGGCCCGGGCGCAGTCTCGGCTGTGCGCGATGCCTCGGTCTCCGCCGCCCACCGCTTCGCCAGTGCGGACTCCCGCCGAGGCGCCGGCGGCTTCTCGTCCGTCGCCTCCCCCGACCCGTCGTCGGCAGAACCATCGTCTGCGGGTCCGCCGGCCTCGCGGCGAAGCTGCTCGAGCTGGGCGACGGCAGGGGTCGGACGGATCTCGTCGGCCGACGGCGGGTCGGACGGTTCGCCTTCGATCGTCGGTTGGTCGTCACGTTCGGCACCGGCGCCGGGTGGGGCCGGTGGCGGTGGTGCCCCCGCACTGGGCTCCTCGGAGCCGAGGTCGTCGTCGTCGGCCGACACTGTCGGCTCGAGCGCCGGCTCGGGCTTCGTGCGGCCGATTCGCTTGCCGCCGACTCGCTTGCGCTCGTCCCCCTGGTGATCGTCATCGTCGGCCGTCGAGTCGTGGTCGAAGTACTCGAACACGCGCTCGTCGGGTCCGGCCGCTGCCTGCAGCTCCTGCCGGCGCTTCTTCGCCGTCTTGCGCTCGCCGAGGAGCTCCACCTTCGCGCTGCCCCGAACGCCGCTCGCCGCCAGCGCGCACTCACTGCAGAACGGGTGCTTCCGGCCCTTGGGTCGCACGAGATGGGCGTCGCAGAACTCGCCGTAGCAGCGGTCGCAGACGTCGACCGCTCTATCGAGAGGATCCGTTTCGCATCGGCCGTTCATCGTGACTTTCCGGCAGAATGGACAGGGCATTCTCAGCATCGTCGTGCTCGGCGATCGTCTTGAGCGATAGCGAGCTCGAAGCGACCGGAAGGAACCACCGTGGTCATCCCCAACGTGCTCGCTGAGCGATACGCCAGTCCCGAGATGCGGGAGATCTTCGATCCCGTGACCCGGATCCGCCTCGAGAGGCAACTCTGGGTTGCCGTTCTCGAAGCGCAGGCCGAGCTCGGCGTACCGGTCGCGTCGGGTGCGATCGAGGCGTACCGGGCCGCGATCGATGACGTCGACCTCGATTCGATCCAACGCCGGGACCGGGAGATCCGCCACGACGTGAAGGCGAGGATCGACGAGTTCAACGCACTGGCTGGTCACGAGGAGATCCACAAGGGTCTCACCAGTCGTGATGCCACGGAGAACGTCGAGCAACTGGTGGTGTGGCGGGCGCTCGGCCTGATCGAGGCACGAACGGTCGCACTCCTCGCCCGCCTCGCCGAGCGGGCATCGGAGCTTGCGGCGACCACCGTCGTCGGGCGCACGCACAACGTCCCGGCCCAGCCGACCACGGTCGGGAAGCGGTTCGCCCAGGTCGGTGAGGAGTTGTTGACCGCCCATGAGGCACTTCGACACATCCAGTCGACGTTCGCGATCCGGGGCATTAAGGGTCCGGTGGGGTCGCAGCAGGACCAGTTGGATCTCCTCGGATCGGCCGACGCGGTCGATCAGCTGGAGCGCCGGGTCGCCGAACACCTCGGCATCCCCACAACGCTCGACGCCGTGGGCCAGGTGTACCCCCGCTCCCTCGACCTCGCTGTCGTGTCGACCTTGGTCCGGCTGGCTGCCGGCCCGGCGAACCTGGCGTTGACGGTCCGGTTGATGGCGGGCCACGACCTCGCGACGGAAGGCTTTCGGCTCGGGCAGACAGGTTCGTCGGCGATGCCGCACAAGATGAACACCCGCTCGTGCGAGCGCATCAGCGGTCTCCAGACCGTGCTGCAGGGACACCTCACCATGGCGTCGGGTCTCGCTGGCGACCAGTGGAACGAGGGTGATGTCTCGTGCTCCGTCGTCCGACGGATCGTGCTCCCCGATGCGTTCTACGCAATCGACGGGCTCTACGAAACCACGTTCTCGGTACTCGAGGACTTCGGCGTCTATCCCGGCGTGCTACGGACCGAGATCGATCGTTATCTTCCGTTCCTCGCCACGACGGCGTTGCTCCTCCATGGTGTTCGGCACGGTTTGGGCCGGGAGGAGGCGCATCGGGTGATAAAGAAAAACGCGGTCGCTGCGGCGCTGAAGCTGCGCGAGGGAACGTCCGATGGCCGAGAACTGGTGCGGACGCTCGGCGAGAGCGACGCGTTCCCGGGCACGGTCGAAGAGCTTGACGCTGTTGTCGATAGTACCGAGCACAATCTCGGCACTATCGAGCAGCAAATCGGATCGATTTGTTCTCGAATAGAGAAACTGGTGGCCGATCGGCCTGAGGCTGCGTATCGCGGCGCCGACATTCTCTAGTCGAACCCGCCGAGAGCGCTGCCAGCCTCAGCTCGAGCGGCTGATCCCGGCCCGCTTCAGGACCGCTGCGGGTACCCCCAGCTGGCGGAACGCCGCGTAGGAGATCCCCTTCCGGCTCGCGTAGCCCTGGGCCACACGCTCGAACTCAGATTCCAGCTCGGCGATGTCGACGCCGCTGTCCATGTTCTCGAGCTCTGCCGACAGATCGAGTTGCTCCTGCGTGAGCTGCAGACGTTTGAGCGCGTCAGCGGTCTCCAGTTCGGCGTCGATCCTCTCCAAACGGGTGCCGATCGACTCCTTGGTCCGCTTGCGACCGCGCTTCGGCTTGCTGCTCTCGAGCGCTTCGAGGTAGGCGCGAACCGATCGACCCTCAGCACGACCGATCGCCAGGGCGGCCTTGTGGTCCTCCGACATCGGGGCTTTTTTCGTGGTTGGCATATCCCTATTCTCTCACCTAGCCAGTTGATAGGTACGTCACTCTAATGTGACGGCCGATTGAGTGAAACATTTAGCAGGAATGACGATCACTGTGTGGATTCTGACGCGGGTCGGGGCTCCTCCAAGCGATAAGCCGAGCCGAGCGGCAGCACCACAGCAACAGCGTCGCCCCTTCGTGTTACCCCGGTCGGTACACGATCCAAACCGGCTACTCCGGCTGTTCGTCGCGAGCGGTAGGAACGGAAAAGGTGAGGAGCGATGTGCGCCCCTCACCTTCACCGGTCTCTACTACTGCTTTTCACGACTGTCTCACGTCGTTGTGGTCGGGACCGGCGTCGATCCGGTGACCTACCGCTTTTCAGGCGGTCGCTCTGCCAACTGAGCTACCCGACCGAGTTGCTTGCCTCGGACGACTGCATCTCATGCCGTCGGTTGGTTGGGCCCGGGAGTTCCGGCCAGAGGCCGAATCTCCAAACAACTCGCCGTGAGGCGAGTTGCCGCGGTCCTGACGAGATTTGAACTCGCGACCTCCGCCTTGACAGGGCGGCGTGCACTCCAGACTGCACTACAGGACCTTGTGGGTTAGTCCGTCGTTGGAGTACTCCGTCGTAGTTGGAGTACTCCGTCGTTGGATCTCTTCGTGGTATTGCTCTGTTGATGCGGTACTGCTCCCGCCGTTCTGCTGGTGGCGGGCGGCACCATGGTAGTGGGCCAGCCGCCGATTCGTCGTCTTGCACCCCCAACGGGATTCGAACCCGTGTTGCCTGCGTGAAAGGCAGGTGTCCTAGGCCACTGAACGATGGGGGCTCGCTCCGAGGCTCACCTAATCTAGCAGGCGGCCGGGGCCTGACAACCGGGTATTCAGCGGGTCGCGCCGTTTCGGGCGTCAGGGATCCTCCGGCGGAGGGAGCGTGGTGGTCAACACCTCGACGATCTCGGACAGCACGAGCCCGAGCTCGTGATACGCGATGTGGGCGTCGACGTCTGGATCGTCGAAGTCGATGTCGGCGTCGTCCTCACTCACGTCGAGGCGGGTTCCGAGCACCAGGCGCAGGTCGTTGACGATGCCCATCCACGCCGTGAGCTGCTCCCCGGTCACGGTCTCCGCGTCGGCTGACTTCCGGAGCAGCGCGATCGCGTCCCGCCGTCCGTCGATGAGCTGCTCGCGGGCGAGGATCTGGTAGCCCGCATCGCGCTCGGGGTCGTCGGGGTAGGCGGTGGGGAAGAGTCGTCGAGTGTCCGCGGTGTCGGCCGTGAGCAGCACCTCCAACTGGTCGGCCATCGCCACCAACCACTGGCGGGCATCGCTCGTCAGGTTCACCGAGAAGCCGTCCTCGCCCGCCGGTTCGAAGAGGCGGGCCCGTCGGAAGAAGGTCACGGCAAACTACTCGTCGTGTTCCATCGTGGCCCACAGCCCGTGGCTGTGGAGGCGGTGCACGTCGCGCTCGGCCTCGGTCCTGGTGCCGCTGGAAACCGATGCTCGCCCTTTGTGGTGCACGTCGAGCATCAGCTTGTTGGCCTTCTCCTCGCTGTAGCCGAACAGCTTCCGGAACACGAATGCAACGTAGGACATGAGGTTGATCGGGTCGTTCCAGACGACGACGACCCACGGTCGGTCCTCGTCGAGGATCTCGTCGAGCGCAGCGTCGGGCTTTCCGACCTCGAGCGGAGCCGTCATGTGGGCTCCCGTCGCGGTGTCATGTCGCCATTTTGTCGAGAATCGGATCGTTCTTCACATCACTTCCCCGATCGTTCCGGCCGAGGATCGCCGTCGCGGGCGGTGCGTCGCCGTCGGCGAGCGGTACCCGCCCTGCCGGGATCTGCAGGCGTAGATACAGCAATATCGTGAGGCACCACACCGCGATGGCCCCGACGATGTGGAGTGCCACGAGTGCGGGGGGCACGCCGGTGGCGAACTGCCAATAGCCGACGCCACCCTGGGTGATCGCCACCGCGAGCAGCGCCCGGGCGATGGCGAAGGCACGGCGGCCCCCATCGGTCGATGTCGAGGACCGGAGTCGGAGCGCCAGGACCACCACCGCGGCGACGAAGCACCAGACGATGACACTGTGGACGCGGGTGATGGCGACGAGGTCGAAGCCCAGCCGCTCCGCCCGGCTGTCGCCGCTGTTGGGGCCGGTTCCGGTGACGAGGGTGCCAGCCACGAGTACCGCCGTCGCCAGTCCGACGACCACCCGGGCATGGGCCGGGGCGCTCCCGGGGATCGGGACCGGGCCGACCCGGTCGGCGACCTCGACCGGTCTCGCCTGCCCTCCCCGGCGGGGTGGTGACCCGGTTCCGGCCAGTACCCAGAGCACCACCGCGTTCCAGAGGAGGACCATCGACAGGAGGAAGTGCAGCCCGACGACAGCGGGGTGGAGGTCGAGCCGGACCGTGACCCCACCGAGCACGACCTGGGTCACGACACCGGCGACGAGCCCCCACGCCCATCGGATGAGGTCGGTCCGCCGCGGCCGGCGACGGTGGGCGGCGAGCGCGGCGACCGCCACCGAGACGGCGACGAGGCCGGACAGCAACCGGTTGCCGAACTCGATCCACGGATGCAGCTCGAGCTCGGGCACGAAGCGCTCGTCGGTGCAGGCCGGCCAGTTCTCGCAGCCCAGCCCGGCCTCGGTCAGGCGGACCGCGGCACCGGTCACCACGATCAGCGCGAGCGCGCCGATGGCCACGCCGACGATGGTCTGGTACCGGGCCGGGCCCACGGTGCCGGGCGTTGCTCGTCCCACGTCGGCCAACGCTATCGACCGCGGTGTGGTGGTGTCGGCTCGGGAGCGACGGGGCGTCGATCAGGGCGACATCGTTGACGACAATGACATGAAAGCGTGGCGCCCGGCTTACCGTCGGGAAGGCCCGGTCGGTACCCTTCCCCGGGTGGTTCTGACCGCAGCACCTCCGCGCAGTCGAGCGATGGCGTTCATCGCGCTCACCAAACCACGCATCATCGAGTTGTTGCTGGTCACGACAGTCCCGACGATGGTCCTCGCCGCCGGGGGGCTGCCCTCGGTGTGGCTGATCGCCGCCACGGTGATCGGCGGCACGCTCGCCGCGGGGGGTGCCAACGCCTACAACATGTACGTCGACCGCGACATCGATGCACTGATGGAGCGGACCAAGGGCCGACCCCTGGTCACCGGCGAGGTCACCCCGGCCGAGGCGCTCGGGTTCGCCACGGCGGTGGAAGCGGGAGCCTTCGCGTGGCTCTGGTTCCTCGTCAATCCGCTGTCGGCGGTGCTGGCTCTCGCCGCCTGCGCCTTCTACGTCTTCGTCTACACGATCTGGCTCAAGCGCACCTCCACCCAGAACATCGTGATCGGCGGTGCTGCAGGGGCCGTGCCCGTCCTCATCGGCTGGTCATCGGTGACCAACTCGGTGAGCTGGGCTGCCGTGGTCCTGTTCGGCGTCATCTTCTTCTGGACACCGCCCCACTTCTGGGCGCTGGCCATCCGCTACGAGGACGACTACTCCGCGGCGTCGGTGCCGATGATGCCGGTCGTCGAGGGGCATCGGAAGACGGCCCGCCAGATCGTGGCCTACTCCGTGGTGGTGTGGGCCCTCACGCTGGCGCTCTGGTTCGTGGCCGACGTCGGCTGGCTGTACATCGCGGTCGCCGTCGCCTTGGGTGCGGCCTTCACCGGTGGGGCGGTGCGCCTCCTGCTCGAGCAGGACCCGGAGAAGCAGGCGACCCGGTCGATCCGGTACTTCACGTTCTCCATCACCCACCTCACCGTGTTGTTCGCGGCTGTGGCCGTCGATCAGTTCGTCGGGTGGGGAATATGACAGTTTCGATTTCCGGCCGGTCAGGCGGTTACAGTACGTGGCCGCACGACCGGGAAGTGGAGCGACGGCGAGGTCCGTCGCTCGCTCGCTGCCCGGAATCGTCGCGACGGTGGACGGTTCGAACACGACCGTCCCGTACCCCCCGAGCACTACGCCCAACCAGCTAGCCGATAGGCCTGAACTGCCTCGTTGCGAGGTCAACCAATCAATGGCACTCACCGAAACTCGACCTGAGACCGACGCACCGACGGCCACCGAGCAAGCAGTGACAACCACGCTGGACGGGTTGCTCGGATCCGCCGACCACAAGACGATCGGTCGGCTGTGGATCGGCGTCGGCCTGTTCAATGCCGTGGCGGCACTCGTGCTGTCGCTCGTGGCGTCGTTCGAGGCGACCGATCTCGGCTCGTTCACGATCGCCGCCGACGCCCAGCAGTTCACCCAGATCTGGTCGCTGGGACGCGACCTGCTCCTGTTCGGGGCGATCGTCCCGATCCTCGTCGGCTTGGCCACGTTCCTCGTGCCGCTGCAGATCGGGGCGCCGGCGCTGGCGTTCGCCCGGGGTGCGGCCGGCGCCTTCTGGACCTGGGCCCTCGCCACCGACCTCTTCATCCTCTCGATCATCCTCAACGGAGGGCCCAGCGGTGGTCGCGAGGACTTCGTGGTGCTCTGGGCCGTGTCGTTGGGCGCCATGCTCGCCGCGATCTGCTGGGCGCTCGTGATCTTGGCCACCACCATTCTGGGCGCCCGCACGGTGGGGATGACCCTCGACCGGGTTCCCCACACCACGTGGTCGTTCCTCGTGTTCTCGCTGATCGGGCTCGTCGCGCTGCCGGTCGTCCTCACCGAGCTCGTCATGGTCTACGTCGCGGTTCGGCACGGGCAGCTCCCGCTCGAGAGCCGCGAGGCGCTCGTCGGTGTGCTCACGCCGTCGAACATCCCGCCGAGTCTCTACTGGACCGCCGTTCCGCTGCTGGGGATGGCCGCCGACATGATCGGGGTCCACACCGGTCGGCCGGTCCGCCTCCACCGGCCGGTCCTCGTCGCCGTCGGCCTGCTCGGGATCCTCGCCTACGGGATGGACTACTTCGGGTTCGCCACCGTGCGGCCGCTGGTGTTCGACAACGGCCTGCTCGTGGTCACGATCGCGGCGGCGATCCTCCCGATCCTGGCCGTGCTCGGGCTCGCCGGTGACAGCATCCGGAACGGTTCGCCGAAGCTGACGGCGTCGCTGACCGGTTCACTGGTGTCGGGGTTGCTGCTGCTGCTCGGCGCGGTGGTCTCGATCCTCGGGCTGATCGAGCCGATCGCCCTGTTCCTCCATCGCCAGACCCCGATCGACATCGACCTCACCCGGCTGCTGATCGTGAACGGCACCACCTTCCACGACGGGATCCGGGGCCTGGTGCTCGGCGCCGTGCTCGTGGTGATCATCGCTGCGTTGCACCACTGGTCGCCGAAGCTGTTCGGACGTCGCATGTCGGAGGCGATGGGCATGGGAGCCGTGCTCGCGACGGCCGCCGGGGCGGTCGTATGGGGAGCCGGAGCGGTTCTCGCCGGAATCGACGACCAACCGGCCTACCCGGCATCGACGCTCGGGGGAGGAGAGAACGTCGAGTTCTTCAACGTCATCGCAACGGTCGGCATCCTGCTCGTCGGGATCGGCGTGCTGATCGCTGCGCTCGACACTCTCCAGGCCGCCTTCGGCGCCAACCAGGGCCGCGACGACCGCAGCGGGTGGAGCGGGGCCACGCTCGAATGGGCGACCGCTTCGCCGCCCGGGGTGGGCAACTTCGACAAACCGCCGGTCGTCCGTTCGGCGACCCCGCTGGCCGGCACGATCGACGCGATCGACGAGTCGGAGGTGATCCTCGACGACGCGGCGAGGGCCGATCAGCCCGTCGATGACGAAACCGCCGATGGTGACGAAGGCGAGCCGAGCTGATGACCGATATCACGCCATACGATCCGATCCCGCTCGACGTCGCCCCCCACGGTCCGATCCGCCCCCGCCTGCTGCTGATCGCCACCAGCCTGACCTGTGCCGCCGTGCTCGTCGGCTACGCAGGGCTCACGGGCTACTACGCGTCGCGTCGATCCGCAGTGGTCGCCTCCGGCGAGCCCTGGCTTCCCGACGGGGTCTCGATCCCCCTCACCCAACCGAACTTCATGATGCTGACGCTGGCCTTCTCGGTCGTGTCGGTCCTGTGGGCCGTCTCGTCGATCCGGGCCGACGATCGGTCGCAGGCCTACGTCGCCTTCGGGCTGACCCTGGTGTTCGGCTTCGCCCAGATCGCCCAGACCGCCTACCTCCTCACGCTCATGGAGCTGCCGGCCAGCGCCGGTGAGCAGGGGGTGCTGATCTACTCGATGATCGGCATCCAGTTGGCGCTGACCGGGGTCGGCATGGGCTATCTCCTGGCGATGGCCATCCGCACGCTCGGCGGTGGCTACTCGGCCAAGGACTACGAGGGCGTGCTGAGCGCAGCCATCTTCTGGATCATGACCGTTGGCGTCTACACCGCGCTGTGGTACGCCGTCTACATCATCAAGTAGGTCGAGATGTTCACCTGGGGTTCCAAGTATCTCTTCGGTGTGGCCGTCGCATCGTTCGTGGGCGCTGCCGTCTACGGGTTGTCGAGCGGTGGCGACATCGTGGGGGTGATCTCCTCCGGCTACAAGGGTGGGGTCGGTGAGCACGTGGGCTACACCGTGCTCACCACGATCGGGTGGGTGTTCGCCCTTCTCGGGGTGATCAACGTGATCACCCGCGATGGCGATGCCGGCGAAGCGGCCGAGCTGGTCGGCGCCGATGGCGCGCTGACGGTGAGCACCCCCCGCACCGCGAGCTTCTGGGGTCTCCTCGCTGCGTTCGGGGTGGCCTGCCTCGTGGTCGGGTTGGCCGTCAGCTCGGCCTTCTTCATTCTCGGCGTGGTGATACTGGCCGTGGTCATGCTCGAGTGGGTGGTGCTCGCCTGGTCGGATCAGGCCACCGGTGATCACGAGGTCAACGCCGTGATCCGGAGCCGCATCCTCGGTCCGGTCGAGGTGCCGCTGCTCGCGATGCTCGGGATCGCCGCGATGGTGGTGGGCCTTTCCCGGGTCCTGCTCGCGGTCCCCGAGGTGGCGTCGACCACGATCGCATCGGTCGTGGCTGCGTTGATCTTCGGCTCGGCGATCGCGATCTCGAAGTCGAACGCGCCCCGGGCGATCATCAGCGGTGTCGTCGCCCTCGGGGCGCTGGGGGTGATCGCCGGTGGCATCGTCGGTGCGGTCGTCGGTGAGCGGGAGATCGCCCACCACGGCGAGTCGGAGACGCATGGGGAGGGCGAGTCCGAGACGCACGAGGAGGGCGACGAGGGCGTCGTCGAAGGGGACGGCGAGGCCGAAGGAGAAGGCGAGTGACGAACGGCACAGGACATTCTCGACGCTCGACTTGGCGCGACCGCTCCACTGGCGCAACAGTCGACCACCGCATGGCCTCCCGCTCCGATCGTCGATCGCCCCGCTCCCGCCTTCGGCTGTGGGTTGCGCTCGGCTTCGCCACGCTGGTCCTCGCTGCGTGCGCCGACGACAAGCCGCTCAACACGTTCGAGCCCCGGGGGCCGGCGGCCGAGGGCATCGACTCGTTCATGCTCTGGATCTGGCCGATCATGGGCATCATCGGCGTCCTGGTCGTCGGCGGTGGCATCTGGGTCGCCGTGAAGAACCGGGTGAAACCCGAGGACTTCGACTACGAGGACCTTCCCGATCAGATCCACGGCAATTTCCGGCTGGAGATGTTGTGGACGATCCTCCCCGGCGTGCTGCTGGCCGTCATCTGCGTGCCGATGGTCCAGGCCATCTGGGACCTCGAGGAGACGAACGCCGACGGCGAGCTCGACGTGATGGTGATCGGGCAGCAGTGGTGGTGGGAGTACCGCTACGACATCGATGGTGACGGCTTCTTCGCCGACGGCAACGGCGACGGCGTCGTCGACGACCACGACCGGGAGCTTCCGCTCTCGATCGCCCTCGACCCCGACGACGTCGTGGTGGCGAACGAGCTCGTGATCCCCGCCGATCAGCAGGTCGATCTGATCCTCACCTCCCGCGATGTGATCCACTCGTTCTGGATCCCCCGGTTGAACGGCAAGCGGGACACCGTCCCCGGTCGTTGGCACACCTGGTCGCTCGAAGCGTTCGAGCCAGGCAAGTACACCGGCTGGTGCACCGAGTTCTGCGGCCTGTCCCACGCCCGAATGCGCATGTCCACCGTGGCGCTGCCCCAGGCCGAGTTCGACACCTGGCTGGCCAACCAGGCCCAACCGGCGGCGCTGCCGACCGACGAGGAGGCCCTGGCCGGTCGCGAGCTGTTCATGAACCAGTGCATGAGCTGCCACGTCATCAACGAGGATCCGAACAGCGAGTATCCGGAGGGGGTCGATCCGCTCGAGTACACCGAGGACTTCGCGCCGCCGCTGGTGGCCGGCGCAGCTCCGAACCTGACGCACTTCGCCACCCGGTCGGTGTTCGCCGGTGCGATCTACAGCTCCTATGTCGGGCCGGGCACCGACGCCAACGCCGACGAGCTCGACCCGTCGATCTACCTCGAGCTCCCGGCGCTCGGGCAGAATCCGAGCGGGCCCGACGACTACCGTTGGAACGCACCACAGTTGAAGCGTTGGATCGCCAACGCTCCTGAGCTGAAGGACATGGACCCCGATGGCGAGCGCGGCATGTTGCCCTTCCCGCAGCTGACCGACGAACAACTCGACCAACTGGTCGCCTACCTGGCGACCCTGGACTGATCGGAGACTGAACATGGCGATAGTCGACGAGCCACTCGCTCTCCCGTCGGGCCAGCCCAACGAGACCACCGTGCAGCCGCTCGGTGTGTTCACCCGGCCCCGGAACCCGACGGGCCTCACGACCTGGTTCACCACGGTCGACCACAAGCGGATCGGCATCATGTACGGCGCCGCCGCGATGTTCTTCCTCATCATCGGCGGACTCGCCGCGATCCTGATGCGGATCCAGCTGGCCACGCCGAACAGCACGTTCCTGTCGGGCGACGCCTACAACCGGGTCTACACCATGCACGGCACGGTGATGGTGTTCCTGGTGGTGATGCCGATCGGTGCTGCGTTCGCCAACTACCTGATGCCGATCCAGGTGGGAGCGAGGGACGTCGCCTTTCCCCGGATCAACGCCTTCAGCTTCTGGGTCTTCTTCTTCGGCGGGATCATGCTCAACACGAGCTGGTTCCTCGGCGGCGGCGCCGACGGTGGGTGGTTCAACTACGCCCCGAACAACGGTGTGTCGTTCGCCCCCTCGACCGGTATCGACTATTGGGCGATCGGCCTCCTGATCGCCGGTCTCGGCTCGCTCACCGGTGCGATCAACCTGATCACCACCGTGATCAACCTCCGGGCGCCGGGCATGTCGCTGATGAAGATGCCGGTGTTCGTGTGGATGACGCTCGTGACGCAGTTCCTGCTGCTGTTCGCGATTCCCGTCATCACGGTGGCCCAGCTGCTGTTGATGTTCGACCGGCAGTTCGATGCGAACTTCTTCAACGTCCAGCAGGGCGCCGACCCGCTGCTCTGGCAGCACCTGTTCTGGGTCTTCGGACATCCCGAGGTGTACCTGATGATCCTCCCGGCGTTCGGGATCGTCTCCGAGATCATCCCCACCTTCGCCCGCAAGCCGATCTTCGGCTACCCGTTCATGGTCTTCTCCGGTGTCGCGATCGGCTTCATGGGCTGGGGCGTCTGGGCCCATCACATGTTCGTCTCCGGGATGGGTCCGCTCTCGGTCACCGCGTTCAGCGTGGCCACCATGTTCATCGCGGTGCCCACCGGGGTGAAGATCCTCAACTGGCTCGCCACCCTCTGGGGCGGCAAGTTGATCCTGAACACGGCGATGTTGTTCGCGATCGGGCTCGTCACCCAGTTCACGATCGGTGGCCTGTCGGGCGTGTCCCACGCCATCGCCCCGTCCGACACGCAGCAGACCGACACCTACTACATCGTGGCCCACTTCCACTATGTGCTGTTCGGGGGTGCGCTGTTCGGGTTCATGGCCGGCTTCTACTTCTGGTGGCCCAAGGCCTTCGGCTACAAGCTCAACGAGACGTGGGGCAAGTGGAACTTCTGGCTGATGGTGGTCGGGTTCAACGTGACCTTCGGCCCGATGCACATCCTCGGTCTGCAGGGCATGCCTCGCAGGATGCAGACCTACGACACGGCGATGGGGTTCAACTTCTGGAACATGGTCGCCACGATCGGCTCGCTCATCCTCGCCGTCGGCACCGTCCTCGTCCTGGTCAACGCCTGGGTCTCCTACAAGAAGTGGGCCAACGCCGGCCGACCCGACGTCGGCCCCGACCCGTGGGACGGCCGCACGATCGAGTGGTCGATCCAGTCGCCGACCCCTGAGCACAACTTCGATGTCGATCCGGTCGTCACCAGCCTCGACGACTTCTGGCACCGGAAGTACGCCGAGGACGACGACGGCAAGCTCCGCCGGGTCGCCACCGGCGACGAACTGGCGCAACCCGGCAACGGGGCGGGCGTCCACCTGCCGGCACCGTCGTACTGGCCGATCGTGCTGGCGGCCGCCATCCCGATCGTCGGTTACGGCATCATCTACAACCTGTGGCTGTGCGTTCCCGGCGGGCTCCTGGTCGTCGCCGCGATGTTCGGCTGGGCCCTCGAGCCGGCCGACGATCTCGATCTCCCTGACGACCATGGCCACGATCACGGCGACGACCACGACGGTGGCGACGACGAGACCAACGGCGCGACCGCCGACGGGGCGGACCAGGACGACAGCGAGTCGTCCGACGAGGAACTGGAGACCGTCCAATGACCGACGTCGCCACACCCCCGGCTGCCGAGGTCGCGGTCGACGATCACCACGGCGGAGGTCACCGGACCAGCCTCGGTCTGTCCAACATGAAGTTGGCCATGTGGCTCTTCCTCGGGTCGGAGTGCCTGCTCTTCGGCGCCTTGATCTCCACCTATCTGCTGTCGACCGCCAACTTCATCAACGAGTTGGTCGCCCGCAACCCGCTCGTGCTGGAAACCCTGCCGGAAGAGTTGGCGGAGGAGTTCATCGAGGCCGCCTCGGTGGAGCCGATCTTCGACATTCCCTTCACGTCGGCCAGCTCGTTCATCCTGCTGATGTCGTCCCTCACGATGGTCCTCGCCCACAAGGCGGTCAGCGAGGGGAACTACAAGAACACGCGGATCTGGCTGGCCGCCACGGCGATGCTCGGCTCCACGTTCATCGCCGGGCAGGTCTACGAGTTCACCGTGTTCTTCCGCGAGGGGATCACCTACGACGGCAACCTGTTCGGGTCGGCGTTCTACACCCTCACCGGGTTCCACGGCGTGCACGTGACCGGCGGTATTCTCATGTTGCTCGCCCTGCTGGTGCTCTCGTTCCGGGGCAAGCTCCAGCGGGATCGGGCCGAGACCGTCGAGCTGGTGGGCTTGTACTGGCACTTCGTCGACATCGTGTGGGTGCTGATCTTCACGATCGTCTACCTGATTCCGTGAGGCACCAACGATGACTGACACGCACCCCGAAACGGCGCACGCGGATCACGACCACGATCATCACCCCACCGAGGCCCAGTACTGGGTGGTGTTCGCTGCGCTGTTCGTGCTCACCGCGATCGAGGTCGCCTGGTCGTTCATGGGTCTCGACGGGCCGGTGCTCGTCATCCCGCTGCTGGTCATGATGACCATCAAGTTCTTCCTGGTGGCGGGGGCGTTCATGCACCTCTACTTCGACCTGAAGATCCTCAACGGTCGCTTGTTCTCGTGGGCGTTCTTCGGCGCGCTGTTGCTGGCGATGGCCGTGTATGCCGTGGTGTTCGCCGCGTTCGAGTTCAACGTGTAAGGGCCGTGGAGATCTCCCTCACCGACGTCGGGTGGCAGAGCCACCCCGAGGTGTGGGCACTCGTCGGCGGCATCGCCGCCCTCGCCTGGTACACCGTCCGGGTCCTGCAACCCAAGGCGATCGCCGCCGGCTTCGAGCCGATCTCCCGCAGCCAGCGGAGCTGGTTCCTGCTCGCCACCGTCGGGCTCTGGGCGGCGTCGGACTGGCCGGTGCACGACGTGGCCGAGGAGTACCTGTACTTCGTCCACATGTTCCAGCACCTCGTGATCTCGATGCTGGTGCCAGCGGCGTTCCTGCTCGCCATGCCGCGCTGGTTGTTCGAGCTGCTGCTCCCCGCCGGCGGGCGAGCGTACCGACTGCTCGCAGTCGGGTCGAGACCGATCGTGGCGGGTCTGCTGTTCAACGCCCTGACCGTCTTCCTGCACTGGTCGAAGCTGGTGCAGCTCTCGTTCGAGAGCGGACCGTTCCACTTCTCGTTGCATCTGCTCGTCTTCGCCGCCGGCCTCCTGATGTGGATGCCCGTCATCGGACCGGTCGACCAGTGGCGGCTCCAGCCGCTCGGCCAGTGCATCTACCTGTTCATGATGTCGATCGTCCCGACGGTTCCCGGCGGGTGGCTGGTGTTCGCCGAGGACGTGGTCTACCGCCACTACGACACCGTCGACCGGCTCTGGGGAATCGGTGTGCTCACCGATCAGCAGGCAGCCGGTGTGGTCATGAAGCTCGTCGGCGGGTTCTTCCTGTGGGCCGTGATCGTCACGATCTTCGGTCGATGGGCCGTCGCCGAGGCGGCCAAGGACGAGGCGGCTCGGAAGGCCCGCCGGCAGAGCCGCCCGCCGCTCACCTACGAGCAGGTGACCGAGGAGTTCGCCCGCAGCTCGGCGCCGTCCGAGCCCTCGACGAACGAGCCGTGAGGAGCCTCAGCGGCAGCTCGGGGAGAGGTGCTCCGTGAGCGATCTCGACCTGGCCGGAATGCGCCTCGACTACGAGACCGGCGATCTCGACGAAGCGGCGTTCGCCGACGATCCCCTCACCCAGTTCGACGTGTGGTTCCAGGCCGCCGTCCGGGCCGGTGTCTTCGAGCCGAACGCGATGGTCGTCGGCTCGGTCGACGCCGACGGTCAACCGTGGACCCGGTTCGTGTTGCTGAAGGAGCTGAGCCCGGACGGGTTCGTGTTCTACACGAACCACGAGTCGAACAAGGGGCGCCAGCTGGCGGCGTCGGGCCGGGCTGCACTGACGTTCGGCTGGCTGACGATGCACCGCCAGGTCCAGGTGGCCGGGACTGCCGAGCGGGTGCCCGAGGCGGAGGCCGATGCCTACTGGGCCGTCCGGCCGCGGGAGGCACAGCTTGCGGCGGTCGCCTCCCAGCAGAGCCGCCCGCTGTCGAGCCGAGCTGACCTGCTCGCCGCATACGACGAGGCCGACGCCGCCCACCCAGACGCCGTGCCCCGCCCGTCGTGGTGGGGCGGTTGGCTGGTCAGGCCCGAGGTGGTCGAGTTCTGGCAGGGCCGGAGGGGCCGCCTCCACGACCGGCTGCGCTACGAACGCACCGGCGACGGCTGGGACCTCACCCGCCTCAACCCCTGACCCGTCGTTCCGGCGGACTCAGCTCCCACCCACCTGCGTTCTGGCGGACCCAGGTGCCGATCTTGGGCGCTCGGTCCGCCAGAACGGTGTGGGGTGGGCGTCCGGTCCGCCAGAACGAGGTGGGGTGGGTGGCACGTCCGTCGGAACGACGTGAGCTGAGGGGTCGGGTCAGAACTGGGCGGGGTGCTCGGTGAGGAGCTTGGTCACCTTGGCCTCGTCGATCTTCCTGACCAGACGACTCGACTCGTGGAGATCGCGCACGGTCTTCGAGAGCGAGATCGACGAGCTGATGGCCATCAGGAACGAGATCCCGAGGAAGGCCCTGATCCAGGGGTCGATCGGGGCGAAGAAGATCCCGATCGCCGCTGCGCCCACGGAGACCGCGAACGCGATCCAGACCTGGGCCACCCAGCCGGCGCTGTGAATCGGCTCTGACGGAGGTGCTTCGTAGCTCATGCGACGATGATCGGCCGGCAACAGGACGACGAACACCGGGGACACCCCCCACCGCTGACTGGGGAAGCCCACGAGCCGCCGAGCCCTGAGCCGGGTGATCGTCAGAGGTCGGCGACGGCGGGGATGAGGTGCTCGGCGGCAAGGGACACGTGGTCGAGATCGGCGAGATCCAGCACCTGGAGATGGACCCGCTCGCAGCCGACCTCGGCATAGGTCGCGAGCTTGTCGACGACCTCGTCGACGGATCCGGCTGCGCCGTTGGCGCGGAGCTCGTCGACCTCCCGACCGATCGACGCGGCCCGCCGCCCGATCTCGTCCTCGTTCGTACCGATGCACAGCACCAGCGCCGCAGTGACGGCGATCTCGCTCGGGTCGCGTCCGATCCGCTCACAGGCCGCCCGAACCCGTCCGACCGGCGCTGGCAGCTCCTCGGCGGGGGCGAAGGCCACGTTGTACTCGGCGGCGTAGCGGGCGGCCAACGCCGGGGTCCGCACCTTGCCCCGCCCACCGATGACGATCGGCGGTCCCGGCCGCTGGGCCGGCTTCGGTAGGGCCGGCGAGTCGGTGATCGTGTGGAAACGACCTTCATGGGAGAACGTGTCGCCCTCCGCCGTGGCCCAGAGGCCGGTGATCTGCTCGAGATACTCCTCCATCCGGTCGAACCGGTCGCCGAGGGAGCCGAACTCGAACCCGTAGGCCGAGTGCTCAGCCTCGTACCAGCCCGCGCCGAACCCGAAGTCGACCCGTCCGCCGCTCATCGCGTCGACCTGGGCCACCGAGATCGCCAACGACGCCGGGTGATAGAACGTCGCCGGGCTGACCAGGGTGCCGAGCCGGATCGTCGAGGTGTCGCGGGCCAGACCGGCCAACGTCACCCACGCGTGGGTCGGGCCGGGCAGGCCGGAAACGTCACCCATCTTCAGGTAGTGGTCGGACCGGAAGAAGGTGCGGAAGCCGCCGTCCTCGGCTGCTCTCGCCACCGCCAGGAGTTCGTCGTAGGTGGCGCCTTGTTGGGGTTCGGTGAAGATGCTGAGTTCCACGGGTGACAGGGTGGCACAACCGGTGCCTGCTCGTTGCCATCCGCCGGTGATCACGGGCTACCGTGCGGTGGCGTGGAGCAGCCCGTTCTGCGCGTGGGATGCGCGATGTGGGCCGACCGACGGTGGATCGGCAGCTTCTTCCCGGCCGACACGCCGCCGGGCCACGAGCTCGTGGCCTACAGCACCTGGTGCACGGCGGTGGAGGGCAACACGACGTTCTACGGCCTGCCGAGCCCCGAGACCGTTGCCCGGTGGGCGTCGGAGGCGCCGCCGACGTTCCGGTTCATGTTCAAGCTGCCGCGGGTGATCACGCACGAGCGGCGTTTGCGGAACTGCGATGCCGAGCTGGCAGAAGCGCTGCACCGCCTCAGCCCCCTCGGGGAACGGGCGGCGCCGTGGTCGATCCAACTGCCGGCTTCGTTCGGGCCAGACGATCTCGGTGTGCTCACCGCGTTCCTCGAGCGGGTGCCGTCTGATCGCTCCTGGGCGGTCGAGGTTCGCCACCCCGGGTTCTTCGTAGGCGGTGGGGCCGAGCGCGCCCTCAACGACGAACTGGCCCGTCTCGGCGTCGAGCGGATCGTCATCGACACGAGGGCGGTCTTCGCCGGACCGCGGGAGACACCGGCCGAGGTCGAGGCGTTCGAGCGGAAGCCTCGTCTGCCGGTTCGTCCAGTGGCGATCGGTCACAGTCCGGTGGTGCGCTTCATCGGTCAGACCCGGTTCGAGGCAAACCCCGAGTGGTGGGCGAAGTGGGTGCCGAAGGTTGCGCAGTGGCTCGACGAGGGCCGCTCGCCCACGGTCTTCGTCCACACCCCGGACAACGCGGTTGCGCCTGCGCTGGCCCGCCGCTTCCACGGCGAGGTCGGGGCGCTCGTAGCCGGCCTGGAACCGCTGCCCGAGCCGTCGACGGCGGCCTCCCAGCTCCGGCTGCTTCCCTGATCTGATCCCGGCTGCCGCTCGCACGCCGCCACGGCCGTTGCGCCGTTTCGGTCGCTACGCGGTTACGGCCCGAGCGTGAGCGTCGGCGGCGGCACGACGGTCAACGTCGGATTGGTGATGATCGTGAACGTGAGGGTGGGCGGGGTCGTGGGCTCCGTGGTCTCCGTGGTCTCCCCGGTCGATGGTGGGGAGGTCGTACCGTCGGTGGTCGTCGTCGATGTGGTCGACGTCGAGGTCGTGGTCTGGCGGTGGGTGGTCGTCTGCTGTTCGGTCGTCGACGAGGTGCTCGTCACGAGTCGGACGGTGGTGGACGTGGCCCGTTCCTCCTCCCCGTCCCCGTCGATGTCCTCCTGGCCGAGATCGTCGATCTCGGGTCCTTCGGGGTCGATCTCGGGCTCGTCGTCCGACGACGACGTCGACGTCGAGGACGACTCCTCGACGGTCTCCGTCGTCGAGGTTGCCACCTCGCTGTCGGCCGCGCCGGCGATCGGTGCGCTCGAGCGCAGGAGGAGCACGGCGCCGAGGACGACCACCGCCGTGGTCGCGGCCAGGGCGGCGAGCATCGCGCTCCGATTGTCCTTGATCATTCCTGTCTCCCCATCTTCTGGAACCCTACAGAGCGCGTTCGGGCCCCGGCAGTACCGGGGCCCGAACGCTTTCTCTCAGCCGTTGTTCGGCAGCCGCTCAGCGGGCGATGCTGCTACTAGCTCTCGGCCAGGTACTCCGCAGGCTCCTCCTCGGGCTCGCAGTGCGGGTCCTCGTAGCCGTCCTGCTCGTAGTCGCTCTCGACCGGATCGGGAAGCGTCGGCACGTACTCCTCCGGCTCGTCGTGGCCGTAGCCCTCGGGCTCGGGGTACTCCTCCGGCTCGTCGTGCTCGTAGGTCGGCGTCTCGGGGACGTACTCCTCGGCCTCGTCGGCCTCGTAGCCGTCGTGGCCGGTGCCGTAGCCGGTGTTGTCGACGTTCACCTGGAACGAGTCCTGGAGCTCCACGTTCGCCTCGGCGTTGTAGGTGCTCTCGTGGGTGGTCGTGGCGTCGTAGTTGCCACTGTCGTTCACGTTGTAGGAGTCGTTGGTGTTGGCGACGTCGTTCTGGTTGAACGAGTTGTTGGTAGACCCGTCGGTGCTCTGGTCCGTCTCGTTCCAGGCGCTGCCGCCGCCGAAGGCGACACCCGAGTTGGCGATGTCGCCGCTGTTGTCGAAGTTGCCGTCACCGGTGGTGAAGTCGCCACCGTGGGCGGAACCGCCGGCCTGCTGGCCGCTGTTGTCGCCCTGGCTCACGACGCCCGAGTTGCCGTCGCCGACCTGGGTGCCGTCGCCGGTCTGGAACTGGCCGTGCTGCTCGTCGCCAGCGATGGCGCCGTCGCCAGTGGCGGACGTCTGGTTGGTGTCGTTGGCCTGGTGGATGTCGTGGACCTCGGCACCCTCTTCGATCGAGATGCTGTTGTCAGCGGTGTTGTTGATCGTGGTGTCGTGGTTCTCGATCACGAAGATGATGTTCTGCTCGTACCCGTCGGCCGAGTAGTCACCCTGCTCGTCGAGCTGGTCGAGGACCTGCTGGATCTGGTCTTCGGTCAGGCCGGCGTCCTCGAGGTACTGCTCCATACCGGCGCGGTAGTCCTCGGGCGAGCCCTCGGGCGGCGCAGGCGCTTCGTCGTAGGCCTCGGGATCGGCCTCGTAGGCCATCATGTCCCGGATCCAGTCGTAGAAAGCTTGGGCTTCGACAGTCAGGTCGTCCATTGTGGTTCCCTCCGAGTGGGATGAGTTGGTAGCTGGTGTGTGTTCCTTCTGAAGCTCAACCTATTCGGTTTCGCTCGCCCGCGGATCGGGGTTACCCCCGTAGCCCTGGGGGAGGGGTAGGGGAGAGCGCGGTGCACAGCTCCCGGATGTGATGAGCGCGAACGGGCCCCGGTGATACACACCGGGGCCCGTCGTTGGTTCCTACCGCTCCGTGCTCGGATCAGTGATCGAGCTCGTAGTCGTGGTGGTCGTGATCGTGGTCGTCGTAGCCATCGATGTCGGCCTTGAACGAATCGTCGACGGTGAGGTTCGCCTCGAGGTTCTCCTCGTGGCTGTGCTCGGTGACGATGTCGGTGTTGCCGACGTTGTCCTCGTTGTACGAGTCGTTGATGTTGCCCACGTTGTCGTCGTTGTAGGAGTCGTTGATCGAGCCGTCGTAGCTCTGGTCGGTCCGGTTCTCCGCCGAGCCGCCACCGAAGGCGATCGCCGAGTTCCCGATGTGGCCGCTGTTGTCGAAGTTCCCGTCACCGGTGGTGAAGTCGCCACCGGTTGCGGAGCCCCCGGCCTGCTGGCCGCTGTTGTCTCCCTGGTTCACGACGCCGGAGTTGTAGTCGCCGACCTGGACGCCTTCGCCGGTCTGGAACTGGCCCTCCTGCACGTCGCCAGCGATGGCGCCGTCGCCGGAGGCGGTTGCCTGGTTGGTGACGTTGTGCTGGGTGATGTCGTGCACCTCGGTGCCGTAGCCGTGGTCGTCGTAGCCGCCACCGCCGCCTTCGACCGTGATGCTGTTGTCGACCGCGTTGGTGACCGCCTCGTTCTGGAACAGAGCCCGGAAGTGGTCGCGGAGCTCGCCTTCGCTGTAGCCGCCGCTGTCGAGCTCGTCGTAGATGTCGGGACGGACCTCGGCGGGGACGTCGTAGGTGTCCATGGCGCCGTCGAGCGCCGCCACGTACTCGTCGCGGCCGATGTCGGCCAGCACGTCGGATCCGAGCGCTTCCTCGATCGCCTCGGCGGACGGGGCCTCGCCCTCGGTTCCCGCACCGAGCTGCGCGAGCAGTGCCTCGAACATTGCCTGAAGCTGTTCTGGTGTTTCCATGGTTCTTGTCCCTCCGAATGGGATGAGTTGGTAGCTGGTGTGTTCCTTCTGGAGCTCAACCTATTCGGTATCGCTCGACCCCGGATCGGGGCTACCCCCATAGCCCTGGGGGAGGGGTAGGGGCCGCCGGTAGCCGGTGGACCCAGTGGGGTCTGGGGGCGGCAGCCCTCAGCAAGTGTCTGTCATGAGCGCGCGATGGCCCCGGTGATACCGGGGCCATCGCTGTTCCTCATGAGTGTCGACTCGTGCCGAGGATCAGTCGTGCACGTCGTCGTACTCGGGCTCGTCGTGCTCGTACGGGTCGTCGTGGCCGTAGCCACCTTCCTGGTTCACCTGGAACGAGTCCTCGACGGTGACGTCGAGGTTGGCGTCGACCGTGTTGGTCTCCGTGTACTCGTCGGTGGTGTTGTACGAGTCGGTGGTGTTCCCCGAGTCGTTGTAGTTGTCGGTGTTCTCCCGGTTGTAGGAGTCGTTGGTCGACCAGTTCTCGCTCTGATCCGTCTGGTTGTCGGCGGAGCCGCCACCGAACGCAACAGCCGAGTTCTCGATCGTGCCTTCGTTGTCGAAGTTCCCGTCACCGGTGGTGAAGTCGCCACCCTCGGCGTCCCAGCCGGCCTGCTGGCCGCTGTTGTCGCCCTGGTTCACGACGCCCGAGTTGCCGTCGCCGACCTGCACGCCGTCGCCGGTCTGGAACTGGCCGTACTGCTCGTCGCCAGCGATGGCACCGTCACCGGTGGCGCTCGCCTGGTTGGTGTCGTTGGCCTGGTGGATGTCGTGGACCTCGGCACCCTCTTCGATCGAGATGCTGTTGTCGACGTGGTTGTTGATGGTGTCGCTGTGGTTCTCGATCACGAAGACGAGGTTCTGGCGGTACCCGTCGGCCGAGTAGTCACCCTGCTCGTCGAGCTGGTCGTAGATGTCCCCACGCTCCTCTTCGGGAACGCCGGCGTCGTCGAGGTACTGGTCCATCGCGGCCCGGTAGTCCTCGGGGGCGACGTCCGGAGGCTCCGGGAGCTCCTCGGGGGTGTAGCCCGAGTCGCCGGGACCCGACCGCACCATGCTCGCCAGGCTGTCCTGGATGTAGACCAATGCGGCTTCCATCGAATCGTTCATTCCGCTGATGTCGGACATTTCGTTTTCCCTCCGAATGGGATGAGTTGGTTGCTGGTGTGTTCCTTGTAGAGCTCAACCTATTCGGCATCGCTCCGCCCGGCATCGGGGTTGCCCCCGGTTCCCCCGGGTCCACCTTAGGGGTTGGTGGATCGTCCCGATAGAGGGATCTCCACCCACTCTCGGTGGTTACCGTCTCGGCAACGTCGCGGCGGCCGCGAGGGCCGGGCGGAACGTTCCGTCAGCCGCCGACCGCTTCGCGGATGATCGACAGCAGCTCGGCCCGCGACGACGCGCCGACCTTCTGGCGGATCTTGGCCACATGGTGCTCGACGGTCTTCGGCGAGATGAACAACTGTGCCCCGACCTCCTTGTGGGTCCGGCCCTCCACCACGAGCAGCGCGACCTCGGCCTCCCGCTCCGACAGCCCGAGCGCGGAGAGGCCGTCGCCGGCAGACTCGTCGACCTGGTCGGTGGCGGCCACCCTGGCCAGTTCGAGCAGCCGGCGAGCGGCCTTCGGATCCGGCTCGTCGAGGGCGGCTTGGCCGAGCACCCGCGATGCTTCCCACCGGTCGCCGATCTCGGACAGCCGCTCCGAGACCCCGACTACCTCGTCCTCGGTGACCGGACCCCGGGCACCGTCGACGCCGGCGATGGCCGACCAGATGCTCGCCGCCTCCGCCCTGGCCAGCGACCTCGGATCCGACGTCGCCAGCGATGCCATCGCTTCGGCCGCATCGGTCACCGTCGTCGGGTCCTCGGAGGCGATCGCCACCTGCAGCCGCAGCCAGTGGGCGCCGGCCGGGCCCGGGCCGGCCTCGGGGAGGCCGAGTCCCTGCGCTGCGAGCGCCTCCACGATCGGTGTCACGCGGCGGGTGTCGCCCACCCGGGCGCCGGCGGCGAGCAGCTCGGCCATCGGGTCGACGAGCAGCCAGCTCACCGAGGGGCGGATCAGTGCCTCTTCGGCCCGCCGCCACGCCGACCGGAGTCGGGTGGTGTCGCCCGAGCGTCGGGCGATCGCCGCTTCGACCGATGCCAGCAGCAGCCGGTCGCGCTGGGAGGGCAGCGACGAGCCGGGATCGGAACGGGCGTCCGACCTCGGCTCCGACCCGGCGTCGTCGGTCAGGTCGTGGAGATCGTCGGGCGAGTCGCGGCTCCCAGCCTCGGCACCATCCGGCCCGCCGCCCGCGGCGTCCATGCCCGCATGCTCGCGGAGGAGGCGGAGCGCCTCACCGAAGTCGCCGCCGACGAGCCGGCCGAACGCCCGGAGGAGCTCGTGGGTGAGCGCTTCGCCGGCGCCGCCGCTGCGCTCGCCGATGGCCTGATCGGTGAGGATCTCCACCACCGACAGGTCGCCGCCGTGCAGCGCAGCGAGCGCCCCGATGGTGTGGGGGGTCACGCCGAACGGTGCGGTCGGTGCGAGGCGGTCGTAGTCGTCGGCGGCGGTGCTGAATCGCCCGATCGCGCTGGGCAGGTCGCCGGCCGCGGCGTGGGCGATCCCGTCGGCCACCGCCGCCATCGTCGCGCCGAGTGGTGTCGTCCCCCCGTCGGCGGTGTCGTCGGTGGCGGTCCGGCCATCCTTGCCGTCGATCCGTCCGGCGAGACCGTCGGCGAGCCGGCGCAGCGGCTCGGCGAGGTCACCGTCGATCGGGCGGCGGGCCGCGCTGTCGAACCGGAGGTCGCGGACGTCGATGCCGTAGCCGACGATCGCCGCTCGGTCGTCGGCTCGACCGGCTGCGCCGTGGGCGGCGTCGAGATGGGCGATCGCGTCCGGCTCGCCGGCGTGGAAGGCGGTGAGCGCCCGGAGCAGCGACGCATCGGCCGACGGGAGGCCGAGCTGCTCGGCCCGGTCGATGTAGCGAGGGGCGCGGTCGGGTTCGGTCACCGCGAGGTCGAGCGCAGCGCCGGCGAGGATCTGGGCCGCGTCGTCGAGGTCGCCCGAGCCGATCAGCAGGTGGGCGGCCGCCGCCCGACGGTCGGTGGCGGCCAAGGCGGCTGCGACCCGATCGTGGAGCGCAGCGCGTTCGGCGGCCGTGAGGTCGGCGAGCGCGCACCAGCCGACGAGTGGGAGCAGGTCGCCGTCGTCGTCGACGAGACCCCCCGCCCTCGCCGCCCGTTCGGCCACCGTGGGATCGACGTCGGTCAGCGATCCCAGTGCGACGCTCAACGGGAGCTGGTCTGATTCGACGGTGCTGTCCCCGGCCACCGCCCAGAGGTGCACGAGCTGTGCCGCGGCGGCGCCCGCTCGCCGTATCCGGACCTTCACGGCGTCGACCAGCGCCGGGGTGAGATCGTCCGGGTGGCCGGACCACCCGGTCGTCACCGCATCGGCGGTCAGCCCGACCGATCCGCCGGTCGCCAGGTGGAGGCGCTCCAGTTCGTCGGTCGGGACCGCCCCACCCCCCGACGATCCGGTGCGGGCCTCGACGGTCGCCCTGATCTCGGCCAGGGCGGGGGCGAAGGAGTCGAGATCGAGCAGGTCGAGGCGGGTGGCGGGTTCGTCGCGGGTGAGCAGTTCGACCACCAGGTCGAGAAGGTCACCGTCGGGCTCGAGCCCGGCCTGGGGTCGCCGGCTCGCCAGCACCGCAGCGGTCTTCGCCGCATCGGCCACCAGCCGGAGGGCGTCGGGCTCGAGCCACTGGAGGTCGTCGACGACGAGGAGATCGGGGGCCTCGCCGATGGCCGACTTGATCTCGTCGGCCGTGGTGAACGAGAGGGGGCTCGCCGACACCATCGCCGCATCCACACCGCGCTCGGTGAGCCAGGACCGCAGGCGGTGGGTTCGACCGGTCCCTCCTGCACCGATGACGAGACGTGACCCGAGCCGTGCCGCTGCCATGTCGTGGATCTCCCCGGTGGATGGACGATTGAGCCCCGAATGTTAGTGGTCGACCAGCGTCCCTATAGTGTCGAGGTCGTACTGTGGCGCTTCGAGTTGCGCCGCGGTACGAGCGCGCAACCGGCACGATCCTACGAGGGAGGCAGGCAATGGCGAGCTCCGACCCGAACGCCGACGTTCGCGCCGTTCTCGACCTCGGGGTGAAGGCGGCAACCGCGTATGAGCGTCCCGACTTCGCCCAACGGCTCCGAGCGACCCTCGACCGGGTCAGCCGACCCGACGTGCAGGTCGTGGCGATCGGTGAGTTCAAGCAGGGCAAGAGCTCGCTGATCAACGCGCTCGTCAACGTCAACATCTGCCCGGTCGACGACGACATCGCCACCGCCGTCCACACGATCGTCCGTTACGGCGCCGACAAGAAGGCCTACGCCCTCGTCAAGCAGGCGTCCAACCCCGACGGTGACGGCCAGCGGCTCCAGATCGAGTTCGACCAGATCCGGGCGTATGCGACCGAGCTGGGCGGCACCGACCCGTCGCTGATGGTCAAGGGCGTCGAGATCGAGATCCCCCGCAAGCTGCTCGGCGACGGGGTGATACTGGTCGACACGCCCGGCGTGGGTGGGCTCGGCTCCGCCCACGCCGCAGCCGGGCTCGGTGCGCTCTCGGTGGCCGACGCCGCGCTCTTCATCAGCGACGCCTCCCAGGAGTACACGCGGGCCGAGATGGACTACCTCGCCCAGGCGATCGAGATGTGCCCCAGCGTGGTGTGCGTGATGACGAAGACCGACCTCTACCCGCGGTGGCGGGAGGTCCTCGAGATCAACCAGGGCCACCTCGCCCGCCTCGGGATGAGCCGGCCGATCCTGCCGGTGTCGTCGCTGTTGCGGGTAGAGGCGATCCGCCGCAAGGACAAGGAGATCAACAAGCAGTCCGGCTTCCCGTCGCTGGTGCAGTACATCACCAACGACATCGTCGCCGCGAACGCTCAGCGGAACCGGTTGGCGGCACAGCGCGACGTGCTGTCGGTGTGCGACCAGATCGCCGGGCAGTTCGAAGCGCAGCGCCAGGCGCTCGACGACCCCGAGGCGAGCGCCACCCTGGTGGCCGGACTCGAACAGGCGAAAGCCCGGGCCGAGTCGCTCCGCAGCCAGGTGTCGCGATGGAACACGACCCTCAACGACGGCGTCGCCGACCTCACGAGCGACGTCGACTTCGACCTCCGGGGCCGGATCCGCGGGCTGCTGGCCGAGGCCGACAAGGCGATCGAGAACTTCGACCCCGCCGAGGCTTGGGACGAGTTCGAGCCGTGGCTCGAGGCGAACATGTCCCAGGCCGTGGTCTCCAACTACCGGTTCCTCACCGAGCGGACGTCCGAGCTCAGCCGCGACGTGGCCGACCACTTCGACGGTGAGGGGGGCGAACTGCTCGCCGACCTCGAGATCCACAACGCCTCGCAGGCCATGGCCCGGGTGTCGGTCGACCCGACGGTGGAGGCTGAGGCGTTGGGGGTGGGAACGAAGGGTCTGTCGGTTCTCCGCGGGTCCTACTCGGGGTTCCTGATGGTGTCGCTGCTCGGCACACTCGCCACCGGCATCGCACCGTTCCTGGTCCCCGCTGGGATCGGGGCCGGCCTCCTGCTCGGGCGAAAGGGCCTGAAGGACGAGAAGGAGCGAGCGCTGACCCGCCGCCGGGGGGAGGCCAAGGCTGCGGTCCGCCGCTATTGCGACGAGGTGTCGTTCCAGATCGGCAAGGACAGCCGAGACACGCTCCGCCGGATCCAGCGCCAGCTCCGGGATCACTACAGCGCACTGGCCGACGAGCTGAACCGTTCGAGCACCGAAGCGCTCAAGTCGGCGACCGAAGCGGCGAAGGTGGCCGAAGCCGACCGGTCGAAGCGGTTGCGCGACGTGAAGGCCGAGCTCGAACGGATCGCAGGATTGCGGGATCGGGCCGAGAAGCTCGCCGCCGGTGCTGCCCCGCCCCGCCCATGACCGAACGAAAGGTGGAGCGGTGAGCGATCAGCTTCTCGACCAGACCCGCCGCCTGCTCGACACGGCCGACGCAGCCTTCGCCGGCGTCGCCGGGGCCGAGGCGCTCGCCACCGCCCGGGCCCGGCTCGACGGGCCGCTCCGTGTTGCGATCGCCGGGAAGGTCAAGGCCGGCAAGTCCACCCTGCTCAACGCACTCGTGGGCGAGCTCCTCGCACCGACCGACACCGGCGAGTGCACGAAGATCGTCACCTGGTATCAGGACGGCCACACCTACCAGGTCGTCCTCCACCCCCGCGACGGATCGGAGTCGGTGCAGGTCCGGTTCCACCGCGACGAGGGGGCGATCGAGGTCGACCTCGGTGGCCGCGACCCCGTCGACGTCGAGCGCCTCGACGTGACGTGGCCGTCCAGCAGTCTCCGGAAGCTGACCCTCGTCGACACGCCGGGGGTCGACACCCTCAGCGAAGGGGTGGGTGAGCGGGCCTACGACTTCCTCGACCCGAAGGATGCCGAGACGCCGGCAGACGCCGTGCTGTATCTCATGAAGCACATCCACACGTCGGATCTGCGTCTCCTGGAGGCGTTCCACGATGAGGCCGTGTCGCAGCCGAATCCGGTCAACGCCATCGCGGTGCTGTCGCGGGCCGACGAGATCGGTGGTGGCCGGATCGACGCGATGGCATCCGCGCAGCGGATCGCCGACCGGTACGGGCGCGACAGTCGCCTCCGACGGCTCGTCCAGGTGGTGTTGCCGGTGGCCGGTCTGCTGGCCGAGACCGGTGAGACGTTGACCGAGCAGGAGTTCCGGTGGCTCGACGAGCTCTCATCGGTGTCTCGCAAGGAGATGGACACGTTCCTGCTCTCGGCCGACGGTTTCATCGAGGCTCGACCGGAGACGCCGCTGACCTCCATCGAGCGCGAGCAGTTGCTCGGCCGGTTGGGGATCTTCGGCATCCGGCAGGCGCTCGTGCTGCTTCGGGCGAAGAAGGTGTCGTCGAGCGTGGAGATGGCGCGGGAGTTGACGAAGCGCTCCGGGCTGCTCGAGCTGCAGACGATCCTGACCACGCTCTTCGTCGATCGGGCGACGGTCTTGAAGACCCGCTCGGCGCTGTTGACGGTCGAGCGGTTGTGTGAGGAGAACCCGTCGAACCCACAGTCGTCGAGTCTCCTGCTCGACATCGAGCAGGTGATGGCGAGCGCCCACCCGTTCACCGAGCTGGCCACGATGGCTGCCATCCGCACGGGTCGGATCGTGGCCAAGGAGCAGGATCTGCTCGACCTGGAGCAGACGCTCGGCGCTTCGGGCACGGCGCCGTGGCAACGGCTCGGACTGGCCGCCGACGCGACCCCCGACGAGCTGAAGGCCGGCGCGTTCGAAGCGATCGGTCGGTGGCAGCGGTTGGCCGAGAGTCCGCTCACCTCACACGATCTGTCGCAAGCGGCCCGGGTGGGAATCCGCAGCCTCGAGGAGATCGTGGCAGGGCTGTTGTGATGGTTCGCGCCGGCTGAAAGTTCGCCGCTCGCAGCTCACTTCCCGCACTGCCGACGGTGGCTGCGACATCGTTCGTGGCCGGTTGGGCGATCCCGTCGACGACGGGGGCGTCGGCGAGGGTCGCGGCGATCAGCCGGAGCCGCGCCCCGCTCCGTCGGAACTGGTCGGGTGTGGCTTCCAGCCCCGGTGCGGGATTGCCCTCGACATCCCGAACGTCGTTGGCCGCGCGACACGCGTCCCACGCACTGCCGAGGGCTGACACCAGGTGGACGAGGCCGCGCTCGGCCCCGTCGTTCACTCCGGTGCCGGTCCATCCTCGAAGGGTCTCGATTCTCGCCGAACACAGATCCTCGCTCACCGCCACCTCTCGTTCTCGACTCAGGGTCCTCGAGCCGACCTGTCCCGCTGCGCCGCTGGCGCTGAGGTGGGACAGGTCGGCTTACGGTGAGTCGAGCCGTTCGGGTGATTTGTTCCCGGCGGATCGGGAGCTCGGTCAGCCGTCGAGGTCGAAGTCGAGCGGGTCGCCCGATTCGTCGAGCTCGTCGATGTCGGCGGCTTCGCCCAGGCGGTCGAACTCGTCGAGGAACTCGGTGAACGACTCGGTGTCGACGCCGACATCCCCTTCCGGCCCGTCGAACTCGTCGCTGCCCAGCCCCGAGCCGTCGCCGTCGGAGCGACCGATCTGCTCGAGGACGTCCGCCGCCTCCGACTCGGGAGACGGCTGCTCGTCGCCGACACCGAACGTGTCGTCGAGCCGGTCGGCATCGTCGGCTGCCTCGCCGGCCGCCTCGATCACCTCGTCGAGCTCCCCGGCCGCGTCGGCCGCAGCCGCCTCGGCGGCGTCGAGCGTGGCCTCGATGTCGATCGAGCCGGGATCGAGCCCGATCTCGGTCAGGAGATCGGCGATGCCACCACCGTCGGCGAGGATCGCGTCGGCCTCGGGGAGCGACTCGAGATCACCTTCCTCGAACGGCACCGGGGAGGTGCGGGCCAGGAACGGCGAGAGGAGGTCGGCCACCTCGATCGGCGACGTCTCGGCGTAGTGGCGGAGGGCGGACGACAACGCATCGGGGGAAACGTCTTCGAGGTCGTACCGGGCCAGCGCATCAGCGGGGGCGGTTCCTTGGGCGACCAGTTGGAGGGCGGCGCGGTAAGTCATGACCAAACCCTATGACCCCCGGGCCCCCGGTCCATCGGGGATAGTCCCCTCCGATCTAGGGGCAACCCCGGCGCTGTCGTCCACAGCCTGTGGAAAAATGTGCTCGCCCGATCGTACGGTCCACGACTCAGCGGCCGTGATCAGGCCGCTGATCAGGTCGTTCACGTGGGGGAATCGTTGCGTCCGGTGGTCGTGCGACGGCCAGTGGAGCACCAGGGGGGTGAGGCCCCTGACCCGGGGCGGGAGCTCGATCTGCACCCCACCGCCCGCCGGCAGATTGCAGGGATTCCTCGGGTGGAGGCCACGGAGCCGTTTCGGGATGTCGTCGAGGTCGTCGATCGTGCGGTAGGCGGGGAGGGCGTCGCGGAGGTGGCTGGCCACGTGTGTCGCCAGTTCCCGGTTCTGTCCGCCGCACAGCAGGCTGGCGAAGTGGCCTCGCAGGCCGTAGCCGTGGAGGGCGATGACGTGGTGGCAGTGGTCGAGGAACGCGGCGAGCCGATCCGACTCCGCCGGGTCGACCTTGGCCGAGGGGATGTGATGCCGGGTGCCTCTCGGCTGGATCACCCCGTAGAACGACGAGCCCGAGCGGGCTGCGGCCTCGGAGGCGATCTGCTCGGTCATCCGCTCGAGATTGCCACCGTGGAACGCGCAGAAGCCGATCGGGCCCCGGAGGTCGAGCACCTCGACCACGCCGGGCATCCCCAGCAGCTCACCGAAGGTGATCGGCGTCTTGTCGACCGCTTGCACGTCTCAAGGGTGCCAGGGAAGCTCGCCTTCGAGCGACCCCGCTGTCACCCTCAGAGGCCGCTTCGCGTCGCTCACAGGGTCGGGGCGAGGCCGTCGCCTCCCGACCGACGGGCCACGAAGCCGGCGCCCGCCAACCCGAGGTTGACGATGAGGAAACCCCAGCCGAGGATCGCGGTCCGGTCGTCGATCCAACCCTGGACCTGGGCTTGGCGGGCCTCCACCCAGGCCACCGGTCCGGCATCGATCCCGATCGGATCGGTCGACCAGTAGCCGTAGTAGGCGACGTAGGCACCGACCACGATGAGGATCACCGCCGAGATCAGGTTGATCTTGCCGAGCACCTGGCGGAACCGCCCGACGAGGCCCTTCTTGCCGAACGCCACGGCCAGGGTGAGCGCGGTGGCCATGAGTCCCATCCCGACGCCGTAGGACAGGAAGCCGGCGAGTCGCTCGGAGAACGACGCCCCCGACGACGACGTGCCCACCACACTCAGGAAGAGCCCGATCGTGCAGGTCAACGAGGCGAGTGCGTACGAGACGCCGAAGAGGAACATGTTGGCGGCCGACCGGCTCCCGGTTCCCTTCTCCAGCTTGGGCAGCGACAGCAGCGGCTGGAAGCCGCGCACCATCGCGATCCCGAGGGCGACGAGGCCGATGCCCATGACGAGCGTGACCCACGGCAGCCACGGGGCGATGGTGGAGAAGAAGCTCGCCAGAACCACACCGATGAGGCCGAACACCACGATGAACCCGATCGACATCGAGAGACCCACGATCTGGGCCCGGTTGAGGGCGACGAGGCGCGATTCCCGCTCGTCATCGTCGTTCAGCCCCAGGAAGTAGCCCAGGTAGGCGGGCAGCAGTGCGAAGCCGCACGGGTTGAAGAGCGCCACCATGCCGAGGGCGAAGCCTCGGGCGTCGAACAGGGCACCTACGTCCATTCTCTCGATCTCCTGTGGTCAGATCTCGACGTCGAGATGCTCGTCGATCAGTTCCTTCAACGATTCCTCGGTCAGCACGCCGGTGAAGGTGTGCACCACCTCGCCGTTCTCGTCGAGGAGGACGGTGGCGGGATGACCGAGCAGGCCCAAGTGCTCGTGGATCTCGAGATTCGGCTGGAACACGGTCGGGTAGGTAAGCGCGAACTCGTCGACGAAGGCGAGCCACGTCGCCTCGTCGAGGTCGGCGTTCACGCCGACGAACTGCACCGACCCGTCGGCCTCGTCGTTGACAGCGACGAAGTCGGGCAGCTCTGCTCGGCACGGCGCACACCACGACGCGAAGAAGTTGAGCACCACGGGCTCGCCGCGGAAGTCGGCGAGGGTGCCGTCGGAGCCGTCCTCGTGGAGGAACACGAGCGAGGAGAGCTCGTCGGTCGCTTCGATCGCGGGGTCGGTGGCATCGTCGCCGCCCGACGTGAGCAGCGCCACCAGCGCGACGGCCGCAACGGCGACCAGACCCAGGGTGGGCCAGATGGGCAGTGCCCGCCGGTGGTCGACGTTCGTCTCGTTCTGATCGGTTGAATCGGTCTTTTCCATGCTCCGGCCCTGCGGCTCGTGGGTGACTGATCGAACCGTAGTGCCGGCGCGCGCATTCCCCCGATCGGGTCGACCCGATCGGGGGAATGAACCGTCGCCCGCTGGCGCCCTCCGCCCACCCGCCGCTCGGCACGTGGGTACCTGATCGCAGGACTGTCAGGCGATCAGCTTCTGGAGGTGCTCGGGGACCGGGACGACCGGCAGCTGGTCCTCGGGCCGCGGGTTCTTCGGCGGCCGACCCCGACGACGCTTGTTCGCCAGGATCCGACCGTTGAGGAACAGCTGACCACCCCAGACGCCGCACGGCTCACCTCGGGCGAGCGCGCCCTCGAGGCACGGTGCGATCACGGGGCAGTCGGCACACACCCGCTTGGCCGCCGCGATGTCGTGGAGCTCTTCACTGAAGAAGAGGTTGCGAGCATCGGGCACGGTGCGGCAGGCAGCGTCGGCCTTCCAGGTCTCATCTGCGGTTGTCAGCTGCTCGATGGCGGTGATGATCCGCTTCTCGGTGATGCTCATTTTCTCATTCCCATTGGTTCGGGTGGCGGGAGACGACGGTGCATGTCGTGACTGACACGTGTGGCAAAAGCACAAAAGCCGCTGGGGGCTTGGTGCTCCCAGCGGCTCGGTGTGGTTCTGCTCCTATGTCAGGGAGCGAACCTCCAGCGCTGGGAGTGGTGGGTCGGGCCGAACTTGGCGAAGGTCATCCACTGCTCGGACCCGAGGGCGCCGACGGCGGCACCGGCCGCGTGGTCGACGATCAGGTTCATCGCACCGGGGTTGGCCACGGCAAGGTCAGCGGTGCTGAACGCGGCGTTGCCGTCGACGAGGCACGAATAGCCCGAACGGATGCGGGTTCGAGTGCACGAAAGGTCGCCGGTGCGGTGAGGTACCGTTGTGGTGATCAGGGTTTTCACTGGACCGACTCCTTTCTCTGCTCGTTCGGATCGGTGCAGGCACGACCGCGTACGCGGCGCAGGCCTGTCGTTGAGCGAACTACGGATCGTCAGATGTGTCAACCGAATTAACGCTTGACGGTGAAGTCGCGGTCGGTTTTCGGCCGGTACGGTGCCGATCGTGTCGGATGACTCGGCGAGGCCCCGGACGTTCTCCGGCCAGCGGAAGGTGCGGTTGGGGGATGTCACGCCGACCGGTCGGCTGCGGCTGGACGCGTTGACCCGCTACACCCAGGACGTGTCCGATGACGACACGACCGACGCTGGGCTCGACCCCGTTCCGGGTTGGGTCGTACGTCGCACCACCGTCGCCCAGGAGCGCCCAGCGGTTCTCGGCGAGACGATCGAGCTGACCACCCACTGCTCAGGGCTCGGTCGGCGATGGGCCGAACGGCGGCTGCAGATCGTCGGGGATCGGGGCGCGCGCTATGACGTGGCGACGCTGTGGATCTGCGTCGACCCGGTGACCGGCCGACCGGTGGCGCTGACCGAGCAGTTCCTCCGGATCTACGGCCCGTCGGCCGGTGAGCGGAGGGTGACCGCCCGCCAGGTCAACCCGAAGCCGCCGGCTGGTGGCGAGCGACTCGCCCGCTGGCCGTGGCCCCTCCGCACGGTCGACTTCGACACGCTCGGCCACGTCAACAACGCCGCCTACTGGGCGGTGGCGGAGGAGGCGCTGGCCGCCGGATGGGCGGCGGTCGGCGAACGCTTCGAGGCCACGGTGGAGTACAGCGCCGGTCTCGAGCCGACCGATCAGGTCACGATCGCATCCCACGTCGACGGCGAGCACCACCGGGCCTGGTGGCTGACCGCCGACGCCACCGTCGCCGCGTCGCTCACCCTCCGGCCAGGTTCGGCCTAGCGGCGACCCGTTCCTGCCCGTCAGGCTTGGACCGACCGCCGGTCGGTGTCCGCCGGTTCGCTGTTGCACGTCGCCGGTTCGCCACTGCTCCCGCCGGTGGGGGCCGGGCGGAAGACGTGCTCACGGTAGTAGACGAGCTCGTTGATGCTCTCGGTGATGTCGTCGAGGGCTCGGTGCCCGGCGTCCTTGCGCGGCACCGCGGCCAGCGCCTCGGGGTACCAGCGTCGGGCCAGTTCCTTGATGGTCGACACGTCGACCGATCGGTAGTGGAGGAACTCTTCGATGTCGTTGAGGTGGATGGCGAGGAAGCGCCGGTCCATGCCGATCGAGTTGCCGCACAGCGGCACGGTCTTCGGTTTGTCGATGTGCTCCTGGAGGAACGCCAACGTCTGCGCCCCGGCGTCCTCGAGGGTGACGGTCGAGGACCGGATCTGGTCGAGCAGGCCCGACTTCGTGTGCATCTCGGTCACGACGTCGTCCATGGCTGCGAGCTGCTCGTCGGTTGCGCTGATCACGAGGTCGGGGCCCTCGGCGATCACGTTCAGGTCATCGTCGGTGATCAGCGTCGCGATCTCCACGATGACGTGCTTCGCCGGATCGAGTCCGGTCATCTCCAGGTCCATCCACACGAGCAAGGATCCGACTGTAGCCAGCCGATCGCCCCGGCCAGCGCCGATCGCGATCGGATCGGTGAGACGATGGCTAGCCTCCCGTGATGGTCGAGATCCCCCTCCGTCGACTCGATCGGGACGATGCCGGCGAACCGCTCGCCCTCCCCGCTCGGATGCGTTCGGGCGACGCCGCCGCCGATCTGCCGTCGAGCGTGGATGCTGAGCTGGCCCCCGGCGAGCGGCGTCTGATCCCCACGGGGTTCGCCATCGCCGTGCCGGTGGGGATGTGCGCGCTGATCCTGCCCCGCTCGGGGTTGGCGCTCGAACGGGGGGTCACGGTGCTCAACGCCCCCGGCCTGATCGACTCCGGCTACCGGGGGGAGATCCGGGTAATCCTCCTCAACACGTCCACCGAGGTGGTCTCCATCGAGCGGGGCCAGCGGATCGCCCAGCTGCTCGTTCTCGGTGTCGACGCGTTGACGCTCATCGAGGTCGACGAGTTGCCGCCCGGCCCCGACGATCGTGGAACGGCCGGCTTCGGTTCTTCGGGCTGATCGTCAGCCGGAGGCGCCGTTCTTCGTCCTCGTCATGCCGAGCAGGGTCAGGTCGATCGTGTTCTCGCTCACGCTGATCTGGTCGACCATCGTGGACATCGCCTCGGTGATCGCCTCGCTCTCGGCGGAGTCGAGTTGCTCGTCGGGATTGCCGACCGAGACGGTGAGCTGCTCGGGCTCCCACCGCAGGCTGAGCGTGATGCGTCCCCGACCGTGAAGCGCCGACACCGCCTCGTCGACCGCGAGTCGGAGCTTCTCGACATCGGCGATCTCGATGCCGAGCCGCATCGCCAGTCCGGCGACGGCCACGCGACCGACGCGGCCGAACACCGGTGAGGCCGGGAAGGACACCCTGACCTGGTCTTCGGTGCCGTCGTTCATGGTGTCACTATCGCACGATCTCGGTGTGGGTCGGGAGCTGGGCCGCGCAGCTAGCGGAAGCACTCTACTCTCGAACCTCGGGACGTTGCGTCTTAGGGTGGCAGCTCGCGAACGATGTCGGTGGGGTCGCGGTCGGTGCGCAGCCCGGCGTAGACCGGGTGGCGGAGGAGCGCGTCCGCAGGCCACGACCCGTACTCCACCTCGGCCACGACGGTCGGCTCGGTCCAGGTTGGCTCGCGGTCGAGCGGTGGTGGCTCGGCGAACGGACAGTTGCCGCTGGCCACCAGCCGTTCCGCCAGTTGCGCCCGGTCGCGATCGCCGATGCCGCTGCCGACGGCGCCAACGAAGACGAGGTGGTCGAGTTGGTCGTCGTGCACCGCGAGCAGGAGGGAACCGATCTGGCCCGACAGGCGGCCCTGGCCCGGTAACCAGCCGACGACCACGAACTCCTGGCGCCGCCGGATCTTCACTTTGCGCCACGCAGCGCTGCGGATCCCGGGCTCGTAGCGGCTCGACAGCCGCTTGGCCACGACGCCTTCGAGACCGCGCTCCTCGGCCAGCGCGAGGAGCGCCGCGCCGTCGCCCTCGACGATCGGCGGCACCCGCCACGATGGGCCGTCGTCGAGCAGGCGGGTGAGCACGTCGCGTCTGTTCTGGAGTGGGAGGTCGAGCAGTGAGCGACCGTCGAGCTCGAGGAGGTCGAACACCACGTACACCACGGGCTGCTCGGACACGAGCTGTTGTGTCGGCCGCTCGACGTGCATCCGGTGCTGCAGCCGACCGAACGAGGGGCGGTCGCCGTCGAACACGACGACCTCGCCGTCGAGCACAGCCGACGCGGCGAGGGCGGCGGGCAGCGAACGAAGCTCGGGGAACGACGAGGTGACGTCACGCCCCGACAGCGACCGGAGCACCAGCCCGTCACCGCCGCTGGCTCCACTGCTGTCGGTGGGACGGGATGGTCGGCAGAGCGCCTCGATGCGCATGCCGTCCCACTTCAGCTCGAACGCCCAGTCATCGCCGCTCGGCAACGAACCGATCGTCGCCTTCATCGGCTCGATCCAGCCTCCCGATCGGGCGACGGAAACACCGGGGTTCGACCGGGGTCGATCGGCCACGTCGGCGAGGGTACCGGCCGGTGGAATCGTCGGGTCGGATCGATTCGATCGAAGATCTTCTCGTCTCGGTTGTGCCCAGCCTACCTACTGGTAGGTAGGCTGGGCGGCATGGTGATCGACGCCGACGTGTCCCTTCTCGCCGAGATCGATCCGGTGGCCGAGGAGCTCCTTGAACGCCACTTGACCAGCTCGAAGATCTGGCATCCACACGCCCTCGTCCCGTGGTCGCGCGGGCGCGACTTCGAACCGGACTACGAGTGGGATCCCGCCGAGACAACCGTTCCCGACGAGGTGCGGTCGGCGCTGTTCGTCAACCTGCTCACCGAGGACAACCTGCCGTACTACTTCCGCGACATCGAGCGGATGCTGGGTCGGGAGGGCGCGCTCGGCGAGTGGACCCGTCGGTGGACGGCCGAGGAGGCCCGCCACGCCGCGGTGATTCGCGACTACCTGACCGTCACCAGGATGATCGACCCCGTCGCCCTGGAGGACGCCCGGATGGTGCAGATGAGCGGCGGCGTGGTGCCCGAGCCGCCCACCGCGGCCGACGGGTTGATCTACGTGACCCTCCAGGAGCTCGCCACCCGGATCTCGCACCGCAACACCGGGGCGATGATGAAGGAGCACGACCGCGTCGGCTACGACATCATGCGCCGGGTCGCGATCGACGAGAACCACCACTTCCTGTTCTACCGGGACATGGCGGGTGCCGTGATCGAGCGCCGACCCAGCGAGGCCGTGCTGGCGATGGAGCGCCAGGTGATCGGGTTCGCGATGCCGGGCGAGGGCATCCCCGACTTCAACCAGCACGCCAAGTCGATCGCTGCCGCGGGGATCTACGACCTCGCGTTGCATCACGAGCAGATCCTCGAGCCGATCGTGCTGCAGCACTGGGGGCTCGAGGAGCTCACCGGGCTCACCTCGGAAGCCGAAGCAGCCCGCGAGCGGGTGCTGGCCTACATCGAGAAGTCGGCCCGCGTCGCCAAGCGCCTCCGCGAACGCCGCGAAGCCCGAGCCGCCGTCTCCGTCTGACCCGAGCGGCTACGGGGTGAGGAAGGTGGCGATCGTCGTGGCGAGGGCGGTGGGTTGTTCGAGGTTGGCGAGGTGGCCGGCGGCGTCGATGGTGGCGCGTGCCGCAGCGGGCAGGTGCGCCTCCCAGGCGTCGAGGTAGGGCTCGGTGATGAGGGAGTCCTCGGCTGCGGCCACCAGCAGGGTCGGGGCGCGGAGGCGGTAGAGGCGCTTCGACAGCCGGCGGTTGGGGATCGGGAACATCACCTTGCCGGCCGTGCCGAGCCGGCGGGCGTTCTGCACCATGAACTGGGCCAGGCCCTCGTCGGTCGACAGGTCCTGGCCCTCGGCCACGAGCTTCGACGCGTTCGCCGGGTCGGCGAGGAGCAGTTCGGCCAGCTCGAACGGGAGCACCGCGAACGGATCGGGGATCGGGTGGTCGTCGAGCCACAGGCCGAACGGTGCCACCAGCACGAGCTGGTCGAGATCGTTGCGGGCAACGCATGCCATCTCGGCTGCGATCATCGCCCCGAAGCTGTGACCCACCAGGTGCGGTCGCTCGAGACCGAGCGCGTCGACGATGTCCCACCCGAGCAGGGCGAAGTCGAGCATGTCCTCGATCGACCCCTCGTTCTCGATCTCGCCGTAGCCGGGCCACAGCGGGGCGTGGACGGTGAAGCTCTCGGCCAGCTCGTCGAGCGCCGGCTCCTCGCCGGCCAGTCCGACGAGGCTGTGGAACCACACCACATCGGCCCCGCCCGACCCGTACCGCCGGACCTCCACGTCGATCCCGCGGTCGGTGGTGACCGTGCTGGTTTCGTAGGGCGCAGCGTCGCTCATGCGTCGGCCCCAGTGCCCGCCGCGGAGCTGGTCCCGTCGCCGACGTCGGGCTTGATCGCCGGGCGGCGGGCGTGGTCGAGGCCGTCCTCGGGCGTCACCCGATCGGCGAGCGGCTTCGGCCACCACCGGTCGTCGTCGGCGTGGTCGGGCCACAGGTTCTTGAGCTGAGGCATCACCTTGTCGGCGAAGAGCTGGCTCGAGTAGCGGGTCTTCTCGTCGGGCATGTCGCCCATGTGGAGCAGCGAGAACACGGTGCCGAGCCGGAGGGTCTTGATCATCTCCTCGGTCTGCTCCCGCACGGTGTCGGGCCCGCCGGCGATCACGTAGCCACCCTCCACCAGGTCTTTCCAGGTGAGGTTGTCGAACGTCCGCCCCTTCCGGATCTGGCTCAACACGCCGGCCTTGATCGTCTTGATCGTGCGGTAGCCGGGGGCGTCGGCGAAGCCCGGGTACACGTGGAGGCACCGGTTGTAGAAGTAGAGCATGTGGTCGGCGTAGAGCTTCTCGGCTTCGGCGTCGTTGTCGGCGACGCAGAAGATCTGGGCGAACGCCGCCCGACCGGGCGAGTCGTCCTTGTCGCGCTCGGCCACCCGGTTCCAGTACCCGTCCATCAGCATCTTCCCGGCCTTGTGGCCGCTGAAGGAGAGGTAGGAGTAGTTGTAGTCGTGGTCGAGGCAGAAGTCCCACGTCTCGATCGACCCGCCCCCGGGGATGTAGATCGGGGGTCGGGGCTGCTGGATCGGCTTCGGCCAGCAGTTGACGTACCGGAGCTGGTTGTACTTCCCGTCGAACGCGAACGGCTCGTCGGCCGTCCACGCCTTGATGATGAGGTCGTGGGCCTCGGCGTACTTGTCGCGGGTGAGGGCTGGGATCTGGCCGTAGGCGTAGTTGGTGTCCATCGACGTGCCCACCGGGAACCCGGCCACGAGCCGACCACCCGAGATCACGTCGAGCATGGCGAACTCCTCGGCCACCCGCAGCGGCGGGTTGTAGAGGGCGATCGAGTTGCCGATCACGCAGATCGCAGCCTGGGAGGTCCGGCGGGCGAGCCCGGCGGCGATGACGTTCGGCGACGGCATGATCCCGTAGCCGTTGGCGTGGTGTTCGTTGACGCCGATCCCGTCGAACCCGAGCTCGTCGGCGAACTCCAGTTGGTCCATGTAGGTGTGGTAGAGCGCGTTCGCCTTGACGGGGTCGAACAGCTTCGGGTCGATGTCGACCCAGACCGAGCGGTGGCTCTCCCGGAAGTCGTCGGGCAGAAATGGCCACGGCATCAGGTTGAACCAGCAGAAGTTCACCATTGGATCGATCCTCTCGTCGGCCGGGCGTGCCGGCTCCGTCAGTTTGCTGGGCGCCCGGGTGCACGGTCCACTCCGCCCCACTCGCCAGCCGCCACTGTCGCCGGTCACCCCCGGTGGGAGCGGCGGTGGGTATCGTCGGCCGCGTGACGATCACCGTCGACGACGTCCGCCGAGCCGCCGAGGTGATCGCCGACGATGTGGTCGAGACGCCGATGCGGCGGTCGGTGACGCTGTCGGCGATGGTCGGCGCCGAGGTGTGGGTGAAGTTCGAGAACCTGCAGTTCACCGGATCGTTCAAGGACCGCGGCTCGGCCTTCCACCTCCGGTCCTTGCCGACCGGTGAACGGGAGCGGGGCCTGATCGCGTTGTCGGCCGGCAACCACGCCCAGGGCGTCGCCTACCACGCCGGCCGGCTGGGGCTGCGGGCGACGATCGTGATGCCGGGCTCGGCGCCGTTCACGAAGGTGGTCAACACGAAGGCCCTCGGGGCCGAAGTCGTCCAGCACGGCACCACGTTCGCCGAAGCCCGGGAGAAGCTCGACGAGCTGATCGCCATCCACGGCTACCGCTACGTGCCGCCCTACGACGACGAGGCGGTGATCGCCGGGCAGGGCACGATCGCGCTGGAGATGCTGGCCGCCGTCCCCGACCTCGACGTGTTGCTGGTGCCGGTCGGCGGGGGAGGACTGATCGCCGGCATGGCTGTGGCCGCCACTGCGATCCGACCCGGGATCGAGCTCGTCGGCGTCGAGGTCCACGGGTTCGACGCGGCATCCGCGGCGCTGGGCGGTCGCCCACCGCCACCGGGTGGCGTCGACACGTTGGCCGACGGGATCGCGGTCACCGGGTTGGGGGAGCTGACCCGGCCGGTGATCGAGCGTCACGTCGACGACGTGCTCGTCGTGTCGGAGGAGTCGGTGGAGCGGGCGATCGCGCTGTTCCTCGAGATCGAGAAGACGGTGGCCGAGGGCGCCGGGGCGGTCGGGCTGGCGGCGCTGCTCGAGCACGGCGACCGGTTCGCCGGGAGGCGGGTCGGGCTCGTGCTGACCGGCGGCAACATCGACGTGCGGGTCCTGGCCTCGGTGCTGATGCGGGGAATGGTCCGCACCGATCGGATCTCGTCGCTCCGGCTCGAGGTGCGCGACCTTCCTGGCCAGCTCGCCCCGATCGTGTCGGCGCTGGCCGAGAGCGGCGCCAACATCATCGAGATCGACCACCGCCGTCTCTTCGACCCGATCTCGGCTCGCAGCACGAACGTCGACGTCGTGATCGAGACCCGCGACGCCGGCCATCGGGCAGCGGTGGTGGCCACGCTCGAGGCGATGGGGCACCGGGTCGACACGCTTCGCTGACGTCCGCTGCCGCCTTGCGGTTCTGCCGGTTGGCCGCACCCGCCTCGGGGTTCTGCCTGCCGGTAGCCCCGAGTATGGCGGCTGGGGACCGGCAGAAGCAGAATCGGTGGCGCACCCGACCGGCAGAAGCCGGTTGAGGCGATGAGGCCGATCTCCGCTAGGACGGAGCCATGGAGGAGCCGATGGCAACCGTGGGTCCCGACGATGGGCCGACGCCCGATGACCCGCAACGATCCGACGGGGACGGCGACGGCGACGGCGACGGATCGGGTCCGGGTTCGCCGCTGGATCGGCTCGGGGCGTTGGCCATGAGCTCGGTCGAGATCGACGAGCAGCTCGACCATCTCGAGATCTACACGATGGAGGGCCTGCTCACCGTGCTGTGGCACGGCGACGCCGACCTCCCGCACGTGGCGGTCTGCGTGGGCGGGGCGATGGGCGGTCTGCTGGGGCCAGATGGTGGGGTGTACCACCAGCTCGGTCGGCGCCTCGTCGCCGACGGGATCGGGGTGATCCGCGTGTCCTACCGGCGGCCGAACGATCTGGCGATGTGCGTGCACGACACGCTGGCGGTGATGGAGCTCGCGGCGCGCCACGGTGCCCGGCGGTTCATGACGCTCGGTCACTCCTTCGGTGGCGCGGTGGCGATCCAGGCGGCGGCCAGCCTCGACGCCGAGTCGGTGCCGGGCGTCGTCACCTTCGCCACGCAGTCAGCGGGATGCGAGCCGGTGGAGGAGCTCGGCGACCGGAACCTGCTGTTCTTCCACGGCACGAACGACCAGATCCTGCCGTTCCAGGCCAGCCAGATGGTGCAGATGCTCGCCGGGGGTGGTGAGCTCGTCCTGCTCGACGGTGCCGATCACGCCTTGCGACCGAAGGGGAGCGAGGTGCTCGCCCGCCTCGTCGATCACGTTCCCGCAGTACTCGCCACCGCCGAACCGCCCGAATCCGCCGACGCCTGAACGCCAGTGGTCTCGATCAGGCAGCAGCGGCGAGCGCGGTGAGCTCGGCGGCCTCGGGTTCGTCGAAGCCCAACTCCGTGACCAGCGCGCCGTGCACCTGTTCGTCGGACAGGCCCTGCTGGCGCAGATAGTCAACGGCCCGGATTGCGAACTGGCGGTCGGTGGTGTCGTTGTCGTGACCCGACATCGGAGGCTCCCTCTTCTTCACTCACGGCGGTGGGTGTTCGATACAAACACGTCTGCGCCGCTCTGGCACTGGATTCTCGACGATTGGCGCAACTCGTAACAGTGCTGCCATTGAGCGGTCACAATCCGCGCCTTGACCGTGGGTGGGGCTGCTCACGACTGGTTGGATCACGCAGGGTCGAACGTGACCTCGTAGATCACCGGCCACAGCTTCCCCGTGAGCCAGTAGGTGTCGGTGGTCGGGTTGTAGGCGATGCCGTTCAGCACGGCGTTGGTGCTGTCGCGATGCTCGGCCGGAACGAGATTGGTCGCATCGATGGTCCCCTCCACCTCACCGGTGGTGGCGTCGATCACCACGATCGTGTTCGTCTGCCAGACGTTGGCCAGGATCTGGCCGCCGACACACTCGAGCTCGTTGAGGTCCTCGATCCTGCGGTCGCCGAGCGACACCTCGATCGTCCGCGTCACGCTGAACGTCTCCGGGTCGCGGAACTCGAGCTCGTCGCTGCCGTCGCTCATCACGAGGTGGGCGCCGTCGAAGCAGAGCCCCCAGCCCTCCCCGTCGTAGGCATCGTCGATGCGGGTGGTCGGCCCGTCCGGCAGCGGTGTCCGCAGGAGCACCCGATCCTGGTAGGTGAGCTGGACGGCCTCGCCGTCGACCACGGTGATCCCCTCGGCGAACAGCTCCTCGGGTGAGGCGGCCACCACCCTCGGCGTGCCCGTCTCGGGGTCCACCAGCCGCAGCGACGAGCGGCCCACCAGGCCAGTGCTCTCCAGCAGCTCGCCCCGGTACCACTCGAGTCCCTGGGTGAATGCATTGGCGTCGTGGGGGTACTCGTCGACCACCACCGGTACGTGGTGCCCGACCAGCTCGGACGGCCCAGCCGGCCCGGTCGCCGGTTCGGCGGGCGACGCGTCGGAGTCGACAGGGTCGGCGCCGACGACTCCGGCGGCCGGGCCGGGCTCGGGCGAGGCGGCCCCATCGGATGAGGCGACGGTCCCGGTCGTCGGCGGGCCCTCGACCCTGATCTCGGGCTCGTCGGGACTGCAGGCGAGGAGGAGACACGCCGAGCCGGCGGCGAGCGTCAACCCGAGCCTTCGTCGGCGGACCATCGGCCCACGGTACCGGCCACCCCGGGCGGCAGGTCCTCGGGGTCGGCCGTCCGGTCCCGGCGTAGGATCGTGGTGGGAAAGGAGTCGCCATGAGCCAGTCCTCCACCGCATCGTCCTCCACACCGGCCGTCGAATCGCCGGCCGGTGTGTCCCGACCGGCGATCGACACCACGTCGCTCCTCGCCGAAGCGCGCGACGTGCTCCCCGAGGCGGTGAGCCTGCGCCGCAGGATCCACGCCGAGCCGGAGCTCGGACTCGACCTCCCCAAGACGCAGGCGACCGTGCTCGACGCCTTGGCCGATCTGGATCTCGTCGTGAGCACGGGGCGGGACGTGTCGTCGGTGGTGGCCACGATGACCGGCGACGCCGAGGGACCGACCCTGCTCCTCCGGGCCGACATGGACGCGCTGCCCATGCCCGAGGACACCGGCGTCGACTTCGCCAGCACCACCGACGGCGTCATGCACGCGTGCGGACACGACGCCCACGTGGCGATGCTCGTGGGAGCGGCCAAGCTCCTGCACGCCCGGCGTCGCGATCTGAAAGGCACCGTCAAGCTGCTGTTCCAGCCCGGCGAGGAGGGCTACCACGGCGCCCGCCGCTGCATCGACGAGGGGGTGCTGACCGGGCCCGAGGTCGACGGCGCATTCGCCATCCACGTCTCGCCGAACCTCGCGTCGGGCCGACTGGCCACCCGGGCCGGCCCGTTCATGGCGTCGGAGGACACGGTTCGGGTCCGCATCGGGGGCAAGGGCGGGCACGCATCGTCACCCCATCTCGCGACCGATCCGGTCCCGGTGGCAGCAGAACTGGTGTTGGCCTTGCAGTCGATGGTGGGGCGGACGGTCGACGCGTTCGATCCGGCGGTTCTCACCATCGCCCGCATCGCCGCCGGCACCACCAGCAACGTCATCCCCGAACACGCCGACATCGAGGGAACGCTCCGCACCGTCTCGGAGAAGACGAGGGAGCGGGTGCAGAGCGGCATCCACCGGGTCGCCCATCACGTCGCCGCCGCCCACGACTGTGAGGCGGAGGTGAACCTCATCCACGGCTACCCGGTGACCGTGAACGACGGCGGTTTCGTCGGCTTCGTCCGCGAGGTGCTCCACGATCTCGTCGGCCCGCCGAACGTCACCGAAATGAGGTCGCCGGTGATGGGAGCCGAGGACTGGAGCTATGTGCTGCAGGAGGTGCCGGGGTGCATGGCGTTCCTCGGGGTGTGCCCTCCCGACGCCAAGCCCGCCACCGCCGCGGCCTGTCACTCGAATCGGATGCGGCTCGACGAGGATGCGATGGCGGTCGGGATCGCCACCCACGCCGCCGTGGCCCTCGCCTACCTCTCCCAGCCGGGCGTCCCGGCCCGCCGCCGCTAGCCCGTGGCCCGTGGCCCGTGGCCGCTCAGCCCAGGAGGCGCTGCTTGGCCGCCTTGCTCCGCTCCAGCAGGTGGGCCGGGATCAGGCTGGCCGGGCCGCCGTCGCCATCACCACCTCCGGTGTCGCTGGCCGCTGCCGCCACCTCGGCCTGGGTCGACTGCAGCGCCGCGTTCTCCCGGTCCTCCTGGCGCTGCAGCCACGCTTCGAGCTGATCGGGTCGGACGAGGTCGTCGTGCGACACCTGGCCGCGGATGCCGTCGTCGAACCGGACCCAGTACCGCCGCCACTCGCCGAGCCCGTTCGTGAGCTTCACCGTTCCCCGCGTCCCCTCGGCGATGTCCTGCACGTCGCGGGTGGTCAGCACCTTCTCGCCCCGACGGAACGGGGTGTCGAGATCTCGGGCCTTCTTCGCCATCGCTGGATCCTCGTGGGTCAGTGTCGTCGGTGGTGGCTGTCGCCGCGGCTCACGGCGGCACCGATGGTAGCCAGGTCCACGATCGACGGCGCAGCTCGGGCCGGCAGCGTAGCTTGGTGGCTCGGGGGCACGTCCGGTAGGAAAGGACCATGGCCGACCTTCCCGACCTCGACGAGTTCCGGGCCCGGTGCGCGGCGTTCCTCGACGAGCACGCCACCGAGGAGCCGCCGACCTCGGCCGAGGATCCGCGCGGCCACCGGGCGATGACCATCGCCCGCGACTATCAGGCCGCACTCGCCGACGCCGGCCTCGCCGGGCTCTCCTATCCGTTGGAGTTCGGCGGGCAGGGCCTCCCTCCCGACTACGAGGATGTGTGGCGGGCCGAGGCGGCCCGGTATCCGCGGATGACGGCCATGCTGGGCATCAGCCACGGCATGTGCCTGCCGATGCTCAACGAGTACGGCACGCCCGAGTTGCGGGCCGCCTACCAGGCCAAGGTCATCCGGGGCGACGAGGTCTGGTGCCAGTTGTTCTCCGAGCCCGGCGCCGGGTCGGACGTGGCCAGCCTGCAGAGCCGGGCCGTGCTCGACGGCGAGGAGTGGCTGCTGAACGGACAGAAGGTGTGGACCACCAGCGCCCACCTGTGCGACCGGGGGATCGTGATCGCCCGCACCGACCCCGACCAGCCGAAGCACCGCGGCATCACGATGTTCATCGTCGACATGCGGGCGCCGGGTGTCGACATCCGCGCCATCAACCAGATCGACGGCGGCCAGCGGTTCAACGAGGTCTTCTTCTCCGACGTCCGCATCCCGGCCGATCACCAGCTCGGGCCGCTCAACGAGGGCTGGCGGCTCGCGACCGCCATGTTGATGTACGAGCGGGTGGCGATCGGCACCGGCCAGAAGGACGGTGTGCTGCACGAGCGGGCCGACAAGTTGCTGGCGGAGGCTCGTCGGCGCGGTCGGGATCGGGATCCGGTGATCCGCCAGGACCTGATGCGGTTGTACGCGAACGAGGTCGCCCAGAGCCTGATGGCGTTGCGGAGCCGGGCCGATCTGGAGGCGGGGAAGACCCCGGGACCCGGCGGGTCGTTGGGCAAGCTGGCGGGCGCCCGGATCGCCGCCGCCTACCGCGATCTGTCGCTCGCCATCGTGGGACCGTCGTCGGTCGCGGGGGAGGGCGACGGGGTGTGGGCCCGGGAGGCGCTCACCACGTTCTCCAGCGGCATCGCCGGCGGCACCAACGAGATCCAGCGCAACATCATCGGTGAGCGGGTGCTGGGCTTGCCCCGCGAGCCCTCGGTCGACAAGGACGTGCCGTTCCGCGACCTCCTCGTCGGCTCGATCGGTTCGGTCGGTGCCTCCGGTTCGGCGCGGAGTTGAGGCCTCGGCATGCGGCTCGGCAGCGCTCTCACCCTCACACCGATCGGCGGCCTGATCGACGACGATCGCACCAGCGGCCCGGGGCGCGGTGACGGCGCTCGCGCCGCCAGCCCCGGCGACGGTTCTGGCGAGGGTGGCCTCGGTGATCGCGGTGGCGTCCTCGCCCGGTCGGCGGCGGCGATGGAGGCGTTGGGCTTCGACTCGCTGTGGGTCTTCGATGCCGTCGGCCGCGGCTTCCTCCTCCCCGACCCGCTGATGGCGCTCACCGCGGCGGCGGGGGCGACCGACCGGGTCGAGCTCGGCACCGGCATCATGCAGCTCCCGATCCGCAACGTGGTGGAGGTCGCCCATCGGGTGCTCACCCTGGAACTGGTGGCGCCGGGTCGGGTGCTGTTCGGCGTCGGCCCGGGTTCCACCGAGCGAGACTTCGAGGTGTTCGGCGGGAGCTTCGCCGGGCGGTTCGCCACCTTCGAGGCCCAGTGGCGCGAGCTGCAGGCCCTGGTCCGTGACGGCAGCGTCGACGGCCGCGACCTGTCGCCGCCGGCCACCGTGCTCGGCGGTCCGACCCTGATGCTGGCCGGCTGGCGGGGCCGCTGGGTCGAGCGAGCGGCCACGGAGTCGAGCGGTTGGATCGCCTCCGCGATGTACGCCGACGACGACCAGCTCGCCGATGGCATCGAGCGCTACCGGGCGGCCGGCGGTGAGCGGGCGATCGTGACCAACGTCCAGGTCGGCGACGAGCTGACCCCGGCGATCGAGCGCCTCGGCCGGCTGGCCGACATGGGCTTCGACGACGCCGTGGTGTTCGACCTCACCCCGAGTCGGGACCGTCTGGCCGCACTCCGGGAATCGGTCGACGACTGACCGCTACCGTGGGCCGATGGCCTGGAGAGCACGTGACATGCCCGATCAGGATGGCCGGGTGGCCGTCGTCACCGGCGCCAACACCGGACTCGGCCTGGAGACCTCGCGCGAGCTGGCCAGGGCTGGTGCGAAGGTCGTCCTGGCCGTTCGCGACACCGGGAAGGGCCAGGCTGCGGTCGACGATGTCGGCCTCGACGCGCCCGACGCCGACCTCGAGCTGGTCGAGCTCGACCTCAGCTCGCTCGACTCGATTCGCACCGCGGCGGCCGAACTGGGCGAGCGACTCGACCGGATCGACCTCCTGATCAACAACGCTGGCGTGATGTTCACGCCCCGCCGGGCGACCGCCGACGGGTTCGAGCTGCAGTTCGGCACGAACCATCTCGGCCACTTCGCCTTCACCGGACTCGTGCTCCACCAACTGCTTTCGGTGCCGGGCTCCCGGGTCGTCACGGTGAGCAGCATCGCCCACCGGATGCAGTCGAAGCTCGACTTCGACGACCTGAACGCCGAACGTCGCTACAACCCGGCAGCAGCCTATGGGCGTTCGAAGCTGTCAAACCTGCTGTTCACCTACGAGCTCCAGCGCCGCCTCGCTTCCACCGATGGAGCGGAGACGATCGCGCTGGCCGCCCATCCCGGCGTCTCCACCACGGAGCTGTCCCGACACCTGCCGATGGCCGACGCGTTCATGCCGATGATGTCGTGGATGTTCCAGAGCGCGGCCATGGGCGCGTTGCCCACCCTGCGGGCTGCCACCGACCCCAACGCCGAGGGCGGTCAGTACTACGGCCCAGGCGGGTTCATGGAGCTCCGCGGTCATCCCGAGCGGGTGATGTCGAGCCGCCGCTCCCACGACGCGGAGGTCCAACGCCGCCTCTGGTCGGTGTCGGAAGACTTGACCGGCGTCACCTTCTCCGTCTGACCCAGCTCCTACGCCGTGTCGTTCCGGCGGGCCCCGCTCCCACCCCGTCCCGTTCTGGCGGACCCAGCTGCCGCCAGCGGGAGCCCCGTCCGCCAGAACGGCCTTTGGTGGGAGCCCCGTCCGCCAGAACGGCTCTTTGTGGGAGCCTCGTCAGCCAGAACGGGGGAGTGGGGCCCCACGGGCTGGTGGTTGGCGGCGAGTAGCGTGCCGGTATGGAACTGAGAGCGATCGGCGTGACCCTCGACAGCAACGATCCGGCGATGATCGCCGACTTCTGGCAGGCGGCGATCGGGTTCAAACGGCGGGAGGGCGATGGCAATCCCTACATCACGCTGTCGGAGTCCGACGTGGGCCGCCCGCTCAATCACCTCACGATCCAGCGGGTGCCGGAGGGCAAGGTGGCCAAGCATCGCCTCCACTTCGATCTGTTCGTCACCGACGACGACGAGGCGATCGCCCGCCTGACCGAGCTCGGCGCCACCGTGCTGGTGCCGGCCGATGGCGCGGGCCACATGGGCATGACCGCCACGGTGATGGCCGACCCCGAGGGCGGCGAGTTCTGCGTGGTGTGCCGCAAGGGCTGAGCACCAAGCCCCGGCTCGGTGCCGACCGGTGGGCGGCTCAGGTCACCTCACGGTTCCCTCGCTGCCCCGGTACCGCTCGAGGCCCCTGGACTTCATGATGGCGATCTTGGCGCCAGCGGCAAGCCGGTTGAGGGGTCGGCCGGCGTAGTCGTTGAACCGGGTGGCGTACTGTCGGATGGTCGGGTCGTCGGTCTGGTCGGCCAGGATCTCGAGCTGGCAGATGTGGAGGCCGTGGTACTCCATGCTGGCGATGTAGTCGGGGAGCTGCTCCGAGATGCCGTACCACGACCAGTAGCCAGCGTCGAACAGGGGGAGCGCCCTGGTCATGCTGTCGACGCCCGTCTCCCATCGCTCCTTCGCACCTGGGTCATCGGCCACGGTCGCAGTGTCGAGCAGACCCCACAACGTGCAGATCATGCCGTTCAGAATGTGGAAGTTGGAGACGGCCTCCTCCTCGTACCAGGGCAGCCTCTCGTCAGTTCCGATGTGGCCCAGCACGCCGCCCGCGGAGAGCGGCACCGTCATCATCCCGACGAGCTTCGCCGCGGCGTCGAGATACTCGTCGTGATCGGTCACTTGCCAGGCGCGACACAGCGCGCTCATCCACTGACCGTGGTTGATGGCCGAAACCGATCCGGTGTGGGCCCCGGTGGAAGCCTCCTCCCGCCGCAGCGTCCAGGCCCCGCCCGACCGGTCGACCGTCGCCAGGACATAGTCACAGACCTTCACCAGCTCGTCGACGTGGTGCGTGTCGCCGGTGAGCAGATACATGTCGGCGTGGGCGAGCGCGTAACTGGCGATCGTCGAGTACTTGTGGAGGTAGGCCGATCCGTCGCGGCTCAGTCGCAGCGGGATCCCGTTCTCGTCGAACGTCGACCAGTGCCCGAAGTCGAGCAGCATCGTCTCGTCGATGTAGTAGCGACCCAGCGGCCCGGTTGCCACCGCCAGCGGTCTCGGGTCGGACGCCGACGGTGCGTGATAGGCGCGCGGACTCCGGAAATAGAGCCCGACCTTGCGCAGCACTTCGACCAATCTCGCCCTCCCCGCCCGCGCCCGCGTTGTGCTCGATGCGAACAGGTCGATCGAGCCTGCGTGGAACTCGCCCTCGGGAACGGAGCGTAACGATCTGATCTGGTGCGGCTCAATGGGCAAGCGGCCCCGTGTCCGGTCTGTTCGGGGGCGCAGCGGACCTGCGCAGGTCAGGCGATGACCGACAGTGGGGTCGACTCGAGGCGGGTCACGACGATCTTGTCTCGATCCAACATCTCGGGGATGCGGGGCGCGATCTCGTCTTTCCAGGTGTCGCTCTCGTAGACCGCCTCGTAGAGCCGGACCCGCTCCTCTTCCGAGGTGAACCGCCGGATCCACACGTAGAGGTCGTCCTCCTCCTCGCCGGTGAAGCTGCCGCAGATCACCATGCCCTTGCTGACCTGGAACGGGATGACGACATCCTCCATGTAGCGGACCCAGTTGTTCCGCTGTCCGGGTTGGCATCGGTACTGGCGAAGTTCGAAGAACACGGGTGCTTCCCTTCTCTGGAGCGACAACCCCCCACGGGAGCCGCCGACGGGCAATCTAGCCAACGTCGATGGCTCCCTCGAAACGGCCGGCACGGGGCCGGGAGGGTCAACACGGTCGCGACGCGCCGACCTCCACGTAAACGGACGTCGCTAGCATGCGGGACGCATCGCCCTCCCAGCGGTGCCCAAGCGTCGATCGGAGTGCATGGCCGAACCGCCGGCAGTGACCATCAGCATCGCCAGCCACAACCGGCTGCCGCTGCTCCAAGAGGCCGTCGCAAGCGCGCTCGCCCAGTCGGTCACGACCTGCGAGGTGCTCGTCGTGGACGACGGCAGTGACGCCGAGACGCGGGCTTGGCTCGAAGCTGAAGCGGGTCGTCAGCCGGAGCTGCGGGTGATCCTGCAAGATCACGGTGGGGTGGCGCGAGCACGGCAACGCGGGCTGGACGAGGCCCGCGGTGAGCTCGTGTGCATACTCGATTCCGACGACCTCCTCGCGCCGAACGGCATCCAACACGTCCTCGACGTGTTCGCCGCTCATCCCGACACGGATCTCGTCTACACGAACAACCGGCATCTGCTGCGCGATGGTCAGAGCGAAGAGTGCCGGTATCCGACCTACGCCACCAACGCCGAGATGATCCGCGCCACGTTTCTCCGGCCGAGATGCCCGTTCAAGCACTCGGGGACCACCTTCCGGCGGGCAGCCGCCTTGGAGATCGGTGGCTACGACGTCGACCTTCCCATCAAGATCGACATCGCCTTCTTCCTCAAGTTCCTCACCGCCGGCAAACGCCTCCGCCTCCTCGAGCAGCCGATCGTGGAGTTCCGGATGCACGCCGACTCGATGAGCTCCAAACGCCTCCTCGGTACGAAGGCGTATTGGATGCTCATCAAGCGGTACGGCCCGTCCAACCCGATCCAGCAGGTCGGGTACTTCACGGTTCGTGCGGCGTGGGAGATGGCCAAAAGCCTCTATCTCCGAGTCAGATTCTGGAGGTAGCCGGCAGCTACCTGCCGATCAGTTGTCGTAGCCGTCGCGAAGCGCCTTGACCTCGTCGTGAACCCGTTGGACCTCGGTCTGCTGGGCCTGCAGGGTCCGACGGAGGTTCGCCGAGATCTCGTCGTTCGCCAGCGCGTCCTTGTACTCCGACATGGCGTGGTCTTCGCCCTGTTCGGCAGCCTCGAGAACCCCGCTGGGGTCGGATCCGGAGATCATGTCCTTCACCGCCATCCAGCCTCGGTGCACCGCGGCGGCCACCGAGCCGTCCTCCTTGATGTTGTCGCCGTAGGAGGCGGCCATGCTGCGGAGCTCGGCGGCGAACTTGCCTCGCTGCTCAGACCACTCCCGGAACTTGGGGGCGAGGTGGGCGGCGTCGGTTTCGGCGAGACGGTCTGCGGCCGACGCGAAACCGTCCTGGCCGTCCTCGAGCGTCTCGATGATGTCCTTGGTTACCTTCTCGTCTGTCGACACGGTGTCCTCACTCTGGTCGTCGGTCGATGTGCTCGACGGTGCGTACCCCGCTCGGCGCATCACGAACCAAAGAGCCGCGAAAAGTTGCAGCGCCGCCGGGCCGGCGTATGAGACGGAACATGCCGAGGGCCGCCGCCGGAGCCGACGGGACTGCCTGTTGTCGCTGGGCGTGCCCGCACCCAGGTTTGCTAGAACAGGCTGACGATGGTTGTTCCACGACGCGTGCAGACGATCGCCTCGATCCCGTCAGCGTCAGCGCGGCACGGAGGTCGTTCGTGACCGCCGAGGTCGCCGTTCCCGAGATCGACATCGGGCCGTTCCTCGTCGGCGACGCGGCCGCCAGAGCGCGGGTGCCGGCCGAGATCGACGAGGCATTGCAATCGATCGGCTTCTTCACGATCGTGGGTCACGGCATCGATCGGATGGTCGAGCAGGCGCGTGAGGTTGTCGCTGCGTTCTTCGCGTTACCGCTCGAGGAGAAGATGCGGGTCGAGACGCCGCCGGATCGGTTGAGCCGCGGTTACAACTGGGTCGGCAATCGCTCGCTTGCCTACACACTGGGTGATGAGGCGCCGCCAGATCTCCAGGAGGGCTTCGTGTTCGGCCCGCTCGATGCCGATCCCGGCCCGCTCGACACGACGGAAGCCGCCCGTCTCTTCGCGCCGAACACGTGGCCCGATCGCCCGGCCGACTTTCGGCCTGTTTTGGAGGCCTACTACCGGCGGCTGGCCGAGCTGTCGGCGCAGTTGATGGCAGCCTTCGCGTTGGCCCTCGATCTCCCCGAGGACGCCTTCGCCGACAAGATCGACCGCCACACCAGCGCGATGCGGGTGATCCACTACCCGCCGCAGATCGCGCCCCCCGAACCCGGTCAGCTCCGGGCCGGGGCCCACACCGACTACGGCACCCTCACGATCCTCTACGGCGATGACACGCCGGGCGGGCTGCAGGTGAAGCGGCGCGACGGCGGGTGGCTCGACGTGCACCCGCAGCCGGGGGCGCTCGTCTGCAACATCGGTGACCTGATGGCGAGGTGGACGAACGACCGGTGGGTCTCGAACCTCCACCGCGTGGTCAATCCCCCTCGTTCGGCCGGCGGCCCCGGTCGAATCTCGATGCCGTTCTTCCACAACGCGAATCACGACGCCATGATCGAGTGCATCCCATCGTGCCTCGGCCCGGGCGAGCAGCCGACCTACCCCCCGATCCGCTTCAGCGACCTGTATGCGATCAAGCAGCAGCGAGCAGAGACGATGCGGCTCGAGGAGACCAGCTGACCGTTGTCCGCTTCACAGCGGGTGAATCGTCGTTCGGGGTGAGCTGTCGGTGGTTCAAGACGACGGGCCGAACGCCCGATGGTGGAGAAAGGGCCGGCTGTGGGGTCGGCTCGCAGCAAACGCTGGCGGCAAAGGCTCGCGGCAAAGGCTCGCGGCAAAGGCTCGCGGCAAAGGAAGGTACCGATGGAAGGTCTCGTGTTGCGGAAGGGGGCGTCGACGGCGAGCGATCCCGTGGTCGCGGCCCGTGAGTTGTACGACGCCATCTACGACCCGGAGGCGTCGCTGGTCATCGTCTACTGCGCCCCGACCTACGATCTCGACGAGCTCGGCTCCGCTCTCTACGAGCAGTTCGGCGACGCACCGATGATCGGAGCCACGACGGCCGGTGAGATCACCCCCGTCGGCTATCTCGACGGGTCGCTCACGGGCGTCAGTATCGGCGGCAGCGGGCTGAGGGCAGAAACCGTGCGTATCGACGATCTCGACGAATTCGAGTTCGCCGACGGCGATGCTGCGGCGCACGAGGTGATGGCCCGGCTCGAAGAGGATGGGTTGGACGACTTCGGCTCCGACCTGTTCGGCTTCCTCCTCGTCGACGGTCTGTCGATGCAGGAGGAGATGCTGGTCGCCTCGATCTATCGCAATCTTGGTCAGACCCAGCTGTTCGGCGGGTCGGCCGGTGACGGCACCGACTTCGGTCGGACGGCCATCTACCACGACGGCAAGTTCCGCAGCGGTTGCGCGGTGTTCACGCTCGTGCGGTCGGACCACCCGTTCGTGGTGTTCAAGACCGAGCACTTCGTCGGGACCGACGAGAAGATGGTGATCACGGGGGCCATCCCGTCGCAGCGGATCGTGACCGAGATCAACGGTGTCCCCGCTGGACGGGAGTATGCGAGGGTGGTCGGCCTCGAGGTCGACGAGCTGACGCCGCTGATCTTCTCGACCTACCCGGTCGTGGTCGACATCGGCGGCGAGACGTTCGTCCGCTCCATCCAGAAGGTCAACGAGGACGAGAGCCTCACGTTCTTCTGCGCCATCGACGTGGGGATCGTCTTGACCGTCGCGGAGGGGATCGACATCGTCTCCGATCTCGAAGATGCGTTCGCCACGGTGAGAAGCCAGCTCGGTGAGACCCCGACGCTCGTCTTGGGGTGCGACTGCATCCTTCGCAACCTCGAGGCGAAGCAGCGCGACCTGGTCCCCGCGATCAGCAAGCTGATGCAGGAGAACAACGTCATCGGGTTCGCCACCTACGGTGAGCAGTACAACGGGATGCACGTCAACCAGACGTTCACCGGTGTAGCCATCGGAACCGGCCGTCGCCATGGCTAGAAGCTCGGCCGCCGGGATCAGGCCGGGGCGATGACGAGCGTCGAGGAGCTGGAGCGAGAGATCGCCCGCATGGAGAAGGTCCAGCGGGCGTTGATGGAGCGCGTCGAGCAGAACATGAACCTGCAGGACGGCGCGTTCTCGTTGTTCCAGACGGCGATCAACTTGGAGAACAAGGTCAAGGACCGGACCCGCATGCTGGAGCAGGCGATGCGGCGGCTGGAGGACTCGAACGAGGAGCTGACCAGGGCCAAGGAGGCGGCAGATGCCGCCAATCAGACCAAGTCGGAGTTCCTCGCCAACGTCAGCCACGAGATCCGGACACCGATGAACGGGGTCCTCGGCATGATCGAGCTCCTCCTGGCGACCAGTTTGACCGATGAGCAGTCGAAGATCGTCGACACGATCCAACGGTCGGCCGTCTCGTTGCTCTCGATCATCAACGACGTCCTCGACTTCTCCAAAGTCGAAGCCGGACACTTGACGCTCGAGTCGATCGATTTCGATCTCCGAGACGTGGTCGAGGAGACCGTCGAGCTCCTGTCCCGTAGTGAGCACGGCCGGGGTCTCGACGTGTTCTGTCACATCCCCGCCGATCTCGACACGAGGATCAACGGCGACCCCGGGCGGGTCAGGCAGGTCGTGACCAACCTCCTCGGCAACGCCGTCAAGTTCACCCACGAGGGCTGGGTGTCGGTCGGTGTCCGCTGCGACGACCTCGACGGTGACCGGCGCCTGCTGACGATCGAGATCGAAGACACCGGAATCGGCATTCCCGCCGATGTCGTCCCGAAGCTGTTCCAGTCGTTCACCCAAGCCGACGGCTCGATGTCTCGCCAGTACGGCGGAACGGGCCTCGGCCTCGCCATCGTACGCCAGCTCTGCCAGCTGATGGGGGGCGATGTGGGCGTGGAGAGCGTGCTGGGGCAGGGGTCGGTCTTCCGCTGCACCGCGGTGGTCGCCGCAGCCACGGGACCTCCGGTGCGTTCCGATGCCGAGATCGAGCTCGCAGGGAAGCGGGTTCTCCTGGTCGAGAAGCCGTATCCGCTGTCTGGCGACAGTCCGATCGCAGCGACACTCCGCGACGCAGGCCTCGATGTTCTGCTCGCCGAGGAGATCGACGAGGCCGAGCGCCTCGTGGCGGAACACCCGATCGATGTCTGCCTGACCGACGCCGAGCTCGCCGCCGACCTGGTCCCCCGGCTCGGGGCGACACCATCGCTCGTCGTCCACCGCAGCGACGACGAAACCGCCGACGCCAACGCACTGATCAAGCCCGTCCGCCGTCGGCGGCTGCTGAGCGCGCTCGACGAGGCGGTCGGCCTCCGTGGCCGTCCGACCCCGACCGACAGGACCTCGGAGCTCGGCCCGCAGACCGAGACCGGCCCGTCGACCGACCTCGGAAGTGGCGTCCGGGTGCTGCTGGCCGAGGACCACCAGATCAACCAGGCGGTCGCCATCGGGATGCTCGAACAGTTCGGGTGCTCGGTCACCCTCGCGGTCGACGGTCGGCGAGCGGTCGACACCTTCCTGGCCGGCGAGTTCGACGTGGTCCTGATGGACTGTCAGATGCCGGAGATGGACGGCTTCGACGCAACACGGGCGATCCGGGCCCACGAGTCGGCCGTCGGTCTCGATCCCATTCCCATCATCGCCCTCACCGCCAACGCGCTCTCCGGCGACAAGGAGAAGTGCCTGGCCGCCGGCATGACCGACTTCGTGAGCAAGCCATACCGATCGGACGTGCTCCGCTCGGCGGTCGAGCGATGGGCTCTCGGTACCGAGCACCCCATCCGTCGATCGGATGATCCCGCACCGGTTCCCCGCAACCGAGCTGCCGACGTCCTCGATCGGAAAGCGCTCGACCGGGTGCTGGCCATCGGTGGCGATCAGGGCCCGGCGGTGCTGGCAAAGCTGATCGGGATCTTCGTCGAGCAGAGCCCGTCCGAGCTCAACTCTTTGGCCGCGGCACTGCGAAGCGGCGACATCGAGACGGCGACCCGCATCGCCCACACCCTCAAGAGCACGACCGCCACTCTGGGGGCAACCGAGCTGGCGGCGGCCCTCGGGCAGATGGAGGCGTCGCTCCGGACTGCGGCCGACGCCGAGCGGGTCCTGGCTCAGCTTCCCGAGATCGAGCGCCATCACGCTGCGGCGATCGAGGCGCTCAGTGGGGAGCTGGAGGCCGTGGGGACATCATGACCGACCAGCGACACGCCACGAACCCCGTTGGCCGCCCTGTCGAGGCCGACGGCCGCCGGCGTCGAGGCCGCCCCGTCGTGCTCGTCGTCGATGACGACGTGAGCCTTCGAGTCCTGGTCGACGCCGCGCTCCGTGGCGCTGGCTTCCAGGTGGTCGAGGCGGTCGACGGGTCCGAGGCCATCGCCCGTTTCGAGGAGGCACGACCCGACGTGGTGCTGCTCGACGTGATGATGCCCGGCATGGACGGCTACGAGGCCTGCCAGAAGCTTCGGGCGCTTCCCGGCGGCGGGGCGACGCCGATCGTGATGATGACGGGACTCGACGACATCGACTCGATCGAACGGGCCTACGAAGTGGGGGCAACCGACTTCACGACCAAGCCGATCAACGGCGCCTTGCTCGTCCACCGCCTCCGCTATCTGCTGCGGGCCTCCGACGACGCGTTGGTGGCGAGGGAGAGCGCCCACCGCCTGGCTCAAGCGCAGCGCCTCGCCCGGCTCGCGCCGTGGGAGTACTGCCCCGAGAGCAGGCGGTTCACGTGGTCGAGCGGGGCACCGGACGTGTTGGGGATCCCCCGAACGACCGACGACGCGCTCGACGCCTTGGTCCGTCTGGTCCACCCCGAGGATCGGAGCAAGCTGCGGGAACAGCTGGCCTCCGACGATCCGGCCGAGATCGAGTACCGCCTCGTCCTGGAAGACGGCCGGGAGCGGACGATCCACCAGGACGCCGACCTCGTGGCCGACCCGACGTCGGGGAGCCCGAAACTGATCGGAGCCGCTCAGGACGTGACGGAACGGCGACGGGCCGAGCAACGAGCGGCTCGCTTGGCCTACTACGACAGCCTGACGGGACTCCCCAACCGGGCCCTCCTGAGCACCTATCTCGGTCAGATCGTGGCCAACGCCGAGCGCTACGACTATCCGATGGCGGTCTTGGCCATCGATCTCGACCTGTTCAAGCGGGTCAACGACATGCACGGGCACGCTGCGGGTGACGCTGTCCTCGCCGAGGCGGGCCGTCGGATCGCCGACTGCCTCCGAACCAGCGACGCCACGTTCCGACTCGATGATGGCTCCGACGACGACCTGGCGGGTGAGAGCATGGCGGCCCGGCTCGGGGGTGACGAGTTCGTCGCGGTGCTCCCGCGGTTGCGATCCCCTGAGGATGCGGCCGTGGCCGCCCAGCGAATCCTCGACAAGCTCTCGGCCGCCTACGCGCTCGACAATACCGAGCTTCTCGTCTCGGCCAGTATCGGGGTCGCCGTCTACCCGGAGAACGGTCGCGACATCGACACACTGCTCCGACGGGCCGACGCGGCCATGTACCACGCAAAGGACCGAGGACGGAACAACTACCAGTTCTTCACCCCTCGAATGCACGCCGACTCGAAGCGCCGGGTCGACATCGAGCACGGCCTTCGCAACGCACTGGCCACCATCGAGGCACGCCCACCGGGGCAACGGGCGACGAGCCCGGCTCACCGCAGTTCCGAGGAGTTGTACGTCTACTTCCAGCCGAAGATCGCTGTCCAGACCCAAGCGATCGTCGGCGTTGAGGCCCTCGCCCGCTGGACCTCGCCAAGCCTCGGGCCGGTCAACCCGGCCGAGTTCATCGTCGTCGCCGAGGACACCGGCATGATCATCCCCCTCGGCGAATGGATCCTCCGCGAGGCGTGCGAAGCCGTCCAAGAGCTCACCGTCATCGACGGCAAGCTCCCGGTCGCAGTCAACATCTCGGCTCGGCAGTTCCTCGACCCATCGTTCGCCGAGCGGGTCGCCGAGATCCTGGCCGAGACCGGTGTGGAGCCGAGCCGGGTCGAGCTGGAGGTGACCGAGAGCGTCGTCATGCACGACACGGCCCAGAGCCAGGCGGTACTCGACGACCTCAAGCGGCTCGGTGTTCGCGTCGCCATAGATGACTTCGGAACCGGCTACTCGTCGCTCAGCTACCTGACCCGCTTCCCGTTCGACACCGTCAAGATCGATCAGTCGTTCATCCGACTCATCGGCGGAGCACGCAACAACGCCATCATCTCGGCGATCGTTGCGCTCTCTCGCAACCTCGGCCTGGACGTGGTGGCCGAAGGCGTCGAGGACGACTCGCAGCTCGAGTTCCTGGCGTCGTTCGGTCAACTCGACATTCAGGGCTTCTACTTCGCCGAGCCGATGGCCGCCGCCAACCTCTCCCGCTGGATCGACGACTTCGAAGGGATCGGCGGCGGTCAGCCCGACCCCCGTCGGCTCCAGCACGGTTCGTAGGCGGGGGAGTACCCCGAGGGGCGGTTGGGTGGCGATGGCTGGTTGGGCTCGGTGACGGCCTCGACTCGCTCACCCTCGTCGACACCGGAGAGAGCGCCGCCGATAGCCCATGCGGCCAGCACCGCGAGGCGGGTCCGCCGGCGCGACGTCGCGGGGTGGGGCTACTAGCTGGCGTAGCGATCAACCAGTTCGGTGACGGTCAGCTCCGCCCCAGCTTCGAGGGCTGCAGCACGAGCCCCCGATCCGGGACCTCCAGGTCAGTGTTGTCTCCTCGGGATCGACGCCCAGGATCGAGATCGTGCCGTCGTCCCGCTGCCGTTAGCCGTCCAGCATCTCCAACGTCGTGGTCTTGAGCCATGCCACTTCCACCGTCACGGGACGTATTGCTCCTCGACGGTGGCTATCCGGCCAGCGGCGATGTCGATCCACACGCCGGGGGCAGGGTCCCGCCCGGGTCGCTGGGCGAGCCAGACGTCGTAGGAGACCGTTTCGACGCTGGCCGGGTCACCGGGGTTGGGGAGCCATACCACCGGAGCGCCTGGTTCGACGGGCAGGGTCCGGAGCCGCTCGCTCTCGTTGCGGATGTGGAAGTCGTTGGGGGGTGGACTCTCCTCGCCGTCCTCGGCGGCGGCGCTCGCCGCGGCGGTGCCGGTGAACCAGCAGGCCAGGTCGAACGACAGCTCGCCGGTGTCGGCCTGGTCGACGAACCCGAACCAGCGGCCGTCGGGCAGGGTGTCGCCGGGCGGTGGGGTACACCCCGAGCCCGAGGCCCGTTCGTTGGTCGGCACATCGAGCTGGTTGCCGTCGCGGTCGGTGTCGAAGCACTCACGTTGCAACCAGTTGGCGAAGTCGTCGCAGCTGCCGTCGATCCGGTACCGGGTCCGGCCGACCTCGTCGAACTGGAAGGCGGTGGCGTTGAGCTGGGCGAGGAGAGCTTCGCTGCCGCAGCTGGTCGATGCGTTGGGGATGAGGGGACGGAGGTCGGTGAAGTCGACGACTACCAGCCCGTCGGTGACGGTGACCGAATTGATCGTGTCGGCCGTCTGGGACGAGAAGAACGACCCGGCTCCGGCGTCGATCTCGTCGGCCGTCGGCCCGGCCACCAACTCGGCGAGGGCGAAGGCGAGGGCGTCGGTGCCGTCGGGCAGAGGGCGGGGGAAGCCCTCCACCTCCGAGCAGTCGGAGCCGTCCCCGCTGCTGAAGTAGACCTCGACGGTCGCGAGCTGCTCGGTGGTGCTCGTCGTCGTCGAGGTCGTTGTGCCGGTGGCGTCGGTCGTATCGGTGGTCGTCGTCGTGGTCGTTTCGGTGGTGGTGTCGGTGGTGGTCGTGTCCCCGGCCTCGTCGTCATCATCGCCGCAGCCAGCGGCGACCATCGCCAGGGCCACGAAGGCACCGATCATCGCCAGTCGGAGGTCCGACCCGTTCCACCTCTTCGTCGCCATGGCCAACAGTTGAGTAGCGCCGGGGTGGCCGGGGAAGGGTCCAACGTCCTGACGGCTGCAGCGCGGTGACGTCGTGAATGGTGAGCGCCTACCAAAGGACCCGCCGGCCATGCGGTGTGACCTGACTTTTGGTTCGGTCCCGGTCTTCTCCGCCGGGAGAGGCTTCTGGAGAGATGGGGCTTTCGTCACGTCGACCAGCACAGACCATGAAGTGGTGGCCCACGACGTGAGGACAGGGTCGGGTCGAATGCCACGACTCGTCGCGGCGGGGATCACGGCCCTGCTGGCTGTCGCCCTCGGGGCTTTCGCGCTCGCCCCGACGTTGGTTTCCGAGTCCTACTCCTGGGTGGAGCATGGCATCAGCGAGTCGGGCGCTCAGGGGGATGGCGCCTGGTTTCGCGTTCGTGGTCGGGACCCTGACCCTGATCGTGAGCCGTCATGTTCTTCGCGACCGCCGTCAGTTGGTTCGCCCGGGAGGCGTGGCGGGCCCGAACTGGTGCAGTGAGACCTGGGGCACCTGTCGCCCGAGTCGACAAAGCGGCGTCGGGTCACCTGTCGCGAATCCCGGCTACCGGGATCCGATCGCCTCGCCCGCTCTGGGCCCGGTGATGTCGCGTGCGATGTGCGTGCCGGTATGCGCGTGTCAAAGAGGACGCCGACGACGGTCAGCAGGGAGTCCGACGCCGAGCAGGGTGAGTAAGCGGATGATGTCAGCGCGGTGATGCGCATCGTGGATGAGCCGATGGAAGGCTATGAAGTGCCCGTCGAAGATCTCTGGATCGACGTACCACGGATCGCCTTCCGGTGGCTGGTAACGAGCGGTGAGCTGTCCCGGATTTCCTAGGAAGTCGGCGAGCCGCTCCCACGACGACTCCAGGTGGCCCTTGAGCTCCTCACGCGGGGCGTCAATTGTTGATCGTTCGAGATCGTCGACATGTCGACCGTCTTCGATCGATGCGTTCAGCCAGTGATGGCGCGCTGATGCGATGTGTAGGAACAACTGCCGGCAGCCCCACTCGGTTGGGTGAGGACTCCAGTCGAGCTTGCCGTCGGGTACGAGGTCGACGAGCTCGATCATGTGCTCATTCAGATCGCGCCAGTGGACGGTCACATTGATCGGTGGCCAGCCGGCCGTCGTAACGGTCATGCTCGATTCCCTCGCCCGTTGCCCGAGACGGTCAGTTTGGCAGAGCTGCCCCATATCTGCCCGACGTAGGCAGGACCATCACCACTTCCGCCCGCGCAGTCGACATCGCTGGCGATCGGGACACATGTGCCCTCGTAGTTCGGGTCGCAGCCAGCAGCGGTCGCAGCTGGCGCCGCCACGGTCGTGGTCGACTCGCGCCGAGCCTTGAACGACGTCCGCCATAGTGGTCGACCGATAGGTTGCGCCGTCACATTTGGTGCCCCCGGTGGGATTCGAACCCACGACCAATGGATTAAAAGTCCACTGCGCTAACCAGGCTGCGCCACAGGGGCGAGATCGAGGCTAGCGGTCGGCCGGCGGGCGGCGATCGGGGATTTTCGCCGGGCCAGGGCGGGGTCGCAGGGAAATCTGCTGCCCGCCGGCCGATTCGCCGGGGGCGCTGCGAGAATCGTTCCCTGATGATCCCTCGCTCCGCTCTCGCTCTGGCGGTGTTCCTGGCGTTGGCGGCTGTGGCCGCGTGCGGGGAGGTGGTCGAGCCGGAGGGCTTCTCGATCGCGCCGCCGGACACGGTCGAAGGGGACGCGGCCGCCGCGGACGACGAGGTCGATCCCGAGGTCGCCGGGGTGTCCAGCGCATCCTCCACGTCGGTCCCCGAGTTCGTGCCCAGCATCGATGATTATGTCCCCGAGATCCTGGTGAGCAGCGAGGATGATCTCCTCGTGGCCGGCGCAGACGGGCTCACCGAACCCCTCGACACACCGGTCGGCTCCGTGTCTGCCACCACTGCCGTCGACGACTTCCTCGGCGGTCTCGTCGTCCAGGCCGCCGCTCCCGGCGCCGCCGCCGGACCCGGACCGGTGCTCTGGCTTCCAGCGGAAGGTGGCGAACCGGTGGTGGTCGACGACGAGGGCGCTCTCCTCCTCGACGTCGGCTTCGACGAGGGAGCCGCGACCGCCGTGGTGCTGGTCAACCAGGACCAGATCGATCTGATCCGGCTCGTCGACGACGAGCGGGGCGAACTCGTCGGCCTCGGCGAGGAGGAGGAGCTGCTCGACCTCTCGGCTGGCGGCGGCATCCACGCGCTGGTCGTGCGGAACGACCGCTGCGGCGACCTCCGCTTCTACGCGGCCGACGGCAACGAGATCGACCTCAACGGCCCTGGCGAACCCGACTGCATCGTGCCCCGCCGCCCTGCCTACGGCGCGGTGGCCCTCAGCCCCGATGGCGGGGCGATGGTGTACACCGAGGTGAGCTACCGCGACGATGGCATCGAGGTCGGCACCGACCTGGTAGCCCGTGAGCTGAGCACCGGCACCGAGTACTACCGCCGCCCGATCGGCGAGGATGGTGAACGGATCGAGTCGCTGAGCTTCGACGGCAACCGTGCCGCGTTTCTCCTCCGGTCCGACGGCACGGCCACCGCCACGCTGATCGATCTCAATACCGAAACGGTGATCCCGGTCGACCTGACCGGGATCACCGGTGTCGGCTCGCTCTCCTTCGCCCGCCTCCCGTTGGCGGGAAGCTGACCCGGCCTACCGGAGTTCGTCGTCCAACGGCGAGTAGGCGGCGGCCCGCGCCGCCCGCATCTGGCTCCGGCGCTTCCAGTCCTTCGTCTTCCAGACCTTGAAGCGGCGCTTGGCGATGGGGACGTCGTCTCGCTCGGTCGGATCCGTCTTCATCGACGTGTGCACGGGTCGCGGCAGCGCGTGATCTTCGGGTTCGACCATGGTGGCCAACTCGACGTGGGCTGCCCGCCGTACCCGCCGGTGCTCCACCTGGCGGTCGAACCGCCCCGGCTTGTTCATGGCGGCGGCGCCGGGCTTGCGCTGACGGTTCGCACGAGTGCGTTGCGACACGAGACTCCCTTCCTGCGCAGTCCTGTCACAGACCCGAAGGGACCCGGAGGACTGCGCCTTGGCCGGTCTTTGGGGGGTGTTGCTAACCGATTGTGGCCGAGGCCGCTGCGCCCCGCCAGGGTCGATCCGAAACCGAGATGGGCCGCATCGGGGATCGCCTCCCGAGCGATGGCCGGTCGGTAGAATCGGCCCGTGACCCTCGGAGAATCCGGACCGACCGCGCCGAGCCAGCCAACAGTGCCGCCCGAGCCGACGGCGCCCGGCTCGGTCGGCGACCTGCCGACGATGGCCCAGCTCGACGAGCTCAGCGCTGACCTCGACGACATCGACGCAGTGCTGGCCAGGATGGACGAGCAGCGACCCGGCTCGGTGCCCGACGATGGCCCCGACGTCGTGGCCGGCACCCCGCTCGACAATGGCGACCAGGGCGACCACGGCGACCGGTAGATCCCAGATCCAAGCGGGCATCGGCGCACGCACCGCCGATCTCTTGCGAGAGCGTGTAATCGACGTTGGCGGGGCCGGATCCGGCGCGCCGACTCAGTCGCCCTCGTGGCCCTTGGCGATCAGGAAGCCCCGGGCCCGCTCGGTCAACGGGTAGGCGTGGACGAGACGCCAGAACTCGGCGTTGTGAGCAGCCACCCGGAGGTGTGCGAGCTCGTGCACGATCACGTAGTCGAGCACCCACGTCGGGTACTGGGCCAACCGGTCGGAGAGCCGGATCGTCCCGTCGCCCGGCGTGCACGATCCCCAGCGCATCTGCTGGTTGCCGACCCACCGCACCGACGCCGGTTGCGGCAGCCCGAACTGGTCGGCCAGCTTCCTGGCCCGCCGTTCGAGGTCGATCACCTCTGCTGACCGGGCCCGTTCGAACTTGTCGGTGAAGTGGTCGACGAGCTGCCGCTCCTCCTCCACCGAGCACCGGGCCGGGATCCGAACCTCCACCGTCGATCCGAACAGTCGAGCCTGCGCCGTCTTCTTGCGTCGGCTGCTCCGGATCACCCGAACCTCGAGCGCCGGTACGTCGGTCGCCAGACCGCTCTCGCCGGAAACGGTCGGTGCCACAGCGGCCGGAGCGGCTGCCGGTTCGGGTTCGGGTTCGGGTTCGAGACCGGGTGCCTCGGCGCCGAACCCGGGTTCGCCATCGCGAGGTGACACCACCGGAGCTGGGTCGGTTGCAGAGTTGAGTTCGGGCGCAGGGGCCCGGGGTTCCGGCCTGCTCTGCGGTCGGGGCGCCGGGGGGGCGTCGAGCGCGGCCAGGATCGGATCGTCGAACGAGAGCTGACCGGGGATCGTGTCGAGCTGGGTCATACCCGCCGGCCCCGGCCGCCACCGGTGGACAGCTCGGGCGGAACCAGTTCGAGACGGTCGCCGGCCCCGAGTTGCCAGCCGTTGTCGTCGGGCGATCGACGGGCGGTCACGACCCGCCCGTGCAGGTTCGGAATCCGGCCGTCTCGAACCTCGAGGTGGTCCTCGACGGTCACGATCACGCCGCCATGGCTGACCACGAGCACCGTTCCGCCGGCCAACTCGCCGAGGATCTCGTCGATCGCACCGACCGCTCGGTCGAGCACGTCCTCGTCGGACTCCCAGCCGTCGGGTCGCCGTCCCCCTTCGATCCAGCCGGGCCAGCGCTCCTCGATCTCGTCGGTGGTCAACCCCGACCAGGTCCCGGCGTGCCGTTCGCGGAGGTCGTCGACCGTCTGGATCGGTCCCACGCCGACGGCCTCGCCGATGATCACCGCCGTCTCCAACGCCCGCACCTGCGGCGACGCGACGATTGCGTCCACTGTTCCTACCGCGGTGGCGGCGTGTCGGGCCTGTTCCCGCCCGTGGTCGGACAGCGGGGGATCGGCCTGGCCCTGCCAACGGTGCTCGAGGTTCCAGGTCGACTGACCGTGCCGCACGAAGAGCAGCACGGTCTCTGCTCGCGTCACGTCAGATGGCGCTTGTTCAGATGGCCCCGAATCCGACGGCTGGGCGTTCCAAGCAGGTTCCACAACGAGGTCACGTTAGTTGCCGAAGGGCCGCGCGGGGTGACTCTCGGGCCCATGACCTACCGCCACGAGCGGACTCGGTCGACAAGCTGGCACACTACGGGTTGTGGTTACGCTGCGTCTCTTCGCCCAGGCACGCGAGTCCGCCGGTACCAAGCGGGCCGAGCTCCCAGGAGCGACCGTCGGCGAGGTGCTCGACGAGGCGTGCCACCGCTTCGGCGACACGTTCGCAGCCGTGCTCGCCGGCTCCAAGGTCTGGTTGAACGGGACGCCCGCCGAGCGCTCGGCCGAGGTCGCTGCTGGCGACGAGGTCGCGGTGCTGCCGCCGGTTTCGGGTGGTTGACGGTGGTGCCCGCATCGTGGGACGACGGCCCGCCGTCTGCTGATCAACCGGACTGGCACGAGCACCCCGGCTGGGACCAGGTGCCCCGCCAGCACGAGCACCCCGGCTGGGACCAGCAACGGGGCCAGGACGAGCAAGCCGGCTGGGACCAGCAAGCCGGTTGGGATCAACAGGGGGGCTGGGACGACCAGCAGGGCTGGGACGATCCCACCCGCAGCCACCCCGACAGCCACGGTGCGTCCGACTGGGAGTCGGGGTCGGTCCTCGAGCCGGAGGAGCGGGCACCGGTGGCGTGGGAGAAGCCGACCCATCGGCAGGCCCGGGAAGGGCGGCCGACAGGTGGCCAGCGCAGCTCCCGCGCCGAGCGACGCAACGACAAGTTCCGGCGGCGGGCCCTCGAGCGGGAGAGCCGCTGGCAGCAGAACCGCCTGGCCGTGCCCTACCGGATCGACGGGCCCAAGGTGACCTTCGGCGTCATCTGGTTCGCCGCCGTCATCGGTTCGACGCTCTACTCGCCAGTACTGCTGGCGGTGCTCGTGTCCACCGTCGCCGCGCTCGCCGGGCTCCAGGTGGGCCACGCATGGTTCGGCAACGAGTCGCCGGTCAAGTGGTGGACCTCGTTCGCTGCGTTCGTGCCGGGTGTGCTCAGCGTCATCGGCCTCGTCGGCCTGGGGGCGGGACTCGGGCTCGCGCTGCTGGTGGCCACCGCGAGCACCTTCCTCGTCCTCGACGAGCGAGTTCCGCCCGGTCGGGCCATCGCCGTCCAGGCCCGGGCGGCGCTTCCGGTCGGCCTGGCCGCCGGTTCGATGGTGGCCCTCACCGGCTTCGAGCTCGGCGCGGTCCTGTCGCTGATCCTCCTCGTCAGCGCCTACGAGACCGGCGACTTCCTCGTCGGGTCCGGTTCGTCGAACGCGATGGAGGGCCCGATCTCCGGGATCGTCGCCCTCGGCGCGGTGCTCTTCGTGCTGTGGGTGGTCGCCCCGACCCCGTTCACCGATCGGAGCATGGTGCTGTTCGGGATCCTCGCCGCCGTGTGCTGCCCGCTGGGCCAGATCGCAGCCTCAGCTATGCTGCCGCGGGGTGCCGACTGGGCCCCCGCCCTCCGCCGGCTCGACTCCTATCTCGTGGTCGCGCCGCTCTGGTTGTTCCTTCTGCACACCGCACCCGACGCCACGTCACTCTGAGCGGGGCCGGCAGCGCGGGGAAGTACGCTTGTCAGTCGTGCACGCCGATCTGCAAGAGCTCCTCGCCAACGACATCCTCGCCGACGTGACCGCGGTTCCCCTCGTCGCCCTGCGCGATCTGCGGAGCCGTTGCGGCGAGGCCGAGGGTGACGTGTCGTTCGTCCGCCGCGTTGCCCAGGGTCGGCTCGACATCGTGGGTCACGAGATCCGCCACCGGGCCGGCGCGGTGGACGCCGAGCCGGACATCTCCGGGCTCCTCTTCGACCTCCCCGACATCATGGCCGAGTCGACGGGTGCTGGTTCCAGCGGGCGCCAGGTGGCGATCCACGCACCGGGCGCGCTCGCCCAGACCCTGATCGATGGGCTCGACGAGGTGGCCTCTCCGGGGGAGCTCGGTTCGCTCGACCGGCACGACGACGACAAACTGGCTGCCCTGATGGATTCGTTGCGCGAGTTCGAGGTCGAGCTGTCGGCTACCCGCCGTCGGCTCCACGAGCGGATCGACGCGATCCAGAACGAGATCGCCCGTCGCTATCGCGACGGCGAGGCGTCGATCGAGTCGCTCCTCAACTGACGGCGACGGTGGGAGCAGCAGTGGCGTGGACGTAGCGGGCGAGCAGAGGGTGACCGATCCCGGGCAGAGCCTGGAGACGAGCCCTGGAACGATCCCGGGGTTGGTCCCGGGCATGCGCCCGGGGATGAGCAGAGTGGCGATGCTGTCGCTGCACACGTCGCCGCTCGCCCAGCCGGGCACGGGCGACGGTGGCGGCATGAACGTCTACGTCCGTGAGCTGGCCTCCGCGCTGGCGTCGAACGGTGTCACCTGCCGGGTGTACGTGCGGCGGTGGCGCGACGATCTTCCTCGCACGGTCGACGTCGAGCCGGGCTTCCGGGTGGTCCACGTGCCCGCCGGACCGGTCGACGTGGCCAAGGACGACCTCGAGCCCCACGTCGACGAGTTCGCCGACGGGGTCATCGCCGACCTCGCCAGCTTCCAGCCCGACGTCGTGCACGCCAACTACTGGCTGTCGGGAGTGGCTGGCCGGGTGATCAAGCAGCGCCTCGACCTGCCGTTGATCACCACCTTTCACACCCTGGCCAGGGTCAAGGCCGAGCTCGGCGATCCCGAGCCCGAGCGGCGGGCCAAGGCGGAGGCCGACGTGATGGCCTGCGCCGACGTAGTGCTGGCCAACTGCACCGCCGAAGCCGACCAGCTCGTCGACTACTACGGCGCCGATCCCGAACGGATCGAGATTGTCACACCCGGGGTCGACCACGCGTTCTTCTCGCCGGGCAGTCAGGCCGGGGCGCGGGCTGCGCTGCGGACCGACGACCGGCCCATGCTGTTGTTCGTCGGCAGGATCCAGCCGCTCAAAGGCGTCGACGTGGCGGTCGAGACCCTGGCCCGGTTGGAGCGGACCGACGCCCGATTGTGGATCGTCGGCGGCGCGAGCGGCGCTGGCGGTGAGGGCGAGGTCGACCGGGTCCGTCGGCTCATCGTGGCCAACGGCCTGACCGAGCGGGTCCGGTTCGTGCCGCCACAGCCCCACCACCTCCTCTCCACCTACTTCCGGGCCGCCGACGTGTCGATCGTGCCGAGCCGCTCCGAGTCGTTCGGGCTCGTCGCCCTCGAGGCCGCCGCTTGCGGCGTGCCGACCGTGGCCTCCGCCGTGGGTGGACTGGCCACGCTCGTGGAGCACGGCTTCACCGGCTACCTGGTGGATGGTCGCGACCCCGATGACTACGCGGCCCACGTGGATGCGATCCTGGCCGACCCGGTGCTGGCTCGCCGCCTCGCGATCTCGGCGGCGGCCCGCGGCCGCACCTACACCTGGACCGGTTCGGCCAACCGGCTCCACAACCTCTACCGCGACGTCGGCTCCCGAGCGCTGACGCCCTGCGAGTGAGCGCCACCGTTCCCGCTGATCCGGGTGAGCTGGATCGGCTCGCCGCCGTGATCGACCGGTGGTTGGCGGTGCAGGCCAACGACAACCCGGTGGTGTTGGCGGTCGACCGGGACGTCGACGGCCCCCGCTCGTGGTTCGTGCGCTTGCAGGGCGAGGAGAAGGACGTGTCGACCGTGCGCTTCTGGCTCCGGCAGCGGACCCTCGTGTACGAGACCTTCTTCATGCCGGCACCGGAGGAGAATCACGCCGAGCTGTACGAGCACCTGCTCCGCCGCAATGCCAAGCTGTTCGGTGCGTCGTTCGCCATCGGCGAGGAGGATGCGCTCTATCTGCGGGGCCAGCTCGACCACGAGCTCATCGGCGCCGCCGAGCTCGATCGCGTGCTCGGCTCCCTCTATCAGTGGGTGGAGCAGTACTTCCGCCCCGCGCTGCGCATCGGGTTCGCCTCGAAGTTCTCCTGAATACGGTAATTATCTCTTCACTGCGTTTGATACGTGACAAGGGCGGTACGCTGGCTCCACGAGGGCCGGTTGTGATCGGTGCCGCTTCGGGAAGGGCGCACCGGTTGCAGCCGGTCCGGCACGAGTACCCTGCGGCGCTGTGACTGCACTTCAGATGGTGGGCGGCGGCAAGATGGGTCAGGCGTTGCTGGGCGGCCTGATCGAGAGCGGGTGGGCCGAGCCGGCCGAACTGCTGGTGGTCGATGTCGATCCCGCACAGCGCGACGCAGTGGCCGAGGCCCTGCCCGGCGTGGTCGTGAGCGACACGCCGAGCCCGGCGATCGACACCGTGGTGGCGGTGAAACCCCACCTCGTGGGCCCGGTGTGCAGCGGGCTCGACCGTCCGACCCGGGTGCTGTCGGTCGCCGCCGGGGTCACCGTCCAGACGATCGAGGCTGCGGTTCCCACCGGCACGCCGGTGGTCCGAGCCATGCCCAACACCCCGGCCCTGGTCGGGGCGGGGGCGTCGGCGGTGGCTGGCGGCGGCGCGGCGTCCGACGACGACATCGCCTGGGCCGAGTCGATCCTCGGCGCCGTCGGTGAGGTCGTGGTGGTGGCCGAGCCCCTCCTCGACGTGGTCACCGGGCTCTCCGGCTCGGGGCCGGCCTACGTGTTCCTCGTCGCCGAGGCGATGATCGACGCCGGCGTGTCGGCCGGCCTGCCGCGCGATCTCGCGGCGACGCTCGCCGGCCAGACCCTGTTCGGCGCAGCGAAGCTGCTGGTCGACAGCGGGAGCCACCCGGCGGAGCTGCGGGCGGGGGTCACCACGCCGGCCGGCACCACCGCAGCCGGGCTCCGGGTGCTCGAGGCGAGGGCGATCCGGGCGGCGTTCATCGACGCCGTCGCCGCGGCGACCGACCGATCACGAGAGCTCGGCGGGGGTTGACGTCACGATGACTCGCTTCGAGACGATCTCGTTCCTCTCCGACTACGGCCGCCACGACGAGTTCGTCGGCGTCGTCCACTCGGTGATCCGCTCGATCGCGCCGCACGTCACCGTGATCGACGTCACCCACGACGTCACGCCCTACGACGTGCGGGCCGGCGGCCTGGCCCTGGCCCGCGCCGCCCAGTACCTCGTGCCGGGGGTGGTGCTCGCGGTGGTCGACCCTGGCGTCGGCACCAGTCGGCGACCGGTGGCGGTGGAGGTGGGCGACGGTCAGTCGTACCTCGTCGGCCCCGACAACGGCCTGCTCGCCCCCGCCGTCGCCATGGTCGGCGGGGCCACCGGGGCCGTCGTGCTCGACAACGACGAGTACCGGCTGCCCGCCCCCGGCCCCACGTTCGACGGTCGCGACGTGTTCGGCCCCGCCGCCGCCCACCTCTGCGCCGGCGTTCCGGTCGCCGACCTGGGCACACCGATCGATCCCGTGCAGCTCATGCCGGGGATCCTCCCGGTGAGCGAGCTCGGTGACGATGGTTCGCTCGCCGCGGAGGTGCTCTGGGTCGACCGGTTCGGCAACGTGCAGCTCAACGTCGACCCGGCCGAGCTCGTCGACTGGCCGCCCACCGTGCGGGTCACGGTCGGCGGTGACGTCGCTGACGGTGTTGGCGGAACGACCACTGGGGGCACCGTCGGCGAGTCGCGGATCGCCACCCGGGTCGCGTCGTTCGCCGACATCGGGGTCGGCGCGCTCGGACTGCTCGTCGATTCCTACGGGCTCATCGCCCTCGCCGCCAACCAGGGGTCGGCGGCCGAGGTGCTCGGGGTCGGCGAGGCTGACTCGATCGCCCTGCAGCCGGTGGAGGGGCGCCAGCCCGGCATGACCTCGTCGGTCCAGCTCGCACCCACCCGGCACCGACCGGAGGAGAACCCCCAATGAAGCCCCGAACCGTGCTCATCCTGGCGCTGCTCCTGCTCGCGATCCTCGGAGCGGGGGCGCTTCAACTGTTCTTCCTGACCCGCTGACCCGCCACCAACCGCGGAAGCCCCCGAAATTTGTGCGTCTGACAGCGCGTGGCGCTGCAAGACGCACAAATTTCGAGAGGGGTTGGTTGACTGCGAGCGGTCAGAGGCCGGACTCGTCGAGGTCGGCCAGGATCTCGGCCAGTCGACCGGCCGGCCGCCAAACCCGGACCCGGGTGGGCTCCGACCGGCGCGCGGCCTGCGGGGTCGACGCCGAGGCCGGTGCTGGCGTTGTGCCGGCACTCGGGGGAGGGGTGGCGGGCTCTGGCGTAGGCACGGGCGAGGGCGTAGGCGGGGGCATGGGCGCGGGTGGGGGCGGTGGCTCGGCATCGGGGGTGTCGTTCGACGTGGCGGGGGTCGGCGCCGGATCCGGTTCGGCCACGGGAGCGGCCGATGGGGCAGTCGCCGGCTGGGGCTCGGGGGCCGGCTCTGCCGCCGGCTCCGGAGCGGGGCTGGGTGGGGGTGCCGGGTCCGGTGCGGGGCTGGCCATGAACCGGTGGGTGGTCCAGATGCTGCCGTCGGGGCTGTGGGCGACGCCGACCCCCACCCGGTCGTAGCGCTCGTCGGTGAGGTTGGCGAGGTGGCCGGGGCTGTCGACGAAGGCCTGGAACAGCCGGTCTATGTCGTGCACGGTGTGGACGCCGACGTTCTCGCCGAGCACCGTCCACGGCACCGTGATCCCCACGGAGAGGTCGGCTGCGTGCCGCAGATCGCCGTCGGACGCCATGGTGGTCGTCCACGCCCGAGCCTGTGCGGTCAGCTCCTCATCGACGGTGAGCGGGGCGAGCGCCCGATCGCGACGGAGGGCGTTGATCCGATCGAGGAAGGCGGCTTCGTGCGCCTGCTCCTCGCCGCTGTCGCCGGCGGTGGCGGGGGAGCGGGCATCGGCGGGGCTCGCCAGTTGCGGGGTGACGCCGAACAGCGACGACGTGATCAGCAGCGCGACGATGAGGCATCTTCCGGTGGATCTTCGCACACACGGTTCGTCGGCCGCCGTGGCGCGACCTCGACCGTTTCAGCGGGATTTGTTCAAACCTTGACCGCTCCCCGCCGGAGGGCGGTCCCCACCCAGTTGCGGGGCAGGACCCCGCGGAGCGCCCGGAGGATGGCGCCGTCGCCCTGTGGCGTGAACACCAACTCGCGGTCGCGGTCGGTGTCGCCCCAGGTCTCCACCAGCCACTGACCGAAGGGCCCGGCGTCGATGCCTTCGAGCTCAGCCGTCTGTTGCCCGTCGTCGGTCGACCACGTGGTGCCGATCCGCCACCGGCGTGTGGGTGGCTCCTGGAAGGCGAGCAGCCGGTCGATGTCGTCGCTGGTCACGCCGCCAGCCTCCAGAGCCCGCCGCGCTTTCGTCGGCTCGTCGGCGAGGCGGTCGGCGTTGTCCATGGTCAGCGCTGCCACCACGATCGACGCGTCGGCCGTGGTCTCGGGCCGCCCGAGCAGGATCACGTCCGACAGCCGCTCGGGTATGCGGGCCACCCGAACCGGTTCGACGTCGATCAGCTCCGGGTCGAGGCTGGAGGTGATCACGGCCTGGCTCGGCGTGGCCCAGATGGTGGTCGTGCTCGCGTCGCCACCGCAGCTCACATCGACGACGATCGTCATGCTCGCCGCGCCGATCACGCGAAGGAGCTTCTCGGCCCCGGGGCGCAGCTGCCCGTCGACCATGACGCCCCCCGTCTCGAGCTTCACCGCGGCGACCGGGCTCGCCAAGCCGTCGCCACTCGCTTGTCGGAGGGCTTCGGGCAGGATCGCGACCGGGATGCGGAGACGGTTCCGACTGTGGTCGAAGATCGCCAATCGGCCCGATCCGATGCCGGCGATCGTCCGACTCATCGTTCTCGTCACGCCCGCACCCACCTGTGCTCGTTCCTCGCACCGAGCCGGTCGTACCAATCCCGCCGAGATCGACCGCTCCCGCTTCGCCTGCGCCGCCCACACGCCCACCGTTGCGGCTGCTCGAACCCGGCCGCCGGCCGGTTCGAAGTTAGGCAGTCCTACTCCCCGGCGCCAAGGGGAATTCCGCCCAGCCCATCGTCGTATCGAGACACTTCGTGCATTTGTGAATCGACGCGTGACTCCCTAGCCTCGTATCGTGAGCGACACGGACATCTCGGCGGCGACGGTCGGCCGGTTGCCGACCTACCTGCGGGCCCTCGTCGACCTGGCCCGAGACCACGTCGGCACCGTGTCCTCGGAGCACCTGGCCGAGCTCGTCGCCGTCAACCCGGCCACCGTGCGACGCGACCTCGCCTCGTTGCACATCACCGGCACGCGGGGCGTCGGGTACGACGTGAAGTACCTCGTGTACGAGATCAGCCTCGAGCTGGGCCTCAATCAGGACTGGCCGGTGGCGGTCATCGGTGCCGGCAACCTCGGTCGGGCGCTCGCCAACTACTCGGGCCTGGCGGAGCGGGGCTTTCCCATCCATGCGCTGTTCGACGTCGACGATGCGAAGGTCGGCACCGAGGTGGCCGGCATCCCGGTCCGCCACCTCGACGACCTGTCCGAGGTGGTGGCGGAGGAGGGGATCACGGTCGGCGTGATCGCCACCCAGGCCGAGGCCGCCCAGGAGGTGGCCGACGCACTCGTCGCCGCCGGGCTCACCTCGATCCTCAACTTCACCGCCGGGCCGATCCTCGTGCCCGACGAGGTCGTCGTTCGCCGCGTCGACCTCGCCACCGAGCTGCAGATCCTCAGCTTCTACCGCCAACGCGGCCTCGGTGCCTCGGCCGGTGCCGGTGTACCGTTGGGGGCGCGATGATCGTCGGTGCGGGCCCGCTGCGCGGTATCACAACGAGGGCGGCGGACGGTTATCGTCGAAGGCTGCGAGTCGGGTCCTCCGGCTGCATCGCGTGGAGTCGAGGATGACGGTAGTAGCGATAGGCCTCAACCATCGGAGCGCACCGCCGGCCACCCTCGAACGGCTGGCGCTCACCGCCGACGCACTGCCGAAGGCGTTGGGTGAGATCGCCAGCAGCGACGTGGTCAGCGAGGCCGTGATCGTCGCCACCTGCAACCGCACCGAGGTCTACGTCCACGCCGAGCGGTTCCACGATGGGTTCCGCGACGTGCGCGAGGCCCTCGCCCTCCTCAGCGGCGCAGACCCCGAGACGTTCGACCATGCGCTCTACGTGCACTACCACGACGAGGCGGCCGGTCACCTCTTCCGGGTGGCGGCCGGGCTCGACTCGGTGGTCCTGGGCGAGCACGAGATCCTCGGTCAGGTGGCCAGGGCTTGGGAGCTGGCCCGGGAGGAGGGCACCTCGGGCCCCGTGCTCAACCTGCTGTTCCAGCGTGCCGTGGAGACGGGCAAGCGGGTCAGGACCGACACCGACATCGGGCGGAGCACGGCGTCGCTGTCGCACGCCGCGGTGTCGCTGATCGCGGAGCGCCACCCGATCGACGGCAGCTCGGTGCTCCTGATCGGCGCCGGCGAGCTGGGCGCTGCGGTGGCAACGGCGCTCGGTCGCAAGCACCGGATAGACCTCTCCGTGGCCAACCGCACGCGTGCGCGAGCCGAGGCGGTCGCCGCCGAGCTCGACGCCCGGATCGCCTCCTTCGACGATCTGCGGGCCGCCATCGACGGCAACGACATCGTGATCACCGCCACCGGTGCACCCGAGCCGATCGTCACCACCGACACCGTCGCCGCCGCCGTCGACGCCGCGGCGGGTGAGCACCTGCTCGTGCTCGACCTGGCGCTCCCGCGGGATGTGCCCGCCGAGGTCGATCTGATCCCCGGGGTGGACCTCGTGGAGCTGGCCGAGCTTCAGGCGTTCGCCAACCGCGGTCTCGAGGATCGGAAGCACCACGTGGCTGCCGCCGACGAGGTGGTCGCCGCCGAGCTCGAGCGTTACCAGGCCGCCAGCAGTGCCCGGCGGGTCGCGCCGCTGATCGGTGGCCTCCACGCCTGGGCCGACTCGATCCGGGCCGGCGAGCTCGACCGCTACGCCAACCGGCTCGCCGCGATGGACGACACCGATCGCGAAGCCATCGAAGCCCTCTCCCGATCGATCGTGGCCAAGATGCTCCACTCGCCGACCATCGCGGTGAAGGGTGCCGCCGGCACCGCTCGAGGTGATCGGTTGGCGGAAGCGCTGCGGGAACTGTTCGACCTGTCGTGACCGGTCGCCTGCTCCGGATCGCCACCCGGCGGAGCCCGCTCGCCCAGTGGCAGGCGAACCACGTCGCCTCGCTGCTCCGAGCGGCTGTTCCCGGACTGACCACGGAGCTGGTCGCCACCGACACCGCGGCCGACCTCGACCTCACCAGGACCATCGACCAGATCGGCGGGAAGGGCGCGTTCTCCAAGGAGATCCAGCAGATCGTGCTGTCCGGGGCGGCGGAGCTCGCCGTCCACTCGGCGAAGGACCTGCAGGCCGAGACCCCGCCAGGGCTCACGATCGCCGCCTACTGCGAGCGGGGCACGGCGAGCGACTGTCTCGTCGGATCACGCCTCGCCGACCTTCGGCCGGGAGCCGTCGTTGCGACGGGGTCCGCCCGCCGGCGGGCCCTCCTGCTCGACCTCCGACCCGACCTGCGCGTGGTGGGGCTCCGAGGCAACATCGGCACCCGCCTCGCCCGCCTCACCCACGCGGACCGAGGTGACGCAGCAGGCGTCGACACCGGCGGCGCGGTCGACGCGATCGTGATGGCCACCGTCGCCCTCGAACGGTTGCGGGTGACCCCGGCCACCGTCGACGTGCTCGATCCGGAGCTGTTCGTGCCCCAGGTGGGCCAGGGCGCGTTGGCGGTGGAGTGCCGGTCCGACGACCACGGCGTGGTCGAGCTGCTCGCAGCGATCGACCACGAGGCGACCCGGGTCACCGTCGGAGCGGAGCGGGCCTTCCTCGCCGAGCTCGGCGGCGATTGCGATCTCCCCGCCGGCGCCCACGCCATGCTCGGCAGCGACGGGAAGCTCACGGTCCGCGGCATTCTCGCCGCCAGCGCCGACCGGGCCGGCAGCCTCGGTCGGGCAGAGGTGGTCGAGCTCCCCGAGGCCGACCCCGGTCGCCTCCTCGCCGCCCGGCTCCGGTCCGAGCTCGACCCCGACGACGATCGGGCCGGTGCCGAGCCCACCCAACGCTGACCATCGGCCGCCGCTCACCGGTCGCTCGGTGGTGGTGTGCCGGCCGGAGGACGAGGCCGGCCCACTCCTCGGCCAGCTCCGCCGATTGGGGGCGTCGACCGTGGCGGTCCCGCTCCACCGGTTGGCTGCGCCGGCCGACGGCGGTGCGGCGCTGGCCGCCGCCGTCGCCGACCTGTGCCGCGGTCGCTACCACTGGCTTGCGGTCACGTCGGCCAACGGCGTGCGGGCGCTCCTTCCCCACCTCGGGGGACCCATCCCCGACTCGACGAGGGTGGCGGCCGTCGGGCCGGCCACCGCGGCCGCCTTCGCCGAGGCGGGGATCCGCGTCGACCTCGTGCCTCCGACCGCCACCGCCCGCGATCTCGCCAACGCGTTCCCACCGGCGTCGCCCGGCCAACGGGTCCTGGCCCCCCTCAACGAGGCCGCCGCCACCACGCTCGGCGACGGCCTCGAGGCCAGGGGCTACACCGTCGACCGGGTCGACGCCTACCGAATGGTCCGCACCGACCGCTGCGACGACACCACCCCCGGCGGACGATCGGGCGAAGAGGATGTGCGCGGTCTGGTGAGCCGGGCCGACGCCGTGCTCCTCACCGCCCCTTCCCAGGTCGAGGCGTTCGTCGACCGGTTCGGGATCGAGGCGACACCGCCGGTCGTGGCCTGCATCGGACCGCGCACCGCGGCCAAGGCGGCCGAGGTCGGCCTGGCGCCGATCGAGCCACCGGCCCACCATCACCTGGCCGGGCTGATCGAGACGCTCGTCGCTAGCCTCGAAGGTGCGGCGGACGTCGAAGCCGGACGCGCCCCAGAGATCGATCACGCCCCAGAGAAGAGGAACCCGTGAACTTCCCCCAGCGGCGGCCCCGCCGCCTGCGCAGCTCGTCGGCCATGCGCCGACTCGTCGCCGAGACCTCGCTGTCGGTCGACGACCTGATCGCCCCGCTGTTCGTCAGGGAGGGCATCACCTCACCGGAGCCGATCTCGTCGCTGCCGGGAGTGGTCCAACACACGGTGCCGTCGCTGCTCGACGAGGTGAAGCGGCTGGTCGACCTGGGCGTGCCCGGCGTGATCCTGTTCGGCGTTCCGCTCGTGAAGGACGCGGTCGGGTCGGAGGCCTGGAATCCCGACGGAATCGTGCAGGTCGCGCTGCAGGAGTGCAAGCAGGCGTTCGGCGACGATCTCGTGCTCATCGCCGACCTCTGCGTCGACGAGTACACCGACCACGGTCACTGCGGCATCGTCGACGACGAGGGCCGGGTCGACAACGACGCAACGCTCGACCTCTACGCCAACGCCGCGGTGGCCCAGGCTCGGGCCGGGGCCGACGTGGTGGCCCCGTCGGGGATGATGGACGGCCAGGTCCTCGCGATCCGCGACGCCCTCGACGAGGACGACCAGACCGACACCGCGATCCTGGCCTACGCCGCGAAGTACGCGAGCGCGCTCTACGGCCCGTTCCGCGACGCGGTCGACGTGACCATCGCCGACGGCGGCGACCGGAAGGGCTACCAGCAGGACTGGCACAACGCCCGCGAAGCGCTCGAGGAGATCCGGCTCGACCTGAGCGAGGGCGCCGACATGGTGATGGTCAAACCGGCAATGGCCTACCTCGACGTGATCGCCAGGGCCCGGATGGAGGTCGACGTTCCGTTGGCCGCCTACCACGTGAGCGGGGAGTACGCGATGCTCAAGGCGGCGGCGGCCAACGGTTGGATCGACGGTGACGCCGCGGCGCTCGAGGTGCTCGGCTCGATCAAGCGAGCCGGGGCCGACTTCATCCTCACCTACCTGGCGGCCGAGATCGCCGAGCGGCTCAACGGCTGAGCGGCGATGACCTCCTCCACCACGTCCTCGGGTAGCACGACCACGACCGCCACCGACACCGACACCGACACGAACGCAGCGCTGTTCGACCGGGCCAAGCGCGTCCTGCCGGGCGGGGTCAACTCGCCGGTGCGGGCGTTCCTGTCGGTCGGCGGCACCCCCTACTTCGTGGCCAGGGCCCAGGGCGCCCGGGTCTGGGACACCGAGGGCAACGAGTACCTCGACTACGTCCAGAGCTACGGTGCCTCGATCCTCGGCCACGCCGACCCGGCCGTCGTCGCGGCGGTCACCGACGCCGCCGCTGCCGGCACCACCTACGGCGCCCCCACCCGGCGCGAGGTCGAGTTGGCCGAGCTCGTCTGCGAGTGGGTGCCGGGCGTCGAGATGATCCGGATGACGTCGTCGGGCACGGAAGCCACGATGTCGGCGATCCGTCTCGCCCGCGGCGCCACCGGCCGAAAGAAGGTCGTGAAGTTCGCCGGCTGCTACCACGGTCACGCCGACGCGCTGCTCGTCGCCGGCGGGTCGGGCGTCGCCAACCAGGGCCTCGTCGGATCCGCCGGGGTCACCCCCTCGGCGGTGGCCGACACCGTGGTCGTGCCGTTCAACACGGTGCCCACCCTCGACGACGACACCGCCGTGCTGGCGGTGGAGGCGGTCGCCGCCAACATGGGGGTCGTGGAGCCCGAGCCCGGCTTCCTTGAGGCGTTGCGGGCCGAGTGCGACCGGGTCGGGGCGCTGCTCTTCTTCGACGAGGTCATCACCGGCTTCCGCCTCGGTCGGGGCGGGGCGACCGCCTGGTCGGGGGTCACCCCCGACGTGTGGGCGTTCGGCAAGGTGATCGGCGGCGGCCTGCCGGTGGGTGCGTTCGGCGCCAGCGCCGAGATCATGGCCAACATCGCGCCGCTCGGGCCCGTCTACCAGGGCGGCACGCTGTCGGGGAATCCGCTGGCCACCGCGGCCGGCCTCGCCGCGCTCCGCCAGCTCGACGACGATCGCTTCGACACCCTCACGGCCTCCGCCGGCCGTCTGGCCACCGGTCTCGCCGAGGCGATCGGTGCCGCCGGGCTGTCGGTGCAGGTGCCGAGCGTGGGCCCACTCGTCGGCCTGTTCTTCACCGACGAGCCGGTGCGGAACTACGACGACGCCAAGGCTGCGGCCGACAGCGGCCACTACGCCCCGTTCTTCCACGGCATGTTGGCGCGGGGGATCGCCCTCGCCCCGGGTCCCTACGAGGCGATGTTCCCGAGCCTCGCCCACACCGACGCCGACATCGACCGCACGGTCGACGCGGCCGGTGAGGTGGCGGCGACGATGGCGGCTGAGCTCGCCGGAGGGTGACGGCCGCCCGGGCCAGCTCCCCGGCCTGGCGTCGAACGGGTATCGGCGTGAGCGATCGCTCAGGTTCCGCGATCGGTTCGCCGAAGAACGGTCATGGCACCACGGGCGGGGACCGCCGTTCTCTTTGTCGCTGCGCTGATCGCGGTACTCGCCGCACCGTCGGGTGTCGCCGCCCACACCGCCGCCGATCCGGGGTGGGCCGAAACGAACAGCATCACCGCGAAGGACACGCTCGTCGACGGCCCGATCATCATCGACACGGCCGACGAATCGATCGATCCGACCGATCCGGAGCTCGTCGCTGAGATGGAACGGGTCCACGACGACTTCGCCCCCGGGCCCTCCCGCCGGGTGGCCGAGCCCGTGCTGTCCTGGCCTCAGGCGGCTGCGGTGAACAGCGGCATGTCGGTCACCTACGACTCGACCCACACCGCCCCGCCCAACGTGCAGGCGGTGGTGCAGGCGGCGGCCCAGAAATGGGACGATGCGTTGGCCACCACATCGGCCGGGCCGGTGCAGTTCGCCGTCATCTGGAAGGATCTCGGGAGCCCCGGCCTGCTCGGCTCCGCCGGCCCGAACGGGCTGCTGAGCAACCCCTCCGAGCTCCCGACCTCGTCGTTCTACCCGGTGGGCCTGGTCAACACGCTGCTGGCCACCGACAAGAACGGCCCGTCGAACCCCGAGGTCATCGTCAACCTCAACTCCACCCCGAACTGGTTCATCGGTACCAGCGGCTCGCCGGGCCCCGGCCAGGTCGACCTGTTCAGCGTCGTCCTCCACGAGATGGGACACGGTCTCGGCTTCCTTGGATCGGCCAGCCTGGCCAACTCGTCGGGCTCGGGTCCAGCGCTGAGCAGCCCGCCGTTCATCTACGACGGATCGGTGACGTTCGACGGCCATCCGCTGCTCGACTACTCGAACAGCAACGACCTGCTCCAGTCGAACAACCTGTGGATCAACCTCAGCGCCTCGCTCGCCGCGAAGGTGTACGCCCCGGGCTCGTGGGAGGAGGGGAGCAGCTTCTCCCATCTCGACGAGAACACGTACGGCCCCGGTCAGCCCGGCGCGCTGATGACCCCGAGCCTCACGACCGGCGAGGTGGAGCGGACGCTCGACGCCGCCGTCCTGAGCCCGTTGGCCGAGAGCGGCTGGCCGATGCGGGCCCTGGCGGTCACCCCGACGATCTCGTCGGTCACCGCGTCCGGAACGTCGGTGACCGCCCACTGGTCGATGGATCTTCGCAAGGTCGGGCTCGCTCCCGACGGCCACCGGGTGGAGGCGTGGCGCAACGGCTCGATCCGTGACGCGGTGATCGACGTGGCCGCCTCCATCGGGCAGGGCACCCTCTCGAGCCTGCAACCGGGGGCGACCTACGAGCTGCGCGTCGTGCCGCACGCCAACGGCATCGACGGTGGGGCGGCCACCGCCGGGTTCACCACCACGGGACAGCCCACTGCGCCGCCGATCGTAACCGCGTCGGGAACCACGCTGACCCAGACCATCTCGTGGACGACCCCCGAGGGCGCCGGCGTCACCGGCTATGAGGTCCAACGCTCCGGGGACGGTGTCAACTGGGCGGCGATCGGCTCGACCAGCGGCTCGAGCGTCACGGTCGACGTTCCAGCCGGTGTCCACCAGTACCGGGTCCGGGGGTCGAACGCGTTCGGTGCGGGAGCCTGGGGCTACTCGATCCCCAGCGGCGCATCGGCCGGCATCGGTCGACCGATGGCGCTCGACGGTCAGATCGAGCGTCTCTACCGGGCGTACTTCCTCCGCGATCCCGACCCGTCCGGGTTCGTCCACTGGCGGGGGAACCGGGCAACCGGGGCGGCGCTCGTCGGGATCGCCGACGTGTTCGCCGGCAGTGACGAGTTCATCGACACCTACGGGCAGCTGAACGACGGGCAATTCGTCGATCTGGTCTACCAGAACGTGTTGGGCCGACCGCCCGATTCGGGCGGTCGCGCCCACTGGACGGGCGTGCTGGGGGCCGGCGGGAGCAGGGGATCGGTGATGGCCGGGTTCTCCGAGTCGTCCGAGTTCGTCAGCCAGACCAACACCAGCGCCGCCACTACGGTCGCCCAGGCCGAGGTGTACCGGTTGTACGTGGCGTTCTTCCTGCGGTTCCCCGACGCCGCCGGCGTGCAGTACTGGACCGGCCAGCGGGACGGCGGGGCGTCACTCGAGACGATCGCCGCAGCGTTCGCCGAGTCGGCCGAGTTCCAGAACAACTACGGCGCGCTCTCCAACGAGGCGTTCGTGGAGCTGGTCTACAACCACGTGCTCGCCCGCCCGGCCGATTCGGCGGGACGGAGCTTCTGGCTGAGCCAGCTCGACTCGGGCGTCAACCGCGGGGCGATGATGGTCGGGTTCAGCGAATCACCGGAGTTCATCGTCGCCTCCGGCACCGTCCCCTAGCCCCACTGGCAGCGCCCTCCACCAGGGCCGCGCGCTGCATCTGCCAGAGTGTGTGGGTCGCCGGGTTTGGCAGGTTCTTGCACCGGGGGTGTGCGCTGCATCTGCGTGTGGGTCGCCGGGTTTGGCAGGTTTTTGCACCGGGGGTGTGCGCTGTATCTGCCAGAGGTGTGGGTCGCCGGGTTTGGCAGGTTTTTGCACCGGGGCCGCGCGCTGTATCTGCCCGAGTGTGTGGGTCGCCGGGTTTGGCAGTGTTTTGCACCGGGGGTGTGCGCAGGTTCTGCCAGAGGGTGGGATGGCGTGTCAGCCGGCGGCGGCTTCGTCGCCGCCCTCGCCCTCACCCTCGCCCTCGGCGAAGGCGGCGGGGCCGGGACAGGGTGACTTGCCGTCGGCGTCCGGCTCGGGGGCCGGACCGGCGCCGGGCGTGATCGCGGGGTCGGCGCAGGCGAGGAGCAGTTCGAGGTCGATGGCGGTCTCGTCGCCCGACTCGTAGGCCTCCCGCATGTGCTCCATCCACTCCTCGTAGCCGGGCTGCGACGTGTCTTCACCAGAGAGGATCGCCCGTTCGTGGAACACGATCATCTCCAGCTCGACGAGCGGGATCTGGCCCGCCTGGGCCGGCATCTGGCCGAGGTCGCCGGAGACCCGGACGCCGTCCTCCCGCTCGGCCCCGTACTGCTCGCCACTGATCGCGGCGGAGCCCCGGGCGACGTGGGCCATGTGATCGATCGCCGCCGGGAACGTCTCGAGGACCTGGCCGTCGGAGAGCTGGTAGCCGGTACCGCCACCGCCGGTGGCGCCGTGGCAGCCGGCGCAGCCGGCCTCGGCGTAGAACAGCTCGCCTTCGATCAGGAGCGGATCCTCCGTTTCGGGCTGCTGCATCGTGCCGCCGTAGGAGATCGCCCAGATGGGCAGTGCGGCGACCACCGGCAACGCCCACACGGGGATCCGACGGCGTGCCTTCGATGCCGTCACGAACGCCGGCTCGGGCGGCGCTGGCTCGGGCTCGGGATCGAGGTTCGGCAGCGACTCGGTCGGAATCGCCGGCGCCGCAGCGCTCGCGGCCACCGGCGCGGCCGAGGCATCACCGGAGCTCTCGGCGGACGCGTCCCCACCGTCACCAGGATCGCCGCCGGTCGCAGCGGCCTTCGCCGACTTGCTTCGCTTCAACAGGTGTTCGGGGATCTCGGTCAACGGTCCTCCGCAGAACTAACACGAGCGGCGCAAAGACTATCGAAGTCGCGGCCGGGATCCGTAACCAGGCCTCAGGTAATCGTCAGGCTGTCACCTCGACGCAAATTTCAGGTGACGTCGGTCGCCGTTCGGCGAACCGCGAACGTTACGGTCCCAGTAGATACTGCCGCACGGTTGAGTCGTTCCGAGGTTCAGCGACTACATTCGTGCGCAGCTTCACAAGGACCCGTCCTCGTCACCCGCTGGCGGGGAGGACCGATGGAGCTGGAACTCGTCCTCGAGAAGGAACCGGAGAGGAGCCCCAGGTGGTTGCCCTTGTCGTATCGATACTGGCAGCGGTCCTCATGACCGGTGGCATCCTCTGGTACGCCAAGCGCCGTCCGGTGGGCACCCCGGTCTCGTGGGGCGAGGCCCAGGTCGGCGCCGTCTACGTGTTCTTCCTCGCCTTCCTGGCGTACGGCGTCATCCCCCACCAGTGGCTCTCGCTCGCCGAGAACGAGCTGAACTGGCGTGCCGACCGGATCGTCTTCGGCCCCGGCAACATCCTCCAGCCGATCAGCCAGGGCGGGTGGCTCCCCTTCGACGTCACGTTCCGCACCGTCTCCGATTCGATCGCCGCCGTGTTCTACCTCGTGTTCTTCGGAGCCCAGATCTGGCTCTGGATCAAGTGGCAGGATCGCGACAAGGACGCGGCCAAGAGCACCGCGATCGCCACCAGCACCTACGGCCGGCCGCTGATCAAGCAGGGCTGAGCCATACCTCCAGGATCGATGCAGCCAGGACCGATGCAGCCAGGACAGAAGTAATGGTCACGACCGACGCAAACCCACCACTCCCGGAGTTCCGCACCGACTACCTCCTCATGGAGGTCGATGCCGACTACCTCGGTCGGGCTGTCCGTCCCAAACAGTTCATCCACATCGACCAGTCGGAGTGCATCGCCTGCGAGGGCTGCGTCGACATCTGCCCCTGGAAGTGCATCCACATGCAGACGGTCGACTGCGTGGAGGAGAGCTACGGGATCGCCAAGCCGGGCGACGATCCCGACGATGCCTTCATCTTCACCATCGACGACGACGTGTGCACCCGCTGCGCGCTCTGTGTCGACCGTTGCCCCACCGGCGTGATCATCCTCGGCAAGATCGAAGACCCGCCAGCCACCGGCGATGCCCACCAACGAACGACCTCCTACGGCTACGGCTACGGTATGCGCCTCGCCTGACGCCGCCCCCGGCCGCTACCCTCCGCTCCCCGAGCGAGGGGAACCCGACCGGCCGCCAGCCCACCCGAACTCACCGACTACGCACAGGAAGCCAAGGAAGACCCGAGCATGGCAAAGTCGATCCAGGACAAGCCGAGTTTCGCCGAGCGGATGAGCGTCGGCGCTTCCCAGTTCGCCGAGAGCGTCCAGGACTCCCAGGCGTGGAACTCGATCTTCCGGCCCGGCTCGGTGTTCCGCAAGGGCTACACCGACAGCCCCCGGAACCGGTCCTACGTGATCATGAACAGCGTGCTCTACCACCTCCACCCGGTGAAGGTGAAGCGGCACGCGGTGAAGGTGAGCTACACGCTGTGCCTCGGCGGGTTGAGCTTCTTCCTGTTCATCCTGCTCACGATCACCGGCATCTTCCTGATGTTCTTCTACCGTCCCACGGCTGCTGCGGCCTGGGGCGACATCGAGAGCCTCCAGACCCAGATCGCGTTCGGTCTCCTCGTGCGGAACATGCACCGATGGGGGGCGCACCTGATGGTGATCTCGGTGTTCCTCCACATGGCGAGGGTCTTCTACCACGGCGCCTACAAGGCACCTCGTGAGTTCAACTGGGTGATCGGGGTCAACCTCCTCCAGTTCACCCTGCTGTTGTCGTTCACCGGCTACCTGTTGCCGTGGGATCAGCTCGCGCTCTGGGCGGTCACGGTGGGTACGAACATGATGGGCTTCACCCCGGTCTTCGGGGAGCAGGTCAAGTTCGTCCTCCTCGGCGGGTCGGTGATCGGCACCGACACCCTGCTCCGCTGGTACGTACTCCACGTCTTGTTGTTGCCCTTCGTCACCGTCATCTTCATGGCCATCCACTTCTGGCGAGTCCGCAAGGATGGCGGCATCTCCGGACCGCTGTAAGGAAGGTTGGGGACAGCGCATGACCGAAATTCCAGAACACCTCCGCAAGCGGGCCCAGGAAGCCAGGAAGAAGGCCGAGGGGTCCGACGCGCCGGCCGATGCCGCGCCCGCCGAGGCTGCCGCATCCGGCGGAGGCGAGGCCTCGGGTGCCGCGTCGAAGATCCCCGAGCACCTGCTCCAGCGCTCGAAGTCGGCCAAGCAACGCGAGTCGGAAGAGGCGAGTGGGGGCGGCGGGACCGCCACCGCCGTCGCGCCGGCCGCCGCCACCAGCGTCGCCGCCGCCACCGCCAGCGGACCGCTCCCCACCATGACCGGCCCAGCCGGCCACACCCAGCGGCTGCTCACCGTGGTCAAGGCCGGGTCGATCCAGGACATCCGGGCCCAACCGCTCGACAAGGTCCACACCTGGCCCCACCTCATCATCGTGGAGTTCGGCGCCGCCCTGTTCTGCACCGCCTTCCTCACGATCTTCTCGGTGTTCGTCAACGCCCCGCTGCTGCGGCTCGCCGACGTCAACGCAACCCCGAACCCGTCGAAGGCCCCGTGGTACTTCCTCGGCCTGCAGGAGCTCCTCACGATGTTCCACCCGATGGTCGCCGGCGTGACCATCCCCGGCATGGGCCTCTTCGTCCTGATGCTCGCCCCCTACATCGACAAGAACCCCGACAACCGGCCCGAGGCCCGCAAGTTCGCCGTGTCGGTCTTCACGGTGTTCATGATGTTCTGGGCGGTGCTCGTCATCATCGGTTCGTTCTTCCGAGGCCCCGGTTTCAACTTCGTGTTCCCCTGGGTCGAGGGAATCTTCTTCGATCTCTGATGGATTTCTCGAATGTGGCAGGCTTGGAGAGGTAGAGAGGGAGCAGGGAGCTCACAATGAGTGCGTTGATCATCGGCATCATCATCTTGGCGCTGCTCGGTCTCGTCGTCGTGGCCGTGTCGTTCCGCCGGAACGACACCGTCACCGCGATCGGTCAGCTGTCGGGTGAGACCGTCAAACGTGACCGCGAACGGGTTCCCGCGCTCGTCGGCGTCGGCGATGACGCCGCCACCGGTGCGGCCACCGCCGATGCCACCACCGGCCGTGACGTCGAGAAGGCGGCCAAGCTCGAGCGCTCCGGTGCCCTGGTCGCCGCCGATTCGTCGCCGCCCGTCGTCTATGTCCCACCGGACCCCGAGACCGTCGGCGTCACCCGCCGGCAGTTCCTCAACCGTGGGATCGTCACCACGTTCGCCTTGGGCCTGTCGGCCTTCGGCGCCGCCTGCCTCGCGTTCCTCTGGCCCCCGCCCGGCGGTGGCTTCGGCAGCCGGGTCAACGTCGGCCGGATCGACGACATCGAGGCCGCCATCCGCGCCGGCGACGGGTTCTTCTACGTGCCCGAGGGCCGCATGTGGGTCACCGAGTACCCAGCGGCGGCGGTGGCCAAGGCCCAGAGCACCTACACCTTCTATCCCCAGGTCGAGCAAGGGCTGCAGGCGGGGGTGGTGGCTCTGTTCCAGACCTGCCCCCACCTCGGTTGTCGTGTGCCGGAGTGTGCGACCTCGCAGTGGTTCGAGTGCCCGTGCCACGGCTCGAAGTACAACCAGGTCGGGGAGAAGAAGGCCGGCCCGGCGCCCCGCGGCATGGACCGCTTCCCGATGACGGTGACCGCCGGCAACGAGCTCATCGTCGACACCGGCGTGATCATCCAAGGCCCCCCGATCGGCACCAACACGACCGGCCAGGAGGCCGAGGGGCCGGCTTGCCTCGGTGAAGGTGGCGGCCACTGATGATCGGCTCCACATACCTTCTGGCCGCTGACTTCCGGGTCATCGGCCTCACCGTTGGTGCGCTGGTTCTAATCGCGTTCCTCGCGCTCTTCGTGCGGAACATCCGCCAGGCGAAGCCCGAGCTGGGCTCGGAGATCGAGCTCGCCCCGAACCGGAAGCCCTATCTGTCCGACGAGGAGCTCGAGGGCACCAAGCTCGACAAGTCGCTCACGTTCGCCCTGATCAACCTCGCGATCCTGGCGGTGGCGCTCCCGCTGTACTGGCTGGCCGAGCCTGGCCGCCAGGACGGAGCGATCGACGCCTACAACGCCTCGTTCGAGTCGAGGGGTGTCGGTACCTACACCACCGGCGCCCAGTGCGTGAACTGCCACGCAGCGGGTGGTGTCGGCGGTGCAGCCCCCTACGTCCTGCAGGATGGCGACGGCCAGTTCGTCGCCAACGCCCAGTGGCACGCGCCGGCGCTCAACAATCTGCTGCTTCGCTACTCCGAGGACGAGGTTCGCTACATCCTCAACTTCGGCCGACCGGGGTCCCCCATGGCCGCCTGGGGCACGCCCGGCGGTGGCCCGTTGACCACCCAGCAGGTCGACAACGTGATCATCTACCTCCGCACGCTCCAGCTGCAGAGCCTCGACCCGATCGCGATCCAGGCCGCCGGCGACGAGACCGACCCGAACGACGCGGAGAGCGAAGCGGCTCGCGAGGCGGCCAACGAGATCGAAGCCGGCATCCGGGCCGAGGTCGACCGATCGATCGCCGAGGGTGAGTTCTCCTCGATCGGCGAGGCGGTGTTCAACCTCGGCTTCAACAGCGGCTTCCAGGGCGGCGCCCTGTCGTGCGCACGTTGCCACACCGCAGGCTGGTCGCTCGGTCCCGACGTCACGCCGAACGCGCTCGAGCCTGGCGTCGCCGGCTGCGGCGGCGGCGACCCGTCGGGCATCGGCTTCAATCTCTGCGGTGGCTCGGTGAAGGATCGGTTCCCGGATGACACGTGGAAGCGAGCCGACGGGTCCTGGCTCCCGCCTGAAGGGCTCGACGACGACGAGGGCTTCTACCTCGAAGCCACCGACGGTTCGAAGGTCCGCCTCGATGCCAACGGTTCGCCGATCACCGACGCCGGTGAGCCCTACCTGATCCTCACCGACGTGAGCACGGTGGCCGGCGGCGAGTCGACGGCGGCGCCCGACCTCGACGGCGACCTCGCCGCATGCGGGTACGTCTCCCAGCTCTGGCAGCCAGACGCCGACGTCGCCTACCCGTTCGCTGCCGACGCCGAGGTGGCTGTGGACAGTGAGACCGGCGACTTCGTGGAGCCCGACCCACTCGATCCTGCCGATGTGCCCGGCGACGTCTACGAGTTGAGCGACGGCCGTCTCGTCGGCGATTGCACGATCGTGGCGATGCCGGAGCGGACGAGCCAGGCCCACTACGACTTCATCTACAACGGCGCGAACGCTGGTGCTGGCTACGGCGAGGGTGGACTCAGCGCAGCGGGCATGATGCCGGCCTTCGGTGCGATGCTGCCACCCGACTACATTCAAGCCGTCGTCGACTACGAGCGAGGCCTGTGATGGGGGTTCTGGTACAGCAAGTAGCGTTCATCGACGGCATCGGGTTCGACCCGTTCTTCCGGGGGCTGCTCAGCGTTCTCGCAGGGTTGGTCGTGCTGGTCGGCGGCACCTATCTCGTCGTCGCCACCAACACCGGCACCCGCCTCGGCTTCCTGGTGTCGGCCGCGGGCCTGTTCGGCTGGATGTTCCTGATGGGCATCATCTGGACGATCTACGGCATCGGCTGGGCCGGCCAGGCACCGACCTGGTCGTTGCTGGAGATCAACGTCGACGACGCCGACGATGACGACGACGGTCTGCTCTACTCCGAGATCGAGGAGGTCACCACGTTGGCCCCGTCGGGGGTCCTGTCGGCCGGTGGCCTCGGGGCGTCGGTCGGTGACGTCGACGATCCGGATGCGGCCCAGCTCGAGGCGCTCAGCGTTTCTGAGGGGCTCGATCTCGACGGGTGGCGATATCTCATCACCTCCGATGCGATCCGGGGCGAGGCCCAGGCGTCTGTCGATGCGTTCCTCGTGGAGGAGGGGGTGTTCGAGGTCGGTGAGTTCGTCCCCGAGCAGTACGGCGCATTCCTGATCGACGGCAAGCCGCGACTCGTGGTCGACGAGGACGACAACTGGTTGGTGGAGCAGTCCAAGCGGGTCGCCCACACCCTCCGGGAGACGATCCTCAACCCGACCTTCGATCAGGAATTGATCGTGCTCCAGGTGCGGGAGACGATCAGCCAGCCGACCCTGCCCGGGCAGCCGCCGCCGGTGGCCACCGCCGATCCGGATGCGCCGCTCGTGAGCGTGATCATGGAACGCGATCGAGGCGGTCCGTTCCCGTCACTGTTCTCCGGTTTGCGGTTCACACCGGCTATGTTCACGGTGTTCAACGGTTTGATCTTCGCCGCACTGGCTTGGAACATGCACCTACGGGATCAGCGGGAGTCGAAGGTTCGGGCCGCTGTCGGCTGACGAGGAGAGGAGAACACCATGGCGCAGTACCTCCCGGTTCTGGCCCTTCTGGTACTGGCCGGGCTGTTCGCCGCCCTGAGCTTCGTGGCCTCCAAGCTGCTGGCTCCTCGCAATCCGACGGTCGAGAAGCTCGCGCCCTACGAGTGTGGCATCACCCCCGGACGTGACCTCCCCGAGCGGTTCCCGGTTCGCTTCTACCTGGTGGCGATGCTGTTCGTGATCTTCGACATCGAGATCGTGTTCCTCTACCCGTGGGCCGTGAACTATGAGGCGCTCGGTCTGTTCGGCCTCGTGGCGGTCCTGATCTTCTCGGCTCTCGTGTTCGAGTCGTTCGTGTACCTCATCTCCAAGGGCGCCCTCGAGTGGGGGCCGTTGCAGGTCTCCCGCCGACAGGATCCGATGCGGGGCGCGGAGCGGACCACCACGTCGACCGTGCGGCGGGTCGGCACCGACGGTCGGCTGGCCGTCGCCGTCGATCTCGACGATCTCGATCTGCCCGGCGTCGATCGCAGCGATCGCGACGAGCGGGTGGCGGTCTGATCATGGCGATTCCTCGCTTCGCTTCGGAAATCGAGGGTTGGTGAACCCGTGGGCCTAGCTGACATACAGGAAAAGGGTCTCGAAGGACTCGATCACAACGTGCTCACCGGCCAGCTCGAGAAGCTCGTCAACTGGTCGCGGGCGCGGTCGTCGTGGCCGGCCTCGTTCGGTCTCGCGTGCTGTGCGATCGAGATGATGGCGACCGGTGGATCGCACTACGACATCGCCCGCTTCGGCATGGAGGTCTTCCGGGCCTCGCCCCGCCAGGCCGACGTGATGATCGTGGCCGGCCGGGTCAGCCAGAAGATGGCGCCGGTCCTTCGCCAGATCTACGACCAGATGATGGAACCCAAGTGGGTCATCTCCATGGGGGTCTGCGCATCGTCGGGTGGGATGTTCAACAACTACGCGATCGTGCAGGGCGTCGACCAGGTCGTTCCGGTCGATGTCTACGCTCCCGGCTGCCCGCCGGGGCCCGAGACGCTGCTCCACGCCATCACCACCCTCCATGCCAAGATCGAGAACGGCGAGCTGCTCCAGCGACGAGCGGCCACCGGCGCTGGCGCCGGTGTGACGATCGAGCAGCGCGACGGCCAGGGCGAGCCGCAGCTCATCACGATCGGAGCCACCCGGTGACCGATGATGACGAGGCTGCTGGCGACGAAGGTGTCGTCGACGAGGCCGCCGACGACACCGGCAGCGACGACGAGCCGAGCGTCGAGACCGCCTACGGTTGGCCGGTCACCGAGTCCGCCGGGCAGCGGGTCATCCACGTCGATCGCAGCGCCTGGGCCGCCACGGCGGCCGAGCTGTTCGCCGACGGCTGGGAGATGTGCGTCGACGTCACCGCCGTCGACTACTCCGCCAGCCAGCAGCCCCGCCCGTTGCCGCCCGGCGTGGAACCCGAGCGGTTCGAGGTGGTCGCCTCGTTCATCTCCCACCGTCGACGGGAGCGGCTCCGGTCCCGGGCGCAGGTCCCCGACGCAGACCCCTCGATCGACTCCCTCTACGCGATCTATCCCGGCACCGACTTCTCCGAGCGGGAGGTGTTCGACCTGTTCGGGATCACGTTCACCGGGCATCCGGATCTGTCCCGCATCCTGATGCCGGAGACCTGGGAAGGTCACCCGCTCCGCAAGGACTATGCGATCGGTGCCATCCCGGTGCAGTTCAAGGGCACCCGAGCGGCCGCCAACTAGCCAACACCCCCATCACCCATGACTGTCACCGAAGAGGAAACAACCGAGCCCGCGGCCGAAGAAACCGCCGCCGAAGACACTGCAGCCCAGAACCCGATCGCGGCGGGGGTCGGGCAGCTCGATCGTCTGCCCCGACGGCACGCGGTGCTGCGGATGTCGGAGGTCGAGGCTGCGGCGTCGATCGAGGGCGCGCCGATCGCGGGCGAGAACGACCAGACGATGCTGGTCAACATGGGGCCGGTCCACCCCTCCACCCACGGTGTGCTCCGCCTCATGCTGGAGCTCGACGGCGAGACCGTGCTTCGGTCGAAGCCGATCATCGGGTACCTGCACACGGGGATGGAGAAGACGGGCGAGAGCCTCACGTTCCTCCAGGGCCCCACGAACGTCACCCGGATGGACTACGCATCGCCGTTGTTCAACGAGCTGGTCTTCTCCATGGCGACCGAGCAGCTGCTCGGACTCGAGCTACCGCCCCGGGCGGTGTGGATCCGGATGCTCATGTGTGAGCTGAACCGGATCTCGTCGCACCTGCTGTCGATGGCCACCAACGGGATGGACATCGGCGCGGTGTCGATGATGATCTACGGCTGGCGCGAGCGGGAGGTCGTCCTCCGCTTCTTCCAGAAGGTCACCGGCCTGCGGATGAACCACAACTACATCCGCCCCGGCGGTGTGGCCGCCGACCTGCCCGACGGGTGGCAGGACGACGTCATCGAGCTGATGGATCTGCTTCCGCCCCGGCTCGACGAGTACGACGTGTTGATGACCGGGCAGCCGATCTGGCGGGAGCGGTTGCAGGGCGTCGGCGTCATCACCGCCGAGGAGGCGATGGCCCTCTCCGCGACCGGTCCGGTGCTGCGCAGCACCGGTGTCAGCTGGGATCTGCGGCGCGACATGCCCTATCTGGCCTACGACGACGTCGAGTTCGACGTGCTCGTCGGCAGCTATGGCGACGCCTTCGACCGCTACGCGATCCGGATCAACGAGATCCGGGAGTCGATCCGCATCGTGCGCCAGATCGTGGAGAAGATGCCCGCCGGCGACTACCGGTCGGCCGACACGAAGGTCACCCCGCCACCGCGGGCCAGGATCGACGAATCGATGGAGGCGTTGATCCACCACTTCAAGATCTTCACCGAGGGATTCAAGGTCCCCGAGGGTGAGGTCTACGTGGCCGTCGAGTCGCCCCGAGGCGAGCTCGGGTGCTACCTCGTCTCCGACGGTGGCCCCAAGCCGTACCGGATGCACATCCGGGGGCCGAGCTTCGTGAACCTCCAGTCGATGCCGCACATGATGGCCGACGGGTTCCTCGCCGACGCGGTCGCCGTGATCGCGAGCGTCGATCCCGTCCTCGGCGAGGTAGACAGGTAGCCGATGGCGCGCTTGATCCCCGAGAACCTCGAGCTGGCCCGCGAGATCGTGCCGCTCGCTAACCGAGTTCTGCGTGCCGCAGAGCTCCCGGCTGGGGGTTCGCTGTGGCTCGTTTGACCGCTGCGAACCTCGAGCTGGCCCGCGAGATCGTGGCCCGGTATCCGCGGCCGAAGTCGGCGTTGATCCCGTTGCTGCACCTCGCCCAGGAGCAGGACGGCCACGTCACCGACGAGGCCATGCAGCACATCGCCGAGTTGGTCGGCGTCACCCCGGCCGAGGTCCTCGGCACCTGCTCGTTCTACGAGATGTTCAAGCGGGAGCCCGTCGGGCGCTACCTCGTGAACATCTGCACCAACATCAGCTGCCAGCTCAACGGCGGCGAGGAGCTCCTCCACCGGGCCGAGGAGACCCTGGGGATCAGGCCGGGTGGTGTCACCGACGACGGTCTGTTCACCCTCGAGGACGTCGAGTGCATCGCGGCGTGCACCGAAGCCCCGTGCCTCCAGGTCAACTACCGCTACGAGTATCGGGTCGACGGCGATGCGTTCGACCGTCTCGTCGACGACCTCCGGAGCGGTCGACGCGACGACATCCCACCCCACGGCACGCTCGGCACCATTCGCCAGCACATCCCGCCCGACGGCGCCGCCGGCATCGAACCGCCGGAGGTGGCCACCACCCCCGCGTGGTTCGCCGCCCGCCAGCCAGCTGACGACGCCGAGGGAGGATCCTGATGGCCACGAACGCCTATGTGCCCCATGCCCCCGGCTATGTCGACAACGAGGGCCCGAAGGTCGTCACCAGCCGTTTCCGCGACCCGGAGAGCCACACGCTGGCCAGGGCCCGGGCGACGGGTGCTTACCAGGGCCTCCGCAAGGCGCTGTCGATGGCCCCAGCCGACGTTGCCAACGAGGTGAAGGACGCCGTGCTGCTCGGCCGGGGCGGCGCCGGCTTCCCCGCCGGGGTGAAGTGGGGCTTCATGCCTCCCGTCTGGCCCCGCTACCTGGTCGTCAACGGTGACGAGTCCGAGCCCGGCACCTACAAGGACCGCCTCCTGATGGAGCGCGATCCCCACCAGCTCATCGAGGGCTGTCTCATCACGTGCTACGCCCTCGGTCTCAACACCTGTTACCTCTACATCCGGGGGGAGATGGCGTTGGCCCAGGAGCGGGTGGCGAAGGCCCTCAACGACGCCTACGCCGTCAACCTCGTCGGCAGGAACATCCTCGACACCGACGTCAGCATCGACATCGTGATGACGTGGGGTGCCGGCGCCTACATCGTCGGCGAGGAGACGGCACTCATCGAGAGCCTCGAGGGCAACCGGGGAATGCCCCGGCTGAAGCCGCCGTTCTTCCCGGCGGCCAAGGGCCTCTACATGAAGCCCACGATCGTCAACAACGTGGAGACGCTGGCCAATCTCGGTTGGGTGCTCGTCAACGGCGCCACCGCCTACAAGGAGATGGGCTCGGAGCGGTCGCCGGGCACGAGGATGCTGGCGATCAGCGGTCATGTGAAGCGACCGGGGGTGTACGAGGTCGAGCACGGCAAGGTGACCTTCCGCGATCTCTTCTACGGGGAGAACTTCTGCCAAGGCATCCGCGACGACAACGACCTGAAGATGTTCATCCCCGGCGGCGGTTCGGCCCCGTGGTTCTTCCCCGAGCAGCTCGACCTGCCGATCGAGAGCGCCGACGTCGGGGCGGCAGGCTCGATGCTCGGCTCCGGTGCCATCGTGGCCATGGACCACACCACCAGCGCCGTTCGGGCCTGTCACCGGGTGGTGCGGTTCTTCGCCCGCGAGTCGTGCGGCAAGTGCACCCCGTGCCGGGAGGGCACGTCCTGGGAGGAGAAGATCCTCCAGCGGATCCTCGACGGGCACGGCCGCCCCGGCGACATCGACCTCCTGCTCTCGGTCGGCGAGCAGATCAGTCCCGGGCCGTACCCGGTGGCTGCGCACCCCGACGGTGGCCTCGAAGCGGTGCCGTTCCCCCCGAAGCAGACCACGATCTGCCCGCTCGGCCCGTCGTCGGTGGCACCGATCACGTCGGCCATCCGTCGTTTCCGCCACGAGTTCGAGGCAGCGATCGTCGGGGCTGCCACCGAGCCGAGCGCGGAACCGGCAGAACTTGCTGAAGAGGCTGAAGCGGCCGACGAGGCTGAAGAGGTGACCGCCTAGTGGCCGACGACCAGACCACCGCGGTGCCGTTCTCCCTCAACGGCGTGGAGCTCGAAGCGAACGACGGCGAGCTCCTCATCGAGGCCTGCGAGCGCAACGGCGTGCACATCCCCCGGTTCTGCTACCACCCCCGCATGGAGCCGGTCGGGATGTGTCGGATGTGCCTCGTCGAGGTCGACACCGGCCGCGGACCGGCCCTCCAGCCGAGCTGCATGCTGCCGGTGACCCCGGAGATGAAGGTGGAGACGGAGTCCGAGGCCACCAAGGCGGCCCAGGACGGTGTGCTCGAGCTGCTGCTGGTCAACCATCCGCTCGACTGCCCGGTGTGCGACAAGGGCGGCGAGTGCCCGCTGCAGGACAACGCCTACGCGTTCGGTCCCGGCGAGAGCCGCTTCGTGGAGGAGAAGCGTCACTTCGAGAAGCCGATCCCGATCAGCGACCTCGTGCAGCTCGACCGGGAGCGGTGCATCCTGTGCGACCGCTGCACCCGGTTCGCAGCCGACGTCGCCGGCGATCCGTTGATCCACTTCATCGACCGGGGCAGCCAGACCCAGGTCAACACGTTTCCCGACGATCCGTTCTCCTCGTACTTCAGCGGCAACACGGTCCAGATCTGTCCGGTGGGCGCCCTGACCGCGTCGCCGTACCGGTTCAAGGCCCGGCCGTGGGACCTGAACGCGGTCGAGTCGACGTCGACGGTCGACGCCACCGGTGCCCGCGTGGTTCTGCAATCGTCGCAGAACGAGCTCGTCCGCATCCTCGGTGTCGACAGCGACGCGGTCAACTGGGGTTGGCTGTCCGACAAGGATCGCTTCAGCTACGAGGCGACCACCAGCGCCAACCGGGTCACCGAGCCGATGCTGCGGCGAGGAGGCGACGAGCTCGCCCCCAGTCGATGGAGCGATGCGGCGAAGGTCGCGGCCCGGGCCCTGCGGGGTGACCCCGAGCGGATCGCGGTGATCGGCGGCGCCCGGCTCTCGCTCGAGGACCAGTACGCCTGGGCCAAGCTCATGAAGGGTGTCATCGGCACCGATCACGTCGACTGTCAGTTGGGTGACGGCCTGCCGGCGGCGATGGCGCTCGGCCTTCCCCGGGCGACGATCGCCGACGCCTGCACACCGGGCGGGGTCGTGGTCCTGCTCGGCCCCGACCCGAAGGAGGACGCGCCGTCGCTGTTCCTCCGGTTGCGGCACGCGGTGGTCAACGACGGGGTCGACCTGATCGAGATGACACCCCGGCCCGGCGGCCTCTCGCCGTTCGCCGCGGTCGCCCTCCACGCCCCTCCGGGCACCGTCGGGCAGGTCGCCAACGCCCTCGCGGCGGAGGAGAGCCAGTCGGTCGGGTCGGTCGACGGCGGGGCGATCGCCGCCGCCCGTGAGTTGCTGCGGGCCGGTCGGCCGGTCACGGTGATCCTCGGCCGGGCGAACCTCGCCGAGTCGGCCCGCTACACGGCCGACGCGGTCGGTGCACTGCTGCGGACGGCGCCCGAGACGAAGTTCGTGCCGATCCTGCGTCGGGGCAACATCATGGGGGCACTCGAGATGGGACTCTCCGGGGGCTTCCTGCCCGGCGGGGTCCGGCGGAACGGATCCGACCTCGCCAACTGGGCGTTCGTTCCCGAGTTCGACGGCAAGGACACCGACGGGATCCTCCGGGCCGCGGTCGACGGCGAGATCGACACGATCGTGCTGCTCGGCGCCGACCCCGTCGACGATTTCCCCGATGCCGAGCTCGCCCGGTCGGCGCTCGAGCAGGTCTCGACCGTCGTCGCGCTCGACGCCTTCGTGACGCCGTCGAGCGCCAGGGCCGACGTGATCCTCCCCGCTGCACTCGCCGGCGAGGCCGACGGGACGTTCCTCAACATGGAGGGCCGCCTCAGTCCGATCCGGGCGAAGGTGACACCTCCGGGCCAGGCCAAGCCCGACTGGATGATCGCGGCCGAGGTCGCTGGCGCCCTCGGCATCGATCTCGGCTTCATGACCCTGGACGAGTTGCGGGGAGAGATGGTCGACACCGCCGTGTCGCTCGCCGGGGTCGACTGGGACGAGGTCGCCAGGGGCGACGACGGTGTCGTCCTCGACCTCAAGCGACAGTGGGTGCTCGAGTTCGGCGACGCTGCGGTGCCGCCGGCAGCCAGCGAGGGCAGCCTCCGGCTGGTCGTCGACCGCAAGCTGTGGGATCTCGGCACGATGGTGCAGGAGTCGCCCTCGCTCGCGTCGCTTCCCGAGCAGGCGGTGCTCCGGCTCGCCCCGGCCGATGTGGCCGAGCGCAGCCTCCAGGCCGGGGAGACGGTGCTCGTCGAGCGCGACGGACAGTCCTTCGAGCTGGCCTTCCTGGCCGATCCAGGTGTGATGCCGAGCACGGCGTGGCTCCCGGTGCGGCTCCCCGGATTCGACGTGCGACGATTGCTGGCGGCCGGCCGGTCGGTCACCAACGTGCAGGTCCGTCAGGGGAGGCAGGCGTGATGGGCGGTCAGCCGTTCCTGAGCGACGGTGTCGACGGTGGCGACGTCATCCTCGTGCTGGCCAAGGTGGTGATCGCGTTCGCGATCCTGCTGGTGTCGGTCATGCTGATGGTGTGGTTCGAGCGCAAGGTCGTCGGTCGGCTCCAGAATCGCCTCGGCCCGACCATCGCCGGCCCTGCCGGGATCTTCCAGACCCTGGCTGACGGCATCAAGCTGTTCTTCAAGGAAGACATCATCCCCACCCGGTCCGACCGGTTCGTCTTCCAGTTGGCGCCCTACCTCTCCCTGGTGCCAGCGTTCCTGACGTTCGTGATCGTCCCGATCGCCGGCGACTTCTCCAACGGTGGGGACGGCTCGGTCACGATCTTCGACCGGCAGATGTATCTCCAGGTCGCAGACCCGCCGATCGGGATCCTGTTCTTCCTGGCGATGAGCTCTGTCGGTATCTACGGCATCATGCTCGCCGGCTGGTCGTCGGGATCGAAGTACCCGCTCCTCGGCTCGATCCGGGCCTCGGCCCAGGCGATCTCCTACGAGGCGGCGCTCGGCCTGTCGCTGGCGTCGGTGTTCCTCGTTTCGGGCTCGCTCAGCACGAACGAGATCGTGCAGTTCCAGGCCGGCGACGGCTTCGGTGGGATCGTGCCCAACTGGAACGTCATCGTCACCGGGTTCGTGCCGTTCGTCGTGTTCCTCATCGCCGGCACCGCCGAGCTGAACCGACCGCCCTTCGACCTGGTCGAAGCGGAGCAGGAACTCGTCGGTGGATTCCACACCGAGTACTCGTCGATCCGGTTCGCGCTGTTCTTCCTCGCCGAGTTCATGAACACCGTCACGATGGCGGCGATCATCGTCACGCTGTTCTTCGGGGGACCGGCCGGGCCCGCCCTCGGGTTGCTCCCCGGCTGGCTCTGGGGCTTCGTGTGGTTCTTCCTGAAGCTGCTCGTGTTCCTGTTCGTGTTCGTCTGGTTCCGGGCCACGTTGCCCCGCCTCCGTTACGACCAGTTGATGGACCTCGGCTGGAAGCTCCTCATCCCACTGGCGCTGGGATGGCTCCTGATCAGGGCAGCGATCCTCGTCGCCCAGGACGGGGCGTTCGGGTTCTCCAACGACGCCGACCCCGGCACGGCAGCCCAGATCGATGCGTTCATCGTCATCGCCATCGCTCTCGTGATCGCGATGGGGGCAATGGGTCTGCTGCTCGCCGCGATCAGGACAGCTCGCGAGGAGCGACTCCTCGATCGGGGACTGATCGAGATCCCATCAGATGCGGCGCCGGTCACCGACGCGGCGCCCGTCGAGGAGGTGCACTGACATGGGGTACCTGGAGGGGTTCGGGGTCACGCTCCGCAAGTGGGCGGAGGGCGTCACGACCAAGCAGTATCGGGGCGGGCGTGGCGGCTCGACCGACGAGAAGGCTCCGAAGCCCGAACGATTGCACGGGCGGCACGTCCTCAACCGCTACGAGGACGGGATGGAGAAGTGCATCGGCTGCGAGCTGTGTGCCGGTGTCTGCCCAGCCCGCTGCATCTACGTCCGCGGCGCCGACAACCCGCCGGCCGATCCCCGCTCGCCGGGGGAGCGCTACGGCTACGTCTACGAGATCAACTACCTGCGTTGCATCCATTGCGATCTCTGTGTGGAGGCGTGCCCCACCGAGGCGATCACCGAGACGAAGCTGTTCGAGTTCTCGTTCACCAACCGGTCCGACGCGATCTACACCAAGGACGAGCTCCTCGTCGGTGACGACGGCAAGCCCCGGAACCTCCCCTGGGAAGACTGGCGGCCGGGCGAGGACGCCGACACCTCGGGCTGGATGCGGGCGACGGCACCCTCGGGTCGAGCCGCCTACGAGGGGGTCGTCGGTTGGTCCGGCGAGCTCGGCTACGGCCTCCGCAAGCCCGAAGCGGGCCAGACCGCCGACGTCGTACCGGCCGAGACGGCCCCGGCCGACGAGCCCGACGACGATGGAGGTCACCACTGACATGGTCGTGGTGCCGAGCGATCGAGGGAGGAGCTAGGTGGTGGACGTCATCGTTTTCGTGGTGTCGGCGGCCATCGTGCTCGGTGGCGGTCTCGGGGTCATCCTCAGCAACAACCCCGTCCGGGCCGCACTGTCGCTGATCGCGTCGTTCTTCGGCGTGGCCGTGCTGTTCATCATGCAAGGCGCCCACTTCCTCGCGTTCGTCCAGGTCGTCGTGTACGCCGGGGCGATCGTGGTCCTGTTCCTGTTCGTGATCATGCTGCTCGGCGTCGACCGGTCGGAGAACCTGCAGGTCGAGCCGCTGTCGGGCCAGCGCCTTGCCGGTGTCGCCATCGGAGCGGTGGTCCTGGCACTCGTGCTCGGCGGCCTCTTCCTGTCCGGCCCCGGCGGCGATGATGGCGCGGTGGCCCTGACCGGGTCGCGGGGCGCGACCACCCCGATCGACCCCGAGCGGTCCGATGTCGAACAGCTCTCGAACGACCTGTTCGGCCGTAACGTGTTGGCCTTCGAGGCGACGGCGCTGCTGTTGACGATCGCCACCGTCGGTGCGGTCGTGCTCGTGAGGAACAGGGGCGCCGAGGATCTCGTGGTCGACGAACCCGGAACAGCGTCGAGCTGAGCGCGGAGGAGAGATGGAGGTAACCGAGACCTGGTATCTGGTGCTGAGCGCCCTGCTTTTCGCGCTCGGATTCGTCGGTGTCCTGATCAGGCGAAACCCGCTCGTGATGTTCATGTGCGTGGAGTTGATGCTGAACGCGGTCAACATCAGCTTCGTGGCGTTCTCGAATGCGCTCGACGATCTCGCCGGGCAGACGGCGGTCTTCTTCGTCCTCGTCGTCGCCGCCGCCGAGGTGGTCGTCGGCCTGTCGATCGTGGTGGTCGTCATGCGCCGCCGTCCGTCCATCACCGCCGACGACCTGACGTCCCTGAAGGGCTGAGGAGATGCTCGAAGCTGCCTGGTTGATCCCCGCCTTCCCGCTCGCCGGGTTCGTACTGCTGCTCGCGTTCGGGCGGAAGCTCGGCGAGCCGCTGGCCGGCTGGCTGGGGACCCTCGCCAGCGCCGGGGCGTTCGTCGCCACCGTCATCGTCTACGCCGGCCTCCTGGCCGAGGACGCAGAGCACCGGTTCTTCAGCCAGCGGCTGTTCACCTGGGTCGACTCTGGCTCGTTCTCGGTCGACGTCGGCCTCTTCGTCGACCCTCTCTCGGTCACGATGGCGCTGTTCATCACCGGCGTCGGGACGCTCATCCACCTCTACTCGATCGGTTACATGCACGGCGACGGGCGGTTCGCCACCTTCTTCCTGTACCTGAACCTCTTCGTCGCCTCGATGCTGGTCCTCGTCTTCGGCGACAACCTCCTCCTCACGTTCCTCGGGTGGGAGGGCGTTGGCGTCTGCTCCTACTTCCTGATCTCGTTCTGGTTCACCGACGGGGCCAACGCAACCGCGGGGAAGAAGGCGTTCGTCACCAACCGGATCGGCGACTTCGGGTTCATGCTCGGCGCGTTCCTCGTGTTCACCGAGCTCGGCTCGATCCGCTACGCCGACATCCTCACCCGGGCCGGTGAGCTGTCGACGTTCTCGGCCACGCTCATCGTGCTGCTGTTCATGCTGGCGGCGGCCGGCAAGTCGGCCCAGCTCCCGCTGTTCGTCTGGTTGCCGGACGCCATGGCCGGCCCCACGCCGGTGTCGGCCCTGATCCACGCGGCCACGATGGTCACCTCGGGGGTGTTCCTCCTCACGCGACTCAACCCGATCCTGGCCGAAGCGGAGCTGTGGAGCAGGGGCGTGGTGGCGTGGGTCGGCGCGCTCACCGCGCTGTTCGCCGCCACGATCGCCGTCGCCCAGACCGACATCAAGAAGGTCCTCGCCTACTCGACCGTGTCCCAGCTCGGGTACCTGTTCCTCGCCGTCGGGGTCGGTGGCTACGTCGGCGCCATCTTCCACATGGTGACCCACGCGTTCTTCAAGGCGCTGCTCTTCCTCGGCTCGGGCTCGGTGATCCACGGCCTCCACGACGAGCAGGACATGCGGCGCATGGGCGGGCTCGGCCGGCTGATGCCGATCACCGCCTTCACGTTCGTGATCGGCTGGTTGGCGATCGCCGGCGTGCCCCCGTTCAGCGGGTTCTGGTCGAAGGACGAGATCCTGCTCTACGCCTGGAACGCGGAGGGCATCGGCGGAAAGGGCCTGTGGGCGATCGGGTTGATCACCGCGCTCCTCACCGCGTTCTACATGACCCGCCAGGTGATCCTCACCTTCTTCGGCCGGCCCCGCTTCTTCGACGTGACGAACGACGAGATCGACCTCGCCGTCGACGCTCGTCTCGCCGCCGGCCAGGCCGAGCTGGCGGCGGTCGAGGAGGCGAAGGACAAGGCCGAGACCGCCGCCGAGAAGGCCCTCGCCGACATCGCCAAGCGGGAGGAGGCGCTGGAGAAGGCCCGCCAGACCGCCCGCGAGGCCACCACCGCCGTCGCCGCATCGTCGGCTGAGGCCGACGACTACGACAAGCTCGTCAAGGCGATGGAGAAGGGCACGAAGGCGATCCCGAAGGCCGAAGCTGCGCTGACCAAGGCGAACGAGAAGTCGATGGAGGCGAGCACCGCCGTGATGGGCGCAGCCGACGACGTCGAGGCGGCCGCGGCCCGGTTGGATGAGCTGGCGGCGCAGACGCCGCCGCGGCCTCCGAGCCACGTGACCGCCCACACCCCGCCCACCGCCGTCGACGACCTCGAGCAGTACCTGCCCGCCAGCTACGGCGAACGGCAGGAGTACCACCCGCACGAGTCGCCGTGGACGATGACGGCCCCGCTCGTTGTGCTGTCGCTCTTCGCGTTCGGTGCGGGGTTCATCAACCTGCCGTTCGCCAAGGACCTGCACTTCCTCGAGCACTGGCTCGAACCGTCCCTCTTCGGACACGAGGCCGAGTTGTCCGTCGGGGCCGGCACGAAGTGGGCGCTGGCGATCGTCGCCGTCGCCGTCGGGCTCGTGGCCATCCTGACCGCCTTTGCCGTCTACCGGGGTGGTCGGGGCCGCCCGGAGGACATCGAGCGTGAGATCCTCGCCGACGGGTGGCAGGTCGACTCCTCCTATGCGGCCTTCTTCGGCGGACCGGGGCGCCACCTGTTCGATCTCGCCGCCTGGTTCGACCGCAACATCATCGACGGGGCCGTCGGTGGCATCGCGGCCGGCTTCAGCGGCGTGAGTCGAGGCCTGCGGATCATCCAGTCCGGGTTCGTCCGCATCTACGCCCTCGGGGTCGGGGTCGGCGCCGCCTTCGTCATGGTGTGGTTCCTCGGGAGGTTGTTCGCGTGATCCAGCTCGTGACGAACACCGCAGCCATCCCGTCCCTGCTCGCCGTCGAGGCCGACGCAGCACCGGCTGCGTTCTCGTTGCTGCCGGCGCTGATCCTGGTGCCGTTGGCCACCGCAGCGCTGATCGCCCTGCTCCCGGCTTCGCGGGGCGACTTCGTGCGGTTGGCGGCGCTGGTCGGCTCGTCGATCACCGGCGCGCTGTCGCTGTTCCTCCTCGCCGACTTCGACGCCGATGAGGGCGGCTTCCAGTTCGTGGTCGACGCCGACTGGGTGGCAGGCCTCGGGCTGAGCTGGCTGCTCGCGGTCGACGGGATCTCGCTCTTCCTGGTTGTGCTGACCGGCCTGCTGTTCCCGATCGCGATCGTCACGTCGGAACCCCACCACGAACCCAAGGCGTACCACCTCTGGCTGATGCTGCTGATGGCCGGCTCGATGGGGGCGTTCCTCGCCCTCGACCTCCTGCTCTTCTTCCTGTTCTTCGAAGTGGTGCTCGTCCCGATGTACTTCCTGATCGGCGGGTGGGGTCACGAGGGCCGGGTCTACGCCGCGATGAAGTTCTTCCTCTACACGATGGCGGCGTCGGCCCTGATGCTCGTCGGCATCGTCAGCGTGGTGTTCCTCACCGAACGCGAGACGGGCACGCTCACCTTCGACGTGCGGGCGCTGGCCGAGGCCCAGGCCCTCTCCGACACCGCAGCGCTGTTGGTGTTCCTGTCCTTCGCCCTGGCCTTCGCGGTGAAGGTCCCGATGGTGCCGTTCCACACCTGGCTGCCCGACGCCCACACGGAGGCCCCCACCGCCGGTTCGGTGATCCTTGCCGGTGTCATGCTGAAGCTCGGCACCTACGGGCTGATCCGCTTCGGCGTGTTCCTGTTCCCCTCGGTCGTGGTCGACCTCGCCCCGCTGTTCCTCACACTCGGGGTGATCGGCATCGTGTACGGCGCAGCCGTGGCCACGATGCAGCAGGATCTGAAGCGGCTCGTGGCCTACTCGTCGGTGGCCCACATGGGGTTCGTGGTGATCGGCATCTTCGCCCTGAACAGCCAGGGGCTCGACGGCGCGGTCCTCCAGATGGTCAACCACGGGATCTCCACCGGTGCGCTGTTCATCCTCGTCGGGTGGGTCTATGAGCGTCGCCACACCCGCCAGATCGCGGCGCTGGGCGGGCTGCAGCGGGCGGCCCCCGTCATGGCCGGTGTCTTCACCCTCGCGATGTTGTCGAGCATCGGCTTGCCGGGGCTGAACGGGTTCGTCGGCGAATTCCTCATCCTGCTCGGCACGTTCTCCGCCGCCCGGTGGTGGGCGGTCGTGGCGGCGAGTGGAGTCATCCTCGCTGCGCTCTACCTGCTGTGGGCCTACCAGCGGTCGTTCCACGGGCCGGCCGAGGGCGACAACGCCACGATGCGCGACCTCCGACCAGCGGAGCTGCTCGGCATCGCCCCCCTCCTCGTCCTCATCGTCTTCCTCGGCGTGTATCCGAAGCCGGTGCTGGAGCGCATCTCCCCGTCGGTCGACGCGCTGATCGCCCACGTGGAGGCGAACGTGGCGACCTTCACCGAGCCGGAGCCCGAGGTCGTCCCCGCTGCGACCACTGAGGACCTGACCAGGACTGCCGAGGAGGCGCACGCAGAATGATGTTCGCCCGCCAGTTGACCGAGTCGTCGTCGCCCGAGATCGTCTGGTCGCTGATCCTGCCGTTGGTGATCCTCTCGGTCGGGGGCATCGTTCTCGTCACCGTCACGTCGGTCGTGCCACGTCTGCGGGGCGGCGGCTTCCCTGCCGCCTACACCGCAGCGGTGGCGCTCGCAGCCGGCATCTCCGTGGTGCCGATCTGGGCCAGGGTCACCGACAGCGAAGGGCCGCAGCTCGCCGTGGCCGACGCGATCGGCATCGACGCGGTCACCGTCTTCATCACGGCCGTGATCTGCGTCGCGGTCTTCTTCGCGGCGATGCTGCTCGACGAGTACCTGCGGCGGGAGGGGCTCGACGGGCCCGACTGGTACGTGCTGCTGCTGATGTCGGCCGCCGGTGGCGTACTGCTGGCGTCGGCCGAGGACCTCATCGTCACGTTCCTCGGCCTCGAGATCCTCTCGATCGCGGCCTACGTGATGGCAGCCCTGCACCTCCGCCGGATCGAGTCGCAGGAGGCGGGGTTCAAGTACTTCATGCTCGGGGCGGTCTCCTCTGCGATGTTCCTCTACGGCATCGCTCTCGTCTACGGCGCCACCGGTTCCACCTCGTTGCGGACCATCGCCGCAGCGGGGGTCAACGAGGCCGGTCTCGATCCGGCCCGGGAGTCGTCGCTCATCCTCGTCGGGATGGCGCTGCTGCTCGTGGGGTTCGCCTTCAAGGTGTCGGCCGTGCCGTTCCACACGTGGACCCCCGACGTGTACGAGGGCGCCCCCACCCCGGTGGTGGCGTTCATGGCTTCGGGGGTGAAGGTCGCCGGGTTCGCCGGGCTGGTCCGGGTGTTCTGGGTTGGTCTCGGCCCGTACCTGGCCGACTGGCGGCCGCTGATCGCCGGCCTCGCCATCCTCACGATGGTGCTCGGATCGGTCCTCGCGGTGGCCCAGCGGAACGTGAAGCGGATGCTCGCCTACTCCTCGATCACCCACGCCGGGTTCATCCTGGTGGCGATCCACGCCGCGTCGAGCCCCGACAGCGACGGGGTGCTCGGGGGCGAAGCGTTCCTCTTCTACCTGCTGGCCTACACGATCATGGTGGCCGGCACGTTCGGTGTGGTGACGATCGTGGCCGGCACCGGTGACGGTCGCCACGACCTCGCCGACTACCGCGGCCTGTCGCAGCGGGCCCCGATCGTCGCCGGACTCATGTCGGTCCTGCTGTTCGCCCAGGCCGGGGTGCCGTTCACGTCCGGCTTCTTCGCCAAGTTCCGGGTCATCGCGGCCGCCGCCCGGGAGGAGGCCTACGTGCTCGCAGGCGTGGCGATGCTGGCGGCCGTCGTGGCCGCGGTGCTGTACCTCCGGATCGTGGTGTCGATGTTCCTGGTCGGCGGCGAGGGCGACGATGCGACGGCCGGCGATGCGGGGGATGAGGAGGACGGGCCCGACACCGGGTCAGCCGATGTCGACGTGGCTGCCGGCGACGTGATGGTCCTTCCCGCCATCTCACCGGCCCTCTCCGCGGTGGTCGCCGTGGCGGTGGCCGCTGCCGTGACGTTGCTGCTGGGCGTGCTACCGAACATGGGCGACGGGGTTCTCGCCGACGCTGCGGAGACCCTCGCCTCGCTGCGCTGACCAGCGACGGCCGTCGAGCACATCGATTTCCACAAGTTTTCAGCGGGTTTTACCTGGTCGACGAGCTGACTGGCGCTGCAACCGCTAGGTTGTCCACCTGTGCTTCTGGTTGATGAGGCAACCGAAGACGACGACGCCACGCCGGCGGAGGCCCCAGGTGTCCTCCGATCCCGCGCGCCGGATGTCGACGTGGCGCTCAGTTCGCGTGTCGCGTCACCGATCCGGTCCCCGAGGCTCGAACCTCCGACAATCTCCTCGGCACGGATCACCTCGGCACCGCTCCGACCAACGCTGACCGAGCCGATGACGATCGATCTGGCGAGGATCGACGCAGCAGCGGTGCCGCCCACCTCCACCCGCCGGGTCCTCGAGGACCACCCCATCGACACCGACCTCGACGCGTTCGACCGGTTCCACGCGTTCCACGACCCCCAACGGCTCCACGAGCTCGACACGCTCGATGCGCTCGATGACGAGGGGCCCGTCCACCAGTTGGACGATCTCGATCGCTCGCGTCGGAGCCAGACCAGGAGAGGCGGCCTCTCCCTCGGCTTCGCCTGCTCGATCATCGGGCGGGTGATGGTCGTCGGCCTGCTCGTGCTCATCGTGCTCACGATCGCCCCGTTCGGTCGGCCCGAGAGCTCGTCGATCGTCGCCGGGGGACGAGCCCAGCAGGCAGACTCGGCCATCGGGCCCGTCGCGACCCGAGCCCTCGTGTCGACCACGACCTCCACCGTCGTCGCCTTCGCCGACGTTCGCAGCGCAGCGCTACCACTGCAGATCGACCTCGCCGGAATCGCCCAGACCGTCGACCCGGAGGAGCTCGGCTACGAGCCCGATCCCGGCGGTTGGGTGGAGCCCAGCATCGAGCCGGAGAGCGAGTGGATCGACGGTGGCAACGGTGTCGACCTGCCCGACCTGCTGCTCAGGGTCCGGTTCTGCGAGTCGTCGAACAACTACCAGGCTGCGCATGTGACCTCGACCGCCCGCGGCGCGTACCAGTTCCTGACCATGAGCTGGGAGTGGTACGGCCACGCCGAGCGCTACGGCGTTCCCCAGGCCCACCTCGCCACCCCGGCCCAGCAGGACGAGGCAGCGCTCCTGACCTACCGGGAGTCGGGGGCGAGGCCGTGGGCCGAGAGCCGCCACTGCTGGGACAGTCCCGACATAGACCCCCGGTACATCTCCACCCGGCCGCCGGCGCAAGCGCCGACCACGACCGCAGCTGCGAGCGACGCGACGGTTCCACCAGCGGACGAGGAGACCACGACGACCGCCGCGGGTTCGACCACGTCGGGAGCCGACTCGGAGACCACGGCCGAGAGCTCCACCACAGCCGGCGAGTAGGCGGGCGCTCGACCGCAACGGCCGAACCCGAGCGTCGACCACGCAGCCCCCGTAACCTTCCGTTCACCTTGCTTCGCGCAACGTTCAGGTGAGCGACCTCTTCGTGTCGATCGCCTTCCGTACCTTGTCTCCAGTACCTGCCGTCCCGGGCAGGTGGACTCCCTCGGGAGAGGATCGAGAGACGACGTGCGAATCACGAGGACCATCGCTCGCCTGGCTGCCATCGTGGCGGCCGTCGCCCTGATCGCCGTAGCCTGCGGCGGCGCCGACGACGAGACCCCGGCCGATGTCGGCTCGAACGGCGCCGACGCCAACGGCGACGGCGGTGACCTCGCCGGCCTCTCGGGCGCGATCAACGTGTCCGGCTCCTCGACCGTCGAGCCCGTGACCGCTCGGGCCGCCGAGCTGTTCGGCGACGCTGGCGCCAACGGTGTCGAGATCACCGTCGACGGCCCCGGCACCGGTGACGGCTTCAAGGTGTTCTGCGCCGGTGAGACCGACATCTCCGACGCCTCCCGCCCGATCAGCGACGAGGAGGCGGACGACTGCGCTGCCAACGGTGTCGAGTACGTCGAGTTGCGCATCGCGTTCGACGGCATCGCGGTGATGACCAACCCCGCCAACGAGGCGGTGAGCTGCCTGAGCTTCGCCGATCTCTACGCCCTGCTCGGCGGGGAGTCGGACGGGTTCGAGAACTGGTCCGACGCCGACGAGTTGGCAGCCGAGCTCGGCTCCGACGTCGCCCCCTACCCCGACGCCGATCTCGCGATCTCGGCGCCCGGTACCGAGTCCGGCACCTACGACTCGTTCATCGAGATCGCCCTCGAGGGCATCGGCACCGACCGCATCGGCGACGGCGCGAGCCTCATCCGCACCGACTTCGCCGGCAACCCCGACGACAACGTGATCGTCCAGGGCATCGCCGGCAGCGAGAGCTCGCTGGGCTGGGTCGGGTTCGCCTTCGCCGAGGAGAACGCGGACACGGTCAAGACGCTCGCCATCTCGGCCGAGCCCGGCGGTGACTGCGTGGCGCCCACCATCGACACGATCGCCGACGGCAGCTACCCGGTGAGCCGGGCCCTCTACCTGTACGTGTCGGCGACATCGGCCGAGCGGCCGGAGGTGGCGGCGTTCGTCGACTTCCTGCTCACCGACGGCTACGAGGAGTCGGTCACGGAGGCGTTCGGCGCGAGCGGTTATGTGGCCCTCCCCGACATCGCCGACACGATCGCCGTCTGGGAAGGGCGGTGAGGCGATGCCGGGCCCGGTGACCCTGGATGCGCTCGCCGGCGACCGCCGACGGCTCCGCAAGGAGCGCACGGTGGGTGCCGTCTTCTTCGGAGCTGCGATCTTCTCGGTGCTCGTGAGCGTGGGGATCGTCGGATCGCTCGTGTTCGAGGCCTGGACGTTCGTGACCCGGGTCGACTGGTCGACCCTCTGGGGCGACCAGTGGGCGCCCCGACTCGGCGAGTACGACCTGAAGACGCTGATCGTCGGGTCGATCATCGTGACCGGCGTGGCCATGCTCGTCGCCCTCCCGGTCGGCATGGGTGCAGCCGTGTACCTCTCGGAGTACGCCGGCACCCGGGTGCGCAAGATCGTGAAGCCGGCGCTCGAGGTCCTGGCCGGCATCCCGTCGGTCGTGCTCGGCTTCTTCGCCCTGCAGTGGCTGGCCCCCAACGTGGTGCAGCGCTTCTTCGATGCCAACCTCCAGAGCCTGGCCTCCGCCGGCCTCGGCGTCGGTGTGCTGACCATCCCGCTGATGGCATCGGTCTCCGAGGATGCGCTGCGCTCGGTGCCCGACGCGCTGCGGGAGGCGTCGGCGGGGATGGGCGCCCGGAAATGGGCGACCACGGTCCGGGTCGTGCTCCCCGCCGCGGTGGCCGGACTGGTGGCGGCGTTCATCATCACCGTCTCCCGGGCGATCGGCGAGACGATGGTGGTCTTCATCGCCGCCGGCGGTGGGGGCAACTCGGCTCAGTTCACCGTCTCCCCGCTCGATCCGGGCTCCACGATGACCGCCGCCATGGCTGCCCAGGCCTCGGGCACCGACGCCGTGGTGGGCGAGGCCCTCACGTTCCAGAGCCTGTTCTTCGTGGGCCTGGTGCTGTTCGTGATCACGCTCGTGCTGAACCTGATCGCCGACCGGTTCGTCCAGCGGGTGAGGCAGGCCTACTGATGGGCGCAATCGGCCGGGTCCTCGACCCGACGGTCGGCGAGCGGGTGCAGCAGGAGCTGCAGCGCTCGCGGATCGAACCGGTCGGCCTGCTCGTCAGGCTCGTGCTCCAGGCGGCCCTGCTCCTGGCGCTCCTGATCCTCGTGGTGCTGCTGTCGTCGGTGATCATCGACGGGTGGGGCACGCTGGCCGGACGGCTCGGCGACTTCCTGTCGGCCGAGACCAGGACCCGGGCCGACGAGACCGGCATCTTCCAGGGCCTGCGAGGCACCTTCTGGATCGGCGTTTTCGTGATCGTCGTGGCGTTCCCCACCGGTGTGGCCGCTGCGGTCTACCTGCAGGAGTACGCCCCATCGAACCGGCTCACCCGGTTGATCGACGTGAACATCCGCAACCTGGCCGGGGTGCCGTCGGTGGTGTACGGGATCCTCGGCTTCACGATCTTCGTGAAGCTCGCCGACGGGTTCGTTCCCCGATCGGTCGAAGCCCATGCCGGCAAGACCACGGCGGCCGCCGGCGTCACGCTCGCGGTCCTCGTGCTGCCGATCGTGATCATCACCGCCTCCGAGGCGATCCGGGCGGTGCCCCAGGGCCTCCGCGAAGCCGGGTACGGCGTGGGGGCCACGAAGTGGGAGGTGGTCAAGCACCAGGTGCTGCCCTACGCCGCACCGGGGATCCTGACCGGGACACTGCTGTCGCTCGCTCGCGCCCTCGGCGAGGCGGCACCGCTGATCCTGGTCGGTGCCGTGCAGGGCAAGCTCGGCCCCCAGACCGGGTTCTTCGGTCTCGAGCAGCTCGGGGAGCGGTTCACGGCCATGCCGATACTGATCACGGTGTTCGCCGGGCGTCCGGGTGAGGACTGGGTTGCGGTGACGGCAGCGGCGATCGTCGTCCTGCTCTGCGTGGTGCTGCTGGCCAACACCGCGGCGGTGCTGCTCCGCAACCACGTCGAGAACAGGCGCGGGGGATGACACCCGAGGAGACCGTGATGCCCGACCTGACCACCTCTAGCCTGGAACGGAACCCGCAGGGCGAACGGATCCCAGCAGCGGAGGACATCGAGGTGCTCGAGGACACGGCGATCGACGACGCGTCGCCCCTGCCAGACCACCAGAGCGGCCGACGCGAGGACGTCGACCGGTCGGTCGAGACGGTGTTCGACGTCCACGACGTGAGCGTGTACTACGGCGACTTCCGGGCCATTCGGGATGTCACCCTCGCGGTCCCGTCCCATGAGATCACGGCATTCATCGGCCCGTCGGGGTGCGGCAAGACCACGATGCTCCGCTGCTTCAACCGGATGAACGATCTCATCCCCTCCGCCAGGGTCACCGGTTCGATGCGGTACCACGGGGTCGACCTGTACGACCGGCAGGTCGACCCGGTCGAGGTCCGGCGCCGCATCGGGATGGTGTTCCAGAAGCCGAACCCGTTCCCGAAGTCGATCTACGACAACGTCGCCTACGGTCCCCGCATCGCCGGGCTCGCCAAGAAGGGCGCGGCCCTCGACGGGATCGTCGAGAGCGCGCTGCGGCGGGCGGCCCTGTGGGACGAGGTCAAGGACCGGCTCGGCGAGTCGGCGCTGGGCATGTCGGGTGGCCAGCAGCAGCGGCTCTGCATCGCCAGGGCGATCGCCACCAACCCCGACGTGCTCCTGATGGACGAGCCCTGCTCGGCGCTCGACCCGATCGCGACCGTGAAGATAGAAGAGCTGATGCAGGACCTGAAGACCGACTACTCGATCGTGATCGTCACCCACAACCTGCAACAGGCGGCACGGGTGAGCGATCGGGTGGCGTTCTTCACCGTGGAGGTGTCGACCGAGTCGGAGATGCGCACCGGTGTACTGGTGGAGTTCGACGAGGCCAGCACGATCTTCTCGAACCCGAGCGACGAGCGCACCGAGCACTACGTGACCGGAAGATTCGGCTGAACGGCGAGCCGGGAGCGACGACCATGACCGAGGCACTGCGCACGGGATTCCAGGAACAGCTCGACGACCTGCACCAGGGGATCGTGGAGATGGCCGGCCTGGTGAGCGAGGCGATCCCCCGAGGGACCGAAGCCTTCCTCTCGAGCGACCTCACCGCGGCCCAGGCCCTCATCGAGGACGACGACCTGATCGACGCGCTCTCCGTCGAGCTCGAGGAGCAGTGCTATCGGCTGCTCGCGCTGCAGAACCCGATGGCCTCCGACCTGCGGGCGATCACGGCTGCGTTGTGGATGAACAGCGAGATCGAGCGCTCCGGCGACCTCATGACCAACATCGCGAAGGCGACCCGCCGGATCTACGGCACCGAGATCGATCCCCGGGTCCGCGGCCTGCTCGTCCAGATGAGCGAGGAGGCGGCGCGACTCTTCCGGCTGTCGATCGACGCCTACGTCGAGCGCGATGTCGGTCTCGCCTCCGCGCTCGACGACATCGACGACCGGCTCGACGGGCTCAACATCGACACCGTGAAGGCGATCTTCGAGAGCCACGACGAGAGCGCCCTGGAGCTGCAGCCGGCGGTGCAGCTCGCGCTGGTCTGCCGCTACTTCGAGCGCATCGGGGATCACGCGGTCAACATCGGCGAGCGGGTTCGCTACATGGTCGACGGTTGGATGCCCGAGCACGCGGGAGCGGCCAGGGCGTCGACCAGGAGATCCGGTCGGGAAGCGGCTGACGCGGTCGAACCGCCCGACGAGGACTAGGTGAGGACCAGGTGCGCACGAACGACCTGCAACCGGGTTGCCCGCACGGTTGTCTGCACTGCAGGGCTCAGCGGTCGTGGTGACGTTGGTGGCGGTGCTCGCTGCCCTCGCCCTCGCGCTGCTGGGGGCGGTGATCGTGCAGACCCGTCGAGCCAGTCGTCTCGAGCGCGAGCTTCGATCGGTGGCTCGGGCCGTGGACGGCGCCGCCGCGGCGGAGACGGCCGAGGCCGACCACGGGCCGAGCCTGCAGGCGGCGATCGAGGGCATGCCGATCGGTGTCGTGCTCGTGGACACCGAGGGCCGACAGGTGGTCGCCAACGGCGTGGCCAGCTCATTTCTCACCGGCCGGCACGGTGATGTGGTCGTGGCCCGGGCCATCGACGAGCTCGCCCGGGCCACGCTCGACGACGGTGCCGGCCGCGATCGCGAGCTGCAGATCTACGGCCCGCCCCGGCGGACGCTCCGGGTGAGCGCCCACCCGATCGGATCGGAAGGAGGGCCCGGTGAGCTCGGGGTGAACGTGTTGATCGTCGACATGACCGAGCAGGAGCGGATCGACGCGATCCGGCGCGACTTCGTGGCCAACATCAGTCACGAGTTGCGGACGCCGATCGGGGCGCTCGCACTGTTGGCCGAGACGTTGGTCGACGAGACGGACCTCGAGACCGACCGCGAGACCGGCTGCGAGGCCGATCGGGGCGCTGACCGCGCGGTCGTCGCCCAGCTCGCGATGCGAATCAACGGTGAGGCCGAGCGGCTGGCGGACACGGTCGGCGACCTCCTCCAGTTGAGCGAGATCGAGCACGGATCCGGCGACGACTTCGAACCGGTCGGATTGCAGTCGGTCGTGGCATCGGCGGCCGACAGGGTCCGGGCTGCGGCGGAGCAGCGCAACGTCGCGCTCGGCGTTTTCCTGCCGGCGTGCGACCTCGAGGTTCTGGGTGACCCCATCCAGCTCGGCTCGGCGATCTACAACCTGCTCGACAACGCGGTGAAGTACATCGGGGCCGACGGTGGCACCGTCTCGGTTCGCGCGCACCGCCACGACGACCGGATCGAGCTCGGCGTGCACGACAGCGGCATCGGGATCCCCCGCAGGGACCTCGACCGGATCTTCGAGCGGTTCTACCGGGTCGACCGGGGCCGCAGCCGGGCGAGCGGTGGTACGGGGCTGGGACTCTCGATCGTCCGCCATGTCGTCGCCAACCACGGCGGCACGATCGAGGTCGACTCCACCGAGGGCGAGGGCACGACCTTCACGGTGAGGCTGCCGGCGCTCGGCCCGGTCGGTAGCGGCGAAGCGGAGCCGGCCGACGACACCTTCCGGCCGTGACGCCGCGGACCGATGAGAGGCTCATGACCAGCGCCAACGCCACCATCCTGATCGTCGAGGACGAGGAGTCGTTCGTCGAGGCGCTCACGATCGGGCTCGCCCGGGAGGGCTTCGTCGTCGACGTCGCCCGCGACGGCCGAGAGGCCCTCGATCGGTTCGAGGCCAGCGAACCCGATCTCGTCCTGCTCGACGTGATGCTGCCGAAAATCTCCGGTATCGACGTGTGCCGGGAGATCCGGGCCCGCTCGCGGGTGCCGATCATCATGGTGACCGCGAAGGCCGAGGAGATCGACAGCGTTGTCGGCCTCGAGGTCGGTGCCGACGACTACGTGACCAAGCCCTATCGGCTGCGGGAGCTCGTGGCCCGCATGCGGGCGCTTCTTCGACGGTCGCAGTGGAGCACCGACGACGAGGAGGCGGCCAAGGGGGAGGTCCTCACCGTGGGCGACGTCACGGTCGACACCGAACGCCACCAGGTGACGGTACGGGGTGAGGTGGTCGACTTGCCGCTCAAGGAGTTCGACCTCCTCCGGTTGCTCATGGCGAACGCCGGTCGGGTTCTGACGCGGGAGATCCTGATCGACCGGGTGTGGGGGAGCGACTACGTGGGCGACACCAAGACCCTCGACGTGCACATCAAGCGGCTCCGCTCCAAGATCGAGCTCGACCCGTCGAACCCCGCAGCGATCATCACCATCCGCGGCCTCGGCTACAAGCTGATCAAGCACCCCTGACCCACTCCGCCCCGTAGGGTGCGCGTGGATTCTGCCAGAAGCGGGGTCTCCCCTTCGACTGGCAGCGTTTTGCACGTGGGGTGCGCGTGGGATCTGCCAGGGCTGGGGTGCTGTGGGCTTTGGCAGCGTTTTGCACGTGGGGTGCGCGTGGGATCTGCCAGGGCTGGGGTGCTGTGGGCTTTGGCAGCGTTTTGCACGTGGGGTGCGCGTGGGATCTGCCAGGGCTGGGGTGCTGTGGGCTTTGGCAGCGTTTTGCACGTGGGGTGCGCGCCGGATCTGCCAGGGGAGGGCTGGCGTGGGGGCGGCGTCAGCCGCCGGAGGCGGACGAATCGCCGGCCGGGGCGGCGACGGCGTCGTCGAGCGGGTCGTGGAGCCAGCCGTCGGGGAGGGCCACCGTCTGCGGACCGCGGGTATGACCGCGGGCGACGCGGCGGTTCTCGTCCGGCAGGGGTGCGTCGGGCACGAGCGACAGCAGTTCGGCGAGGTGATCGAGCGACTCGATCTGCCCGAGCCGACCCCGGAGCTCCCCGCCGACCGGGTAGCCCTTCAGATACCAGCCGGTGTGCTTGCGGAACTCGCGAATCCCGCGGTGCGGACCGAACCAGTCGACCAGCAGCGCGGCGTGCTCGGCCATCACGCTGATGACCTCGCCCGACGACGGGGGCAGTGGCACCGCCTCGCCCCGTATCGCCGCCGCCAACTGGCCGAACAGCCACGGTCGACCCAGGCAGCCGCGGCCGATCACCACACCGTCGCACCCGGTCTCGGCCATCATCGCCAACGCGTCGTCGGCCTCCCAGATGTCGCCGTTACCGAGGACGGGGATCGACGTGACGGCTTCCTTCAGTCGGGCGATCGTCGACCAGTCGGCGGTGCCGGAATAGAGCTGGGCCACGGTCCGGCCGTGCAGCGCAACCGCTGCCACCCCCGCCTGTTCGGCGATCCGGCCGGCGTCGAGGTAGGTGCGGTGCTCGTCGTCGATCCCCACCCGGAGCTTGACCGTCACCGGAACCGGTCGAGGCCCGGTGGTGGCGGCCTCGACCGCCGCTTCGACGATGCGGGCGAAGAGACGCCGCTTGTAGGGGAGCGCTCCACCCCCGCCATGGCGGGTGACCTTGCGGACCGGGCAACCGAAGTTGAGGTCGATGTGATCGACCCGGTCGGCGTCGACCAGGCGACGGACGGCGTCGCCGACATAGCGAGGCTCCACCCCGGCAAGTTGCAGGCTGCGGGGGTTCTCGTCGGCCGCGAAGCTGGCCAGGTGATCGGTCTTCTCGTTGCCCTCGCACAGGGCCCGGGCCGAGATCATCTCGCTCACGTACAGCCCGGCACCGTAGCGTCGACACAGCCGCCGGAAGGGTGCGTTGGTCACGCCGGCCATCGGGGCGAGCACCACCGGCACCGGCACCGAGAGCGGCCCGATGACGAGCCCTTCCGGGGGCGCCTGCGGCATGCGATCCAACAACATGGGTTCCAGGATGCCTGGGTCGAGCGTGGCACCCCCGAAATTTGTGGAGTTTGCAGCGGGAGCCGCTGCAAACTCCACAAATTTCGGGAAGGTCCTGGTCGAAGCCGGGCTGTAGGGTCACGCACTATGACTGTTGCCTTCATCACAGGAGCGAACTCCGGAATCGGTCGGGGGGCCGCGGTCGACCTCGCCGGCCGGGGTTGGACCGTCTACGGCTCCATGCGGAGCCTCGACAAGGGGGCGAAGCTCCAGGCGATGGCCGACGAGGCCGGCGTGACCGTGCATCCGGCGGTGTGCGACGTGACCGACGCCGACTCGGTCAACGCCGCCATCGCCGAGGTCACCGACGCGGCAGGCGGGATCGACGTGCTCGTCAACAACGCCGGCATCGGCGGCAACGGCGTGACCGAGGAGACGCCGATCGACACCTACGCCGAGGTGATGGACGTCAACCTCTACGGAACGATCCGCTGCGCCCAGGCGGTGCTGCCCCAGATGCGGGAGCGGGGGAGTGGTTGCATCATCAACGTCTCCTCGATCGCCGGGATCATCGCCGCGATCGCCCAGTCGCCCTACGTCGCCTCGAAGTGGGCGCTGGAGGGCCTGACCGAGGGTCTCGCCCAGGAGGTGGCCCCGTTCGGGATACGGGTGGCGCTCATCGAGCCCGGCATCGTGATGACGGCCATCATGGCCAAGAACACCGACGCCCCCGACGTCACCGGCGCCTACGGTCCGCACTACCGGCGGCTGTTCGGGTTCTACGAGAAGGGCCTCCAGACCCCGGGGCGGCCCGATGAGGTGGCCGAGGTGATCCACGCGGCCGCCACCGACGACCCACCGAAGTTCCGGTACACCTGTGGTTGGGGCGGCGAGGAGCTGAGCAGCGGTCGGGCCAAGATCAGCGACCAGGACTGGATCGCCTTGGGCGCCATCGAGGACGACGACGCCTACGCCGCCCGCTTCAGCGAGCTCTTCGGCCTCGACATCACCCGCACCTGACCCCCGCACACCGGTGCCAGACACTTCGTGCGGGTGTTGCGCCGCGGTCAGGCGAGGGTCGGGTCGCCCTCGGGCCAGGACTCGTACACCATGGCCTGCAAGGGTGTGGGGTCGGCGTCGAGCGTGACCGCCACCACGACCCGGCGATAGCCGGGGCCCTCGAATGCGTCGAGGCGGGACCAGTGACCCGGCAGCTCGTCCGAGACGAGCACATCCACCGGGACCTCACCGGCCACCTGGTCGGAAGCAGGCTCGCGCCGGAACGCGGGAAACCCGGCGTAGTGGCCGGCCGGGTGGGTGCCGAGCGTTCCCCGGATCGTGCCCGACAACCAGGTGCCGGGAATCGAGGCGACGATGTCGAAGTTGGAGCGACCAGGGCGAAGGGTCCCGTAGACGACCAGGACATGATCGGCCGGCGGCTCCGACAATCTCCACGAGAATGTCACATTGTTGGATCTTGGTTCGGCCCCCTGGCCACAGGTAGAGTCGCCAGTCGTGTCGGAGTTCCTTCGCGAGTATCTGCTCGTCATTCTCTTCTCCCTGCTGGCGATCGGTGTCGTCGGCGGTTTCATCGGGCTCGCGTCGCTCCTCCGTCCCGACCGCCCGACCACGGGGAAGGTCGAGAACTACGAGAGCGGCGTCGATCCCGTCGGCTCCGGTTGGTCGCAGAGCCAGATCAGGTACTACATCTTTGCGTTGTTGTTCGTCATGTTCGACGTCGAGGCGGTGTTCATCTTTCCCTGGGCAACCCGGCTCGAGCAGTACGGCTACTTCGGGTTGGTGGAGATGGTGATCTTCATATTCATCCTCGCTCTCGGCTTGGCTTACGCCTGGCGCAAGGGCGTCCTGCGATGGGCGTGACGAACCGGACCTCGACGACCACCGACAGCACGACCACCACCAGCACCGACACCAGCACGACGACGATCATGACGAGCACGACTTCGAGGGCCGGGGTCGACGGAAGGGCACGCCGATGGGACTAGTTGAATCGGGCAAGGTTCCCAAGGCGCTCAGCTCGCTGCTCAACATGAGCCGGAAGTACTCGCTGTGGGTCTACCAGTGGGGTCTCGCCTGCTGCGCGATCGAGATGGGCGCCGCGTTCGGGTCGCCCCGCTACGACGTGATGCGCCTCGGCGTCATCCCGCTGCCCGCCAGCCCCCGCCAGGCCGACCTTGTGGTGGTATCGGGCACCGTGACCGACAAGATGGCGCCGGCCGTCCGCCGGCTCTACGAGCAGATGCCGGAGCCGAAGTACGTGATCTCGATGGGTTCGTGCGCCAACTGCGGCGGCCCCTACTGGGACAGCTACTCGGTGACGAAGGGCGTCGACCAGATCATCCCCGTCGACGTCTACGTGCCGGGCTGCCCACCGCGACCAGAAGCGCTGCTCGAGGGCATCGTCCTCCTGCAGGAGATGATCCAGAACGAGGACATGGCCGAGAAGTGGAAGGGTGATCCCCTTGCCATCAGCTGACGCAGACACCGACACCACCCCCGACGAGACCGAGCAGGCACCGGTCGACGAGGGACGGCAGTCGCTCCTCGAAGCCCTAACCGACGAGCTCGGCGACGCGCTCGTCGCCAGCCACCTCGTCCCCGGGAGCGATCTGTGGATCCGGGTCGAGACCGAGGCGTGGTCGTCCACCGCCGACTATCTCCGGAACCGGCAACGGTTCCGGTTCTTCGACTGGCTCTCCGCCATCGACTGGATGCAGTCACCGTATGGCCGCAGCCTCGACTCCGAGGTCGACAAGGTGCTCGGTGCGGCCACGGCCGCCGCCACCAGCGAGAGCGGCGATGATGACAGTGGCGACAGCGGAGGTGGCGGTGCCGACGACAGCACCGCCGATGCCGGTGGCCTCACCGGTACCGGCGCCGACGGTGTCACCGGCGGCGCCACCCGGTTCCAGGTGCTGGCCCGGGTCTACAGCCTGACCACCCACCTGGGGCTCACGGTCAAAGCCGACGTGGCCGACGATCTCACGATCGGCACCTGGACCGGCGAGTACCCCGGCGCCGACTGGCACGAACGGGAGGTGTGGGAGATGTACGGCATCACCTTCGCCGGCCACCCCGGTCTCCGGAACCTGTACCTGCCCGGCGACTTCGAGGGTCACCCGCTCCGCAAGGACTACCCACTGCTGGCCCGGATCGTGAAGCCGTGGCCCGGCATCGTCGACGTCGAGCCGATGCCGGAAGCAGATCCAGAGCCCGACGAGGCGAGCGGCGAGAGTGGGGAGGGCTCGTGACCGCCGTCGACGACCGTCGAGCGCTGGCCTACATCGCCGCCCAGGCGGCCGACGCCAGGGTCAACGTGGAGCTCGAAGCCGAGGGGATGACCCTCAACATCGGACCTCAGCACCCCGCTACCCACGGCACGTTGCGCATCGTGGCCCGGCTCGATGGCGAGCAGGTCATCGAGGCCGATCCGATCATGGGGTACATGCACCGCGGCTACGAGAAGCTGGCCGAGGTTCGCACCTATCCCCAGGTCACCACGCTCATCAACCGGATCGACTGGCTCGGCAGCTTCGCCAACGAGGTGCCCTTCATACTCGCCTGCGAGCAGTTGATGGAGATCGAGGCTCCGCCCCGGGCGCAGTGGATCCGCACGATCCTGTTCGAGATGGCCCGCATCGCCAACGTCACCCTGTTCCTGGGCGACATGGGCGTGCAGCTCGGTGCCGTCACGCCCGTGTTCTACGCCTTCCGCGACCGGGAGCACGTGCTCAACCAGATCGAGGCTGCGACCGGCGGGCGCTTCCACCCCAACTTCGACCGCATCGGGGGCGTCAAGGACGACTTTCCGGCCGGCTGGATCGACGAGACCCGCCGCAGCCTCAACGAGATCCGCAAGTTCTGCCAGCAGATGGAGGATCTGCTCGTCGGCAACGAGATCTTCGAGACCCGCACCCGCGGCATCGGCGTCATACCGGCCGATGTTGGCCTGTCGTATGGCCTGTCGGGGGCCAACATCCGGGCATCCGGGGTCGACTGGGACCTCCGCCGTGACAACCCCTGCGGGCTGGTCTACGACCAGGTCGACTGGAAGGTGTGGACCCACCCCGACGGCGATTCGTTCGCCCGGTACTGGGTCCGGCTGCAGGAGGTCCGGGAGGCGTGCGACATCGTCGACCAACTCCTCGACGGCATCCCCGGCGGCCCGATCATGGCCAAGGTGCCCCGCATCATCAAGGTGCCGGCCGGTGAGGCCCTCGTGGCCACCGAGAACCCGCTCGGCGTCATGAGCTACTACGTCGTCAGCCAGGGCGGGCTCGAGCCGTTCCGGGTCAAGATCCGCTCGGCGAGCTTCTCCAACATGTCGATCAGTCCGTGGCTGCTCCGGGGCACCTATGTGCCCGACGTGATCACGATCCTGGCCTCGCTGTACTTCATCCTCGGGGACATCGACCGGTGAGCGCGCTCGCAGTGGAACTCGCGTACTGGCAGGAGTCGGTCATCAAGCTGGTGCTCGCGTTCGTCGCGGTGCTGATCCCGGCCGGCGCCACCGTCTACCTCTACCTGTTCAAGATGGTGAGCTTCATGCAGAGCCGCCTCGGCCCGATGGAGGCGGGGCCGTACGGCTCCCTCCAGCTGGTGGCGGAGCTCGGCAAGTTCGCCCAGAAGGAAGACATCGTGCCCGAGCGGGCCGATCGCTTCGTGTTCACCGCCGCCCCCTACGTGGTGCTGATGAGCACGTTCCTCCTGGTGCTGGTGGTCCCGTTCGGACCAGACGCGGTGTTCGCCGACCTCGACACCGGCATCTTCTTCGCGCTCGCGGTGTCGTCGGTGTCGGTGATCGGCATCCTCATGGCCGGCTGGGCCAGCGCCTCCAAGTACTCACTCCTCGGCGGGCTCCGGGCCGCCGGTCAGCTGATCGCCTACGAGCTGCCGCTCGTGCTCGCCGTGGTCGGCGTGGTCATCCAGGCGGGGTCGCTGAACATGAGCCGCATCGTCGAAGCCCAGATCGACGGGGAGATCTTCGGGTGGGGGGCGCTGGGGAACCCGTTCATCATCACCCAGGTCGTCGGCTTCTTCATCTTCGTGGTCGCGGTGCAGGCAGAGCTCACCCAGACCCCGTTCGACATGCCGATCGCCGAGTCGGAGCTCGTGTCGGGCTACATGACCGAGTATTCGGGCTTCCGGTTCCTCCTGTTCTTCATCGGCGAGTTCGCCACCGCCAACATCTTCGCCTTCCTCGGGTCGGTGTTGTTCCTGGGCGGCTGGTCGGTCCCGCCGTTCGTGACCGACCTGTTCGGCATCGACCCCTACTCGAACCTGTTCAACTTCCTCGGGCCGCTCATCATGCTCGGCAAGATGCTGCTGCTGACGTTCATCATCTACTGGGTCCGGTTCACCTACCCCCGGTTCCGTGAGGACCAGCTCCAGAAGTTCGCGTGGAAGTTCCTGATCCCGTTGGCGCTGGTCAACATCGCCGTCACGGGTCTGCTGAAGGTGGTGCTCTGATGGCGCTCGTACCCGGTGTGGTCAAGGGGTTGGGGGTCACGTTCAAGGAGATCGTCAAGACGGTCACCACCGGGGCCGAGACCGTGCAGTACCCCCACGAGAAGGAAGATCCCGCCCCCCGGGCTCGGGGCGTGATCGCGCTCCACGAGGAGAACTGCACGGCGTGCATGCTGTGCGCCCGGGAGTGCCCCGACTGGTGCATCTACATCGAGGGCCACAAAGAGCTGGCGCCGCCCCGCCGGGCCGGAGGCAAGCCCCGGCAGGTCAACAAGCTCGACCGGTTCGACATCGACTACGGCCTCTGCATGTACTGCGGGATCTGCGTGGAGGTCTGCCCGTTCGAGGCCTTGTTCTGGAGCCCGGAGTACGAGTACTCGGAGCTGAAGATCGCCGATCTCCTGCACGACAAGACACGGCTCGGCCAGTGGATGGAAACCGTCCCCGACTTCGAGTCGTATGAGGCCGGCGCCGAGGTGAAGGCGAAGAAGGTGCCTCGACCATGAGCATCATGTTGCTCGCCCAGGAGGCGCTCACGAGCGGCGAGACCGTGGTGGTGAACGTGTTCTTCGCCGTGATCGCGATCGTGGCCATCGTCGCCGCGCTGAAGATGGTGACCACCTCGAACGTGGTTCACGCTGCGCTGTACCTGCTCGTGGTGCTGGCTGCCGTCGCCGCGGTCTACGTCATCCTGGGCGCCGAGTTCGTGGCTGCCACCCAGATCCTCGTGTACCTCGGAGCGATCATGGTGCTGCTGTTGTTCGGCGTCATGCTCACGAGAGCCAAGATCGGGGCCGAGACCGATCTCGATCACGAGCAGCGGTGGCTCGGCGGCCTCGTGGCGGTCGCCCTGCTGGCGGTGATGGCGTTCTCCCTGTGGGAGGGCTTCGGCGACGACGAGCTCCCCGAGAACATGGCCCCCCAGACCACGCAGATGGTCTCCGACGAGATCTTCTCCACCTATATCGTCCCGTTCGAGGCACTGTCGGTGCTGCTGCTGGCAGCCCTCATCGGTGCGGTCGTCGTGGCCCGGCGCGACTAAGGGAAGGACCGGCGCGATGTTGCTCAACCAGTTCCTGCTCCTCGCCTCTGTGCTGTTCTGCATCGGGGTGTACGGCGTGCTCGTCCGCAAGAACGGCGTGCTCGTCCTGATGTCGATCGAGCTGATCCTCAACTCGGTCAACATCAACCTCGTCGCGTTCGGCGCCCACAACGGCGACATCGGCGGGCAGGTCTTCGCCTTGTTCGTGATCGCGGTGGCGGCAGCCGAAGTCGGCGTCGGACTGGCGATCGTGTTGTTGATCTACCGCAACCGCCGCAGTATCAACGTCGCCGAAGCCAACCTGATGAAGGGCTGAGATGACCGCATGGCACCACCAACCTGCAGCCGGGGATGTTCGGCCGCAGGCCGATCTCCAGGTGCCGGGCGCCACCCCGGCACACATGAAGGGCTAGGAATCTCCCCCCGTGTTCGCTGTCGAAGCTGCTGAAACCGCTGTTCCCTGGCTGTACGAGAACGCGTGGTTGATCCCTGCCCTCCCGGCGGCGTCGTTCCTGTTGATCCTCTTCTTCGGGAAGCGGCTGCCGTTCAAGGGCGCCGAGATCGGCATCACCGCCGTCGGCGCCGCGTTCGTGCTGGCCCTGCTCACCACGTTCACCTGGGTGGGCGACATCCAGGGAGCGGAAGGCGAGTCGAGCGGTGAGCACTCCGAGGAGGAGGGCGACCACGGTCTGGTCGTCGACGGTGAGTCGGCGGCCGGGGCGTCGCTGGCCCGATTCGTGGAGGAGGAGGGCGGCCACGGAGGACTCCGGGGCGACGCCGTCGTGACCGATACCCGCTGGTTCGGCAGCGGTGGCATCGACTTCAACATCGGCACCCTGATCGACGGTCAGTCGGTGATGCTGCTGTTCGTCGTCACCACGATCTCCCTGCTGGTCCACATCTACTCCACCGACTACGTGAACGGCGACCGCCGCTACACCCACTACTTCGCGTTCCTGTCGCTGTTCACCGCAGCGATGCTGTTCATGGTGCTGTCGAGCAGCACCTTGCAACTGATCGTGGGTTGGGAGCTCGTCGGCGTCTGCTCCTTCGCGCTGATCGGGCACTGGTGGGAGGAGAAACCGAACTCCGACGCCGCGCTGAAAGCGTTCCTCACCAACCGCGTCGGCGACATCGGCCTCCTCATCGGCGTGATCGTGCTCTACTTCGGGGCCGGCCGGACGTTCGACATCATCGAGATCAACGCCATGGCGGTCGCCGGCGAGATCGACGGCACGCTCCTCACGATCGCCGCGGTCTGCCTCATGGGTGCGGTCATGTCGAAGTCGGGTCAGTTCATCCTCCACACCTGGCTGCCAGATGCGATGGCCGGACCCACCCCGGTCTCCGCGCTGATCCACGCCGCCACGATGGTGGTCGCCGGGGTCTACATGATCGGCCGGCTCTACGCGGTGTTCTGGGAGGGACTCGGCATCGCCGGGTCGAGCCTCAACCTGATGGCGTTCATCGGCGGCCTCACCACCGTCGGCGGCGGCGCGCTGGCGTTCGTGCAGCGGGACATCAAGAAGGTTCTCGCCTACTCCACCGTCTCCCAGCTCGGCTACATGGTGCTGGCACTCGGCGTTGGCGCCTACACGGCCGGCATGTTCCACCTCTTCACCCACGCCTTCTTCAAGGCCTGCCTGTTCCTCGGTGCCGGCTCGGTCAGCCACGCCTGCCACCACAGCTTCGACATGAAGGCCGACATGGGCGGCCTCCGCAAATACATGCCGAAGACGTTCTGGACGTTCATCATCGGCTCCGCTGCGCTCGCAGGAATACCCCCGCTGGCCGGATTCTGGTCGAAAGACGAGATCCTCGCCGGCGCCGGTGTGTGGCCCGGCACCGACGGCAACGGCACCTACTGGCTTCCCTTCATCTTCGGCATGATCACCGCCGCCATGACCGCGGCCTACATGACCCGCACCGTGTGGCTCACCTTCTTCGGCGAGTACCGGGGCCATGACCATCCGCACGAGTCGGGCAACCGGATCACCGTCCCGCTGATCATCCTGGCCACCATGGCCACGATCGTCGGGTTCCTCAACATGCCGAGCGCATTCGTGGAAACGCTCGGTCTCCCGTCGGGCTGGGCCCACCTGTTCGAGGACTGGGTGGAGCCGGCCGGGGTGGCCCACTTCCCGGCGATCGGGCACGCCAACCCGAGCCTCAGCCTCGCCATCGTGGCCACCCTCCTCGCCCTCGGCGCCGGCTTCCTGGTGTACCGCTACTACCAGGCGCTCTACGCCAAGGACCCGAAGGCGTCCGAGTACTCCGACGGGGTCCGCTCCAGGAACAGCCTCGCCGCCGCCGGCTACAACGTGCTCGACAACAAGTACTACCTCGATCACCTCTACACCGACGTCGTGGTCGGCAACACGAAGGGCCCGCTCGCCCGGCTGGCCTACTGGACCAACCAGAACGTGATCGATGGGGTCGTGAACACGGCTGGTCGGTGGGCGGTCGCCGTCGGCCGTATCGTGTACCGGTTCGTCGACCAGGGTGCGATCGACGGGACCGTCAACGCCTCGGGCCGGACCGCCAGTGAGTCCGGTCAGTTCCTCCGCCAGATCCAGACCGGCCAGATTCGCCAATACGCCACCCTGATGTTCGGCGCAGCGGCCGTTCTCGTCGCCGTCTTCATCTTCGCCGTCTGAGCCAGTGCCACCTGAACGAGTGCCGCCTGAACGAGTGCCGACTGAACCAATGACTGATCCCCGAACCTCACCAGCCAATCGGAGTGCACACCTATGAGCGACGTTCTCAATGACTGGGGCCTGACCATCATGGTCTTCCTCCCACTCGTCGGGGCAGCCCTGATGATGCTGGTGCCGAAGAACGAGGAAGAGACCCACAAGTCGATCGCGCTGATCTTCAGCGTCGCCACCGCCGCTGTCGGGGCCTACATCATCGCCAACTTCGACTACGACGCCACCGGGACGCTGCAGTTCCCCACCGACCGGAGCTGGATCGACGTCATCAACGCCCGCTACTCGATCGCCGTCGACGGGATGTCGCTCCCGCTCATCGCGCTGACGCTGCTGGTCACGCCGCTCGTCGTCGTCTACTCCTGGAACCACATTCCAGAGCCCGGGAACGCCAAGGCGTTCCTGATGCTGATGCTGGTGCTCCACACCGGCATGCTCGGCACGTTCGTGGCCCAAGACCTCGTGCTGTTCTTCGTGTTCTTCGAGGTCGTGCTCCTGCCGATGTACTTCATGATCGGCGTATGGGGCGGCGAGGACAGGCTCTACGCCGCCATCAAGTTCTTCCTCTACACCCTGTTCGGGTCGGCCTTGATGCTCGTCAGCTTCTTGGCCCTGTACTGGGTCACCGGGTCGACGACGTTCTCGATGGTCGGCCTCGCCGACGAGGTCGCCGCTCGCGACATCGCCCTCGGCACCCAAGTGCTGATCTTCGGCGGGATGTTCATGGGCTTCGGGATCAAGGTCCCGATGTTCCCCTTCCACACCTGGTTGCCCGACGCCCACACCCAGGCTCCCACCCAGGGCTCGGTGATCCTGGCTGCCGTGTTGCTGAAGCTCGGCACCTACGGCTTCATCCGCATCGCCCTCCCGATCCTGCCCGAAGCGGCCGTGGAGTGGGCGCCGTGGATCGGCCTGCTGGCGGTGATCGGCATCATCTACGGTGCGCTCGGGTGCCTCGCCCAGACCGACATGAAGCGGCTGATCGCGTTCTCCTCGGTGGCTCACATGGGCTACGTGATGCTCGGTATCGCCACCCTCACCGACTTCGGCATCAACGCCGCCATCTTCGGCATGGTCGCCCACGGCCTCATCACCGGCATGCTCTTCTTCATCGCCGGCTCGGTGAAGGAGCGCTACCACACGCTCGAGATCAAGCGGTTGGGCGGTCTGCTGGTCCAGGCGCCGCGCATGGGTTGGATCCTCGGTTTCACCACGATGGCCTCCCTCGGCCTGCCGGGCCTGGCCGGGTTCTGGGGTGAGTTCCCCGCGATCCTCGCCGCTTACAATCCGGCGCCCGGCGTGTCGACCGACCTGTTCCGGGTCTACATGGTCGTCGCCGCGATCGGTACGGTGTTCGCCGCCGGGTACCTGCTGTGGCTCCTCCAACGCACGGCGTTCGGCACTCCCTCCGAGGAGTTCGCCGACGACCCCCATGTCCACGACATGGTGCCAACCGAGTGGGTTGCCTGGGTGCCGCTCCTCGTGCTGATCGTGCTGCTCGGGTTCGTGCCGGGTCTCGTGTTCGACGTGACCGACGGGCCGTCGACGGCCATCGGCCAAGTCTTCGAAGCGCTCGGTGACGCCGCCGAGACGGCGGGAGGCTGAACGTGACCACCGGCATCGTCGCCGCCCAACTCCTGGCCCAGGAGGTGATCGAGGAGATCCCCTTCGACCGGCCACCGATCGACTGGCACGCGTTCGCCCCCGAGCTCGTGCTGCTCGCCGCCGGCGCGCTGGTGACGATCATCGACATCATCGGCCTGGAGCGGACCCGCCGATTCATGCCGGCCCTGACCGGCCTCGGCTTCCTCGTGGCGATGATCCCCGTGCTGACCCTGTGGGACAACGGTACCACCCGGGTTCTGTTCCAGGGTGCCCTGGAGAGCGGGGCCGCCGATGGGATCGGCGCCTACGTCGTCGACGAGTACTCCCTCGTGCTCAAGGGGGTGTTTCTCCTCTCGGGCTACGTGGTGGTGCTGTTGAGCACCAACTACATGGCCGAGGGCGACTACTACGACAGCGAGTACTACCAGCTCATCGCCGCCTCGGTGCTGGGGATGATGGTCATGACGTCGGCCCGGGACCTGATCACGATCTTCGTCGCCCTGGAGTTGCTGTCGATCCCGGCCTACCTCATGGCCGCCTGGCGCAAGCGTGACCTCAAGTCGAACGAGGCCGGGCTCAAGTACATGCTGATGGGCGTGTTCGCATCGGCCATCATGCTCTACGGCATGTCGCTGTTGTACGGCGTCACCGGCGACACCCGGCTCGAGGTCATCGCCGAAGCGCTCAACGTCGGCGAGTCACAGGCCGTGCTCACCCTCGGGATCCTGTTCACGATCATCGGGTTCGGCTTCAAGGTGTCGGCGGTTCCGTTCCACACGTGGGCCCCCGACACCTACGAGGGCGCCCCCACGCCGCTCACGGCGTTCCTGGCGGTGGCGTCGAAGGCCGCCGGTTTCGTGGCGTTGGTGTCGATCGTGATCATCGCCTTCCCGGGGCAGTCCGACGTGGTCGAGCCCTTCATCTGGGTGCTCGCAGCGGCCACGATGACGCTCGGCAACCTGATCGCACTCCGCCAGTCGAACATCGTGCGGATGCTGGCCTACTCCGGGGTGGCCCAGGCGGGCTACATGCTCGCGCCGCTGGCGGTGTACGGCACCGTGCCCGACTCCGCCCGTTCGTCGATCGTCACCTACATCGTCATCTACGCCGCGATGAACCTGGGAGCGTTCGCGGTGGTGATCGCCGCCGCTCGCCGCACCCGGTCGGGCGAGATCTCGTCGTATGCCGGGATGTTCAACTACGCCCCGGGTCTGACCGTGGCGATGACCGTCTTCCTCTTCTCGCTCGCCGGTGTCCCGCCGATGGGTGGCTGGCTGGCCAAGTGGCAGGTCTTCAGCGCGCTGCTGGAGGCCGACACGGTGCCGAGCATCGTGCTGGCCGTGATCGCCGCGATCAACTCGGTGGTCGCCGCGTTCTACTACCTGAACGTCGCCAAGCAGATGTGGTTCCTCCCCACCCCCGAAGGGGACGAGGCGCCCCTGGCCGGCGCCGTCCCCACCCCACTCGTCGCTGCGCTCGCCATCACCGTGGTCGCCACGATGATCGCCGGCGTGACCGGGTTCGTGCCCGACATCACCAACTTCGCTGAAGTCGCCCAACCGTAGGCCGCCACCAGCCCACCCAGCCCCCCACCGGTCGTACGCCTCCCCAAGCTCGTCCGGCGTGGCGCTCGTCGCCTTGGTCGTTCTGGCGGACCCAGCTCCCACGGATGCTCGTTCTGGCGGACCCTGCTACCGCCTGCGGGTGCCACGTCCGCCAGAACGATGTTCGGTGGGCGCCGGGGCCGCCGGAAGGCTCGGGGGTGGGCGTCGGGGCCGCCGGAATGGTGGAGCGAGTGCGTCGCGGTCGGGGTGGTCAGTAGGGTCGACGGGTGCTCGAGCGGTTCGACCGGTACATGGCCAGGTGTCTCTACGACGCTGAGCACGGGTTCTACGGATCAGGCGCCGGTGCCGCCGGCCGACGGGAGGGTGACTTCATCACCAGCCCCGAGGTCGGTCCGCTCTTCGGTCGGGTGCTGGCCAACGCACTCGACCACTGGTGGGACCTCGCCGGCCAACCCGACCCGTTCCCGGTCGTCGATGCCGGCACCGGGCCGGGTGCGTTGGCCCTGGCCATTGCCCGAGCGCCGGGCCGGAGCGCCGAGGCCCGCACCGTGCTCGGCGTGGACCGGAGCCCCGACGGCGCCACCGACCTTCCCGACGACCTGACCAATGCGGTCGTGGTGGCCAACGAGTTGCTCGACAACCTGCCGTTCCGAGTCGTCGAGCGGACGACCGATGGCTGGTCGGAGATCTGGGTCCGGTCTTCCGACGGCGACAGCGACGGTGTCGGTGACCGCGGCGACCCCAGGCCGGTCGAGGCGCTCGAGCCGCTCACCGCCGACCTCCCGCCGATCCTCGCCGCGCCCGACGTGGCAGCCCTCGAGGCGGGCGCCCGGGTGCCGGTCCTCACCGAGGCCAACGCATGGGTCACCGACGTGCTCGCCCGCAACCCCGTGGCCCTCGTCTGCTTCGACTACGGCACCGCGACCACCGCCGAGCTGGGCCGACGCGGCGGCTGGCTGCGCACCTACCGCCGCCACCAGCGAGGCGACGACCCCTACACCGAACCAGGATCGTGGGACATCACCACCGACGTCGCCGTCGACCAGCTCCCGATCCCGACCGAGCTGACCGACCAACGGTCCTTCCTGCGGCGATGGGGCATCGACGAGCTGGTGGACGAGGGGCGAAGCCACTGGCGCCGGCACGCCGCTGCGCCCGACGTCACGGCCCTCACCATGCGGAGCAGGGTGCGGGAGGCCGATGCCCTGCTCGATCCGGCTGGCCTCGGCCGCTGGCTCACCTGCACCTGGCTGCCATCGACTGCCACCTGACGCGGTTACTGGAACGCTCCGCGATGGTGCCCGTCGCGTCGCTTCTGTGTTCCTGGCGCACCGGGTACCGTCTCTGTGGTGACAGCCCCCACGAGGTCGGCGCTCAGCCGCGAACTCATCGCCACCACCGCTCTCGCGCTGACCGACAAGGGCGGCCTCGCGAGCCTGTCGATGCGGAAGCTGGGCGGCGAGCTCGGCGTGGAGGCGATGTCGCTCTACCACTACGTCGACAACAAGGACGACCTTCTCGACGCGGTTCTCGACCAGCTCTACGCCGAGGTCGACCTGCCCGTCGACCTGCCCGACGAGGACTGGGAAGGGGCCATGCGCCTCGGCTTCTCGTCGTTCCACGGCGTTCTCGTCCGCCACCCGGCCGCACTCGAGCTGTTCGCCACCCGACCGGCCAAGAGCGAGTCGGCCCTCAACGTGCTGCTGTGGGCGTACGGGCGACTGCAGAAGGTCGGCCTCGAGGGCGACGAGGCGTGCCATGCCTTCCAGTTCGCGGCGTCGTTCGTGATGGGCCACGCTGCCAACGAGCTCGGGGTCATGGCGCTCGTCAACGAGGGCAACGAGATCGACCCCGCCACGCTCAGCGATCCCGCACTGCGGGCCATGGTCGAGCGGCGCCGGACCATCACCAGCGAAGCCATGTTCGCCGCCGGCCTCGACCTGATGGTCGCCGGTCTCCGGACCCAGTACGGCCTCCCGTAGCCGACAGCGGTCGGTCCACAACGTTGGCCGCCCCGAAATCCCATAGCCTCCCGTTGAGGATCTAGTATCCGCACCGAGCCCGCGGGGTCGGCCGTGTCCGAGCCCGGCCCGGGTCGAACCACTGGCGAATCATTGGAGCGCGTCCATGTCTGAGACGATTGGAGTATTCGAGGTCGAGGAACGGACGTTCGCCCCGCCGGCATCGTTCGTCGCCCAGGCCAATGTGAGCGATCGCGCCCTCTACGACGAGGCCGAGGCGGACTACGAGGCCTTCTGGGCCCGGCAGGCCCGGGAGCTCCTCACCTGGGACAAGGACTTCGACACCACGCTCGAGTGGGACCTCCCCTTCGCCAAGTGGTTCATCGGGGGCGAGCTGAACATCACGGCCAACTGTCTCGACCGGCACGTCGACGCCGGCAGGGGCGACAAGGTCGCCTACCACTGGGAAGGTGAGCCTGGCGACACCAGGACCATCACCTACGCCGAGCTCCTCACCGACGTGAAGAAGTTCGCCAACGTCCTGCGCGATCTCGGTCTGGCCAAGGGCGACCGGGCTGCGATCTACATGCCGATGATCCCCGAGCTGCCGGTGGCGATGCTGGCCTGCGCCCGCATCGGCGTCGCCCACTCGGTCATCTTCGGTGGGTTCTCCGCCGAGGCGATCGTCGACCGGTGCGAGGATGCCGAGGCGAAGGTGGTCATCACCGCCGACGCCGGCTACCGGCGGGGCGCACCCGCTGCCCTCAAGCCGACGGTCGACGAGGCGCTGAAGACGGGCGCGGCCAGCGTGGAGCACGTGGTGGTCGTCAACCGGTGCGATCTCGGGCCCGACATGACCGCCGGCCGTGACCTGTGGTGGCACGAGCTGATGGCCGGCGCCTCCGACGACTGCCCGGCCGAGCCGATGGACGCCGAGCAACTCCTGTACCTGCTCTACACGTCGGGCACGACGGCCAAGCCCAAGGGCATCATGCACACCACGGCTGGCTACCTCACCCAGGTCGCGTTCACCCACAGATACGTGTTCGACGTGAAGGCCGAGACCGACATCTACTGGTGCGCGGCCGACATCGGCTGGGTCACCGGCCACAGCTACATCGTGTACGGGCCGCTGGCCAACGGGTGCACGTCGGTCATGTACGAGGGCACGCCTGACACGCCGGGCAAGGACCGGCTCTGGGACATCATCGAGCGGTACAAGGTCACCCAGCTCTACACCGCCCCCACCGCCATCCGGATGTTCATGAAGTGGGGTGTGCAGGAGCCGGCCGGCCACGACTTGTCGAGCCTCCGGGTCCTCGGCACGGTCGGTGAGCCGATCAACCCCGAGGCCTGGATGTGGTACCACGAGCACATCGGCGGGGGCGACACCCCGATCGTCGACACGTGGTGGCAGACCGAGACCGGTGGCCACATGATCACCCCGCTGCCGGGTGTCACCACCACCAAGCCGGGCTCCGCCTGCCACACGATTCCGGGCGTGTTCGCCGAGCTCGTCGATGACGACGGCAACAAGGTCGAGCGGGGTGGCGGCTACCTCACGATCACCCGGCCCTGGCCGTCGATGCTGCGCGGCATCTGGGGAGACCAGGACCGCTACCGCGAGACCTACTGGTCCCGGTTCGAGGGTCGCTACTTCGCGGGTGACGGGGCCAAGCTCGACGACGACGGGTACCTCTGGTTGCTCGGCCGGGTCGACGACGTCATGAACGTCTCGGGTCACCGGATCAGCACCACCGAGGTGGAGTCGGCGCTCGTCGATCACCATGCGGTGGCGGAGGCGGCGGTCGTCGGCGGGACCGACGAGGTCACCGGACAGGCGATCATCGGTTACGTGATCCTGGTCGGCGGCAACGAGCCCTCGCAGGCGCTCGGCGACGAGATCCGGGAGCACGTCGGCGTCAAGCTCGGCAAGATCGCCCGACCGAAGACCGTGATCATCGTGCCCGATCTGCCGAAGACGCGGTCGGGCAAGATCATGCGGCGTCTCCTGCGCGACGTCGCCGACGGCCGACAGCTGGGCGACACCACCACCCTCGCCGATCCCGACGTGGTCGCCGAGATCGCGAGCCGGGCTGCCGAGGAGGACGACGACTGAGCCCCCGGCGCGCTCGCTTCGCCCAGCGGGCGCCGGTTCACCTGCGTGGGCAGGCAGGCGCCGCCTCAGTCGCTGGCATCTGCCGGTCCGCCGCACCTCGCCAGCCGGTTCTGCCTGTCGGGACGCGCCATAGTCGGGGCGTCCGACAGGCAGAAGCGGTACGACGGGTGCGTCCGACAGGCAGAAGGGCGAGTGGGGCCGGCGACGCCAGTAAAATCGAAGCATGAAGAACGGTTTCAAAACCGCTGTCCTCCTCGCCGCGCTCGGCGGCATCATCATGCTCTTCGGGTCGTTCTTCGGCCGGGGCGGCCTGATCATCGCGTTCATCATCGCTCTGGCGATGACCGGCGGCTCCTACTGGTTCAGCGACAAGCTCGCGATCCGTTCGGCGCGGGCGGTCGAGGTCGACGAGGCGCAGCTCCCGGAGTACCACTCGATCATGCGGGAGCTGACCCAGCTGGCCGAGATGCCGATGCCGAAGCTCTACGTGTCGCCCGAGCCTCAGCCGAACGCGTTCGCCACCGGCCGCAACCCCGACAACGCCGCCGTGTGCGTGACCGAGGGCCTGCTCCAGGCACTGTCGTGGGCGGAGATCCGTGGCGTGCTCGCCCACGAGCTGGCCCACATCCGCAACCGCGACATCCTCATCGGCTCGGTTGCTGCCACGATCGCCACCACCATCAGCTTCGTGGCCAACATGACCCTGTGGCAGACGATGATGGGCGGCGGTCGCGATGACGACGGCGGATTCAATCCGATCGCGCTGGTGATGGCGATCTTCGCCCCGATGGCTGCCGGGCTCATCCAGATGGCGATCAGCCGGAGCCGGGAGTATCAGGCGGACCGCACCGCAGCACAGCTCATCGGCGACGGGGAACCGCTCGCCTCGGCACTCGAGAAGCTCCACGGGTATGCCCAACGGATCCCGTCGCGCGTGCCGGAGGCCCAGGCGAGCCACTACATCATCAACCCCCTCGCCGGGCGGGGTCGGACGTTCACCAACCTGTTCGCCACCCACCCGGCCGCCGAGGAGCGGATCCGCATCCTGCGCTCCAACGAGTGGCGCAACCTGGGCTGACGTTCAGGCCGAGACCGCGGCGGTGAGGATCCGAGGCTGACACCGCCGACCCGACGATTATCGACCGCAGCCAGCGTCTACCATCGCGATGCGTTCGGCCGCTGGTTTCGGTCGACAGGCGGCAAAGGGGGAACCAACGTGCGGTTCACATCGATGCTCATCGCGTTCGTCTTGACGGCTGCGGCATGCGGAGGTTCCGACAACGAAGCAGGGTCGGAGGGCGCCGGCGGGAACTCGCCCATCGGTGAGTTCCTCGGCCAACCCGACTTCTTCGGCGACGAAGAGGGCGCCCAACAGCAGATCGTCGCCCAGGAACGGGAAACCGAGCAGCGCGTCGCCGAGTGCATGCGCGAGCTCGGCTTCGAGTACATCCCTCGTGACGTCGACGACACGATCTTCTTCGGCGCCGACGGTGAGGAGGAGTTCGGGTCCGACGAATGGGTCGCGAAGTACGGCTTCGGCATCACGACCCAGCGATTCGCCCAGAGTCAGGTCGGCCCCGACCTCGTCGGCTTCGATGATTCGGTGTTCGAGGACCAGATCGCCGACGATCCGAACCAGGAGATCATGCAGGCGATGACAGAGTCGGAGCGGGCTGCCTATGAGGAGGCGCTCTGGGGTGAGGACGTGTTCGCGTTCGACGAGACGCTCAGCGATGAGGAGATCCAGGCCCAACTCGACGAGGAGGAGTTCATCGGGCCCGGTGGCTGCTATGGCGAGGCGTGGAACGACGACCCCTCCATCCGGTTCTTCCAGGCGTTCGAGCAGGAGCTGGACGAGCTCGAGGAGCAGATCAGCGGCGACCCGCGGATCGTGGAAGCGGAGCAGGCGATCGCGGATTGCGTTGCCGAGCGAGGTCTGGACTACACGCCCGAAGAGGAGCTGTGGGAGGAGTACGAGGACGAGCTGCGGGAGATCGAGTCGACGATCGACTACGAGGCGTTCGAGGGGAGCTTCGAAGATCTCGAGGAGGGTGAGGAACCGGACTTCGCCTCGTTCGAGCCGCCCGAGCTCCCCGAGGAGGGCAAAGTGAAGCTCGCGGCGCTCCAGGCCGAGGAGATCGAGCTGGCGGTGGCGACC